>NZ_BJUW01000003.1 GCF_007988825.1 Microbacterium aerolatum | reverse complement strand
CCGCCCGCCGCGACCGCGCGCGCGTTCGCGTACTGATCTTCGCGGCCGGCCTGTTCGGACTGGCATCCGTCGTGTCGTCATGGATGCCGAGCTACTGGAGCTACGCGGCCGTGCTGATCTTCGTCGGATTCTCGACCGTGACCATGCTGACCACTGCCAACGGCTATGTGCAGACCACGACCGATCCGGCGCTGCGCGGGCGCGTTCTCGCCCTGTACATGGCGGTCGTGATGGGTTCGACGCCGATCGGCGCACCCATCGCAGGATGGATCACCGATGCCGCCGGGCCCAGGGCGGCGATCCTCGTCGGCGGCATCGCGGGACTCGTCGCGATGGCGATCGGACTGTCCTGGATCGTCGGATCCGGCCGGCTGCACCGCCACGAGAGCTCGCGGTTCCGGCTCACCATCGACGAGACGCGGCCGATCTCGGTCGTGCGCGTCGACCCGGTCGTCTTCAGCGACGAGGTCGCCGCCGCGACCACGCCCATCCGCACCGAGCAGACGGAACGCGCCGAACGCGCCGACTGACTCTGCCGCTCCGCGCGCGATGTGACTAGCGTGGGTGCCATGACCCTTCGACAGGCTCAGGGACCGGCTGATGATGATCAGTCACGGGATGCCGCGGCATCCGCCACCGCCGACGTGACGGATGCCGGCACAGCCGCACCACGCCGGTCGCTGCCTCCGGTGCAGCGCTGGGTGTTCTGGCCGGCCGCCGTGATCGTGATCGCGTTCGTCGCGTTCACGCTCATCGCACCTGGGATCGCGGAAAGCCTGTTCGAGGCGATTCAGACCACGATCGTCAACGCGTTCAACTGGTACTACGTGCTGATCGCCGCGGTGTTCGTGGTGTTCAGCCTGTTCCTGGGCTTCAGCAGGTTCGGCGACATCAAGCTCGGCAAGGACGATGACGAGCCCGAGTTCTCGCTGATGAGCTGGTTCTCGCTGCTGTTCGCGGCCGGCATGGGCATCGGCCTGGTGTTCTACGGCGTCTCCGAGCCGCTCACGCACTTCGCCGACCCGCGGCCCGGCGTGACCGGGACGCCGCAGCAACTCGCCCAAGCAGCGCTCGGCCAGACCTACCTGCACTGGGGCGTGCACGCCTGGTCGATCTACGTCGTCATCGGGCTCGCCCTGGCGTACGCCATCCATCGCCGCCGGCGGCCGATCTCGATCCGCTGGACGCTCGAGCCGCTGCTCGGCAAGCGCGTCGAGGGCGGCTGGGGACACGCGATCGACGTCATCGCGCTCGTCGGCACGCTCTTCGGCGTGGCGACCTCTCTCGGACTGGGCGTGCTGCAGATCAGCTCGGGACTCAGCGTCGCCGGCATCGCCGACCCCGACGAGACCACGCAGGTGGTGATCATCCTGATCATCTCGGTGTTCGTGCTCGCCTCCGTGCTCTCCGGGGTCACCAAGGGCATGAAGTGGCTGTCGAACATCAACCTCGTGATGGCGGGGCTCCTCGTGCTCTATCTGCTCATCGTGGGACCGAGCGAGTTCCTGCTGCGCGACTTCGTGCAGTCGATCGGCTACTACGTTCAGAACTTCGTCGGCCTCTCCTTCAACGTCAGCGCGTTCCAAGGTGAGGCCGGCGAGGCGTGGCAGGCCGGATGGACCTCGTTCTACTGGGGCTGGTGGATCTCGTGGGCGCCGTTCGTCGGGATCTTCATCGCTCGCATCTCGAAGGGCCGCACCGTGCGCGAGTTCGTCGCCGGGGTGATCCTCGTGCCCACGCTGCTCGGCATCCTCTGGTTCGCGGTGCTGGGCGGCTCCGCGCTGGCGATGGAACTCGCAGATCCCGGTGTACTGCTGAACGACGAAGGCGGCGTCGATCTGCAGGGCGCGCTGTTCGAGATGCTTCAGCACGTGCCGGGCACGACGATCGTCAGTATCGGCGTGATTCTGCTCATCACGATCTTCTTCGTCACGTCGGCGGACTCGGGCGCTCTCGTGATGGGCATGATCGCCACCGGCGGTCAGCAGAACCCGAAGCGCTGGATCCGCACCTTCTTCGTCGCCGTGACCGCGGCTCTCGCGATCGCCCTGCTGCTGGCGGGCGGGCTCACGGCCCTGCAGACGGCGGCCATAACGATCGCGCTGCCGTTCAGCGTCGTGATGCTGCTGATCTGCTGGTCCACGGTCGTGGCGTTCACCCGCGAGCGCCGCGCCTACGCGCGGGCCGAGCGTGCTCAGCTCATCGACAAGATCGGTGACTACTACGGACTGGAGGTCGAATCCCGCGACGCGACCGGGGTTCTGGGTGCGCAGCCGCGCTGGCTGCGCCATCTGCAGCAACGGCTGGGTATCCCGGTCTCGCCGACCGCCCCGATCCGGATCCGTCATGAGGTGCTCGACGCGGAACGCCGCTCCGACGCGGGGCCAGGAACGCTCGACGTCGACGAGCTGGTCTCGGAAGACGAGCTGTCGGCGCACGACGATCAGGATGTCCCAGAGCACGGAGAGGACCAGGCTCCGCCGGTGCGGTGACGCTCGAACTCCCCGATATGCCTCCCACCCACAAAGGGCGGGAGAACATGTGGCACGGGCCCATCGAAACCCGCTTCCTTAGCTCCTAGTGTGGCTCTCGTTGTGTCCGCTGGCGCTCACCCCGCCGGCGGACGTCCGTCACACGAAGGAGTGCCATGACCACCGTGCCCGCCGACGACATCGACAGCTCGGGACTCGACACCCGCAGCCAGCGCCGCCGGGCGGTGATCGGGAGCTCTGTCGGGACGATCATCGAATGGTATGACTTCACGTTGTACGGACTCGCGTCGGCGCTGGTGTTCGCACCGCTGTTCTTTCCGGGCGCAGGCGACCTCGCCGGTCTGCTCGGGGCATTCGCCGGATTCGCGGTGGGCTTCGGCGCTCGCCCCATCGGCGGCCTGATCTTCGCGCACTTCGGCGACCGGATCGGCAGGAAGACCACGCTGCTGGTGACCCTGCTGATGATGGGCCTCGCGACGACCCTGATCGGACTGCTGCCGACCGGCGAGACGATCGGCGTCTGGGCCCCGGTCCTTCTCATCGTGCTGCGGCTGTTCCAGGGCGCAGGTGCTGGCGCCGAGTTCGCCGGCGCGATGACGATGGCCAGCGAGTCTGCTCCGAACCGCAATCGCGCGTTCATCGCGGGCTTCCCGGGCGCAGCCGTCTATGTCGGCATGGCGCTGGCCACCGTCGCATTCGCACTGATCAGCCTGCTGCCGAAGGAGCAGTTCCAGTCGTGGGGCTGGCGCATCCCCTTCGTCGCCAGCATCGTCATCGTCGCTTTCGCGCTCTATTTCCGCCTGCGCGTCAAAGAGACCGCAGCATTCGAGGCGGCCGAGAAGCAGGGCGAGGTCACCTCCGCGCCGCTGGTCGAGGCCGTGCGCAGTCACTGGCGCATCCTGCTGGCGGGAATGGCGCTGTTCGTCTTCGCACTGCCCTGGGTGTACGTAGTCCAGACCTTCTCGCTGTCGTACACCACCGGCACGCTCACAGTTAATCCCACGCACGCACTCATCGGCCTCGTGGCCGCCGAGCTGCTGACCATCCCGGTCACTCTGCTGTGCGGAAGGCTCGCCGACCGCATCGGCCGCAAACCTGTGCTGATGGCCGCCGCGATCTTCGCCGTGGTGTTCGCTTTCCCGATGTTCTGGCTGTTCAACACCGAGAATTCCTGGGTGGTAGGGATCTCGCTCATCCTGGGCCTGGCCGTCATTCAGGGCGGAACCATCGGCGTGAGCGCGGCGATGCTGGCGGAGCTGTTCCCGACTCGGATGCGGTGGAGCGGCATTGCGATCTCTCGAGAGATCCCCGCGGCCCTGGTCGGCGGCACCGCACCTCTGGTCGCGACAGCGCTGGTCGCCTGGGCAGGTGGATCCCCGTGGCTCGTCGCCGGCTATCTCGTCGTGCTCAGCGTGATCGGTATCGTCGGCATCCGCAGTCTGCCCGAAACGCTCACGGCCGGCGAAGAGGCGGGCGACCTTCAGAAATGATCTGAGCGGGCGGTGGCTTTCCGTCGCCGCCCGCTCTTCGGGCTCCTCAGCCCTCCAGCACGACCCGCAGCTGCTCGAGCGCCCAGTCGATCTCGGTCGCGCGGATCACCAGCGGCGGCGCGATGCGGATCGTCTGGCCGTGCGTGTCCTTGACGAGCACACCGCGCTCCATGAGCTTCTCGCTGATCTCGCGGCCGGTGCCGCGGGCGGGGTCGATGTCGACGCCGGCCCAGAGCCCTGCGACGCGGATGCCGGTGACGCCGTGTCCGACCAGCTTCTCGAGCCCCTGCTGCAGGTGCGCGCCGAGCTGGCGGGCACGTTCCTGGAACTCGCCGGTCTCGAGCAGTTCGACCACGCGCAGCCCGACGGCAGCAGCCAGCGGATTACCTCCGAAGGTCGAGCCGTGCTCGCCGGGGCGGATGACCCCGAGCACATCGCGGTCGCCGACCACGGCGGAGACGGGCAGGATGCCGCCGCCGAGCGCCTTGCCGAGCAGGTACAGGTCGGGGATGACGCCCTCACGGTCGCACGCAAACGTCTCGCCGACGCGGCCGAGGCCTGCCTGGATCTCGTCCGCGATGAACAGGACGCCCCGCTCATCGCAGATCTCGCGGATCCGTTTCAGGTATCCCTCGGGTGGGATGACGACGCCGGCCTCGCCCTGGATCGGCTCGACGAGCACCGCGGCGGTCTCGTCCGTGATGGCTGCGGCGATGGCATCCGCGTCTCCGTACGGGACGGCATCGAAACCGGGAGTGAACGGTCCGAAGCCGGCGCGTGCCGTCTCGTCGTCGCTGAAGCTCACGATCGTCGTGGTGCGGCCGTGGAAGTTGCCGGCGGCGACGACGATGCGCGCCTTCCCCGCGGCGATGCCCTTGACACGGTAGCCCCACGCGCGAGCGACCTTGATGCCCGTCTCGACGGCCTCCGCCCCCGTGTTCATCGGCAGCACGAGCTCCTTGCCGCACAGCCGGGCCAGCGCTTCGGCGAACGGCTCGAGGCGGTCGTTCATGAACGCGCGGCTGGTGAGGGTGATTCGTCCCAGCTGCTGGACCGTGGCATCGACGAGCGCGGGATGCCGGTGCCCGAAGTTCACCGCAGAGTAAGCCGCGAGCAGATCGAGGTAGCGCTTGCCTTCGGTGTCCGTGACCCAGACGCCCTCGCCGGACGCGATGGTCACCGGAAGCGGGTGATAGTTCTCGGCGACGTGGGCTTCAGTGCCGGTCGCCGGGGTCGTCGTGGTCATTTCGCGCCTCGCAGTTCCAGGGTGCAGCACTTGATGCCGCCGCCGCCGAGCAGCAGCTCCGAAAGGTCGACGGTGATCGGGTTGTAGCCGCGCTCGCGAAGCTGCTTCTCGAAGCCCTTGGCGCGCGGGGAGATGATGACGTTGTATCCGTCGCTGGCGGAGTTCAGCCCGAACACCGAGCCGTCCTCGTCGGACACCAGGATGGCATCCGGGTAGCGCTCCTCGAGGATCGCGCGGCTCGCGTCGTCGAAGGCTCCCGGCAGGTAGGCGATGTTGGCCTTCTCTGGCCCGCCGTTCTCGACGCCCTCGACCGGATCGAGTACGGCGATCGCGGTGTCGAGGTGGTAGAAGCGCGGGTCGACGAGGTTCAGCGAGACGACCTCGCGACCGAAGACCTCGCCGACCTCGCGGTGACTGTCTCCGGTGGAGCGGAAGCCCGTGCCGGCGAGGATCGTGTTCCCGACGAGCAGGAAGTCACCCTCCCCCTCGTTGACCTCATCGGGTTCGATGGTGTCGAGGTCGTGGTCGCGGAACCAGTCCGCGAAGGCCGGCGCTTCGCCGGCGCGCTGCTCGAACCGGAACTTCGGCACGTAGGCGCGACCGTCGATCAGGAAACCGCCGTTGGCGGTGTAGACCATGTCGGGGTAGCCGGCGAGCGGCTCGATGAGCTCGACCTCGTGGCCGAGTTCCAGATACAGGTCGTACAGCTTCTGCCACTGGGCGACCGCGTTGGCCGTGTCGGTGGGCTTGGCGGGCTCCATCCACGGGTTGATCTTGTAGCTGACCGTGAAGTGCTCCGGACGGCACATCAGGTAGCGGCGGTGCTGCGCGGTTCGGACGGGCGCGGGGGCGGTGACGGTTTCTGGCGTCGACATCTTGCTCCTCGAAGAGATGCGGCGGACGCTGTCCAGGGGCCCGGCGGAAGTTCGACCCGTTCGCCCCTTCGACAGGCTCAGGGATCGAGGGCGGGGAAGATGCGACGCAGGCACGCCGGTTTCATTCTGGCATCCGGCCCTGGATGTTCGCCACCAGCTCACGGCATCCCGAGCACCACGACCTTCCCGACCGTGTGGCCGGATTCGAGGCGGGCGAGCCCCTCGACCGCGGCATCCCATGGCAGCGTCCGCTCGATCACGGGCGTAATCCGCCCGGCAAGCGCGAGCGCGACGAGCTGCTCGTTGACGTCGCGCTTCGCGACGGCGGCGACCATGCGGATGCTGCGGCGAGAGCCGATGGACAGGAGCAGCCCGCGCAGGATCCGGGGAATCGGACCGAGCACGTGGCCGCCGTCCCCACCGACCATCGCGACCACCCCGGTCGGGGTCAGCAGGCGCTTGAGCCGGCGCAGCGGCCGGGAGCCCGCGATCTCGATGATCGCGTCGAACGAACCCGGGAGCGTGGAGAGATCGGTGGTGCGGTAGTCGAACGTGCGGGTGGCGCCGAGCGATTCCACCAGTGCACGGTTGGGCTGGCCGCAGGTCGCCCACACCTCCGCACCGCGCAGGGCCGCGAGCTGCACCACGAAGGTGCCCACTCCCCCGGATGCTCCGATCACGAGCACCCGCTGGCCGGTGCTGATGCCGGCGGCATCCAGCGCTTGCACGGCCGTGCCGCCCGAGATGGGCAGCGTGGCCGCGGCCTCGGGTGCCAGCGCTTCCGGACGCGTGACGAGCCGGTCAGCGCGGGCGACGGCGTAGGCCGCGAGCCCGCCGCTGTCGAGCTCGGCGACGACCTCGTCGCCGATCAGGGCCGCGTCGACGTCCTCGCCGACCGCGACGACCGTGCCTGCGACATCGTTTCCTCGGATCGGCTGCTTGGGGCGCCGCAGGCCGAACACGAGCCGCATCAGCAGCGGATCGCCCAGCATGAGTCGCACGTCGGCGGCGTTGAGCGCGGTGGCGCGGATGCGCAGCAGCACCTCGCCGCGTCCCGGCTGCGGTGTGGCCACCGTCTCCCGCCGGGTGCCGGCGGCTGGGCCGTAGCTGTCGTTGAGCCAGGCGGGCATGGTCTTCGTGATCGTGGTGCTCATGTCAGTCCCCTGAGGATTGGGCCGGGTATTGGAAGAGGTCGTCGATGCCGACCTCGAAAGCGCGAGCGATCTGAAAGGCGAGTTCGAGCGTGGGCGAATACCTGCCCTGCTCGATGGCGATGAGCGTCTGGCGGGTGACGCCGATACGGCCGGCGAGATCGGCCTGTGTGATGCCGGCCTCCTCGCGTCGTGCGCGGATGCTGTTGGTGACGAGTGTGGGCTTGACCATCACGCGAGTCCTCGCCGGTACGCGATGACTCGCGCCACGCCGCCGACGAACGCGGAGATCGCGAAGCCGATGAACATCGCGTTGGCGATCCAGAACACGTCGGCCCCGACCGCGCACAGCGCGATGACGCCGAGTCCGGTGATCACGAGCAGCGAGTGCTCGACGCGCCCGCCCATCCGGTCGATGTCTCGATCGCGGATGTCGGAGGTCGTCGCGCCGTTCGGATCGCGGAGGCCGATGACGATCCCCCACAGGATGCCGATGACGATGGCGCCCACGATGCTGATGCCGATCGCCCACAGCATGATCGGGAACCAGTCGACCGAGGTGAGCGGCCCGTCACCCGCCTGCTGCAGGATCACGACGATATAGCCCGGGATGATGACGGCTGTGGCGATCAGCGTCGCCCAGACGGTGCGTTCTGCGTAGACCATGATGACCTCCGGTGTAAAAGATTCTTGACACCTTCAAGCTACTGCGGTCACGGCATCCGTGTCAAGAATTTTTTACACTTGGGTCGAGTCAGATGATGCTCGCGCTCCAGTCATCCGGGTTTCCGAACCGGTGCGCGGTGATGGCGATCGCCTGCTCGTGCACGAACGGCAGCAGCTCGATGCGCCCGGCCGAAGTGACCTCGCCGTCGTAGACCGCAAGGTCTGGATCACCGCCGACGGCCTCCGCGAGCCGGCGGTGGAGGACCGCGACGGCATCCCGCGGTCCCACCAGGCGCACGCGCGAGGCGCGCGGCGCGGCATCCGCAGCGAGAAGGTCGGTCTCATCCTCGCGCGACATCCGAGCCACCCATTCCTCGTCGCTCTCGACCGCGACCGGCACGCGCAGTTCGGACAGGGTCCGGCGCACTTCGGCGGGCAGGCCCACCGGCGTCGAGAGGAAGAACTTCGATCCGGTGCGGATGCCGGCGATGACCACGCGCAGCAGCTCGTGCCAGCCGGCATCCCCCGTCGCGCGGATCATCACCGGCAACGGCCGGTAGCGGAACAGGTTCCGCTCGACACCGAGTTGCGAGACGTCTCGCACCTGGCCGAACTCGCGGTCCCAGGCCACGGCATCCGACAGCGCCGCACGGCGCAGCCATTCGAAGCTCTCGAAGTCGAGGGAGGGCTGCGCTGCTTCGATGAGGTCGGTGATGCGCGAGTCCAGGCCGCGCAGGTGCAACGTGCTGGATGCCGGGCCGCCGCTGCGTGCGTGCCAGCTGCCGAGCCCGATCAGGTAGTTCGGTCCGCCGGCCTTGGTGCCGGGTCCGACGGACGAGCGCTTCCATCCTCCGAACGGCTGACGCTGCACGATGGCACCGGTGATGCCCCGGTTCACGTAGAGGTTTCCGGCCTGGACTCGGTCGAGCCACACGGCGAGGTCGGCGGGATCCTGTGTGTGGAGCCCTGCCGTGAGGCCGTAGTCCACGGCGTTCTGCATCTCGATCGCGCGCTCGAGCGTCGAGGCGTGCATGATGCCGAGCACGGGTCCGAAGAACTCCTCCATGTGGAATCGCGAGCCCGGCTGCACGCCGACGCGAACCCCGGGCCGCCACATCCGCCCGGTGTCATCCCCGGCGACCGGCTGCGGCTTGATCAGCCACTGCTCATCGCCCTCCAGCTCGCTGAGCGCCCAAGCGAGTTTGCCCTGCGGCTTCTCGATCACCGGGCCGACCTCGCTCAGAGGGTCCGTCGTCCATCCGACGTGCAACGAGCGGACGGCATCCACGAGCTGACGCGCGAAGCGCTTGGAGCGCCCGACCGGTCCGACGAGGATCACCAGGGATGCCGCCGAGCACTTCTGCCCGGCGTGACCGAACGCGCTCTTGACCAGGTCGGCGACCGCGAGATCGAGGTCGGCGGAGGGCGCGATGACGATCGCGTTCTTGCCGCTGGTCTCGGCGAGCAGCGGCAGGTCAGGGCGCCAGGACCGGAACAGCGCAGCGGTGTCCCACGAGCCGGTGAGGATGACGCGGTCCACCGCCTCACTCGAGATGAGCCGCTGACCGAGCGCCCCCTCCTCGATGTCGACGAGCGCGAGGACATCGCGCGGGATGCCGGCCTCCCACAGCGCCTCGGCGATCACGGCGGCGCAGCGGCGCGCCTGCGGCGCGGGCTTGAAGACGACGCCGGATCCTGCGGCGAGCGCCGCGAGCACTCCCCCGGCGGGAATCGCGAGCGGGAAGTTCCACGGCGGCGTGACGACCGTGAGCCGTGCCGGCTCGAAAGAGGCACCGGTGATGGCATCCAGTTCGCGCGCCTTGACGCCGTAGTAGCGGGCGAAGTCGACGGCCTCGCTGACCTCGATGTCGGCCTCGGCAAGCACCTTGCCCGTTTCGGAGGCCGCGACCTCGATGAGTTCTGCGCGGCGTGACTCGAGGGCGGCGGCGGCGCGCAGCAGTGTTTCCGCGCGCTCCGCGGCCGGGCGCGCGCCCCACGCCGGAGCCGCCGTGCGCACCCGCTCGATCGTCTGGTCGAGCAGACTCTCGTCGTCGACGCGTGCCGCCCTGAGCGTGTCGAGACCCGCTGTCGAGGTCGCGATGCGGGAGCGGATGCCGCGGGCCCACTCGCGGTTCGCCGGAAGCGCCGGGTCGCTGTCGGGGGTGTTGCGGAAACCTGGGGCGCCACCCGAGTCCGCCTCCAGCTCGCGCTTGGAATAGACGGCCGTCTCGACGAAGGCATCGCCGCTGCCGGATCCGCGCGCGATACCGAGCACGACCTGGGTGAGGTCGCCGTCCTCGGCCTGCGCTGCAGCAGGAGGTCGCAGCGACTCGTGCACCGGCGTCCGACGATTCTGCGTCCGGAACGGCACCGTCCGCATAGTCCGATCGTCGGCGCGTGCGAGCGCCCGCAGGAAACGGTCGCGCTCGCGCGCGAACAGGCTCTCGTCGTCATGCAGGTGGAACGCCGCGGAGAGGAAGTTGTCCTGCTCGGCGTTCTCCTCCAGCCTGCGCACCAGGTAGCTGATGGCGACGTCGAACTCCTCGGGTTTCACGACGGGCACGTACAGCAGCACCGGTCCGACCTCGCGGGAGACGGCCTGCACCTGCCCCTGCGC
The DNA here is from genome assembly GCF_007988825.1 of Microbacterium aerolatum. Lineage (GTDB taxonomy): Bacteria > Actinomycetota > Actinomycetes > Actinomycetales > Microbacteriaceae > Microbacterium > Microbacterium aerolatum. Next base: position 317,893 of record NZ_BJUW01000003.1, on the reverse strand, counting down.
CATGCCGAGCAGCATCTCGAAGTCGATCTCGCTGCGGACGCCGCGTTCTCCGGCGAGCAGCCAGGCGTACGCGATGCCGAACAGATTGTGCCCGGCGATCCCGAGCCGGACTGCGGCCGTGTTCTCGGGCCGCAGCGCCTCGTCGAGCACTCGCAGATAATTCGCGTCCGTGTCGAGCTTGGTCTCGTAAGTGGCCAGCGGCCAGCCGTGCGTAACGGCATCCACCTGCTCCATCGGGAGGTTGGCGCCCTTGACGAGCCGCACCTTGATCTTCGCTCCCCCGTGCGCGACGCGATCCTTCGCCCAGGCCGTGAGCTCCCTCATGGCTCCGAGCGCGTCAGGGAGGTACGCCTGCAGCACGATGCCGGCTTCGAGCAGCTGCAGGCGCGGGTTCTCGAGGATGCGGGTGAACACAGCGATGGTCAGGTCGAGGTCGCGGTACTCCTCCATGTCGAGATTGATGAAGGTGCCGGTCTTCGCTGCCGTGATGTACAGCGGCGTCAGGCGCTCGACCACGCGCTCGACCACCTCGTCGAAGGCCCACATCGACAGGTGGCTCATGACGGACGAGACCTTGACGGAGACGTAGTCGACGTCGTCGCGCCGGATGAGGTCGTGGATGCCGTCGAGCCGCCGCTTGGCCTCGTCCTCTCCGAGCACGGCCTCGCCGAGCAGATTGAGGTTCAGCCGCGCGCCCGATTCACGGAGTTTCTCTATCGCCGCTCCGAGCTTGGCCGGGCGGGCGTCGACGACGAGGTGTCCGACCATCTCGCGCAGCACGCGGCGGGCGATCGGCACCACCGGGGAAGGCAGCACGGGAGCGATTCCGCCGCCGACGCGCACGGCACCGCGCAGGTACCACGGCAGGAAGTCGGGGACGATGGGGGCGATCCGCTGCAGCTGCGCCGCCGCGGCGGACAGGCTCTCCGGGCGCATGACACCGTCGACGAAGCCGAGGGTGAAGGGCAGGCCGTTCTCGTCCTGGAGGACGTCGGCGAGGCGTTCGGCGGCGGGGTCGACCTCGGCCTCGGATGCTTCGACGATCCACCGGCGCGCGAGTTCGACCGCGCTGTCGGCGAGAGGGGATGCCCCGTGGGCGGGCGACACTGACATGTCTTCAGCCTAGATTCGCCCAGGCCCGCTGGCGAGGCGCCACAGCGAAGCGACCTCAGGCTTGTGCGGCTCTCTCCGCGACCGTGCTGGTGCGGTGTGGTCAGTTCGCGATCGGCATCCAGGCGAGGATGCCGACCACCAGGAGGAGACCGGCCAGCGCACCGAGCGCCGACAGCACGATCGCCGTGATCCCGAATGCCTTGCCGCGCGGCCGGCGCACGGCGAGGATGCCGAGCACGATACCCGCGACGGCGAGGGTGAAGCCGATCACCGGAACCCAGCCGAGCAGGAAGGCGAAGATGCCGACGATCAGCGCGGCGATCGCCAGCCCTCCTGCGCCAGGGCTCTGGCTGATGGGTGCCGGCGGGTACGGGGAAGGTCCGGTGTATCCGGGGTACTGCTCCGACATGCTGCCCGGCGCATCCGACATGCTGCCCGGCGCGACCGCTCCGGGGTAAGCGACCGGCGCGACCGGATCGGGATACTGCGGAGTTCCGAACTGAGGGTGATCCGGATCGGGGTTCTTACGCTCGTCTGACATGTGGTGCTCCCTCGCTTAGCGTTCGACACTAATGCGTCAGCCGGCGCGTCACCAGGGCCCCTGAGTCACTTCCAGATGCTGGGAGCATCCGCCCGCGTCGGCGGCAGCGACGAGGCTTCCGCCCAGTCGTGCATCCACTGCTCGACCTCTGGGAGCCCCTCGGGGCGACCGATCGCGCCGAACAGCTCCTCGTGCGAAAGTGTGCCGCCCGAACGCTTGAGCATGCGGCTGCGGATGATCGCCCTGGCGTAGATCTCGCCGTCCACGACAGCACGGTGCTCCAGGTAGATCGCCTTGTCGTCGTGACCGAGCAGGCGCGACTCGACGTCGAAGCGCTGCCACAGCTCAAGCGACTTGCGGAAGGTGACGGTCTCGGCGGACACGACCCCGTACCAGCCGTAGCGCTTCATCGCATCGCCCATGCCGGTGCGCGTGAGCAGATCCCAGCGGCCGAGGTCGAACAGCGACAGGTAGCGGCCGTTGTTCATGTGCCGGAGCACGTCGATGTCGGTCGGCAGGGTGGTCAGTCGGATCCGGCTGATCTCCGTCGGTGCGATGCGTCCTTCGCGTCGCAGCCGACGGCGCGCACGCCACATCACGAGCAGGGTTCGCCAGATCACGTTCACGAGGTTCGATGGTAGTCACCGGCGCACGATCCGCGGAGACGATTGTAGGAATGTGACAGCGGCGTCCCTCGATTTCCCGTTCTCGCGGGGCGCGCGTAGAGTCGCGGCATGAGCGCCGATGCCCAGCCTGAAGTCATTGTCCGTCCGGTCCGTGATGTGGATGCGGAAGCCCTTGGCCGCGTGCACGCCCAGTGCTGGCACGAGACCTACGACCACCTGATCAGCAAGGCTGCGCTCGAGCGGGTCTCCCCCCGCCGCATGGCCGAGCTGTGGACGCACTGGGCCTCTCAGGGAGACGACTTCAAGATGAGCGCCGCGCTCGTCGACGGCGAGATCGTCGGATTCGTAGGATCGGGACCTGCCCGCGACAAGGATTCTCCGGCGTTCCGCGAGCTGTACTTCATCTACCTGCTGCACGAGTGGCACTCCACCGGACTCGGCCAGAAGCTCTTCGACGCCGCCGTCGAGAAGGACGAGCCGCTGTACCTGTGGGTCGCCGAGGACAACCCGCGCGCCCACCGCTTCTACACGCGCAACGGCTTCCACCTCGACGGCGCGACGCACACCGAGCCGTTCCTCGGCGAGACGCTCACCGAAGTCCGCTTCGTCCGCCCCTGAGCCGCTAGCGCGGGGTCTTCCCGCGGGTCGTTGAGCGGAGCGGCCGAAGGCCGCGCAGACGAAACGGGCTGAGCGAGCGGAGCGAGTCGAAGCCGCTCCCCCGCTCGCTCCGCGTCAGCGGCTGCTGACCGTGCCGAACAGTTTCGCGATCGGTGCGAGCACCAGCGGACGTGCGGCGATCCAGGCTGCGGCAATGACGACGAGGGATGCCACGAGGAACCAGAATCCTGTCCAGTTGTCCGCATACGCGTTGGGGTCGACAGACCCCTGCGCGGCGTACATGTGGTTCAGGTTCCGCAGCGCCCCGGTGGCGAACACGAGGAACACGTGGATCGCGATGAACACGAGGAAGTAGAGCATCACCGGGAAGTGCAGCGCGCGCGCCCACTCGATCGGGTATGCCTTGCTGAGCTTCTCGGCGTTCTTGGGCCACATGCCACTCATCCGGAATCCGGTGACGGCCGCGAGCGGGGCCGCGAGGAAGATCGTCGCGAAGTAGGCGATCTGCTGGATGGAGTTGTAGTTCACCCAGCCGTTCTCGGTCGGCCAGTCCAGCGAGATGTACTGCAGCACCGCGGAGATCGCGTTGGGGAAGACCTCCCAGCTGGTGGGGATCACCCGCATCCACTGGCCGGTGACGAACAGCATCACGACGAAGACGACACCGTTGAGCAGCCAGAGGATGTCGAGGGCCTGGTGGAACCAGATCGTCAGGCTGACCTTGCCCTTGGCGTTGCCCCGAGGAGTCCAGAACGCGGTGGGACGTTTCTCGTTCCGGATGCGGAGCCCGGAGCGGATGATCAGCACCATCAGGAAGACGTTGAAGAAGTGCTGCCACCCGAGCCACCCGGGGAATCCGACCGGAGCCCCTTCGGGCAGGTGGTACTCGCCCGGGTAGGTGGCGACGAAGTCCTGCAGAGCGCCGAAGCTGAGCAGCCAGCGCACCAGCAGCACCGCCATCGCGGCAGCTCCCAGCAGGGCGATGCCACCGACGAGCACGGTGCCAGCCCACTGGGCCTTGGTGAACGGGCCGATGCGGACCGGTTCCGGGTTCGGCGCGGAACGCGTGAACGCGGTCTTGCCGGGGAACACCGTGCGCTGGAACGGCAGCGGCGTGCTCACGTCGATCGCTGCGACGGCGGTGGATGCCGGGGCAGCGCTCACTGAGCCGGTTGAAGCGCTCGCCGTCGCTGCGGCAGCTTCGGACGCTTCGACAGGCTCAGCGACCGGAGCAGCGACGACCGCGGTCGTGCCGGCCGGGGGCCACGGCTCGCCACCGGGCGTGCGCGGGAGGCCGCGGCGAAGGGCTTCGCCGGAGGTGGCTACTGCGGGAGCGGTGGCTTCGACTCGCTGCGCTCGCTCAACCCGTTTCGTCTCGCCTTCGGCTCGCTCAACGACCCGCGGGGAGCCCTCGGGGGCAGCGGCAGCGAGAGCAGCCGCGGCGGCGGGAGCAGCAGCGGTGGCCGGAGCAGCAGCGGATGCGGCGGCAGGCGCGGCATCCGCGGGAGGCCAGGGCTCACCGCCGGGAGTGCGCGGAAGTCCACGGCGCAGCGCCGCCCCTCCCGTGGGCTGATCTTGCGGGTCGTTGAGCGCAGGCTGCGGAGCAGCCGGAGACGAAACGGGCTGAGCGACCGTCAGGGAGTCGAAGCCTTCCCCAGCCGCCGGCGCCGCCCCAGACCTAGCAGCTGCCCCAGCAGCAGGTGACGCAGCATCCGCCACCTCGACATCACCGGCCGGGGGCCAGGGCTCTCCGCCGGCCACTCGCGGCAGGCCCCGCCTGAGCATCCGCGTCGCCATGACTACTTCTTCCGTGCTTCGAGGGCCTCGACGACCTGCGGCACGATCGTGAACAGGTCGCCGACGATGCCGAAATCGGCGATGTCGAAGATCGGGGCGTCGCCGTCCTTGTTGATCGCGACGATGGTCTTCGCGGTCTGCATGCCGGCCCGGTGCTGGATCGCACCCGAGATCCCGACCGCGACATACAGCTGAGGCGACACCGAGACGCCGGTCTGTCCGACCTGGTGGGCGTAGGGGATGTATCCGGCATCCACCGCCGCACGCGAGGCACCGATCGCCGCGCCCAGCGCGTCGGCGAGCTGCTCGATGAGAACGAACTGCTCCTTCGACCCGAGACCACGGCCACCCGAGACGACCTTCGTGGCACCGCGCAGCTCGGGGCGGGAGGACTCGACCTCGACGACCTCGACCGTGCCAGCCTTAGCGGCGGCAGCGCCGGATGCGGCGACCTCAAGCGCCTCGACAGCAGGTGAGGCGACGGCCTCGGCGCGAGCATCCACCGCTCCCTGGCGGATCGTGATCACCGGCGCCCCGAAGGTGGGCGCCGAGTCGACGAGATACGCGCCGCCGTACACGGAGTGGTGCGCGACGATGCCCTCCTCGTCACGGGAGACGCCGATCGCGTCGACCGAGACGGCGAGCTTCTCGCGGACAGCGAGCCGCCCGGCGACATCCCGACCGGTGATGGAGTTCGAGATCAGCACAGCCGCAGGCTGCACCTTCTTGTACGCCGCCTGCAGCGCATCGACCAGCGGGACCGTGAGGGTTTCGGCGTCAGCATCCGAGGTGAGAACGACCTGCGCGCCGGCGGCAGCCGCGGCATCCACGGCGGCCTGGGCGCCACCGGGAACCAGCGCGACGGGCGAACCGACCAGCGAGGCGGCACCGATCAGGGCCGCCGTCGAGCTGGCCGCATCACCGGAAGGGGTGACGTCGACGAGGACGAGGACGGAGTCTGCGGGGTAGGTCATCGTCACACCAGCCTGTTCTGCGCGAGGAACTCGACCAGCTGCGCACCGGCGTCGCCCTCATCGGTGATCTTCACACCCGCCGCGCGCGGGGGCTTCTCGGACACGGTCGTCATGATCGTGCGGGGCGCTGCAGCAGGGTCAGCGGAGACGCCGAGATCAGCGAGCGAGAGCACCTCGAGGGGCTTCTTCTTCGCCGCCATGATGCCCTTGAAGTTCGGGAACCGCGCATCCGGAAGCGCCTCGGTGATCGAGATGACCGCCGGGAACGAGACCGACACCGACTGGTTGCCGTCGTCCGCCGCGCGCGTGCCCGAGACGCCTTCGGAGGTGATCTCGACCGCGTTCAGTGCCGTCGCCTGCGCGAAGCCCAGGTGCTCGGCGAGCATCGCGGGGATCACACCACCGGAGCCATCAGTGGAGAGGTTTCCCGTGATGACCAGGTCCGGCTCAGCGCGGCGGATCGCGGCAGCGAGCGTCTCAGCCGTCAGACCCAGGTCCGCGCCGGCGAGGTCCTCGTCGACGACATGCACAGCGGATCCCGCGCCGATCGCGAGAGCGCGTCGGATGGATGCCGTAGACGACTCCGGAGCCATCGCGAGGGCCACCACCTCGGTGCCATCGTTCTTGTCCGCGAAGGAGAGAGCGACCTCGAGAGCACGCTCGGTGATCTCATCCAGAACCACATCACCGGCGCCACGATCGGCCAATCCGGTCTCGAGATTCAGCTTGCGATCGCCATAGGTGTCAGGCACCTCTTTGACCAGGACGAAGATCTTCATCGAATGCTCCTCACGACAGGGCCGAGTCTAGCGGGAGGCATTGTTATGTAGCCAATCGGCGAGACTTCATCGGGCGTTGAGCCGGTGGGACGGTCGCTATGTATACACAAAGCGCCCGTCAATGCCGCAGAGGCGCACCCGATACCGTAGTCAGCATGGCCAACCCCCGTCCGCTCCCGATCGATCCGCTCGCCGAGGCGAAACGGCAGTGGATCGCGCACGGATGGACGGATGCCGCTGGCGGCATGACCGCGGTCATCTCGATCATGCGTGCGCAGCAGCTTCTGCTCGCGCGAGTGGATGCCGCGCTGAAGCCGTTCGCGTTGTCGTTCGCACGCTTCGAGGTGCTGCGCCTGCTGGCCTTCAGCCGGCAGGGACGCCTTCCGCTGTCGAGCGTCGTCTCCCGTCTGCAGGTGCACGCGACGACCGTCACGAGCACCGCCGAAAGACTCATCCGCGACGGACTGATCGTCCGCGAACCGCACCCGCACGACGGACGCGCTGCGATGCTGGCGCTCACCGATGACGGCCGGGCTCTCGTCGAGCGCGCGACGGATGCGCTCAACGACGAGGTGTTCAGCCGCCCCGGGCTCAGCGAGACCGACACCGCCGACCTCGTCGGCATCGTCGCGCGTCTGCGCCGGGATGCCGGCGACTTCACCGATCCGCGGCCGCTGCCCGACCCGCTGTGACGGCGGAGGTCTGCTGATGGCGACCTTCACGCTCGACCGCGTGATCCCCGCTGCACCCGCCGCGGTATTCGCCGCCTCCCTCGATCCGGCGCTCCACGTCGAGACCATGGCGCGCTACGGCGAAACGATGGTGCAGGGCCCCGCGGACGGCGTCTTCACCGAGGGCTCGACAGTCACCTGGCGCGCACGTCATTTCGGCATCCCGTTTCGGCTCACCACCGTCGTCTTCGACATCAATCCGCCGCACCGCTTCTGCGACCGGCAGATCAAAGGTCCCTTCGGCGCCTTCCATCATGAGCACGTCTTCATCGAGCATCCCGAGGGCACGCTCATGCGCGACATCATCACGTTCCGCTCGCCGTTCGGCCCGCTCGGCGCACTCGTCGATCGGCTCTTCATGCGCGCCTACATGCGCCGGCTGATCGAGGAGCGCAACGACGTGCTGACCGTTTCGGTCAGCGCCCGGCGCGCGTAATCTGATCGCCATGCCCGAACTGCATCTGCGCACGACACTCGAAGGTCGCGGTCCCGCGGCGGCGATCGTCCTCACCGACGAGCAGGTCGCCGAGCTCGGCACCGGCAAGGCGTTTCCGGTGGTCGTCGACTTCGGCGATCGCAGCATCCGCCTGCGCCTGGCCCGCATGGGCGGGCAGAACCTGATCGGATTCAGCAAAGCCGCGCGCGCCGAGGCGGGCGTCGAGATCGACGAGCAGGTCGAGGTGACGATCCGCGTCGACGCGGACGAACGCGTCATCGAGATCCCGCCCACGCTGGCCGAGGCGTTGGATGCCGACCCCGCCGTCCGCGCGTCATTCGAGAATCTCGCGCCGTCGAAGCGCAAGGAGATGGCGCGGCAGATCGCCGAGGCGAAGCAGGACGAGACGCGGGCTCGGCGGCTGGAGAAGGTGCTCGACGCACTGCGCGGTTGACCCGCCGTACGGACAGCTGGAGGTTCGCACGGACGGCTGGCGGAACACCGGCGATCCGCCAGCCATCTGGCCGGGCGACACCTACCGGTGCGTGAAGTTCGGCTCGCGCTTCTCGCGGAAGGCCGCCATCCCCTCCTTCTGGTCCTCGGTGTCGAAGAGAGCCGCGAAGGCCTTCTTCTCATGTATGAGGCCTGCGGCGAGCGTCGTCTCCATCGCGGTGTCCAGCGAAGCCTTCGCCGCGTACAGCGACGGCAGCCCCTTCGACGCGATGGTCTCGGCGAGCTTGGTCGCCTCGTCGAGCAGGTCGGATGCCGGCACCACCCGCGATACGAGCCCCGCTCGCTCTGCTTCCTCGGCCCCCATCATTCGGCCGGAGAGGATGAGCTCTGCGGCCTTGTAATAGCCGATCGCGCGGATCAGACGCTGCGTGCCGCCCATTCCAGGGATCACGCCGAGGTTGATCTCGGGCTGTCCGAACTTCGCGGTGTCGGCGGCGAGGATGATGTCGCACATCATCGCCAGCTCGCATCCGCCGCCGAGGGCGAAGCCGCTGACGGCCGCGATGACCGGAGTGCGGACGCCGGCGAAATCGTTCCAGGCCCCGAAGTGATCGGTGGCGAACATGTCGGATGCCGACATGCCCTCCATCTCCTTGATGTCGGCCCCTGCGGCGAACGCCTTCTCGGATCCGGTGACGACGATCGCGCCGACGCCATCATCCTCGTCGAAGGCGACCGCTGCGGCGGTGACCTCGTCGGCGACCTGTCCGTTCAGTGCATTCAGTGCCTGCGGGCGGTTCAGGGTGATCCAGCCGACGCGTCCGCGCTGCTCGACAAGGATGGTCTCGTACTCGGTCATCTATGACTCCTCACGTTCGGGTCCAGTCTGCCGGATGCCGGGGGGCAGGGATGCCGGGGATACCGGGGATGCTGTCGAGGTTTCGACTCGCTGCGCTCGCTCAACCCGTTTCGTCTGCGGCGCTCCGCGCCTTCGCTCAACGACCCGCACCCCCGGAGATCCGCGCCTTCGCTCAACGACGGGGTCAGGCCCGACACCCCGGAGTACTCCAGTGCGGGTCGTTGAGCGAGCGGAGCGAGACGAAACGTGTTGAGCGAGGAGCGCAGCGACGAGTCGAAACGCCCCCTCAGACGCGCCCGTCGCGGATGTCGGTGATGATGCCGGAGAAGTCGCGGCCGGCGCCGTCGCCGGCGGCGAATGCGGCGTACAGCTCCTGCGCGAGGCGGCCCATCTTCGCGTCCGTCGAGGTCTGCTCGATGGCCTGCAGCGCGAGCCCGAGGTCCTTTGCCATCAGAGCACCGGCGAACCCGGGCTGATAGTTGCGGTTCGCGGGGCTCGTCGGCACCGGTCCCGGCACCGGGCAGTTGGTGGTCAGAGACCAGCACTGCCCCGACGCCTGCGAGACGACGTCGAACAGCGCCTGGTGTTCGAGCCCCAGCCGCTCCCCCAGCACGAACGCCTCGGCGACCGCGATCTGCGACACCGCGAGCACCATGTTGTTGCACACCTTCGCGGCCTGCCCGAGGCCTGGTCCGCCGCAGTGCACGATCCGCTTGCCCATCACCTCGAGCAGCGGGAGAGCCACCGCGAAATCTTCCTCTGAACCGCCGACCATGAACGCGAGCGTGCCGTTCTCCGCTCCGACGACACCGCCGGAGACGGGCGCATCGACGTTGCGATGCCCGGCCTCGACGGCCAGTCCGTGCGCGGCTTGTGCTTCGTGGACGGCGATCGTGGACGACTCGATGAACAGCGTGCCAGGACGAGCAGCGGCCAGCAGCCCGTCCTGATAGGCGTCGAGGACGTGCCTGCCGGCCGGGAACATCGTGATGACCGCGTCCGCGTCGGTCGCGGCATCCGCCCCGCTCGACGCGATCGGGATGCCGGCCGCACCCGCCGCCTCGATAACAGCAGGAACCAGGTCGAAACCGTGCACCTCGTGCCCCGCGGCGACGAGATTCCGCGCCATCGGCAGCCCCATGTGCCCGAGGCCGAGGAATGCGATGCGTGTCATGATGCCCTCCTCATCCGGTCTTCGCCGCTGCGCTGCAGGCTGGCAGACCCTGCGGGTCGCAGCATCTCGCGTCCGACGATGAGTCGCATGATCTCGTTCGTCCCCTCCAGGATCTGATGCACGCGCAGATCGCGCACCACCTTCTCGATCCCGTAGTCCTGCAGGTAGCCGTAGCCGCCGTGCAGCTGCAGCGCACGGTTGGCGACCTCGAATCCGGCATCCGTCGCGAAGCGCTTGGCCATCGCACAGCGCATCGTGGCATCCGGTGCCTGCTCGTCGACGGCCTGTGCCCCGTCGCGGACCATGAGTCGCGCGGCCTGCAGCTCGGTGCGCATGTCGGCGATCTGGAACAGGATCGATTGCTTCTCGGCGAGCGGCTCGCCGAAGGCCACGCGCTCGTGCACGTACTGCACCGCGCGGTCGAGCGCCCACTGCGCACCGCCGAGCGAGCAGGCTGCGATGTTGAGGCGTCCGCCGTTGAGGGCGGACATCGCGATCGCGAACCCGCGGCCTTCGTCGCCGAGCATGGCGGATGCCGGCACCCGGACGCCGTCCAGGATCACCTGGCGCGTCGGTTGCGCATGCCAGCCCATCTTCTTCTCGAGCGCGCCGAAGCTGAGGCCGGGGGCGTCTGCCGGAACGAGGAAGGCGCTGATGCCGCCTGCGCCGCTGCCGGTCCCTGAGCCTGTCGAAGGGCGTCCGGTGCGCGCCATGACGATGTAGACGCCGGACTCGCCGGCACCGGAGATGAACTGCTTCACACCGCTGATCTCGTACTCGTCGCCGTCGCGGACGGCTCGGGTCGCGAGAGCTGCGGCGTCCGAACCGACTCCCGGCTCGGTCAGGCAGTAGCTGCCGAATTCGGACATGGCGGTCAGCCGCGGCAGCCACTGTCCGCGCTGAGCGTCATCGCCGTAGCTGTCGATCATCCAGGCGACCATGTTGTGGATCGAGATGTAGGCCGCAACGGCCGGATCGCCCTTGGCGAGCTCCTCGAAGATCGCGACGGTGTCGGTGCGGCTGAGCCCCGTGCCGCCGAACTCCTCACCGACGTAGATGCCCCCGAGCCCTAGGTCGCCGGCGCGGTGCAGCGCCTCACGCGGGAAGAGGTGCTGCTCGTCGCGCTCGGACGCGAACGGGGCGAGCTCGGTCTCGGCGTACTCGCGGACGGCGCCGAGGATCGCCTCGCGCTCTTCTGTGGTGGTCGTGATCATCGTCATCGGGGATCCCTAGTGCATGGTCGGGATGACGAAGCTTGCGCCCTCGCGCACACCGTGCGCGGGCCAGCGGCTCGTCACCGTCTTGGTCTTCGTGTAGAACCGGAACGCGTCGGCGCCGTGCTGGTTGAGGTCGCCGAAGCCGGACTTCTTCCAGCCACCGAACGTGAAGTACGCGATCGGCACCGGGATCGGCACGTTGACCCCGACCATGCCGACGTTCACGCGGGCGGTGAAGTCCCGCGCGGCGTCGCCGTCGCGCGTGAAGATCGCGACGCCGTTGCCGAACTCGTGATCGGATGCCATCGCCAGCGCCTCTTCGTAGTCGTGTGCACGTGCGATGACGAGAACCGGCCCGAAGATCTCCTCGCGATAGATCGACATGTCGGTCGTGACCTGGTCGAACAGCGTCGGGCCGAGATAGAACCCCTCCTCGTGCCCGTCGACCGCGAAGCCGCGACCGTCCGCGAGCAGAGTGGCGCCGGCATCCACGCCCTGCTGGATGTAGTCCTCGACGCGTTCCACGGCCGCACGGCTGACGAGCGGTCCGTAGTCGACGCCGTCCGCGAGCGACGGGCCGACCTTCAGCTGCGCCACCCGCTCGGTCAGCTTCGCGGCGAGCGCGTCGGCGGTCTCCTCACCGACCGGAACGGCCACGGAGATCGCCATGCAGCGCTCTCCGGCCGAGCCGTACCCCGAACCGATCAGCGCGTCGGCGACCTGTTCGAGGTCGGCATCCGGCATCACGATCATGTGGTTCTTGGCGCCGCCGAAGCACTGCGCGCGCTTGCCGTGCGCTGTCGCCGTCGTGTAGATGTACTCAGCGATCGGCGTGGAGCCGACGAAGCCCACGGCTTTGATCCGGTCGTCGGTGAGCAGGGTGTCGACGGCTTCCTTGTCGCCGTGGACGACGTTGAAGACGCCGGCCGGGAGCCCCGCCTCGAGGAACAGCTCTGCCAGGCGCACCGGCACGGAGGGGTCGCGTTCGCTGGGCTTGAGCACGAAGGCGTTGCCTGCGGCGATCGCCGGCCCGGCTTTCCACAGCGGGATCATCGCCGGGAAGTTGAACGGAGTGATGCCTGCGACGACGCCGAGGGGCTGGCGCATCGAGTAGACGTCGATGCCGGTGCCGGCTTCGGTGGAGAATTCGCCCTTGAGCAGGTGCGGGGCGCCGACGGCGAACTCGATGACTTCGAGCCCGCGCTGGATGTCGCCCTTGGCGTCGTCGAAGGTCTTCCCATGTTCGCTTGAGAGCAGGCGGGCGAGGTCGTCCATGTCGCGGTGCACGAGATCGAGGAAGCGCATCAGCACGCGGGCGCGCTTCTGCGGGTTGGTCGCCGCCCATCCGGGCTGAGCCACCGCCGCATCGTCGATCACACGACGGACCTCACCCTCTGAGGCGAGCGGCACGCGCGCCTGCACGGCGCCCGTGCTCGGGTCGTACACGTCGCCGAAGCGACCATCCTTCGGAGTGATGAGCGATCCGCCTACGAAGTGCGGAATTATCCGAGTCATTGTGCTGTGTCCCTTCGCGACCCCTTTGGCACGATGAACACTTTACTCTGGCATCCCGTCATTTACTAGGGCATCCTTGTATCTCTCGCCTCACCAGGAAAACACCTCACAGATAGTCATCGGGGTGAAGCTGGCGACCCCCTCGGGCATGCACGATGAACTGCGCACGAAGAGGCACATCCAGCGCCCGCGCTTGCTCCGCCATCGCCCGCGCCCAGACGCGATCTGCTGCGTTCAGGGCACTGCCGCCGATCCGCTCCCAAGCGAACAGCACGCTCGCGTTGCCGGTTGTCTCGCGAAGCATGCCGGCGCGATGCAAGAGCACATGAGCCTCGGTCACGACTCCGAGGTCGTCCACCTCCACTTCTTCGTTCGGATCCTCCGGGTAGTCGTCCGTGGGCGTGAGGGGACCACCGAGGCACCTGCGATCGTCCATGAACATCAGCCACATCTGCCGCCGGTTCGCACGCTGCAGCAACAGTTCCAACGCGCGCAGATCGTCGTCTCAGTCGAGGACTCGGTCTCTCAGGGAATTGCTCGTATCAGTCATGCCCACGATCATGAACGGCATCCGCCCCGGGCACCCCCGAGGTTCCGCGAACCTGTGGAAAGCCACGCACGCACGACTGGTTGTGCAGGACGAGTCGACTTCGCGCGTTCGATGCGCGTTCACCATCCGGTCACCTGGCCCACGTAGAACTGCAATTGCGCGGAAGAACTCAGACCGGATCGGGTAGTCAGGACTTTCCGCGCATCGGTGAGCACAGCTCCCGAGAGACCCCCGCCGAATCGGGTCGGCGGGGGTCCACTCTTCTCAACCGTTAAACGCTGCGCGCCGGGCGGTCAAATTTCGAGCAGCGCCTCCACGAGGGCGGTGAGCCGCACGGCTGCGGCCTCATCGCGCTCGGTGAGCTGTTGCATCTCGTCGGTGATGACGCTGAAGCCGGCGTGCACGAGCACGGCGGCTTCTCGTCCGCCGAGTTCAGGACGCACCGACTGCAGCAGCGCGGTCCAGTCCGCGACGTGCGCGCGTTGCATGGCGCGCAGGCGCCGCTGGTCCTCGGGTGAGAGGTTGCCGAGCTCCGAGAAGTACACGCGCATGAGGGCCCGATTGCGGAACGAGTGGTCGACGTACGCCCGGCACAGCCGCCGCAGTGCCTCCTCAGGAGTGCTCGAGGACTCGCGCACCCGAAGGACCGCGCGCTCCAGCACCACGGCCGCGCGGTCGCAGGCGGCCAGCAGTACGGCGGGCTTTCCATCGAAGTGGCGGTAGACGCCGGATGGGGTGAGGTCGACCTCCACCGCGAGGTCTTCGATGGTGACCTCGTTGTATCCGCGGGCGGCGAACAGTCGCACGGCGGTGTCGAGCAGTTGTGCGCGGCGGCCGGTGCCGGAATCCACCTGTTCGATGAGGTCTCCGCCCTCTCCCGAGTACGCGGTGGCAGCCGTGTCGGCGTCGAGCATGCGCCACGCCGCCTCCTTGAGGAGCGCCCGCAGGCTGCGCGCGGCGAGCACCGCGCGGTGTGCCGTGATGCTGGCGACGACGCTGAGGGAGGCGAGCACGATCAGCCGGCGCTGCTCCTCGTCGATCTCGGGCCGGTAGATACGGTGCGGCTCTTCGAACCTCTCGCGCAGCATCCGGAACTGGGCGGTCAGGCGCTCACGATCCTCGGCCTCCAGGTAGCGCCCCTCCCAGCGATAGATACCGCCGACCGCGCGCAGTTCGACGGTGGTGGCGATCACCGCGTCGAGCAGTTCGTCCAGGGCCGCCCTGGCATCCGTCGCGGTCTCCACAGGCTGCGCGGCGGCCTCATCGGTCGCCTCGATCAGCTGCTGCACGAGTGCGAACGCGGTGGTGACGAACAGTGCGTACTTGTTCGGGAAGTGCCGATACAGCGCCGGGGCCGAGATGCCGACGGCATCCGCGATGTCCTGCATGCCGACCACGTGATAGCCATTCCGGGAGAACGCCGCAGCCGCAGCCTCCTGGATGTGGCGCTTGCGATCGCGCGGGCGCGTGCGGTTCGCGGGAGAGCCGGCGGAGGGTGGCATGCCCCACAGCCTAGACACGTGACCTCGCCGCCGCTGTTCTGTTTCGCCGACCAAGGGGAGAGCACGCCGACTTCGTCATCGGCATCTCGAAATGTCATCGATCCGCTCCGCGTTAGAACCGCTGTTTGCGCCCGGAGAGATCCTCGCCGAATCGAGTCGACGGGGACCCTCCGTGCCGCGCATGCCGCGTCAGCGCACGAGCGCAGCGTTCACGTGCACCTTGCCCTTTGCGATGCTGACGAGCGTGCCCGGTCCTCCACTGAGGTCCATCGTCGCCGCCCACACAGTGCCGTTCGACGCCACGGCGACCGAGACCGCACCGTTCAGCGCTGCAAAGGGTGACGCCGTGCCGCCGGTGACCTGGGTGACCCCGGCGCCGAACAGCTCGGCGACGTAGACGTCCCTGCCCTTGACCGCTGCGCTGGTCGGTCCGGAGAGTCCCGAGACGATCTGGGTCGCCGACCCGTCGGTCCCCACCTGCCATAGCGCCCCCTGCGAGGCGGTCTCGCCCGGGAAACCGGGCAGAGTCGTCACATAGATCACGCCACCGCTGCCGACGGTGATGCCGGTGGGCACCGGTTCGACGTAGTAGGTGTCACCGGCCGCGCACGCGGGAAGGCCGAGCATTCCGGCGCTCTCAGCCGTGAGCGTCACGGGCACCGGCGGCAGCACGGCCAGCGTGCTGACCTGCCCCGAATCCGTCACCCGCATCACCGCGTTCGCGCCCGCATCGGCGACCAGCCATTCGCCCTTCCACGATGCGACGTTGTACGCGTGCGCGTCGATCAGGCCCGTGTAGCTGAGCGGAGCGCCGCCGGTCGCGTCGACGACGCAGGGGTTCGGGTCGGTGATGCCGTACGAGTTGCCCGCGTCGGGGTTGTTCGCGACCTCGTAGGCGTGCAGATCGGCGTAGGTCACCGTGCCCTTGGGTCCGCGGATGTTCAGCCCGCTCTCCAGGATCACCGGCGGTTCGGTGGAGCCGTCTTCGACGGAGGACGCCCACGCCATCGACGCGCCACGGATCGCCAGTCCCGTGAGACCGGGGATGCCCTCGATGAGCGGCGCGATCTGTCCGTCGGGCTGCAGCTGGCCGATCGTGCCCGTCGCACCGTCGGCGACGTAAACGCGGGTGCCGTCGAGCGCGATGCTGAACGGGGCGCCGAGCTGCGAGGACCATTCCTGCAGGATCGGCGGTTCCTCGCCCGCCGACGCGGTGGCCGGGAGTGAAAGCGCCAACGCGACGGCCGCTGCCGCCGCGAGGAATGTTCGAGTGCTGCGCATGCCTGTCTCCGATCTCGGTACGGGTCGTCTCCAGTGACGGCCCACCGGGATTCTCTACCGGAGGGCGGCGGGTGCAATCGGGGATCGGCCCCCTGATTCGTGGGGTTGGCCCCCTGGAGAGATATCCACTGCTGCGGCGTGCGGCCCCGGACGGACCCGACACGGCGAAATTCAGCCCCGCTTCAGCAGCGCAGCCAGCGCCTGTCCTCCGCCGATGCACATCGTCGCGATCGCGTACTCTCTCCCGGTCCGCTGCAGCGTCAGCGCCGCGCGCACGGTCAGAATCGCACCGGTCGCGCCGACCGGGTGTCCGAGCGCGATCGCGCCGCCGTACGGGTTGACGCGGGAGGGATCGAGCTCGGCATCCCGAATGACCGCCAGCGCCTGCGAGGCGAAGGCCTCATTCAGCTCGATCGTCGACACATCCGCGGGGGTGAGCCCGGTGTTCGTGAAGAGCTTCTTGAGCGCGAGCGTCGGCGCGTAGCCCATGATCTCCGGCTCCAACGCCGCGGTCGCCACCGCCTCGATCGTCGCGAGCACCGGTGCACCCTCGGCACGTGCATCGGCTTCGCGCATCAGGACCGTCGCCGCTCCGCCGTCGTTGATGCCGGACGCGTTTCCCGCCGTGACCGAGCCGCCCTCAGCGAATGCAGCCGGCAGTGATCCGAGGGTCTCCAGCGTCGTGTCCGGGCGCGGGTGTTCGTCGCGCGACACTTCCACCGGCTTGCGGCCGGAGGTGGTGACGGGCACGATCTCCTCCGCGAAGGCCGCTTGCGCGGCATCCGATGCAGCGCGGCGCTGGGATTCGAGCGCGAAAGCGTCCTGCTCGTGGCGCGAGACCGAGAACCGCGATGCCACGTTCTCCGCCGTCGTGCCCATGTGCTTGTTCGTGAACGGATCGGTGAGCATCGCGATCGTGCCGTCGAGGAGCTGACGATGCCCGAGCCGGTCGTTGAACCGCGCGTTGAAGTCGTAGAACGGCATCCGCGTCATGTTCTCGGCGCCGCCGGCGACCGCGACGTCGATCCCGCCCCACAACAGCTCCTGCGCCGCCGACCAGATCGCCTGCAGGCCCGAACCGCACAGCCGGTTGACCGTGAACGCCGGAGTGTTCACATCGAGCCCGGCCGCCAGCGCGATCCGACGCGAGATATACGCGTCGCCGGCCACCTGACCGATGTTGCCGATGACGACCTCGCCGACGCGATCGGGAGCGATACCCGACCGCCTGAGCGCCTCAACGGCAGCAGCAGCTCCCAGTTCGTGCGCGGGAGTGTCCTTGAACGCGCCACCAAACCGTCCGACCGGAGTGCGAGCGCCGGCGACGATCGCGACCTTGTCCCGCGACGCGGCCATCAGCCCGCCGCCTCCTCCGGCCGCTCCTGCACATCAATGGCCGCCGTGTCCGGCTCGTACTCCGCGATGTGCCGCTCGTCCACGCCGTTGTACGCCGACAGCGGGCGGATCAGTGCGTTCGAGGCCTGCTGCTCGAGGATGTGCGCGGTCCAGCCGGTGATGCGTGCCGCCACGAACAGCGGTGTGAACGTAAGGGTGTCGTAGCCGATCAGGTTGTACGCGGGCCCCGACGGGTAGTCGAGGTTGGGGTAGATGCCCTTCCGCTCGACGAACTCGCTCTCGAGCTTGTCGTACAGTTCAGCGACGTCCGGCCGGTCGTAGTGCTCGACGAGCGTGTCGAGCGCCGCCTTCATCGTCGGCACACGCGAGTCGCCGCGCTTGTAGACGCGGTGGCCGAACCCCATGATCTTGCGCTTCTCGGCGAGCGCGGCATCGAGCCAGCCCTCGACCTCGTCGGCGCCCCCGATCTCATCGAAGATATGCATGACGGCCTCGTTGGCTCCGCCGTGCAGCGGGCCCTTCAGCGCACCGATCGCACCGACGACGGCCGAGTACAGGTCACTCAGCGTGGACGTGATCACGCGCGCCGTGAACGTGGACGCGTTGAACGAGTGCTCCGCGTAGAGGATCATCGACCGGTTGAAGGCATCCACGACGACGGCATTCGGCTCCTCGCCGAACGTCAGCCACAGGAAGTTCGCGGCGTAGTCGAGGTCGTCGCGCGGCTCGACGGCCTCCTGCCCGCGCCGGCGACGCTGACCGTACGCGACGATCGCCGGCAGGGCGGCGAACAGCTTCAGGCTGCGCTCGAGATTCTCCTCGGGCGTACCGACGGCATCCAGGACATTGCTGATGCCCGCCGTCTCGATCGCGCCGATCACGCTGACCGCGGTGCGCACCTCGTCCATCGGGTGTGAATCCACCGGCAGCCGGTCGATGGCATCCTTCACCTCGGGAGCGAGCGCGCGGTTCGCGCGCTCGGTCTTGCGAAACTCGGCGAGCTCGGCAGCCGTGGGAAGCTCGCCGTGCCAGAGCAGGTACGCGACCGCCTCGAAGGACTGCGTCGACGCGAGCTCCTGTACCGGGTACCCCCGGTAGAGCAGGCTGTTCGTCTCGGGGTTGACCTTGCTGATCGCCGTCTCATCCGCGACGACTCCGGCAAGGCCCTTCTTGATGTCGGTCATGCTCACTCCTTCGTGATGGTGAAGTTGAAGACCCCGGAGTCGAAGTGGTTGTACGACTCGTAGTCGATCAGGTCGTAGAGATCGGCGCGGTGCTGCATCTCACCGAGCTTGCTCGTGAGGTGGCCCTCATCGATCAGGGTATCGAGCGCACGGCCTGTCGCGCCCATCGCGATGCGCAGCATCGATACCGGCCAGATGACGATGTTCACTCCGACATCGCGGAGCTGATCCACCGAGAACAGGTCGCTCTTGCCGAACTCGGTCATGTTGGCCAGGATCGGCACGTCGACGGCATCCCGAACCGCGGCGAACTCCTCGAGCGACCGCATCGCCTCGGGGAAGATCGCATCGGCGCCGGCATCCACCAGCGCCTTCGCGCGGTCCTTCGCGGCCTCGAGCCCGTCGACGGCGGCGATGTCGGTGCGCGCCATGATCAGGAAGTTCTCGTCGCGCCGGGCGTCGACGGCGGCGCGGATGCGCTTGACCGCCGTGTCGGAACCGACGACGGCCTTGCCGTCGAGGTGACCGCAGCGCTTCGGGTTGATCTGGTCCTCGATGTGGGCGCCGGCGAGTCCGGCATCCTCCAGCGTCTGGATCGTGCGCGCGACGTTCATCGGCTCGCCGAATCCGGTGTCCGCGTCGATGATCGCCGGCAGCTCGGTCATCCGGGCGATCTGCTGTCCTCGGCCGGCGACCTCGGTGAGGGTGGTCAGTCCGATGTCCGGCAGCCCCAGATCGGCAGAGAGCACGGCGCCGGAGATGTAGACGCCCTCGAAGCCCTTCTGCTCGATGAGCCGCGCCGACAGCGGGTTGAAGGCACCAGGGAACCGCAGCAGTTCGCCGGTCGCGAGACGCTCACGGAACAGACGACGCTTCTCGGCGGGCGGGGTGTGGGAGTACAGCATCAGAAAAGTCCCTTCGTGACGGCCTCGGATGCCACCACTCCCGGCTTGGCGATGATCGACAGCTCCGCGACCTCTGCGGCCGTGAGCTCAGGCAGGCGCTGCACGAGCTCCAGGAACCGCTCGATCTCCTCGTCGTCAAGGACAGGAGAAGCCAGCAGCCGGAACTTCGCAATGTAGTTCTCGCGCGCGAACGGGCGGGCACCCAGCGGGTGCGCATCGGCAACGGCGATCTCGTCGACCAGCGTCGAACCGTCCGCGAATGTGATCTCCACGCGTCCGCCGAACGCCTTCTCGGCGATGTCGTTCGAGTGGTAGCGGCGCGTCCACTCTGCGTCCTCGAGCGTGGTGACCTTGTTCCAGAGCTCGACGGTGTCGGCGCGCCCCGCACGCTCGGGAGCGTAGGAGTCGACGTGGTGCCACGTGCCGTCCTGCAGGGCGACCGTGAAGATGTACGGGATCGAGTGGTCGAGCGTCTCGCGCGAGGCGGTGGGGTCGTACTTCTGCGGGTCGTTCGCGCCGGAGCCGATCACGTAGTGCGTGTGGTGGCTCGTGTGAAGCACCACCGACGCGATCGCAGTCGTGTCGACGCCTTCGTTGTGGAGCTTGCGCGCCAGGTCGATCCAGGCCTGCGCCTGGTACTCGGCGGAGTGCTCCTTCGTGTACGTGTCGAGGATCGCGCGCTTGGCCTTTCCCGTGGCCGGCAGCGGCACCTCGTACGCGGCATCCTTGCCGTCCAGCATCCAGGCGATGACGCCGTCCTCGCCTTCGTAGATGGGCGACGGGCTCGTCTGGCCGCGCATCGCGCGGTCGACGGCCTCGACGGCCATCTTGCCTGCGAAGGCCGGGGCGTGCGCCTTCCAGGTCGAGATCTCGCCCTTGCGGCTCTGGCGAGTGGCGGTGGTGGTGTGCAGCGCCTGACCGACAGCCTGATAGATCGTCTCGGTCGGCAGCCCCAGCAGGGTGCCGATTCCTGCGGCGGCCGACGGTCCGAGGTGGGCGACGTGGTCGATCTTGTGCTTGTGCAGGCAGATCGCCTTCACGAGGTCCACCTGGATCTCGTACCCGGTGGCCAGGCCCCGCACGAGTGCGCGTCCGTCGGCTCCGACGTGCTGGGCGACCGCGAGGATCGGCGGGATGTTGTCGCCGGGGTGCGAGTACTCGGCGGCGAGGAACGTGTCGTGATAGTCGAGCTCACGGACGGCGACGCCGTTCGCCCACGCCGCCCACTCGGGGCTGGTGCGCTTGTCGAGCGGAGCGCCGAACACGGTCGCACCCTTCCCGCCGGTGGAGACCGGGTGGCTGAACGCCTGGTCGCGGGCCGCGATGATCGGGCCTCGGGTGAGGGATGCCGCTGCCACCGACGCGTTGTCGATGATGCGATTGATGATCATGTCGACGACGTCCTGCTCGACCTCGACCGCGTCGGTCGCGACCTCGGCGATCTTCCAGGCCAGCTGCTCCTCGCGAGGCAGATCCTCTTCGCTCTTGTAGACGCGGACGTGGTGGTTGACGGTCATGACTGCCCTCTGTTCGAAGTGTGGTCGGGGTTCTGGATGCTGTCGAGAATGCTCGTGAGCGCATTGCGCAGGTGCACGTGCGTGGCGTGCGCGGCCAGGTCGCCGTCGCGTTCGGCGAGCGCCTCGGCGATGAGCCGATGCTCGGCGACCGATGCCGCCAGCCGCTCGGGCTTGTCCCTGGCCATGCGCCGCACGCGCACCAGGTGCGTGCGCACCGTCCGCAGGGCGGCGGCGATGTAGTCGTTGTCGACCGCCGCGTCGACGGCCGCATCGAAGCGGGCGATGAGCGCGTAGTAGTCGTCCCGTCCCGTGGTCGCGTCAAGGGATGCCGCGGCTGCCGCGAACTCGCCGGCCAGAGCCGCGAACAGCTCGGCATCGCCGCGTTCTGCGGCCAGACGGGCGGCGGACTCCTCCAGGGCACGGCGGATCTCGAACAGGGAACGGATATCGTCGGCGTCGATGTCGGTGACGACCGTGACCCTCGGGGACTGCTGCTCGACGAGCCCGTCGGCGCTGAGTTGCTGGAGCGCTTCGCGGAGCGGGGTGCGGCTGACGCCGAGGCGGGCTGCCTGCTCGACCTCCGCGAGAACAGTCCCGGGCGCGAGCGCGCCGGACTGGATCTCCTCCAGCAGGGTCGCGTAGGCGCGATCACTGGCTCTGGTGCGCTCGACGGTGGTGCTCACAGCCTCAGTGTATACATAAATCCCGAGATTGTGAGTCGCTGCGCGTCAGGCCCGGGCGATCGTATACAAGGTCCCATGCGTGGGAGTCGAAGTCACCCCTCATCCCCGTGGGTCTCGCTCTCGTACAGCCCGATGGAGTTGCCGTCGGGGTCGCTGATCACGGCCCACCAGCTGCTCTCGCTGATCGGCTGCTTCTCCATCAGCAGCGTCGCGCCGGCATCCAGAGCCTTCGCCACCGTGTCGTCGATCGAGTCGACTTCGACGTAGGAGCGCGGCTGACTGAAGTCGTCGCTGCGCGGCGCGAGTCCACCGCCGCTGATCTTGTTCGGGGCCTGCCACATCGGGTAGCCCTCGTAGCCGGGCATCTCTGCGATCTGCCAGCCGAACAGTCCGGAGTAGAACGTCTGCGCGCGCTCCAGATCACTCACCGGGATGTCGATGTGCGTGATGTCGCCGTGTGCCATTTCGGTTCCTCTCGTGCAAGCGAGCCGGCACCCTGCGGACGCCGGCAGGGCCAGTCTCCGCCCGGACGCGACGGCGATCAAGAGGGTTCGGCGAGCTCCTCGGCGGGTACCGCGAGTGCGGGATCTCCCGACCCGGATGCCGCGGGCTCGCCGAGCTTCACGACCACGACTCCGGCCAGCACCAGAGCAGCGCCGACACCCTGGAGGAGGTTCGGCAGCTGGCCGAGCAGCAGCCACCCGAACAACAGCGCCGCGACGACCTCGGCGAGCGCGATGAACGATGCCAGTCGCGAGCCGAGCAGCCGCGTCGACGCGATCCCGAGCACGTATGCGAGGGCCGTCGCGATGACCCCGATCGCCAGCACCGGCACGAACCACGGCACGGTTCCGAACCGGTAGGTGACGTCATCCGTGTTCCACGTCATCGGAAGGATGCCGACGAGACCTGCGACCGTGAGTCCGAGGGCGCCGACCAGCAGACCGGACCCGGCGAGCGCGATCGGCGGCAGACCGGTATCGCTTCTGCCCGAGAGTAGGAAGTAGGCCGCCGCGCCCACCATCGCACCGAAGGCCCAGAGGATGCCGCCCACATCGACGCTGCGCCCCGAGAGCACGTCCAGCATCAGCACGAGCCCGACGAAGGCGATGAGCGCGCCCAGGATACTGCGCCCCGTCGGCTTCTCGCCGCGACGCATCCACAGCCACAGCACCACCGCGATCGGCGCGGTGTACTCGATGAGCAGTGCCAGTCCGACGTCCATCACGGCGACGGCCTGGAAGTAGAACAGCTGCGTCGCCGTCACCGCGAGCAGTCCGTACGCGGCGATCATCCCGAGATTGCGACGCAGCAGCTTCCACCGCCCGCGCAGCGCGAGAATCGTCGGCACGAGCAGCACCAGCGCGGCCACCCAGATGCGCACGGTGACGGCCGCGCCGGGCGTCCAGCCGGCGTCGATCAGTCCGCGTGCCCAGGCGCCCGACATCCCGAATGCGAGTGCTGCCGCGATCGCGAGGGGCAGCCCGAGCCGCAACCCGGAGCGAAGGCCGCTGTCATTTGCAACAGTGCTCATGAGCAATGACACTAATCCTACGGATGTAAGGTGTCAACATGATCTTCACCGATGACACGGTCGAGGCGATGCGCGCCGCCGTCCACCTCGTGAACAGCGCCGAGGATCCCGACACACTCGAAACGCCGGAGGACTTCGCGGCGTTCCTGGAGGCGTTTCCCTACACGGGTCGGATCGACCGCGACGCCGAAGAGCTGGCCGCCCTCCGAGCACTCCGTCCGCGTTTACGCCGGATGCTGCTCGCATCACGCGATGAGATGGTCGACGGGATCAATCACGCACTGAGTGACGTGCGATTCGACGCGCACGTCGTGCGCCACGACGGCGCGGACTGGCACCTGCACGCGGTCGCCGATGATCGGCCGCTCCCCGAGCGCGTCCTCGCCGAGACCGCCATGGCCCTTCTCGACATCGTGCGCGCCGACGAGGGCAGCCGCCTCACGGTATGCGCCGACGACGACTGTCAGGGCGTCGTCCTCGATCTCTCGCGCAACCGCTCGCGCCGGTACTGCTCGACCGCGTGCACGAACCGCAACGCCGTCGCGGCGTACCGCGCGCGGCAGCGCTGACCCCCTGGCTTCGACTCCGTCGCTGCGCGACTCCACTCAGCCCGTTTCGTCTCGCTTCGCTCGCTCAACGACCCGCACTTCAGCGGTGGGTCGTTGACCGAAGGGAGTCGAAGTCTCGCTGCGGTCGTCAGTCCGCGCGGTAACCGGTGTGGTCGGGGTTGGGTGCGAGTGCCCAACCGTCGCCGTCTGCGATGACGAGGTTCTTCATGCCCCCGGCCTCAGCGATGACGCCGTAGTCCTGCCCGGCATCCGCGGCATAGCAGAACAGGGTGACGAAGGGTTCGTCGCCGACGTTCACGCTGCGATGGATCCAGTGACCGGGCACGTCGACGGCCTGGCCCGGGGTGAGCTCGATGGCGGATGTCTGCCCGTCCAGGGTCTCCAGCAGCATCACCCCGCGCCCGCTCAGGCAGTAGTAGAGCTCGGCGCGGTCGGCGACCGCGTGCAGGTGCCCGCGGGTGACCGCGAACTCCTCGCCGTAGCGACCCGGCAGCAGCGTGCTCGTGCCGACGATCAGGGCGCCGGGGCCCTCCTGGTAGCGGTGATCGTCGACCCAGTAGACGAGGTCGTCGGTGCCGCGTTCGCCGACGGCATCCTGCCAGGCGTGCTCGTCGCGGTAGACGCCGTCCATGTCGCCGAGGAACTTCTCGTAGCGGCGCGAACGCCCCTCGATGCCTCCCTGCGGCGAGATCTCCAGCAGGGTGGGGATGTCGACGGGGGTTGGGGTCACGATGATCTCCTACGACTTGTAACTACAGGACTTGTAATTACAGGTATACTCCAAAACAGCACGATCCGGAACCGCAACCATCGAAGCAGGCACGAACTGTGATCATCGCCCACGACCTCGGCACTACCGGCAACAAGGCGTCGCTGCACCACAACGACGGCCGTCTGGTGGCATCCACGACCGTCGGATATCCCGCGCACTTCGCCGCGGGCGGCGTCGCGGAACAGGACCCGCAGGACTGGTGGGATGCCGTCGCCACCGCGACCCGCGACCTCCTCGCACGCACGGGCACGGCACCCGCCGAGGTGCAGGGTCTCGTCGTGAGCGGCCAGATGATGGGCGCCGTTCTGCTCGACGGCGAAGGCCGACCGGTGCGACCGGCGATCATCTGGGCCGACACCCGATCCGGCGCGCAGCAGCGCGAACTCGAGCAGGCGCTGGGCGCCGAGCACGCGTACGAGCTGCTCGGGCACCGGCTGAACCCGACCTACTCCGTCGAGAAGGTCATGTGGGTCCGCGACAACGAACCGGACGTGTGGGCGCGCGTCCGCCGCTTCTGCGTCGCGAAGGACTACATCGTCCTCGGGCTGACGGGACGCCTGGCGACCGACCGCTCCGACGCCTCCGGCACGAACGCCTATGACCAGCGCACCGGCGACTGGTCCGACGAGGTGCTGGCGGCGGCCCGCCTGGACCGCGCACTGTTCCCCGAGATCCTCGACTCGACGACGGTCGCTGGGACGCTCACGGATGCCGCCGCCGCAGCGCTCGGTCTGCACGACTCTTCGGGCCGACACAGGGACGTGCGCGTCGTGATGGGCGGCGGTGACGGGCCGATGGCCGCGGTCGGCTCCGGAATCGTGGCGCCGGAGGACGGCGCGTATGTGTGCCTGGGAACCTCATCGTGGATCTCGTTCGCCTCTAACGCACCCCTGCGCGATCCGGGCCTCCGCACCTTCACCTTCGACAACGTCGTTCCCGGTTCGTTCGTGCCGACGGCGACCATGCAGGCCGGCGGCGCCTCGATCCAGTGGATCTCCGAAGCGCTCTCCCCCGACCCGGCACAGCCGGAGACCGCACGCCTGACCGCAGAGGCCGGCGGCGACATCGACACCGAGGACCTCTACTTCCTGCCCTACCTGCTCGGTGAGCGCTCCCCCATCTGGGATCCGAACGCCCGCGGCGCCTTCGTCGGCATCGGCCGCCATCACACCCGCCGGCACCTGGTGCGCGCGGTGCTGGAGAGCATCGGATACAACCTGCTCACCAGCATCCACGCCTTCCGCGAATCGGGAGCCGCGATCGACCGCATCGACGCCGTCGGAGGCGGAGCGCAGAGCGACGCGCTGCTGCAGACCCTCGCCGACGTGTGGGGCGTGCCGGTGCGCCGGCGCACGATCGTCGAAGAGGCCAACAGCCTCGGCGCCGCCGTCACCGGTGCCGTCGGCCTCGGCCTCGCCGACTTCTCGGCCGCCCGTGCGCTGAGCGAGGTGACGGCGGAGTTCATTCCGGATGCCGGGCGCCACAGCATCCACGCCGAACGACACGCCCGCTTCACCGCCGCGTACGACGCGCTCGCACCCTGGTTCGCGGCCGGAGCCCAGGAAGTGTCCCGATGAACGTGGCGCGACACAGATGCACGACCTGGGCACGGATGCACGACCGCAACGCCCTTTCGGTCGTGCACCTGTTCCCGGGTCGTGCATGCGTCCCGGCCGCTCCGGCACCTCGAAAGGCGATCTGATGGGCATCATCCTCGCCACCAGCCGGTCGTTCTCGGACGGCGACCTCGACCTCGTGGCGCGGGCCGCAGCCGAAGGCCACGCGATCGTCCGCGGCCCGGCCCACCACGAACTCCACGACCTCGCGCCAGTGCTCGCGAAGGCGGATGCCTGGATCGCCGGCACCGGCCCGGTCACCGCCGCACACCTGGACGCCGCCCCGCACCTGAAGATCATCGCGCGGTACGGCGTGGGCACCGAGGCCGTCGACCTGGCCGCGGCCGCCGATCGCGGCATCCCGGTCACCAACACCCCCGGGGCCAACGCGGATGCCGTCGCCGACCATGCGGTCGGTCTCATGCTCGCCGCACTCCGCCTCATCCCGGACGGCGACCGGCGCGTGCGCGACGGCGACTGGAGCGTCCGCCGCGGTCGCGAGCTCGGCGCCGCCACGGTCGGCATCGTCGGATTCGGGCGCATCGGCCAGGGGGTCGCGAGGCGTCTGAGCGGCTTCGGTCCGCGCCTCCTCGCCGCCGATCCCTACTTCCCCGCCGAGCGCGTCCGCGAGCTCGGCGCCGAACCCGTGGAGCTCGACGAGCTGTTTCGCACCGCCGACCTCATCACGCTGCACGCCCCCGGTGGGCAGCGGCTCGTCGATGCCGAGCGGCTCGACGGCATCCGCCCCGGCACGATCATCGTCAACACCGCCCGTCCCGACCTCGTCGACGAGTGGGCGGTCGCGCACGCGCTGCGCGACCGCATCCTCGCCGGCTACGCCGCCGACACCCTCGACGGCGACACCGCGGCATCCGCCGGTCCGCTGCTGGCCGCGGAACTCGCCGAGCGCGTCATCGTGACGCCGCACCTTGGTGCGCAGACCACGCAGGCCGTCGACAACATGGGCTCGATCTCGCTCGAAGACGTGCTGGCGGTTCTCGCGGGTCGTGAGCCCGCTCATCGCGTTCAGGTCGCAGAGAACGCCGCAAAGCCCGCATCATGACGACGATATTCGCGACCCGAACCTCCACGAAAGGCTCCCGATGACCAGCGACTCCACCCCCGCTTCCGACTACATGGGCTTCGTCGGCGTCACGACCGGGTCGTCGTCGATCATGAAGGTGTTCCCGCGGTGGGCCGACATCCTCGGGCTCCCGACCCGCACGCTGATCGGGCACGACCTGCCGATGGATGCGACGCCGCAGCAGTACCGCGCGCTGGTCGAGCAGATCCGCGACGATCCACACCATCGCGGAGCTCTCGTCACCACGCACAAGATGAACGTCTACGCCGCGGCATCCGACCTGTTCGAGGAACTCGACCCGTTCGCGGTGTCGTGCTCGGAGATCTCGAGCATCGCCAAGCGCGGCACGCTTCTCTCCGGTCGCGCGAAGGACCCCATCACCGTTGACCTCGCTCTGAACGACTTCTTGCCGGCCGATCACTTCGCGACCACCGGCGCAGAGGTCGTCATCCTCGGTGCCGGCGGTTCCGGCACCGCGCTCAGCTGGGCCCTCGCCGAGCGCGCCGACGCTCCCGCGAAGGTGACCGTGACAGCACGCGACGACGCCAAGCTCGAGCACCTGCGTGAGGTGCACCGCCAGCACGGCACGCGCGACGGGCTCATCGAGTACGTCCGCACCGACTCGGTCGAAGACGCCGCCGCTCTGGTCGCCGCGGCACCGGCCGGCTCGCTCATCGTCAACGCCACCGGCCTCGGGAAGGACCGCCCCGGATCCCCGTTGCCGGATGACGTCGTCTTCCCCCAGGGCGCGTACGCGTGGGAGTTCAACTACCGCGGATCGCTGGAGTTCCTGCGCCAGGCACGCGCGAAGGAGGCCGAACGCGGGCTGCATGTCGTGGACGGCTGGCGCTACTTCATCCACGGCTGGTCGCAGGTCGTTGCCGACGTGTTCGAGCTGACCCTCACCCCCGAGATCGTCGAGCAGCTCGCGGAGGCCGCCGAGGGAGTGCGCTGATGATCCGCACCGTGCTTGGCGACGTCGACCCGGCGACGCTGGGCCGGACGAACTACCACGAGCATCTCTTCCAGGTCACCCCGCTGCTGCCGGGTGACGAACTCGACGATGAGGATGCCTCGGCCGCCGAGGCCGGGCTGCTGAAGACGAGCGGGTTCGCCGCGATGGTGGATGCCACCCCCTTCGGCCTCGGCAGGAACCCCGAGGCCGTGGCGCGCATCAGCAAGGCCACCGGCATGACGGTCGTCGCCACGACCGGACGGCATCGCGAGGCGCACTACGGCGATGACCATCCGATGCAGGTGTGGAACGTGGAGCAGCTCGCCGAGCTGTTCATCGCAGACGTCACCGCGGGGATGCCGGCCGACGATGCCGTCGTGTTCGAGAGCCCCGACGTTCCCATCGCCCGGACGCCGGAGCGGAAGCCCGTGCGCGCGGGCATGCTCAAGGCTGGCGTCGACTACTGGCGGATCAGCCCGTTCGAGCGCACGACGCTGGAAGCGCTGGCCGAAGCGCATCGTGTGACGCATGCGCCGGTGATGGTGCACCTGGAGTTCTGCACCGCGGCGCACGAAGTGCTCGACCTGCTCGCATCCGAGGGCGTGGCATCCGATCGCGTCGTCCTCGCGCACGCCGACCGGGATCCCGATCCGGCGCTGCACGTCTCGCTCGCAGAACGCGGCGCGTACCTCGGCTATGACGGGTTCGCGCGACCGAGGACCCGATCCGATGCCGAGCTGCTCGCGCTCACGGCGCAGGTCGTCGAGGGCGTCGGCGCGGATCGCATCCTGCTCGGCGGAGACGTCGCCCGCCGCACCCGGTACATCTCCTACGGCGGCATGCCGGGCCTCGCCTACCTCGGCGAGCGGTACCTGCCCCGGCTGCGTTCGACTGTGGGCGCGGATGCCGTGGAGCGGATGCTGGTCGCGAACGCCGCCCAGCTCCTCGACCTCGGGTGAGAGTCGGCGTTCACTGGATGCCGCTCTGACCCGCGGGTCGTTGAGCGGAGGCGCGTAGCGCCGCAGACGAAACGGGCTGAGCGTAGTCGTGAAACGACGGAGTCGAAGCCTCGACTTCTGCACGCGAGGCTTCGACTCGCTGACGCTCGCTCACCCCGTTTCGTCTCGCTCCGCTCGCTCAACGACCCGCAAGAAGACTTCCCTGGCATCCAACCCACAGGAGCCTCCCTGGCGCAACACGAAGCGGCCCCTCACCCGAAGGTGAGGGGCCGCCCGCGTCAGGAGAGGATCACTCGTAGAGGACTGCGGCGATCTTCTCGTCTTCCATGTTGTCGGCGTCGTACCAGTACGAGCCGGTGTCGTAGAACTCCTCGACCGATTCGCCGTTGGCGGCGTCGTACGCGGCCTGCACGACCTGCGCGCCGATGCCGATCGGGTCCTGCGTGATCGCGCCGGCCATGGTGCCGTCCTTGATCGCGTTGATCTGAGCGGCGCCGGAGTCGAAGCCGACGATCTTGATCTTGCCCTTCTCCAGGCCCAGCTCGTTCGCCGCGTTCACGACGCCGATGGCCGAGCCCTCGTTGGTGCCGTAGATGCCCTTGAGGTCGGGGTGAGCGGCGATCATGGCCTTGGCGATGTCGGCCGACTTCAGGTGGTCGCCGTCGCCGTACTGGATGTCGACGATCTCGATGTCCGGGTAGTCCGACTCGATCTTCTCGACGAAGCCGTCGCGGCGCTCGACACCGGTGGAGTTGATCTGCGAGTGTCCGACGATGCCGACCTCGCCCTCTCCGCCGATGAGCTCGGCCATGTGCTCTGCGGCCAGCGCACCGGCGACCTTGCTGTCGGTGGCTGCGAGGCTCAGGCCCACGTCACCGTTGCAGGGAGCGTCGAAGTAGACGACCGGGATGTCCTTCGACTTCGCCTTGTCGAGCGGGGCGACGCAGGCCTCGGGGTCGAGGGCGGCGTAGGCGATGGCATCCGGGTTCTTGTCGATGGCCGAGGTGAGCATCTCGAGCTGCTGCGCGATCTCGGTCTCGGCGGCCGGGCCCTCGAAGGTGATGCGAACGCCGAGCTCTTCGGCTTTCTGCTCTGCACCCGTCTTGACGGCCTGCCAGAACTGGTGCTGGAAGCCCTTCGAGACGAGGGCGATGTACATCTCGCCGTCGCCGCTTCCGCCTTCGGCGCCGCCACCTTCTTCGATGACGTCACCGCTGCCGGCGCAGCCGGCCATGACGAGCGCGGATGCGGCCACGAGTGCCGCGAATGCGGTCTTCTTGCCAAATCGCATTGGAAACTCCATTGTTCTGTGATTGATGCCGGCCAGGACCGGCGTGGTGGACAGGGAAGGGAACGATCAGGTCCGCTGGCGGTTGCGCAGCGAGTCGAAGAACACGGCCAGCAGCACGACGACGCCGACGACGATGTTCTGCCATTCGGTCTGGATCGACATGATGCGCAGGCCGTTGACGAGCACGCTCATGATCAGCGCGCCGACGACGGTGCCGAGGATGGAGCCACGGCCACCGAGCAGCGAGGTGCCGCCGATGATCACGGCCGCGATCGCCTGCAGCTCGTAGCCGGTGCCGATCTGCGGCTGCGCCGAGTCGAGGCGCGAGGCGATGATGATGCCGGCGACGCCCGTGAAGGCGCCCGCGAACATGTAGATGAGGATCGTCCAGCGGCGGGTGTCGACACCCGAGAGCCGCGTGGCCTCCTCGTTCGAGCCGATGGCGAACGTGTAGCGGCCCAGCAGCGTCTTCGACAGCACGATCGCGGCGATGATCGCCAGCACGGCAGTGATGAGGACGGCGTTCGGGATGCCGGGGATCAGCACGCCGAGCGCGATCTTCTTGAAGTCCGGAGCGGACGACGAGAAGTAGATCGGCGCGACGTTGGAGACGACGAGGGCGAGGCCGCCGGCGATCATCATCATCGCGAGGGTGGCGATGAACGGGGGAAGGCGCAGGAACGTGACGTTGACCCCATTGATCAGGCCCATCAGCACACCGGTCGCGATGCCGCCGAGGACGCCGATCCAAACCGGCAGTCCCCAGTTCGTGATGAAGACACCGGTCATGACCGCACAGAGCGCCATACCGGTTCCGAGTGACAGGTCGATGCCGCCGGTGATGATCACGAAGGTCGTGCCGAGGGCGAGGATGCCGATCACCGCCGTGGACAGCAGCACCGTGGCGATGTTGCTCGGGGTGAAGAAGTTCGGGCTCGCGATCGAGAAGAACACCACCAGCACGACAAGGGTGCCGAACGCGAGCGACTGCTGAAGCTGGCGCTTCAGGAAGCCGGTGACGTCACGCTTGTCGGTGTTCTCGTTGACGGCCTGCTGGATGACGGTCGTCGTCTCTCCGGACTGCTGTGGGGTGCTCATCAGTCTTCCTCCCCGTGGGCTGCGAGTTGCATGATCTTCTCCTGGCTGGCTTCCTCGTTGCGGAGGGTCCCGGTGATCCGGCCGTTCGCGAACACCGCGATGCGGTTGGCGACGCGCAGGATCTCGGGAAGCTCCGACGAGATGACGATGATGGACTTTCCGGCGTCTGCGAGCTGCTGCATGAGCCGGTAGATCTCTTCCTTCGCGCCGACGTCGATCCCTCGGGTCGGCTCGTCGAAGATGAGGATGTCGCAGTCGCGCATCAGCCAGCGGGCGATGACGACCTTCTGCTGGTTTCCTCCGGAGAGGAGTTTGACCATCTGGTTCACCGACGGCGTCTTGACCCGCAGCTGCTGCACGTACTGCTTGGTCTGGTTCTTCGCCTTGCCGTCGCCCATCCAGCCGAGCGCACCGGCGTAGTTGCCCAGCGACGCCAGCACGGTGTTGAACGTGACGTCCTGCTCGAGCATGAGCCCGAGCTGCTTGCGGTCCTCGGACAGGTAGCCGACGCCTCGCCGTACGGCATCCTTGGGCTGATGGATGCGCGCGTCGCGACCGTTGACCCGGATGGTTCCGGCACTGCGCGGGTCGGCGCCGATGACGGCGCGAGCCGTCTCGGTACGACCGGCGCCCATGAGACCGGCGAACCCGAGGATCTCTCCGCGGTGCAGCTGGAAGGAGACGTCCTTCAGCAGGGCCTTGGTCGACAGCCCGTCGACGTCGAGAACGACGGGGTCGGCCTGGTGGTCGCGGGCGGCGGGGCGGGTGCCCTCGTCGATGACGCGTCCGACCATCATCTCGATGATCTTCGGGATGCTGATCTCGCTCTTCTCGAGCGAGCCGATGTACTGCCCGTCCCGCAGCACGCTCACCCGATCGGCCAGGCGCCGCAGCTCGTCCATGCGGTGCGAGATGTAGACGATGCCGGTGCCGTCCGCCTTGAGCTGCTCGATCAGGGTGAACAGCGTCTCGACCTCGCTGTCCGTCAGCGCGGAGGTCGGCTCGTCCATGATGAGCACCTTGGCGTTGAACGACAGCGCCTTCGCGATCTCGACCATCTGCTGCTCGGCGACCGTGAGCTCGCCGACCTTCTGGCGCGGGTCGAGCCGGATGTTCAGGCGCGTCAGCAGTTCGGAGGTCTGACGGTTCAGGCGCCGCTCTGAGAGCAGCATCGCCGAGGTGGGCTCGCGGCCGATGAAGATGTTCTGGGCGACCGTGAGGTCGGGCATCAGGTTGAGTTCCTGATGGATGATCGTGATGCCGAGCTGCTGGGCCTGAAGGGGGCTGGTCAGCTCCACCTCGTCGCCCTCGAAGGTGATCGTGCCCTCGTCGCGGGTGTAGATCCCGGAGAGGATCTTCATCAGAGTCGACTTGCCTGCACCGTTCTCACCGACGAGCACGAGCACCTCGCCGGCGCGCACCTCGAGGTGCACATCTTTGAGTGCCTGCACGCCGGGGAAGCCCTTGCTGATGCCTTCCACCCGGAGGATGGGATCGCTCATGTGCTCACCTGCTTCCTTGAAGGTTCTTTCGGGTCGATTCCTTCGTGGAATCCATTTCAAACATCGGATCAATTGTGCAGGCTGGTTCGATCCTGCGCAAGTTGTATCTAAATGTACCTAACGACTTCCTCACATGGTAGACCTGTAATAACAACTTGTCACGCATGCGCTCGGACGCGCATCGGAAGGGATCCAAATGCTCATCGGCGCGCACGGACTGGTCTTCACCGGCACCTTCGACGAGGCGGGCCTGCGGCGCGCCATCGAGGGCACCAAGGGCGCGGGATTCGACCTCATCGAGATCCCGCTGATGGATGCCGCGGGCTTCGACTCGGACCTCGCCGGACGGATGCTGCGCGACAACGACCTCGCAGTGACGGCATCCCTCGGCCTGACGCCGGCGACCGACCTCACCAGCGAGGATCCCGCGGTCGTGGCGGCGGGCGTCTCGATGCTGGAACGCTGCCTGGATCACGTCGCGACCATGGGCGGCGACGTGCTGTGCGGGGTCATCTACTCGGCGATGGGCAAGTACATGGCACCGGCGAGCGATCGCGGGATCGCGGGCAGCCAGGCCGCGATCTCCGATCTGGCGGCGAAGGCCGCGGAGCGCGGCATCCGCCTGTCGCTCGAGGTCGTCAACCGCTACGAGTCGAACGTCTTCAACACCGGACGCGGCGCGCTGGCCTTCCTCGACGGCGTGGCCGGTGACGTCAGCGTGCACCTGGACACCTATCACATGAACATCGAGGAGTCGGACTTCTTCCAGCCCGTGCACGACGTCGCGAGGGCCGGGAAGCTCGGCTACGTGCACATCGGCGACAGCCACCGCGGGTACCTCGGCACGGGCACGGTCGACTTCGCGACCTTCTTCCGCGCGCTGCACGACGTGGCGTACGACGGACCGGTCGTGTTCGAGTCGTTCTCGTCGGCCGTGGTGAGCGCCGAGCTCAGCAACACGCTGGGCGTCTGGCGCAACCTGTGGCAGGACTCCGACGACCTCGCCGCGCACGCCAACCGCTACATCCGCGACGCGCTGCACGCGGTGGGGACGGTCGACCTGCACTGATCCCGTCTGGTCTCTTCGACCCTTCGACGGGCTCAGGGAGCGAAGAGTCGGCCCCTGAGTCGGGCCCACGCGCCCCGGAGGCTCCGAGCGACGCGAAGCGGCGGTTGGAGTGGGGCGTGGGGATCGAAGGGTCCGACTGCGCCGCCTGCGCTCAATGACCCGCATGGTCAGCCCTGCGGGCCCGCTCACGCAGAGGCATGGCCGACGACGCCCTTGCGCAGCAGGGCGTTCCCGTACTTGCGGGTCTCGCCGGTGCGAACGATGAGGTAGGCGGGCTTCGCGACCTCGTAGTACGCGAAGCGCTCGACGAACCGGGTGGTCTCGGTCGTGGTGCCCGCGGCATCCATCAGCTCTCGCTGCACGCCCAGGATCTCGCCGTCGGCGGACTCCATGAGGTCGAGGCCGGGCGCGTCGTCGAGCGGGATGACCGTGCGGATCGCCGCCAGCACTTCTGGCGTCGTCGTGCCCGGCAGATCGATCGTCCGCTCCCCCAGCGCCCAGGCTGGGAAGTGCGCGTCGGCGATGACGACGGCGTCCGAGTGCCCCATCCGGTCGAGGTGCAGCAGCAGCTCGCCGGTGAGCAGCGGGTTGATTCCTTCGAGCATTGTTCCTCCTCAGTCGGTGGATGCGGGGATGAGGCCGGCGTCTTCGAGTTCGGCCCAGAACTCGTGGGGGATATCCGTCGCGGCGAGCGCGGCGTTCTGCCGCACCTGCTCCGGGCGAGAGCTGCCGACGACGACCGAGCGGGTCGCGGCATCCCGAAGCGGGAACTGTATCGCGGCCGCCGGCAGCGGGACGTCGTGCGCGCGGCACACAGCGACGATCCGCTGCAGCCGGTCCCAGATCTCGTCGGGCACCCCGCCGTACTCGTAGCGGCTGTCGCGGGTCGGTTCGGCCTTCGCGAGCAGGCCGGAGTTGAAGACGGATGCCGCGACCACACCGGTGCCGCGCTCGCGACAGGCCGGCAGCACGTCTTCGGCGGCCGGCTGCTCGAGCAGCGTGTAGCGCCCGGCGATCATGATGGCGTCGAGGTCGGCCTCGCGCACGGAGCGGGCGAGTGCCTCCGACACCATCGAACCGACGCCGATCGCGCCGATCGTGCCCTCGTCGCGCAGCCGCTCCAGCGCCGGGAACGCCTCGGCGATCGCGAGGTCGAGGTCGTGGCGCTCCGGGTCGTGCAGGTAGACGAGGTCGATCCGGTCGATCCCGAGTCGCTCGCGTGATTCGTCGAGAGAGGTCCGCATGCCGGCATCCGAGAAGTCCCACACCCGCTGCAGATCATCCGGCACGAAGAAGTCGTTGTCGGTGTCGAGACCACCGGCGTACGCGGGATTCGGGCGCAGCAGCCGCCCGGCCTTCGTCGAGAGGAAGAAGTCCTCGCGCGGCTTGGTCTGCAGGAACGCACCCAGTCGGCGCTCCGACAGCCCCAGGCCGTAGTGCGGTGCGGTGTCGAAGTAGCGGATGCCGCTGTCCCACGCGGCATCCAGCACCGCCCACGCCTCGTCGTCTGTGAGCGCCCGGAAGAGGTTGCCGACGTTCGCGGCGCCGTACCCGAGCGGCGGGATCGTCGGTTCAGTTCGTGACATGCGCACCCGTCCAGGCGTACTTCTCGATGCTCTCCGCCTTCATCTCCATGCTCGCACCCGGCGCGACAGGCGGCATGTACGAGCCGCCCTGGATGTCGGTGGGCACGACGAAGTGCTCGTGGAGGTGGTCGACGAATTCGATGAGGCGGCCCTCGCGCGAGCCGCTGACGGCGACGAAGTCGAACATCGACAGGTGCTGCACGGCCTCGCACAGGCCGACACCGCCCGCGTGCGGGCAGACCGGCACGCCGAACTTCGCGGCCAGCAGCAGGTTCGCGATGTTCTCGTTGACACCCGCGACGCGGACGGCGTCGATCTGCATGACCTCGATGGCATTCGCCTGCAGCAGCTGCTTGAAGATCATCCGGTTCTGCGCGTGCTCGCCGGTGGCGACGCGGATCGGCGCGATGCCGCGGGCGATCTCGGCGTGACCGAGGATGTCGTCGGGGCTGGTGGGCTCCTCGACCCAGGCGGGCCCGAACTCGGCGAGCGCGTTCACCCACTCGATCGCCTCGGACACCTCCCAGCGCTGGTTGGCGTCGATCGCGATGGGGAAGTCGGGACCGACGACCTCGCGGGCCTTGCGGAACCGGCGGATGTCGTCGTCGAGGTCGGCACCGACCTTGAGCTTGATCTGCGTGAAGCCGTCGGCGAGCGCTTCGCGGGCGAGGCGTTCGAGCTTCTCGTCGGAGTAACCGAGCCAGCCGGGGCTGGTGGTGTAAGCCGGGAAGCCGGTGGCCAGCAGCTCGGTCTCGCGCTGTTCACGTCCGTCGACGCCGGCGCGGAGGATCTCCAGCGCCTCCTCGCGGGTGAGCGCGTTGGTGAGGTACCGGAAGTCGACGAGGTCGACGATCTCCTCCGGCGTCATGCGCGACAGCAGCTGCCAGAGCGGGAGCCCCGCCCGCTTGGCCTTGATGTCCCACAGCGCGTTGATCACGGCGCCGATGGCCATGTGCATGACGCCCTTCTCGGGGCCCAGCCACCGCAGCTGCGAGTCGCCGATGATGTCGCGGAACGTGCCGCCCATGTCGTCCAGCAGCGGCTCGATCTCGCGGCCGACGAGGTGACCGGCGAGCGCGTCGATCGCCGCGACCTGCACGTCGTTGCCGCGGCCGATCGTGAAGACGAAGGAGTGGCCGGCGATGTCGGCGTCGGCGTCGGTGCGGATCACCACGTATGCCGCCGAGTAGTCCGGGTCGGGGTTCATCGCGTCGGAGCCATCAAGGCTCAGCGATGTGGGAAAGCGGATGTCGGTGGTGTCGAGTGCGACGATGCGGCTCACGGCGGTCCTCTCCTGCGTGCAGCACGAAGTTCCTGCACGGATCCCTTGGAGTGTAAACATCGGATGTCTATACTGTCAATCAGACATGCCGCCCGACGGCGGCTCCCCAACGAGGTAGGAGAACCATGAAGTTCGCGCGGCTTGGCGCCCCTGGATCCGAGATTCCCGTCCTGGTCGAGGGCGACCGCCACCTCGACCTGCGCCCCGTTACATCCGATGTCAACGGGGACTTCCTCTCGGGCGACTTCCGGTCTCGCGTCGCCGAGGCGCTGTCGGCCGGAGAGCTGCCCGAGCTCGAGAATGCCGCGGACCTGCGCATCGGCGCTCCGATCGCCCGGCCGAGCGCGGTCATCTGCATCGGCATGAACTACGCCGCGCACGCGGCGGAGTCGGGTTCCGAACCGCCGAAGATCCCGATCATCTTCCTGAAGACGCCGAACACCGTGGTCGGCCCGAACGACGCCGTGACCATTCCGCGCGGGAGCGAGAAGACCGACTGGGAGGTCGAGCTCGGCATCGTCATCGGCGCCCGCGCCGCGTACCTCGATTCGCCGGAGGAGGCCGATGCGCACATCGCCGGCTATGTCACGGCGAACGAC
Organism: Microbacterium aerolatum; assembly: GCF_007988825.1. Taxonomy (GTDB): domain Bacteria; phylum Actinomycetota; class Actinomycetes; order Actinomycetales; family Microbacteriaceae; genus Microbacterium; species Microbacterium aerolatum. The sequence goes on along the minus strand of NZ_BJUW01000003.1, from coordinate 280,166 downwards.
GTCTCCGAGCGCGACTTCCAGATGGCGGTCTCGGGCGGGCAGTGGTCGAAGGGAAAGATCGCGGCGGGCTTCAACCCGACGGGTCCTTGGCTCGTCACCCCCGATGAGGTCGACGTCGACAACCTGAATCTCCGCAGCTTCGTCAACGGCGAGCCCCGTCAGGACTCGAACACCTCGGACATGATCTTCGACGTGCGCACGATCGTGCACCACCTGTCGCAGTATGTGACACTCGAGCCCGGCGATCTCATCCTCACCGGCACCCCGCAGGGCGTGGCCCTGTCGGGCAAGTACCCGTACCTGGCCGACGGCGATGTCGTCGACATCGAAATCGACGGGCTCGGGCATCAGCGTCAGGAGTTCGTGGCATGGGAGGCGTCGAAGTGACCCTTCGACAGGCTCAGGGACCGGCGCTCGACGGACTCGTCGCGATCGTCACAGGGGGCGCATCCGGCATCGGTGCGGCGATCGCCGCCCGTCTGCATGAGGACGGCGCGCAGATCGCCGTGCTCGACCGCGACATCGCGGGCGCCGATGAGCGCTTCGCCGCGTTCACCGCGGACGTCTCGGATCGCGCAAGCGTGGATGCCGCGGTCGCGGCCGTTGCGGAGAAGTTCGGCCGCATCGACATCGTCGTGAACAACGCGGGCATCGGATCGGTCGGCGACATCAGCGCGAACGAAGACGACGAGTGGGCACGTGTGCTGTCGGTCAACGTCACCGGCATCGCTCGCGTCACCTCGGCCGCACTGCCGTGGCTGCGCCGGTCGCCCGCGGCGGCGGTGTGCAACACGGCATCCATCGCGTCCACCACCGGCCTGCCGCAGCGCGCCCTGTATTCGGCGTCCAAGGGGGCCGTCTCGGCACTCACCCGCGCGATGGCCGCCGATCACCTGCGCGAGGGCATCCGCGTGAACGCCGTGAACCCCGGAACTGCGGACACCCCGTGGGTCGGGCGTCTGCTCGACCAGGCGGATGACCCCGGTGCCGAGCGCGCGGCGCTCGAGGCGCGGCAGCCGCACGGCCGGCTGGTCAGCCCCGACGAGGTCGCCGCTGCCGTGGCGTACCTGGTGTCGCCGGCCGCGGGCTCGACGACGGGCACGTTCATCGAGGTCGACGGAGGCATGGCGCAGCTGCGCCTGCGCGCCGAGTAGGTCGGGGGGGCTCGACGTGAACCGTTGAGTTCGCCTCTCACGGGTCGTTGAGCGCAGGCGCGGAGCGCCGGAGACGAAACGGGGTGAGCGAGCGGAGCGAGTCGAAGCCGCGGGGGAAGACCAGGCTTCGACTCGTCGCCTCCGGCTCCTCGCTCACCCCGTTTCGTCTCGCTGACGCTCGCTCAACGACCCGCAACAGTTTCGGTCCCACGCGGGTCGTTGAGCGGAGGCGCGCAGCGCCGGAGTCGAAGCCGGCCCTCCCCGCACCCGCTACGCGACCCGGTAGAAGCGCGCGGCGTTGTCCCACATGATCGCGTCGACGTCGAGGCCGCGATCCCGTGCCCAGTCGGCGACGGTGTGGCACCAGTCGTCGCGATTGCCGGGGCAGTAGTAGGAGCCGTCATCCACCGACGACACCGGCCAGTCGCTGCCCCACATCAGCCGCTCCTCGCCGAAGGCGTCGACGGCAGCATCCAGGAACGGTTCCATCTGGCCCTCATCGATGCGCCCCGCGGACTCCGCCGGAAGACCCGAGAGTTTGACGGACACCTGAGGGTGGGCTGCCAGTTCGCGCAGGTCACGGATCCACTCAGCACTCGGCGCCAGCGGAGCCTCCGGTGCGCCGATGGCCGGCTTGCCGAGATGGTCGAGCGCCATGCGCAGTTCCGGGACGGCCTCGGCAAGGGCCGTGACGTCGGGAATCTGATGGGCGCGCACACAGGCGTCGAAGCTCAGGCCGCGCGCGGCCACCTCGCGAGCGCCCTGGATGAATGATGTACGCCGAGCGAATCCGTCGCGCTCGCCCTGGAGAAGATGCCGAACACCCACGACCCGCGGGTGCGCGGCCAGAGCGTCGAGGTGCGCGACGAGCTTCCTTCGGCGATGCAGCCGGGCGCCTGCCACGATCGCGACCACACCGACGGCGTCGGCGATCGAGTCGACCCAGCGCACCTCGTCGAGCGCCTGTCTGTGGTGGGGTTCGGCCTGCACGAACACTGCGGCCTGCTGCGTGACGTCCTCGAGCTGATCCTCGGCCAACTCTGCTGCGGCGAACGCCGCATTCAGATCACCCTCCAGCCAGGCGTAGTCGAGGATCTCCGGGTCCCAGAGGTGCAGGTGAGAGTCGAGAACACGCATCCCACCATCCTGCCTCAGACATCCGACCAATCGCTAGGATGACGGATATGGCAGTCACCGACGAGGCTATCGAGAAGATCAAGGCGATGATCGTGTCCGGCGAGCTCTCCCCCGGCGATCGCCTGCCGCCCGAGAAAGAGCTCTCCGAACGACTCGGCCTCTCCCGCAACTCGATGCGCGAAGCGGTGAAGGCGCTCGAGGTCATCCGCGTTCTCGACGTGCGCCGCGGCGACGGCACGTACGTGACCAGCCTCGAGCCCCACCTGCTGCTGGAGGCGGTCTCCTTCGTCGCCGACATGCACGACGACGACTCGCTGCTCGAGATCTTCGCGGTTCGGCGCATGCTCGAGTCGCAGGCCACGGGCCTTGCCGCGACCCTCGGCACCGATGAGGCCGTCGCCGCACTCGAGACCGAGCTGGCATCGCTCGACGCCGACGTGACGATCGACGACCTCGTCGACCACGACATCCGCTTCCACCGCGAGATCGTTCAGATGGCCGGCAACACTTACCTCGCGAGCCTCATCGAGAGCCTGAGTGGCCAGACCGTGCGCGCGCGGGTGTGGCGCGGACTCACAGAGCAGGGCGCTGTCGAGCGTACGCTGTCCGAGCACCGGGCCATCGCCGACGCGATCGCGCAGCGCGATCCGAACCTGGCGACATCGCTCGCCACGGCGCACATCGCCGGCGTCGAGCGCTGGTTGCGTCAGGCCGCGACCGCCTGACCGGCCGCCTCGCGACACTTCTCAGCATCCGCGCCATCGATCGATGCCGCGTGTGTCACAAGATGGCGCGCACCGGCCGCTGAGCCGGCCCCGCCTAGGCCCCGATGCGCCCCATCGCGGCCTCGAACTCGGCCGCCGAGCTGTCGCTGACCTCATGGAACAGCAGCTCGTCGAGCACATCCGGTGCTGCGGTGAAGTAGGGCACGCCCGCCAGCCGCAGCGACACGATGTCATCGGCCGAGCGGAGGCTCGCCGCGAGGACGTTGGTCTCGCTGCCGGCGCAGACCTCCTGCATCCGCGCGATCAGCGCATCGCCGTCGACGCCGGCATCGCGCAGGCGGCCCAGGTACGGCGCGATGTACCGCGCACCGATGCTCGCAGCGGCGAGCGCCTGCCCCGCCGAGTACACGGCCGTCACGAGCACGCTCGCCCCGTCAGCGACGAGAGCGGATGCCGCGGCGAATCCCTCGGCGGTGGCCGGAACCTTCACCGCCACCCGCTCACCGAGCGCGCGGATCGTGTCGGCGTTGCGGAGCAGGTCCGAGCGCGACGCACCCCAGGTCTGGAAGAAGATCTCGCGGGCGCCCTCGCCCTCCCATCGCGCGTAGAGGTCGGGGATCTCCGCCGCCGTGCGCCCGCCCCGCTCGAGGATCGTCGGGTTCGTCGTCACGCCGTGCACGACGCCGGCGCGCAGCAGCCGCGAGACCCGGTCGAGGTCGGCGCTGTCGACGTACAGGCGCGGAGCGATGGCAGCAGAAGACATGGGAGGACTCCTCGGGAACGGAGGGAGGCGCAACCTGTCGTTACAGGTGCGGATTCGGCTAATGTAATGACAGGAACCGGCGAAGTCAAAGGAGCCCCATGCCCGCCTCCCCCACTGAAGGACGCACCGGCGTCGTCATCGTCGGAAGCGTCACAGCGGATGTGACCACGTTCTCCCAGCGCCTCCCCGCCAGGGGCGAGACCATCCTCGGTGATCAGTTCACACTGTTCCTCGGCGGCAAGGGCGCCAACCAGGCGGTCGCAGCCGGACGCGCCGGCGCCCGCACCAGTTTCGTCGGCTGCGTGGGCGACGACCTGTTCCACGACCTCATCGTCGACGGCCTGACGGACGCCGGCGTCGATCTCACGCACCTGCGCACCGTCCCCGGACCGACCGGCATCGCCCACATCCGGGTGGACGCCTCGGCGCAGAACGACATCGTCATGGTCCCGCTCGCGAACGCCGAGCTCAACACCGCGCAGATCGACGCGGCGCTGGATGACCTCGCGGGCACGGCATCCGTCCTGCTGACCCAGCTCGAGACGCCGTCGGCGCTCACCACGCACATCACCTCACGCGGACAGGAGCTCGGCTTCACCGTCATCCTCGATCCGGCACCTGCAGCGCCCCTTCCCGCCGAGGTGTGGCGAAGCATCGACATCGTCACGCCGAACGAGACGGAGGCATCGGTGCTCAGCGGCATCGAGGTGACGGATGCCGCCACCGCCGAACAGGCCGGACGCTGGTTCCTCGACCAGGGCGTCGCCGCGGCCGTCATCACCCTCGCCGCGCAGGGCTCCTGCGTCGTGACCGCCGAGGGCAGCACCATCGTTCCGCCGATGCCGGTCGAGGCCGTGGACACCACCGCAGCCGGTGACGCCTACGCCGGGTACCTCGGTGCCGCGCTGGCGAACGGTGCGACGCTGACCGATGCCGTCCGCCTGGCCACGGCCGCAGGAGCGCTCACGGTCACGAAGTACGGAGCCTCTCCCAGCCTTCCCGTCCGCGCCGATGTCGACGCGTTCCTCGCCCAGCCGAGCGCCGCGCGCGCTTCCTGATCAGGAGTCACCATGCGAAAGACCTCGACGACGATCAACCCGGCGCTCTCGCGGGTCATCAGCGAGACCGGCCACACCGATCTCATCGTGGTGACGGATGCGGGGTTGCCGATCCCGCCCGCTTCCGAGCGGATCGATCTCGCCTATCGCCCCGGCGCCCCGGCGTTCTTCGACGTGCTCGACACCGTGCTGGCCGAGATGGTGGTCGAGGGCGCGACCGTGTCGGCCGAGGTTGCCGACCACAGCCCCGAGGTGCTGGCCCAGCTGCGCGAGAGGCTCCCCGGCATCGAGATCGAGCTCGTGCCGCACGTGGAGTTCAAGAAGCGCACGCACGATGCGCGCGCGTTCATCCGGTCGGGTGAGTTCACGCCGTACGCCAACGTCATCCTGCACGCAGGGGTGGCGTACTAGATGTCGGCGCAGCGCGGCGAAGACGCGATCGACCGGCACTCTGCAGCGCCCATGTACGACCAGCTGCGACAGCTCATCATCGACGGGATCGAGCGCGACGGGCTGCAGCCAGGCGACCCACTCCCCGGCGAGCACCGACTGTGCGAGCGGTACGGCATCTCCCGCACCGTGGTGCGGCAGGCGCTGGCGCAGCTCGAGCACGAGGGCATGGTCGAGCGCGTCAAGGGCAAGGGCACCTTCGTCTCCCGCCCGCGTACCAGCGAGTCGCTCGTGCACACCCTGATCGGTCTCTACGACGACGTGGAACAGCGCGGCGGTCACGTGCACAGCGACATCCTGCGCCACGAGCGGGAGGATGCCGACGCCGAGGTCGCGGCCGCCCTCGAGGTCCCCGTCGGCTCACCCGTGATCGCCCTCGAGCGGCTCCGGCACGTGGACGGGGAACCGTGGTCGCTTTCGACGACGTGGATGCCGGATGCCGTCGGCGCCGTCACCCTCGGGGTCGACCTGTCCGAGGCATCCCTCTACCGACTGCTCGCCGATCACGGCATCCAGGCCACCGACGGCGTGCGATCCGCAGAGGCGACCGTCGCGACGCACGATCACGCTCAGCACCTGGGCGTCAGCGCCGGTTCGGCGCTGCTGCGGCTGCGCAGCATCAGCCGCGATGCCTCCGGCACCCCGATCGAGTACTTCATCGCGCTGCACCGCGGCGACCGGTCGAGATTCGAGTTCCGGCTGCGTCAAGAGCAGTCCCAGGCCTCGCTTCTGCATGTCGATGGCACCGGTGGCACGTCGAGGGCGGGTACAGTCTCTGTCTGAGGTGACCACGCGCCTCGGAGAGGACGACGATGGTCGACGCTGATCCCACTTCCAGCCGGACGCCCGACGAGCGCGATGACGCCGAGACGGATTCGCCGCCGCCGGTGGCAGACCTGACCGATCGCCCCTCACCGGCGCCCGGCCCGCTCACCAAGCCGGCACCGGTGGTCCGTCAACAAAGGCAGAGGGCGCGCTGGTTCGTCCCGGTGATCGTGATCCTGGTGCTCGCTGCAGCGGCCGTCGGAGTCATCGCGTGGCAGGCGGCGCAGTCCGGCCTCGGATGATGTCCTGGGCCAGCAACGCGATCGCCCTGCTGGAGGCCGACGCCAACCGCAGCGCTGACACGCATCTGCACGTGTTCCCGCTGCCGCCCCAGTGGGGCATCGATCTGTATCTGAAGGACGAGTCGGTGCATCCCACCGGCTCCCTCAAGCACCGTCTGGCCCGCTCGCTCGTGCTGTACGGGCTCGTGAACGGTCGCATTCACGAGAACACCACCCTCGTAGAGGCGTCCAGCGGATCGACCGCCGTCTCTGAGGCCTACTTCGCCCGGATGCTGGGACTCGACTTCATCACCGTCGTACCGCGCTCCACCAGCCCGGAGAAGATCGAGCTGATCGAGTTCTACGGCGGACGCTGTCACTTCGTCGACCGCGCGCCGGAGATGTACGGCGAGGCCGAGCGGCTCGCCTCCGAGTGCGGCGGGCACTACCTCGACCAGTTCACCTACGCCGAGCGCGCGACCGACTGGCGCGGCAACAACAACATCGCCGAGAGCGTGTTCAACCAGCTCGAGCGCGAACGGCATCCGATCCCGGAGTGGATCGTGGTCGGTGCCGGCACCGGTGGCACCAGCGCGACCTTCGGCCGGTACGTCCGCTACCGCCAGCATCCGACTCGCGTCGCTGTCGTCGACCCGGAGGGATCGGCGTTCTACGGCGGATGGAGCACCGGAGCTGCGGACTACACGACAGGGATGCCGAGCCGCATCGAGGGCATCGGCCGGCCGCGCGTCGAGCCGTCGTTCGTCCCGGGCGTGATCGACGAGATGCTGCAGATCCCGGATGCCGCATCCGTCGCCGCCATCCGGCTGCTCAAGGAGCGCACGCTGCACTGGGCAGGCGGATCCACCGGCACGAACCTCGTCGGGGCGTTCCAGCTCATCGCCCGGATGCGCGCCGAGGGCCGGACCGGCAGCGTCGTGACGCTGATCTGCGACGGCGGCGCCCGCTACGCGGGCACCTACTACTCGGACGACTGGGTGGCGGAGCGGGGCTGGGACCTCGCGCCGCACCGGGCGCGCCTCGACCGTTTCCTCGCCACCGGCGTCTGGGACACCACCGAGCCGTGACCGCGGCTACGCTGGCCGCATGACCACTCTGATCCTCACCGTCGCCGGATCCGATCGCCCTGGCCTCGTCGCGGCCGTCGCCGACATCGTGGATGCCCACGGCGGCAACTGGGAGAGCAGTCAACTCGCCGAGCTCGCCGGCGTCTTCGCCGGAGTGATCCAGGTGTCGGTCGCGCCCGAGCGCGAGAACGAGCTGCAGGAGGCGCTGCGCACCCTCGTCGGTCTGCTGACCGTCTCGGTGCACACCGGAGCGGATGCTCAGGCCGCCGCCGAACAGCCCATCACGCTGCAGGTGCTCGGCAACGACCGGCCCGGCATCGTGCGCGAGGTCTCGGCGGTGCTGCGCGCGCACGAGCTCAGCATCCAGGACATGACGACCGAGACGCGGGATGCCGCGATGGCCGGCGGCCGCCTGTTCGAGGCGTCCGTGGCGGCGACGGTGCCGGCATCCGCCGATCTGGCGGCGCTGCGCGCCGACCTGGAGCGGCTCACCGCCGAGCTCCAGGTCGACATCACGCTCGAGTGAGGCTTCGACTCGCTCCGCTCACTCACCCCGTTTCGTCTGCGACGGCTGCGCCGTCTCCGCTCAACGACCCGCAACTGAAGGCTCTTCACAGGAGGAGCTGCTTTCGCAGGGACCTCTCCCGCTGGAGCCTCCCGGCGGGAACCTCCCCGCGCGCGGACGATTCCCTTGCGGGTCGTTGAGCGGAGGCGCGAAGCGCCGGAGACGAAACGGCTTGAGCGAGGAGCGGAGCGACGAGTCGCAAGCTCCTCGCTCCGTCCCGTGGCTCAGACCAATCGGGTCTTCGGCGAGACCGAGTAGGTGTCCTCCGGGTCACTGTTGACCGTGTCTCCGAGGGCCTCATCGATCGCGGCGAGCGTGTCGGCGTCGAGTCCCACTCCCGAGGCCTTGACCGTGTCGGCGAGCTGCTCGGGGCGCGACGCTCCGACCAGGGCCGCGGCGACGTTGGGGTTCTGCAGCACCCATGCGATCGCGAGCTGCGGCATCGTGAGCCCGGCCTGTTCGGCGATGGGCTTCAGCCGCTGCACCGCCGTCAGCACCTCATCGTTCAGGAAGCGCTGGATGAAGTGCGCGCCGCTCTTCTCATCGGTCGCGCGCGAGCCCTCCGGCACCGGCTGGCCGGGCAGATACTTGCCGCTGAGCACGCCCTGCGCCATCGGCGACCAGACGATCTGGGAGATGCCGAGCTCTTCGGATGCCGGCACCACCTTGCCCTCGATGACACGGTGCAGCATCGAGTACTGCGGCTGGTTCGAGATCAGCTGCACACCCACCTGCTTGGCCAGCGCGTGCCCCTCGCGCAACTGCTCGGCCGTCCACTCGCTCACACCGATGTACAGCGCCTTGCCGGAACGAACCACGTCGGCGAACGCCTGGAAGGTCTCTTCCAGCGGCGTCTCGTAGTCGAAGCGGTGCGCCTGGTACAGGTCGACGTAGTCGGTGCCGAGGCGCTTGAGCGAACCGTTGATCGACTCGAGGATGTGCTTGCGCGACAGTCCGGTGTCGTTCGGCCCCTTGGGGCCGGTCGGGAAGTAGACCTTCGTGAAGATCTCCAGGCTCTCGCGGCGCTGACCCTCGAGCGCCTTGCCGAGGATGACCTCGGCCGCCGTGTTGGCGTAGGTGTCGGCGGTGTCGAATGTGGTGATTCCGGCGTCGAGGGCGGCGTGCACGGTCTTGACCGCGGCGTCGTCTTCGACCTGCGAGGCATGGGTGACCCAGTTGCCGAAGGTGATCTCCGAGACCTTGAGTCCGCTGTTTCCGAGGTGACGATAGTTGACCATGCGTCCACGCTACGACCTTCAGGCGGTCGCTGGGCGAGAGTGTCAGATTGTCACGGTGATCGGGCGCGACCGCACCGCGAGCGCCACTCCGAGCACGATGCATCCGACCCCGGCGAATGCGCTGACCGCGTACAGCGGTGCCACTCCGGGCGCCGAGACTCCGCCCGCGACACCGAAGGTGTCTGCGAGCGCCATCCCGGGGCCGAACGACGCGACGAACAGCGCCGGCCCGCCGAGCATCAGAAGTGCGAGGAAGAGCACCGCTGCGACACCGGCCTGGACACGGGCGCGGATGACGATCAGGGCCACGACGGCAGCGAACACCACACCGAGCGTGAGGAAGATCACGACCGCGGCATCCGAGGGGGACTCCCCCACTGCCGCCATCTCCTCGCGAATCTCGCGAAGGGTGAGCCCGGGCGCCGCCGCGAGCGGCGTCAGGATCGTGATCTGCACCGCACCCCACACGGCGTATGCGGCCACGGCGAGCGCGCCGCCGATCGAGATGAGCACGGTGCCCCGCCGCGATGAGGTCATACCGCGATTCTAGGCAGGGCAGCAGAGCCATGCTGTATGACTATCGCCCGCTCTGCGCGCTGAGAATCGTCACGACTCGTACGGCACCCGCCCGCCAACACGGCATCCGCCGCGTCCGCGCCGAGACGCTACACCGACACCGATTCCCGCAGGTCGGCGCGCGTCAGCGGCTGCGTCGGGACGCCGGCGTCGATCCCTCCGGGGTCGGACGCGGGGTCGGATGCCGCGGCATCCGCGGTCGTCACGATCGACGCTCTGTCACGGAATCCTTCGGCCGTCACCCTGTCCAGGTCGACCTGCTTGCGGATCGCGTACGCCTTCTCGTAGAGCGAGGGATCGCCGTAGCTGGTGAGCACCTTCACGATTACCGGCAGGAGCTCGATCATGAAGAACAGTGCCGCGATCAGCCAGTGCGCCCACCAGATGGTCGGCTCCTTCTCGGCGAGGCGGTTCAGGCCGCTGATCTGGCTGAGCAGCCCGACGGCTCCGGCATTGCCCTCCGCGACGGAGTCCGCGCGCGCGTTGTAAGCGTCGAGCGCCTGCTGATACGTGTCGCGGGCCGCCGGCAACTGGTCGTTGGCCTGCTGCCGGTTGGCGGACTCGGACGAGGCGGTGTTCTCCTTCGACGACGTCTCGGCGGCGGCCAGGTCGTCGTTCGCGGTGCGCAGCTGGGCTGCGAGCGCGTCGTAGGTCTGCTGCGCCTGCGCGAGCTGCGCCTCGGCCGCATCGGAGCTCGACCCCTCGCCGTTCACACCCGTACAGCCCGGGACCTCGCCCGCGCCCTCGCCGGTGAGCTCGCACTGGTACAGCGCCCGCGCAGAGTCGATCACCTTCTGCTGCTCGGTCATCTTGGCGGTGACGTCGTCCACGGTGGCCTGCGCAGCGGAAGTCGATGCCGACCCCGAATCGGTGTCCGCGACGATGCCGGTCGCGGCCTGGTTCTCGAGGGTCGCGACCCGCTCGGACGCGGCATCCAGGGCCTTGCGTTCCGGGCCGCTCTCCAGAGCATCCTGATCGGACTGCGCCTGCACGATGTTCGTCGCGGCGACCTCGCGGGAGATGTCGTTGTGGAACACCTGCAGCACGAGCGGCTCGGCGACGAGGAATCCGATCAGCATCGCCATCGCGACGCGCGGCAGCGCGAGGCCGATCAGCTTGCCGATGCTGCGGGTCGACGTCATGGTCGACGTGAGGAAGCGGTCGAGGTTGAAGATGATCGCCGCCCAGACGATCGCCAGCGGCACGGCGAGCCAGATGGCCACCTGCACACCGGTGGTGAGGGCGAACATCATCGAGATCGCCGAGACCAGGGCGGTGCCGGCGAGCACGAAGAACATCTGCACGAATCGCGGAGTCTCGCCGGGGACCCGGTCGAGCACTTCGCCGTCGGCGCCGCCGAGGATCGCCATGGTGCGCAGGCGCGAGCCTGGCGTGCGCGGCTTCTTGGCGCGCTTCGGCTTGGTCCGCTTCATCCTGGACGGGCCGAAGGCGCCCTGAGCGCGTTCCAGATCCGCAAGCTCCTCGGTCTCGGGCTCGTGCGCAGCCGAGAAGTCGGATGCCGTCGGCTCGCTGCCTGTCGATTCGCTGCCGGTCGGCTCGTAGTCGCGCAGGAAATCGATGTCGTCGTCTGCCGGGCCGTTCTGGCCGTCGGTTTCGAACGAGATCCGGCCGTCGGAACCCATGCGGCCGTCACGATGTGCGGAATAGGACATCCCTAGAGACTAGGAAACTCCGCCTGTGGGACAGCCGGAAGACGCCTGCGAGCGCCCTCAGGAATTCCGTCAGCTGACCGCTGCCGCTCGGGTTTCGGCTCGCTGCGCTCGCTCAACCTTGCCCCGACCCGCCCTCAACGCGGCTGCGCCGCATTGACCGCAGCCGCGGCAGCCTCGTCTTCGGTGGTGGCGACGAGCTGACCGCAGGCTCCGTCGATCTCCTTGCCGCGGGTATCGCGCAGGGTGGTCGGGATGCCGGCGTCGTTCAGGCGGCGCACGAACTCGTCCGTGACGTCCTTCTCTGACGAGGTCCACACCGAGCCAGGAGTCGGGTTCAGCGGGATCGGGTTGACGTGCACCCAACCGCGGCCGCGCTGGTTGAGCTTCTCCGCCAGCAGGTCGGCGCGCCAGGCGTGGTCGTTCATGTCCTTGATGAGCGCGTACTCGATCGAGACGCGGCGTCCGGTCTTCTCGTAGTACTCGCGCGCGGCATCCAGTGCCTCGTCGACCTTCCAGCGGGAGTTGACCGGGATGAGCTCGTCGCGCAGGTGGTCGTCGGGCGCGTGCAGCGAGAGCGCGAACGTCACCGGGATGTTCTCGTCGGCGAGCTTGCGGATCGCCGGCACCAGGCCGACCGTCGAGACGGTGATGCCGCGGGCGCTCATTCCGAGGCCGTCGGGCTGCGGGGCGACCATGATGCGCACGGCATCCATCACTCGCTTGTAGTTGGCAAGCGGCTCTCCCATGCCCATGAAGACGATGTTGCTCACGCGCTCCATGCTGTGGTCGTCGGCCTTCTTGCCGCCGAGCTCGCCGTTCGCGATGAGGCGGTTGGCGCGCACGATCTGCTCGATGATCTCGGCGGTCGACATGTTGCGCGTGAGGCCCGCCTGGCCGGTGGCGCAGAACGGGCAGTTCATGCCGCAGCCGGCCTGGCTCGAGACGCACAGCGTGATGCGACCGGGGTAGCGCATCAGGACGGACTCGACGAGCGCACCGTCGTGCAGGCGCCACAGGAACTTGATCGTGTCGCCCTTGTCGGTCTCCAGTCGCCGCACCTCGGTGAGCAGCGGCGGCAGCATGCCGGCGACGAGCTCGTCGCGCTGCGCGGCCGGGAGGTCGGTCATGTGCGCCGGATCGGACGTGTAGTGCGTGAAGTAGTGCGTCGACAGTTGCTTGGCGCGGAAGCCGGGAAGCCCCAGCTCCTTGACCTTCTCGGCACGCTCGGCCGGGGTGAGGTCGGCAAGGTGCACCGGCGGCTTGCCGCGCTTCGGGCTGGCGAACTGCAGCAGCGGACGACCGGACTCGTCCGTCTTCTGGGTCCAGCCCTCGGTGCGCGGGCGCACCTGCGTTTTCGCGGGCCCCGTCGAGCGGATGCGGGAGTTCTCGGTCATACCCTCCAGGGTACGGGCTCACGGGTGGGAACGCGCTGGGGCGCTGGCATCCCGCTCGGTTGTCATTACAGGTTGCGATCCAGCAGAATGGGACGGCACCCCGATCAAGGAGCCTCATGACCGACCGCCTCGCCCGCGCACGCACCTCCGGCGTCCTCGCCGTCCTGCGAGCACCCTCCCCCGAGCTCGCACTCGAGACCGCCGAGGCGATCATTCGCGGCGGCATCACCGGCATCGAGGTCACGTACTCGACCCCGGACGCCCCGTCCGTCATCCGCGAGCTCATCGCACGCCACGGGGATGCCGCCTACATCGGCGCCGGCACCGTCACGACCGCCGAGCAGGCGCAGGCCGCCGCCGACGCCGGCGCCGAGTTCCTGGTGAGCCCCGGCACACTGCCCGACCTGACGCGCGCGATGCTCGACACCGGCGCGGTCGTCATGACCGGTGCGATGACGCCGACCGAGGTCATGGGCGCGCTGGCGCTCGGGGTCGACGTGGTGAAGATCTTCCCGGCATCCCTCGGCGGGCCCTCGTACCTGGGCGCGCTGCGCGGACCGTTCCCGGATGCTCCGCTCATGCCCACCGGCGGCGTGAAGCCAGACAACCTCGCCGAATGGTTCGCGGCAGGGTCGGTGGCCGTCGGCGCCGGCGGCGACCTGGCGAACTCCGCGTCGATCAAGGCCGAGGACTGGGACGACATCACCCAGCGCGCCGCGCGATTCGCCGCCGCGCTCTCCGCCGTCCGCGGCTGAGCATGACCGAATTGCTGCCGTGGGCTTGGGTCGCTCTCGGCATCGCGGCGGTGACGGTGGGCCTGGCGAAGACCGCGATCCCCGGCGGCGGCATCCTGCCCGTCGCGATCTTCGCGACCGTGCTGCCGGCGCGCACGTCGACGGCCGCGCTCCTGCTGCTGCTCATCGTCGGCGACGTGTTCGCGTTGATCGCGTACCGGCGGCACGCGCACTGGCCGAGCCTGCTGCGTCTAGCGCCCGCGGTGCTCGTGGGGTTGCTCGCCGGCTTCGCGTTCCTCGCCGTCGGCGACGACGCCATCGTCCGACGCGCGATCGCGATCATCCTGCTGGCGATGATCGCCGTCACCCTGTGGCGCAGATGGCGGCAGCGCAGGGCGGATGCCGCGCCCGCCGCCCACGGCATCATCGCCGCATCCGGCTACGGCGCGCTGGCCGGCTTCACGACCATGGTCGCGAACGCCGCAGGACCGGTGATGTCGATGTACTTCCTCGCGATGCGCACACCGGTGCAAGTGTTCCTGGGCACCTCGGCGTGGTTCTTCGCGATCGTGAACCTGTTCAAGGTGCCGTTCCTCGCAGGCATCGGCCTGTTCGACGGCCAGGTGCTCCTGATGGATGCCGCGCTCGTCCCGCTCGTCGTCGCCGGGGCGTTCGCCGGGCTCTGGCTGGCTCGCCGGATGAAGCAGCAGGTGTTCGACCGCATGGTGATCGGCCTCACGATCGTCGGCGCCGTCTACCTGCTGTTCTGACGCCCGCCCACCCTGCGAGATTGCATTCCGCGGCCGAGATCGCCTGCATTTCCGGCGGTTTCGGCCGCGGAATGCAATCTCGGGGGGCCGTTCGAGCGCGGCGCGCGGGTCAGTCGAGGAAGATGTCGGGGAACAAGCGATCGTCGGGGGTGCCGGGGATGGCGGCGTAGCCGGAGAAGTCTGTGACGCCATCCGCTTCCAGTACGTCCTCGACGATGAGGCTCTGCCCGCTGTACTCGGCTGCCTGCTTGGTGAGCACGGCGTACGCGGCATCCGCGTAGATGTCGGCGGTACGGCTGGCGGCCATCACCTTGTCGCCGCCGAGCAGGTTCTGCACCGCGGCGGTCGCGATCGTCGTGCGCGGCCACAGCGTGTTCGCGGCGATGCCGTCCGATGCGAACTCCGCGGCCAGCCCGAGCGTGACCATGGTCATGCCGTACTTCGCGAGGGTGTAGCCGGTGTGCGCGCCGAGCCACTTCGGCGTCGGGTTCAGCGGCGGCGACAGCGAGAGGATGTGCGGGTTCGCGGCCTCGCGCAGCTGCGGGATCGCTGCGCGCGACAGCATGAACGTGCCGCGGACGTTGACGTCCTGCATGAGGTCGTACTTCTTCGCGCCGAGATCGAGCGAGCGCGACAGGTCGATGACGCTGGCGTTGTTGATGACGATGTCGATGCCGCCGAACTCGCCCTGCGTCGTCATGACGGCCTCGGTGATGTCGTCGTCCTCGCGCACGTCTCCGACGATCGGCAGCGCGTTGCCTCCGGCCGCGCGAATCTGCTCGGCGGCGGTGTGAATCGTGCCCTCGAGCTTCGGATGCGGGGTGTCGGTCTTCGCAAGCATGGCGATGTTCGCACCGTCACGCGCCGCGCGCAATGCGATCGCGAGGCCGATGCCGCGGCTGCCGCCGGACATCAGGATGGTCTTACCGGCCAGGGTGGTCATGTCTCTCCTCGGTTTCGGGTCGCGGATTCTGCTGTCATCCGGTGCTCAGAACGGCAGAGATCGCGACCTGAGCAGCCGTGCCGACTCACTTGGGTGCCATGCGGATGGCACCGTCGAGGCGGATGGTCTCGCCGTTGAGGTAGCCGTTCTCGACGATGCTCTGCACGAGCGCGGCGTACTCGGTCGGCTTTCCGAGCCGGGCGGGGTACGGCACCTGCTGGCCGAGCGAGGCCTGCGCTGCTTCGGGGAGGCCGGCGAGCATCGGCGTCTCCATGATCCCCGGCGCGATCGTGCAGACGCGGATGCCGTAGCGCGCCAGTTCGCGCGCGATCGGGAGGGTCATGGCGTGCACGCCGCCCTTGGATGCCGAATACGCCGGCTGGCCGATCTGCCCGTCGAACGCGGCGACGGATGCCGTGTTCACGATGACGCCGCGGTCGGTCGACCCGTCCGACGGCTCATTCTTCGCGATGACTGCTGCTGCCTGCGAAGTGACATTGAACGTCCCGACGAGGTTCATGCGGACGACGCGCTCGAAATCCGCGAGGACGGCGGGGGTGCCGTCGCGGTCGAGGACCTTGGCGGGCGGGGCGATGCCGGCGCAGTTGACGACGATTCGCAGCGGCGCGTTCTCGTTCGCCGTGGCCACCGCGGAGGCGGCATCCTCGGGGCTCGTGACATCGCCCGGCGCGAAGGTCCCGCCGAGCTCCGCCGCCATCTCTGCACCGGCGGATGACGGCAGATCGAGCAGCGTGACGTGCGCTCCTGCTGCGGCGAGCGCACGTGCGGTCGCGAGGCCGAGGCCGGAGGCACCACCCGTGATCAGTGCACCGGATCCCTTGATCTGCATAGGTTCTCCTTCGAACGATTCTGCAATTCAGTCTCAGCATATGCGGTTCTCAGTGTCAGCCCTCTGGTGCACGCACGCGCGGAGGTGTTGGCTGGGGCCATGGAACTGCGTCGCAAGCGAGCCTACGACACCGCCGAATCCGCCGACGGGTTCCGGGTGCTGGTGGATCGGCTGTGGCCGAGGGGCGTGTCGAAGGAGCGGGCAGAGATCGATCTGTGGGCCAAGGACACCGCTCCCAGCCCCGAGCTGCGCAAGCAGTGGCACGCGGCATCCGATGACGACTGGGGCGCCTACGCCGACAGATACCGCGCCGAACTCGCCGGCGAGAGCGCGTCAGCGCTCGACGAACTCGCGGCCGAGGCGAGGAAGCACGGGGTGGTCACGCTCGTCTACGCCGCGCACGATGAGGAGCACAATCACGCCGTTGTGCTCGAAGAAGCGCTGCGCGAGTTGCTGTGACGATCCCGTCAGCCGATGTCGCGGTCCCCGCACGGGTCCGCACGCTCGCTCGCGGTGCGGCGCTCACTCCGGCGTGGGAGAACGGGATCGGCGGTCTGACGTTCCGCACGGATGACGGCCGGTTCATCAAGTGGGGGCCTCTCGACCTCGAGGCGAACATGCGCGACGAGGCGGAGCGCATGCGGTGGGCTGCACGGTGGATCCGTGTGCCGGAGGTCATCGAGCAAGGCCAGGATGCCTCGCACGAGTGGCTGGTCACGGCGGCGATCACCGGCGTGAGCGCAGTCGCACCCCGCTGGATCGCCGAGCCCGCCATCGCCGTGCGTGCGATCGGCCAGGGATTGCGGATGCTGCACGACGCGCTCCCCGTGTCGGCGTGCCCCTGGGAGTGGAGCGTTCCTGCCCGGATCGCGAATGCCGAGGCGCGCGGCATCCATATCGCCGATGCCCTCCGCGATGCACCGCCGATCGACCGACTCGTCGTATGCCACGGGGATGCCTGCGCACCGAACACCCTCCTCGACGCGGCCGGTGCGCCCGTCGGCCACGTCGATCTCGCCGCGCTCGGCACCGCCGATCGATGGGCGGACATCGCCGTCGCCTCGATGAGCACACTGTGGAACTATGGCGGCGACTGGGAGGACGCGCTCATCGAGGCCTACGGCATCGAGCCCGACCGCGATCGGCTCGCCTACTACCGCGACCTGTGGAATGAGACCTGATGACCCACCCGCTGATGTTCTCCCCCGACGATCCACTGCTGGCGCGGGTCCGCGAGATCGCGCTCACATTCCCCGAGGCCGATGAGAAGGTCAGTCACGGGCGCCCGGCCTTCTTCACGCAGAAGGTGTTCTGTTATTTCGGCGGCTCGCAGCGGATCGACGAGGAGTGGGTCGCGCACGACGCGGCGATCATGGTGCGACCGGATGCCGACGACGACCCCGCGCTGCGGCAGGACCCACGGTTCTGGGTGCCCACCTACCTGGGACCATCGGGCTGGCTCGGGATCGACCTCGACGAGGATACGGACTGGCAGGAGATCGCCGAGCTCGTCGACGCCTCGTATCGGATGACGGCACCCCGTCGGCTGGTGAAGCAGCTCGACGATCGCTGAGTCTCAGCCTGCGACCGACGGGCCCAGGATGAAGTTCCAGGTGCCGAAGACGACGGCGGCCGTGATGGCCGCCGCGGGGATCAGCATCCCGATCACCACCAGCACCGTGTCCCCGACGTCCCACCTCGACGGCCGCGCCCAGCTGCGAGCGCCAGGGCCGCCGAAGCCGCGGGCCTCCATCGCCGTGGCGAGCGACGATCCGCGCCGGATCGCGAGCACGAACAGCGCGAACGCCATCCCGATACCGCGCCGGATCCGCCCCTGATCGGCAACGCCGCGCGCCCGGCGCGCCAGGGCGAGCGCCCGCCAGTCGTCAGCGAGCAGCCCGAGCATCCTCATCCCGGCCAGCGCCCCGATGACGAACCGCGCCGGCAGCCGCGCCCGCTGCGCGAGATCGTCGGCGAGGTCGGTCGGATCGACCGTGACGAAGAGCACGATCGCCGGGAGCCCGATCGCCAGCACGCGCACCGCAGTGGCCGCGGCGAGCGCGAGCGATCCGTCGCTGATCCGCACGACGAACCACTCGAAGTGGACGGTCCCGCTCGCCGCGCCGTAGAGAGCGATCGTCACGGCGCTGAGCGGGGCGGCGATCCACAGCACGGCCGTGCGCAGCCAGAACTCCTTCGCGCGGAGTCCCGCGAGCAACAGCAGCGGGATCTCCAGCGCCAGCGCGACCGCGGCCGAGAGCACGTCGATCGTCAGGATGAGGGGGATGCTGATCAGCAGTGCCGTGGCGAGTTTGGCCAGGGCGCTGCGCGGCGCGATGGGACCCGATCGCTGAACGCGACCGGAGTCTGCGACGAAGTCCGTCATGCGATCTCGACCCGTCGCGCGTGCAGCGCCCGCAGCACATCCTCGTCGTGCGAGATCACCACGATGGCGGTGCCCTGGTCCCGCAGCCGCGCGATGATCGCCACGAGTTCGGCCCAGGTCACGGCGTCCTGGCCGAACGTCGGCTCGTCGAGCACGAGCACACGCGGCCGGGTGGCGAGCGCAGCGGCGACCGTCAGACGCCGCTTCTCTCCACCCGAGAGCGTGTACGGGTTCGCCTCGGCCAGCGCGCCAAGACGCAGACGCACGAGCAGGTCGTCGACCCTGACAGCCACTTCCTCGGGACTGAGGCCGAGCGCGCGGGGGCCGATCGACAGCTCCTCGCGTACCGTGCGCCCGAGGAGCTGATGCTCTGGGCTCTGCAGCACCGCGCCGATGCGGGTGAGCAGCGCACGCGATGACCACTTGCCTGGTTCCGTCTTCTCGCCTGCGGCGAGGGCGGCGGATGCCGTCACCCGGCCGCTCTCGGGCGGAATCAGCCCGGCCAGGGTGAGTCCGAGCGTCGACTTGCCGGAACCATTGGGCCCGACGATCCCGAGCACCTCGCCCGCGCGCAGGCTGAGGTTGAAGGGTCCCGCGACCGGCACGCCGCGCCGCCGCGAGACGACGAGCTTCTCGGCGTGCAGCAGCTCTTCCCCCGGCGGAGCGGCCGGCGGGGCGGGGAAGACCGGCGGATGCCCTGGCACCCACACCCCGGCGGCAGCGAGCTCATCGCCGCGGGCGCCGAGCACGGCATCCGGTGTGCCGTCGGCGAGCACGGCCGTGGTCTCGCCGTCCGCGTCACTGCCGAGGACGATCACGCGATCGACCAGAGGAAGCCACACGTCGATGCGATGCTCGATCACCACGAGCGTCGCCCCGGTCGCATCCAGCACGTTCTTCACGGCATCTCGCACCTCGCCGACCCCGCCGGGATCGAGGTTGGCGGTCGGCTCGTCGAGCAGGATCGCCCCAGGACGCATCGCCAGCACGCCGGCGAGCGCGAGCCGCTGCTTCTGCCCGCCGGACAGCGCCGCGGTCGAGCGATCCAGCGGCACCTCGAGCCCGACGGCATCCAGAGCGGCGTGCACGCGCGGCCAGATCTCCTCGCGCGGCACTCCGAGGTTCTCGCATCCGAACGCCACGTCGTCGCCGACCCTGGCGAGGATCGTCTGGGTGTCCGGATCCTGCAGCACCATGCCGACTCGACCGTGGGCGTCGGCGGCCGGCATCCCGTCGACCAGCAGCTCGCCGACCTCTTCGCCTTCGTCGGCTCCGCCGAGCACGCCGCCGAACGCCTGCAGCAGGGTCGACTTGCCGGACCCGGATGCTCCCAGCAGCAGCACGCGCTCCCCCGGCTCGATCGTCAGCGAGACGTCGCGCAGCGCCCAGCGCAGGCGGGTGGCATAGCGCCACCCCCACGACCGGGCTTCGAGGATCGCGGGTGCGGACGCCGTGCCGCGGTCTATCGGGATGGTCACACCCGCGCTGTCGCCGCTCGGCCCGATGCGAAGCGGTTCAGGGCGCCGGTGGCCGCGAGGCCGCGAGCGATCAGCCATCCGCCGAGACCGGCGATGAGGGCACCGGAGATCGTGGTCGAGGCGATGTACACACTCGTGAACAGCACGTCGGCACCCGGATACCAGAGGATGCGGTCATTGATGCCGCACGCGAGGCCCGCGCCCGCGCCGGCGAGGATGGCGACGGGCAGCCGCCAGACCCCGTAGAGGAAGACCAGGAAGATCAGTTCGGCGCCGAGACCCTGCACGATGCCCGACGCGATCGTCAGCGGCCCCCACTGATTTCCGACGAGCGCCGAGATCACCGCTGCGACCAGCTCGGTGTAGAGGGCGGCTCCCGGCTTGCGGATGATGAGACCGCCGAGCACGCCGGCCAGGAGCCAGGGTCCGGCGAGCAGACCCTGCACACCGGGCAGCAGGGGCTTCAGCAACGTGCTCGGTGCCTCGTAGCCGATGTTCCACAGCAGGAAGATCACCGCGCACGCGACGGCGATGACACTGGCCACGACGATGTCGACGACGCGCCAGCGCCACAGTTCCGGGCGGCGGAGCCCCTTCGCGGCGTGCCTCGAAGCGGACATGGATGTACTCATCTGAACTCCTCCCTGCGCCGGCATGATCCGGATCAGGTTCGACGGTCGAAGCGCGGTTCGCTTCCTCTCAGCCCGGCTGACCCGGACTCCCGTGGTTGTGAAGTCGATCATACCCACAGCGCGTCGGAGGCGGCTTCGCACCCGGCATGCGTGCGATTGGGTAGCGTGAACGGGTGATCTCCGACGATGTGACGCCTGCTGCAGGCGCGACGACCCGGCGCGCTCGGCGCGCGATGCGTCGCGCGGCCGAGTCGTCGCGCACGCCGACGCTGCCGTTCAGCGACGCCGACGCCGCCGTGATCGAGGATCCCGTCCCCGTGCCCGCGGACTCCGCGGAGTCCACGCCGACGCAAGTGGATGCTGCGCCCGCAGCGGCAGAGACCGCACAGGTACCGGTGGAAGCCGCGCTCCCGCAGGCGGATGCCGCACCCGCCCAGCCGGATGCCGCATCGGCAGCGGTCGACGAGGCGCAGCCTTCCGACCTGTCGGCGCTCGGCGTCGACGACCTCGGTTCCGTCGAGGAGGGCGCGCCCGAACGCGTCGTGGAATGGGCAGGCCCTTCGCGCCCGGCGACCGCGCTGAGCTGGGTCGAGACGGCCGACGTCGCGGAGTCCAGCCGTCCCGCCGATCTCAATGCCATAACGATGGACGGTCCGGTCACGGATCTGCTCGCGGATGCGAAGCTGCGACCCGTCGTCCTGCGCAGCCGATGGCTGGTTCCGGTCGGCACCATCGCCACCTGCGCCATCGCCTACAGCGCCAGCATGCTGATGTGGCCGCTGCACGAGGTGCCGCCGGTCGTACAGCCCGTCGAGTTCGCGACCGTGGCACCCGAACCCGCCGCGATCGTATGGCCGTCGGTCGGCAGTGCCGGCCTGAGCATGGCCGGCGTCTCATCAGCGGCATCCGCCACGCAGGCCGTCCCGATCGCCAGCGTGACGAAGGTCGTCAGCAGCCTGATGGTGCTCGATCGGATGCCGCTGCAACTCGGCGAGCAGGGGCCCGAGTTCGCCTTCGACTACGGCGACACCCTGGAGTACTGGGATTACCGCATCGCGAACCAGTCCGCACTCGACGTTCCCGTCGACGGCGTGCTGACGGAGTACCAGCTGCTGCAGGGCACGCTGATGGGGTCCGCGAACAACTACATCGACCGGCTCGCACGAGAACTCTGGGGTTCGGATCAGCAGTTCGCACAGGCCGCAAAGACGTGGCTCGCAGAACGCGGCCTCGGCGACATCACGATCGTGACGCCGTCGGGCTTCGACGAGGGCAACGTCGCCACACCCGAAGCGCTGCTGCGGCTCGGTGAGCGGGCCATGCAGAATCCCGTGTTCGCGGAGATCGTCGGCACGGTCAGCGCCGAGATTCCCGGCGCGGGACTGGTCGAGAACACCAACGGGATGCTGGCAGACCCCGGTGTCGTCGGCATCAAGACCGGAACCCTCGTCGGCTGGAACCTGCTCACAGCGAAGGACGTCACAGTCGGCGAGACCACCGTGCACCTCTACGCGTCGGTGCTGAACCAGAACGACGACGCAGAGCGGCTCGCCGTGACGCGTTCGCTGTTCGACCAGGCCGAGGCAGCACTGGCGACGATCTCGCCCGCCGTGCCGGCGGGCACCATCGTCGGCGAGATCAGCACGCCGTGGGGCACGAGCGTCGACATCGTCTCGGATGAGGATGCGACCGTGGTGCTCTGGAACGGCACCGCGGCGTCCGCCGCCGTCGAGTTCGATCTGAGCAACCAGCGCGAGGAGGGCGAGGACATCGGCACGGTCACCGTTACCGGGCCCGTGGATCAGGCGTCCGTCGACGCGTCGCTGGCCGAGGAGATCGCGGGCCCGAGTCCCTGGTGGCGCCTGACGCACCCGCTGGAACTGCTCGGCCTCAGCTCGAAGTGACGTGGTGGGGCTGGGCGGCCGCCCAGGCCCACCACGTCAGTCACCTCTCGGCGGGCTCGTCCACTGTCTCGGCCGCTTCTGCCTCGCCGGAGGCGACGACGGGAACCGCGTCCGTCATGGCCTCTTCGGCGTCGATGTCGGTCGCAGCCTGCTCGAACTGCGACTGGTACAGCCGCCAGTACGCACCCTGCGTGGCGATGAGCTCGTCATGCGAGCCCTGCTCGACGATGTCACCGTGCTCCATCACGAGGATGAGGTCGGCATCGCGGATCGTGGAGAGGCGGTGCGCGATCACGAACGAGGTACGGCCCTTGCGCAGCGCCGCCATCGCATGCTGCAGCAGCAGCTCGGTGCGGGTGTCGACCGCGCTGGTCGCCTCGTCGAGGATCAGGATCGACGGCTGCGACACGAACGCGCGAGCGATCGTGATGAGCTGACGTTCACCCGCGGACACGTTCGAAGCATCCTCGTCCAGCACCGTCTCGTAGCCCTCGGGGAGCGCGTGCACGAACCGGTCGACGTACGTCGCCGTCGCCGCCTCGATGACCTCTTCATCGGTGGCGGTGGAGCGGCCGTAACGGATGTTCTCGAGGATCGATCCCGCGAACAGCCACGGATCCTGCAGCACCATGCCCGTGCGCGAGCGCAGTTCGGAGCGGGCGACGCCGGCGATGTCCTGCCCGTCGATGAGGATGCGGCCGGAGCTCAGCTCGTAGAACCGCATGATCAGGTTGACCAGGGTGGTCTTTCCCGCACCGGTCGGTCCGACGATCGCGACCGTCTGCCCCGGCTCGACCCGGAACGACAGGTCCCGGATCAGCGGGCGATCCGGCGTGTACGAGAACGACACCTCCTGGAACTCGATGACGCCACGGCCCGCGACCTCCGGATCGGGCAGCGAGGCCGCGTCGGAGGCGTCGGCCTGCTCCTCGTCGGCGTCCAGGAAGTCGAAAACCCGCTCAGCGGAAGCCGTACCGGACTGCACGACCGCCGCCATGCCGCCGAGCTCCGACAACGGCTGCGTGAACTGCTGCGAGTACTGGATGAAGGCCTGCACGTCGCCGAGGCGGAGCTGACCGCTGGCGACCATGAGCCCGCCGAGCACCGCGATGCCGACGAAGGTCAGGCTGCCGACGAAGGTCATGGCCGGCATGATGATGCCCGACAGGAACTGCGCCTTGAAACTCGCCTGGTACAGCTCCTCATTCTCGGCCTGGAAGCTCTCGAGAGCCTCCTGCTCGCGACCGAAGACCTTGACCAGCGCGTGACCGGAGAAGGACTCCTCGACGCGGGCGTTCAGGCGGCCGACCTTGCGCCACTGGCTGCCGAACGCCTTCTGCGAACGCGGACCGATGACGCCGAAGATCACGCCCATCAGCGGCAGCGCGACAAGCGCGACCAGTGCCAGCTGCCACGAGATCGAGAACATCATCACCAGCACGCCGATCACGGTCAGAACCGCCGTCAGCGCCCCGGACAACGACTGCTGCATGGTCTGCGTGATGTTGTCGATGTCGTTGGTGACGCGCGAGATCAGCTCACCGCGCTGCACCTTGTCGAAGTACGACAGCGGCAACCGGTTGATCTTCGCCTCGACGGACTCGCGCAGACGCCACATCGTGCGCACCATGATCACGTTGATCACGTAGCCCTGCAGCCAGCTCAGGATGGCGGCGACGACGTAGATCGCCAGTACGGCGATGATCACCCAGCGCAGTCGGTCGAAGTCGATTCCGGCGCCGACCTGGAAGCTGTCGAAGGCGGCCACCATGTTGGCGAAGTCGCCCTGGCCCTGCGAGCGCAGCATCTCGACGACCTGCTCCTGCGACGTGCCGGCGGGTACGCCGTTGTCGCCGAGCACCTTGGAGATGTAGCCCTCGTAGATGAGGTTGGTGGCCTCGCCGAGCACCTTCGGGGCGGCGACCGTCAGCACGACGCCGATCGCGCCGAAGAACGACACCAGCACGAACCAGAGCGCGGAGGGCTTGAGCAGCCCGATCATGCGGGCAAAGCTTCGGCCGAAGTTGTCGGCCTTGCCGGGGGCGACCGCGTCCCAGTCTCCGGAGTTCTGACGTGCCTGCTCGGCGAGCTCCGCCTCGTACTGCTCGTCGGGCGTCAGCGTCGTGGTCGGGCCGACTTCTGCATTGGTCGGGGCCCCCTCGACGGGGTCGGGCAGCGTGCTCATGCGTCCACCCCCAGCTGCGATTCGACGATCTCACGGTAAGTGTCGTTGCTGGCGACGAGTTCGTCGTGCGTTCCGACGCCGACCATCTCTCCTCCTTCGAGGACGACGATGCGATCGGCGTCCGTGATGGTCGACACGCGCTGCGCGACGACGATCTTCGTCACCTGCGGCAGTTCTCGCCACAGCGCTTGGCGCAGCCTCGCGTCCGTGGTCAGGTCGAGCGCCGAGAACGAGTCGTCGAAGACGAGGATCTGCGGCTGGTGCACCAGGGCACGGGCGATCGCGAGTCGCTGGCGCTGACCGCCGGACACGTTCGTGCCGCCCTGCGCAATGCGGGACTCGAGTCCCTCGGGCATCTCGGCGACGAAGTCCTTGGCCTGCGCGATCTCGAGCGCGTGCCAGAGCTCTTCATCGGTGGCATCCGAACGGCCGTACCGGAGGTTCGAGGCGATCGTCCCGGTGAACAGGAACGGACGCTGCGGGACCAGGCCGATCGTCTTCCACAGGGCATCCATGTCGGCTTCGCGCACGTCGACGCCGCCGACCCGGACGACGCCGCCCGTGACGTCGAACAGTCGCGGCACGAGCGAGATCAGGGTCGTCTTTCCGGCACCGGTCGAACCGACGATCGCGACCGTCTCGCCGCGCTCCGCGCCGAACGAGATGTTCTGCAGCACGGGTGCGTCGGCTCCCGGATAGGTGAACTCGACGTTCTCGAACATGACCGTTCCGGGCACGGGGAAGTCGGTCGCACCGTCCTCAGGACGTTCGAGGGAAGACTCGGCGTCGAGGACCTCGCCCACGCGCTCGGCGGAGACCGCGGCGCGAGGGATCATGATCGCCATGAAGCTGACCATGATCACACCGCCCATGATCTGACCGATGTACTGCATGAACGCGAACAGCGTTCCCACTTCGACGTTGCCGTTCTGCACCTCGAGGCCGCCGAACCAGATGACGCCTACGACGGTGACGTTGAGGATCAGCATGAACAGCGGGAACAGCAGCACGAACAACGAGCCGATGTTGCGACCGAGCTTCATGAGATCGGTGTTCGCGCCCCGGAAGCGCTGCTCTTCCACGCGCTCTCGGACGAACGCGCGCACGACGCGCACGCCGGTGAGCTGCTCGCGCATGATGCGGTTGATCTCGTCGATCTTGCCCTGGTTGCGACGGAACAGCGGCACCATGCGACCGATGACGAGCACCGCCGCGATGAGCAGCACGGGGACAGAGACGCCGATCAGCCAGCTGAGCCCGACGTCCTGCTGCACGGCCATGATGATGCCGCCGATGGCGAGCATCGGGGCCATCACGAACATCGTCGCGCCCATCATCGCCAGCATCTGCACCTGCTGCACGTCGTTCGTGTTGCGGGTGATGAGCGACCCGGCGCCGAACTGCGACACCTCGCGCTCGGAGAAGCCGCTGACGCGCGCGAACACGTCGGAACGGATGTCGCGGCCAACGCTCATGGCGGCTTTGGCGGCGAAGTAGGTCGCGATCACGGAGCAGACGATCTGGCCGAGCGAGACGACCAGCATCCAGACGCCGGTTCGCCAGATGTAGGCGGTGTCGGCAGTGGCGACGCCCTCGTTGATGATGTCGGCGTTCAGCCGGGGGAGGTACAGCGCAGCCAGCGCGCTGATGAACTGGAACACGAGCACACCGACCAGCAGTGGCCAGTATTTGGAGAGGTAGCGGAAGAGGAGCTTTCCGAGCATTGGTGAGGTCCTTTTGGGGAGCGGGCCGAATGGGCCACCAGATAGCGTGCCACGCCCCACCGACATTGCACATACCTGATCGGAATTATCCGCTCAGGGCGAACGAGTCGCTGATGACAGCCGGTTTTTCGCTCCGGTCCAGAAAAGGATCCGGTTGCGACTCAGTCGAACAGCGGCACCTCGGGCACGTATGCGCGGGCGTCAGCGCCGGCATCCGCCGGGAGCTGCGGGATCGTCGCGGGCTGCCACTTCGGCGAGCGGTCCTTGTCGACCAGCTGCGCGCGGATCCCCTCGACGAGATCGGGATGCTGCCGCACGAACCACATGACCCGCCGGTACTCGCCGATCAGGGCATCGCGCAGGTCGCCCTCGCGTGCTTCGCGGACCGCATCGAGCGTGACCGCGAGCCCCGTCGGCGAGAGCTCCACGAGCACGGCAGCCGTCGCGGATGCCGAGACCTCGGCGCGTGCGGAGAGTCGCTGCGAGATCTCGGCAAGGGAGTCGGCCGCGAACACCTCGTCGATCCAGGCGCGCTCGGCCGCGAGCACCGATCGCTCCGGGGTCTCGTCGAACAGGAGCACCAGCTCGGACGGGCTGGTCGGATCGGCGCGCTTGCCCAGGGCCTCGCGGAGCTCTCCCAGGTGCTGCGACGGCACGTAGTGATCCGCGAAGCCGGCGTAGACGGCATCCGCCGCCGACATCGTGCCGCCCGTGAGACCGAGGTACTCGCCGATCCGGCCGGGCGCGCGTCCGAGCAGGTACGTGCCGCCGACGTCGGGGGTGAATCCGATCCGGGTCTCCGGCATCGCCAGCCGGCTGCGCTCCGTGACCACGCGGATGTCGGCGTGACCTGCGATGCCGATTCCGCCGCCCATCGTGATCCCGTCGGCGATGGCGACGACCGTCTTCGGGTACTCGGCGATCATCAGGTTCAGCGCGTACTCGGCGCGGAAGAACTCCGAGGCGCCCTGTGCATCGCCTCCGACGATCTGGTCGTAGAGCGCGCGCACGTCGCCGCCGGCGCACAGCCCGCGCTCTCCTTCACCGTCGATCAGGACGATTTCGATGTCGGTGTCCTCGCGCCACGCCTCCAGCGCCACCTTCGCCTGGCGGATCATGTCGATGTCGAGCGCGTTGATCGCCTTCGGCCGGTTGAGCGTGAGGCGGCCGAGCGCTCCCTCGGTGCGGATGAGAACCGTCGGGGCCGCGTCGATGTCAGTCACGGATGCCACGTTACATCGGCCTGTTCTGGACTTTATGCATGCGGCCGATGCGAGATTCTGCGGGATTTCCGGCAAGATGGGGAGG
This sequence comes from Microbacterium aerolatum, assembly GCF_007988825.1. Taxonomy (GTDB): domain Bacteria; phylum Actinomycetota; class Actinomycetes; order Actinomycetales; family Microbacteriaceae; genus Microbacterium; species Microbacterium aerolatum. Next base: position 252,385 of record NZ_BJUW01000003.1, on the reverse strand, counting down.
ACGCCCATGCAGTGAAAGGCCCCGGATGGCAGACGGACAGCTGATCGAGTTCGACCACGCGACCAAGCGCTTCGGCGCCGTCGCGGCCGTGTCGGACTTCTCCGCGCGCGTCAATCCCGGTGTGGTGACCGGATTCCTCGGCCCGAACGGCGCCGGCAAGACGACCACGCTGCGGATGCTGCTCGGGCTCGAGCGCCCGACCAGCGGCACTGCCACGATCGGCGGCAGCCGGTACGCCGAACTGCGCAACCCCGCGCGTGTGATCGGCGCGATGATGGAGGACCCCGGTTTCCGTCCTCGCCGTTCGGTCGAGCGTCATCTGACGACGGCGGCCAAGGCGGCCGGCATCCCGCTGTCACGCGTGGGCGAACTGCTCTCCTTCGTCGGTCTCGAGAACGATGCGGACACCCGCATCGCCGCCCTCTCGCTCGGCATGCGTCAGCGCCTGAGTGCCGCGACAGCCCTGCTCGGCGACCCCGGAGTCCTCGTCCTGGACGAGCCGGCCAACGGCCTCGACCCCGAGGGCATCCGCTGGATGCGCACTCTCATCCGCGGCCTCGCCGATGAAGGACGCACGGTGCTGGTCTCCTCGCACGTGCTGTCGGAGGTCGAGCAGATCGCCGACGAGATCCTCGTGATCGCGCATGGCGAGCTCAAGTTCGCCGGCACCATGGAAGACCTCGCCGACCCGCGCACCGGTCCGGTCGTGGTGGATGCCGCTGACCGCAGCGCCCTGTCGGTTTCGCTGAAGGATGCCGGGTACGAGTTCGAGATCCTGCGATCGGGGCTGACTGTTCGGGGCAGCGATGCCGCGACCATCGGCGGCATCACCGCTCGCGCCGGTGTCGCACTGACGACACTCCAGCAGCGGGGTCCGACGCTCGAGGACGTGTTCCTCGATCTCGTGCACGACCGGTACGTGCCGCCGGCTCCTGTTGCTGATGAGACAGCCCTGTTCGATCTGCCTGTGGCGTCCGCCGAGCCCGTCGCCGACCCTTCGACGGGCTCAGGGAGCGGCGACTCCACCGATGACGCACACACCACGGTCGCCGAGCCTGTCGAAGCGTCCGAAGACGAGCGTCCACTCATCGATGACGCAGACATCACGGTCCCTGAGCCTGTCGAAGCGCCCGCCTCCGCCGAAGCACCCGCCGAGGAACGCCCGCTCCCCGGCATCTCGGACCTGGCCGCGGTGGCCAGCCTGTTCGCCAACCCGGTCACCGATCCCAACATCGCCGCCGCGGGGATCGAGTCCGCCGAGGTACAGGATTCCGAATCCGAGCCCGCCGAGTCCGACGCCGAGGATCTCGACAGGACGCGCGTCATCGACGTGGTCCCGTCATTCGATTCAGAACCGGCGGATCACGCAGCGGATGTCGCCGAAGGCTCGGACGACGAGCACGGCGACAGCTCGGACGACGAGCAGCGCTGAGGTCAGACCGGTCGCGGCCGGATGACGGGTCGCTGACGTCCGGCCACGACCGGGGTCGGCGCGGTTCCCGCGATCTCGACGACGTCGACCGGCTCCGCGGACACATTCAGACGCAGCGCCTGCGTGAGCGCGAGCCCGTGGCGGGTCGTGAAGATGAGGCGCTGGAACTGCCCGTCGCCCTCGAGATCGATGACGACGCTCGGACGTCGCCGCCGGATCAGGACGAAGTCGGTCGTCGCCGCGGCCTTCCAGGTGCCTGCCGCGAGTATCCCGGGGATGTGCGTGCCGGGCCCCGGCACGCCGCGCAACCACGTCCACGCGTCATCCGTGAGCTGCACCTTCGTGATCGTCTCGCGGACGATACGCAGGTTCTCACGGTGGAACGTGGCCGCACGCTCGAGCGGAGAGAGCACAACCTCAAGCTGTGTCTGATCCAGGAGCAGCGTCACCATCCGTCCAGTCTGCCAGCGTCCGCCGCGATTCTGTCTGCGACTTCCTCACAGGACCGCAACGATCGGCTTGTGCGTTTCCGCACTCCCCGCCGCACACGTCAGGAGGAATCGACCTCAGGCAGCGTGTTCTCGGGCTGGTGCCGCGGAATTCCCGAGAAGCTCCGGAGTCACGCGGGGCGCGAAGCGGATGCCGCGGCGCGAGCCGCCGCGGGCAGCGCGGCCTCGATGCGGCTCAGTGCCGTGTCGTCGTGCGCGGCGGTGAGGAACCAGGCCTCGAAGACGCTCGGCGGCAGTGCCACGCCCTGCTCGCGCATCGAGTGGAAGAAGGGCGCGTAGCGGAAGGCCTCCTGCGCCTGAGCCTCGGCGTAGGTGCGCGGCGCCTGCGGCGCGAACGCCACGCCGAACAGGTTCCCAGCACGCGGAACGGCGTGTACGACTCCGGCTTCGGTCAGCGCAGCATCAAGGGCATCTGCGATGCGGGCGGCGGCGGCATCTACCTTGGCGTACACGGCGGGTGTGGCCAGACGCAGCGTCTCGAGTCCGGCGGCGACGGACAGCGGGTTCCCGGACAGGGTGCCCGCCTGGTAGACGGGGCCCGTCGGGGCGAGCATGTCCATGACCTCGGCACGACCGCCGAGGGCGGCCAGCGGCATCCCTCCACCGATGACCTTGCCGAACGTGATGATGTCGGGCAGGTACTCCTCGCCCGTCGCAGCCTGCAGTGCCCAGAAGCCGGCGTGGTGCACGCGGAACCCGGTGAGCACCTCGTCGAGGATCATCAGCGCGCCGTGCGCGTGGGCGGTGTCGGCGATGAACCGGTTGAATCCGGGGTCGGGCACGACGACGCCCATGTTCGCCGACGCGGCCTCGACGATGACGGCGGCGATCCGGTCGCCGTGCTCGGCGAACACGGCCTCGAGCCCCGCAGGGTCGTTGTAGCCGATCACCAGCGTCTGCGCGGCGATAGGTGCAGGGACGCCGGCCGAGCCGGGCAGTGCGAGCGTCGCGACGCCTGAACCGGCCTCGGCGAGCAGGCCGTCGGAGTGGCCGTGGTAGTGACCCGCGAACTTCACGAGCAGGTCGCGTCCGGTCGCGCCTCGGGCGAGTCTGATCGCGGTCATGGTGGCTTCGGTGCCGGTCGAGACGAGGCGCACGCGTTCGATCGGTGCGAGGTCGCCGAGCCGCACGCGCTCGGTGATCTTGCGGGCGAGTGCCACCTCGCCCTCGGTGGGAGCGCCGAACGACAGTCCGCGGGTCGCGGCCTCCTGGACGGCGGCGACGACCTCGGGATGCGCGTGCCCGAGCAGCGCAGGCCCCCAGGAGGCCACCAGGTCGACGTACTCGCGACCTTCGGCATCCGTCACGTATGCGCCGCGGGCGGATGCCAGGAACCTGGGCGTCCCGCCGACGGAGCCGTACGCTCGCACCGGCGAATTCACGCCGCCGGGGGTCACCGCGCGCGCGGCGGAGAACAGCTCGTCGTTGCGATCAGTCATGATGCCTCCTCAGAAGTGTGCGGCTTCGATCTGTGTCTGGCTTCGACTCGCTGCGCTCGCTCAGCCCGTTTCGTCTTCGGCGCTGCGCGCCTGCGCTCAACGACCCGCAGAAGCGGTCAGCGTTCGCGGAGCCAGTGCGCCGCCTCGGTCGCCCAGTACGTGAGGACCGCGTCTGCGCCGGCGCGCCGGATCGACAGCAGCGACTCGAGCACCGCGGCACGGCGATCGATCCAGCCGTTTGCGGCAGCGGCCTCGATCATCGCGTACTCGCCGGAGATCTGGTACGCCCATACCGGCACCTGCACGGCGTCGCGCACCTCGCGCAGCACGTCGAGGAAGCTCATCGCGGGCTTGACCATCACGACGTCGGCGCCCTCTGCCTCGTCGATCAGCGCCTCGCGGACGCCCTCGCGGCGGTTGCCCGGATCGAGCTGGTAGGTGCGGCGGTCGCCCTCGAGCTGCGAGTCGACGGCCTCGCGGAACGGACCGTAGAACGCGCTGGCGTACTTGGCGGCGTAGCCGAGCAGCAGCGTGTCGGTGAAGCCCTCGGCATCCAGTCCCTTGCGGATCGCGGCGACCTGGCCGTCCATCATGCCGGAGAGCCCCAGCAGGTGGGAGCCGGCGCGCGCCTGCGCGAGCGCCATTGCGACGTAGCGCTCCAGGGTCGCGTCGTTGTCGATTACGGGGTCGGTCCCTGAGCCTGTCGAAGGGGCGAGCACCCCGCAGTGGCCGTGGTCGGTGAACTCGTCCAGGCACAGGTCGGTCTGCACGACCAGCGCGTCGCCGACCTCCGAGACCAGCGCGCGGGTGGCGACGTTGAGGATGCCGTCTGGATCATCCGCACCCGAGCCGATCGCATCGCGCACGGCGGGAACGCCGAACAGCATCACGCCGCCGACGCCCGCTTCAGCCGCCTCCACCGCAGCACGGCGCAACGAGTCCATCGTGTGCTGCGCGACGCCGGGCATCGACGAGATCGGCACGGCCTCGGTCAGTCCTTCGCGCACGAACATCGGCAGCACGAGCTGTCGCGACTCGAGCGACGTCTCACGAGCGATCGCGCGGACCGCAGGCGACCGGCGCAGACGCCTTGGGCGGATCGCGGGGAAGCCGGCAGCGGGGAAGCTCACGGCGCGAACTCGTCTGCTGCGTGCGGGAGAGTGAAGTGCGAGACGGCGTCGATCAGCGCGTCGACGGTCTGCTTGTCGGCGACGACGGTGATCGGAAGCCCGGCCCGGCGGGCGTCCTTCGCCGTGCGGGGGCCGATCGCGGCGAGCAGTGTCTCGTTAGGGATGTCGGGGAACTGCTCCCGCACCTGCTGCGCCACCGAACCGCTGGTGATGAGGATCGCGTTGATGCGTCCGCTGTCGACGTCGCGACGGATGCGATCCGTGACCGGCACCCCGACCGTGCGGTAGGCCACGATGCTCGACACGTCGTGCCCCGCGGCGATGAGCGAACGGGTGAGGACGGGCTTGGCGATCTCGCTGCGCAGGGTCAGGATGCGACGGGGTTCGGGCTCGAGTGCGATGAGCTGCTGCGCCATGCCCTCGGCAGAGTTGTCGGTCTCGGGGACGAGCGCGACCTCATAGCCGACGGCCTGGAGGGCGGTCGCGGTGGTCTCGCCGACCGCGGCGATCTTCGTCGACTTCGGCACGACGGCGCGATGCGCGAAGAGCACGTCCACCGTGGTGGCGCTGGTGACGGTGAGCCAGTCGAAGCCGCCGGCGGCCAGCTTCTCGAGCGCGTCGTCGAGAGCGGCCTGGTCTGTGGTCGGGCCGAAGTTGATCAGCGGAGCGACGACCGGGACGGCCCCCTGGGCACGCAGGGACGCGGCGACGCCGTCGCCCCACGGGCCTCCTCGCGGGACGAGGACGCGCCAGCCGCTCAACGGCTTCTCATGCTTCGATTCGGGTGTCGTGGTCATCAGGATTGCTCTCGGGGTACGAGGTCGGCCGCCCCTTGTTCGAGCAGCCGACGGGCGACAGAAAGCCCGAACTCGCGTGCTGCGCGATTCGGGTCCGCACCATCGGCAGCATCCGCATCGTCGCCACTGCCGTGACTCCGAATATACCCCCGGTTCAGGGATTCAGTGACGTCGAGCCCGATCCGCCGTTCGCTGGCCGGGTCGTAGACGATCGTCCGGACCCGCATCGAGTCGCCGGTGACGACGGCGTGTGCGGCCATCGGCGCCTGGCATCCGGCATCCAATCCCTCGAGGATCGCACGCTCCACGGTGATGGCCAGACGGGTGTCCTCGTCGTCGAGCTCGGCGAGCGCTGCGCGCAGGTCGGATGCCGCATCCACGGTGGTCTCGACGGCGAGCGAACCCTGCCCCGGGGCGGTCGGCCACTCGGCGAGCCCGAGCTCCTCCCGCTTGAGAGTGGTCTCCGAGCCGAGGCGGGACAGCCCTGCTGCGGCGAGGATGACGGCATCCAGTTCACCGGTCTCCACGCGCGCAAGACGCGAGTCGACGTTGCCGCGGATGTCGACGACCTCTGACCGCGGTGAGCGCAGACGGACCTGAGCGATGCGCCGGGGCGACCCCGTGCCCACCTTGGCACCGGCCCGCAGCGCGTGCAGCGGCGTGCCGTCGCGGGTGATCACGACATCGCGGGCGTCCTCGCGGGGCGGGGTCGCGGCGATGAAGAGCCCTTCGGGGACTGCGGTGGGCAGATCCTTCAGGGAGTGGACGAGGAAGTCGCACTGACCGGCGAGCAGTGCCTCGCGCAGTCGGGTGGCGAAGACGCCGAGTCCGCCGATCTCCGAGAGGGATGCACGATTGGTGTCGCCCTCGGAGACGATCGGGACGAGTTCGACCCTGCGTCCGGAGATCCTCTCGAGGGCGGCAGCGACGTGTCCGGACTGCGCCTGGGCGAGAGCGCTTCGGCGTGTGCCGAGACGAATGGGGGTGGACATGGCGGGCCTACTGGAGGACGTCCGCGATCTCGTCGAAGCGGAGGCGCCTGCCGGTGTAGAACGGCACCTCTTCCTTCACGTAACGGCGCGCATCGGTGTAGCGCAGGTCACGCATCAGATCGACGAGTTCGGTGACATCGTCGGCCTCGAGCGGCAGCAGCCACTCGTAGTCGCCCAGCGCGAAGGCGGCGACGGTGTTGGCGATGACGCCCTTGAACGCGGCACCCTTGCGGCCGTGGTCGGCGAGCATCTTGCGACGATCCTCTTCAGGCGCGAGGTACCACTCCGGCGTGCGCACGAACGGGTACAGGCACAGCCACCCCTTCGGCTCGACGCCGCGCAGGAACCCGGGCACGTGGGCGCGATTGAACTCGGCGTCGCGGTGCGCGCCCATCACGTTCCACACCGGCAGCAGAGTGCGCAGCAGTTCCGTGCGGCGCAGTCGGCGCAGAGCCTTCTGCAGTTCTTCCGCCGTGTCGCCGTGCAGCCAGACCATGAGGTCGGCATCGGCCTTCAGCCCGGAGACGTCGTAGAAGCCGCGAACGGTGACGCCGGCATCCTCGATATGGCCGACGATGGTCTCGAGCTCAGTGGCGTCCGTCCCGGCGACGGGGGCATCGGGGTTTCGTCGCCAGACGGCCCAGAGGGTGAAACCGGACGGGTTCTGTTCACTCACTTCGGACATTCTCCCAGTCTGCCTCTTTCCGGGACGGGGAGCGAATGCGCGGCCCTCGATGGCCCCAGCGACCCGGATCGGTCAGCGGGCGATGGCGCGGGCGATGCCCCAGACCAGTCCGCCGACGGCAGCCGCGACCCCGACGGCAGCGGCGATCGCCCCGACCGGATTGCGGTCGGCGAAGGCACGCGCCTTCGCCGCACCGCGCTTGGACGCCTTCTCGATGCGGCGCGGGAAGTTGCCCTTGATCTCGATGGCGGCCAGCGCCGCCTTCAGCTCGGCGCGCGCGGACTGCACGGGATCGTTGATCCCGGCGGGAACTGCGGTGCGGGGCAGCGCGGACTCAGGGATGCTCATCACCGGCCTCCTTCACAAGTCGGATATCGGTCGCGACGGCCTGCCCTGGGTTCTCACGGCGCAGGACCTTGCGGAATTTCAGCAGGCCGAACAGCACGCACACGATCACGCACAGGAGCAGCAGGCCGATGACGGCCAGCGCGGAGAGCCACACCGGCCACCAGGACGACAGCCCTGCGACGGCGAACACGAGGATCATCGGCACGAGCCAGAACAGGAAGAACAGCGCGATGACGAACCAGACGCCGCCGATTCCGGCATCCTTCGCGGTTCGCGAGATCCACGCCTTTGCGGCGTCGACCTCGGCCTTGACCAGCTTCGTGACGAGCTCTGGGAGATCGCCGAGGAGGGTCAGGAGACTGTCGTCGGCGCGGTCACGGTATCCGCGGACCATGTCACTTCCCGTTCGTCGTGGTGTTCTTCGCGCCGGTTGAGGACGAGGAACTGCTCTTCTTGGTCGACGAAGACTTCTTGGCCGCATCGACGGCGTCCTCCAGCGCGTCCTCGACGTGATCGACGGCCTTCTTGCCCGTTGCGATCGCCGAGTCCAGCTTCTCACCGGGGGTGCTTCCGTCGCCGGCGGCCTTGGCGACCTTGACGACGCCGTTCCAGATTGCGCCGGGCACCTCGGATGCCTTCGCGCCGACGAAGGCCTTGGCCTTCTCGACCTGCTTCTGGACGGGTTCCTTGTTCCAGACCTTCAGCCACTGCGTCTTGATCTGCTCGTAGCGCTCGCGTCCGGCGCGTGTTCCGAGTACGTAACCGACGCCGAGTCCGACGACGAGTCCGATCTTCCCCTTCATGGGGTCTCCTCACGTTGTTCCGGTCGAGCCGCTGGCGTGGATGCCCTCGGCCAGGGCTCCAGCGTAACGCCGTATGCCGAAATCGGCATCTACCGGTCAGGGGGTTGACAGCGGGCCGTCATCACCCCAAAGAAGCGCCCGGCGAACCCGGTCCGCCTCGGCCTTCGCGTCCGGGACGACCTGCGCGAGCCCCGTACCCGACAGCCACGCGCCGGCGACGCCGAGGCCGTCGGCCTTCTGCACGGCGGCGCGCACGTCCCGGCGGCGGTCGGCCGCTCCGATCAGCGAGGAGGGCTGCGACTGCGTGAACCGTGCGCGGTGCGAGGCCACCAGTGCGGACTCAGGCAGCGTGAGGCCGAGGAGCGCCTCCGCCTCTGACAGTGCGAGCCGGGCGGCAGCATCGTCGTCGAGCGCGGCCGTGGCCGCCGGTTCGCCCTGCGCGCCGAACGAAACCCGCACGACGTGGCGATCGCCTGCGGCCGCACGGAGCCACTCCCACTTGGCGGTCGCGTGGGTGAGCGCCTTGGCCGTGTGACTGCCCGGCACCGTGAGCACGCCGGTGCCGCGCGGGGCGGCATCCAGCGCCGGAGCGTCGAGCAGCAGGCTCACGATCTCGATCTGCGGGGCCTCACCCTCGGCGCCGAGGCCAGTGACGTGGCCGGCGAGGAGGGCGCGGGCGCTGGGCTCGGCGGTGGCGACGATCACCGCATCCGCCGCCAGAGTCTCGACCGTCGGGTCTTCGCCCTCGGCACCGATCGGGAAGCTCACGGTCCAGCCGTCGCCGTCGCGCGCGATGGCGTCGACGGCCGCTCCGGTGCGGACGACAGCGCCGAGCTCCTCGAGATCCGCGGCGAGCGCATCCACCAGAATGCTCATGCCGCCGGCGATCGCCTCGACCGCGGATCCTGGCGCCTTCTTCGCACGGTCGGCGCGATCGGCCAGCAGCTGTGCGACACCGCCGGAGAGCGAGCCGGCGCGGGTGAGAGCCTCGTTGAGACCGGGCGCTGCGATCTCGGTGTCGACGTCGTCAGGGTCCGCCGAGTAGACACCGGCGGTGACCGGGGCCACCAGCAGGTCGCGCACCTTCTGACCCATCCGCTTCGAGACGAGCGTGCCGAGGCTGCGTTCCTGGCCGATCGTGAGCGGCGGGCGGAGGCGATCCACGTACGCGCGCCACGCGCCGCGCCAGCCGACGATGCGGCGGACGTCGTCGGCGAACGGGTTGGCGGGGATGCCGAGGATCCCGCCCTTGGGCAGCGGCGCGGCATCCAGGTCCGGGGCGCCGACCAGCCAGGCTCCGGCGGGATTCGGGGTGACGATGCGGTCGGTGAGTCCGAGTTCGTCGAGGAGCTTTCGGACGTGCCCGCCGCGCGTCGCGTAGCTCTCGGCACCGGCATCCACGGTCACGCCGTCGAGTGCGGCCCGGCGGATCGCGCCGCCGAGCTCGCCCGCGGCCTCGAGGACCGTGACGTTCATGCCGACCTTCGCGCATTCCCGGGCGGCGACGAGCCCGGCCATCCCGCCGCCGACCACGACGACGTGACGGTGCGCCGCGCGGGCGGCGAGGTCTGCCGTGCCGTCCTCGCTCATGAGTGCGCGAGCTCGACGATGCGGGTGAGCTGATCGGGGTCGGTCTCCGGCGGCACGCCGTGGCCGAGATTGAGGATGTGCGCTCGCGCGGCGCGGCCGCGCTCGAGGACGTCGCGGACGTGCGCCTCGAGCACCTCCCACGGCGCGGACAGCATGGCCGGGTCGATGTTGCCCTGGACCGTGACGTCGGGGCCGAGGATGCGCGCGGCCTCGTCGAGCGGCTGACGCCAGTCGACACCGACGGCGGATGCCGCACCGTCCAGGCGCATGTCGGCGAGGAAGGGTCCGGTGCCGACGCCGAAGTGGATGACGGGCACGCCGATGTCGGTAACCGCAGCCCTGGAGTGCGGGGCGACGTGCGCACGGTAGTCGGCCGGGTTCAGCGAACCCGCCCAGGAGTCGAACAGCTGCACGGTCGCTGCGCCCGCGTCGCGCTGGGCCTCGAGGAAGCGGCGCGAGACGCGCGACAGCCAGCCGGCCAGACGATTCCACGCCTCGGGGTCGGTGTGCATCATGGCCCGAGCGCGCAGGTGCTCCTTGGAAGGCCCACCCTCGACGAGGTATGCGGCGAGCGTGAACGGGGCGCCGGCGAAGCCGATGAGAGGAGTGTCGCCCAGCTCATCGGTGACGATGCGCACCGCCTCGGCGATGGCAGTGGTGTCGAGGTCCTCCGGGTCGATGGCCGTGATGCGATCGACGTCTGCGCGGGTGTGGACGGGCTCGGCGAACACGGGGCCCCGACCCGGCTCGATGACCACGTCGACGCCTGCCAGGCGCAACGGGATCACGATGTCACTGAAGAACACCGCCGCGTCGACCCCGTGCCGGCGCACCGGCTGCAGCGTGATCTCGGCTGCGAGGTCGGGGGTCAGGCAGGCATCCAGCATCCGGGTGCCGACGCGCAGCTCGCGGTACTCGGGGAGCGAGCGGCCGGCCTGACGCATGAACCACACCGGGGTCCGCTCCGGTCGGTCTCCGGCGAGTGCGCGAAGCAGTGGGGCATTCGAGGAAGGCATGCTCCCATCCTCCCATCCTGGGCTCATGAACCGCCTGTCAGCGTCCTGTGCCGCACCGCGTGGAGCTGTCTCTCGGCGAAGCGGCGTAGAATGGCTCTGTGCTGCTGTGTGTGACGGCGAGTCACAAGACCGCCTCCTTCGACATGCTCGAACGATTGAGCCGCACCCCTGACGACGTCGCGCCGAACCTCCTTCGCCTGGCCTCGTGCGTGCAGGGGGCCGTCGTGCTCTCCACGTGCAATCGCTTCGAGGCCTACATCGAGGTCGACGAACCGGTGACGGCCGCAGGCGCGGTCGGCGTCGAAGCGGTGCTCGAGGCGATCGAGGAATCGACCGGCATCCCCTCGGCCGACCTCGACGGCGCGTACGACGTGCACTCGGGTCGCCGGGTCGCCGAGCACCTGTTCTCGGTCGCGTCAGGACTGGAATCCGTCGTCCCCGGTGAGGGTGAGATCGCCGGCCAGGTGCGCCGCGCACTGACGTCGGCACGCAAGGAGGGCACCACCTCCCCCGAACTCGAGCGCCTGTTCCAGCGCGCCAGCCAGGCGCAGCGCAAGGTCAAGAACGTCACAGCCCTCGGCCGCGCCGGCCGCTCGCTGGTGCGGCTGTCGCTCGAGCTGGCCGACAGCCGGATCGCCGACTGGTCCGCCGAGAGTGTGCTGCTGGTCGGCACCGGCGCCTACGCCGCCGTCACCCTCGCCACGCTCCGCGAGCGCGGCGCCACCGACATCTCGGTCTACTCGCCGTCCGGCCGCGCAGAGTTCTTCGCCAAGAAGCACGGCCTCACCGCCGTGGCCGATGACGATTACGCCCGCATCGCTTCGCGGTCGAGCCTGCTGATCACCTGCACGAACGCCGCCGAAGAGCCTGTCCTCGGGCCCGAGCACCTGCAGGCCCCGACCGGTCCCGTCGCCGTCGGCTGCCCGATCGGCGCGACCGCTTCGCAGCTGGTCATCGACCTCGGGATGCCGCGCAACGTGGACCCCGCCGTCGCCCAGCTCGAGGGCGTCGCGCTGTTGGACCTGGAGACGATCCGCCTGCACGCGCCGCTGGAGGAGCTGCAGGCGACCGACGCCGCCCGCACCGTCGTGCGCGACGCCGCCGACACGTTCAACGTGGTCGGCGACCGGCAGAGCGTCACGCCCGCCGTCGTCGCATTCCGGTCGCACATCTTTGCTCTGATGGAGGCCGAGATCGATCGCGCCCGTGCCCGCGGCGACGAGGACGGCCGCGTCGAGCAGGCGATGCGCCACCTCGCCGGTGTTCTCACGCACACGCCGACGACGCGCGCGCACGAGCTGGCCGCAGACGGCCGCGGCGCTGACTTCGTCGCAGCGCTCGAGACGATCTACGGCATCCGACCCGCTGCCGAAGGCGCCGGCGAGCAGGCCTCGACCGCCTGAGTCATCGTCGGCGTCAGCGTCTCGACCGGGACCGCGACACCAGGATCCACGCCGCGTATCCGCACACGGCGATCACGACCGCAGCCAGCGCGGCGACGCGCCACGGTCCCGTCACCGCCGCGTTGACCCAGCCCAGCATGGGCACGCTGTACCAGAGCCGCCCGAGGACCTGCTCCTCACCCACGGGTTCGGGGTCGGGCTGGGCGCTCGCGTCGCCCTTCGTGATCAGAAGGTCGCCCGCGGAGCCCACCACACGATGCGTGACGATCGCCGGGTCGCCGACCGCCGGGTGATAGGTGATGACATCGCCGGTCTCGATGTTCTCGACGTCGACAGGCTGCGTCACGATGAGCGCTCCAGCCGCAAGCGCCGGGGCCATCGAACGGTCCGCGATCGTGTACGCGGTCGCGCCGGTCATCAGCGGGACGCCCGCCACCAGCACGGCGGTGAGCACGAGCATCCCCAGTATGCCCGCACCCACGCCGTGCCCGAGTGCCACCCCCATCGACCGCGGCTTCGTTCCGGTCGTTGACGACTGATCCGGCTCCTTGCTCTGCTCGGTCACCGGCTCTGCCTCGTCCCCAGCATTCCGATGCCGGCCCCCCGTTCCGGGTGCCCCATTCGGGAGCAGCGTAGGCCCGTCATCGTTGATCAAACGATATCGACGTTCGGCTAGAGGTAATAGGTCTTTCAGCCACCAAAACGGGTGGATGCCGCTTCCGACGAGGCGGTCGCCAGCGCGTCGCGACCGACCGGGAGAATCCTGGCGATGAAGCTTCCCACCGCCTCGTCGAGCTGCTCCACGAGCCACGCCCGCAGGCGCTCGAGCTGCTCGTCGTCGATCTCGCGGTCTGCGACATCGTCGATCAGCACGACGTCGACACCCCGTGCCCGTGCCCTCGCGGCGGCGGCGACCACGGCGGCGGCCCCGAGGCGCCCTGCGCGATACCCGTCCCGCAACTCCCCCTCGTGGACCAGACACCGGCGGATCTCCTCGTCGGTCAGCGCGGTACCCTCGCCGATGCGGGCGAGCAGCGACCCGAAGACCTCGTCCCACCGCGCGACCTTCTCCGCTGCGCGTGTGGTGACCTCGGAGAGCCATGCGCGTTCGCTGCTCGCTCGCAGCGCGGCCGCCCTGTCGCGCTCGGCGTGACGATCCAGCACTCGCAGTGAGATCGCCAGGCCGGCGGCGGCCAGCACGACCACGATCGCGCGCATGACGGCGGCACGCACCTCGTCGAAGGGACCGGAAACGACGGCGAGCGCCAGCAGCGCGGTCGCGGGGATCAAGAGCATCAGTGCCGTCGCGGGGCGCGCCCGCAGGCACAGCATCCCGAGCACGACGGATGCCGTGACGTACGGCCACATGCCCGCGTACGTGGGGGCGTCCGCGGTGTCCGGCACAATGACGCCCCCGAGCATCGTGCCGACGGCCGAGAGGGCGAGCGACCCTGCGATGGCGACGGTCGCGGTGCCGGCACGGTCGGCACGCCACGACACGATCACGAACGCCGCAGCGAGGGCGCCCCCCGCTGCGACCGCGGGAAGGGGCTGCCGCAGCCAGAACAACGAGTAGAGGGCGAGCACGAGGGGGCCGGCTGCGAGCAGCGCGCCGGTCAGACGCATGTCACGATCCCGCAGGAGGCCGATCGCCCGCACCGTGACCGGTCGCGAAGGGATGCTCGGGCTCCATGACGCGTCGACCACGACCCCGTCGCCCGGAGCGCTGCGCACCTCGGCGCGCCCGCCGACCGCACGCAGTCGAGCCACGATGCTCACGGCGATGCCCACCCGGCCGGGCGCCACGGCTTCCTGATCGAACCCCGGGCCGTCGTCGTGCACCTCGACGCGGATGCCGTCCCCGATCCGGCCGAAGATCACGGTCGCCTGGTTCCCCGCCGCGTGGGCGCGGACGTTGACGAGCGCCTGCTGCACGGCGCCGGTCATCGCCTCTGCGACATCGCCGGGGACTTCGGCCGCGCTGTCGGCCCCTTCGGGTTCGAGGGTCTCGCTGAACTGCGCGCCGTGGTCGCGGGCGAGCTCTTGAAGTCGCGCGCGGAGCGCGGCGACGGCGACCGCCTCTGTCGACGGAGCCGTCAACGCGTTCAGCGCTTCGCGTGCCCGATGGGCCTGCGCCGCCAGCGCCGGCCGCATCTCGGCCGTCGCCCTGGCGGCGAACGCGAGCGTCGCGAGGACCTCATCGTGCACGAGCGCCTGAGCCCGTGCATCCACCGCGCGACGTGCGGCACTCTCCGCCTCGCGGGCGGCGGCATCGCGCGCGACCGCCGCCGCAGTATCCGCCCGCTGCGCCCGGGCGAGCGTCGCACTCGCCAGCGCGCAGAGAAGGACGGCGGTGGCGAAGGACTGCACGTTGTTCGTGATGGCATTGGCGGAGCGGTCGTCCATCGCGATGCGCAGCAGCGGGATGAACACTCCCAGCGCGCCGAGCACGATCCATCCGCCCGCCGGTCCCCAGGCGATGACGGCCGCGAGCACCGGCAGGGAGGTTACGGTGAGCAACCACGAGAGCTGACCGCTGGGCGAACCTCCGCTGAGCGCGAGAACCGGCCAGGCCAGCAGGAGCACGGCGAGGTACGCGCACGCCGCCACGCCGTTCATCACCGCGATCAGGCGCCGCCCGCTCCACTGCGCGAGCAGACCGACGGCGATCAGGATGCCGATGGTCGCGAGGATCGCGGCCTGGAACGCGGGCGGATGGTCAGCGGGGTCGCTCTGGACGACGACGGTGGCGACGCCCAGAGCGGCGACCGCGGCCAGAGCACCGTTGCCGGCGGTCAGCACCCGCGCAGCGAGCAGCTCGTGACGTCCGGCAAGCGACTCCTCGATGGTTTCCGCTCGAAGAGCCGCAGCGGCGCTCATTGGCTACCGGGGACGGGGAGATATCCGTCTTCGACTCCCCGTCGGTACAGTTCGACCTTCGTCGGCGCGGGACGCCCGAGCCGCTGATAGACCAGCTTGATCCGCTTGAGGTGGTCGTTGACCGTGTTCTCGCTGATCCCCAGCTGAGTCGCCACCTGCTTGGCTCCGATGCCGGAGGCGTACAGCGCGAGCACGCTGCGCTCGCGTGCTGTGAGCGCGGCCCCCTCTACGTCGGGATCCCCGTCCACCGTCACGGCCCATTCGGTGTCGACGAGCAGTTCCCCGCGCGCCGCTCGCTGGATCGCCGACAGGATCGCCTTCGGCGGCGCGGACTTCCGCACCACACCCAGCGCATCGGTACGAAGCGCCTCGCGAACCAGGAAGCGGTCCTCGCCCGAGGTCAGGAAGAGCACCGCCGCCTCACGTTCCCGGAGCCGCTCCACGTTCTCGGCGGGGGTGCTCCCGTCGCGGAGCGAGATGTCGAGCACCACGAGATCCGGATGCAGGTCGGCGCTCCGCAGCGCGGCGACCGATGCGACGGCGCCGACGAACTCGAGATCGGCCGCGGCGTCGATGAGCGGTCCTATCGCCAGGCCGACCAGCGCATGGTCGTCGACGATCGCGACGCTGAATGTGCCCACCATGGCTCAAACCTAGAGCAGTACGGACACGCTGACACCTGGTTGCCCTGTCGATGCCGGATCGGACGCTTGGCGGTCAATCATCGGTCACGTCGGTGAGGAGTGATGCGACCGCTGCACGCACGCGGGGGAAATCGACGTTGATGGTGGCCCACACCGCGTCGTAATCGGTCGCAGCGTAGTGATGCGCAAGCCGATCGCGCATGCGCTTGATGCTCGACCAGGGCACCTGCGGGTTCGCGAGGGTCGTGTCATCGCTCAGCCGCGCGACGTTCTCACCGATCTTGATGATGATCGATTCGGCCGCGAGCCCCGGTGTATTGAGATCGTCCGACACGTACCACTCGTGGCCTCGAGCGGCGAGTCGCGTGCCGTCGTCGCACAACCGCACGATCTCACGCAGCGACCGTTCGTCCCGATCGCTCACGCGGCCACCGCTGACCGGAGGATCGGATGATCAGCGGGGAGCCCTCCGTCTGTGACCACGTCGACCGGAACGCCGAGCAGCAGCTCGGCCGCGAAGGCGAACTCGGCGATCGTCAGCAATCCGACGTTCGGCGCCCGGGTGACAAGGATGTCGAGGTCGCTCTGCGCGGTATCCGTGCCCTGCCCGGCTGAGCCGAACACACGCACGTTGCTCAGCCCGTAGTCCGCAGCGAGCTCCTTGAGCTCGTCCCGATGCTGATCGAGCGCCTCGTGAGGCAAAGGGCGCATGGCCGACTGCAACCTGCCGACCATTGCCGCCGACGGATTGCGTCGCCCGGACTCATAAGCGGCGATGTTGGGCTGCGCGACACCGCTGCGCAGCGCGAGCTGCGATTGGCTTAGTCCAGCTCGCTCACGCAACTCGCGCAGTGTTTCGCTCATATCATGATGATATCGCGCCTATGGATTCCGGGGAAAGAGCAGCAACTCGAGAGCGGTCGTCCCTGGCAGACTGGATGCATGGCCCTGCACATCACCGACGACGACGCCGCCGACCGCCTGCTCACCGAGAATCCGCTGGCGCTCCTGGTCGGGATGCTGCTCGACCAGCAGGTCCCGATGGAGACGGCGTTCGCCGGTCCTCTGAAGATCGAGCAGCGCACGGGTGCGGTGGATGCCACGGCGATCGCCGCGATGGAGCCGGATCGCCTCTTGGAGGCGTTCAAGGAAACCCCCGCCGTGCACCGGTTCCCCGGCTCGATGGCGACCCGAGTGCAGACGCTGTGCCAGGAGCTCGTCGACTCGTGGGGCGGCGACGCCTCAGCCCTGTGGACACAGGGCGACCCCGACGGCGCGGAGGTGCTGCGCAGACTCAAGCAGCTGCCCGGCTTCGGGGAGCAGAAGGCGAAAATCTTCCTCGCACTGCTGGGCAAGCAGTACGGATTCACGGGCGAGGGCTGGCGTGAAGCCGCCGGCGCCTACGGCGAGGAGGGCTCGTACCGCAGCGTCGCCGACATCGTCTCGTCCGAATCGCTCACCAAGGTGCGAGAGCACAAGCGGGCAATGAAGTCCGCCGCAAAGCAAGCGAAGGGCTGATCATGCAGAAGACAGGTGGCAGCGTCGGCGCCTTCATCGCGGAGGTCACCCCGGTCGTGCGACGACGGGATGCCGAAACGCTGACGGCCCTGCTGCAGGAGATCTCCGGCCGCGAACCGGAGCTCTGGGGCACGATCATCGGATTCGGCAGCTGCCATTACCGCTATCCGACCGGCAACGAGGGCGACATGCCCGTGCTCGGCTTCGCCCCGCGCAAGGGCGCGTCGACCCTGTACCTGGACAGCACCGACCGCCACAGCGATGCGCTGGCGAAGCTCGGACCGCATACTGTCGGCGCGGGCTGCCTGTACATCAAGGACCTCGACAAGGTCGACCTGGACGTGCTCCGACCGATCCTCGAGGACGTCTTGGCGTGGACCGAGGCAGGCGGTGACGACTACGCCCGCATCACCGTGATCGACTGAGGGTCGCCGGCAGCGGCGTTGTCAAGGCCGCTGCCCCGCCTCGCTCGATGTCGCAAGATGAAGGACGCCGACAGAAGGAGCCGCATGTCGAGGAACGTCCGAAAGCTGCACTGCACACCAGAAGCCGTGTTCCGCGTCCTGGCAGACGGATGGCTCTACCCCGCCTGGGTCGTCGGGGCTTCACGCATGCGCGATGTCGACCCCGAATGGCCGGAGCCCGGAGCGCGGCTGCACCACTCCGTCGGCGTGTGGCCCGCACTGCTCGACGACACCACGAGCAGCGTGAGGTGGCATCCACCTCACCAGATGGTGATGACCGCGCGAGGGTGGCCGCTCGGCGAGGCCCGGGTGACCATCGACGTGAAACCCGCGGCGGGAGGATGCCTGGTGCGGATCCAGGAGGAAGCGGTCAGCGGGCCGGCAACGGCGATACCGACCACCATCGCGGATGTCATCCTGCAGTGGCGCAATGCAGAGACCCTGCATCGGCTGGCGTATCTGGCCGAAGGGACCGCGCCGCAGGACGTCGAATCGGAGACCGCTTGATGACGCGCTCGTACGACATCGACGCGACCATCGTCGGAGCGGGTCCCAACGGACTGGCGGCGGCTGTGACCCTGGCACGGGCCGGCCTCAGCGTGCGCGTCTACGAACGCGCGTCCAGCGCCGGCGGCGGCGCGGCGACCAGGGAGCTCACGTTGCCGGGGTTCCGCCACGACGTGTGCTCGGCGGTGCATCCGCTGGCGTTCGAATCCCGGTTCTTCCGCGAGTTCGGTCTGGACCGGCGAGTGCCGTTCGCCGTGCCGGAGATCTCGTTCGCGCACCCACTCGACGGAGGCCGCGCGGGTGTCGCGCATCGCTCGCTGACCCGCACGGCGGAGGGGCTCGGCACCGACGGCGCGGCGTACGCCCGGCTGATGCGCCCCCTGGTGGAGCGCACGACGCGAGTCTCGGACTTCACCGGAGACACGCTCCTGCGCGTCCCGCGAGACATCCCCACCGCGGCTTTGTTCGGCTTGGCGACGCTCGAGCAGGGCAGCCCGCTGTGGAATCTTCGATTCCGCGAGGACGTCGCGCCCGCCATGCTCACCGGCGTGGCCGCGCACACGATCCTGCCCATGCCGGGACTTGCGGGCTCGGGTGCAGGACTCGCACTGACGGCCTATGCCCACGCGAAGGGCTGGCCGATCCCGATCGGCGGGAGCCAGGCGATCATCGACGCGATGGTCGCAGACCTCATCGCCCACGGCGGAGAGCTCGTGACGGATCACGAGGTGACGTCCCTGGACGAGCTGCCGCCGTCGCGGGTGACCCTGCTCGATGTCACCCCTCGCGCGCTGAGCCGGATCGCCGGCGATCGGATGCCCGATGGCTATCGGCGCGCGCTGGCGCGCTTCCGCTACGGGAATGCCGTCGCGAAGGTCGACTTCGCACTGTCGGAGCCTGTCCCGTGGACGAATCCCGAGCTCCATCGTGCGGGAACGCTCCACCTCGGCGGCACGCGCGAGGAGATCGCTGCGGCCGAGAACGCCGTCTCGCACGGGTCCCTTCCGGATGCGCCGTACGTCCTCGTCTCGCAGCCCTCGCTGTTCGATCAGACCCGCGCTCCGGCCGGTCAGCACACACTCTGGGCGTACACGCACGTGCCGGCCGCCTCACGAGAGGACCGCTCGGAGGCGATCATCGGGCAGATCGAGCGTTTCGCACCCGGCTTCCGCGACACGATCCTGTCGACCTCTTCGCGGACCGCCGTCGAGGTCGAACGCCACAACCCGAACTACGTGCGCGGCGACATCTCCTCGGGCAGCCCCGGCCTCGTGCAGCTGCTGCGCCGACCCGTGCTGAGCCCGGACCCGTGGCGCACCCCGATGCCGGGCGTCTACCTCTGCGGGGCATCCACGACCCCCGGTCCCGGCGTGCACGGGCTGCCCGGCTGGCATGCGGCGCTGAGCGCGCTCCGGCACGAGTTCGGCACCCGCGCGCTGCCGGATCTTTCGCCGGCATCCGATGATTCGATCTAGGCAGCGAACGCCCTCAGGCGTAGCGCGCCACGATCTCCTCGGTGAGCGGCGGCCAGATGCGCTTGTGCTCCTCGCCGAACGCAACACCGGAGAGGAAGGCGGCCGCCAGGTCGCGGGAGCGGTCGATGAACAGGAAGCTGCCCTGCCCGCCGAAGTGCCCTGCGGTCTCGGGCGGCATGGTGTCGCTCAGCCAGTGCGGACTCTTGGTTCCCTTGAGCTCGAACCCCAGCCCCCACTGGTTGTCGTCGAACGCCCCGTAGCCGGGCACGACACCGCGCAGCCCCTGGCGCGAGACCATGAGCGCGAGGTCGCGCAGCTCGACGGGGATCAGTGCCGGGCGCAGCACCTCCCGGCCGAACCGCATCAGGTCGTCGATCGACGCTCGGTACCCGGCGGAGGGGCGACCGGTCACGTCGATGTCGCGCATCCCCAGGGGTCCGGTGACCTCACGAGCCATCCATTCCGCGAAGGGTGCCCCCACCGCTTCGGAGACGTGCGCGCCGAGGGCGTCGAACCCCGCGTTCGAGTAGATGCGGCGCGTTCCGGGAGCTGCCTGCGGCTGCTCGCCCTCGAACGGCAGCCCGCTGGTGTGGTCGAGCAGGTTGAGCAGCGTCGAGCCTTCCGGGCCGGCCGGGTCGTCGAGGTCGACCAGACCGCGTTCGACGGCGACCAGCACGCCCCACGCCGAGATGGGCTTCGACACCGACGCGAGCGCGAGCGCCGCGTGCGGATCACCCTGCACCGCGAGAGTCTGCTCCGGACCGGTCACCCCCACCAGCGCCGTATGAGGGAAGCCTTCTGTCGCTGCGAAAGTCGTCGTCTCCACGTTGCCATCGTCGCACGGCAGCGACTGCTGCAGAAAAGACGGAGCCCCGACTCAGATGTGTCTGAATCGGGACTCCGCATGGTGGGATGCTGAGAGTCAGGCGCCCTTCAGACGATCCGCCAGGTACTCGTTCAGCTCGGCGACGGGCACGCGCTCCTGCGCCATGGTGTCGCGATCGCGCACGGTCACGGCGTCGTCCTCGAGCGAGTCGAAGTCGACCGTGACGCAGAACGGGGTGCCGATCTCGTCCTGGCGACGGTAGCGGCGACCGATGGCGCCGGCGTCGTCGAAGTCGATGGCCCAGCGTCCGCGCAACGAGTCGGCGACCTCGCGGGCGAGCGGCGAGAGCTTCTCGTTGCGCGACAGCGGCAGGACGGCGACCTTGACCGGCGCGAGACGCGGGTCGAGCTTCAGCACGGTGCGGGTGTCGGTGCCGCCCTTGGCGTTCGGCACCTCCTCCTCGACGTAGCTGTCGACCAGGAACGCCATCATCGAGCGGGTCAGACCGAACGACGGCTCGATGACGTAGGGCGTGTACCGATCGCCGGACGCCTGATCGAAGTAGGTCAGGCTCTGACCGGATGCCTCGGAGTGGCTGGACAGGTCGTAGTCGGTGCGGTTCGCGACACCCATGAGCTCGCCCCACTCCGAGCCCTGGAAGCCGAAGCGGTACTCGAAGTCGATGGTGCCGGCGGAGTAGTGCGCGCGTTCGTCCTCGGGGACGTCGAACTGGCGCATGTTCTCGGGGTCGATGCCGAGGTCGATGAACCAGTTCCAGCAGGTCTCGACCCAGTGCTCGAACCACTGCTGCGCCTCGGCGGGCGGCACGAAGAACTCGATCTCCATCTGCTCGAACTCGCGGGTGCGAAAGATGAAGTTACCGGGCGTGATCTCGTTGCGGAACGCCTTGCCGACCTGGCCGATGCCGAACGGCGGCTTCTTGCGGCTCGCGGTGAGCACGTTCGTGAAGTTGACGAAGATTCCCTGCGCGGTCTCGGGGCGCAGGTAGTGCAGGCCCGACTCGTCGTCGACGACGCCGAGGTAGGTCTTCACCAGGCCGGAGAACGACTTCGGCTCGGTCCACTTGCCGCGGGTGCCGCAATCGGGGCAGACGATGTCGGCCATGCCGTTCTCGGGCTTGCGGCCCTTCTTCGCCTCGAAGGCCTCGATGAGGTGGTCCTCGCGGTGACGCTTGTGACACTGCAGGCACTCGACCAGCGGATCACTGAAGGTCGCGACGTGACCGGATGCCTCCCACACGCGCTTGGGCAGGATGATCGAGGAGTCCAGGCCCACCATGTCGCCGCGTCCGCGGACGAAGGCCTGCCACCACTGACGGCGGATGTTCTCCTTCAGCTCGGTGCCGAGGGGCCCGTAGTCCCATGCCGAGCGCGAACCGCCGTAGATCTCACCCGCTTGGAACACGAACCCGCGGTGGCGGGCGAGGCTGATGACCTTGTCAAGACGGGACTGTTCGGCCACGGTGGCTCCAATGGTCGGATGCGACGGGAAAACGCCCGTGAACACGGGCACCTCAATCCTATCCGCGCCCCTGCTGTCCATCAGCCCCACATGAGAGCGACCACGACGGCATCCGCGTGACGATCCCGCGCTCCGGGATCACCTGTTCGGAAACGCCTCTCCGCCGCCGCTCGCGAGCGACCTCGCAACGATCTCGATGTACTCGTTCATCATGCCCTCGGGCATCGCCGGCATGCTCTGCTCCCAGTAGGGCAGGATCGCGCCACGCCCCTGCATCATCCCCGCCGGTCGCGCGTACGCCCACAGGTGCAGGTGCGCAGATCCGTCGTTCCAGCGCGAGAAGTGGCACCGTGCGACCGCGGGAATCGCCTTGGTTGCCTCCGAGAGCCGCTGCAGCACGGGCCCGAGCCCGGCGAGCACTTCGATCGGGGCGTCTTCGAGCTTCACATGCCTGCGCGGTGAGATCGATCCGACGAAGGGGAGCCCGACGCCGCCCTCGAATCCGGAGTTCACCTGCCACTCGTCGTCGTGCCAGATCGTGTGCTTCGACGGCTTGCAGTGCCCGCACTCGGATGCGTCGATCTCCCCGTGTCGCGGCTTCTCGGGCACGAGCATCGGCTCGATCGGCAGCAGTTCGAAGGCAGCGATGCTCGGTGCCGGACCGCTCCCGGGCACCCGGCTGGTGTCGAGCGTCTGGCCGATCGGCGCCCACCGGTGCCATTCGGTGTCGGCCGGATGCTGCGCGAGATCTGGTTCGGAAGTCATCCGACCATGAAAGCAGAGCCGATCACTCGGTGAACAGGTACCCGCGCTTCACGTCGAAGCCAGCGACGCGCAGGCCGCGGGCGAGCAGCGCCTCCATCTCGCCGCGCAGACGCGTGCGCCACTCGTGCGCGGCATCCGCATCCGTCTCGCGCATCGCCTCGACGTCGGAGGGGATCTCGAGAGTTGCGACGACGGCATCGTCGGCCGGGGTCTTGGCGATGTCGGCGAGCGCCCACTCGACATCCAACCGGTCGCTCTCGTCCCCGGCATCCCCGCCGCCGAAGATGCCGTAGTTGTTGACCGAATATCCGGTCACTCGCGCGCCGAGCACGGTGAGGAAGAAGTGCGCGTTGCGCGCCACGAGCGGGTCGAAGGTCCAGGAGATGCCGCCGACGTCGCGGGAGAACGCCCACTGACGCTGGTGCTCCTTGAGCTCGCGCCCCCAGCCGCGCCCCCGGTACTCGGGCAGCAGCGCGGTGATGTGGGAATGCATCCGGCGTCTGGCCGGCGCCCCGAAGAACGCTATGGATGCTCCGACCATGCGCTCTTCGCCGCTCTCGTCGTCGAACAGGCCGACGACGTAGTTGCCGGACTGCTGCAGCGCGCGCAGCGTGCCCGCGTCGATGACGCGCTCGGGGCCGCGGATCGAATCCAGCAGGCTCTGCGCGTCGATGATCAGTTCAACGGTGTCGAGGTCACGGATGGTTCGCACGAACCCAGTCTGCCCCTCCCGCGGCCATCTGCGGAATCGACCGATAGCCTTGGCGGATGGGCGACAGGGACGAGAGAGCGAGAAAGCGGCTCTCCCGCAACCCCAACCGGGCACTCACCGTCGCCGTCCTCGCCTTCGCGGGACTCGCGTCATCGTTCATGTTCACGCTGGTCGTCCCGCTGCAGGCCGAGCTGCCGACACTGCTTGACGCATCCCGCGAAGACACCACCTGGGTCGTCACGATCACCCTGCTGGTCGCAGCGGTCGCCACGCCGATCTCCGGTCGCCTCGGCGACATGTACGGCAAGCGGCGCATCGTCGTCGCGCTGATGATCATGCTCATCGTTGGATCGGTGATCGCCGCGCTGTCGACCTCGATCGTGGGCGTGATCGTCGGGCGGGCGCTTCAGGGCGGGGTCACGGGCGTCATTCCGCTCGGCATCGCGATCATGCGCGACATCCTGCCTCCTCGCCACCTCGGCACCGCGGTCGCGCTGATGAGCGCCACGATGGGCGTCGGCGGTGCGCTCGGGATGCCGCTGGCCGCGTACCTTGCTCTCAACGCCGACTGGCACTCGCTGTTCTGGCTCGCTGCAGGCCTCGGCGTCATCGGCCTGATCCTGGTGCTGCTGTTCGTCCCCGAAGACGTGCTGCTCTCCCCCGGCCGACTCGACGTAGTCGGCGCCATCGGTCTCGCGATCGGCCTGACCGGACTGCTGCTCTACGTCTCGCGCGGCGCGGAGTGGGGCTGGACGACACCGCTCGGCCTCAGCCTCGTGATCGGCGGCGTGCTGGTGCTGCTGTTGTGGGGCTGGTACCAGCTGCGCACGAAGGACCCGCTGCTCGACCTGCGCGTGGCCGCGCGCCCGGCTGTGCTGCTGACGAACATCGCCGCGATCGGAATGGGCTTCGCCCTGTTCTCCTCCAACGTCACCTTCCCGCAGATGCTCGAGCTGCCAGTCGAGACCGGATCGGGCTTCGGACTCGACATGATCACCGCGGCGTTCATCGTGATGCCGGCCGGGCTGGTCATGATGGTGATCTCACCGCTGTCGGGCTGGCTGGAGCGGACCATCGGCCCGCGACCGCTGTTCACCGCGGGGTCCGCCGCGATCGTCCTGGCCTACGGCTACGTGCTCATCTGGTCGACCGAGTGGGTCCACATCCTCATCGCCAACGCGATCATCGGCGTCGGCATCGGCTTCACGTTCGCCGCCATGCCGATGATCATCATGCGGTCGGTGCCGTCGAACGAGACGGGTGCGTCGAACGGCCTGAACGCGCTGTTCCGTTCGGTGGGAACGTCCAGCGCGTCGGCGGTCATGGGCGGTGTGCTCGCGAGCCTGAGCATCGACGTCGACGGCGTCGCCGTGCCGACGAGGGAAGCCTTCGACGTCTGCTTCTGGCTCGCGATCGTCGCCGGAGTCATCGCCCTGGTGCTGTCGCTGTTCATCCCGAAGATCCGCCCCCTCGAGAAGCATCCCTCGCTTCCCAGTTAGCCGTTCCGCCCCTCAGAAGGTGAAGCCGTCAGGGTCCCCTGGCTGCGGAGGCCGGAGCCGATCGGGCAGCGGCCAGGAGAGTTCGATCGGCTCGGAAGCCGGACGAGTGACGTCCCCGTAATCCTCGGCCTTCACGACGATGCGGCCGGGGGTGCCGTCATGATCGGGCGTGACCTCGACGATGCGGACCCGGGTCGGGCGGCCGTCGTCCTCCAGCATCCATGGTTCGGCGAGCCACGCGAGCCCGTGCGCCTCGAGTGCTTCCTCGGCGACGAGCCAGTCCACGGCGTCCGATACGGTGCGGCCGAGGATGTCGACGGCGGTCCAGTCGTTTCCGGCCGGGTGGATCCATCCGAGCAGCTCGCCGTCCTCGCGGCGGTGCGGGGTCCAGTCGTCCATGCGACGAGGGTACACGCCCCGCGAGATTGCATTCCGCGGCTGAACTCGCGGGAATTTCCGGGCATCTCGGCCGCGGAATGCAATCTCGGACGGGGTGGTGGTGCGGGACGAGAGTCAGGCGCGGATGGCGAAGCCGCCGGTCCAGCCGATCTGCTCGCGGACGGCGAGCACCATCTGCAGGAAGCCGAGGGCCTCGAGCTCGCGCGCACGCTTCAGCGCACCGGCATCCGCGGTCTTCAGACCGGCGGCGGTGACGACCTCGCCCAGGCGCTGCTTTGCGGCCTCGTCGTCGCCGGCGATCTGCACGACGGTCGGCTCGCCGCCGAGCTCGCCCGCCGCGAGGGTCGCGGCGAAGTTGGTGTTGAACGCCTTGACGACCTTGGCGCCGGGGACGAGAGCCGCGAGCTCTGCAGCAGCCGACGAATCGGCCGGCACCACGAGTCCGTCGAACGTGGCGAAGTCGACCGGGTTGGTGATGTCGACGACGACCTTGCCGGTGAGCTGCTCACCGTAGGTGTTCGCGATCTCCGCGAGCGCCGGGTACGGCACGGCGAGGACGACGATCTCGCCCGTGATCGCGTCGCCGACGATGCCGGCGGTCGCCCCGATGGATGCCGCGGCGGTGCCGGCCTTCTCGTGGTCGCGTGCCAGGATCTGCACGCTCGAGCCGCCCTTTGCGGCGAGGCCGGCGATGGCCTGGCCCATGTTTCCGGTACCGATGACGGTGATCGCAGTCATTGTGAAGCCTTTCGTTGAGTCGCTCTTGAGCCGTCGCACTTTGTTGCTTCGGCAACTAATGAGTGGAACGCGCTTGTCTCGGCAACTATTCCCCGGAGAATGGACACATGGCCGTATCGCTCTCCCGCATGACGCCGCAGCAGTCCCGCGCCTGGCTGGCGCTGATCAGCACCGCCGAACTTCTGCCCGCAGCGCTGGACGCGCAGCTGCAGCGCGACGCCTCGCTGACGCACTACGAGTTCATCCTGCTCAGCGCACTCCAGCGCGGCGGCGCGCAGCGCCTGAGCGACCTCGCGGCTGCGACGAACGCCACGCTCCCCCGCACTTCCAAGGTCGTGAGCAGGCTGCAACAGCGCGGGCTCCTCGCGCGGCAGGAGAGCGAGCAGGATCGGCGCAGCGTTCTGCTCGAGCTGACGAAGCAGGGCCGGCGCCAGCTGGTGCTGGCGACTCCCGAGCACTTCGAGACCGTGCACCGGCTGGTGCTGGATCGGCTGAGCCCCGAGCAGCTCGATCAGCTCGCCGACGCCCTGGAGCCCGTGGTCCAGGCACTCGACCCGCAACGGAGGTTCGGGCCGTTCTAGTGGGTGTACTCCATGAGCTCGACGCCGAGCACTCGGAAGGCGTCGTGGGCGCGCAGGCGATGCGCGATCGACAGGTCGTCGAAGCAGACGATCATCGAGTACGCGATCCCCGCGCGAGGCCCTGCGAGAACACCGGCCTCGGCCCGCACACCGCGGTCCTGTCCCGTCTTGTTGATGAACAGCAGTCCATGGGCGTCGTGGTCGTGCGCGAACGGATCGAGACCAGTGGATGCCGCCACCAGACTCAGATCGTGATTGAGGCTCAGCCACTCCGAAACCTGCGCGCTCACCGCGGCATCCACGGCCTTGGAGTTCACCAGCGCCGAGAAGAGGACGGCCAGCTCGCGGGCCGTGCCCACGGCGACGTGCGGAGCGTCATCCGGGCCGCGCATGTCGCGGAACTGGTCGAGCACAGCGGTGTGCTTGAGCCCTAGGGCCTCGATGCGCTGACGGACGCGGTCGAGTCCGACCTGCTCCAGCAGGATGTTGACGGCGAGCGGGTCGCCGACCGCTGCGGCCAGTACGGCGAGGTCGCTGAGCGGCAGCGCCGGTGCGCGCAGGCTCCGCCAGATCCCGGAGGTCGTGACGGCATCCGTCGATGCCCGATCGACGATCTCGAGTGGGTCCAGCGTGCCGGACTCGAATCCCGCGGCCACCTCGATCAGCAGTGGCACGACGCCGAGCCCGGCGACGGGGAGCGTGACGTGATCGTCACCGGCGAGGACCTGTGATCCGGTGTCGAGGTCGATGACGTGCACCGAGACCTGTGCGCCGGCATCCGCCAGCTCCTCCAGCGCGCGCATGGTCGCCACGAAGGAACGTCGCCCCACGGCGGCTCGGCGCGGCAGTCGACGGCTGCTGCGCTGCGATCTGCGCATCATCGCAGGCTCGGGGGGAGTGCCCACGCGAGTTCCTTCCAAGAAGGTGGGGGAGACGCCGATGGCCAGTGCCACCGGCGGCACTGGCCATCGTAACCCCGCCTACCGACGCCGGGTCAAGGATTGGCGGTAACGGTCACCAGATCGTCACGCGCTGGTCGCTCGGCAGGTGCAGCGCGTCGTCTTCGGTCACCCCGAACGCCTCGTAGAACGCGTCGATGTTGCGGACGATCTGGTTGCAGCGGAACTCGTTCGGCGAGTGCGGGTCGATCGTCAGGAGGCGGATCGTCTCGGCGTCGCGGCTCTTCTGCTGCCACACCTGCGCCCAGCTCAGCAGCAGCCGCTGCACACCGGTGAGGCCGTCGATCACCGGCCCTTCGACAGGCTCAGGGACCGAGGGGTTGGACCGCAGCGACAGCTCGTACGCCTTCAGCGCGATGCCGAGGCCGCCCAGGTCGCCGATGTTCTCGCCGATCGTCAGGGCGCCGTTGACGTGATTCTCGTCAGCGAGGCCCTGGGGTACGAGGGCGTCGTACTGGGCGATGAGCGCCTTCGTGCGCTCCTCGAACGCCGAGCGGTCGGCGTCCGTCCACCAGTCGTCGAGCTTGCCCGTGCCGTCGTATCGACTGCCCTGGTCGTCGAAGCCGTGCCCGATCTCGTGCCCGATGACCGCGCCGATGCCGCCGTAGTTCGCCGCGGCATCACGGCCTGCGTCGAAGAACGGGTGCTGCAGGATCGCGGCGGGGAACACGATCTCGTTCATCGACGGGTTGTAGTAGGCGTTGACCATCTGCGGCGGCATGTGCCACTCGTTGCGGTCGATGGGACCGCCGACCTTGTCGACGTTGCGGTCGTGCTCGAAGATGTTCGCTCGGCGCACGTTGCCGAAGATGTCCGCGGGATCGATCTCGAGGGTCGAGTAGTCGCGCCACTCCTCGGGATGACCGATCTTCGGGGTGAACGCGTCGAGCTTGGCGAGCGCGCGCTCACGGGTCTCCGGGCTCATCCACTCCAGGGTCTTGATGCTCTGCCGATACGCCTCGATGAGGTTGGCGACGAGCTCGTCCATTGCGGCCTTCGCCGTGGGCGGGTAGTGCCGCTCGACGTAGACCTTGCCGATCGCCTCCCCCAGAGCGCCCTCGGTGATCGAGACGCCGCGCTTCCAGCGCTCGCGGATGGTCGGAACGCCGGTGAGCTCGGTGCCGTAGAACGAGAAGTTCTCCTGCACGATGTCGTCGGTGAGGAACGGTGCGGCGGCATGCACGACCTGGGTGCGCAACCACGCCTTCCAGTCGTCGAGGCGCTCGGCGGTGAACAGCGCGCCGAGGCCCTCGAATGCGCTCGGCTGGCTGACGACGACCTCGGCGAAGGCATCCGGATTCGTGGGGCCGACGCCATCCCGCCACGGTGCGAGATCGACGCCGATGAGCGCCTGGAAGTCGTCCCATGCCTTGAGGTTGTAGGTCTTGACGGCGTCGCGGCTGGCGACGTTGTCCCAGTGGTGCGAGGCGATCTCGGTCTCGAGCGCGAAGGCGCGCTCGGCGTCGCCTGCGGCGTCTGCGACTCCGGCGAGCCCGAGCAGACGCTCGAGGTGGGCGCGGTACGCGGCGCGGGTGTCCGCGAAGTTGTCGAGGCGGTAGTAGCTCTCGTCGGGCAGCGAGAGGCCGGACTGCACGAGGACGGGAACGTAGCGCTCCGGGTCACCGGGGTCGCCGTCGATGTACAGGCCGATCAGGTGCGCGCGTCCGTCTCTTTCGTAGGCGCCGGCCACCGCGAGCAGGGCCGGGATGCCGTCGATGGCGTCGATCTCGGCGAGGGTGGCCCGCAGCGGCTCGATGCCGGCGGCGTCGATGCGCTCGGTGTCCATGAAGCTGGTGAAGAGGTCGCCGATCTTGCGCTCGAGGGTGCCGGCATCGGCATCCTGGGATTCCTCGATGATCGTGCGCACGTCCTTCTCGGCCTGCTCGGCCAGCAGGTGGAAGGAGCCCCAGCGTGCCTTGTCACCGGGGATCTCGGTGCGCTCGAGCCAGGCGCCGTTGACGTGACGGTACAGGTCGTCCTGGGGGCGGATGTCGGAGCTGAACTCTTCGGTCGAAAGACCGGCGGGAAGAACATCAGTCATGACGCCAGCCTATGCGCGGGTCGGGCCGCCGGCCCACGATGCGGGATGCTTTGCGTCGGTTGCGCCCGCGGCAGAACCGGCACAACTCATACAGCCTGGGCAGCGGGGCGCTTAGCCGCGGCGGCGGAAGAGGCGGCGCCGAGGCGGCGGCTCGGTTTCCGCGGGCGCCTCGGCGATGCGTGCTGCGCGCCGCTCCCGCCACGCGGTGATCTCGGCATCCACGTCTCGCGTCCTGGTGACCACCGGCGGTCCGCCCATCAGCTGGCGGCGGGCGGCGATCACGCGGCGATTGAAATCCTCGAGCACCTCGCCGACGTCGCTCTCCCGTCCGAGCCGGTCGAGGTTGGCGTCGAGCTCGCGGTCCTCGGTGCGCAGCAGGATCGCGGGCGGGCCGAGCCCGGTGATGTTCTCGGTCTCGATCTTGCGGCGGATCCACCAGTCCGGGTCGTGGTGCGTGCCGAGATTCTCCAGCGGCTTGCCCGCGCCGGGCAGATCGTCGAACTCGCCGCGGCGGATGGCTATCTGAATCGCGGTCTCGACGAACTGGTGCTTGTTCTCGGCGGTGAGCTGCGTCGGAGCCTGTTCGTTCTCGGCATCCGGCTCGCCGTCCTGCCGCGCCCGATAGCGGGCCGCGGCGTCTCGGGGATCAGTCATAGTCCACCTCCGGATGCCGGTGCGCCCAGCCTACGCGCCGGCTCGACGCCGGGCTCGGCCCATGCGGGATGTTTCGGTCGCTTCTCCGGCACACGAGACCGACCGAAAGCATCCGGCATCACCGCACGCCGGCCCCGCCGGCACGCCATAGGCTCGAGTGATGACCGCGCGCCCCGTGACCCTGAATCGGGAGATCCTGCGCCTCGCGGTCCCGGCGCTCGGCGCGCTGGTCGCAGAGCCCGCCTTCCTGATGGTGGATGCCGCCCTCGTCGGCCATCTCGGCACGGTGCCGCTCGCGGGACTCGGCATCGCGAGCGCGGTGCTGCAGACGATCGTCGGCCTGATGATCTTCCTCGCGTACTCGACCACGCCCGCCGTCGCTCGGCGGTTCGGGGCCGGCGACCACAAGGATGCCGTCTCGGTCGGCATCGACGGAATGTGGCTCGCGCTGGGACTCGGCGCCGTGCTCGCCGTCGTCGGAGCGATGTCGTCGGGGTGGCTGGTGTCGTTGTTCGGCGCGCCCGCTGAGGTCGCAGAGCAGGCTGACACGTACCTGATGATCAGCATGTGGGGCCTGCCCGCCATGCTCATCGTGTTCGCCGCGACCGGTCTGCTGCGCGGCATGCAGGACACCGTGACACCGCTGTGGATCGCGGGGCTCGGGTTCGGCGCGAACGCGCTGCTGAACGTTGTATTCATCTACGGCTTCGGGTGGGGCATCGCCGGGTCGGCCGCAGGCACGATCACCGCGCAGTGGGGCATGGTCGCCGCCTACGTGATCATCGTCGGGCGGCTGGCCCGCAAGCACGCGGCATCGGTGCGGCCGCAGCGCGACGGCGTACGCGGATCGGCACGCTCCGGCGGGTGGTTGTTCCTGCGCACTGTGAGCCTGCGCGCGGCCCTGCTGATCACGGTCGGCATAGCGACCGGCATCGGAACAGAGGAACTCGCCGGCTGGCAGGTCGTGTTCACGATCTTCTCGGCCGCGGCATTCGCGCTGGATGCTCTCGCCATCGCCGCGCAGGCGCTCATCGGCAAGGGCCTGGGCGCAGGCGACATCGCCGGCGTCAAGCACGTGCTCGCGCGGACCGTCGCGTGGGGCGCCTGGTTCGGCGTGATCGTCGGCGTCGTGATCGGGGCACTCTCCGGCGTCATCGGCCTCGTATTCACCGGCGATCCCGCACTTGCCGCGCTAATCCAGCCGGCACTCATCGTTCTCGCCGTCGCGCAACCGATCGCCGGCATCGTGTTCGTGCTCGACGGGGTGCTGATGGGGTCGGGCGATGTGCGGTACCTGGCGATCGCGGGCGGGCTGAATCTCGTGCCGTTCCTCCCGACGCTGCTGATCATCGCGCTGGTCGGCGTGGACGGCACCGCCGGAGTCACCTGGCTCGCCGTCGCGTTCTTCGGCGTGTATCTGCTCGCCCGGTTCGCGACCCTCGGATGGCGCGTCAAGACCGGCGGGTGGCTGCGGCAGGACGCGTAGCGCGCTGCTGTCCGCGTCGAAGTTCGCGCCTTCCAGCGGGACTGAGCCGCTCGACCCGTGCGACAAGATGGTCACCATGACGACATCCTGGCCTGGCGACTCGGCGACCGTCCTGCGCTGGCTGCGGGCGACCCTGCACGCGGACCTCGCCGACTCCCGCGGGGCAACCGTCAAGGGACTCGACGACGTCAAGATTACAGCCGATCTCGAAGGCACCGACCTGCGGCACCTCGCCTTCGATGCCACACGAGTGCGCCTCGAGTTCGACTGGCGCGCATCGCCCGACCTCGCCGCGCGCGACGAAGCAGCGGCCGATCGCCACGAGCCACACCCGATCCACGAAGAGCCCGGAACACTGCGAGAGCTCCGGGTTCGAGCCGCGCCGATCCGCATCGAGCGGACCGACGTGAACATCGACGTGCAGGCATTCGACCTGCCGATCCTCTGGCAGACGTTCGCGGAGCCCGCTGATCCGAGACATGCCGAGAGCATCCACTCGCTCACAATCCCGGACGACGTGGGCCCGGCGCGCGGAACCTTCTCCGCTTCGATCAGGACCAAGGATCTCGTTCCGCTGGCCACCTCGCTCCTGCGCCCGGCCCTGGCTGAGATCGGCGTCCGCCTCGGCCGCGTGAAGCTCGATGCCGCGAGCGACGGAAGCGACGGCATCCAGGTCACGGCATACGCCGGAGGGCGATGGAAGCTGCTCGTCGCGTCGGCCCGCGCGAACGCCCGTGTCCAGATCAGCCGGGATGCCGTGATCACCGTGCACGAGTTCACGCTCGGCAGTCGCAATCCCCTCGTCGCGGTGGCGCTGCGGTTCGCACGCAAGCCCATCCGCGAGATCGTCGGCAAGCCCTACGACCTGAACGGCGTGATCGGCGCCGAGGGAGGCGCGACCTCCGTCCGCATTCACGATCTGCGCGTCACGACCGGTTCAGAACTCGCGGTCTCAGGCCGCGTGAACTGATCCGGGACTGAGGCGTCCCGCCGGTCCATCACGTAGCCCCAGGCGGCCAGCCCCAGCAGCGGACCCCACAGCCAGAACGGGAAGACGAGCGCGAGCTCGAGGATCTGCGCGAGACTGCCGTCACCGATCTCTCCATCGAGCACCGACAGCACCAGATCGGCACCCCCGACCGTGAACAGTGCCGCGACGATGGATGCCGGCACGACGGCGAGAGGCACCGGCACTGCGCGCCCGCCGAGTCCGCCCATCCATCGCGGGAAGTGCCGCCCCCATGGCAGGATGAGCCCGAGCGTCAGGACACCGCCGGCGAGCATGGCCGCGCCGAGGCTGAGCCCGGTGAGCAGCACCATCGGCAAGTCAGCGAGGTTCACGTCGCTCGGCGCCAGCAGTGGCCATGGCGTCAGCCAGCTCGCCCGTGCGACCGTGTACGGCAGCGCACAGCACGCTGCCACGATCGTGATGGGTGTGCGGTGGCGCAGCACCCACGACGCGGTGACGCCTCGACGCTCGCCCGAACCCGCAAGCACCCACGCGATCAGTGCGACGACCAGGATCAGGTGTGCGGCAGCCAGCAGCGCACCCGGAAGTATTGTCACGAGGGAGGCGAGGAACGTGCCGGCCAGCTCCGCTCCGTGCAGACGGACGACCGCCCAGGTCAAGATACCGACGAGAACGGCGATCGCCGCCAGCCCCCACCACAGGTGCCGCCGCACGAGCAGCGCGGCAAGGACCACGACTCCGACGATCACGACCATCGCGAACGTGTATCCGGCGACGGGAATCATGCCGCCCGGTATGAGTGGAATCGTGACCGCGGTCACGACGATCGCGGCCGACCGAAGCATCGGTGACGATGACGCTCTCCGGGAGAGCAGGCCGATGACCACGCCGCTGAGACCCGCGGCGAGACCGATCGCCGCGCAGACGGCGTCGGGGAGCACACGTTCCGCGAGGCCCGGCCCGAGCGTGTCCAGCCCGTCGAGCACGGCGGGAGCGACCATCCGAAGTGCGCTGACCACGGCCAGCAGCGCTGAGCTGAAGACGATGACGAGACTCAGGGTGAGTCGTTTTCTTGTGTTCATGCCTTCCACGGTATGAACAGGCCCCGTGCCCCGGCATCGCCCTCGGTGGTGGTCTCCCTCACCCGCACGAGTGAGTATCCATTGGTCGGCAGGATCACGCCTGCGGACGCAGGACTCCGCGCTCGTACGCCCAGATGACGACATGGATGCGGTCGGGCAGGCCGAGCTTCGCGAGCACCGCCTTCACGTGCGTCTTCACGGTGTTCTCCGACAGGAACAATCGCCGTGCGATGACGTCGTTGGATGCTCCGGTCGCGAGCATCCGTGCGACCTCCTGCTCGCGGGGGCTGAGCACATCGAGCGCCCCGCCCACATCCGCAGCAGGGGCCCCTTCTCGCACGAACCCGAGCAGCGCCTGCGTCGCCCTCGCTGACATGACGGACTCCCCCGCGGCGACGGCCACGATCGCGTCGGCGAGCGCCTGCGGCGTGGCGTCCTTCGTCAGGAACCCGCTGGCGCCCTCGCGCACCGCCCCGAACACGTACTCGTCGAGGTCGAAAGTGGTCAGTACCAGCACCCGCGTCTGCGATCGAAGCCGAAGCACCTGTCTCGTCGCCGCGATGCCGTCGGTTCCCGGCATCCTGATGTCCATGAGGACGACGTCGACGGTGTGGGCGCGGACGAACGCGATCGCTTCGTCACCCGAGGCGACGGATCCGACGATCTCGAGGCGCGCGTCACGTGCGAGCATGGCCCCCACCGCCTCGCGGAAAAGGGCCTGATCGTCGGCCAGCAGCACACGGACACTCATGTCGTTCCGTCCATTCGCGTGTCGGCATGAATTCGTGGCAGCTCGATCCGCACGATCCATCCGGCCGGTTCGGCCGGCAGCGCTGTGGTCGTCCCGCCGACGCTGCGCACCCGCTCTGCCATGCCGATGAGTCCGATCCCTGCGCCAGGGCTCTCGTCGCCCGCGCCGGCCCCACCATCGTCGATCACGGTGGTCTCGACGTGTTCGGGAGACCACTGCATCCGTACCTCGATGCGCCGCGGCGCCGCCGTGTGCCGGATCGCGTTGGTGAGCGCCTCGCGAACCGCGTGACGCAGGGCGATTCGCGCCGCGGCGTCGAGCTCTCCGCGCTTCCCCTCCTCGACGAACGCCGCTGCGGTCTCGATGCTGCGGACACCCTCGACATCGGCGGAGATCACATCGATCTCAGGAACCGGCTCTCGCGGAGCATCCGCCTCCACTCCCACTATGCCGCGCATCCCACGCAGGGCGTCACGCCCCGTGTCGACGACCACAGACATCGCCCGTGCACTCGCCTCGGGGTCATCGCGCACATACGCACGGCCGACCTCGGCCTGCGCGATCATCACCGTCATCGAGTGGGCGACCACATCGTGCAGATCGCGATTGATACGCATCCGTTCCTCGGCGATCGCCTGCTGCACGCGCGCCCGGTCGCGATCATCCGCATGCTGGCGGCGCAGTAACTGCAGCATCCCGATCACCCACGCGACGCAGACGAGGGCGATCAGGCCGACGAGCATGCCCCACACCACCTGCGGTTCGAAGCCGGCCATCGCCCGCACCGTGATGATGACCGCGCCGAGCACGCCGACTGCGAGCGCGCCGAGGCCGAGCAGTCGACTGCGCTGGATGACGACCTGGGCGAGGCAGAGCAGGTACGCCGCGGACGACGGATACATCGCGGCCGGGACGCCGTCCGCACCGGGCAGGACGGCGAGCGCGACCATGACGCCGCTCGCAACGGCGAATGCCGCCAGCGGTAACCGTACCGCCACGAACGACAGCGCGTGCAGCACGGCGAACAGCAGCGTGAGCGTGAGAACGAGCGGCGTGCCCGCCGGCCGCTCCCCCTGCACGAGAGCGAGGAGGCTCGACGGGAGCAGCACGATCGTCAGCGCCGCGGCGAGCAGCACGTCGGGGCGGCCGATGCTCCGCCATCCGCCGCCGGCCGCGCTCCTCGTCTCAGGCACGCGCCCATCGTGTCACAGGCGGCTCGCCCGGGAAATCGCCCGTGCGGGTGATTCAGCCCGCGTACCGCCGGCACCACTCGTACATGATCACGGCGCCCGCTGCGCTCGCGTTGATCGACCTGGTCGACCCGTACTGGGTGATCTCGATATGCCCGGATGCCGCAGCGATCGCCTCATCGGTGAGCCCCGGCCCCTCCTGCCCGAACAGCAGCACGCACCGCTCCGGCAGATCGGCCTTGTCGACAGGGACGGCGCCATCGACGTTGTCCACTGCGATGATCGGGATGCCTTCCGCTGCGGCCCACGCGGCGAACGAGGCGACGTCCTCATGGTGGACGATGTGCTGATAGCGGTCGGTGACCATGGCACCGCGTCTGTTCCACCGGCGACGGCCGATGATGTGGACGGTGTCGGCGAGGAACGCGTTGGCGCTGCGCACGATCGACCCGATGTTCATGTCGTGCTGCCAGTTCTCGATCGCGACGTGGAACGGATGCCGCTTGGTGTCGAGGTCGGCGACGATCGCGTCCATGCGCCAGTAGCGGTACCGATCGATGACGTTGCGGGTGTCCCCGTGCTCGAGCAGCTCGGGGTCGTACTGGTCACCGACGGGCCATTCGCCCTCCCAGGGTCCCAGTCCGTGAGTGCTGCGCTCGGGGGTCTCGGTCACTGTGTCAGCGTAGCCGGGCCGGTCGCCGCCGGCCGCCCCGCGTAGTCTGGAGCCGTGGCATCCCCCGCAGCTGACGACTATCTGAAGACGGTGTACGCGCACACCGAGTGGCAGGACGCCCCGATCACCCCGTCGGTTCTCGCCGGCAAGCTCGGCATCGCGCCGTCGAGCGTGACCGAAATGGTCAAGAAGCTCGCTGCCGCCGGCCTCGTCTCGCACGTGCCGTACGGCGCGGTGCGGCTGACGGCCGAGGGTGAGGCGCGGGCGCTCGCGATGGTCCGCCGGCACCGGCTGATCGAGACCTGGCTGGTGCGGGAGTTCGGCTACGCGTGGGACGAGGTGCACGACGAGGCCGAGATCCTCGAGCACACCATCAGTGACCGGCTTCTGGCGGGCATCGACGCCCGCCTCGGCCACCCTCGTTTCGACCCGCATGGCGACGCGATCCCGGATGCCGACGGCGAGGTCGAGCGCGAACCGTTCGTGCTGCTCGCCGCCGCGGCGGCGGGTCATCGGGGTCGCGTGCTGAGGGTGAGCGACGTCGACCCGGAGCTGCTGCGTGCGCTCGACGCGCTCGGTCTGGCGGTCTCATCCGAGGTGCGCGTGACCGCCGACGGCATCGAGCTCGACGGCGCTCCCGTCATCCTCCCGGACGGCGCGTCCGACGTCGTCTGGCTCAGCGCGTAGCATCCGCGGTGGAGGTCGGCGCCGACCAATAGGCTGAGCACATGGCACACCGCGATGA
This sequence comes from Microbacterium aerolatum, assembly GCF_007988825.1. Lineage (GTDB taxonomy): Bacteria > Actinomycetota > Actinomycetes > Actinomycetales > Microbacteriaceae > Microbacterium > Microbacterium aerolatum. Next base: position 215,200 of record NZ_BJUW01000003.1, on the reverse strand, counting down.
CATCGAATGCTGGCTCACCGACATGGACGGCGTGCTGGTCCATGAGAACGACGCCATCCCCGGAGCATCCGAGATGCTCGCCGGGTGGGAGGCGAACGGCATCCCGTATCTCGTGCTGACGAACAACTCGATCTTCACCGCGCGCGACCTTTCCGCGCGTCTCCGCGCGAGCGGGCTGAGCGTGCCCGAGGAGCGCATCTGGACCTCGGCTCTGGCGACGGCGGACTTCCTCAAGCAGCAGGTGCCGGGCGGTTCGGCGTTCGTCATCGGCGAGGCCGGCATCCTCACCGCCCTGCACGACGCAGGTTTTGTGATGACCGAGACGAACCCCGACTTCGTCGTGGTCGGCGAGACGCGCACGTACTCGTTCGAGGCGATCACCAAGGCGATCCGCCTGATCAACAGGGGTGCGCGCTTCATCATCACCAACCCGGATGCCACCGGCCCGAGCGTCGAGGGTCCGCTGCCCGCGACCGGCGCGGTCGCGGCGCTCATCACGAAGGCGACCGGACGCGAGCCGTACGTGGTCGGCAAGCCGAACCCGATGATGTTCCGGTCGGCCCTGAACAAGATCGGCGCGCACTCGAAGAAGACCGGAATGATCGGCGACCGCATGGACACCGACATCGTCGCCGGCATCGAGGCTGGCCTGCACACGGTGCTCGTGCTCACCGGGATCAGCGACCAGCGCGAGATCGCGAAGTACCCGTTCCGGCCGGATGAGATCGTCGACTCCGTCGCCGATCTGCTGCCCACGATCACCGGAACCATCAAGACGGTCTGAAGCTGATGGGCGTTCTCGACGACGGCGAGCGGATCACGCTGGCGGATGCCGCGTCCTGGCGCGCCTGGCTCGAAGCGCATCACGCCACGGCCGCAGGCGTGTGGGTGCTGAACGTGCGCGGCGGCGCGGGAGGCGATTCGTCGCTCGAGTACGAGGATTCCGTTCGGCAGGCGCTGTGCTTCGGATGGATCGACGGGCCGGTGCGCACGTTCCCGGAGGGCCACGGGCAGTGGTTCTCGCCGCGGCGTCCGTCGAGCGGGTGGGCTGCGACAAACAAGGCACGACTGGCTCAGCTCGAGAAGGACGGGATGCTGGCGCCGGCCGGCATCCGCGCGATCGAGGTCGCGAAGGCCAACGGCACCTGGGAGATGCTCGACGGCCCCGAAGCCGGGATCGAGCCTCCCGAGCTCACTGCAGCGCTGGATGCCGCCCCCGCAGCGCGCGCGAACTGGGACGCCTTCCCGAAGTCGGTGAAGAAGTTCGGGTTGACGCACATCGCGACGGCGAAGCGACCGGAGACGAGGGCGGCCCGCATCGCGAAGATCGTCGCGGATGCCGCGGACGGGAAGCGCCCATGAACCAGAGCGACGTGCTGTTCCTCGTGATGATCCTCATCGGACTGTCAACGCTGACGGTCATCGTCTGGCAGCTCGTGCGATCCCGCCGCGGCGGACGCGACGACGGCCACTCGGGCAACTGGTGGGAAGGCCCCTGGGACGACGACAAGCGCTGAGCGGTCGCTGCAACGCTCAGCTGGCCGGCGCGGGAGGTGGCGCTTCCTGCCGCTCGGTGGTGGCTTGAGCGGCACGAAGAACCACCTGCCCGCGTACGGCTGACGCAATCGGCTCGGGAGGTGTCGCTTCGTGCCGCTCGAGCGCACTCCGCGCGACAACTTCGACCACCTGCCGACGGGATGCCTCGGCTGAGCCGACGGGATGCCGCGGCTCAGCGGGCGGTGAGCACGAGGCTGCGGAGCTCGGCGACGGGATCCGGCATCCGCAGCGGGCCGGCGCCGGGCGTGATCGTGCCGAGGATGCGCGGCTCGCGCGCCCCGGTTCCGCCGGGGACGACCGCGGCGACCCCGTGCATCGTGCACCAGCCGATGAGCGCGAACAGGATCGCCTCCTTCGCATCGGCCGACGCGCCGAGCTCATCGGCGAGGACGACCTCGGTGTCCGGAAGTGCGGCGCGGAGTCCGTCCATGATCAGCGGGTTGTGACATCCGCCGCCCGACACCGCGAGGAACCCGACTCCTGCATTCCGCACGTCCTGCGCCACGGTACGGACGGTCAGCTCGGTGAGCGTTCGCACCAGATCGGCGACCGGGATGTCGCGTCCGAGACCGGCCACCTGAGACCGCACGTAGTCGAGGTGGAAGTGCTCCTTGCCCGTGCTCTTCGGCGCGGCGAGGGCGTAGTACGGGTCGGCCAGCAGCGCACGCAGCAGATCGTCGTCTACCGAGCCCGCGCGTGCGATGCGGGCGTCCTCGTCGTAGCCGAGCGGGTTGAGGCCGTACGCCGCGATGATCGCATCGACGAGTGCGTTCGCCGGGCCGATGTCGTAGGCGGAGAGCCCCTCCCCGACGATCGTGATGTTCGCGATGCCCCCGAGGTTCAGCGCCGCCGAGATGCCGGCGCGTCCGCGCAGCAGTAGCTCGTCGAGGAACGACACGAGCGGCGCACCGTGGCCGCCTGCGGTGATGTCGCGGATCCGCACGTCCGAGACGACCGGAGCGCCGACGGCCTCGGCGATCCAGGCCGGCTGACCGATCTGCAGCGTGCCGCGGGCGTGATCGCCCTCGACCCAGTGGAAGACGGTCTGACCGTGCGTGCAGACCGCGTCGACGCCGCCGACGGATGCTGCGGCATCCCGCGCCACGTCCGCAAATGCCTGCCCGATCAAGGTGTCGAGCTCGCACACCTCGGCGAGCGTCGTCGGTGCGGGCGGGAGCGCCGCGACCAGGCGCGCGCGCAGCTCCGGCGCGTACGGGACGCTGTCCGAGTGCAGCACCTCGCCGCGCAGCATCCCGTCGTTCTCCGTGAAGTCGACGACCGTGACGTCGATCCCGTCATGAGAGGTGCCGGAGAGCAGACCGAGTACGCGCATCACTCGAGCCTACGATGTCCGGCGCGACACTCTGGGGGCCGTCAGCACAGATGTCGGACGATCCACCGCAGGTGATCCGACATCCGTCGCCGAGTCCCCCCGAAGTGTCAGCCCGACTACCGCAGCACGAAGGCAGCCGCTCCGATCAGCGGGCCCTCGTCGCCGAGGCCCGAGCGCACCACGCGGGCCGCACGCGAGTAGTCGTGCGCGGCGGATGCCGTCAGCGCCTGCTGCACGAGGTCGATGTAGTCGCCCGCCACCCGGGAGAATCCGCCGCCGATCGCGATGATGTCGAGGTCGACGAGGGTCGCGGCATCCGCCAGGGTCTCCCCCACCGCACGCGCAGAGCGTTCGATCGCGGCGCGCGCGACGGCGTCACCGGCTGCGGCATCCCGCGCCAGGTCCTCGCCGGTCGCTCCCGTCCAGCCCTGCGACTGCGCCCACGAGGCGCTGGCCGGGCCGGATGCGATCTCCTCGAGCGTCAGGCCGCCCTCACGGCGCATCTGGCCGAGGTGCCCGGCATTCCCCGACGCCCCGGGGACGTACTGACCGCCGACGACGAATCCGCCGCCGACGCCGGTGGAGACGACGATCGACAGTGATGCGCGCGCCTCACGCGTCGCGCCAAGCCAGGACTCGGCGAGCGCGAGCGCGCCGCCGTCGTGTCCGAAGACGGTGCGGACGTCGCGGCCGAGAACATCGGATGCCGCGGAGCGGACAGCATCCGCCAGTCCGTACCCGCGGGCGAGAGGCATGTTGACCGGGAGGATCGAGCCGCTGTCACGGTCGACGGGGCCTGCGCTGCCGACCCCGGCACCGGCGAACTCGGCATCGACGGGAAGCGCGGCGAGCGCGTGCTCGACGACAGCGCGGATCGCGGCATCCATCGAGGACGGCGTCGCATCGCGACCGGTGGGCTGCCGGCTGCGAGACCCGTCGACGACGGCCCCGTCGGCGGTGACGAGCGCCGCCTCGAGCTTCGTACCGCCGACGTCGACGGCCAGCGCGTAGCGGGTCACTGCGGGTCGAGTCCGAGGTCGTCGAGGTCGAACGCCGCGAGCCACTGCAGTCCCTCGGCCTCGATCGCGGCCTGGGCGCCGGTCTTGCGATCGACGATCACGGCCACAGCGACGATCTCGGCGCCCTCGCGGCGCAGCGCCTCCACGGCCTTGAGCGCGGATTGCCCGGTGGTGGAGGTGTCCTCCAGCACGACGACGCGCTTGCCCGCGACATCCGCACCCTCGATCTGGCGGCCGCGGCCGTGATCCTTGGGCTCCTTGCGCACCACGAACGCGTCCAGCGGACGGTCAGTGGCGACCGACGCATGCATCACCGAATTGGCGATCGGGTCGGCGCCGAGGGTGAGCCCGCCGACCGCGACGACGTCGAGGTCACCGATCAGGTCGAGCATGATGCGGCCGATCGCGGGGGCGGCACGGTGGTCGAGAGTGAGCTTGCGCATGTCGACGTAGTACGTCGCCTTCTTGCCGCTCGAGAGGGTGAAGTCGCCGTGGAACACCGCCTCGTCCTTGATCAGGGCGAGCAGAGATCGGCGGTCGGCGTCGAGAGTCACGGCATCCAGTGTATGGCGCGGCTTCCACTCGACCGCATAGGAGATTGCCCTAACGTGGCCAGGACACCGACGCAGGGAGGCTCATGTTCTCGTACGACCCCTATGCCGAATTGGCCACGCTCCGCGACTTCGCGCCGCTCGAGCTGACCAGCCCCGACTTCGAACCCGGCGGTCCGCTGCCGCTGTTCGCCTGGGCGACCAAGCGCGGCGGTGAGGATCGGTCGCCAGGTCTGCAGTGGTCGCAGCCGCCGGCGGGAACCAAGAGCATCGCGATCTCGTGCTTCGATCCGGATGCTCCTACCGGATCGGGTTTCTGGCACTGGGCGGCGTACAACCTGCCGGCCGGCACGACGACGCTCGCCAGCGGCATCGGCGACCTCGCCGCGCTCCCGCCCGGTGCCACGGTGCTGCCGAACGAGAATCGCACCGAGCGCTTCATCGGCGCCGCGCCGCCTGAGGGCACCGGAGTGCACCGCTACTTCTTCGTCGTCGACGCGCTCGACGTCGACGCTCTGGAGATCGCGCCAGGCTCCACGCCGGCCGTGCTCGGCTTCAACCGGCATTTCCACTCCATCGCTCGCGGCATCCTGATGGGGACGGCGGACCCGGCCGAGCGCTGAGGGCTATTCCGTCAGTGAGTGGCCGAGTACCGACAGCGTGGCCACCTGCGCCGCCGTCGCGCTCTCCCCGCGCGTGCGCACGAGCAGCCCGACGATGGACTCCGTGACGAGCATCAGCGCCGCCCGCGAGGTGTAGAGCAGCTCGTCGCGGAACGAATCGTTGATCGGAGCCACGACGAGCACGGTGTCGGCGATCTCCGCCACCGGCGACCGCGGGAACGACGTGATCGCCAGAACCCGGGCGCCGCTCGCACGCGCGGCCGTGATGACGTCGATGGATGCGCGGTTCACGCCTGATCCCGAGACGACCAGGCACGCGGATCCCGCCCCGAGCTGCGACGCCGTGATCTGCTGACCGAGCGTGTCGGCCACGTACTCCGCAGGGCGCCCCGCCGAGGTCAGTCGCATCGCGAGGTCCGCGCCGACCGGTGCCGACAGCCCGTTCGCGGCGACGAGGAGCCGCGTCGAGACATCGAGCTCGTTCACGAACGCCGACAGCGTCTCCTCCGTGACCGCCGAGACAGTGTGGGCGAGCCGGGCGGCGAAGCGGTCGACGGCACCGCGCAGCGCTCCGAGCATCGTCGGGTCGGCGGAGTCTTCCTGCACCGGCGCGGCAGTGGCCCGTTCGCGGGCGAGCGCTACCCGCAGCTGCGGGTAGCCGTCGTAGCCGAGCGTCTGCGCGGTGCGGATCACGGTCGCCCGGCCGACACCCACGGTGTCCGCGATCTCCTGCGCCGTCCACTCGATAGCCGCGTCCGCATCGGCGGCGATCGCCTCGGCCACGCGACGCTCGCTGGGCTGCATCGACGGTGCGAGCATCGCGATGCGGGTGGTCGGCGGTGCGTCAACTGACCCTTGCCACATCGGTGTGCTCCTCCCTCGGCGTCGCGGTCGCTCGCACCCGCGGACCGCGCATGATCCTCCGGCGGATGGCGCCCGAGACGGCATCCATGAGCATGGTCGCGAGCACGACCACGATGAGCAGCATCCCGACCGTATCCCACTGACGGAAGTTCGTGTAGTTCGCGAGCATGCTGCCGATCCCGCCGGCGCCAACGAGCCCCAGAACCGCCGAGGTGCGGATGTTTATCTCGAAGCGGTACAGGGCGAACGACAGCAGCGCGGGTGCCGCCGCAGGCCACAGCGCCCAGCGTGTCACCTCGGCCGTGTTGCCGCCGGCCGCCTTGACCGCCTCCGACGCCCCCTCCTGCACAGACTCGATCGTCTCGTACACCCACTTGGCCTGCGTGCCGATGCCGGCGATCGCCAATGCGAGCGCCCCGGTGAACGGCGTCAGGCCGGTGACCGTGAGCAGCAGCAACGCGATGATCACCTCGGGGACGGCGCGGATGATCGCGAACAGGCCGCGCAGCGGCAGTCGGACCCAGATCGGTCCGACGCCCGTCGCCGCCAGCATCCCGAGCGGAATGGACACGATCACGCACCCGATCGCGCCGATCCACGCCATCGAGATCGAGCGCCACGTCTCGAACAGCGCCTGCGGGAGCATCTCCCAGTTCGGGGCCGCGAACATCAGCCCCAGGTAGTGCGCGACCTGGCCGGGCAGCGACCCGAGGTCGTCCCACGGAATCGGGAGCGCGGCGGCGGCTCCGAGGACCACGACGCCGACGATGACGGCGATGACCGTCGGAACGAGGCGGGACGGATGGCGCGGCAGATCCAGTCCGATGGCGCGCGCGGAGGACGGGAGGCTCATACGAGACGCCTCCGCAGGAGGTTGGAGAAGATCTCGATGATCACGACCACGACGAGGATCTCCAGCACGATCACGGCGACGTCGTCGTAGGCGTAGAACGCGCGGCGCTCATCGAGCAGTCGACCGATGCCGCCGGCGCCGACGATGCCGAGGATCGCGGAGATGCGCACGTTGAGCTCGAGTGTGTAGAGCCACTGGTTTGCGAACAGCGGCCAGGTCTGCGGCAGGACCACGCGGCGGTTGATCTGCGTCTGCGTCCCGCCCGCGGCCCGGCCCGCCTCGATGACCGGCAGGTCGGAGGAGTCGATCGCCTCTGAGACGAGTTTGACGATGATGCCGAGGTCGAACAGGAACAGCGTGATGAGCCCGGGAAGGGCGCCCACACCCACCATGGCGACGAGGACGGTCGCATAGACGAGGTCGGGAACGGACCGCACGACGTTGATGATCGTGCGCACGGCGATCCGCGTCGGCGCGTGCGGGTTCGTCGGCGATGCCGCCCACAGCGTCAGTGGAACCGAGATGACCGCTGCCAGCGCAGCGCCGACGACGGCCATCTGCAGCGTCTCCAACATCGGTCCGACCGTGCGAGGCAGGAACGCGAGATCGGGCTGGAGGAACTGCGCCAGCAGCCCGGAGCCGTTGCTCCAGTTCCGGATGAGCGCACCGAAGTCGAGTTCGATGCCGCCGATCGCCGGGATGCAGGTGGCGACGGTGAACGCGGCGAACGCCAGGACGACGAGCGTCGCGCGCACCCGCGAGGTGGGCTTGGCCGGAACGACGAGGGGCCGCGGCTGGCTCGTCATGCGCCCAGCACATCCCTCGGCTGGATCGGTCGGCCGTAGATCTGCTCGAAGTCGTGATCGGTGGCGGCCCCTGCGGGCCCGTCGTAGACGACCTCGCCGGCACGCAGCCCGATCATGCGGGTGGTGTACTGCCGCGCGAGATCCATCAGGTGGATGTTCACGAGCACGGTGAGCTGCTCGTCGCGATTGACCCGTCGGAGGTCGTGCATCACGGCGTGCGCGGTGGGCGGGTCGAGGCTCGCGACCGGCTCGTCGGCGAGCATGACGCTCGGCTGCTGCGTCAGGGCTCTGGCGATCGCGACGCGCTGCTTCTGACCGCCCGAGAGCTGGCCGGCGCGATTCCACACCTTCTCCAGCATCCCGACCGCGTCGAGTGCGCGCAGCGCGAGCCCGCGGTCCTGCGCGCTGGTCACCCCGAGCAGCGTCCGCCACGTGGCCGTGTGCGCGAATCGGCCCACGAGCACGTTGCGGTACACGTTCGCGCGGTCTGCGAGGTTGAACCCCTGGAAGATCATGCCGATGTGACCGCGCAGCTCGCGCAACCGGCGCCCGCGCATGCCGGTCACGGTGTGCGGACCGACGGTGACCGTTCCCGACGTCGCGGGGACGAGCCCGTTGATCGTGCGGATGAGCGTCGACTTGCCCGAACCGGACAGGCCGACGATCGACACCATCTCACCCGCGGCGATGTCGAGCGAGACGCCACTGAGGGCGCGGGTGCCGTTGGGATAGGTGACCGACACGTCGTCGAGACGGATCGACCACGACGCGGAGGCCGGGAGCAGGGTCCCGGCCTCCGCGCGGAGCGAATCAGCGTGCATTCCAGCGGATCTCTCAGGTGGGATGGATCAGTTGGAGAACTCGGCGAGGATCTCGCCATAGCGGGTGATCTCGTCCTCGGCGGTCTCGCTCGTCCAGTCGGACAGGCCCACGAGATCGAACATCACGGATGCCGCCTCCTCGGACGAGTCCGCGTAGTCGTCGAGCAGCTGGGTCAGCTCGGCCACGAGATCGTCGGGCAGCGACGAGGTCACCGCGACGCCGCCGTTGGGGATCATCTCCGTGTAGGCGAACGCGACGACCTTCTCCGCGATGTCGGGCGCCTCCTCGGCGACCGTCGTACGCGCGTCCCAGTAGCCGAAGCTCACCTCGGCGTCGCCGTTGTAGACGGCGAGGACGGCGTTGTTGTTGCCCTCCACCGGCACCTGCGTGATGGCATCCGTGTCGACGCCCTGCTCGCGCATCGCGACGACCGGGTACTGGTAGCCGGCGGGCGAGGTCGCGGCCTGCAGGGCGACCTTGGTGCCGTCGTTGATCTCGCCGAGAGCCTCCACGGCGGCGGGTCCGGATCCGGTCGACTCCGCGCCGGCCTCCTCGATGCCGTTGCACGAGGACAGCTCGATGCCGCTCGCGGCATAGGTCGACATGACCGGCTCGCCCTCGCAGTACTTGTCGGGGTTGTTCGTGTACGCGACGGCGGCGTACGAGGTGGCTCCGAAGCGCACGTCGCGGAGGATCAGCTCGGCGTCGTAGCGCTCGATCGCGTTGTAGAGCGAGCCGGCGTCGGTGATGATGACCTGCGCCTGATCGGTGCCGAGCGCCTCGACGGTGGCCGCGTAGTCGGATGCCACGACGCCTTCCACCTCGATGTCGAGGTTCTCCGACAGGTAGGCGGTGAGCGGATCGAGGGCCTGAGCGAGGTCCTCGCCTTCGACCGACGGGACGAGCGACAGGGTGATGGACGAGGGCCATTCGGTCGCTTCGTCCGCCGTGTCGCCCTCGGACGGGCTGCTGCTGCAGCCGACGAGGGTGAGTACGGCGGTTGCGGCGATGCCCGTGGTGAGCAGGGACTTACCCATGCGGATCGTGCCTTTCGGTGAGGGTGGTGCCGGTGGGGGTACTGGATGCCGCGACCGCGGCCCAGGCTTCGATGTCGCCGTACAGGTCGGCGATGGTGCGGCCGCGCATCGTCACAGCGGCCGGGGATCGTTCTGCGGTGGCGCCGACGAGCGCCGTCGCCGCTCCGAGCTGCGCCGCAGGGGCGAGGTCGAACTCGAAGATGTCGCCGACGGAAAGGACCGGTCCTTCGGCGACGGCGGCGCGAATGATGGGAACCAGCCCGTCCGGCTTGCCGACGGTGAAGTGCATCGCGTCGAACAGGTCGGCGACGTGCCATCCCTCGAGCACCGGGCGGATGCCGGCACCGGGCGCGTTCGTCGCGAGAACGACCCGGGCGTCGGCGCCGATCTTGGTGAGGAAGTCGGCGAGTCCTCGGGGAGGGGCGATCGCCGCGTGCTCGGACCCGAGCAGCGCCCGCGACGACTGATAGGCGGCCTCGAGGGCGTCGGCCGTGACGCCCTGCTGCGCCGCGAGCGTGCTGACGACGTCGTAGCCGTCGCGCGCTTCGCTCTCGCCGCGCTCGAAGGCCGCGACGGCGGCGATGGCGCGGTCCGCGAAGGCGGTGTCGGAGGCGGCGGAGGCGACGGCCCGGGCGAAGGCCTCGAGGGGACCGGCGCCCAGCGCGATGGTTCCGTCGAAGTCGAGGACGATGGTGACGGTCACTGTGCTCCTGCTCTGCGGGTGGCTCTCCGGCGCTCCGGCTGCCCTTCGGACGATGCGTCCATGCTGACATTTGATTGTGGACATTCAGACCATCCCGCGTGAACTTCTCGTTAACGCTGGATCCGCGTGCGGCCTCGGGGCGAGCGCTGACTGTCCGACCGCGCCCGTAGGCTGGATGCATGCGTCTGGCCACCTGGAACATCAACTCGATTCGCACCCGCGTCTCGCGAGCCGTCGACTTCGCGGTCCGCGAGGACATCGACGTGCTCGCACTGCAGGAGATCAAGTGCAAGCCCGAGCAGTTCCCGTACGCACCGTTCGAGGAGGCGGGCTACCACGTCGAGGCGCACGGCCTGAATCAGTGGAACGGCGTCGCGATCGCCAGCCGCCTGCCGATCACCGATGTCGAGACGTCGTTCGCCGGGATGCCGGGCTTCGCGAAGGGTCATGAGGGTCCGGATGCTCCGCTCGAGGCCCGCGCGATCGGAGCGACGATCGACGGCGTCAAGGTGTGGAGCCTGTACGTGCCCAACGGGCGCTCGTTGGATGACCCGCACTACGCCTACAAGCTGCACTGGCTCGACGAGCTGCGCAAGGCGACGGCCGCCGAACTGCAGGCGAAGCCCGACCGGCCCCTCGCGCTGGTCGGCGACTTCAACATCATTCCGCTCCCCGAGGACAACGGTGACCCGGCGATCGTCGAGGGCGTCTCGACGCACGTGTCGCCGCAGGAGCGCGCCGCCTTCTTCGCACTGAAGGATGCCGGTGTGACCGACGTCGTGCGTCCACTCATCCCCGAGGGGTTCACGTACTGGGACTACCAGCGCCTGAAGTTCCCCCGCAACGAGGGGATCCGCATCGACTTCATCCTCGGGTCGCGCGCGCTGGCGGATGCCGTCACCGGAGCATCCATCCACCGCAACGAGCGCAAGGGCGAGCAGCCCAGCGATCACGTCCCGGTGGTCGTCGACCTCGACTTCGGCACCGCCGACGACGATGACGACATGCCGATGATCTTCGCCTGACGCGTCAGGAGCCCATGACTCCGGTGCGCACCGGCCCTGGCAGCGGGGCGTAGCGCACCGCGAGGATGCCGCCATCTCCGGTCTCGGCGCTGAGCAGCGCTAGGTTCGACGGGGCGGCGCCATCGGGGAACACCTTCTTCCCCCGGCCGAGCACGAGCGGATAGACCCACAGCTGCAGCACGTCGAAGAGTTGCTCGGCGAACAGCGTCTGCACCAAGTCGATGCTGCCGATCACGTGGACATCCTCGTGCTGCGAGCGCAGACGTGCGACCTCGGATACCAGGTCCGCGCCGACTCGCGAACTCCCCTGCCACTGCAGCTCGATGTCGGCGTTGCGGGACGCCACGTACTTCGGCACCCGGTCGAAGAGCTGTCCGATCGCCCCCTCGGGGCCGGTCGTGTGCTGCGGCCAGTAACCGGCGAAGATGTCGTAGGTGCGGCGTCCGAGCAGCAGCGCGTCGAGTGTCGACATCCCCTCCATGACGCTGCGACCGACGGCCTCGCTCTCCAGCGGCGCCTGCCAGCCGCCGAACGGGAAGGCCCCCGATTCGTCCTCCTCCGGCCCGCCCGGTGCCTGCGCGACGCCGTCCAGCGTGGTGAACAGATCGATGATGATGCGTCCGGTCACGATTCCTCCCTACCCTCCATGTACGCCTCGGGGCCCTCAGAGGCGGCCTGGGGCTCCATGAACAGGAATCCGAGCGAGTTTCCGTCGGGGTCGTCGAGGTCGCGGGAGTACATGAACCCGTGATCCTGCGCCTCTATGGGTTCTGCGCCACCGGCGGCGAGCCCCTTCGCCATGATCGCGTCGACCTCTTCGCGCGAGCCCATCGCGAACGAGACCGAGGTCTGCAGCTGGGCGTTCGGGTCGACGATCGGCTTGTCGGTGAACGTCGCGAAGAACTCCCGGGTGAGCACCATGAAGAACACGTCCTCGCTCCACACGACGCAGGCGGCGTTCTCATCGGTGAACAGCGGATTGATCTCGCACCCGAGCGCTCGATAGAACTCCTTGCTCCGCTCGAGATCGGTGGTGGGCAGATTGACGAAGATCTGGGTGGACATGCTGACTCCCTTGTCGTGAGACCTTTGGCTCAAGGGTCCTCCCGTCGCGGACGATTGTCGATGGGTCGCGCCCGTGTCCCCCGCAGGGCGGATGCCGCGGCATCCGCGCCCCCGTACCGTTGAGACATGTCCGCTACTTCCCGCACGCTGACGCCGCGTCAGCGTCAGGCCGACGTGCTGCTGGCCGTGGTCGTGTTCCTGACCGGCGTGATCAGCGCCGCGCTCTCTGCGATCTCCGAGATCTACGGCGACGAGCAGGCGCCGCTCTGGCAGGCGCTGGTGTATCTTGCCGTCATCTCAGCACCGCTGGCGTTCCGACGCGCGTGGCCGGCGCCCGTCGCGGTCGTCGTATCGGTCGCCTATTTCGTGTCGGTCACGCTGCATCTGCCGGAGATCTACGCGGGCAACATCGCCGTCTTCATCTCGCTGTACACGATGGGCGCGTGGATGGCGAACCGTCGCGCGGCGATGCTCGTCCGCGTGGCGATCATCGCCGGGATGTTCATCTGGCTGCTCGTGACGATGTACCGCGACGCCATCGACACCGCTCGCGAAGAGGACATCATCGCCGGCGCGATGTCGCCGTACCTTGCCTTCATGCTGCTGAACCTGCTGATCAACGTGCTGTATTTCGCGGGGGCCTACTACTTCGGCGAACACGCCTGGAAGTCGGCCATGCAACGCCAGGCACTGGAGCAGCGCACCGCCGACCTCGAGCGCGAGCGCGAGGTGACCGCGGCCCAGGCCGTCGCCCTCGACCGGGTGCGGATCGCCCGCGAGCTGCACGACGTCGTCGCCCACCACGTCTCGGTGATGGGCGTGCAGGCGGGGGCCGCGCGGATGGTGATCGATCAGGATGCCGCGACGTCGAAGGAGCTGCTCGGCGGCATTGAGACGTCGGCCCGGGAGGCGATCAGCGAGCTGAGACACCTGCTCGAGACGCTGCGATCATCCGGCGCCGAGGGTGAGGAGGCACCGTCGACCGTCGGACTGGACGACATCGCGGCGCTCGTCGACGCGTCGAACGCGGCGGGGCTGCCGACCGAGTTCTCCGTCGTGGGCGATGAACGGCCTGTGCCCTCCGTCGTGCAGGTGAACCTGTACCGGATCGCGCAGGAGTCGCTCACGAACGCCCGGCGACACGCGGGCACCGCCGCCACCGCCGATGTGCGCCTGCGCTACACCGACGACGACGTGGAGCTCGAGGTCGTCAACACCGGCCGCCGCGTGCTCGCGCCCCGTCCCGGCATGGGCCAGCTGGGCATGCGTGAGCGCGTGCTCGCGTCCGGCGGAACGCTCGAGTCCGCACCGCGCGAACAGGGCGGCTGGCGGGTGCGCGCGCAGGTCCCGCTCCGCGAATCGGCGGATCTCGCCGGAGCGATCGCATGACCTCGCCGATCCGCGTCCTCCTCGTCGACGACCACGCCATGCTGCGCGCCGGGTTCCGCACGATTCTCGACAGCCAGCCCGACATCGAGGTGGTCGGAGAAGCATCGACGGGCGCCGAGGCGGTGGCCCAGGCATCCGCACTGAAACCGGATGTGATCAGCATGGACGTGCAGATGCCCGACATGGACGGGATCGAGGCGACCCGCCGGATCGTTGCCGATCCCGACGTGCACGCGGCGATCGCGATCGTGACGACGTTCGATCGAGACGACTACCTGTTCAGCGCCCTGTATGCCGGGGCCGGCGGGTTCCTGCTCAAGAACAGCAGCCCGGAGGATCTCGTCGCAGCCGTCCGGGTGCTCGCCGCGGGCGACGGGATGCTGGCGCCCGAGGTGACCCGGCGGGTCGTGCAACGGTATGCCGCGGGGGCGCCCGGCGCGCAGAGTGCGGCGGCGGCATCCGCACCGCCGGCACTTTCGGATCCGCTGACGGATCGTGAGGCCGAGGTGTTGACGCTCATGGCCGAGGCGATGAGCAACGCGGAGATCGCGACGACGCTGTACATCGGCGAGGCGACCGTGAAGACGCACGTCTCGCGGATTCTGCAGAAGCTCGGCGCGCGCGATCGTGTGCAGGCTGTGGTGCGGGCGCTGCGGGGCGGGCTGGCATAGCAGGGACGGAGACGACGGATGCCCCGCAGCACGCGGCCGCGGGGCATCCGATCGAGCGGGAGCTGCTTACGCGTTCACGAGCTCCGCGGAGTGCTGGACGCGCGAGATGAGGCCGTTGAACGCCTCGAGGTAGCCGGACAGGAAGCCGGCGGTCGAGTCGTCCGTGACCTGGCCGTCCTCGGTGAACAGGCCCGGGCGGTCCTGGATGAAGCCCTCGGGCTGGCCCATGGTGACGGCGCTGAAGTGGCCGAGGATCGCGCGGAGGTGCTGCTGGGCGGCGGCGGTGGCGATGCCCGAGCCCGAGGTGCCGATGACGGCGACCGGCTTGCCGTAGAACGACATCTCGCCGTAGGGACGGGTCGACCAGTCCAGGGCGTTCTTCAGGACGCCGGGGATGGAGCGGCTGTACTCGGGGGTCACGATGATGACGCCGTCGACGTCGGCGATGGCCTTCTTGAAGTCGGTGGCGATCTGCGGGAAGTCCCCGTCGAAGTCGGGCGAGTAGAAGGGCAGGTCCTTGATCTCGATCTCGACGAGCTCGGTGCCCTCGGGAGCGAGGTTCTGCAGCACGCGCGCGAGGCGGCGGTTGATGGAGGTGCTGGAGATGCTGCCGACGATGTATCCGATGGTGCGGGTCACAGGAAGTTCCTTCTGTTCGGGCTCGGGGCGAGCCGGGGATGTTCTGTGGGTGTCAACGACCACCCGACGGATTCTATTCCGATGAATGTAAGAGCGGGCTGAGTCACCCGATAACCTCACCGTTATGACCGACTCGCTCGCACCGTTGTCACGGCCGATCCTGGCCGGCGCCGTGACGGCCCTCGTCGGGTTCACCAGCTCCTTCGCTGTGGTGCTCACGGGACTCGGCGCCGTCGGGGCGACGCCGGCTCAGGCGGCCAGCGGCCTGCTGGCGCTGAGTCTGATGATGGGCATCTCCTGCATCATCCTGGCGTGGCGCTACCGCATGCCCATCACGGTGGCCTGGTCGACGCCGGGCGCGGCGCTGCTGGCCGCCACGGGCGCGGTCGACGGCGGCTGGCCGGCGGCGACAGGAGCCTTCCTCGTGGTGGCCGCCCTCACTCTGCTCGCGGGAGCGTGGCCCGGATTCGGTCTGCTGATCGCGCGGATCCCAGCATCCATCGCGCAGGCGATGCTCGCCGGCATCCTGCTGCCGCTGTGCCTGGCACCGATCACCGGGATCGCGGTG
The DNA here is from genome assembly GCF_007988825.1 of Microbacterium aerolatum. Lineage (GTDB taxonomy): Bacteria > Actinomycetota > Actinomycetes > Actinomycetales > Microbacteriaceae > Microbacterium > Microbacterium aerolatum. The sequence goes on along the minus strand of NZ_BJUW01000003.1, from coordinate 199,675 downwards.
AACCCGTGGGGCGTGCTGCCGGTGCTGCTGACCTGGCTGGTCTTCGTACGGCTGGCGCCGCGATGGGCCGTGCCGCTCGCTTTCGTCGCCGCGGCGATCGTCGTCGGCGTCGAGTGGATACGCAGCGGCTCGACGGTGGAAGCTGCGACGCTCCTTCCCCGGCTCGAATGGACGGCACCGGTCTTCACCGTGGAGGCCCTCGTCGGCATCGCCCTGCCGCTGTTCGTCGTGACGATGGCATCGCAGAACGTGCCGGGCATCGCGATCATGCGCAGCTTCGGCTACGAAGTGCCGTGGCGACCGGCGATGCTGGTCACCGGCATCGGGACGGCGCTGAGTGCTCCCGCCGGAGGACACGGCATCAACCTCGCCGCGATCAGCGCGGCACTGGCCGCCGCACCCGACGCGGATCCCAACCCGAGACGGCGCTGGATCGCCGGGGCCTCGACCGGCGCGTCGTACCTTGTACTCGGCGTCTTCGCGGCGGCCTTGTCCGCGCTGGTCACCCTGGCGCCGGAGGCGGTGATCCCCGCGGTCGCCGGCGTCGCCCTCTTCGCCGCGCTCGGCTCGGCAGTGCATCAGGCCGTCGCGGAGGCCGGTGAGCGACTGCCTGCCGTGGTGACCTTCCTCATCGCGGCATCCGGTCTCTCGTTCGCCGGAATCAGCGCCGCGTTCTGGGCGCTGCTGGCGGGTCTGCTGATGCGCTGGCTGCTCACCGTCCGCCGCTGACGGATCGATCGGGTCCGCCCACGAGAGGATGCACGAGATCCGCCGCACGGGGGATGCCGCGCCCCCTGCCCGCTCCGTAGCGTGGAGTCATGCGATGCACAGAACGAAGGAGACAGTCGACGTGACTTCAGGAACCCTGCAGCTGAACGGCGTCACGAAGAGCTACGGATCCCGGCGCGTGCTCGACGACGTCACCTTCCCGGTACACGCCGGCCGACTCACCGGCTTCGTCGGCGGCAACGGCGCGGGCAAGACGACCACGATGCGGATCGTCCTCGGCCTGCTCGCCTCCGACGGCGGCTCGGTCACGCTCGGCGGCACCGCGCTCACCGGCGACATCCGCCGCCAGTTCGGGTACATGCCCGAGGAGCGTGGCCTGTACCCGAAGATGAAGGTGCTCGAACAGGTCGTGTACTTCGCGCGGCTGCATGGATTCTCCAAGACGGATGCCACCGCCAAGGCCACCGCGCTTCTCACCGAGCTCGGTCTCGAGGAGCGCCTGAACGACAACATCGAGGCGCTGTCGCTCGGCAACCAGCAGCGGGCGCAGATCGCGGCATCCCTCGTGCACGAACCGGAGGTGCTCATCCTCGACGAGCCGTTCTCGGGCCTCGACCCGATCGCCGTCGATACCGTCGCCGGCGTGCTCCAGGAGCGCGCATCACAGGGCGCCTCCGTGCTGTTCTCTTCGCACCAGCTCGACGTCGTCGAGCGCCTGTGCGACGACCTGGTCATCATCGCGGGCGGGACGATCCGCGCCGCAGGACCCCGGGATCAGCTGCGCGAGCAGTACTCGGCCCCGCGCTGGGAGCTCGACGGCTCCGCAGACGTCGGCTGGCTGCGAGACGAAGAGGGCGTCACCGTCGTCGACTTCGAGGGCGGCAGCGCCGTGTTCGACGTCGACGACCCCGCCACGGCGCAGCGCGTGCTCCGGCGCGCCCTGCAGGACGGCGACGTCAGCCGGTTCGGTCCGCAGCATCCCACCCTCGCCCAGATCTTCAAGGAGGTCATCCAGTGAACGCGTCGTCGACCACCGCCGTCTCGACCGGCCAGGGGATCTGGCTCGTCGCGGAGCGCGAGCTGAGCACCAAGCTGCGCAGCAAGGCGTATCTCATCTCCACCGCCATCCTGCTGCTGATCGCTCTCGGCGGCGTCATCTGGGCCGGCGTCTCTTCGGCGAATCCCAGCTCGACGCCGATCGCGGCGACGGGTGCGACAGCATCCGCCCTTTCAGAACTCGACGGCTATGACGTCACCGAGGTCGCCGACCGGGACGAGGCGACCGCTCTCGTCGAATCCGGAGAAGTCGACGCGGCCGTCATCGACGATGCGTCGTCGACTACCGGGCTCGTGATCATCGCCGACGAGGAGGCGCCGCAGAGTCTGCTGATGGCGCTGTCGGTTTCGCCGGAGGTCGAGCTGCTCAGCCCGGATGCCGCGAGCGGACCGCTGCGTTACCTGCTCGGCATCGCGTTCGGACTGGTGTTCATGATGGCCGCGATCACCTTCGGCTCGCCGATCGCCACCAGCGTCGTCGAGGAGAAGCAGACCCGCGTCATCGAGATTCTGCTCTCGACGATCCCGGCACGAGTGCTGCTGGCCGGGAAGGTGATCGGCAACACGATCCTCGCGATCTCGCAGATCCTGCTGCTGGTGGCCGTGGGCACGATCGGTCTGATCGTCACGGGCCAGACGTCCTTCCTCGCGGGAATCGGCGGCCCCGTGCTCTGGTTCGCGGTGTTCTTCCTGTTCGGGTTCATCCTGCTCGCGGCGATGTTCGCGGCCGCGGGATCGATGGTCTCGCGCCAGGAGGATGTCGGCGCGACGCTGACCCCGGTGATGTATCTGACGATGATCCCGTACTTCCTGGTGATCTTCTTCGGCGACAACCCGGTCGTGATGACGGTGCTCTCGTACGTGCCGTTCTCGGCGCCGGTCGGGATGCCGATCCGGCTGTTCTTCAACGAGGCGGAGTGGTGGGAGCCGCTGGCGTCGCTGGCGATCATGCTCGTCGCGTGCGCGCTGGTGATCATGCTCGGCGCGAAGATCTACGAGAACTCGCTGCTGAAGATGGGGGCGCGGGTGAAGTTCCGCGAGGCCCTCCGCGGCTGACCTCCTCCCACTCCCCTCTCCGAGATTGCATTCCGCGGACGAGACGCACCGGATTTCCGGCGATATCGGCCGCGGAATGCAATCTCGCTGTGCGCGGAGGGCGGACTGGGTATTGCGCTCGCGCGTCGCTCGTGTTTCACTCCTATTACAACTTTCAGTAATCACTGAAAGTTCATTGACGATTGAACCGGATCCCCTCTAGCGTGCTGGGAAACGGCTGCGAACCCGAGCAGCCCGTCCCCGCCGCACCGAGACGGATTCCAGATGGTGTGGCTCAAGGAGGAGTTATGCACAGCAAGGCACGACTGGTGGCAGTTGGATCCGCGGTGGCGGCGCTGGCACTCGCAGGATGCTCGGCAGGCCAGGCGAACGACGGCGGTGGCGACTCCGCCGACCCGATCCGGTACGCCGTCGAGCAGCCGGACTCGATGATCCCCGGCAACCAGTTCAGCTCCTACGTGATCCTGGAGACGATCTTCGCTCCGCTCACGCAGGTCGACGAGGACGGCGAGGTCTCCTTCGTCGCAGCAGAGTCGGTCGAGTCGGATGACGCCCAGACCTGGACGATCACCCTCCGCGACGGCTGGACCTTCCACGACGGCGAGCCGGTCACGGCACAGGACTACGTCGACACCTGGAACTACGCCGCATACGGGCCCAACGCCTGGGTGAACGGGCCGCAGCTGGCGAACGTCGCCGGGTACGCCGATCTGAACCCCGCCGAGGGCGAGCCGACCGCGACCGAGCTGGCAGGGCTCTCGGTCGTCGACGACCGCACCTTCACGGTCGAGCTGTCCGCTCCCGACCGCCAGTACCCGCTGCAGCTCGGCATCGGCCAGACCGGCCTGTACCCGCTGCCCTCCGAAGCGCTGGATGACCTGGCGGCCTGGGAAGAGGCGCCCGTCGGCAACGGACCGTTCGAGCTCACCGACGGCTGGAGCGAATCCGACCCGATCGAGGCCGTCGCCTACGACGACTACGCCGGGGACGCGCCCACGCTCGACGCCGTGACGTTCGTGCCGTACCTCGACACCGCCACCGCCTACACCGACGCGCTCGCCGGCGACATCGACATCGCGGCGATCGCGGCCGGCCAGGCCGTACAGGCGCGCAACGACTTCGGCGACAGCGTCTACGAGCTCGACGCCCCCGGCGTCGACTTCCTCGGCTTCACCCTCTCCGACCCGCGCTTCTCGGACGTCCGCGTCCGCCAGGCGATCTCGATGGCCATCGACCGCGAGGCCATCAACGACGCCGTGTTCGGCGGCTCCCAGGTGCCCGCCACATCTCTCACCGCGCCGAGCATGCCCGGCGATCCCGAGGGCGTCTGCGGCGAGTACTGCGAGTTCGACCCGGATGCCGCGAAGGCACTGCTCGAGGAGGCCGGCGGCTTCGACGGCGAGATGAAGGTGCACTTCGTCGCCAACTGGGGCCAGGAGGACTACTTCGAGGCGATCGCGAACCAGCTGCGTCAGAATCTGGGTATCGAGGCCGTCATCGCCAGCCCCTCGGCCGACTTCGCCGCGTTCACCGACGCCGTGCAGAACGGCGAGACCGACGGGCCGTTCCGCGCCCGCTGGGGTGCTCTCTACCCCAGCCAGCAGAACACGCTCACCGCAGTGTTCACGGCCACCGGCGAGGGCAACTTCGGCGCCGGCGGCTACAGCAGCCCCGAGGTCGATGAGCTGCTGCGTCAGGCGAACGCCGCCGACACACTGGAGGACTCCCTGGCCGGATACGTGGCCGCGCAGGAGAGGATCCTGCAGGACTTCCCGACCGTGCCGATGTTCGGCAACCGGTACCTGTACGTGACCTCGGACCGCATCGCCGAACTGCACACCAACGCGGGCGCGATCGACGTGCCCAAGATCGCCGTCGCCGGCTGACGCACCGCGACGCACACCCCTCAGGACGGAGCAGTATCACCGTGCACGACCCCCAGGCTGCGCTCGGCACGGCGGAGGACATCCTCCGCCGTGCCGGTGCGGTGCCGCAGCTGACCAGCATCCCCACCGTCGACGAGCTCAACGCCGGCCTCGAGCGCCTGCGTTCCGAGCACCCGGATCTCATCTCGTCCGAGCGCATCGGCACGAGCCGGCTGGGCGAGCCGATCTGGCTCCACCACGTCGGCACCGGCCGCCGATCGGCGCTCATCGTGGGCGGGGTGCACCCGAACGAGCCGATCGGGTCGCTGACGATCCTGCACCTGGTCGAGCAGCTCGCCTCCGACGAGGCCTTCCGCGCCGGGTGCGACACCGCGTGGCATATCGTCCCGTGCGCGGATCCCGACGGGATGCGCCTGAACGAGGGCTGGTTCGCCGATCCCTCGGACCGGTCGCTGTACACCCGCGAGTTCTTCCGCCCCGCCCCCGACGAGCAGGTGGAGTGGACGTTCCCGTTCGCCTACAAGGACGCCTACTTCGACGCCATGATGCCCGAGACGGTCGCCCTCGCCAGGGCGATCGACCTCACGGCCCCCGACCTGTACGTGCCGCTGCACAACAGCGAGGGCGGTGGGGCCTACTTCTATCTGTCGCATGCCGTGCCGGCTCTCTATCCGCTGCTGCACGAGATCACGACATCCTGCGGCGTCCCACTGCACACCGGCGAGGCGGAGGGCGCGCACTTCACCGTGCTCGCCGACGCGATCTACGAGATGGGCACCCTGCAGGATGCCTACGACTGGAGCGAGGAAGCGGGCCTGGACCCGTACCCGCCCGGGAGCGCCGGCGACGCCTCGACCTCGTACACCCGCCGCTACGGAACCCTGTCGCTGATCGCCGAGCTCCCGCAGTTCGGCGATCCCGCCGCGGATGACGCGTCGCTCACCGAGACCGTCCACCGCGACGCCCTGCGCCGCTGCGGCGAACGCCTCGTCGAGACCGGACGCATTCTCACCGAGTTGATCGCCGCGGTCGACCCGCACGTGCGGATGGACACGCCCCTGCTGCGCGCCGCTCGCGTCTTCTCTCCGATGGCGACGGGAGCCGGCAAGGCCGATCTCCTCCGCGCAGAGAAGGAGGACGGTCGGCTCGCCACCGTGGCCGAGCTCAGCAGCCTCGACGGCGTCGTGAACCTACACCGGCTGCGCTGGGGCGGGATGCTGCGGCGCGCACTGACCGCCGAGGTCGCGGCCGGCGTCGCGGCACCGGAGGTTCGTCGCGCGGCGGCCGAGATCCAGACGATCTTCGACGGCTGGCTCGCCGAGGCCCGCGCAGGCGGAGACACTCCCCCGCTGCCGCTGGCGCAGGTCGTCGGCGTGCAATACGGGGCGATCCTCGCCGCCCACGCCCAGCTGGAACGCCCCTGATGCGGATCGCGCTGGGGGTCCTGCAGCGCCTGGCCGGCTTCGCGCTGGTGTTCATCGGCGTGACCTTCATCATCTACGTGGCCGTCTTCAGCCTGCCCGGTGACCCCATCCGCGCGCTGGCCGGCGACCGCCAGCTTCCGCAGTCGGTGGTGGATGCCATCAACGCGAAGTACCTGCTCGATCAGCCGCTGTGGGTGCAGTACACGAACTACCTCGGCAATCTGCTGCAGGGCGACCTCGGCCTCGATCTCACGGGTCGCGCCGTCGCCGACAAGCTCGCCGCCCGCTGGCCCGTCACCATCACGCTCGCCCTGACCGCCTGGCTGATCCAGGTGGTCCTCGGGCTCGCAGTGGGCATCGTCTCGGCGCTGAAGAACGGCACGGTGATCGACAAGGGACTGCTCGTGATCACGATCGGGCTGAGCTGCATCCCCGTCTTCGTCCTCGGCATCACCGCTCAGATCATCTTCGGGGTGCGGCTGGATTGGCTCCCCGTCGCCGGCATCAGCGACGGATGGCCGCTCTCCTATCTGCTGCCGTCGCTGGTGATCGCGGCGATCGGCCTCGCCTCGGTGTCCAGGCTCGTACGCGGGTCGATGATCGAGAACCTCGAGGCCGACTACGTGCGCACCGCACGAGCCAAGGGCATCGGCGAGGGCCGGGTCGTCGGTCTGCACGTCATGCGCAACTCCCTCATCCCGACGGCGACGTTCCTGGCAACCGACCTCGGGTTCCTGCTCGGCGGAACCGTCGTCATCGAGGGCATCTTCAACCTGCCGGGTGTCGGCAACCTGCTCTTCACCGCGATCCGAGACCATGAGGCGGCGATGGTGGTCGGGATCTCCACCGCGCTGATCGTCATCTTCCTGCTCACCTCGCTGCTCGTGGATGCCATCCACGCGCTGCTCGACCCGAGGATCCGACGTGCCTGAGACGACCCCGCCGACCACCGCGAAGATCCCCGCCCCCAAGACCACCCGGATCGCGGTGCCGCAGAAGCGGCAGAGCCCGTGGCGGATGCTGCTGCGCCGGCCCCTGTTCTGGATGGCGGCCGTCATCCTGCTCGTCATGCTGTCGTTCGCCGTTGCTCCTGCGCCGTTCGCGGGACTCTTCGGCAACGGGGACCCGCGGGCCTGCGATCTCGCGAACAGCAAGGTCGAGTCCGCCCCCGGGCATCCGTTCGGCTTCGATCTGCAGGGCTGCGACATCTGGGCCGGCGCCGTCTACGGAGCGCAGGCGTCGATCTCGGTCGGTCTGCTCGCGACGAGCATCGCGCTGGCGATCGCCCTGATCATGGGACTCATCGCCGGCATGGGCGGACGCGCCGCCGACTGGGTCGTCTCCCGCCTGACCGAGGTGTTCTTGGGATTCCCGTTCCTGCTCGCCGCGATCGTCGTGCTGAACATGCTCGGCACACGCAGCGTCCTGACGGTCGGCGTCGTGCTCGGGGTGTTCGGCTGGCCCATGATGGCGCGGCTCATGCGGGCATCGGTGCGATCCGTGGCGGGAGCCGACCACGTTCTCGCCGCGCGCACCATGGGCCTCGGCACCGGCCGCATCATCGCCCGGTACGTCGTCCCCAATGCCGTTCAGCCTGTCCTCCTGCTCGCCACCCTCACGATCGGCGGAGTGATCGTCGCCGAGAGCACGCTGACCTACCTCGGCATCGGGCTCTCCTCCCCCGCGATCTCGTGGGGACTGCAGATCGCGGCGGGCTCCCGCGTGTTCCAGACCTCTCCGCACGTGCTCGTGCTGCCGAGCGTCATGCTCGCCCTCACCGTGCTCGCCGTCGTCGCGCTGGGCGAAGAGCTGCGCAGCGTCTTCGATCCGCGCGAGCGCCGGTGAGGATGGGATGCTGAGGGTGCAGGAGAAGGGATCCGATATGGCGGATGACACCACCGAAGAGATCGACGAGCGCGAGCAGTACCGGCGCGAGTTCGCCGAGGAGATCAGCCTGATCTGGGAGATGACGGGCACGTCCCGCATGGACGGCAGGGTGCTCGGCTACCTGATGATCATGGACAAGCCCTACATCTCATCGGCCGATCTCGCCGAGGCGCTGAACGCCAGCACGGGTGCGGTTTCGATGGCGACGCGGCGTCTGATCGACACGAACTACATCCGGCGTCACTCCGTGCCCGGCGATCGCAGCCACTACTTCAAGGCCGAGGAGGACCCCTGGGGCGGGTTCCTCGCGAACGAGCGCCGCTACTTCGACCGTCACATCCGGTCGATCGACAGTGCGCTGCGCTGGTTGAACCCGGGCGAGACGGATGCCGAGATCCGGCTGCGCAACGGACGCGACTACCTGGAGTGGATCCAGGAGTACCACCACAAGATGCTCGCCGACTGGCAGGAGCACAAGCGCGCCCGCGATGAGGGCGCAGACAAGGGCTGACGATGAGCGCACCGACCGACGACTCCGTGCTCGGCATCCGCGATCTGCGGGTGCGATTCGGCAGGCGCGATCCGATCGAGGTCGTCCACGGCCTGGATCTCGACATCGCACAGGGCGAGGTCCTCGCGGTTGTCGGCGAGTCCGGATCGGGCAAGTCGGTGACGGCGCTGTCGGTGATCGGGCTGCTGCCCGAGAATGCCCGCGCCACGGGGTCGATCACTCTGCAGGGCCGCGAGCTCCTGGGTCTGGGGGCGAGCGAGATGCGACGCCTGCGCGGTGCCGAGATCGCCATGATCTCGCAGGATCCGGTGGCGTCGCTCAATCCGGTCTTCACCATCGGCTTCCAGGTGATCGAGGCCGTGCGCGCACATGACCGCACGCTGAGCACCCGCGCCGCGCGGCGGCGGGCGATCGAGCTGCTCGAGCTCGTCGACCTGCCCGAGCCCGCCCGGCGTATGAAGCAGTACCCGCATGAGCTCTCCGGCGGGCAGTGCCAGCGCATCGGCATCGCGATGGCGCTGGCGTCGGACCCGCGACTTCTGATCGCCGATGAGCCGACCACCGCACTCGACGTCACGGTGCAGGCCGAGGTTCTCGACGTGCTCGCCCGCATCGGGCGCAGCGAGGGGCGCGCCGTGCTGCTCATCACGCACGACATGGGTGTCGTCGCCGAGCTCGCCGACCGTGTGGTGGTCATGCGCGATGGGGAGCTCGTCGAACAGGGCTCCGTGCGCGGGGTATTGCTGAAGCCGACTGCGCCGTACACGAAGCAGCTGCTCAGTGCCGTGCCGCGGATCGGCTCGCGGGTCGCTTCTGCGGTGGGTGGCGGCGCCGATGCGCCGCTCGTGCTCGACGTCGCAGATCTCGAGGTCACCTACGGCGGCCGCATCCGCGGGCTCTACCGTGCCGTCGAAGGCGTGAGCCTCCAGGTGCGCCGGGGTGAGATCCTGGGGCTGGTCGGCGAATCCGGCAGCGGCAAATCGACGATCGGGCGTGCGATCATCGGCGCCGCGCCGGTCACCGGTGGCTCGATCCGGGTGGACGGCATCGACATGCTCTCCGCCTCCCGGGCGGTCCGTCGCGAGACCCGGCGGAGGATCGGCGTCGTGTTCCAGAATCCCGCACTGTCGTTGAACCCGCGATACACCGTGCGGCAGAGCGTGACGGAGCCGCTCCACGCCATCCGCGGGCTGCGGGGCAGCGAACTCCGCGACCGCGTTGACGCGCTGCTGGACTCTGTCGGGCTGCTCGATCGTGCCGGGCGCTACCCGCATGAACTCTCCGGCGGCCAGAAGCAACGGGTCGCGATCGCACGCGGTGTGGCGCTCGATCCTGCTCTGCTGATCGCCGACGAGCCGACCAGCGCTCTGGATGTCTCTGTGCAGGCGCAGGTCCTGGATGTCTTCCGCGAACTGCAGGAGCGGCTGAAGTTCGCGTGCGTGTTCGTCAGCCACGACCTCGCGGTCGTTGACGAGCTGTGCGACAGCGTGACCGTGCTGCGCCGCGGGTGCGTGGTCGAGTCGGGGCCGCGCGAGCGGGTGCTGCAGCATCCGTCCGACGAGTACACCAGGCGACTGCTCGCGGCGGCGCCGGTGCCGGACCCCGACCTGCAGAAGGAGCGCCGCGCCGCGCGTCTCGCGATGGCCTGATTACGCACTGGGACCGCCGCCCAGCCGGTTGCATTAGCCTGAATGGACGATGGACGACGGGGTCCGAACCGGATTCGACCCCGAAAGGCACCATGAGCACTCCCGTCCTCGAACGCACCGCTGAGACCTCCGTTCCGCTTCTCGACGTCCTCGCCGAGCGCTGGAGCCCTCGGGCGTTCGATCCGACCAGCCCGATTGACGAGGCCAAGCTCACGGCCGCACTCGAGGCCGCGCGGTGGGCGCCGTCGGCGAGCAACACCCAGCCGTGGCGATTCATCGTCGCGCGGCGCGGGACGGACCTGCACGCGACGATCGATGGCGCGCTGGTGGGCTTCAACCGCGAGTGGGCCGGGAACGCGCAGGTACTGGTCGCGGCGTTCGCCGAGGAGACGGATGCCGACGGCAACCCCCGCCCGTGGGCGCAGTACGACCTCGGCCAGGCCGTGGCGCACCTGTCGGTTCAGGCGCACGCGGACGGACTGTTCACGCATCAGATGGGTGGCGTCGACCGCGAGGCGCTGCGTGCGCTGCCCGGCGTCGACGAGCGCTTCACGCCCGTCTCGGTGATCGCCCTCGGCGAGCTCGGTGACGCATCGGCCCTGTCGGAGAAGCTTCAGGAGCGCGAGACCGCTCCGCGCCTGCGGCGGCCGCTGGACGAGACGATCATCGCCTCGGCCTGAGTCCAGGCTTCGACTCGCTGGGGCCTCGCAGCGCGTCGTGACACTTCGACTCGCTGCGCTCGCTCAGTGCGTTTTGTCTGCGGCGGCTTCGCCGCCTCCGCTCAACGACCCGCAGCAGCTGTCCTGCGCAGCGGGCCTCCGCTCAGCGGCCCGCGCGGCACCAGCCCATGGTTCAGGGGCGCCCCTTCTGCGGGGCGTTGAGCGAGCGGAGCGAGACGAAACGGGGTGAGCGAGCCGAAGGCGAGTCGAAGCCTCCTCCGACGTCAGGACTCCGCCAGGCCGTGCAGCGCGACGGCCAGCACGTCGCGCGCGAGCTCCTGCGCTCCTTCGGACCCGCTCGGCCGGTACCACTCGACGATCGAGTTGACCATGCCGAACAGCAGTCGCGTGGCGACCGAGGGATCGACATCCGAACGCACGGATCCTTCGGTCTGCGCAGCCCGCACCAGCGCGGTCACCTGTCGATCGAAGGCTCGGCGACGATCGAGCGCGGCCCGTTCCACGTCGCTGTTGCCGCGCACGCGCAGCAGCAGCGTGACATAGGGGAGCTTGTCGACGAGCACCAGCACCGCCCCGTGCAGCGCGCGCTCGAGCCGGTCGCGGGCAGAGCCCTCGCCGGCATCCTCCAGCACCCCTTCGAGCCCGCCCAGTGCCTCCTCGAGAGCGACCTCGAGCACCTCTTCCTTCGAGGCGAAGTGGTGGTACAGCGCGGACTTCGACAGGCCGAGGCGCATCGCGAGCGACGCCACGGAGGTCGCGTCGTATCCCTGTTCGATGAACACCTGCACGGCGATCTCGAGGATCTGGTCCCGGTCGTAGCCGGGGCGTCCTCGGCGTGCGGGTGTCTGGTCGACGTCTGACACGCTGTCCAGTCTGGCACGCGCGGCGTGCTCGGCATTCGAGATTGCCGGGGCGCGGCATCCTTGCCATAATCGATTACTGAACGAACGGTCAGAAAATACGGCAATCCGACGATATGGTCAGGAGGGCAGATGAACGAGCCGCTCCTCATCGACCGAAGTCCTGACCGCGTGACCGCGCAGCTGAACCGACCGGACAAGCGCAACGCGATCGACCGCGAGACGATCGATGCCTTGCATTCCCTCTGCGCCGAGCTCGAGGCGATGCCGCGCATCCTCATCCTGACGGGCGGCGACGACTTCGCGGCCGGCGCCGACATCACCCAGCTCAGGGCCCGCCGCGCCGATGACGCCCACCGCGGCATCAACGCGATGGCGTTCATCCGCATCGCCGCGCTGCCGATGCCGGTGATCGCCGCGCTCGACGGTTATGCGCTCGGGGGCGGAGCGGAGCTCGCCTACGCCGCCGACATCCGCATCGGGACCCCTCGCCTGAAGATCGGCAATCCCGAACCGAACCTTGGCATCTTGGCGGCGGCGGGCGCGAGCTGGCGCCTTCGCGAGATCGTCGGCGACGGCCTGGCGACCGAGATGCTGCTCACCGGACGAATGCTGACGGCCGACGAGGCGCTGGCCGCCGGTCTGGTGTCCGGCATCCATGCGCCCGATGAGCTGCTGCCGGCGGCGCATGCCATCGCCGACCGGATTGCGGCGGCCGATCCCCTCGCCATCCGGCATACCAAGACCGCCCTGCGTGCTCCGCGCGACGCGCACCCGGCCATCGACGGCGACCTGCAGGCGGAGCTGTTCGAGAGTCCGGAGAAGATGCGGCGCATGACCGAGTTCCTCGAGCGGAAGGGGCGCCGGTGAAGGTCGGAGTTCTCGGCGGCGGCCGGATGGGCGCGGGCATCGCGCACGCGTTCCTGCTGGCCGGCTGCGATGTCGCGGTCGTCGAGCGCGATGAGAAGACGATGGATGCCGCGGCGCACCGCATCCGCGAGAGCATCGCGCGTTCGATCGAGCGCGGCACGACCGGCCGGAGTGCGGATGAACTCGCGGACGCGCTGCGAGTGGGCGAGGATCCGGCGGCGTTCGCGGAGTGCAAGCTCGTGATCGAGGCGGTGCCGGAGGATCGTGCGATGAAGGCCGCTGCGCTCTCGCGCATCGAGCGTGCTGCACCGAATGCCGTGATCGCGAGCAACACCTCCTCGATCTCGATCACCGACCTCGCCGCCTCTCTCCGCCGGCCCGACCGCTTTCTCGGCCTGCACTTCTTCAATCCGGTCCCCGCGTCGGCGCTCGTCGAGATCGTCGTCGGCTCGGCGACCGGTGCCGACGGGGTCGAGCGGGCACGGGGCTGGGTCGAGATGATCGGTAAGACGCCGATCGTCGTGCGCGACTCCCCCGGCTTCGCGTCGAGCCGTCTGGGGCTCGCGCTCGCGCTGGAGGCGATCCGGATGCTGGATGCCGGGGTCGCCTCCGCCGAAGACATCGACCGCGCGATGGAGCTCGGGTACCGGCATCCAATGGGGCCGCTGCGCACCACCGACATCGTCGGGCTCGACGTGCGGCTGGGCATCGCCGAGGAACTCTACGCGACGCTCGGCGAGAACTTCGCACCGCCTGCGCTGCTGCGTCAGCTCGTGGCGGAGGGCAGACTCGGCCGCAAGAGCGGCGAAGGATTCTACAAATGGGAGACACCGTGAACCCTGCGACCGCGACCGACATCCTGCCGAGCTATCTCCGGGGCGAGTGGTGGACGCCCGCGCCTGGGGGTGACGCCACCGTGATCCGGGATGCGTCGACCGGCGAGGAGATCACCCGCGTGAGCAGCGAGGGGCTCGACCTCGCCGGTGCGCTCGAGTACGCCCGTACGGCCGGGCAGGCGTCACTCGGGAAGCTGACCTTCCATCAGCGTGCGCTGCTGCTCAAGCAGTTCGCGCTGGCGCTGACCGAGCGCAAGGACGAGCTCTACGCGCTGTCCGCGCGCACCGGTGCAACGAAGGCAGACTCCTGGGTCGACATCGACGGCGGTATCGGCGTGCTTTTCGCGTACTCAGGCAAGGGGCGACGCGAGCTGCCGAACGCGCAGGTGTACGTCGACGGCCCTGTCGAATCGCTGTCGAAGGACGGCAGCTTCCTCGGGCGCCACGTGTACACCCGGCTGCCCGGCGTCGCCGTGCAGATCAACGCGTTCAACTTCCCGGTGTGGGGTCCGCTGGAGAAGTTCGCGCCCGCCTTCCTCGCCGGGGTGCCGTCGCTGATCAAGCCCGCCACTCCCACCGGCTACGTCACCGAGGCGATGGTACGGATCCTCGTCGACTCCGGCCTGCTGCCCGAGGGGTCGCTGCAGCTCGTGAGCGGCAGCGTGCCGACGCTCTTCGAGGAACTGCGGCGCGGCGACGTCGTCGGGTTCACCGGCAGCGCGTCGACTGCCGCCTCGCTGCGCGAGCGAACGCCGTCCGGGGTGCGCTTCACCGCCGAGACCGACTCGATCAATGCCTCGGTACTCGGCCCGGATGCGGTCCATGGCACACCGGAATTCGATGCCTACGTCCGTCAGCTCGTCGTCGAGATGACGAGCAAGGCCGGGCAGAAGTGCACCGCGATCCGGCGTGCGGTCGTGCCGACGGCGCAGGCGGATGCGGTGATCGACGCGGTCCGCGCGCGCATCGAAGAGAAGGTCGTCGTCGGAGACCCTCGCGACGAGGGCGTGACGATGGGACCGCTCGTGTCGCGCGAGCAGCGCGAGGAGGTGCTGCGGCAGGTGCGGACCCTCGTCGACGGCGGAGGGCGGGTCGTCATCGGGAGCACCGAGACGACTGAGCCCGACGGCGCCTTCGTGGCACCGGTGATGCTGCGCTTCGACGATGCGCACGCCGAGGCCGTCCACACGGTGGAGGCTTTCGGCCCGGTGTCGTCGTTGCTCACGTACGACACCGTGTCAGAGGCATCCGACATCGTCGCCAGGGGCGGCGGATCGCTGGTGACAAGCGTCGCCACGCATGACGCGGCGTTCGCCGCGCAGATCATGGCGGGGGTCGCGGCGTGGAACGGCCGCGTGCTGTTCCTCGATCGCGACGATGCGCGCTCGTCCACCGGGCATGGATCTCCCATGCCGGGCCTCGTGCACGGCGGGCCGGGGCGGGCCGGCGGGGGCGAGGAACTCGGCGGCATCCGCGCCGTGCTGCATCACATGCAGCGGACGGCGGTGCAGGGGTCGCCGGAGATGCTCACGGCGATCACCGGCGTGTGGCATGCGGGTTCTGCCGCGCGCGAGGACGGGGTACATCCGTTCCGGAAGCCGCTGGCGCAGCTGCGGATCGGCGACCGGATCGCCTCGGCATCACGTGAGGTCACGCTCGACGACATCGAGACGTTCGCGCACTTCACGGGCGACACGTTCTACGCGCACATGGACGAGGAGGCGGCGGCTGCCAATCCGTTCTTCCCCGGACGCGTCGCGCACGGCTACCTGCTCGTGTCGTGGGCTGCGGGGCTGTTCGTCGACCCGGATCCGGGTCCCGTGCTGGCGAACTACGGGCTGGAGGACCTGCGCTTCGTGACTCCGGTGTCGCCCGGCGACAGCATCCGCGTCGAGTTGACGGCCAAGCAGATCACGCCCCGCGAGACCGACGAGTACGGCGAGGTGCGCTGGGATGCCGTGATCCGCAATCAGGATGACGCCACCGTCGCGACATACGACGTGCTGACGCTCGTCGCCAAGGAGTAGTGGCTTTTCACGGTCTTCGGCGTCGAAAACTGTAGCGCTTGCCAGTTTCTGCAGCGCGAGCAGAATCCTCCTGGAAAAGTCGTCTGATCGGACGGATTGTGGATCCGGAATGTCGGTGGCCCCCTGTTGAATGGAGGTATGAACAGCATCGTCGCTCACCTCGAAGACCTGGACAGGTCTCTCGCAGTGGCGAGCCGCGGTGCGTTCGATGGGGAGCAGATTCCGGATCTGCCGGATGCCGAGATCTCCGCGCTTCTGGAGGCGAGTGGTCGCATCCAGAAACGGATCGAGGCGCTGCAGGTCGAGGCGTCGGTGCAGGTGCTGGAACGTTCGGCGCCGATGCGAGACGACAAGATCACCGAGAAGTACGGGTGGTCCCGCCCGGTCGACCTCGTAAGGGCGCTGACCCGCACGGAGACGCGTGACGCGAACCGGGTCGTGAAGACCGCGCGGCTGATGAGCCGGACCCGCGGGATGTCGAGCGGCGAGTTCGTGCCGGCCCGCTACCCGGCACTGCGCGCGGCGATGGTCTCGGGGGCGATCGGCACCGCGGGCCTCCTCGCCGCGATCGAACCGCTGGAGCAATCCCGCGACCGGATCCTCGACGACGAACGGCTAGAGGCCGACCGCCAACTCGCCGACCTCGCCCGTGGAATCATCCGTGACGACGAGGGCAGGACCGTCGGCACCGGACCGCTGCCCGCACCCGAGGACCTGAGACTCCTGTCTCGAGTTCTCGTCGCGTACCTCGATCCCGACGGCGCAGAACCGTCCGACCGCGCCGGCGCGCGGGCCCGCAGCTTCAGCATCGGGCGCGAGCGCGACGGCCGCGTCCCGATCCGCGGAGACATCCTGCCCGAGGTGGCAGGGCAACTGCAATTGCTGCAGGACAGCATCCTCAACCCCCGCGTCGACGGGCCGGACGACCCGACCGGCGGCGTGCACTTCACCGAGAGCAACGACGAGGCGGTCGCTCCCAACGGAGAACCGCACGCGACTCCGGCCGATGACCGCACCCGCGCGCAGAAGATGCACGACGCGTTCGCGATGATCGTGAACGCTGCCGCACGCGCAGGCGAGTTCCCTGACATCGGCGGTGCCGCACCCACGCTCGTCGTGACGGTGACGGCCGAAGACTACGCCACCGGCAGCGGATGGGCGACGGTACTGAACACCGGTGACCGGATTCCCTCGCGAATCGCGGCGCAGACCGGGTGCGCGGGCGGCATCCAGCGGGTGCTGTTCGACGAGAACGGCCGCATCGCCGCGCTCGGCACATCAGCACGGATCTTCAACGCCCTCCAACGGCGAGCCATCACCCTCCGCGACGGCGGGTGCGTCATCCCGGGATGCGTGCCGGCATCCTGGTGCGAGATCCACCACGTCGTCGAATACGCCGACGGCGGCCCCACCCACACCGACAACGGCGTGCTCCTGTGCTGGTGGCATCACCGCAACCTCCACCTTTCCGAGTGGCGCATCCGGATGAACCGAGGCGTCCCGGAGGTACGCGGGCCGCGATGGTGGGACCACGAACAGCGCTGGCACCCGGCCGGATCGCCTCGCCCTCGAGTACGCACTGGTGGTGCCGGAATCCGCACGGGGTGATGCGCGACGAGCGCGCGTGTGCGAGAATTACTGAACGTACGGTCAGTAATGACGCGTGATGACGACGAAGGAGTCGTGATGACCACCCCCGAGGCCACCGTCGACGAAGAGCTCACTCCCGAGCAGCGCCGGTTCGACGAGATCATCGCCGCGGACTCGCGCATCGAGCCGCGCGACTGGATGCCGGATGCCTACCGCAGGACGCTCATCCGGCAGATCAGCCAGCATGCTCACTCGGAGATCATCGGCATGCAGCCCGAGGGCAACTGGATCACCCGCGCTCCGAGCCTCAAGCGCAAGGCGATCCTGATGGCGAAGGTGCAGGATGAGGCCGGCCACGGGCTGTACCTCTACTCCGCGGCGCAGACCCTCGGCATCACACGCGACGAGATGACCGACCAGCTCATCACCGGCAGGGCCAGGTACTCGTCGATCTTCAACTACCCCACCCCGACCTGGGCCGACATGGGCGCGATCGGCTGGCTCGTCGACGGCGCCGCGATCTGCAACCAGGTGCCGCTGTGCCGGGCATCGTACGGTCCGTACGGCCGCGCGATGGTGCGCGTGTGCAAGGAGGAGTCGTTCCACCAGCGGCAGGGTTTCGAGATCCTCCTCACTCTGATGCAGGGCACCGATGCGCAGCGCGAGATGGCGCAGGATGCCGTGAACCGCTGGTACTGGCCGAGCCTGATGATGTTCGGGCCTCCCGACGGCGACTCCCCGAACTCCGCGCAGTCGATGGCCTGGAACATCAAGCGCTTCTCGAACGATGAGCTGCGCCAGCGCTTCATCGGGATGCTGGTGCCGCAGGCCGAGGTGCTCGGCATCAGCCTGCCGGATCCTGAACTGCACTTCGACGAGGAGCGCGGCGAGTACGTCGGCGGCGAGATCGACTGGACCGAGTTCTTCGAGGTGCTCGCGGGCCGCGGCCCGATGAACGCCGAGCGGGTGCGCGCACGACGCGAAGCGCATGAAGAGGGCGCGTGGGTGCGCGAGGCTGCGGCGGAGTACGCGCGCAAGCAGGCGGCACGGGCAGAGGAGGTCGCGGCGTGAGCGAGGAGACGTGGCCGCTGTGGGAGGTGTTCGTCCGCGCGAACCGCGGCATGAGCCACGTGCACGCCGGCTCGCTGCACGCTCCCGATGCAGAACTCGCCGTGCGCAACGCCCGCGATCTGTACACGCGGCGCGGCGAGGGCACTTCGATCTGGGTCGTGCCGTCGGATGCCATCACCGCGAGCGACCCCGACGCGAAGGGATCGTTCTTCGAGAGCCCCGCGGGCAAGAACTACCGCCACGCCGTCTACTACACCGCCTCTGAGGGGGTGCCACACCTGTGAGCGCTTCTGCTGAGCCGGCATCGGTTCCCTCCGGCGGAGGGGCGGCTTCGACTCGCTCCGCTCGCTCACCCCGTTTCGTCTCCGGCGGCTCCGCCGCCTCCGCTCAACGACCCGCAACTGAAGCCCCCCGCGGGTCGTTGAGCGAGCGCAGCGAGACGAAACGCGTTGAGCGAGCCGCAGGCGAGTCGAAACGTTCCTCCACACACGGGGCCGTCACGGTCGACGAGCTCGAGCTCAGCGCCGAGCTCTCCGGCCGCGACGACGCGGTCGCTTCTTCCGCCGCCGCGGAGTACGCGCTCTGGCTCGGCGACGACGCACTGATCCTGTCGCAGCAGCTCGGAGCCTGGATCGCCCGCGCTCCCGAGCTCGAAGAGGATGTCGCCCTCGCCAACATCGCCCTCGACCTGCTCGGCCACGCCCGCTCGCTGCTCCGCTACGCCGGCACCGCCGACGGGCGTTCTGAGGACGACCTCGCCTACTTCCGCGACGAGCCGGAGTTCCGCAGCGCTTGGCTCTTCGAGCAGCCGAACGGCGACTTCGCGCAGACGATCGCGCGGCAGCTCGCGGCATCCGCCTATCTTTTCGAGCTGTACTCCGCGCTGCGCCAGTCCGGCGACCCGACCCTCGCGGCGATCGCCGAGAAGTCGCTCAAGGAGGTCGACTACCACCGCGACCACGCCGTGCAGTGGACGCTGCGGCTCGCCGGCGGCACCGACGAATCGCGTCGTCGCATGATCCGTGCCGTCACGGACATCTGGCCGTATGTCGACGAGCTGTTCCGCGACGAGCCGCTGATCGACGAGCTCGACGGCATCGCGGTGCGCCCCTCCACTCTGCGCGACGGGTTCGACGCAGTGATCGACGCCGTCTTCGCCGAAGCGGACTTGCAACGCCCAGACGGCCAGCCGTCCTCGGGCGGTGGGCGTCGCGGCATCCACTTCCCCGCTCTCTCGCGCATCGTCGCCGAGATGCAGGTCCTCGCCAGGCAGCACCTGGGGGCGACATGGTGACCCTTCGACCGGCTCAGGGAACGACCCGTGAGCAAGAGGCGTGGCGCATTGCCGCGACCGTGACCGACCCCGAAGTCCCCGTCCTCACGATCGAGGACCTCGGCGTGCTCCGCGACGTCACAGTCGATGAAGAACTCGACGGCGAGCGCGTCACTGTCACCCTCACCCCGACCTACAGCGGATGCCCCGCCCTCGAGACGATGCGCGACGACGTCATCCTCGCCCTCACGGCCGCCGGATTCGGCGACGTCGACGTGCGCACGGCTCTTTCCCCGGCCTGGACGACCGACTGGATGACGGATGCCGGAAAGCGCAAGCTCACCGAGTTCGGCATCGCTCCCCCGACCGGCCGCGCGGCGCTGGGGCAGGGACCAGTGAAAGTCCGGCTGGCCGTGAAATGCCCGCGCTGCGGATCGCTCGACACCCGCGAGGTCGCCCGCTTCGGCTCCACCTCCTGCAAGGCACTGTACGAGTGCCGCGAATGCCTCGAGCCCTTCGACCACTTCAAAGTCCTATGAGCGCGACCACGCCCACCCGCCGCCGCGGACGCTTCCACGAACTCGAAGTCGCAGACGTCCGCCCGCTCACCGCCGAGAGCATCGAGGTCACGTTCGCCGTGCCACCGGAGCTCGCGGATGACTACCGCTACCTACCGGGCCAGTACGTCGCCCTGCGCGCGCACGTCGACGGGCACGAGGTGCGCCGCAGCTACTCGATCTGCCGGCCGCCGACCCCTCCGACGGGCTCGGGGAACGGCAGCATCAGCGTCGGCATCAAGCGCGACCTCGGCGGGCTGTTCTCCGTCTGGGCGCACGAGAACCTGAAGCCCGGCGACCGCATCGAGGTGATGAGCCCCGAAGGCAGATTCACCACAAACCTCCCCGACCTCGACCATGCGCACATCGCCGGGATCGCCGCCGGTTCGGGCGTGACGCCGATGATGGCGCTCGCCGCGCACGTGCTGGCATCCTCGCCGACCGCGCAGTTCAGCCTCGTCTACACGAACCGCGCCACGCAGGACGTCATGTTCCTCGACGACCTCGCCGACCTGAAGGACCGCTACCCGTCTCGCCTCGCGCTGCACCACGTGCTCTCCCGCGAGCAGCGCACCGCTCCCCTGCTCTCCGGCCGCATCGATGCCGACAAGCTCGGAGCGATCCTCGACGGACTGGTCCCGCCGGAGACCATCACCGAATGGTTCCTGTGCGGCCCGTTCGACCTCGTAGCTCTCTGCCGCGAGATGCTCGAGGCGCGCGGGGTGCCCGCCGACAGCATCCGCTTCGAGCTGTTCACGAGCGACGCCGACGGGCCGCGCGTCGACCGCGGACGCCCCGTCGTCATCGACAAGGGCGACGCGATCCGCACGATCGAGTTCACGCTGGACGGACTCTCATCGACGGTCGAGTCGCCGGTACCCGCGAACGAAGCGATTCTGGATGCCGCGCTCCGCGTCCGCGGCGACGTGCCGTTCGCGTGTGCCGGAGGGGTGTGCGGAACCTGCCGCGCCCGCCTCATCGAGGGCGAGGTACGGATGACGCAGAACTTCGCGCTCGAGCCGGATGAACTCGAGCGCGGCTACGTGCTGACCTGTCAGTCCCACCCGACGACCGAGAGAGTCGTCGTCGACTACGACGCCTGATCTCGCAACAGAGCGGAGCCGCAATGATCGACCTGACCATCGTCGACGACGTCGCCCACGTGGTGCTGAACGCGCCGGACAAGCGCAACGCGCTCGACGTGCAGGCCCTTGCCGATCTCAGCGCCGCATACGACGACGCCGAAGCCGCGGGCGTGCGCGCCCTCGTGCTGCGCGGAGAGGGACCAGGATTCTGCGCCGGCCGCGACATCGCCGGGGTGGACCCCGCGACCGACGACGTCACCGGCTACCTCGACGGGCTCGTCACCCCGCTGCTGCAGAAGATGTCCGCGTTCCCCGCGCCGACCTTCGCCGCCGCGCACGGCGCCTGCCTCGGCGTGGGACTCGGCCTGCTCATCGCCACCGATGTCGTGTACGTCGCGGAGTCCGCGAAGATCGGGTCTCCGTTCGCAGCGCTGGGTGCGACGCTCGACTCAGGCGGGCACGCGCTGTTCTACGAGCGCCTGGGCGCCCACAAGACCCTCGACCTCATCTACACCGGCCGGCTCATGAGCGGCACAGAGGCCGTGGCATCCGGTCTGTTCTCACAGGTGCTGCCGGCGGACGACGTGCGCCGGGCGACAGAGGACGCGGCATCCCGCGCCGCCGCCGGCGCGACGCAGGCGTTCCTCGCGAGCAAGCGCCTCGTCGCCCGGCTGCGCGACGAGCGTCTCGCCCTGTGGGATGCCGTCGCTACTGAGAACGCCAATCAGGCGTCGCTGCGCGACACGGCCGACTACCGGGAGGGGTTCGCCGCGTTCCAGCAGAAGCGCCGCCCCGACTTCACCGGGAAGTAAGGGTCATCCGCGCGGCGCGTAATGGGCGCTGCGCGACAGGACGACACCGATGATCGCGGTCGTGATGGTCCCCACCCAGCCCAGGAACGCGACGATCAGCGCGACGACGAAGATGCCCGACGACACCTCGCTGCTCGTCCAGCCCCAGGTCGAGATGACCGACCCGAACGGCGGCGCGTCCCCGCCATCCTCGAGCGTGAACATCATCACGAGAAGCGCACCCCAGGTCACCCAGCTGGCGATGTCGTAGAAGAGGCGGGTGCTGCGGGCCGCCTTCGCATCTCGATCGAACAGCACGATGATCGGCGCGAAGTACATCGCGATGATCACGACCGGGCTGGCGAACAGGGCGATCAGTGTCATCCAGCCCATCGGTGCCCCGAGGATTCCGCGGCCGAACACGACGAGCGCCGGCAGCAGCACCGGAGCGATCCACTGGAACACACGAACGAATCGTCCCGAAAGCCTCATGGCCCGAGGCTAGCGGAGTCGACGCCTGCTCAGAGCGCGCGCAGGATGTCGTCCACCCGCTCCTTGGCATCGCCGAACAGCATCTGCGCGTTCTCGCGGAAGAACAGCGGATTCTGCACGCCGGCGTACCCGGAGGCCATCGAGCGCTTGAACACGATCACGTTCTCGGCCTCCCAGACGCGCAGCACCGGCATCCCGGCGATGGGGCTCGACGGATCCTCGGCGGCGGCCGGGTTCACGGTGTCGTTCGCGCCGATCACGAGGACGACGGCGGTGGATGCCAGGTCGTCGTTGATCTCGTCCATCTCGAGCACGATGTCGTACGGCACTTTGGCCTCGGCGAGCAGCACGTTCATGTGTCCTGGCAGGCGCCCGGCGACAGGGTGGATGCCGAAGCGCACATCCACGCCGCGGTCGCGCAGCTTCTGCGTCAGCTCGGCGACCGGGTACTGCGCCTGCGCGACGGCCATGCCGTAGCCGGGCGTGATCACCACGGTCGAGGCGTTCGCGAGCATGTCGGCGACGGACTCGGCATCCACCTCGCGGTGCTCGCCGTGGTCGACGTCGTCCTTCGCCGGCGCGGCGATGCCGAAGCCGCCCGCGATCACCGAGATGAACGAGCGGTTCATCGCCTTGCACATGATGTACGACAGGTACGCACCGGACGATCCGACCAGCGCACCGGTCACGATCAGCAGGTCGTTGTTCAAAAGGAAGCCGGCCGCAGCGGCCGCCCATCCGGAGTAGCTGTTGAGCATCGAGACGACCACGGGCATGTCGCCGCCGCCGATCGACGCGACCAGGTGCCAGCCGAGCGCGAGCGAGAGGGCGGTCACGACGATCAGCAGCACCAGCGACGGCGTCACGACGTACCAGACCGTGAGCGCGATGAACACGACGATCGCACCGAGGTTGAGGACGTTCTTGCCAGGCAGCATGAGCGGCTTCGACGAGATCCGCCCCGAGAGCTTCAGGAACGCGACGATGGATCCGGTGAAGGTCACGCCACCGATGAAGATGCCGATGAACACCTCGGCGTGGTGGATGTCGGCGAGCGCACCGGTGAGCCCCGGGCTGTGCAGGTGCCCGTTCCAGCCGACCAGCACGGCGGCGAGACCGACGAAGCTGTGCAGCAGGGCGATGAGCTCGGGCATGCCGGTCATCTCGACACTGCGGGCGCGCCACAGTCCGATGACAGCTCCCACCAGCATCGCGACGAGCAGCAGCACGAGCCCGACGACAGCCTGCGGCTGGCCCCATGCACCCTGGAAGGTGACCCAGATGGTGGCGACCAGGGCGATCGCCATACCGACCATGCCGTAGGTGACCCCGGCCCGCGAGGACTCGTGACGGCTGAGCCCTGCCAGGCTCATGATGAAAAGCAGCGCGGCGACGATGTATGCGGCACCCGCGACGGATGCGGAGAGTTCGACGGCGCTCAACGGCCGGCCCCCTTCTCAGAGACGGACTTCGTGGCGGCGGGCGCGCCCTTGGAGAACATCTTCAGCATCCGGCGGGTGACCGCGAAGCCTCCGAAGATGTTGATGGATGCCACGAGCACAGCGATCGCGGACAGGATCTGCACCACCGCATTCGGCGTGGTGATCTGCACGATCGCGCCGACGATGATGATGCCCGAGATGGCGTTGGTCACGCTCATGAGCGGCGTGTGCAGGGCGTGCGAGACCTTGCCGATGACGTAGAAGCCGACCACGACCGACAGCATCAGCACCGTGAAGTGCTGCGGCAGCGGGGCCGGCGCGACAGCGTTCACGAGGAACAGCGCAGCGATGCCCGCCGCGATCAGCCCGACCTTCGCTCCGGCGGAAAGCCCCTTCTTCTTGCTCGACGGGCCGGACGCTTCGCCCCCTGAGCCTGTCGAAGGGTCAGCGACCGGCCGTGCTGGCGCCGCCGACACCTGCACCGGCGGTGGCGGCCAGGTCTCCTCGCCGTCGCGCACGACCGTGACCGTCCGCTGCACGACGTCGTCGAAGTCGAGGACGAGCCGGCCGTCTTTCTCGGGCGTGAGCAGCTTGAGCAGGTTGACGAGGTTCGTGCCGTACAGCTGCGAGGCCTGGGTGGGCAGGCGCCCGGCGAGATCCGTGTACCCGAGGATGATGACGCCGTTCTCTGTGACGACGCGTTCGCCGGCGACCGAGCCCTCGACGTTTCCGCCCTGCACTGCCGCCATGTCGACGATGACGCTGCCGGGCTTCATGCTCGCGACGTCAGCGGCAGTGATGAGGCGCGGGGCGGCGCGGCCGGGGATGAGTGCGGTGGTGATGATGATGTCGACGTCGGCGGCCTGTTCCGAGTACAGCTCGGCGGCGCGGCGGTCGTATGCCTCGCTGGTGGCCTTGGCGTAGCCGTCGCTGGAGACCTCCTTCTGCTCCTCGGGCACGATCACCTCGAGGTACTCCCCGCCGATGGACTTCACCTGATCGGCGACCTCGGGACGAGGGTCGGTGGCGCGGACGATCGCACCGAGGCTGGATGCCGCGCCGATCGCCGCGAGACCGGCGACACCGGCACCCGCGACGAGCACCTTGGCCGGCGGGACCTTGCCTGCCGCGGTCACCTGTCCGGTGAAGAACCGGCCGAACTCGTTCGCCGCTTCGACGACCGCTCGGTAGCCGGAGATGTTCGACATGGAGCTGAGCACGTCCATCGACTGCGCGCGCGAGATGCGCGGCACGGCGTCCAGCGCGAGAGCGGTGATCCCGCGGGTCGCGAGCGCCTGCCTCAGCTCCGGGCGCAGGTTCGGACTCAGCTGTGCGATGAGCGTCGCGCCGTCCGCGATCCTGGCGATCTCGGCATCCGTCGGGGCGTTCACCTTCAGCAGGATCGGCGACGCCCAGGCGTCGTCCGCGCTGACGATCGCGGCGCCGGCGGTCGCGTACGCATCGTCCGGGTAGGCGGATGCCACGCCCGCTCCCGCTTCGACCACGATGTCGTAGCCGATCTTGCGCAGCGCGCCCACGGTCTGCGGCGTAGCGGCGACCCGCGTCTCCCCGGCCTGTTCACGCACGATGCCGATCTGCGTCATCCCAGCTCCCGTCTTCCCGTCGACAGACGGAACGGTCCGCCGTCGACACACATGAGACGAGACTCTATCGACGGCGGACCGAAGCGCAAGGGGATATTTCGTTCGATCTGACCGAAAGAAGGCGCGTTCTTGACGTTTCGCCAACTCCTGAGCGGTGCGGCGCAGACGTGCGCGGGGCTCCGTGTCACAGAAGGTGCGGGTCAGGAGCCCCAGCACCCGCACCTTCTGAGACACGGCTCCGGGCGATGTCTCAGAACGGGTGGCTTCACGCCCTGCGCACCCGCCACTACTGAGACACACACCGACCCCGAGGCCGTCAGGCGGCTGTGATCACCAGCCCTGTGCCGTCCGCCGACACGTCCACGCGGACCGTGTCGCCGTCGCGCACGCCGCCGGACAGCAGTGCTGTGGCGAGCTTGTTCTGCACCTGGTTCGTGATGAGCCGGCGCAGAGGGCGCGCCCCGTACACCGGGTCGTATCCGCGCTCGGCGAGCCACGACCGCGCATCCGGCGTGACAGCGAGCGTGAGCCGGCGCTCCCGCAGCCGCGACTGCAGGTGGTCGATCGTCAGCTCGACGATCTGCGCGAGGTCGTCCTCCGTGAGCGCCTGGAAGATGACGATGTCGTCGAGGCGGTTCACGAACTCCGGCTTGAACGCCTGGCGCACCAGCGCCATCACGTTCTCGCGCTTCTCGTCGAGCGACATCATCGGATCGATGAGGACCGGCGATCCCAGGTTCGACGTGAGGATCAGGATCACGTTCGAGAAGTCGACCGTGCGGCCCTGCCCGTCGGTGAGACGCCCGTCATCCATGACTTGCAGCAGCACGTCGAAGACCTCGGGATGCGCCTTCTCGACCTCGTCGAGCAGCACGACGCTGTACGGGCGTCGCCGGACGGCCTCGGTGAGCTGTCCGCCCTGCTCGTATCCGACGTATCCCGGAGGGGCACCGACGAGCCGCGACACGGAGTGCTTCTCGCCGTACTCGGACATGTCGATGCGCACCATGGCGTGCTCGTCGTCGAACAGGAACTCGGCGAGCGCCTTCGCGAGTTCGGTCTTTCCGACACCGGTCGGGCCGAGGAAGAGGAACGATCCGGTCGGACGGCCGGGGTCGCTGATCCCAGCACGGGAGCGGCGCACGGCATCCGACACCGCCTGCACCGCATCCTTCTGGCCGATCAGTCGCTTGCCCAGCTCGTTCTCGAGGTGCAGCAGCTTCTCGGTCTCGCCCTGCAGCAGGCGCCCCACCGGGATGCCGGTCCACGCGGCGATCACGCCGGCGATGTCCTCTTCCGTCACCTGCTCGTTGACCATGCGGCCCTGGCCATCATCGGCCCCCTCGGACCGCTCCGCCTCGACGACCTCGCGTTCGAGCGCCGGGATCTCGGCGTACAGCAGCCGCGACGCCTTCTCGAGGTTGCCCTCGCGCTGGGCGCGGTCGGCCTCGATGCGCGCAGCATCCAGCCGGGTCTTGAGGTCGCCGACCTTGTTGAGCGATGCCCGCTCCTGCTCCCAGCGCGCCTGCAGATCCTTCAGTCGCTCCTGCTCGGCAGCGAGGTCTTCGCGCAGCGTGGCGAGGCGCTCCTTGGAGGCGTCGTCCTTCTCCTTCTTCAGCGCGAGCTCTTCGAGCTTCAGCCGGTCGACGTGGCGCCGCAGCTCGTCGATCTCGACCGGGGCCGAGTCGATCTCCATGCGCAGTCGGGATGCCGCCTCGTCGATCAGGTCGATCGCCTTGTCGGGCAGCTGACGCGACGGGATGTACCGGTTCGACAGAGACGCCGCGGCGACCAGAGCGCTGTCGGAGATCGCGACCTTGTGGTGCGCCTCGTAGCGCTCTTTCAGCCCGCGCAGGATCGCGATGGTGTCCTCGACCGTCGGTTCGCCGACGTAGACCTGCTGGAAGCGCCGCTCGAGCGCGGCATCCTTCTCGATGAACTCGCGGTACTCGTTGAGCGTCGTGGCGCCGATCAGGCGCAGCTCGCCGCGCGCCAGCATGGGCTTGAGCATGTTGGATGCCGCCACCGACCCCTCGCCGCCGCCCGCGCCCATCAGCGTGTGCAGCTCGTCGATGAAGGTGATGACCTGCCCGTCGGATTCGGTGATTTCCTTGAGGACCTGCTTCAGGCGCTCCTCGAACTGCCCGCGGTACATCGCACCGGCGACCAGCGCGGAGATGTCGAGGGTGATGAGTTCCTTGTCCTTCAGCGACTCGGCGACGTCGCCGGCCACGATCCGCTGCGCCAGTCCTTCGACGACAGCGGTCTTACCGACACCGGGTTCGCCGATGAGCACCGGGTTGTTCTTCGTGCGGCGGGTGAGCACCTGGCTGACGCGACGGATCTCACTGTCGCGGCCGATCACCGGGTCGAGCTTGCCCTGGCGGGCGCGGTCGGTCAGGTTGATGCCGAACTGCTCGAGGGCGGACTGCTGTTCCTCTTGTGCGGGCGTGGTCATTGGTTCCTCCTTGGGGACTCCTTACAAACTTGAGTGATGTTGACTCAAGTTTAGCACTGCATCCCAGATCGCGCGAGAGACCTCGCGCTTGGATCCCTCGCCGGATGCCACGACCGCACCGCCCTCGCCGATGACCTCGATCGCGTTGTCGGCGGACTCGAAACCGTGCTCCGCGTTGGCCAGGTTCACCGCGAGCAGGTCTACGCCCTTGCGCTCGCGTTTGCGGCGGGCGCGCTCGCGCCGCGCATCGGCGTCGGTCAGTGTCTCGGCGGCGAACGCGACGATCACCTGGCCGTCGGGGCGGGAGGCGGCGAGCCCCGCGACGATGTCTTCGTTCTCGACCAGATCGATCCGGTCGAGAACGGACTCCTCCTTTGTCAGCTTCTGGTCAGAGGCGGATGCCGGGCGGTAGTCGGCCACCGCGGCCGCCATGATGACGATGCCGGCGGATGCCGCGGCATCCTGCATCGCCTCGCCGAGCTCGGCGGCCGTGCCGACCGTGCGGACCTCGATGAGCGGATGCTGCGCCGCGGCGAGCACGTCGGCGGAGATGTTCGCCGCGACGAGGGTGACACGCGCACCGCGGGCCGCGGCCTCGGCAGCGAGCGCGACGCCCTGCCGCCCGCTGGAGCGGTTGCCGAGGAAGCGCACCGGGTCGATCGGCTCGCGTGTGCCGCCGGCGGAGATCGCGACGCGCGTGCCGGCGAGGTCCTGCGGGGCGAGGAGGGCGAGGGCGTCCGCGAAGAGATCTTCCGGTTCCCGCATCCTCCCTGGCCCCGAGTCGCCGCCGGTCAACTCGCCCTCGGCAGGACCGAGAATGTGAACGCCGCGTTCACGGAGCGTCTGGATGTTCGCCTGCGTCGACGGATGCCGCCACATCTCGGTGTGCATCGCGGGGGCGATCGCCACCGGAGCAGTCGTGGCGAGCAGCGTGGTGCCGAGCAGGTCGTCGGCGAGGCCCGCGGTCATCTTCGCGATGGTGTTGGCGGTGGCGGGGGCGACGATCACGAGATCGGCCGCCTGGCCGAGCGCGACGTGGCGCACCTTCGCGACGTCGTCATGGACACTCGTCGTGACGGTGTTGCGACTGATCGCCTCCCAGGTGGGCAGACCCACGAACCGCAGGGCGTCCTCGGTGGGGATCACCGTCACCTCGTGACCCGCCTTGATCAGCAGCCGCACCAGCTGCACCGTCTTGTACGCGGCGATGCCGCCCGTGACTCCGACGACGATGTTCATGCCTCGATTCTGCCCGACGGGTGGATGCCGCGGGGCGTTGCCCGACGGGTACATGCCGCGGGGCGTTGAGCGAAGGCCGCACGCGGCCGAAGACGAAACGGCTTGAGGGAGGAGCCGAAGGCGACGACTCGAAAGCGCCGAACGATCTCGGCACGGCTTCGTCTCGCCTGCGGCTCGCTCAGCCCGTTTCGTCTGCGCCGCCTCCGGCGGCTCCGCTCAACGACCCGCGTGAGAGCACACCCGTCGGCGAGCCCGCTCAACGACCCGCAGGAGAGCACACCCGTCGGCGAGCCCACTCAACGACCCGCAGGAGAGCACACGCGTCGGCGAGCCCGCTCAACGACCGCAGGAGAGCACACCTGTCGCACACCTAGACTGGGGCGCGTGTGCACGGTCGTCATCGATGTCGCAGAGCCCGGCGGGTCACGGCTGCTCGCTGTCCGCGATGAGGATCCGGAGCGCGCGTGGGATTCGCTCGGCGCGTGGTGGCCGGAGCAGTACCCGGGAGTGATCGGCATCCGCGACCGCCGCGCGGGCGGTGCCTGGCTCGCGGTCGACCGGCAGGCTCACCGCCTCGCCGTACTGCTGAACCGGGCCGATGTCCTCGACCTGCCGGAGGACCAGGTGCGCAGCCGCGGCAGCCTCGCACTCGAGTCGGTCGCCGGGCGCTCCCCGGAGGCGCCGCTCGCGATGCATGGCTTCAACCTGCTCGAGGTCGGACCGGATGCCGCGCGGGTACTGTCCTGGGACGGCGCGCAGCTGACCGAGACTCCCGTGCCTCAGGGCGTGCACATGATCGCGCACGACGGCCTGGATGACCCGGCCACCGCCCGCATCGCCCGCTGGCTGCCGGAGTTCCGCGCGAACGCCGCGCGGACGGACGACTGGGAGGACCGCTGGGTCGCCCTGCTCGCGGCATCCGCCGAGCTCGATCCGACCGACGACGCGGCGATCATTCGCGACAACCGGCCGCACGGCTATCCGACCCAGTCACTGCTGTACTGCGTCGCCGACATCGGCCACCACGGCGTCGAGATCGATGAGTCGAAGCTGACCGCCCCGGGCCACTGGGGCTGATCCGAGCCGGGCCTGCTCAGGCCGCCGGAACAGCATCCTCGCTCGTCGCGCACGAGAAGGTCGCACGGTACGCGGTCGGCGTCGTGCCGAGCACACGCGCGAAGTTCTGTCGCAGTACCGCCGCTGATCCGAATCCGCACTCGACGGCGATGGCCTCCAGGCTCAGATCTGTGCGCTCCAGTAGCCGCTGCGCCTGGATGATCCGCTGCCGCGCGAGCCATGCGGCAGGCGTCGCCCCGTGCTCCGCCTTGAAGCGGCGGGCGAACGTGCGCGCAGACATGTGCGCCCGGTCGGCGAGGTGGTCGACGGTCAGCTCCTCGCGCAGGTTCTCCATCGCCCACTCGGTGACGACGGCCAGCGAGTCGCTCTGCACGGCGCTGATCGGTCGATCAATGAACTGCGCCTGCCCGCCATCGCGCTGGGGCGGCACGACCATGCGCCGCGCGACCCGGTTCGTGAGCTCGGCGCCGATCTCCTGACGCAGCAGGTGCAGGCACGCGTCGAGGCCTGCCGCCGTGCCGGCACTGGTGATGATGCGCCCGTCCTGCACGAACAGCACATCGGGGTCGACGTCGATCTGCGGATACATCGATGTCATGGTGTCCGCGTACATCCAGTGCGTCGTCGCCCGGCGACCGTCGAGCACGCCCGCCTCGGCGAGCACGAACGACCCGCTGCAGACGCTGAGCAGCCAGGCGCCGCGTGCCGCGGCATCCCGCACCGCATCGAGAACGCGCGGATCCGTGCGCCCCCACCACTCGCGCGGGATCGGGCACACGACGACGAGGTCGGCCTCGTAGGCGAACGAGAGGTCGTGTTCGACGTTGATGGAGAAACCCATCTTCGACGCGACGGGCCCCAGTTCAGAGGCGACGATGCGGAAGTCGAAGTTCGGGACGCCGTCGTCCGAGCGATCCAGCCCGAACGCCTCACAGGCGACGCCGAACTCGAACGGCGCGAAGCCGTCCTGGATGATGCATGCGACGGTCTTCATGGCACTCCTTCGTGGCGGTCCACCCAGTTTGGCAGTTTTTCGACGATCTGTGTCGATTCTGCCACTCGTGGCGCGATTACACCAGGCGTAGCTTTTCTGCCATGTTCATCATCATCCTTCTCGCAGCACTCGCCCTCGTCGGGCTCGTCGCCACCTTCGTCGAGATCCGTCGCGACGGATTCCGCCCGGTCGCAACGGACTGGACGCGCGTTGCCGAGCACGACACCCTCCAGAACGCCGAGTCCACCGTCGCCTACCGCTGATCGCGCGCCGCCGATAGGCTCAGCGACATGAGCGACCCGCAGCAGCACCCCGGCAATCCGCATCAGATCCCGCCGTACGTGTCGCAGCCGCAATCCGGGCAGCCGCAGCCGCCGCACTCGTCGCACCAGCAGTACGCGCAGCAGCACGCGACGCAGGGCTACATCCTCAACGGGCAAAGCACCCAGATCACTCAGCCCGCGGGAACCGCGACGAACACCGCCGGCAGGGCGGGCCTCATCGTCGGCCTGATCGGGCTCGCGATCGGCATCTTCTCGAACCTCGTCGTGCAGGCCCTGATCCGCACGAGCGGATACGGCGCCCTCTCGATGTTCAGCGGCGTCGGGTCGCTGCTCGCCTTCGCCGCCGCGCTCGCAGCGCTCATCCTCGGTCTGATCGGACTGCGGAACCCGAGCGCACCGCACGGTGCGGCGGGCATCGCCACCGGCCTCGGCATCGCCGGCGTGGTCAACATCCTCTTCGGCTTCATCGTCAGCACCGCCGGGGCGTTCTTCTACTTCTGAGCGGCGACGAGCCGCGTCCGGGGCTCAGCCCGCGCGCAGCACCCGCTCGTAGATTCCGATCATCGCGGCCGTGCGCGACGACTGACGGAAAGCTTCTGCGACATCGGGATCCGGGACGGGCGCGTTCCCGGCCGAGATGTCGGATGCCGCCTGCTTCAGCGTCGCGGCGAGCGCCCTGACCGATCCGTCGGGAACCGCCCACAGACCGCCTCGCAGTTCGGCGGCGATGTCGGGGTCGCTGACGATCGTGGGCGTGCCGAGTGCTGCAGCCTCGAACGGGGTCATGCCCTGGGTCTCGAATCCGATCGAGGTCTGCACCACGGCATCCGCCGCCGCGATCCGCGAGAGCGTCTCGGCATACGGCAGGCGACCGGCGAACCGGATGCCGGCATGAGCGCGGGCGATCCTCTCCGCTGCGCGCAGCTGTCCTCCGCCGCCGATGATCTCGATGTCGGCATCCACCTCGGACTCCACGACCGCCTCGAGGAACGGCAGCAGTCTCTTCTCGGGGCTCATCCGCCCGAGCCAGACGAAGCGAGGGCGTCGTGCCGGCGGGGGCGATGTCCCGGCGTCGCGCACCGCGGCGAGCAGGTCGTCGTCGATGCCGTTCCAGACGACGTCGACGTCTCCGAATACGTCGTGCTGCTCGAGGCGGCGCGCGAAATGCCCCGACGGGGCGGTGACGGCGCTGGATCCCTGGGCGATGCCGCGCAGGAATGCCCAGCCGTCGCTGCCTTCGACCGGCTGCCCGATGCCGCGCATGGACTGCCTGCGCCATATGTTGAGCACCGCCAGCGCCTGACGGTGCAGTGGCGTGACCGCTGCCATTCCGACGTCGACGCGGTTGTGCATCGTGTGGACGACCGGGATGCCGTGGCGATCCGCGAAGCGATGGCCGATGAACGCACCCCAGAAGTCGGCCTGCACGTGCACGAGGTCGACCGGCGGGCGGGAGGCGAACGCACGATCGAGGTGTCGGTCCGTGCGGCGGCCCGGCCAGGACATCGAGTACTCGCGGTCCACGGTTATCGGGATCGAGGGGAGATCGAGGTAACCGGGATCCGCCTGTCCGCAGCCGGCGTGCATCCTGGGCGCCACCGCCGTCACGGTGTGCCCTGCGCGCTCGAGGAACCGTCGCTGCAGCCGCATCGACACCTGGGCTCCGCCGAGGGACTCCAGGTGCTGATCGCCGAAGAAGACGATGTGCATCGGACTACTCCGGCAGCGGCTGGTCGCGGTAGAGCGCCTCGAACGTGTCGAGCGTGCGGTTGATGTCGTGCACGATGACGCCGTCGAGCGAGGCCTGCTGCATCCGCTCGTACTCCTCCGCAGGGGCCGTGAAGACGTCCGTCAGGCGCGCCGCCAGCTCGTCGGCGTTGCCGGGCTCGAACAGGTACCCGTTCTCGCCGTGATGGACGAGGTGCGGGAGCGCCACGGCATCCGCGGCGACGACCGGCAGCGCCGAGGCCATGGCCTCCATGGTCGCGATGGACTGCAGCTCGGCGATGGATGCGATGACGAAGAGGCTCGCGCGGGTCAGAAGCGCGCGCAGCTCCTCGTCGGTGGTGCGGCCGTGGAAGACGACGCGCTCCGCCAGCCCGAGTTCGCCTGCCAGGCGCTCGAGGCTCTTGCGCTGGTCGCCGCCGCCGACGATGTCGAAACTCACGTCCAGGGCCGGGTCGAGCTTCGTCATGGCCTCGAGGATCACCTCGACCTGCTTCTCGGCGGTCAGGCGGCCGACGAAGACCATCCGGTTCTTCTCCGGCTTGCCCATCACCGGCGTGTACTGGGTGCGGTCGATGCCGCAGCTGACCGGGATGACGCCGTCGACCTCGACCGTGCGCTCGAGGAAGTCCGCGGCGCGTCGGGTCGGGGTCGTGATGGCGCGGGTCAGGTCGAAGGTGCGCTTGGCGTCGGCCCAGGCGAGCTTGAGCACGATGTCGTCCACGAACTTCGGCATGGTCGTGTGGTCGAGGATGTTCTCGGCCATCACATGGTTGGTGGCGACGACCGGGATGCCGCGCTGATGCGCGATGCGCGAGAGCCCACGGCCGATCACGATGTGGGACTGAATGTGCACGACGTCGGGCTTCACGCGGTCGAGCACCTTGCGCGCGTAGTGCTTGGAGCGCCACGGCCACACGAACCGCAGCCAGTCGTGCGGAGCCCAGCGCACCGACGGCAGGCGGTGCAGCGTCATCGGCTCGCCCTCGATGACCTCGGTCGCAGGCTCCGCCCGGCGGTACTTCCCGTTCGGCGCGACGACGTGCACGTCGTGTCCACGCTGCACGAGTCCGGCGGCCAGGCGCTCAGCGAACCGTGCGGCCCCGTTGATGTCGGGAGCGAAGGTGTCGCAGCCGATGAGGATCTTCAGCGGGGCGTCAGGAGAGGTCACGGATTTGCAGCCTTTGGTACGCGGGAACCCGGATCCGGGCGCTCGCAACTCTACCCGAGGGTCCTGCGCCGCCCCGGTCCCCTCGCCGCGGGTAGCGTGTGATCATGCGCATCGTCAGCTCCGCAGACCCGCAGCTCTGGATCCCGGTCACCGAGTCCTTCGGCTGGAAGGGACGCCGCCATCGCAAGGCGGCGATCCGGATGCTGATGATGCAGGCCGGCGGCGCCGCCCTCCCCCGCGGAACCAAGGTCGGCGCCTGGGCTCTGAGCCAGCTCGCCCCGGCGATGATGAAGCGCGCGGATGGGCGCGTGCTGGTGTGGACGTGGAAGGCCGACCCCGAGCTGGTCGTCGCGATGGCCACGACGCAGGAGCTCACCAACGACGTGCGTCGCGCCCGCGCCATGATGCCCATCGAGTACGACGACACTGAGACGTTCACCTCAGCGCTCGGCGCCGGCGAGAAGCTCGTGATGTCGCTCCCGCCCGACCCGAAGTCACCACCGTTCGCGACGTACACGTGGGACACCGGCTCGCACCTGATCACGGTCACCGCGGTCGGCGGCGATCGCGAGAGGTTCGGCACGCTCATCCCCGCGCTCGACGACCTGGCCCGCAGCATCCGGATCGCCGACGATCTCACCGGCGGCGAGTCGCCGGACGTCCTGCGGATCGACCCCGCCTGACTCGGGAGCACTTCACGCTTTAGTGAAGTCACGTAATGATGTAGTAACATCACGATTATGACTCCGCTGCTGCTCGACCGGCTTCTCCAGATCGCCGACCTCTTCCAGAAGGACATGGCGCGCGCCTTCGCGGGCACCGGCCTGACGACCGCTCGTGTCCATCTGCTCTGGATGCTGCAGCACCACGGCCCGTCGACGCAGCAGGCGCTCGCCCAGCTCTGCGAGGTGAGCCCGCGCAACATCACCGGGCTCGTCGATGGGCTCGAGCACTCCGGACATGTGCGCCGCACCCCGCATCCGACCGACCGCCGCGCGGTGCTGGTCGAACTCACCGAGACCGCGCGCGAGACGATGGCGAAGATGCAGCAGGAGCACGTCGAGCTCAACGAGACACTGGTCGCCTCGATCACTCCGGAGGATCGCGCCGCCGTGGAGCGCGGTGTCGCCGCACTCGCCGATCACCTCGCGGCGCTGGTCGCGGACGCCGAGACTGACGCAGCCGAGATGACGGATGCCGAAGCGAGGTCCGGAGCATGACCGCAGAGACCACGGTCCAGCGACCGGCACCGACCAGATGGCAGCGCTTCGCATCGATGATGCGGCGAGCGCTCCACGCCGAGCTGCGGGTGTACTCGAGCATCGGCAGGGCGATCGCGCGGCGGCCCGCGGTACCACGCGGCGGCACGGGCATCGGCTACCACCGCCCGACACTGACAGTCCTGATCGTCTTCATCGTGCTGTCGGCAGTCGAGATCCCGATCATCGACCTGATCGTGCACCGCTGGCCCGCCGTGCGCATCGGATTCCTCATCCTGGGCATCTGGGGACTGACGTGGATGATCGGGCTGCTATGCGCGATGCTGATGCGTCCGCACGCTGTCGCGCCCGACGGCATCCTGATCCGGGGCGGACTCGAGGTCGACGTCGCAATCCCGTGGAGCGCCGTCGCCTCGGTCGCGATTCGCAAGCGGATCGACGAACCGAAGCAGCCTCGCGTCACCGAGCGGTCGGACGGCTGGGAGTACGCGGAGCGCGTCCTGCACGAGACCAACATCCTGATCGAGCTGGAGCAGCCTCACCCGGTGCGACTGCCGGTCCTTTCGCCGCGCGGTGGCGAACAGCTGGTCACGTCCGTGCGCATCTGGGCAGACGACCCGTGCGCCTTCCTGGACGCCGCACGCCCGTTCCTCCTCGCGGCAGACTGACGTGCCGTGAGGACTACCGGTCATTGCTGGCCGGTGTAGAACGCATAGGTCGCCTCGGCAGCACTCGCGGCAGCCGCGGAATCGGCACCGGCGGCGATATGCGCTGCAGCCCAACCGTCGGCGGCTGCACGGGTGAATGCCTTGCCCTCGTCGGACAGCTGCCAGGCCTCGGCCTCTGCCGGCGAGATGGATCCGTCGACCGAGCCGAGGTGCAGGGAGAGACCCAGCAGCGCCTGGTCCCAGCCGACGCCGGTGGCCCCGGGTCCGTACGTCTCCCACATTCCCGGCGGAACGTCGGCGGTTCGCGCCGTATGTTCGAGCTCGAATCGCGTTCGGTCGGCGCTCTCTTCGGTGAGTCTGACCGTGAGCCAGGTGACGCCACCGCCGTACTCCCAGGTGACCCGATACGAAGCGGTTCCATCGGCCGGAGGGCTGCATTCGAGCACCTCGCCTCCCGCATTGCCCTCGAGCTGATACCGGCCGCCGAGTTCGAGATCGCCCGAGACGGGCATAAACCATCGCGCGATGCGGTCGGGCGTCGTCACCGCTTGCCAGAGGTCATCGATTCCGGACGGATACCGCTGCCCGATCTTCTGGACGTTCGACGGCGCACCGTCGATGTCTGCGGTGCGCAGCTCCCGCTCGACCGCGTCGATCTGCTTCTGGATATCAACCATGATCATTCCTCTCCTTCGCCGGATCCTTCCCGTGCACGATCGCGTCTGCCGCGCGCGAGTTCTGTGTCGAGCGCGGCGAGCGGCCCCTTCCAGAAGCGCTCGAACGGGCTCAGCCACGCGCTCGCACGCTGCACGCCTGCCGCATCGACGGCGTAGAGCCGCCGAGTGCCCTCGGCGCGCACTGTCGTGAATCTCTGCTCACGCAGGAGACGCAGATGCTGCGAGACAGCAGGCTGGCTGATGCCGAACTCGGCCTGGATGACCGAGCCGATCGCGCCCGCGGACTCCTCACCCTCGGCGAGCAACTCGAGGATGCGCCGGCGAACCGGATCTCCGAGGACATCGAGTGCGTGCATGCGTCTATATTTACGTTTCTGCTTATATAAGTCAAGGGTGAAATATACCGGCAGCGTGGAGGTCTGCGGAGCCGCCGTCCGTAGACTCGCCGGATGACGTCTTCGACGTCGACCATGGCGCAACGGCCGCCGGGAGGGAGATCACGGGACGGTGAGAGCACGGAACACGTTCGGCGTGCTTCGCCTCTTCACCGCGGGCGCGTGCCTGGTCGCCCTCGTGCATCGGCTGTTCTGGGGTCTCAGCTCGCAGACGATCGCGGGCCGCAATTTCTTCGCGTATCTCACGGTGGAGTCGAACATCGCCCTGGTCGTCGTGCTCGTGATCGGCGGCATCCTCGCATTCCGCCGCCCCGATGATCCGCGCTGGTTCAGCGTGGCCCTCTCGCTCGTGCTCACCTGGACGATCACGGCGGGCCTCGCATTCGCCCTGATCGTGTGGCAGGCCGGGCTCCGCGGCATCCGCGTCGATGTGCCGTGGTCGGACCAGGTATTGCACTTCTGGCTGCCCGCCTTCACCGCGATCGCCTGGACGCTCACCCCGGGACACCGCTCCGTTCCGTGGTGGATCGTGCCGGGATCGCTCGTGTTCCCGCTCGTGTGGGGCGGAGTGACGATGTGGCGGGGCCCGATGATCGGGTGGTATCCGTACTACTTCCTGGATCTGCGGCAGGTCAGCGGCATCGGGGAGTTCCTGCTGACCAGCGGCATCGCGCTGGTGATCTTCGCCGTGATCGCGGCGGTGCTCGCACTGATCAGTCGGATCAGTCCGGCGAAGGCCGATCGTCCGGCGCGCTCCGGAGCGGGGTCGGCAGGCTCAAGCCCCGGCGGCGACGTGAAGAAGGTCAGCCCGCCTCCGGGGGCAGGAACGGCGCCAGCGACGTGAGCGCCGCGAGCAGCGCCTCCTGATCCTCGAGATCGGCGAACCCCTCGGCCGCGTCCGCGCCGACGATCCCGACGAGGATGCCGTCGCCGGTGGCGGGCAGCAGGTTGATCCAGGTACGCACCACGTGGTCGCCGCCGACGGAGTGCCAGATCGTGGCGTCCGTCTCCCAGAACGGCTCGTCGTAGCGCAGCCAGATCGTCTCGATGTGCCCCATGCCGAGAGCGTTGATCGCGCCGCGGTGCGAGAACGGCAGGGGCGGCGAGAAGTCGATGCCGCCGCCCTGCAGCACCCCGAGTGGCACGGTCACGATGACGCGGTCGAAGGAGGTCGACTCGCCGGTGCCGAGGCGCAGACTGACGCCGGTGTCGTCGTACGCGATGCGGGTCACAGGGGACGACAGGGTGAGCTGCGCATCCGACATCAGTTCGCGAAGGTGCGCGTCGAAATCACCGGTCACCGCTCGCAGCTCGGCGGAGGGGAGCGCCGGTGGGAACCACGAGGAGAGGACGTCGGCATCCGCGCCCGCGGTCGTGGCGAGGTACGCGAGGAGTGCTGAGATGCTCGGGTCCTCGAGGTCGGAACCCGTCTCGGTGAGCGCCTCGGCGAGTGCGATGTCGGTGGGGGAACCTTGAGCCGCCGCGATGGCGGCCTCGAGCGGAGCGTTGCCGATCGGGTCGACGTCGCCGTCCGGCGATCGCCAGAGAGCGGATGCCAGCTCCGTGGTCTCCGGCAGGCCGGACTCCTCGCGCGCCGGTTCCTCGCCTTCGGCGAGCCCTGGAAGCAACCAGCCGCCGAGCTGGATCGGCACCGCCCACTCCTCGTCGAGCTGAGAGTGCGCGCGTCCGCCGACGCGGTCGCGCGCTTCGAGGACGGTGACGTCGAGGTCGGCATCCGCGAGACCGGCCACCGCCGTGGCACCGGCCAGACCCGCCCCGATCACGGCGATCCGCTCGCCGGGGGCAGCGACGGCGCGGATGCGCACTGCGGCGCTCTCGCCGGAGTGGATCGCCCCGCGGATGGTGGCCGGGTTGTCGGCATCCGTCGCCTCGCCGGCGAAGAACACGCGGCCCTCGACCGGTTCGGCGAGGCGATTGCGGGCGTCCGCCTGCACGCCTATGCGGGTGTAGCTGACCGCGCCGCGCGAGAAGGGGTCGGTCGCCCATGTGCTGCGGACGGTGGCCGCCGGAGCGGGAACCGCCGTGGTCGGCAGGGGCGATGGCGTGCGCGTCGCGGTGGGCGTGGGCTTCGGCTCCGGCGTGCAGGACACCAGCAGCACGCCGAGGGCGCCGGCTCCGGCGCCGACCAGCAGCTCTCGACGCGTCATCCTCACCCGCGTCAGACTACCCGCTCGCCCCGTGCGCGGGTCCGCCCCCGTCCTCCACCCCCGCGAGATTGCATTCCGCGGCCGAGGGCGCGGGAATTGCGCGCGAGCTCAGCCGCGGAATGCAATCTCACACTCACGCGCGGGTGTACTCGGCGAGTGTGACCCCTGATTCGAAGGGCGTGACGGCCGTCGGTCGGAACGCTGCGGGATCGTAATCGCCACTTTCGAACAGCGGGATGCCGGCGCCGAAGAGCACAGGATTGCGCTTCAGCGCGAGGCGGTCGATCTCGTCGCGGAGCACCGCTGCGAGCGCACCGCCTCCGCACAGCCAGACGCCCTTGCCCTCTTCCGCCTTGAGTTCGCGCACGACGTCGACCGGGTCGCGATCGATGAACTCGACGCCATCCGCACCGGCAGGAGCCTGGTGCCCGCGCGTGAAGACAATCTGCCTCAGGTGCCGATACGGGCTCGGCATGCCCGGCAGGCCCACGGCGTAGGTGTTCCAGCCCATCAGGACAGTGTCGAACGGGCTGCCCTCGACGGAGAGACCGGCGGCGTCCGCGAGCGCGGTCGGAGCCGTCCCGCCGTACTTCGCCCAGATGGGTGCGGCATGATCCCCCTCCACGAGGAAGCGGTCGAACTCGCCCCCGGGCCCCGCGATGTATCCGTCGATGCTGACGGCGACGTAATAGGTGAGGTCTCGCATGAGTCTCCAATCACTACAGATGCTGTGATTGGAGACTACAACAGGTGCAGTGGTTGCGCTAGGGTCGATTCGTGGCGAAGAACGAGGCGCGACGAGCGAGACTCGCGGATGCCGGCATCGCGGTCCTGGCACGCGAAGGGTCACGCGGCCTGACGCATCGGGCGATCGACGCAGAAGCCGATGTGCCGACGGGCACGACGTCCAACTACTTCCGGAGCAGGCAGGCTCTGATCTCCGGGCTCTTCGAGCGGATCGGCGAGCGGCTCGCGCCGACGCCCGATGACCTCGAGATCCGGTCGGCCGAGCCACCGAGTCGGGAGCTGTTCGCGGACTATATCCGCGACATCGTGCGCAGGCTGCTGACGCAGCGCGAGGTCACGCTCGCACTGTTCGAGCTGCGGCTGGAGGCGGCCCGGCATCCCGAACTCGCGGCATCGCTCAGCGAATGGCAGCGAGCAGGATTCGCGGGGGATGTCGCCTTCAACGCGGCAGCGGGGCTTCCCGGCGGGCGCCGCGAGGTCGCACTCTTCCACTACGCGATCGACGGCTTGATCTTCGACCAGCTCACTTCCCCCATCGACCCGGACGCCCGCACGGACGAGGTCGTCGATGCGCTGGTCGCCGGCCTCCTCCCCGCCTGACCCCGCACCCGCCCCGCACGGCATCCAGCCGCGAGACGGGGTTTGCAGCACGAAACGGGGTCTCCCAGCGCATGTTTCGTGAAGGAAACCCCGTCTCGCGCGACGGCACGGCAGCCCGCGTCAGATCGCGACGTCTCCGATCAGGTTCACCTTGATGCCCATGCCGTCGAACATCGCGGCCTTGGCGATCAGCGCCTTATCCGCGGTCTCGGCATCCGGCGCGTAGACGAGCTGGGCGTGGTTGGCCTTGTGACGAGCCATGAACTGGTCGCGCGAAACGCCGTGCAGAACGACGTGCGCGATCGGCCACTCCGGGTTGGTGGCTTCGTGGCGGCGCTGGGTCTCCTCTTCCGGCAGCTCGACGACCGAGGCGCGGAAGATGTCGGCCTGCAGGATGCCGTCGGCGATGAACACGCGCGAGAGCACGACCTCGCCCGGCTTCGAGGTGCCGTTGAGCGTCGCGCCTCCGGCAGGGAAGAACACGTGGCCCTGGCGCCAGCCCTCGGCCTTGTCCCAGCCGCCGAGGTGCGAGGCTGGCACGGAACCGGAGATCTCGTACGCCCAGACGAACTGGCCGTCGTACTCCTCACCCCAGCGCACGTCGTGCAGCGTGTTGTCGGGCACGAGACCCATGGCGCGCCACACGCGGTCGGTGACCAGCGCGTCGACCGCGACGCCCTCGTCGGCCTCGTTGAAGTGCGGGAAGGCACGGCCCTCGTGCAGCACGCGCGACCCGTCGCGCGAGGTCACCGGCGGGCGCTCGGTCGAGTTCAGGATGCCTTCGGCGAGGTCGGATGCAGGAACCAGGTCCTTCAGCCCCTGCTGGTACTGGATTCCCACGGCATCCAAACCGAAGTCATCCGCGATCCGGAGCGCGGCGATGTACATCTTCATCTGCCACTGCACCTGCTCACGGGTGAGCTCGGTGGCGCCGTCCTCGCCGTACTTGAACGTCATGCCGGCATCGATCAGCCAGTCGTAGGCGGCGTCGGCCTCGGCGTCCTTCACCTGCAGCATCTCGGCGTACAGGGCGGACTGCGACAGCCGCTCCTTGTAGATGCCGGTCTGGTTCAGCAGCTCGTCGTCGAAGATGGCGTTGTACATGCCCATGCAGCCCTCGTCGAAGACGCCGATGATGGCCTTCTCATCGAGCAGCTGCGCGGCGAGCGCCTCGCCGAGCTGCTTCTCGGGGCTGTCGGGCAGGGCCGGCAGCGCGCGGACGTGCGAGTAGTCGTGCGTGATGGTGCCGGTCTCTGTCCACTCCTTGAGCCCGTCGCGGAACCAGTCGTCGGTGAAGTCGACCGACCAGGTGGTGGCGTACGGCTTGTCCATCTTCGTGAGACCCGCGTTGAGACCGAGGAGTCCGACGAGTCCCGGCCAGTCGCCGGCGAAGTTGGCAACGGTGAGGATCGGGCCCTCGTGCGTGCGCAGCCCCGCCAGCACGTGGTGCGAGTACTGCCAGTTGGCGATAGCGACGATCAGCGGCGCGTCCGTGGGGATGTTCTTGAAGACCTCGAGACCCATGCGCTGGCTGGAGATGAAGCCGTGACCCGTCTCGGGGTCGACGTCGAACGCGCGGATGACGTTCCAGCCGAGATCCTCGAACACGTTGGTGACACCGGCCTCGAGGGCGACCTGGGTCGGCCAGCCGCCGGTGTTCGCCGACTCGCGCAGGTCACCGGAGGTGATCAGGTACGCGGTCTTCGGCGCGGATGCCGGGCGCGCGGTGGGGGTGGGAAGGGTGTAGCTCATGATTCCTCCGGTGTTGGGTGGTTGTCTGTGCGCCGCGCGGCGTGTGCCTCGCCGGCGCGGAGTCGGATGTCACGGGCGACGGTCGCGCCGTGGAGCTGCAGTTCGTCGGCCTCGAGGTGCCCGCCGTCGAGGTGGAGCGTGAAGGCAGCGCCGTCGAGCTCGACGCGCCCCCAGCCGGTTCCCGTGGTGAACAGCGACCGGAACGGACCGTCGGTGGCCGGCGCGAAGCCGAGGGTGCGCGCCGGTGCGTCCCACTGCGCGCCGCCCGCCGCGATGAGCAGCCCCCACGACGCGAGCGAGCGGGCGTAGTGGTTGCCGCACTCGATCTCGTTCCACGGGTTGCGGTGCGCGCCGTCGTAGCGTGCGCGCAGAGTCCGCTCGATCAGCAGGGCGTCTTCTGCGCGGCCGGCGAACAGCAAGGATGCCGCGACCTGGTGCTCGATGCCGGTCCACACCTCGTCCGAGTACACGAACGGAATCGCGGGTCTTCCGCCGCGCGGCCAGGATGCCAGCAGCAGCCCGCCCTCGTCGTTCAGCGCGTACACGCGCTGGGTGCTCTCGTGCCGCGACAGGTCGGAGCGGTGATTGTGCCGCACGATCGCGGCGAGCGCCGACTCGATGCGCTCGCGCGGCAGCAGGTGTCCGAGTCCGCCGAGGAACGCGTGGAACTGGCCGAGCAGCTGGTCGGAGAGGATGCCCTCGCCGTACTGGTAGCGGTGCTCGTCGACGTCGGCGATCACCTGCCGGTAGTACTCGCCGTTCCACAGCACCGCGTCCATGGCATCCGCCGCCCGGTCGGCGCGCACGGACCAGTCCTGTGCGCGATCGGTCTCGCCGAGGTGCGCGGCCATCCGTGCGCCGGCGCGGAGCGCGGCGAGCAGGATGCCGTTCGCGAGCGGCTCGATCCCGTGGAACTCGATGTCGTAGGTGTTGTGCAGCTCGCCGTCGAGCAGGCCGTCGCCGTCGCGGTCCCACTCGCGGATCGCGTAGTCGAGGGTGCGGGATGCCGCCGGCCACAGCTCCGTGAGAAAGTCGTCGTCGCCGCTGAACCGCCACTCCCTGTGCAGGCGCAGCAGGGTGCCGAGCTGGCCATCGACGGCCGGGCCCATGAACCAGGGTGGGCCGCCGAAGACACGGTTGCCGCGGAACTTCTGGGCGCCGTCGTCGTCCGTCTCGAGCAGGTACTCGACGCGGCGCGCGCTGCGCTCGAGCGAGGGGAACAGCCAGGCGGCAGTCTGCGCATACGACCAGACGTGCGTGCAGGTGCCTTCGCAGGAACCACCGTGGTCGAATGAGCCCTCCCATGCGGCGAACACGGGACCCGCGCCCAGTTCTGGGTTCGGCGATTCGAGCACGAAGCAGGTCGTCGAACGAAGGGCAGCGATGTTCGCGCCCGCAGCGTCGCTGATGACGGGGTCGAGGCTTCCGCCGTAGAGGGCGTCGACGAAGGCGTCCGTCGACGCTTCGAGTTCCGGAAGAGTGCGGTGCAGATGCGTGCCCGCAGACCAGGCGTCGGGCCAGAGCGTCGCGTAGTGATTGCGGACGATGCCGCTCTCCGGGTCGTCGAAGATGATGTGGCCATGCCATCCGCGACGACGGTTCGGGAAGCTCCATGCGAGTACGAACTCGAAGTCCCGGCTCTCGCCGGGGGCGAGCGTGTGGACGATGCCGAGCGAGCCGGTGCGGATCCGCGGCAGCTTCGCCATCATCTCCGCCTC
Organism: Microbacterium aerolatum; assembly: GCF_007988825.1. GTDB lineage: Bacteria > Actinomycetota > Actinomycetes > Actinomycetales > Microbacteriaceae > Microbacterium > Microbacterium aerolatum. The sequence goes on along the minus strand of NZ_BJUW01000003.1, from coordinate 155,406 downwards.
GGTGAGCGGCGCAGCATCCGGGTCGGCGTCGAGCTCCGCGAACAGCCCGCGCGGACGGTCCTCAAGAGTGAGCCGGGGCTCGGGTGCCAGCATCCCGTCGTCGGTGAGGTCGTTCCAGAACAGCCGGGCGCCGTCGGGCCAGTAGCTGGTCACCCACTGCGGTTTCACGGTGGTCGAGGCATCGGTCGTGGTCAGGCTCAGCGTGCCGTAGCCGGGGTCGTCGTCGGGCAGGTCGATGCCGAAGTCGAGGCCGCGCACGTCGCCCTCGTCGCGCCAGCGCACGGTCTGGGTCGCGCGCATGCCCCAGGGCGCGTCCGGGCCCGGTGTGCCGCGGCCGGCGGTGTGCGAGATGCTGCCGGCGACCGTCACTGCGACCGGTGCTGGTCCGGGGTTGGTGACGCGGTAGCGCAGCACGGCGGCGGGGATGCCGGATGCATCGGCGTCGAGCGGCACGAGCGGGGTGAATGCGCGGAGCGAGACGTCCACGGGGAGGTCATCGTCGGTGAAGTCGATGTCGACGACCGGGTACTCGCCGTGCAGGCTCGCGCCGGCCAGTCGCGGGAGGCCGGCGAGCTGGTCGAACGGGTATCCGGCATCCGCGTCGTGGCGCCCGGTCAGGCGCGCCTCGAGGACGCGCGTGACGGCCTCGGCACCCTCGGGTGCGGCGTGGATCGCGAAGAACGAGTGCGGGTTGCGGCGGCCCTTGTCGGGCAGGTTCTCCAGTTCCCAGTCGCGCAGCTCGCCGCGCGCACCGAGCGAGACATTGCCGGTGCCGATGCCGCCGAGCGGGAATGCGGTGGCCTGGGAGGTGTGCGGGATACCGCGGGCGCGGCGCTGCTCACTCACGGCGCGCTCCGCGCTGCTCGTGTGCCCTCTGCTCGGCGGCGAGCTCGTGGACGACGTCCTTGGAGCCCTCGTAGAGCCGCACGTAGCGGTCGAACAGGGTGTCGTAGAACTCGCGCAGATCGGCGTTCGGCGTGATCGTCTGCGTGATCGGATTCCAATCGGTGATCACCGGTGCCGCCCCGGGGTCCGCGATAGCGGATGCCGCCAGGAACGCGGCGCCGTAACTCGCGCCGATCGTCGTCGCCGGCACCTCCTGCACGAGCCCGGTGACATCGGAGACGACCTGCAGCCACAACTGCCCCTGCGTGCCGCCGCCGACGGCGACAATGCGGCGGATGTCGGCGCCCGCCGCACGCATCGTCTCGACGTTGTGGCGAACGCCGAGCGCGGTCGCCTCGAGGGCCGCTCGGTACAGGTCGCCGCGAGTGTGCTCGAGCGTTAGCCCCGCGATGACGCCGCGGGCATCGGGATCCTGGATGGGCGTGCGCTCCCCCGCGAAGTACGGCAGGACGAGGAGCCCGTTGGCACCAGGCCCGGATTTCTCGGCATCCGCCAGGAGGTCGGGGTAGTCGGATCCGGTGAGGTCCTTCAGCCAGGCCGTCAGCGCGCCGGATGTCGACAGGCCGCCGGCGAGATTGCGGGTGCCGGGGAAAGCCCCCGCGGTGGTCCACATCGACGGGGTGCGGAGGGTCTCCTCGCCGGTTGCCACAAGGAACATGGTCGTGCCGTACATCAGCATGAGGTCGCCGATCTCGTGCGCGCCGACGCTGACGGCCTCGGTCCATGCGTCGATCGTGCCGGTGATGACGGGGGTGCCGGCCGGGATGCCGGTGGCCTCCGCCGCCTCGGCGGTCACGTAACCCGCGATCTCACCGGCCCAGGTGAGGCGCGGCTGCTCGATCGAGCCGGCGTAGCGCTGCCACCACGGCTCGTACCAACTCTCGTTCTCGATGTCGTAGAGCGGCGAGGTCTGGCTGGCCGACTGGTGGTCGAGCACGTAGGCGCCGGTCAGGTGGCGCGCCAGCCAGGATGCCGGCATGAAGAAGCGCTCGGCTCTGGCCCAGGCGTCCGGCTCCTCATCGGCGATCCAGGCGATCTTCGCACCACCGGCCTGCGAGGTCAGCGTCGAGCCGCCGACGCGGGTGATCTCCGAGGTGCCGAGCTCGTCGGTCATGCGGGCGATCTGGGCGCCGGAGCGGGTGTCGACGCCGTACAGGATCGCCGGGCGCACCGGTTCGTCGTTCGCGTCGGCGAGGAGCACGCAGGGGCCCATGCCGCTGACGCCGACGGCGGAGATCTCGGCCGCTTCCGATCCCTGAGCCTGTCGAAGGGCACCGATCAGCTCGCGGGCGATGTCGGTGAACTCGTCCCACCAGATGCGCGCATCCATCTCGACCCAGCCCGTGTGCGGACGGTCGACATCGTGCGCGCGGGTGGCGGATGCCACGATCCTGCCGTCTTCGGCGACCAGTACGCCCTTCGTGCTCGACGTGCCGACGTCGACGCCCAGGGTGCAGCGCATGGCGGTCCTCCTCGATCGCGAGTTGTGATGACAGCCTACGCGAAATCGATTTCATGCCGCAAGCGCCCCCGCGCCCCGGACGGGACGTGAGTGTCCCCACTCGGGAGGTGGCCGGTGTTGTCGCCCGGCGAGGTGTTGAGCGACCATTAGCGACCCCTCCCGCGCGGGTGGGCGATCGCGCTGCCCGGGAGGTGGCCGATATGGTCGCCTGGCCGCGCGCGAAGCGACCATTCGCGACACCTGCCGCGCCGACGGGCTGGCGAGTGCGGCGAGCGCGCCTCGGGTCAGCGCAGGATGCTGGCCGACTGCAGCTCGTTGCGCAGCACGACCGTGCGTGCCGGCTGCTCATCGCCGCGGATGCGCTCGAGCAGCATGTTCGCCGCGGTGACGCCCATGTGGCGAGCGGGCAGCCGCACCACGGTCACGGCGCTCGGCGAGAGCGTCGTGAACGGCAGCGAGCCGATGACGGCGACGCCGACGGCGGGAGGGGTGAGCCCATGCTCGGTGAGCACCTGGATCGCGCCGACGCCGATGAGGTTGTTTCCGGCGACGACGGCGTCAGGCGGTTCGGGCAGCGCGAGCAGCTCCTCCATGGCGGCCCGGCCGCCGTCGACGCGGAAGGTCGAGAAGCGCAGCAGCTCGTCGTCGATCTCCCGCCCGTCCGCGGTGATGGCGTCCTGCCAGCCGGCGGCACGCTCGGCGGCGGTGTCGATGTGCGCCGGCCCTCCGATGTAGGCGATGCGGCGGTAGCCCGCACGGATGAGGTCCTTCGTCGCGGAGGTTCCGGCGGCGCGGTTCGCCATCACGACACCGTCGACGTCGTAGGCGGTGTGGCGGTCGACCGCGACGACGGGCCTCCCTGTCGCGATGATCGGATCGAGGTTCGAGCCCTCTGACGCGGTCGCGATGATGACGCCGGACATGTGCTCGGCGATGGCGATCTGCAGGTAGGTCGACTCCTTGTCGAGCTGGGCGTCGGAGTTGCACAGCACCACGGAGTACCCGGCCTTGGAGGCGACGTCCTCGACGCCGCGGGCCATCTCGGTGAAGTACGGGTTCTCGATGTCGGGGATGACGAGGGCGATGACCTCGGAGCTCTGCGTGCGAAGAGTGCGCGCGGCACGGTTGGGCGTGAAGTTCAGCCGCTTCGCGGCGTCGCGGACCGCGGCGACCTTCTCGTCGGACACGCTGGTGCCGTTGAAGACTCGCGAGACGGTGGCCGGCGAGACTCCCGCCAGCTCCGCGACGTCGTAGATCGTGGACATGTGCACCTCACTGCATGTTCCGGTCGCCCGGTCGTGTTGAAACAGTATCGTGCCGGACGGCGCCCTGGTGCTGGAATCTGAAATCGATTACATTTGGGAGACCTCGAGGTCCGGCGCCCGCCGGCCAGACGCACAAGGACGTGAACGAAGAGATGACATCCGCACCCTCTGATCTCGCATCGATCGCCGCACTGCGCTCGGTGCAGACCCGATCGATCTCACCCGAGAACTTCGACGGCTCCGTCGGGGGCGGCGGTCGCGCCACTGAGGGGACCGGCGCTTCCTGCGCCCGAGATCTCGGGCCGGGCTGGAAGATCTCCCCCAGCGTCGACATCAAGGCCGGGGAGACGTTCGACCTCGCGAACATCCAGGGCGCGGGCAAGATCACCCACATCTGGATCACCACACACACCGACAACTGGCGCACGCTGCTGCTGCGCGCCTACTGGGACGGCGCGGAGGAGCCCGCCGTCGAGGTGCCTTACGGCGACTTCTTCTGCAACGGCTGGGGCGTGTTCTCCCAGGTGAACTCGCAGACCATCGCCGCGAACCCGCACGGCGGCTTCAACTCGTACTGGCCGATGCCGTTCCGCGAGGGCGCGCGCCTGACGGTCGAGAACACCTCCGTCGTCGACGTGCGCGTGTACTACCAGGTCACCTACGAGATCGGCGGCGACTACCAGGGCGACGCCTACTTCCACGCGCAGTGGCGCCGATCGAACCCCCTCGAGGACAAGACGCCGCACACGATCCTCGAGGGCGTCGAGGGCCAGGGGCAGTACGTCGGCACCTACATCGCGTGGGGCGTGAACTCGAACGGTTGGTGGGGCGAGGGCGAGATCAAGTTCTACCTCGACGACGACACCGACTACCCGACGATCGCCGGCACCGGCACGGAGGACTACTTCGGCGGCGCCTGGAACTTCGACATCCCCGGCAAGGGGTACACCGAGTTCTCCACCCCGTATCTCGGGATGCCGCAGGTGATCAAGCCGGACGGGCTGTACGTGAGCCAGCAGCGCTTCGGCATGTACCGCTGGCATCTGCTCGACCCGATCCACTTCAGCTCCGGCATCCCCAAGGTCGACATTCAGGCGCTCGGCTGGCGCAGCGGGTGGCGCTACCTGCCACTGCGGGATGACATCGCCTCGACCGCGATGTTCTACCTCGACCGCCCGACGGCGCGCCGACCGAAGACGCCGACGGCCGACGACATGGAGGTGCACTTGGGAACCGCTCCGGTTCCGGACATCGGCGCGACACCTCCGCGGGCACCGCAGGACTGAATCGCGATGATGACGAACGCGACGTATCCCGACCTCGACGGCAAGCTCGTCGTCATCACCGGCGGAGGGCGCGGCATCGGGCTTGCGACCGCGCGCCGGTTCCTCGAGCAGGGATCGCGGGTGGTCGTGCTGGATCTCGCGAACGGCGAGGCCGAGCTCGACGCCGAGTTCATCGAGCTCGACGTGACGGATGCCGGCGCCGTGGCATCCACGGCCGACGAGCTGACCGCTCGACTCGGCATCCCCGACGTCCTGCTCAACGCGGCAGGCATCGTACGCTCGGCGAACGCAGAGGACATGTCGGCCGACGACTGGACGCGCGTGATCGACGTCAACCTCTCGGGCACGTTCCATGTCTGCCAGGCTTTCGGGCGTCATATGCTCGCCGCCGGGCGTGGAGCGATCGTCAACATCGCCTCGATGAGTGGCACGGTGAGCAACTTCCCTCAGAAGCAGGTGAGCTACAACGCATCCAAGGCCGGGGTCATGCATCTGACGAAGACCTTGGCCGGGGAATGGGCCGACCGCGGCGTGCGTGTGAACTCGATCTCGCCCGGCTACATCGCCACCGACCTGACGGCCGCGCTGCTCGAACGGGAACCGGAGCTCGGTGCGGTGTGGCGTGAGCGCACACCGACGGGCCGCCTGGGCACGCCCGACGAAGTCGCCTCGATCATCCTGTTCCTCGCCTCGGAGGCGTCGAGCTTGATGACCGGCTCCGACGTGATCGCCGACGGCGGCTACACCGTCTGGTGAGACGGACTGCCCGTACGATCGAGGGATGACCGACTCCCCACTTGTCCTGGTCGCCAACGCCGGCGACGGCACCGTCAGCACCTTCCGCCTCGACGGCGGAAGGCTGGAACGCCTGGCCGTCAGCGACGGACTCACGGGATGCTCGACCTTCGCCGTGGATGCTGCGCGCGACCTCGTCTACGCCGGAGTGAAGGGCGAACCCGCCGGCATCCTGACTCTGTCCCTCGATCGCGACAGCGGCCGGCTCACGCCGCAGTCCCGACTGGACCTGCCGGACGGCGGCATGAACTACCTCGCTCTCACGCACGACGGCGCCGGCTTGCTCGGCGCCTCGTACGGCGGCGGCTACGGCATCAGCTGCGCGATCGCGGACGGTGTCGTCGGCGAGCCGGTGTCGAAGATCGAGTTCCCGAATCTGCACTCGGTCCTGCCGAGCGAAGACGGCCGCTTCGCCTACTTCGTGTCGCTCGGCGCTGACTTGGTGGCGCAGTACGCGCTCGCCGACGACCACCAGCTCGTGCCGCTGACTCCCGAGACGGTGGCAGCCCCGGCCGGCAGCGGCCCGCGGCACCTCGTGCTGAATGACGCGCAGGATGCCGTCTACGTGCTCACCGAATTCTCCGGTGAGGTGCTCCACTACGGCCGCGACTCGACCACCGGCGAGCTCACCCTGCGCGGGGCGGCCACGGCGTACGACACCGCGAAGGGCCTCGGCCACAGCGAGTTCGGCGCTGACCCGCTCGCGAATCACTACATCTGGGGCGCGGACCTGCACTTCGGCGCGGGCGGCACCCGCCTGTGGAGCTCGGAGCGTACCGAGAGCACGCTGGGCGCGGTCGCCGTGGCCGAAGACGGCTCAGTTTCGGCGCCTGAGCGCTTCACGGTCACGGAGACGCAGCCGCGCGGATTCGCGATCAGCCCCGACGGCGCTCACCTCGTCGCCGCGGGCGAGCGGTCGACGACCGTCTCGCTGTACGCCGTGCAGGACGACGAGCTGGAGCTGCTCGAACAGGTCGAGACCGGCAACGGCGCGAACTGGGTCCGCTTCGTCTGAGATGGATGGCGCCGACTCGCTTACGATTCGTCCGACGCCGTCTTTTCAAGCAGTGCGCGCAGAGTGGCCTCGACCGCGGGAAGATCCTCCGAGACGGTCGCCCTCACCGTCGCGATGTCGATCCACGCATAGCCATGGGCGATTCGATTGCGCATAGCCCAGATCACCGACCATTCGTCTCCAAAGAGATCTGTCGTCAGTTCAGTTGCTCCGCGCTGAAGTGTTTCGATCATGGATGCAAGCCTCAGCGAAACCGCATCCGCGACGGTCTCGTCGTCGATCGTGCCGCGCTCGAGGTGGCGGTGCAGTGCGTCAAGGTGCGCAATCGCCTCTCCGAGAAGTTCGTGCGGCGTGCGGCTCACAGCGGCACCGATTCGGCGAGCGCGCGCCCGCGGGCATAGTCGGGCAGACCTCGCAGCGGTACGACGTCGACCTCTGAATCGACAATCGTCGACAACTCGCGTTCGAGCCTCGACAGTGCGCCGAGGCTGAGCACGTGCTGGGTTTCGATGAGCAGATCGATGTCGGATGCCGGCCCTTCTGTCCGCGTCGCGACACTCCCGAAGATCCGAGCATCTGTCACGCCGTACTTCGTCAGCACATCCATCATCCGCTGGCGCTGCTGCGAGACGCGCAACGCCAGCGGCCCCGGCGGTCTTTGTCGCAGTAACCGCGACACCTCGGGCTGGCTACGACGCACAATTCGCGCGATCTCACGTTGCGGCATTCCTGCCGCCGCCGCGCGATGCGTGGCATCCAGTAACAGATCACGTGCCTGGCGCTGCAGAGCGTCGGCGCGTGCCGCGTCGCGTCCGATCTCATCGGCCAACCCCGTAGCAACTGTCATATAGCATATGCTATCACTCGTCCAGGTTGGGCGCCTACTACCCTGTGCCGCACGTCACTTCCACAACCAACTGAGCGCATCGGGAAGCAGTACGCCGGAGGAGCATCGGCTACTTCAGCCCCGCCATCTTGATGTTGCCGATGATCTGGCGCTGGAAGATGAGGAAGAGGATCACGACCGGGGCAGCCGCCAGCACGGATCCCGCCATCAGCAGGCCGAGCTCCGTCGAGCGCTCAGAGCGGAACGTGGCGAGATACTGCTGCACGACGAAGCGCTCCGGGCTCGTGATGGTCAGGATCGGCCACACGTAGGAGTTCCAGTAGGCCAGGAACGCGGTGATGCCCATCACGACGAACGGCGGCTTCGACAGCGGCAAGAAGATCCGCACGAAGATCGCGAACCGACCGCATCCGTCCAGCATCGCCGCCTCCTCGAGGCTGGCCGGGATATTCAGGTAGAACTGCCGGATGAAGAAGACCGTCGCGGCGCTCGCCGCGCCTGGCAGCACCAGCACCGCGAGCGTATCGAGCATCGAGAGCTTCGTCACCACGATGAAGCTCGTCAGCAGGATCGTCATGGCCGGGATGAACATCGTGGTGATGACGATGGTCCAGATGGTCCGCTTGAACCGGAACTCCAGTCGCGCGAACGCGTAGGCGGCGAGTGAGTTGACCGTGAGGCTGAGAAGCGTGAACAGCACGGCGCCCATGAACGTCCAGCCCATCGTGAGCGTGAACGTCGGGTCCGTGATGATCTGGACGTAGTTCTCCCACTTCCACACCTCGGGGAAGAACTGGAACGGCGTCTGGATGACCTCGGTCTTCGATTTGAAGCCGGCGATCACCATCCACGCCAGCGGGAAGAGCGCGGCGACCAGGAAGACCAGACCGGCGAGCAGCTTTCCGATGAGGACCAGCCACGATCCGGGTGTGCGCGGCATCCGCGGCCTCTTCGGTTCTTTGCCTGCGAGCACGATCCGGGTCGTCTCCTGCAACGTGGTCATCTCAGTCCACCAGCCTCTCGGAGTTGACGAATTTGAACACGACCGCCGAGACGGTGCCCAGCACGACGAACATCAGCAGTGCGGCTGCGATCGAGTAGCCGACGTTGATGTCGTTGCGGAAGTGATTGAAAATGAACAGGTTCGGCAGCATGGTTGAATCCAGCGGCCCGCCGTTCGTCATGACCAGCGGAAGCTCGAACTGCTGGATCGCGGCGACGAACCCGGTGATCAGCAGGTAGAGGAGGATGTTCTTCATCTGCGGAAGGGTGATGAACGCGGTCTTCTGCCACCAGTTCGCGCCCTCCATCGCCGCTGCCTCGTAGAACTCCTGCGGGATGTCCACCATCGCGGCCACCATGATCAGCGACGTCAGCCCCATGCCCAGCCAGATCGCCGGGACGGCGATGGCGAGCAGCGCCCATGCCGGGTCTCCGATCCACGCGATCGGATCGACGCCGAGGAACCCGAGGAACCAGTTGAGCAGGCCGCCCGAGTAGTCGTAGATGAGCACGAAGATGATCGAGGTGATCACCGCGGAGATGATCGTCGGGATGTAGATGCTGACCTTCAGGACGCTGGCGAACTTCCTGCCGACGCTGACGACCAGGCTGGCGAACAGGAACGCCAGGACCAGCATGGGCGGCACCGTCATGGCGACGAAGACGAAGCCTCGCCCGACCGCCGCCCAGAACAGCGGGTCGGACATGACGTCGGTGAAGTTCTTCCAGCCGACGAACTCGGGGTCCTTGTAGAAGCTCCAGTTCTGGAACGACAGATAACCCGCGTAGATCGCCGGCCAGATCACGAAGATCCCCAGGAGACCCACGACCGGCAGCAGGAACCAGTACGCGATCTTGTCGTCCCGGAATCGATGCCGGTTCTGCCTCTGCCGGATCATCCGGCGCTCGTGCACAGCTTGACTGACCATGTCCACCTCGTCGTTCGGCGCGTCACGATTCGGGGGCCGGAATCGTCCCGACCCCCGAATCATGCGCGGTCAGTTCTTCGGCGCCTTGTCGGCCAGGCCGTCACGGTCGATCACGGTCTGGATCGCGGCGTTCGCGGTCTTGATCGCGTCATCCGCGGATGCTGCGCCCTTCATGACCGACTCGAAGGCGGTTCCGACCGCGAGCGAGACATCCCAGGGGTAGGTGGGCTCGGGGATGGCCGTCGGGGCGATGTCGTTGACGATGACATCCGACCACGGCGCGTCCGCTGCGGCCTCGTCGTCGGCGACGGCATCCTGCACCGACTGACGCACCGGCACCTTCGTGAACTGCGTGTTGACGAAGAACGGAACGACGTTCTCCGGGTCACCGGCGATCGCCCAGCTGAGGAACTCACCGGCGGCCTCAGCGTTCGCGGTCTTGGCGTCGACGACCCACTTGAAGTTGCCGAGCGTGGTCGCGGTGCGGCCGTCGGATCCCTCGGCGTTCGGGAAGGCGCCGATGCCGGTCTTGCCGAGCAGGTCGGCGTAGTCCGATCCGATCTCCGACATCATCCACGAGCCCGAGACCTTGAAGGCGACCTTCTGCTCGCCGAAGTCCTTGCCCTCGACGTATGCGGCGAGCGGCTGCTTGGGCATGTAGCCGTTGTCCCACAGCGCCTTGTACTGCTCCATCATCGCGCGATAGCCGTCGTCGTCGATGTTCGGGGCGGTCCAGTCGTCGGTGAGGGCGGTGTGGCCCGCGAAGTTGTACTGCTGGCCGACCGAGGACCACGCGAAGGTCGCAGCATCCTGCGCCGGCGAGATGCAGTACTGGCCGCTGGCGAGGGTGGGCTGGATCTTCTCGCAGGCCGCCATCAGCTCGTCCCAGGTCTCGGGACCGTTCTCCGAGTCGACGCCGGCGGCGTCGAGGAGGTCCTTGTTCCAGAACAGAACAGCCTGGGGCTCGAGCAGCAGCGGGTACGCGTAATAGGTGCCGTCGATCTCGGACACCGGCTTGGCGGCGTCGATGATCTCCTCGAGAGCGTCGGCGGGAACGATCCCGTCGAGCTCATGCAGCTGCCCGGCATTGACGGCATCCTGGATGCTGCCCGGGTGCGTGTAGACGTCGGGGGCCTTGCCTGCGGCCTGTGCAGCCTTCATCTTCTGGTCCCACGCGTCTGCGGGGACCTCGGTGTCGACGACCTTGATCTCGTCCTGGGACTCGTTGAACTCCTTGACGATGTTCTCGTACCACTCGTTCTCCACCGGAGTGAACGTGCGGTGCCAGAACTGGATCGTCGTGACGCCGGACTCATCGCCGCTGTCCGCCGATTCTCCCGGCGTGCTCGACCCGCAACCGGAGAGGGCGAGCGTACCGACTGTCACCGCACCCACTGCGGCGATCACGGCACGACGTGTGCGTGTGATTCTCATTGGTTTCTCCTCAGGAACACGACTCGTCCTCGAGTCGGGGCTGTGTGCGGCGACTGTGCCGTACGCGTCACGCTAGACGAAATCGATTTCATGTGCAAGCACTCGTTCGTCGGAGCGAGGGCGCGCTCGTCAGGGCGTCCGCTCCAGGTCCGCGGAGAACCAGAACACGTTGTACGGACCCCAGAGCGAGAGCGTGAAGTACACGGTCCTGCCGTCATCCGAGACGTACCGCGGGTTCATGTACGGCGAGTACAGGCCCGGATACTCGCCGGCCGAGACGAGCTCGATCGGGTCACCCCACGGCCCCCACGGCGTGACGCCCTCGCGGATGTACGCGTTTCCGGCATCCGAGTAGGTCATCAGCCACCGGTCGAGGTAGGTCGACCACATCACCGAGAGCTCGCCGATCGTGCCGTCGACGATGGTCTCGGCATCCGCCATGTCGGCGCTCCACTGCGGCGTCTCGCCGTCCGCGCCGGCGAAGTACGAGTACGCGCTCTGGTCTTCGACGGATGCCTCGTCGGCCGGAACACGCATCAGTTGGACGCCGCCGAATCGGCCCGCGGGGATCGACCAGAGGTAGACGTAGTCCTGGCCGTCTTCCGTGACGTGCGCGGTGGCGACCTGGATGAAGTTCGAGTCGCCGGGCCGCTGCACGCCCTCGACGGGGTCCCAGGATTCGCCGTCGTCCCGCGAGACGATGAGCGCCGAGTGATTCGCGTCCCAGGCGCCGGGGTCGCCCCAGTGCCGCACCGACATGTACGACACGTAGAGCGTCTCGCCGATCGCGAAGCCGTAGGTGGGGATCTTCGTGACCTCGCCACCGGACCCGTTCGCGTCGTGATCGCCCTCGATGAGGGCGGCGGCGAGACCGACATCGTCGGAGACCCAGCCGTCGAACGTGATGCCGTCGGCCGGGTCGTCGTCGGTCGTCCATGCGGCGACGTTGGAGCGCCAGAAGCCGCCCTGCCCGCCGATCGAGTCCGGATCGCGTTCGCCGAAGGTGTCGCCGAACAGGAAGAAGGTCCGGTCGCCGACGTTCACCATCGAGCCGAGATCGGTGCCGGCGACCGATACGGAAGCGGTGTCGTTCATCGCGTCCGGACCGGTCAGCTGCGCGATCTCGGTGACGCCGGAGACGCCCTCGAGCACGAACGGCTTGTCCGGGTCCGGATCGACGTTCACGCTCGCACCGGCGGAGCAGGCCGCCAGCGACAGGGACAGGATCGCGGATGCCGCGATGGTGGTCCAGCGGGTGAGCGTACGGCGTTCACGGGGCATGATCCTCCTTGATCGGAGCCCACTCTAGCGAAATCGATTTCAACCCACTACGGTGATTTCTCACGTGCCATCTCCTCGAAAGGACGACTCCGTTGCGCACCGATTGGGCCGAGAGATTCGCCGCGGCCGCGCCCGCTTCCATCGACGGCGACTGGCTGCGTCCGACAGCGGATGCTCCGGCCGAACCGCGCTGGGGTCATGCCGACGGCCTGCAGGTCGGCATCCATCCCAGTCGCGGTCCGCGCGGCCTGCTGCGGATCTTCACGCCCTATCTCGACCATCCCCGGGAGAGGCTGGTGAACTTCATCGCCGTCGAGCCGATCCCGGTCGGAACCACCGAGCGCGGCTACTCCGAGCTCGAGCCCAGCTCGCTGGACTCTGGCGAGAACGGCAAGCGCTTCTGGTCGATGGACGACCCTGACGATCTCGCACCGCGGAATCCGCTCGCTCCGTCGCGCGGCGCGATCGACCAGGTCGACGGCGTCGAGCGGCTCACCGCGTGGATCGGAGTCGAGCGCTTCGACAACGGTGCGGATGTGCGCGTGCGAGTGCGGTTCCGCGCTGATCGGCCGCACGAGGTCGAAGTCGCCGGCTTCGCCAACGAGGGCTCCGCAGCCCTGTCGAACCTGGTCCTCACCGCCACGATGGGGAACTGGGCGCGCCTCCGCCGGCTGCACCTCGCCGATCGGACAGTTGTGCCCGCGGAGCTGTGGCCGGATCACTCCGGCACCGGATTCACCGAGCACGGCCGGTTCCCGCTCGCGGATCTCGGCCGCGACGGGGTTGCCGCGATCGTCAGCGCCACCGGCGACGAGGACGATCCGACTGCGGTCGCCTACTCGGACGACACTGCCGAGCACTGGCACTTTCTCGGCCGGCGCGCTGTGCAGTCATGGCGGGTGGATGACCCGCATCCCGACCTCGAAGTGCTCGTCAACGCACGCTGGTCGTACTGGGCGAGCGCATCGCCTATCCCGGGCGGCCCGGCCTACGAGAACTTCGAGATCGTCGAGCCGTTCCGACAGGGTGCGGCGTTCCGCTTCTCGGTCGAACCGGTGGGCACGTAGCCCCCTCATACACGAGAATTGCCTTGCCCTCCGAGAATTGTGCTGGCAGCAGCATTCTCGGCGGGCAAGGCAATTCTCGCGGGGGCGGGCGGTCTCAGCGGTGCCGCGCCACCACCTGCGCGACGGCTTCGCGCTCGGCATCCGTCGGCTCGGCGATCGCCATGCGGCAGTGCGCATCCGTGACGCCGAGCACCCGGTAGGCCTCCTTCATGCGCGCCATGTCGCCGCCGATGAGCGAGACCACGTCGTCGACATCTGCCTGCGCGGCGGCAACAGCGGCCGCATCGCCGGATCGTCCGGCATCCGCCAGCGCGCGGAACGGCTTGGGCGTCACGGACGAGACGCCGGAGACGACACCCTGTGCGCCCACCTCGACCGCCGCGATCAGGTCGCGGTCGGCGCCGGTGTACAGGTCGAAGTCGGCCGGGACCACGGCGCGATACGCGGCGATGTCCTCCAGCGAAAGCTCGCTGATTTTGGCACCGATGACGTTCGGCAGCTGTGCCAGGCGCACCAGCAGCTCCGGCGAGACCGGGTTTCCACTGCGCGCCGGGTAGATGTAGACGTACAGGCGGCCGTCGCCCACGGCATCCGACACGGCTTGGAAGTAGTCGAAGATCGCATCGTCGCTCGAGCGCAGGTAGTACGGGGTGAGCGCGGCGAACTCGGTCGCGCCGAGGTCGCGGGCGATGCGCGTCAGCCGCACCGCCTCGAACGCGCTCGCCTGCCCCACGTGCACGATCACGCGCATCTTGTCGGCGAGCTCCTCGAGCGCCGCTTCGACCAGCGACGCGAACTCGTCGGCATCCACCGCGGGGAACTCACCCGTCGTGCCGAGCACGAACGCGCCCTCGTTGCCCGACTCTCCCACGAACCGGAAGATCGCACGCGACCCGTCGACGTCGAGGCTCCCATCGCGTTGGAACGCGGTGGGAATCGCGGTGAGGATGTCGTAACGGGTCACTTCTTCTCCTTGGAGTTCTTGCGAGAGCGGCGGATCTTCGCCGCAGGCGTGTTGCGCACGGTCGAGGTGAGCAGGTCGGGCGTGGCTGCGAGTTCGTCGTGGGCCTTCTCGATCTGGGCGAGGCTCTCGGTGTCGAGCACCGAGTCCGCGAACGAGGCTCGCTCGGCGCGGGGCTTGCGCGCGGCGCGGATCGCCGGCATCACGATCGAGAGGACGGCGAGCGCGAGGAGCACGATCGCGATCGGGCTGACGACCTCGAAAAACGGCCGGGTCGGCAGGATCGCCAGGGTGCGCGCGAGGTTCTCCTCGGCGAGCGGCCCCAGCAGCAGCCCAAGCACGACCGGACCTGCCGGCACCTGCATGCGCTTGAGCAGCACTCCGACGACCCCGAAGACGAGCATCGTGATGACCGTCGAGAGGCTGTTCGACGTGGCGTAGGTGCCGATGATGCAGAAGATCAGGATGCCGCTCCACAGGTACGGCTGCGGCACGTCGAGAAGCTTCACCATGCCCTTCATGCGCACGAGGCTGAGCCCCAGCGCGAGCAGCGTGGCCACGAGCATGATGCCGACGATCGAGACGACGAGGTCCGGACGCTCCGTGAACAGAGTGGGCCCGGGGGTGATTCCCCAGATGATCATGGAGCCGATCATCACGGCCATGACGGAGTCGCCGGGAATGCCGAGCGCCATGGTCGTGGTGAGCGATCCGCCGAGCGTGGCGCTGGATGCCGTGTCGGATGCCGCGACGCCCTCGATGGAGCCCTTGCCGAACGCCTCCGGCTTCTTCGACGCCTTGCGTGCACGCTCCCAGCCGATGAGGCCGGCGATGTCGCCGCCGGCTGCGGGGATGAGGCCGACGCCGAGGCCGACCGCACCGCCGACGGCGGTCGCGCGGCCGCTCTGCTTCAGCTCTGACCCGTTCGGCCACCAGCGGCCGAGGCTCGAGATGGGCCGTTGGTGGCTCTTGCGATGGGTCAGCAGCTGATCGAACAGCTCGGCGATGCCGAACAGGCCGATGATCACGGCGATGAAGTTCACGCCCTCGACGAGCTCGAGGACGCCGAAGGTGAAGCGCTTGTCGGCGGTGGCGGCGTAGGTGCCGACGGTGCCGAGCATGAGCCCGAAGAGCCCCGCGAGGATGCCCTTGAGCATCGACTTCGACGAGATGCCGATCATGATCGCGATGCCGAAAACGACGAGGGCGAACAGCTCGGGCGACTTGAAGTAGTCGCGGGCGAAGCTGGCGATCGGCACAGCGGCGACGGAGAAGAGGACGAGAGAGGCGAGGATGCCGACGGCCGACACGATCGCGGAGATCGTGAGCGCAAGCCCGGCCCTGCCCTGCTTGGCCATCGGGTAGCCGTCGAGCGTGGTGGCGATGGATGCCGGTGTGCCCGGAGTGTTGATGAGGATCGCCGGCACCCGGTCACCGAAGTTCGCCGCGACGTAGATCGTGAGCAGGACCGCGAGCCCCTGGACGGGCTCGAGCGTCATGGTGAAGCCGGCCGCCAGCGCGACGGCCATGGTGGCGGTGATGCCGGGGAATGCACCGACCATGAAGCCGAGGACGAGACCCACGCCCATGTAGAGCAGGATCGACATGTCGAGGAGCGAGTTCAGCCCCTCCATCAGCGGAGTCATAGCGGGATCCTCAGGAGCATGCCGAAGACGACGTAGACGAAAGCCGTCATCGACACCGTGTAGATGATGAGACTCAGCCACCTGCGGTGCCCGTACACGAGCATCAGAGCGGCCATGAGCAGCGCCGTCGCGATCGGGAACACCTCGATGCGGTAGCCGAACAGGATGACGGAGCCGAGGGACCACAGGGCGATGAACGCGCCCGAGATCCCGAGCGTCACGACCACGCGGAGCACGCCGCCCGGCTGGATGCGCTCGATGTCCTCACGCCCCGGAGCCGGTCGAGTGAGGGCGATCACGAGGATCGCGATTGCCACGACCACGCCGGTGACGCCGAGCAGCATCGGCCAGAACCGAGCGTCGATCTGCCCCGGGGCCGCTTCGCGGCGCAGTGCGATCTGCGTGGAGAGCGCCAGGTAGCCGGCGGTCACCGCGAGCGCGACGAACGCGAACGCGATCTCGAGAGGACGCGACGGCTTCGCGCCCTGATACTCGTCGCTCTCGGCGACTTCTGAAGTCGACATGTGCTTCCTTGGACGTGGTCGGTTCGGGGTGGAGGTGGGGCCGGGCGCACCCGGCCCCACCGGCCTCAGCCCAGCAGGTTCTGGAACAGGCTGAACTGGTCCTCGACGAAGGTGGTGAACTCTGCCGAGTCCCGGTAGACGACAAGGTTTCCGGCATCCGCCTGGAACTTCTTGTAGGAGTCGGACTCCACGGCTTCCTTGATCGCGGCCTCGAGCGTGTCGTGCACGTCGTCCGGGAGCCCGGCGGGAGCGTAGATGCCGCCCCAGCCGCCGAAGACGACGTCGGCGCCGATGGCCTCATCGACCGTGGGAACGTCGGGAGCGTCGGGGTGGCGCTCGTCGTTCATGACGGCCAGGATGCGGACCGCGCTGCCCTGGGAGAGCGCCTCGCCGAGGCCGGACACCGCGGCGACGGTCTCGCCGGAGGCGGCAGCGGCGACGGCCGGGGCTCCGCCGTCGTACGGAACCGGGGTCACCTCTCCGCCGGTCTCGGCACCGAGGGCGATGCTCGCCGCTTCCCAGATCGATCCGGCGCCGGAGTTGGCGATGGTGACCGGGGCGGTCTTGGACTGCTCGACCAGGTCCTCGAGGGTCTGGATGTCGCTGGCCGCGGAGACGGTGATGACGCCGGGCGCGAGCATGATCTGACCCAGCAGGTCGTAGTTCTCAGGCAGCACATTGGCGTCCTGCGTGGTGTTGAGCATGGCGATCTCGACGGGACCGAATCCGATGACGTAGCCGTCCGGGTCCTGCTCGGCGACGTACTCCATCGCGAGTGCGCCGGCGGCGCCCGGCATGTTCTCGGGGATGACGCTGACGTCGAGGATGCCCTCGAGCTCGGTGGCGAGCGCGCGGGAGGACAGGTCAGAGCCTCCACCGGGATTGGCCTGGATGATCAGGCGGATGTCCTTCTCGGGGAAGCTCGAAGCGGCATCGCCGCCCTCTTCGACCTTCGTGCATCCGGACATCACGAGTGCTGCGGCGGTGAAGACCGCGGCAGCTGTGATCACGCGGTTCATGCGCTTGATGGGCATCTTCGCTCCTCTTTGAGTGCAGGTGGTTCGAACAGGCAGGGAATCCTGATCGACGCGGCCAGCGTAGCAGTGTTGACTGTTAACAATCAACCGGCACAGGACGCGAGCCGCAGCGCGGGCGTCAGGGCCGGCGCTGCTCGAGTTCGCTCAGCATTCGATCGCGAGCGCCGTCGAGGTGAGCGGCGAGCACCGCGGCCGCATCCTCAGGAGAACCGCTGCGCATGACGTCCATGAGCTTGACGTGGTCACCGGCGGACTCGCGCAGATCCTCGTCGTGATTGATCGTCACCTCGAGCAACGCCGCGAATGTGGGCAGGTATTGATTCCACGCGCCGGCGAGGCGCGGGTGGTCGGCGAGGGAGTAGATCTGCGAGTGGAACTCGAGGTCGGCGGTGACGAACGCGCCGTGATCACCGGCATCCGCCGCCGCGCCCATGCGGCCGACGGCTGCGGCCATCGCCGTCCAGCGCGCAGAATCTTCCACCCGCATGGCGCGCGACAGCGCGAGCTGCTCGAGCGCACCGCGCAGGCTGTACAGCTGGTCGACGTCATCCTGTGTGAGACCGACGATGTACACGCCGCGCGGCCGTTGCACCTCTACGAGCTTCTCGAAGCTGAGCTGGGTCAGAGCGTCGCGTACCGGACCGCGACTGACGGCGAACTCCTCGGCGAGCGCCTCCTCGGTGATGCGCTCCCCCGGGGCGAGTTCGCCCCGGACGATCCGGTGCCGCAACACGCGCGCGATCTGAGCACCGAGCGATTCCCCGCGCTTGACTGTCTGCGTCACCGTGACCTCCCCGTCGACTGTCAACAGAATACACACTCCGGCGGGCTGTCCGCCGAGATTGCATTCCGCGGCCGAGATGGCGGGAAGCGCGCGCGGTCTCATCCGCGGGATGCAGTCTCGCAGGAGGGAGCCTGCGTGACCCGGCTAGCACAAACACATCTCGTGCGCTTCCCCCTGGGGGCATCCCGTGCGTCGAGGCAGGGTGTTCAGATGCGACTTCCCACCACGCTCACTGCTCTGAAGGATGCTGTCCGCGACGACGCCCCGTCGCTCCTCACCCGCGGCTACGGCTTCGGTGATCGCATCTGGCGTCGGGTGCACCGCGGAGCGCGCTCGGCGCCGATGCGGCTGCTGGGCAGCGACGCGATCTTCGTGCGAGGAGCGGCCGGCGTCGAGCTGTTCTACGATGAGGAGCGCATCGCCCGCCATGGAGCGATGCCTGCGATCGTGCAGGAGACGCTCTTCGGTCACGGATCGGTGCACAGCCTCGACGGCGCGAAGCATCGTCACCGCAAAGCCACCTTCGTAGAGGTGGCCTATGACGACCAGCAGGTCGCACGCTTGTCTCCCCATCTCGAACGCGAGTGGCAGTCAGAGCTGGACGCATGGGTCGACGGCAGTACGCGCTCTGCCTACGACGCCGCCGTAGGCGCGTTCGGCCGCTCCATCATGAGGTGGGCGGGAGTGCCAGGGACTCCCGAAGCGAAGACCCGGTGGGCGGCGAGGCTCGCTCAGATCGTCGACGGTTTCGGGGCGCCGTACTCCCCCAGCTTTCCGCAAGCCCTCTTCAACAGGTGGTGGTCGGACCGTCACGCACGGCAGCTGATCGAGGCGGTCCGGATCGGCCGGCTCTCGCCCGGAAGCGGCACAGCGCTCTACGAGTGGGCTGCGCACCGCGATGAGAACGATGAGGTCCTGCCGGCGCAGCTCGCGGGCGTGGAGCTGCAGAACGGTCTGCGGCCGATGATCGCGGTCGCCCGATTCGTGGCGTACGCCGCGAAGGCGCTGCACGAGCATCCGGAGTGGCGCACGCGCGTCGCCGGGGAGACCGCCGAGCGGGGCGCTCTGGTCGGCGGGCCGCTTGCGACGGCGTTCGCACAGGAGATCCGCCGCACGGGTCTGTTCGTGCCGATGCTGCCGGGATGGGCGCTCACAGATGTTGAGCTCGACGGCCAGCGCGTCGCAGCCGGCGGACGGGTGGTGCTCGACATCCTCGGCACGAACACCGACGAGCGCTCCTGGCACCGCGCCGACGAGTTCAACCCCGACCGCTTCGTCGGCGTGGAGGACTATGAGGCGATCGAGGAGTTCATCCCGCATGGCGGCGCGGGCGTCGCGACCGGCCACCGCTGCCCGGGAGAGAAGCTCGCCATCGCAGGGCTGGCAGCCGCCGTCGCGGTACTGAGTGATCCGCGTCTGACGATCCTCTCAAGTGGGCTCGAGGTGAACCGCCGCCGGTTGCCCACCAAGCCCGAGTCCGGCGGCAGGGTCCGCTCGGCCGCAGCACCCGCGCGCTGCCCGTTCCACTGACCCGCTCGCCCCGGCCTCCTGTGAGCGGAGGGATGCGGGGGCGGGGAGGGGGCGGGATGCCGAGGCGGGGGTTACTCCTCGCGGACGCCGGGGCGCCAGAGCACGACCTCGGTCGAGCGACGGATGCGGCGGCCACCCGTCACCGGGACGACGCCGGTCGCCCCGGCGGCGAAGATGCGCACGCCCGGACGGTTCTGCCGTTCGGCGCGCAGCGCGCCTTCCAGCTCCATGACCCGGCGGCGCAGCATCCGCACCTCGTCCTCCAGATCGAGCAGCCGTGCAATCGCCGGCAGGCTCATTCCATCGGCCGAGAGGCGGGCGACCTCGCGAAGCTGCTCGATGTTCCGCGGCGAGTATCGGCGCGATCCGCCGCGGGTACGGCCGGGCACCACCAGTCCGATGCGGTCGTACTGGCGCAGCGTCTGCGGGTGCATGCCGGCGAGCTCAGCGGCGACGGCGATCGCGAATACCGGGGCGTCCTCGTCTTCAACCACTGCGATCACCTCCGCCGATCGAACTCATCGTCAGGCCCGCGCCTTCGCCATCATGTCGGCGCGCGGGTTCTCCTTCGGCTCCAGCTCCTGGAACTTCTGCAGCGCTTCGCGCGACGCGTCATCCAGATGCGTCGGCACGGCCACCTGCAGCTCGGCGAGCAGATCGCCGGTGCCCTTCGAGCTCTTCACGCCGCGGCCTTTGACGCGCAGCACGCGCCCCGAGGGGGTCCCCGGCGCGACGCGGAGCTTGACGATGTCGCCGCTGAGCGTCGGCACCTCGATGGTGGCGCCGAGCGTCGCCTCGGTGAAGGTGACCGGCACCGTGAGGCGCAGGTTCAGCCCGTCACGTGTGAACACCGGGTGCGGGCGCACCGTGATCGACACGACGATGTCGCCGTTCTCGCCGCCGTCCGGTGAGGGCCGGCCGCGGCCGCGCAGGCGGATCTTCTGTCCGTCGGCGACGCCAGCGGGAATCTTCACCTTGAACGGCTTACCGTCCTCGCCCTGCAGGGTGATCGTCTCACCCTGCACAGCGGTGACGAAGTCGAGCGTGGTGCGGGCGGTGACATCCGCCCCCTTCTGCGGACCGCCGAACCCGCGGTACCCGCCGGTCGGCTGTCCGAAGCGGCCGGAGCCGAAGCCGCCACCCTGCCCCTGGTTGAACATCGCGAAGATGTCCTCGAAGTCGGCGCTCTGACCGCGACCGCCCTGGCCGAATCGGCTGAAGACGTCCTCGAAGCCGCCCGCGCCGGAACCGCTCGCGGTGAAGCGCGCGCCCGAACCCATGGCCCGGATCTCGTCGTACTCCTTGCGCTGCTCCGGATCGGAGAGCACGGAGTACGCCTCGCTGATCTCCTTGAACATCGCCTCGGCTTTGGCATCGCCCTGATTGGAGTCGGGGTGATACTTGCGCGCCAGCTTGCGATACGTCTTCTTCAGCTCCGCGTCACTGACGTCCTTGGAGACACCGAGCGTCTTGTAGAAGTCCTTGTCGAACCAATCCTGGCTGGCCATGTATCACCTACTCCGCTGGGACGGCGACGACGACCTTCGCAGGACGCAGCTCGACTTCGCCGAGGCGGTAGCCGACCTCGACGACCTCGAGGATCGTGGACTTCTCGGCGCCGGGGGTCGGCTGCTGGAAGATGGCCTCGTGGTGCTGCGGGTCGAAGTCCTCGCCGGCCGCGCCGTAGGCGACCACACCGAGGCGTTCGACGACGGCGCGGACCTTCTCGCCGATCACGAAGAACGGCGTGCCCTCCACGAGGTCGCCGTGCTGGGCGGCGCGGTCGAGGTCGTCGAGCACCGGCAGCAGGCCCTTGGCGGCCTCGCCCTTGGCGCGCGCGATCTCGACGTGCCGCTGCTCCTCGGTGCGCCGGCGGTAGTTGGCGTACTCGGCCTGCAGGCGCTTGAGGTCGGTCAGCAGCGCGTTCTCCGCGTCCGCGAGCGCATCGTCTGCACCTGCCGCGTCGTCGGTCTGCTCAGCGCCGAGGATGTCGTCGACCGTGAGGTCGTCGTCGGATCCCTCCGCGGCCGCAGCCTCGGAGGAGTCGGGGTTCTGCGGCGCGGGGCCGGATGCCGAAGCATCCGACCCCTCGTCCTCAGGAACCTCGTTCTCGTCGAAGTTCTTGTCTGTCATGGTTACTTCTTCTCGTCCTCGTCGTCGATGACCTCGGCGTCGACGACATCCTCATCGGATGCCTCGTCCGCAGGGGCCTCGCCCTCAGTCGGTGCGCCGGCCGCGGCATCCGCCTGCGACTGCGCGTAGATCGCCTCGCCGAGCTTGCCCTGCGACTCGTTCAGCTTGTCGAACGCGGCCTTGACGGCATCGTCGTCATCGCCGGCGAGCGCCGTCTTCAGAGCGTCGACGTCGGCCTGGACCTCGTCCTTGACCTCGGCCGGGAGCTTGTCCTCGTTCTCCTTGATCAGCTTCTCGATCGAGTACGAGAGGGTCTCGGCCTGGTTGCGCTGCTCGAGGGCGTCGGCGCGCTTCTTGTCCTCGGCCGCGTTCTCCTCGGCCTCGCGGACCATGCGCTCGATGTCCTCCTTCGACAGCGACGAGCCGCCGGTGATGGTCATCGACTGCTCCTTGCCGGTGCCCTTGTCCTTGGCGGACACGTGCACGATGCCGTTCGCGTCGATGTCGAAGGTCACCTCGACCTGCGGGATGCCGCGGGGGGCCGGGGCGATTCCGGTGAGCTCGAACGTGCCGAGCGGCTTGTTGTCGCGGGTGAACTCGCGCTCGCCCTGGAAGACCTGGATCGCGACGGACGGCTGGTTGTCGTCTGCCGTGGTGAAGGTCTCGCTGCGCTTGGTCGGGATCGCGGTGTTGCGGTCGATGAGCTTCGTCATGCGTCCGCCCTTGGTCTCGATGCCGAGGCTCAGCGGGGTGACGTCGATGAGCAGGACGTCCTTGCGCTCGCCCTTGAGGACACCGGCCTGGAGCGCGGCTCCGACGGCGACGACCTCATCGGGGTTGACGCCCTTGTTGGCCTCCTTGCCGGTCTCGCGCTTGACGAGCTCGGCGACGGCCGGCATGCGGGTCGATCCACCGACGAGTACGACGTGATCGATGTCGGCGACCTTGACGCCCGCCTCGCGGATGACGTCCTCGAACGGCTTCTTGGTGCGGTCGAGGAGATCCTTGGTGAGGTCCTCGAACTTCGCGCGGGTGATCGTCTCGGACAGCGAGACGGGGCCCGACTCGGTCAGCGACAGGTACGGCAGGTTGATGGAGGTGCTGGTCGAGCTCGACAGCTCCTTCTTCGCCTGCTCCGCGGCCTCCTTCAGACGCTGCAGCGCGATCTTGTCGCCGGAGACGTCGACACCGCTGGTCTCCTTGAACTGCTTGATCAGGTGGTCGACCAGACGCTGGTCCCAGTCGTCGCCGCCGAGGCGGTTGTCACCGGCGGTGGAACGCACCTGGATGGTCGAGAAGTCGTCGTCCTTGCCCACCTCGAGCAGCGAGACGTCGAAGGTACCGCCACCGAGGTCGAAGACGAGGATGAGCTCGTCCTCCTTGCCGCGGTCCAGGCCGTAGGCGAGGGCTGCGGCGGTCGGCTCGTTGATGATGCGCAGGACGTTCAGGCCCGCGACCTCTCCGGCCTCCTTGGTGGCCTGACGCTCGGCGTCGTTGAAGTACGCGGGGACGGTGATGACGGCATCCGTCACGGTGTCACCCAGGTACGACTCGGCGTCGCGCTTGAGCTTCATGAGGATGCGCGCGGAGATCTCCTGCGGCGTCCACTTCTTGCCGTCGACGTCGAAGTTCCAGTCGGTGCCCATGTGGCGCTTGACGGATGCGACGGTGCGGTCGACGTTGGTGACCGCCTGGCGCTTGGCGGTCTCGCCGACGAGCACCTCGCCGTCCTTGGTGAACGCGACCACCGAAGGGGTGGTGCGGAAGCCCTCGGCGTTGGCGATGACCTTCGGCTCGCCACCCTCGAGGACGCTGACGACGGAGTTCGTCGTTCCGAGGTCGATTCCAACAGCACGTGCCATGCGATTCTCCTTCTGGTTGAAGTACGAGTGAGTCTGAGGGCGACCCGGGAAACCTGAGTCGCGATGGCTCAACTGTAACCCCGACCGTCCTGAGCTGTCAAATGAACTTGATATGAGTTGGCTCAACTTTGATTTATCCACAAGCCCGTCCCGCGCCGGCCGGTCTCAATAGGCTCGCTCACCATGCGGAACCGGATGCTGCACACAGCCACAGCCGTCAGCGCGCTCGTCCTCGCACTGACGCTGAGCGGGTGCACTGCGGAGCAGACACCGACATCATCCCCGACCGCCAGCACCCCGGCGCTCGAATCGGTCTCGTTCAGTGACGGTGCGACGCTGCCGCCCGACACCGAGATCCTGTGGGGCTTCGGCTTCGCAAACGATCCCGGATGGGTGGAAGTCGGCGACGCACCGAAGCCGGGCTGGTGGACATTCGTGCGCGCCGACAAGACCTGCATCGCCGCGTTCCGCGACAGCGCGCTTGCTGACGTCGGCGTCGACGCCGGCGGAGACGTCGACGACATGAACGATGAGGAGGCCACGGATGCCGTGATCGCGGCCGAGCTGGGCGACGAGTTCGGCGATGTCGACGGGCTGCTCAGTGACGGATACTTCCACAGGCACGAAGCAGGAGAAGCCCAGATCGCGCATCGCCAGTTCTCACTCAGCATCGATGGCTGGGGCCGCTTCGTGGCCGCGCGTGCCTTCGTCGCACTGGACCACTCGGCCATCGTCGTGGTCACGTGCGATGGCGCGGACGTGAACATCGCCGCGCAAGAAGTGCTGTCGAAGAACGTGATCGCCGTCGAGCCCGGCCCCCAGCCTTGAAGATCACGCGACCAACGGGCCCTCTCAGTCCTGCGCGTCCAGCCAGCGGGAGACCTCGACGGACAGAGCCGTCGGCGCATCGAGTTGGATGAGGTGCCCGGCGCCCTCGACGATCGACAACGACGAGCCGGGGATCAGTGACTGCAGCCTGCGCGCCCGGTCGACCGGGATCCACGTGTCGTCGGCTCCCCACACGATGTGCGTCGGCTCGTCGATCGTCGGATAGAGGTGCTCGATCTCGTCCGTGTACCGCTCCTCGGCCTCGGCGATCTGCCGGTAGAACGCCGGCTGGCCCAGTGACCCGGTCCACGGTTCGACGAGCATCGCGAGGTCGTCGTCGCGCAGCCCGCGGTGGCTGGCACCGCGGATGTACGCCTCGATCGCGCCGCGATGCACTGCCGGCGGCAGCTGCGCGAACACGTCGGTGTGCTGCTGGACGAGGGTGAAGAACGGCGAGCCCCATGGACTAAGCGCGACCACGTCCACCAGGCACAGCGAGCGGTAGCGTGCGCCGTGCAACGTTCCTGCGCGCAGCGCCACCGCGCCACCGAAGTCGTGCGCGACCACGTGCGGGCGATCGAGCCGCCACTCCTGGAGCAATGCGGCGAACAGCTCTCCTTGAACGCCGAGATCGACGGCGTGGGCGGCATCCTTCGACGACTGACCATAGCCCGGCATGTCCCACAGATGCACAGTGAACCGCGACGAGAGCGCGTCGGCGAGTGGCCGCCAGAGCGCCGACGACCACGGCGTGCCGTGCAGGAGGACGAGCGCGGGCCCGGAGCCGAGTCGATCCCACGCGACCGTACGGCCGTTCCACTCGAACGTCTCGCGCAGCGTGTGCATCGGCATCCTTCCTCGGATCACTTGCCGCCGGGAGGGCCGACGGCCAGCAGTATGACGTACAGCGCCACGACCGCGACGGCGATGAGCGCGACCAGCAGCCAGGCGCGGTTCAGGAACCACCGCATGAGGCGGTCGTACCAGGTGCGATCCTGCGGGTGGTCGCTCGCTTCGAGACGCCACTGGCCGGCGAGCCGTCCAGTGCGGTGCAACCAGATCTCCATCGGGATCGTCGCGTAGGGAACGACAGCGCTCGCGACCGCGAGGATGCCGACGCCGATCGACCAGCGCTGGTTGAACGCGACGAGGATCGCGTTCGCACCGTAGGCGAGGAACACGAACCCATGGATGCCGCCGCCGATGGTCACCACGATTCCGGGGGCTCCGACGGCTCTCGCGATGAGAGCGGCGATCAGGATGGTCCAGGTGATCGCCTCGGCGATGGCGAGAACACGGTACAGGCGGGCAGGGGTGCGGAACATCGCGCTCCTTGTTCGGGGGTACCGCTCCACGGTACGCGATCGTCCTATCAGCGCCCGCGCAGCGCCGCGTCCAGCAGCTCGGTGAGCGGACGCGGCATCCGCTCGAGAAGCACCGCGTCGATCACGTCCGCCGCGAAGCGGGCCTTGCGCCCCGCCGCCGTGCCGGCGAACCGGTGCAACTGTTGCTCGATCGAACGTCCACGCTGCGCAGGCTGCCCCTGGAACACCCGGAAGCGGGTCAGCTCGCCGCGCGCCGCGAGCGTCTCGAGAATGATCTCTTCCCCCGCCGCCCGGATCACCTCGTCCTCGAGGTCACGCTCGCATCCGAAGAATCCGGCGGTTCGCAGATCCGCCGTGCTGTCGTCGATCAGGCCGACGTCGCGCAGCACCCCTCTGACGTAGCGCTCCTCCGCGCCGTCGTAGAGGCCGAGCACCGCAGTGCGCCCGTCCGCCTGGAGCGATCGCAGCTTTCCACGGAGGTTCGTGATGCCGCCGAGTTCGACGAGCTCGACAGCATCCAGCCCTGCCTCCCGGCGGCGCGCGAGTGCTCGGAAGGCGAGGATGTCGCTCCGGCCCTCGAACAGCACGACGCTCGGCGGCGGGCGGTGCCGGCAGACATGGGAAGACCCTAGCGCGCGGTGCGCGGCCGCTCGAGAGGCGCGAGCGTCGTGGCATCCGCACCTGCCCTGACCAGCCGCTCGCGCATGGCGCGCGCCGCGATCTCGTAGGGTCGGTCATCTCCGTAGAGCAGCGACCGGGCGTTCGCCTGCTCGTAGAGTGCAGGGAGTTCGAAGGCGAGTGCCTCGATCCCGGCTGCATCCAGGGCGAGCTCGCCGGCCTCGGCGGCGTACCGCACCTGCGCCTCGATGTAGCCGTACCAGTCGGACATCGCCGCGCGCACGGCGTCGCGCACCGGGCCCGGCTTGGAGTCGACATCGGCGCTGACAGCGGCGAAGAAGCACCCG
Source organism: Microbacterium aerolatum (assembly GCF_007988825.1). Classification (GTDB taxonomy): domain Bacteria; phylum Actinomycetota; class Actinomycetes; order Actinomycetales; family Microbacteriaceae; genus Microbacterium; species Microbacterium aerolatum. The sequence goes on along the minus strand of NZ_BJUW01000003.1, from coordinate 128,522 downwards.
CCGGCGAAAACCCGCGTGCGCGAGTACTCGATGAGGTGATCCATGAGGGTCACGAGGCGGGGCAGACCCCGCGGCTGCTCGCGGGCGGGGTCCACCACGACCGCCATGAACACGGCGCGGCCGGCGTCGACGGTGGCCAACTGCAGGCCGGCCTTGTTCTGGAAGAGGCCCGCGATGCTGCTCTTGCTGTGCCCCGACTCCTCGGCCAGGCGTCCGATGCTCAACCCATCGAGCCCCTCGACCGAGACGAGATCGGTCGCGAAGGTCAGGACCGCACGACGCGAGGCGTCGCCGCGGGCACGACGACCGTCGACGCCTTGCGCGGCCTCGGCCGTGATCGAATCCGACATGCCCCTAGTCTACGAACGATCGTTCAGATAGTCTATGCACGATCGTTCGTATAAATAGGAGCATCATGTCGACATCGATGAACCTCGCCGCAGGAGGCGTCCGCCTCGTCGCCGCTGCGTCACCCGCGCTCGGGGGTCGCATCGCGCTCCCCCTCTTCTTCTCCACGCGCCCGCGCATGCGAGTACGCCCCGACGACGAAGCCACGCACCACGCCGCGAGGCGCGACGTCATCCACGTGCACAGCCGAGCCGTGCACGCCTATCAGTGGGGAACGGGCACGCGCGCCGCGCTGCTCATGCATGGCTGGCACGGACGGGCATCCCAGTTCGCGACCCTGGTGCGCGACCTCGTCGCCGACGGCTTCCGCGTGCACGCGTTCGACGCTCCCGCACACGGCGACTCCCCCGGTGCCCGCACTGACGCGCGAGACTGGATCGCCACCGCGCAGACCCTCGCCCGGGACGAGGGTCCGTTCGACCTCGTCGTCGGGCACTCCTTCGGAGCCTTCGCGGCCCTTGCGGCGGCCCGGGACGGCGTCGACGCGAGGCGCATCGTGTCCATCGCCGGAGCCGGCGGAGTGGATGCCTTCCACACCCAGTTCGCGCGCACGATGGGCCTGTCGACGGCGGCGCAGGCCGCGTTCGAGGCCGCCTTCTACCGCCGACTCGGGATGGACCGCGCCGAGGCAGATGCCCGCTTCGACTCGCTCGCCCATCCCCTGCCGACCGCGACCGAGCTCCTCGTGATCCACGACGCGGGCGACCGCACGCTCGATGCCGACAACTCCCGCGCCCTGCATGCCGCGCACGGTGAGCGCTCGCGCCTAGTGCTCACGAAGGGGCTCGGGCACAACCGGCTCCTCGTCGCCGACGAGGTGCTCGACGCCGTGCTCGCCTTCGCGGCCGGCGGGGTGCGGGCGGTCGGCATCCGCTCCTCGGGCACCAGGACCGGGCTGAGCCGCTGAGAGGGCCGCGCGGAATAGCCGGGGTGGCTGACCGGTTCCCAGAATCATGAGCCTCGTCGTATCACCGCCGCGCGCCGCCGCACGGGAGGATGCCCTGGAGCGATTGCTGGGCGACATCGCCGTCAGCGTCCACTCCCAGCAGCGCATCTTCGCACCCGTCGACGAGATGGTGGCGCTCGAACCGGACGCGCTGTCGCTGATCTACGTGCTCGCAGGCTCGGTCCGCGTCCTCGGCGACGACCGGCTCCCCGACGAGTTCACCACGGGTGACGCGCTGCTCAGTTCGGGCCGGTCCACGGCGACGCTCCGCGTCCCGGCGGGCTCGCGGGTGCTCGTGTCGCGCCTCGGCCTCGCCGAAAGCGCCGCGCACCTGGGCACACTGCTCCCACCGATGGCCTGGATCCGCGGATTCGACGAACTCGAGCCTGCGGCGGCCGCCCTCGCGCAGCACATCGGCGTCGAGGTGCCGGACAGGCACGTCGAGCGCGACGGCGACATGGTGATCTGCCGGATGATGGCGACGATGCTGGTGCAGTCGATGATCCGGGCGTGGGCGGCGCTCGGCTGCGCGCCGGCGGGCTGGCCCTCGCGCACGGGCGACCTGTTCCTCGACCGCGTCCTCGACGCCGTCGGCGACGACCCTGGTCGCGAGTGGACGGTCGAGCAGATGGCTTCGGTGGCCGCGCTGTCGCGTTCGGTCTTCGCGGAGCGGTTCCACGCCGCGCTGGGGCTCTCACCCGTGAGCTATGTCACCGAGGTTCGGATGGAGACGGCGAAGGGGATGCTGGATGCCGGCTGCTCCGTGTCCGAGACGTCTCGCAGCCTGGGCTACAGCTCGGACGAGGGCTTCAGCCGCGCGTTCCGGCGGGCGACCGGAGTGACGCCGTCGCGCTGGCGGTCTCGAGGGCGAGCGCCGGTTCCGGCCTGAGCGACCGGGCCGCCTCCCGGTCAGCCGCGCGCCCGGTTCGACGCTCCGAACAGCGCGGCGCCGGCCACCAGCGCCGCGGCGCCGAACACGTACGACGGCTCGACCCCGATGCTGTCGACGAGGATGCCGCCGACCGCTGCCGCGACCATGATCGAGGCCTGGAACCCGACGACGACGAGACTCCCGCCGGCCTCCAGGCGGTCCGGCATCCTGTGCCCGACCCAGGTGTTGACCACGAGCAACCAGGACGCGAAGAAGAAGCCCCAGACGAACACCGCGATCCCGACTGCGAGCACCGACCCGGACAGCAGGATGGTGACCAGGACGGTCGCGGCGATCACGGCAGGTGCCAGCACCGCCAGGAACCGGAACGACCGGTCGACGATCAGCCCGATGGTGAGGTTGCCGACCAGGCCGCCGACGCCGAACAGCGCCAGCAGCACGACGATCGTTCCGGCGTCGACCTCCGGCATCCGCTCCAGTGCGAGACGGATGTAGGTGTACGCGAGGAAGTGCCCGAGCACGACCAGCACGTGGCCCGCGAGGCCCAGCCCCACGCCGGGACGGCGGATCGTGTCGAGCAGCAACCGGAAGCTCGACACCTGAGCCGCCGGCACGGGCGGAAGCATCGTGCGCAGCGCGATCGCGAGCAGACCCGTCACGATGCCGGCGAGCGCGAACACGGCACGCCAGTCCAGCGCCTCGCTCAGGATGACTCCGACCGGGACGCCGGCGACCGTCGCGAGCGACGTGCCGGCGGACGTGAACATGACGGCTCGGCCGAGCCGTTCGGGTCCGGCGATGCGAGCGGCGACCGTGATCGACATCGACCAGAACGTGCTCAGCGCCGCTCCCAGCAGGAACCGCGCGAGGAGCACGAGGATGAGGTTCGGCGCGATCGCGACGATGAGATTGGATGCCGCGGCTGCGAGCGCCATCCACACCAGCAGTGCGCGCCGGTCCACGCGCGGGAAGACCATGCCGACCGTAGGGGCGACGATCAGCCCGACCAGCGCCGTGACGGTGACGGTCTGCCCGGCCTGACCCGGAGTGACGCCGAGGCCGTCGGCCATCTCCGTGAGCATCCCGTTGGGAAGGAACTCGGCCGTGACGAGGAGGAAGCTCAGCATCATCACGACGATGAGCGCTCCGTACCGGATGCGTTCGGCGGGGCCCGCTGCGGCGACGGGGATGGGCGCGGTCGTTGTCATGGTTCCACATTCGCAGGCGTACGGATGCCGCGCCCGATCTCTCGTCCGCGGCATCCGACCGATCGTCCGGGCGGAATCGACCTACTCGGTCTCTGGACAGGCCTCGTGCACGCGCCTATGCTCGCTTCTGCGCCGGGATGCCCCGGAAGAAGTCCGCGAGAGAGGAGCTGTGGCATGAACGCTGTCGTTGTCGCGCCTCTCGCCGACCACCTTCCCCTCGAGGCCGCCCGCTCCTGATCCGCGCGTGGCCTCCCTTCCGGAGCAACCACCGTGACTGATCCCTTCGCGTCCTTCGACGCATCCGTCCCGTTCGATACCTCGCACTCCTCCGACCCGTCGCTCGAGTTCGATGAATCGATCACCTTCGCCGACGTCGATCCCGGTGAGGACCAGCGCTGGTCCACCTGGCCGGCGATCACACCGTCCGAGCGCGGGCCCGCGCCGTGGCCCGACTGGGTCGTGACCTCCGCCGGGGCGATCGACACCGAACTCGGCGTGCTCAAGACCGGCAAAGAGGCGGACGTGTTCCTCATCGAGCGCGCCGTCCCGGACAGCCCCGCCGAGCGCACGCTTCTGGCGGCCAAGCGGTATCGCAGCCCCGAGCACCGCAGCTTCCACCGATCCGGCATCTACACCGAGGGGCGGAGCGTGCAGAAGTCCCGCGACGCCCGCGCCCTGGCCAAGAAGACGGCGTTCGGTCGCGAAGTGGCGGCGGCGGAGTGGTCGTTCGCCGAGTTCGACGCGCTGAGCCGCATGTGGCAGCTGGGCGCACCGGTTCCGTATCCGGTGCAGGTCAACGGGACGGAGCTGCTGATGGAGTTCATCGGCACGGATGCGACCGCCGCTCCCCGCCTCGCGCAGGTGCGCGGCGACCGGGCCGTACTCGCCGACTGCTACGCGCAGATCGTCGCGATCATGCACGTCTTCGCGGGCGCCGGCTTCGCGCACGGCGACCTGTCGCCCTACAACCTCCTGGTACACGACGGACGCGTTCGCGTGATCGATCTGCCGCAGATCGTCGATATCATCGCGAATCCGCAGGGTCTGGATCTGTTGCACCGCGACTGCGTGAACGTGTGCGAATGGTTCGCGCGGCGCAGGGTGGAATGCGACGCGGAAGACCTGTTCGCCGAGCTCATGGCGGCGTCGTACGCGTGAGGACGGCAGGTGCGCCCGGCGCGCCGCCACCTGCCGTTCACCCGACGAGGCCAGACTTCGAAGCATGAGTGCCCCCGAGAACAGTGCTGCTCCGACGCCCGAGGGGACCGCGAACAGCGGCGCCGTCGCCGTGATCGGCCTGGACCTGCGCGGCGAGACGCCCGCCCCGAAGAAGCAGGTCTACTCGTGGGCGCTGTGGGACTGGGCGACGCAGCCGTTCAACACCGTCATCCTGACGTTCATCTTCACCGCGCTGTACCTGACCACCGACGCGTTCCTGCCGCCGGAGATCGCAGCACTCGATCCGGAAAGCGGTGCCTACAAGGCCGCCGAGGCCGGTCTCGCCTCCGGGCTGGGCCTCGGGTCGACCATCGCCGCGCTGGCGATCCTCGTGCTCGCGCCGGTTCTCGGACAGCGCGCGGATGCGGCGGGCCGGCAGAAGCTGTGGCTCGGGATCGGCACCGGTGCGCTCATCCTCTGCATGTTCGGCTTGTGGTTCGTCGAGCCCGCGCCCGCGCTGTTCTGGGTGGGCGTCGCACTGATCTCGGCGGGATCGGTGTTCGGGGAGATCGCTGCCGTGAACTCGAACGCCATGCTCATCGGCATCGCGAACCCGAAGACCGTCGGGAAGATCTCGGGGCTGGGGTGGGGCTTCGGCTATATCGGCGGCGTCGTCGCCCTGGTGATCGTCATCGTCTTCTACGCGATGGACTGGTTCGGCCTGTCCGACGAGGGGGGCCTGCCGTTCCGGCTGATCGCTGTCGGCTGCGCGGTGTGGGCGATCATCTTCAGCATCCCGATCTTCCTGAACGTTCCGGAGCCCTCGCTGGGTCGCCCCGAGCGCAGGGTCGGGTTCTTCCGCTCGTACGTGCTGCTCACGAAGGACGTCATCAGCCTGTACCGCTCCCCCGAGACCCGGCCGACGTTCTGGTTCCTGCTCGCCAGCGCCGTGTTCCGCGATGGGCTCGGCGGCATCTTCGCCTTCGGTGCGATCATCGCCGGGCAGGTGTTCGGCTTCAAGTTCCTGGAGCTGGCGATCTTCGGCATCGCCGCGAACCTGATCGCGGGCCTGTCGACGATCCTCGCCGGCCGGCTCGACGATCGCTTCGGCCCCAAGCGGATCATCCTGGCGGCGCTGGGCGCGATGATCTTGGCCGGGCTCGCGGTGTTCCTCCTCGTGGATGCCGGCACCGTGGTGTTCTGGATCGGCGGCCTGCTGCTGTGCGCCTTCGTTGGACCGGCGCAGGCGGCATCCCGTTCCTTCCTGGCACGCGTGACCCCGGCAGGACGCGAGGGCGAGATCTTCGGCCTCTACGCGACGACCGGACGCGCGGCGAGCTGGATGGCGTCGGGCGCCTGGACGCTGCTGATCGTGCTCACCAGCGCAACGGCGTTCGGCATCCTCGGCATCGTGCTCGTGCTGCTGATCGGCTTCCTGCTGCTGCTTCCGGTGAAGGCGCCGCAGGAGGCCTGAGGCCGGTTCACCCCCAGTTGTCGGCGAGCTTTCCGAGCAGCCGGGCGAGCTCGCCCTTCTCCTCGTCGGTGAATGATTCGAGCGCCTTCGAGAGCACCTGACGCCGCTCACCGCGCATGCCGCGCGCGATGCGACGCCCTTCGTCGGTCAGCGCGATCCGCGTCCGACGGGCGTCCTCGGGGTCGGCCTCGCGCTGGACGAGTCCTCGCTGGACACCCTGCTGAACAAGTCGTGATGCGCGCGGCTGATCGACGCCGATCGCCTCGCCGAGGGCGCTGACGCTGAGCGGCTCGGATGCTGTGGCGAGAGCATCCAGCATCCGGATCCACGCCGGTCCGCCCAGACGCGTTCCGGGAGCTCCGGGACCGCCTGCCCATGGAGGCATGCCGAATCCGGGGCGATGACCGTGAGGATGCCCCTGCTCGCCGTGCGGGCCGTGACCGTGACCGTGCGGGCCTCCGCCCGGCATCCGGCGTCCGCGCAGACGCGACAGCGCGTGCGCGATGGCTTCGGCGGGATCTGGATTCTCGGTGCTCACACGATCAACTTTACATGCGAGTTGACATGCATCCAGATTCCATGTCACACTACATATACATGCATAGTTACAAGCAAAGGACTTCCCTTATGAACAGCACTTCTGAAAATGAGCAGACACCCCGCCCGTTTGGTTACTGGCTGAAGGCGGTCGACCGACTGATGGCCGCCGAGTTCGCCACCGCCTTCGAATCCTTCGGGGTCACGCGTCGCGACTGGCGTCTCCTGAACCGCATCGACGGCACCGTCGACGGCGGCACGGGCCCGATCCCGGTTCACAAGCTCGGTCGGCTCATCGAGCTCGGCTGGGTGACGGATGCCGATGGCACCTGGATCCTGACCGACGAGGGCCAGGACGCCAAGGAACGTCTCGGCGCGATCGTCGACGGCATCCGCGCGAAGGTCACCGACGCGGTCCCCGCGGACGATCTCGCCACCACGATTGCGACGCTCGAGCAGCTCGCTCGTGCGTTCGGCTGGGACGAGAACACGCCGCTCCCCCGGGGCCGTCGTCACCGTCACGGATCCGGGCCTCACGGTTCCGGACGCGGTCACGGTCACGGTTTCGGTCCGCGCCACTTCGGCCGGCACGATTTCGGCCCGCGCGGGTTCGAGCACGGCGACTTCGAGCACGGCGGCTTCGAGCACGGTGGGCACGCCCGCGGGCACGCCGGCCACGGCGCTCCGGGCTTCGGCGAGCGCGGCTTCGGCGAGCGCGGCGACTGCCGTCACGACGAGCATCCGTTCGCTCACGGTGAAGGGCGTGGACGTCACGCGCCTCACCAGCACGGCCACCACGGCCGGGCACGCTTCGCACGCATGGCGCAGGGCGCCTATGAGCGCGGGTTCGACGCCGGATTCAGCCGGGGTCGCGGCGAAAGTTGACCCGCCTTCCGGGAGCGGTGATGCCGTATGAGAACGGCCGGTTATGAGCGTTCATAACCGGCCGTTCTCATACCGGCTTGAGTGTCTACCGGCTGAGGGTCCGCGAGCGCGCTCTCAGCCCGGCAACCCGAGGAACACCATGAAGCCGACGGCCCCGAACAGCAGCACGGCAAGGCCGCTGTAGATCGCGATCGTCCATCCGCGATAGGCGTGCCCCTCGGCGGTGCCGGGTTCAGCGGTCGGCGCGACATCCACGTACGAAACCGCGGGAGCGCTCGGAACGGCCTGAGCTCGTTGCGCAGCGCGGCGGGTGGCCGGTCGCTCCTCGACTCGTGCGGCGGGTGCTTCCCCTGTTGCATCCTCATCGAAGACCGGTGCCGGCGGGATCACGGGCTCCTGGGTGACGGCTGCCGGAATCGGCAGGTCACCGCCCGCCTCATGGAACGACGGCGGCTCCGGAACCTCGAAGTCCGGCACCGCCTGCTCCTCTGGGGTCAGCGCGACCGGAGCGGCGCCTTCTTCCTCCGGCGCAGGCGCCGCAGGCGCAGCATCCATCGTCGGTTCTGGAACGTTCTCGGTTTCGTCGCCGGTCACGCCTCGATACTACGACCGCGCGGCGCGCGAGTCACGGATCCGGTCAGCCGCCGACCGACCCGGTGTCGACGGTGCCGACGTCGGTGCGGTGGAAGTTCTGGAACGAGCGGGATGCCGTCGGCCCCCGCTGGCCCTGATAGCGGTTGCCGTAGGGGCCGGAGCCGTAGGGGTTCTCCGCGGCCGAGGTGAGGCGGAAGAAGCAGAGCTGCCCGATCTTCATGCCGGGCCAGAGCTTGATCGGTAGCGTCGCGACATTCGCGAGCTCGAGAGTGACGTGGCCGGTGAAGCCGGGGTCGATGAAGCCCGCGGTCGAGTGCGTGATGAGGCCGAGGCGCCCGAGCGAGGACTTGCCCTCCAGACGCGCGGCGATGTCGTCGGCCAGCGAGACCTGCTCGAAGGTCGCGCCGAGCGCGAACTCCCCGGGGTGCAGGATGAACGGCTCGTCGGGCTTGACCTCGATCAGGCGGGTGAGCTCGGGCTGATCCTCGGCGGGGTCGATGAACGGGTACTTGTGGTTGTCGAACAGACGGAAGTACCGGTCCAGACGCACGTCGATGCTCGACGGCTGGATCATCTCCGGCTCATGCGGGTCCAGCCCGATCCGGCCGGATGCGAGTTCTGCCTTGATATCGCGGTCGCTGAGAAGCACGCGTTCAGCCTACTGGGGTGATCACGGGGCCCCTCGCGTTTGTTATGCTGGCCAGACGCCGCAAGGCCTCGGGACTGTAGTTCAATGGTAGAACTTCTGCTTCCCAAGCAGATAGCGCGGGTTCGATTCCCGTCAGTCCCTCCACAGGATTATCCCCAGGTCACAGCGGCTTTCCATCGGCCGCTAGTTCCAGCCGGAGCACCGCCTCCAGGCCCGGCCGTGCCTTATCCGTGCCCAATGCCCCCGTCAGCACCCCGCGTCATGGCTAGGCTCAAGCCGTGATCCTCGCCAATGCCGCCGCGCAGACGCCCTCCATCGACCCCACGATGCTCGCGTTCCTCACCATCTTCGGCGCGGCCGCGGTAACCGCTCTCGCCGGGTTTGGCCTCGCCGTCTGGCAGTCGCGCCGGGATCACCAGCGCTGGGTCAGAGAGCGCCGCTATGACGGCTTCACCCGCATCCTGGCCCTCGCAGAGCGATACTCCCGCCGCCGCTCCGAAGGTGAGGAGATGAAGGCGCGCGCCGAGGCCCTTCAGGCTTCGGCAACGACGGGCGACCCATCCGTGGCGCAGGAGTTGCACGACCTGGCCGACGACATGGCGCGCATCGTCGAGCAGGTGGGTGCCATCACGGAGGAACTCGGGGACGTTGCGACCGCGCTGGAAATCCTGGGACCAAACCACGTGCTCGAAGCGCTAAACGCGTTCACGGACACGTTCCCCGGCGACGACGACGACGCAACCGAACAGGCGAAAGACGCCTTCGTGATCGCCGTGCGGCGCGCCCTCAACATCAAGGCGTAGCCGAGCCTAGGTTCCCGGCAACTCCAGCCGCAGGACGGCTTCAAGCCGGGAGGATCGTCCAGCGATGGCCCCTCCAGCGAGGGCATCCATGGCCTCCGCGAGGACCGCGCTCCGCTCCTCCGCGGCGTGCTGGTAGATGAGCGCGGCGCGTGCGGTGCGGTGCCCGGCGCGGGCCATGAGTTCCCGCGTGGTGCCACCGGCCTGGGCGGCCGCGGTGAGGCTGGCGTGCCGGAGGTCGTGCACGTGGAACTGCCCCAGGCCGACGCCGCGGGCCGCCTTCCGCCAGGCGTGCCCGAGTGCGTTTCCGGTGATGGCCTGGCCATCCCGGCGGGGGAACAGCGGCGACTTGGGAAACCCGGTCGTGCTGGCCAGGTAGGCCTCAACCTCCGCGGCGATGCTGGGCGGGAGCACCACAGTACGCGCCTCCCCCGTCTTCGTGGGCGTGATGGTGCTCTCCCCGCGGACGTAGATGCGCTGGCGCTCCACCCGGAGGGCCCCGTTCGCGTAGTCGCCCCGCTGGAGCGCTTCCAACTCCCCCACGCGGAGATGCGCGCCGTAGGCCACCCGGACGGGCAGGTGCCACTTCTCCGGCATGGCCCCGACGATGGTAGCCAGGTGCTCCGGCGAGAGGTACGGGCGCTCCGGATCGTTGACCTGCCCGGCCCCCTCGATCTGGCAGGGATTCTCGCTGATGAGCCGGTCCTTGACGGCGGCGTTGAGGATGGTGCGGAGGAGGCTGTACGCCTGGCGGAGGCGGGCCTCTCCGGTGGCCCCGGGCCGGTTCTTGACGGCCTTCTGGAGCGCCTTCCGGGTGCGGGTGTACCAGGCGCGCACGTCCGCCGGGGTGATGGCGGAGAGGGCGCGGGCCTGGAGCGGTTCCAGCGGCCCGGCGAGCAGGTCCTCGTAGAGCGCCTGGGTCTTGGCGGCGAGCCGTCCGCGGGTGCCGCCGTTGGCGATCCACTCCGAGGCGTAGGGGCCGAAGGGTTGGAGCCCGGCGCGGTGGTCCCGGTACGTGCCCCGCATCCGATCCGCGCGCACGGTGGCCAGGTGGTCCTCCGCGGCGTGCTTCGTCTCGAATGTGCCGGGGGCCGTGATGCGCACTCCGGCAGCGTCGTGGTAGCGGGCTTGCCAGCGCCCGGAGGGCAGTTGCCGGACGGTGCCGAAGGACGCTCGCGTGGGCTTCCTGGTCCGCTTCTGCGCCGGTGCCATCATGTCCCCTTTCGTGGGGGTGTCATCATGTAACCCCCTGATCAGAGGGTCATTCTGCCCTCCGCATACATGCTACGCTAGCCGGACAAGCACGGGCCACCGCGGACCCGGAATACAGCGAACAGGCCCCGCCCCAGCCTTGGGAACGGGCCCCACGGGAGAAGGACTCCCCTCGTCAATCCACACGGATTCACACCGAGGAGGTCCCCATGAATCCCACCGCTGAACTGGCCGCACAGCGCGCCACCGCTCCGGCGACCTACAGCCTGGACGAGACGGCCGCCATCGTCGGCCTACCGCGCTCCACCACCTACGACGCCATCCGGCGCGGCGACCTGCCGAGCATCCGCATCGGCCGCCGCCTCCGCGTGCCCGCCGCGCAACTGTGGCGGCTCCTCGACGGCGAGGCCTGACCATGGCGCTCCACAGGGACGAGCACATTGAAGCCGCGACCTATGCGGGGGTGCACCGGGCGCTGAGGCGTCTCCGCGGCTCCGCGGTCGGCAAGCCGTGCGCCGCTCCGCGGTGCCGACGCCTCGCTGACGGCTGGGGCCTCGTCAGCCATCCGACGCACTTCGGCCCGCACCCAGACCACGGTCGCATGGTGCGCTGGAGCATCCGCATCTTCACCGACTACGCCCCGTTGTGCTCCTCCTGCAACAACCTCCGCGACCACGGCGGCTCCTGGTCGCTGTGCCCGGCCGGGCACGCCCGGATCGCGTGGGGCCGGAGCGGCGGGAAGTGTCGCGGATGCCGCCGGGACGCTGACCGCCGCAGATGGGCCGCGAGGCGTGCTGGAGCCACCACGGGACCCGCACAGGCTGGAGAGGCCGCTGACGGGCTGGTGAGCGCGCTGTGAGCCGCGCTGATGGATTCGCCCGCATCCCGGACTGGGTGACTCGCCACGCGCGACCCGCCCTCGGCATGAGCCCCGCGGACCTCGCCGCCTACGTTGTGCTGGTCAGCCGGTCCAACGCACAGGGCCTCACCCGGCCGTCCTATCCGCTCATCGCGTGGGAGGCAGGGATGAGCGAGACGACCGCGGCGGCCACGGTGAAGCGCCTCGTGGGTTGGGGTCTGGTGGAGGTCGTGGAGCCGGGACGGCAGAACCATGCCACCGTCTACCGCCTGGTGGACCGCCCCGACCTGCCACCCGTGCCAGAGCGCCCGCTGTCGAAGTCCGAGCGCCGGGCCCGCACCCGCCGCTCCCAGACTCCCGCCTCCTGGGAGTCTGACGATGCGGCGAGCGCTCAGGCTCCCAATTCCCGGGCCCAGGCTCCCAGCACGCGGGTGTCCGGACTACCGGAATCCGGTAGCGAAGTAGACACAGAAGTAGACACAACTCAAGTAGCAGTGGCCCAGCGTGCGCTGGGCGTCCGCGCGGATCGAACACCGGATTCCGGATACCTCGACGCCCCCACTCCTGCACAGGTGATGCTCCTCCAGGACCTCCACATCCTCAGCGGCCTCGGCATCCCCGAGCCGGACCGGGTGGACGACTGGGCGCACCTGACCTCCCGAGACGCCACCGCCCTCGTCGCCCTCTACCAGCGCGACATGGATCGCGGGGGCGGGTACGCCGGACCGTGGGCCGGGGATGACGACTACGACGCGCTCAGCGCCGAGGGCCAGCGCTGGGCGGACGCCGCCATGGCCCCGCAGGACCTGATCTGAAGGAGCACCCGATGACCGTTCGACCAAGAGCCGGAACCGGCGCGGCGCGTACACACGGCGCTCAGCGCCCGTCAGCGCCGCGTCAGCGCCTCGGCACGCCCTCCAGCCACCACAGGGCACCCGCGGCCCGCGAGGAGCGCTGAGCCGTGGTCTACGCCCCACCCCGCCGCACCGTGCTGAGCGCCGCCATCGCCAGCAAGCGCTCCGGCACTCGCGCCTACCAGGCCGCGCTCGACGCTCTTCCGCCGCACCACGCCGCCGCGGTGCGCGAGTACGTCGCCGCCCTGCATGCGGAGGCCGCCGCCCGCCGCGCTGAAACCACCCGCCTCCAGGCGGCGCTTGACGCCCGCACCCGAGGGAACCACCACCGAGAAGGAGAACGATCATGACCCGCACCGACCTCACCACCACCGCCGTGCGCGCCCGCCAGGGCCTCGCCGCCGCCTGGAGCCACGAGGACCCGCACCTGACCCTCGACGGCCTCCGCGCCTACCAGAGCGCGGAAGTCGCCCGCATCCGCGCCACCCTGCACGCCGCCATGCCCGCGGAGCCCACGATGCCGGACCGCGGCCCCGTGCTGGACACCCTCCGCCCGAGCACCGCCGACGACCACGCCACCCCGAGACCACGGCTTAGCTTGCAATCTCCTTGCCTATCGTGCGCAAGACCGGACGCCTTCGCGCCGGAGATAGACTTGGCCGGCACACAAAGTTGGATACGCCTGCGTCTCGAAGCGGGAGCAGAATCCAAAGGCGCGAGAAGCCGAGCTGCGCGTCGCCGGCTGCGAACGCGTGTGTTCATCGACCACGGCGAGTCGAGCCGAGTCACCGACCCAGGGGGTACCGGGGGCTCGTGTATCACGGCCTAAGTTCGGGCGGTCGGCGCCCTCGAAACCGGCGACACGCTCGTCATCACCACTTTGGACAGGCTCGGCCGGTCGACGCAGAACATGCTCGACTTCGCGCAGGAGCTGCGCGACAGTCAGATTCGTAACGCCGTGCGCCTGGTTGAGACCGGTGAGCCCGTACGCCAGGGACGACGTAGGCTCGCGAGCATGAGCGCGACCTTCCCGTGGACATGATGGCGGACCTGCCTCTTGCTGAGATCGCTGCGGACCTGTACGCGGGATCGCCGGGCAAGTTCGTCCCTGAGCGAAACACCCGTGCGAAAGCAGTCGAGGACGCTCAGCTCGGCGCCCAGATCCGCGCCCTGCGGAAACCTTCGATCGCCGCATGGTAGCGAACGTGTTCGCGCAAGAGCGAAGCGACCAGTTGCGTCAGGCATTGCAGCTCGCAGTCGAGCTTCGAGAGCTCAAGCAGATCTGGATCGGACAGCACTGGCGAAGCTAGGCCGCGAGCGGCGTGCGCTCACCCGATGGCTCGCAGAGCCATGGGTCAACCCCACCGAGACCGCGCTGTCAGTCCTGGCCTGACTGATCAGGCTGCCCGGTGTCCGACCACCGCCCAGTGCTACTCGTTCTGGGGGAAGCCGAGGTTGATGCCGCCGTGTGTGCGCTCGTCGCGCTTGGCTGGGTCGATCCAGCGCGCGGTGATCGCCTTCTCCCGCGTGAAGAAGTCGAAGCCGTGCACACCGTAGGCCTTCGCGTCGCCGAACAGCGATGCCTTCCAGCCGCCGAACGAGTGGTAGGCGACGGGGACCGGTATCGGGACGTTGACGCCGATCATGCCGACGTGGATTTCGTGCTGGAACCGCCGGGCGGCACCGCCGTCGTTCGTGAAGATCGCCGTGCCATTGCCGAACTCACCGGAGTTGATGAGCTCGACGCCCTCGTCGTAGGACTGCACCCGAACGATCGAGAGCACGGGGCCGAAGATCTCCTCCGTGTATGCACGCGAGGAGATAGGGACGCGGTCGAGGAGCGTCGGGCCGAAGAAGAATCCGCCCTCATTGCCTTCCACCTGGAACCCGCGGCCATCGACGACGATGTCCGCACCATCCGCCTCGGCGATGTCGACGTACGAGGACACCTTGTCACGGTGGACACCGCTGATCAGCGGGCCCATGTCCGGCTCGACCTCCGCCGCGCCGTTGCCGATCCGCAACTTGGCAATGCGCTCCTTGATCTTCTCGATGAGCTCGTCCGCGACCGGCTCGACAGCCAGAACCACGGAGATGGCCATGCAGCGCTCACCCGCCGCGCCGTAGCCGGCGTTGATAGCTTGGTCCGCGACGAGGTCGAGGTCGGCGTCGGGGAGGACGAGCATGTGGTTTTTCGCACCACCCAGCGCCTGCACCCGCTTACCGCTCTTAGAGGCAGTCTCGTAGATGTACTGCGCGATCGGCGTCGAGCCCACGAAGGAGATCGACTGCACGACCGGGCTGTTCAACAGACCGTCGACCGCGAGCTTGTCGCCCTGCAGAACGGTGAAGACCCCATCCGGGAGCCCTGCTTCCTTCCACAGTTGCGCGATCCACAATGCCGCGCTCGGATCCTTCTCACTGGGCTTCAGGACAACCGCGTTGCCGGCCGCGATCGCGATCGGGAAGAACCACATCGGAACCATTGCCGGGAAGTTGAAGGGCGAGATGATCCCGACCACGCCC
Organism: Microbacterium aerolatum; assembly: GCF_007988825.1. Classification (GTDB taxonomy): domain Bacteria; phylum Actinomycetota; class Actinomycetes; order Actinomycetales; family Microbacteriaceae; genus Microbacterium; species Microbacterium aerolatum. Next base: position 113,520 of record NZ_BJUW01000003.1, on the reverse strand, counting down.
AGCGGCTGCTTGATGGAGTAGACGTCGATGCCCGTCGACACGTTCTCGCTGTACGCGCCCTTCACGATCGACGGGAATCCGCATGCGAGCTCGACGACTTCCTGCCCACGCAAGATCTCGCCCATGGCGTCGGAGAGCACCTTCCCGTGCTCGGAGGTGATGATCGCCGCGAGATCGCTCTTTCTGGCGTTGAGAAGCTCACGGAACGCGAACATGACGGTCTGTCGTTTCGCCACTGAGTATGTGCTCCACACCGAGTAGCCCCGCTGCGCGGATGCGATAGCCAAACGGACCTCGGCGTCATCGGCGAGTGCGACCTGTGCGCTCACTGCACCTGTGGCGGGATTGTAGACTGGCGCGGTACGCCCCGACGCGGAGGTGTGGGCAGCGCCATCGATCCAATGCGGAATGGGGGTCGCTTCTTGCTGTGTCGCGGTGTATGTGGGTTCAGTGCTGGTCATTATTGCTGTCTTCCGTCTGTCTGGTATGGAATCCGGGGATCACGATTGCGCGGCCGGTGATCTCCCCATGTGAGAGGGCCTGGTAGGCCTGGTCGGCGTCTTCCAAGTCGAACCGGCGGGTCACGGCACGGCCAACATCGAATCCGCCGTCGGCAGCGAGCTCGGCGACCCTCGGGAGGTCTCGTCGGGTTCGTGCACCGAAAGATCCGCTGACGACTTGACCGCGACGCACGAGAGGCGTGATCGGGACGCGGGCGGTAGCTGCTCCTGCGGCGATGCCAACCGCGACCATTCGTCCGCCGTCCGCGAGCAGCGATACGGCTTGCTCGAACGTCTCCGGGCGGCCGAGCGCTTCGAACACGATGTCGGCGCCGTCTGGGGCGATATCCCGCAGCGCGGTAACCGCGTCGGTTGTGAGCGAGTTGATGATGTCAGTAGCCCCGAGTGCGCGGGCTGCGTCGAGCTTCTCATCGTTAACGTCCACCGCGATGATCTTCTTCGCGCCGAGGTGTGAAGCGACCTGCACGATGCTCGAGCCGATGCCGCCGGTGGCAACGACAGCGACGACATCGCCTGCGGCCATCCCCGAGGACGACACGGCACCGTATGCCGTGAAAGCGGCGCAGCCGAGAACGGCCGATTCTTCCAGAGGCAGTGCGTCAGGCAGTGCGGTCACTGCAGTCGCAGGAATGACGCAATACTCGGCGAGAGCGGCCATCGAATACATGGAGAGTCGACTACCGTCCGTGCGTGCAAGGCGAGACGTCCCGTCGAGGAGGTTGCCGCCGAGTCGGTTCTCCTGGAAGAACGTCGAACACAGATCGTCGCGACCTTTTCGGCATTGGGTGCATGTTCCGCACGGCATGACGAACGCGCCCACGATTCGGTCACCTGGCGCGAAATCCACCACGCCATTTCCGACAGCAGCGACGATTCCGCTGACTTCGTGTCCGAGGACTGCCGGTGCGGGGAATGCTACTTCGCCTTTCAGGACGTGCAGGTCGGTATGGCACACCCCGCAGGCGGCGACACGGACGAGAACCTCCCCCGATCGCGGCTGGGGGGTGAGGATCGTCTCAATGCTTAACGAGGGGTCGACCCCATCCCACACGGCGGCCCGCATCGTGCGGGGGATGTCAAGGTTCTCGTCCATGTCCGTCACGCAGCGTCTGTATTCTCTGCGGAGTGCTCCTGCAGGATGCTCATCGCTTGGTCTCCGGTTGAGTCGTCGTGGATGATGCTCATCAACGCCTTGACCATGCCGACTGGATTGCTGTGCTGGATGATGTTGCGCCCGTATACGAGGCCCTTTGCGCCCTGGCGCATGACCTCCGCCGAGCGGTCGAGGACCAACTGATCGCTTGCGAGGCCGCCGCCTCGTACGAGCACGGGAATTCCCGCGGCGGTCTCGACGACCTTATGGAAATCGGAGGCATCAGTGCATGGGTCTGCCTTGATAATGTCCGCTCCGAGCTCGACACCCTGCCGGACGAGGGTGGTGATCTTGGTAAGGTCACCGTCGACCTGGTAGCCGCCGGCGATGGAGTTCGGGAGCATGACAAGCGGTTCCACCATCAATGGCATCCCGTACAGATCGCACTGCCGTCGCACCCTGGCGACGTTGGTTACGCTCTGGTGATGCAGTTCGGGCTGGTCCGGGAGGAGCAGGAGGTTGACGACCACGCAGGTCGCGTCGAGAGCGACGGCTCGTTCGACGGCGCCTTCCAGGACCTGCGAGAACAGGAAACGCGGCAGTTCGTCGTAGTAGACGTTGGAGGAGTCAGTACGCATCACAAGCGACGGCTTCTCCTTACCGGGAAGGTTCTGCAGATGCCGGGCCATGCCGGGGGTGAGCTGGATAGCGTCGGGACCGGCGGCGACGAGAGCGTCGACGACTCGGGTCATGTCTTCGATGCCGTTCAGGAACGAGTGCTCGTTGGTGAGGCCATGGTCGACGGCCACATCGAGGCACCGTCCGTCGTTCGCAAACAGGCGGTTTAGTCTTGGGGTGTTGGTGGTCATGGTTCCTTCTTCGGTGTGCGGGTTGCGGATGTGATCTCAGGCGGCAACGAGGGCGGATTCCAGCTGGAGGACGTCGAGTTGATCCGCCGGCGCATCGGAAACAATACGTCCGTCACGCATGATTAGGACTCGGCTGCTGTTGTCGACGATCTCCTCCAGGTCGTCGGAAATGATGAGGATGGCGATGCCTTCTGCGGCGAGGCTTCGGATGAGCTGGTGGATCTCCTCTTTGGAACCAACATCGACGCCTACCGTGGGACCGTCCAGGATGAGGAAGCGCGGAGATGTCGCCAGCCAGCGTGCGAGGAGGACGCGCTGCTGGTTCCCGCCGGAGAGCTTTTCGATGGCGAGACTCTCATGGGGCGTCTTGATGCTGAGCCTCTCGATCCAGGTTCGTGCGACGCCGTCGACGGTGCGAGGAGCGAGCAGCCCGAGACGAGATCCGATACGCCCGATCGAGGACGCGACGATGTTCTTTGCGATCGACTGCCCGGAGAACACTCCTTGCACGGCCCTATCCTCCGGGACGTAGGCGATCCCCGCGGCGATGGCGTCCTTGGAATGACGCACTCGGACGGGTGCGCCATCGATGACTATCGATCCAGAGTCGATGGGCCGCAGACCGAACAGAGTAGTCGCCAGCTCTGTTCGCCCGGAGCCCAACAAGCCCACGAGCCCGACGATCTCTCCGGCGCTGATAGTGAAAGAGACCTGTGCATCCGTCCCAGCCCTGACGAGGTCGGTGACTTCGACGACAGTGGGGCGGGAAGCGAGGTCCGTCGGTCGGTACGGATCGGGGGCGATGTCGCGTCCGGTCATCGCGTGGGACAGTGTGCTCGTGTTGTAAGCGTCAGCGGGACCCTCCGAGACGATCTGCCCGTCGCGGAGGACAGTGACCTTCTCGCAGACGTCGAGCACCTCGGCGAGCTTGTGGCTGACGAACAGGACCGCGACACCGGCTGTCTTGAGTGTGCGGATCACCCGGAGTAGGCCGTCGACCTCCTTTCGGGTGAGTGCTGTCGTGGGCTCATCCATGATGATGAACTTTGCGTCGCGTTGGATGGCGCGGCTGATGGCGACGAGCTGACGGTCGGCGACCGAGAGGTCCTCCCCGATCGCCGACAGGTCCATCGTGATGCCGATGAGGTCGAGGGCCGCTTTCGCGGTGCTGATCGCGTCGCGTGGCCGAACGAACTTTTTCCCTGTGTCCAGCCAGTCATACAGAGCGATGTTCTCCGCGACGGTGAGATTCGGGAACACCAGGGCATCCTGATAGATGACCTGCACGCCTGCTCGGATGGATTCTCGGGGCCGACCGAGCGTCAGCGGTTCACCGCCGACAAGGACGTCACCGGCTTCAGGAGCGATGACGCCGGAGATCACTTTGATCAGTGTGGACTTTCCGGATCCGTTCACGCCGGCCAAGCAGTGCACCTCGCCGGGCCTGATCGAGAGGTTGACGGGGCCGAGGACTCGAATTCCCTCGTAGTACTTCTCGATGCCGCGGATCTCGATAACCGGGTTGCTCATATGCGCTCCTTCACCGGTGGGGGCGGATGGCGCCCACCCCCACCGTGGCTTCTTAGAAGTCGTACTCGTCCATGTTTTCGGCGGTCACGTCGATCCACTTGTCGCCGTAGACCACCTTCCCGTCGACTTTCACGGAGTGGTATCCATCGATGCCGAGGTCGATGCCGTTGACGACCTCATCGGAGCGTCCTTCGATAACCAGGTTCGCGAGCGCAGCGGCCGCGAATGCGGTCTCGGAGGGATCCCAGAACATGATGTGGTCCGCAGCGCCGGTCTTCAGGTACTGGCCGGCGACAGAGACGAGGGAGGTCCCGACCACGGCGATGCGGTCCTCCTTGCCCTTGTCCTCCACGGCACGGGCGATGCCGGGCAGCGCCGACATGGAGCAAGAGATCGAACCCTTCAGGTCGGGATAAGTGGCCATGAGCTCCACCATCTTGTCCTGCGCGCCCTGCTGGTCCTCGTTGTCTTCGATGCGGTCCGTGACGAGGGTCATATCCGGGTAGTGCTCCTTCTGGTACGCGACGGCTGCGTCGATGAACGCGTTGTGCGACTTGGAAGACAGGCTTCCGACCCAGGCGACGTACTGACCCTTCTCCCCCATGAGTTCGGCGAGCTGCTTCATCATGTTCTCGCCGTAGGGCTTCGCTTCGAATGCCTCGATGTCGAAGTCCACGCTTTGCATATCGGTGGCTTCGTGCGAGATCACAGCGATACCAGCGTCCATCGCCTGCTTGGCGACCGGGTCGCTCGCGGAGCTGGAGACGGGGTTGATGATGAGCCCGTCCGCGCCCGCGGCGATCTGCTGCTGGATGACCTGGTTCTGCAAGGCAGGGTCCGCGCCAGCCGGGCCGACCATGGTCGTCGGGTTTCCCGTCTCATCCGTGTACTGGTTGAGGCCGAGCTTGCTGCGCTCGTACCATGCGATGCCGTCGATCTTGTTGACGAACGTGATCTGGTGGGTGGCGTCACCGGAGCCGGAGCCGGAGCCGGAGCCTCCCTGCCCTACCTGGCTGCAGCCTGCGGTTACAGTGGCGACGAGAGTCGCGGCGGCCACAGCGGCCATCAGACGAGCGGATGTCTTCATTGTCAGTCCTATCTTCGCTACTCGGCTCGAACTCGTTCAGTTACCGGGATCGGGATAAATCGTGTACATGTCGGCGGGAAGGTCGTAGACGGGACAGTTGCCGAGTTCGTAGATGAAGTCGACCTTGTGCGCGCTATCCAGGTAGTAGTGCACGTCGATGTCGAACTGACCGGTCTGCATGACCTCGATGCCCTTGCTGGCGTACTCGGAGAGCACACCGGGAAGCTTCTCGTCGGAGACCTGTTCCTTGATGTGATGCAGTCCTTCGCCCTTGGCGTTGAGGAAGGCGTCATAGATCGTGGGGCCGTAGACGGGCTGGATGATCTCGAACTCCATGTCGCCGACCCGCGAGATGGCGATCAGAAACTTGTAGGGCTCAGTGACCTCTTCGCCCCCAACGCGGAGGTAGTCCATCGTTTCGTTCGTGAACGTGAGGACGGTCCAGGGTCCGATCTTGAGGTTTTCGATCCAGGCGTCCATCGTGCGGTAGATGTCGCGGGTGACAACCGCGATCTGGTAGATTTTGCGGTTCTTGTTGTGCTCGACGAGCTCTGCGTTGTTCATTGCTTTCCTTATCTCTTGGTGGTTCTGGCGAGGGAGATCGCGGCAGTGGAATCGACCGGGGGTACGTGTCGTCTGAGGGGGTGCCTACGATGGCTGATCAGGTAGCGGATCGCCATGACGGCGAGCAGCATCGCGCCCCAGGCGAAGTTGGTGAGGAAGATCGGCATGCCGAGCAGGCTCAATGCACTAGAGATCACCTGCAGGAGGACGAGCCCGAACAGCAATGACCATGCCGATCCGAAACCACCATCGGGGTTCACACCGGCGAGGACGACGACGAGGATCGCCATCAGCAGGTACGCGGAGCCGTAGTCGGCGCTGGCGGAGTTCGCTCGTGAGGCGATGATGAGACCGGCGACGGCGGCGAACGTGCCACTAATCATGTATGCGCGCATCAGGATGCCAGTGCTCCGAAGACCGGCGTAGCGTGCTGCCGTCGGGTTCGTTCCGAACAGATGGATCCTCAGGCCCGTCGCCGTCCGGGACAGGATGAGCAGCAGGAGCGCGAACGCGACCACGAACACGAGGAACAGCATCGGAATCCCCACGACGGCGAGCGTGCCGACCTCGCTGAGGATAGCGGGGAGCCCGGTGACAGTGGTGCCACGGGTGACGACGACGGCGAGACCGGTGAAGATCTGCATGGTCCCCAGGGTTGCGAGGATCGGTGAGATGCCGACCTTGTCGATGAGGAGCGCATTTACGAGACCGCAGGCAGCGCCGATCACTAGAGCAAGGAGCACGACGCCGATCAGTTGCACTATGGGCGGTAGAGCCGAACTCCACCCGTCGGCAGCGAAGACGAGGGCGGCGCTCACCCCGGCGAGGTTGGCCACGGCCACGATGGACAGATCGATGCCTCCGCTGAGCATGGCAACCATGACGGCCATGGCGAGAAGCGCGAACTCAGGCAGCTGCATGGCGATGCCCTCGAGGTTGCGTGCGCTGAGGAACCGCCCCGGAAGGATGACGCTGGCGGCCACGAAGGTGAAGACCATGAGCAGCGCGAGGGTGAGGACTGTTGTGCCCTCTCCTCCGCGTCGACGGGTCAACTGTCCTGTCACACGATCTGCGAACTGGGTAATGGCGTTCATACGACGAGCTCTTCCTGACGCTGGGGCACCGACTTCTTCCGGAGCGGAGAGCGGGCGCTCAGTGCCGTGATGGAGACGCCGAGGACCAGCAGGGCACCGACAACGAGCGTCTGCCAGTAGCTGGGGATCCGCAGCGAGATGAGTGCGGCGTTGATGACGTTGATGAGCAACACGCCAAGGAGAGTCCCCATCACTGTTCCGTGCCCACCGGTGATACGTGCGCCTCCGAGGACGACCGCGGCGATAACGACGAGGTCGGTGGAGCCGAGGTCGAGAGGGTTGGCGGTCCCGGTGTTGGTGGCGTGAACGATGCCCGCGATTCCGGCGAGAGCGCCGGAGGTGCAGAACACGAACACCCTAACTCCGCGAACGTTGATGCCTGCCCGCTCCGCAGCTGACGCGTCTCCGCCGACGGCGAAAATCTTCCGGCCAAGCAGAGTGTGATTCAGTAGCAGCCACGCTGCGATGGCCGTGGCGGCAAGGATAAGAACACTGGGCGAAAGGCCGAATCTCTCTCCGCTGTCGCTGCGGCTCTCAAGCAGCTGCAGACGGCCGAACGCTGTCATCCCGATAGGGAGGATGCTGATGATCGTGGCCCCCATCAGCGTCACCATGAGTCCTCTGATCGCGCTGGCGGTGGCGAGGGTGGCGATCAGGGTGGGCATCGCGAACCGGACGACGACGAACGCGTTGATCGCTCCGAGGGCGAGACCGATCACCGCCGCGATCAGGAAGGCGACGAGAACGTCGCCGGTGAACCCGATGGCGTTGAGGACCGTGGTCGTGATGAACATCGCGGCGATGGCGATGGCGGGGAAAGACACGTCGATGCCGCCGGAGATGAGGACTAGAAGCACTCCCAAAGCGAAGATGCCCATGAGGGCGCTGCTGTTGAGGATGTCGAAGACCCGCTCGACGGAGATGAACGACGGGTTCGCGACTGTCATCGCGATGGTGAGGAGTGCAATGAGGACGATCAGCCACGTTTCACTCCGCCGCAGGAGCGGCCCGAGGCTGGTCATGCTCGCTCCCCGTTCGCCGCCCAGTCCGCAAACGCGCCGAACAACAGGGACATGGAGGTGGCGCCGGCGTCGACGTGCCCAATGGCACGATCGCCGAGCGCGTGAGCCTTACCGTATTTGGCGCGGAAGTCGGAGGTGGATGCCGCTCCCGCGCGCGCTGCACCAGCGGCCGAGTGGAGCGCCTGGGGAAAGGAGTCATGCTGTGCTGCAGCATCTGCCAGCGCTTGGGACGCGGGGACGAGCGCGTCCACCATCGTCTTGTCTCCCACTGCTGCGCCACCGCGCTTCTGGATGTCGGCGAGGCCGGCGGCGACGAGCTGCGCCCAGCCGTCGACGGTCAGTTCCTTGACGCCAGCGAGGCGCGATGCACCGGCGACGAACAGCTGACCGTTGAGGACGCCGGACGCGCCCCCCATGGAGTCCACGAGCGCTTCGCCAAAAGCGTTCAGCAGGGAGCCGACGGTATCGTGATGGGTGGTGGCTATTTCAGCTGCCGCTGTGCGGTACCCGCGGGCCATACCGAGGCCATGGTCCCCATCACCGATGTTGCGGTCAAGGCTGCAGAGAAGGTCCTCGTTGTCCACGATCACCCCGGACGCGTACGTGAGCATGGCGGCGAGCTGGTCAGTCGTCAGGGTGTTCATGCGGCACCGTGCGAAACCGGCGCGTGGCCATTGTTAAAGAACGTCGTCCGTCCCGGGGCGTCGTAGTAGCGCTGCAGATGCTCGTCGAGCTCGAACAGCGTGATCGAGAAGCCGTGCATCTCCTGGCTTGTGGTGTATTCGCCGGTGATGAAGTCGTGTATCTCGAGCCCCTTGGCTTCCAGTACCTGGCTGACACGGCGGGAGACGATCAGGATCTCGGCGCGGGTCGTTGCCCCCAGACCGTTGACGAGGACAACGACGCGGCTCCCAGCCGGCAGCGGCCGGTCCTGCTCGAGGAGCTCGATCATCTGATCGGTCGTCTCATCGGCGGAGAGCATCTCCGACCGGCGGACGCCGGCTTCACCGTGATTGCCCATGCCGATCTCCATCAGACCCTCCGGAAGGGTGAAGGTCGGTTCGTCCTTTCCCGGAACGGTGCCGGAGCCGCTTGCGACTGCAATGCTGCGGGTGCGGTCTGCTGCGCGCTGGACGATATCGGCGAGCTCATCGAGGTCGGCGATCTCCTGGGAGGCAGCGCCGGCGATCTTCGACGAGAAAAAGACACCTGCGATGCCGCGCCGCTGATCTCGTTCGGAGAGGGGTGCAGAGCTGATGTCGTCGGCAATCCGCACGGCACGGTTCTCGATACCTGCGGCGGTCAGGCGTTCGCCGGCGAGGTCGAAGTTGAGCTTGTCGCCGGAGTAGTTGCTGTACACGAGCAGGACGCCGCGCCCGCGCTCGACAGCTTTCGCGGCCTTCACGATGGTGGCAGGTGGCGGGGCCGCGAAGATGTCTCCTTCACAGATCGCGTCCGCGAACCCAAGCCCGATGTATTCGAGCCATGCAGGTTCGTGTCCGCTTCCGCCGCCGGACACCACAGCGACCTTGTCTGGCATGTCGGTGCGGTAGATGGCGAGCGTGTCGTCCAACTTTTCGAGACCGTCGCCTGCTACAGCGAGGAAACCTTCCATGGTCTCCAGGGCATATTGCTCGGGGTTGTTGATGAACTTCCTCATCGTGGCGATGCTCCTCCTATTGGAGACACCCCGCTCCGAAGGTACCTGCGGTACCCAGACCGGAATCTCCGTTGATTCGAGTTGTTCATAATACCGGACCGCTGCCCGACATCGTGTACATTGAAGATAATGAGACGATGATCAGCGTGTCAAGTCCCCGTGCGGCTGACGCTGAGGAGGGAGGTGAGTCGACAGTGGCAAAGGTCCCTGCTGCACCACGGATTTCTGCAGTGCTAGACGCGATCGCGAGTTCGACGGATCCGCTGACGCTCAGTCAGATCGCTCGTTCTGCCGCGATCCCCAAGAGCACGACTCAGCAGTTGCTGCGTGAACTCGAAAGTGAGCGCTGGATCGCCCAGAGTTCGCGCGGAGGTTTTAAGATCGGCCCCCGCCTCATTGAACTCGCCGCCCTCGCCCGACGAAACCTCGGTGTGGTCCGTCGGGTCGGCTTCTCCGTCGCCGCCGACAGCGCCTACTACAGGGCAGAGAGCACCGCACTCGAAGACGCCACGCAGGAGCGAGGCGGCCGTCTGTTCGTGCGCAACGCCGCGGGAGATCTAGCCGCACAGCGCGACGATATCGGGCAGTTCGTGGACGGACGCGTGGAGGTGATCATCATCGACCCTGTCAGCTCGCACGGATTGGAGAGTGCGGCCGCGCACGCGCGGGCGGCAGGTATCCCCCTCGTCTCGGTGAACGGCCGCACGACTGGCGTGGATGCGGCAGTGACGACAGACAACGTGCAAGCAGGTCATCTCATCGCGCGCCTGATATCAGACCTCCTCGGCGGGACGGGGAGAGTGGCCGTCATCGGGGGAACTGCCATCACGGCGGTCGCTGACCGTATCGTGGGCCTCGAGAACTATCTGCGTGACATTCCCGGCGTGCGCATCGTGGGCATGGAACCGAGTCTGAACACGACCGCGTCGGGTCAGGCTTCCACGCAGAAACTCCTCGACAAGCTCGATGAGCTCCCCGATGCGATCTTCGGGATCAACGATCCCGTGAGCCAGGGCATCGAGGAGGCCCTCACCGAGCGCGGCATCCGCATTCCGATATTCGGTGTCGACGGATCATCCTGGGCTCGGGAGAACATGCTCGCGGGAGGCATGCTGCACGCTTCCGTTGCGCAGGAACCCGGCGCCATGGTCCGGACTGCGCTGGAACTCGCGGTGGACACCCGCGAAGGGAACATGCCCACGAACAGGCTGATGCAGCTCGCAACGACCGTCGTAACCCCGGAGACCGCTGAGGAGTACCGTCCGTGGTGACAGCAACAACCAACAACGGAACACTGGCATCGCAGGATCGGGTGACCGCGGCACACAAGATCGCCCGTCTCACCGACGAGATCGCCTCCAGCCAGGATGCGCGCTCGCTCACCGATCTCGCACGCACTCTGTCGTTCCCCAAGTCCACCGTCGGCGACCTCTGCAGTTCCCTCGCGGAGCAGAGCCTCCTCCAGCGCGTCGCGGACGGCCGGTACAAGCTGGGGGTGAGGTTCGTCGAGCTCATCGATGAGCTGGTCAAGGAAAAGGGCCTCGTACAGTTGCTCGCGGCTCAGGTCCGCGGCTCGATCATCCTGTCCGGGCTGACGGTCTTCCTCTCGATGGCGCACGACGATGCCGATCTCATCCTCGAAGTCATCCATGGGGCCGACCCGCTGCCGCTCACTCCTTACCCGGGCCTGCGCTCAACGTCCGACGGCGTCCGGGAGACCAACCCAGAACTTGGTGTCACCGTGGCAGAGCACGCCGATGGCATGACTGTCGTGGAGTCGCCGATATCTCGCGGGGCAGCGACAGCGCCCCCCGTGTGGGTCACGGCAATGCTTCCGCGGAACGCACCGTCGGCCTCGGTGCGCGAGGTGTCGACCGCTCTGCTGCGTCTGGCGACGACGCTCTCCGTTCACGGAGGTGCGACCTTCGGCGAGGTGGCGCAGTAACATCCGCCTGGCTCGAGGAGGATGTCCGATCAGGCAGTCAGCGTAACTGGAAGATTCTTCTCCACGGACTCGATCCATGCCTCGATGGTCTGAGTGGTTGATAGCGAATCACGGATGGACCGCTCGAGGGGCTGTCCAGTGAGAATGGCTCGACTGAGGTGCTCGATTTCGCCGGCATAGGTGTCGGTGTACAGAAACTTCTGCGACCGTGGCTCGATGCCGTCGATGTAAGGCTCGTCCCCATAGCGATGCGACATCATGTACGTGTGAGGCTCACGGCGCATGCCGCTGCCAGGGAGGCTGATCCAGCCATCCGTTCCCACCACGTCTACCTGGCTCATCGGATTCGAGTAATCGAAGGAGACGCTCAGCATCCCGGTACGTCCGTCCGGGAACGACAGCAGTGCATCAGCGGAGGTGAGGACACTCTCGCCGGGACGCGTCCAGCCGGTTCCCGTGATCGCGGTGGGTTCACAGTCGAAGACTGCACGGGCCATGTCGATGGCGTAGCAGCCGAGGTCCCACAGCACTCCTCCACCGGCGGCGGGGTCGAAGCGGATGTTGTACTCGTCATAGTGCTGTTTGAACCCGAGAGCGATGCGAGCAACTCGAGGCTCCCCCACCTGCCCCTCACGCAGTGCAGTGATAGCGGCACGCCAGCGGGGCGCGAACCTGTACATGAACGCTTCCATCACGAGACGGCCAGTGCGGTCCGCGGTATCCGCGATCCGCTGCACGTCCTCACTGGACAACGCGATGGGTTTCTCACAGAGAACGTGCTTGCCAGCCTCCAGTGCCGCAAGCGTCCACTCGACGTGCAGAGTGTTCGGCAACGGGATGTAGACCGCATCGACGTCCGGATCCTGAAGAACAGCCTCGTAGGCACCGAACGTCTTCGAGGCACCCCATCGCTGAGCCTCAGCTTCCGATACACCCGGGCGCCGGCTTGCGACGCCGACGAGACTCGCATTGGGCGCGGAAAGGATGCCGGGAATGGTCGCGTCGTTGATCCATGCTGCGCCGAGGACACCCCAGCGTACTTCTTCTCTCATGAGTCTCCTTTCCTTGAAGGTACGCCCAAGCTAGCATTTTGTTCAGTAAATCGGTTAGTTGTCCGATATTACGGACACGTCCAGTCTCCCGTGTCGATCGAGAAGTCAAAGATTGCGCTCCGACGGGGTGACGGCGGCGGTGAGACCGGTGAGGCCCGCGAGAGGGAGCCAGTGGCTGTCAACACACCGCTACTCGCTCCCTCCCGCGCGATCGCTGGGCTCTGAACCGCGCGATCGCGTGGGCTCAAGACGTCAAATGCTCAGCAGAGGAAGGTGCGGTACGAAATCCAGTGAGTATTTGGAGGCGTGAGGGCCACTGAGTATTGCGGTTCAGGGCCACTGGATATTGGGATTCGAGGCCACTGGATATTGCCGGTGAGCGCCACCCGTCGTGGCGGCGCTCACCGGCGTCGGTCAGGTCGTCATGGCGGTGTGTTCGCGCATGTTGGTGCCGCCGGTTTCGATCCAGATGGTGTTGTGGACTATGCGGTCCATGATCGCGTCGGCGTGGACGCCGCCGCCGAGGCGTTGGTGCCAGTCCTTCTTGGCGTACTGGGTGCAGAACACCGTCGATGTTGTGTCGTAGCGGCGTTCGAGGAGCTCGAGCAGCATGCCGCGGACGCTGTCATCGGGACTGTCGAGCAGCCACTCGTCGATCACCAGCAGCGTGAACGCGGCGTATTTGCGGAGCCACTTCTCCTTCCCCGCCGGCCGGTCCCGAGCTGTCGCCCAGGACTCTTCGAGGTCGGGCATGCGGACGTAGTGCGCCCGATAGCGGTGCTGACATGCCTGCTTGGCCAGCGCCGAGCCGAGGTAGGACTTCCCGGACCCGGTGAACCCTTGGAACACGACGTTCTGCTGCCGGGTGATGAACTGGCAGGTGCCCAGCTGCGAGATCACTCCCCGGTCCAGGCCGCGTTGCTCGAGCATGTCGACGCGTCGCAGGTCTGCGTTCGGATATCGCAGCCCTGCCCGCCGGATCAGCCCTTCGACCTTGGCGTGGGTGAAGGTGGCGTGGGCGTCGTCGACGGCGAGCTTGACGCGTTCTTCGAACACCATCCCGAGTGTGAGGGTGTCGTCCTGAACCTCGAACGCGTCGACCAGCGACGTCACCCCCATCTCCCGCAGCTTCCGCTTGGTCTCGGAGTCCAAGAGGCTCACCGGGTCGCTCCCGAGTAGTAGTCCGCGCCGTGAACGTATCCCGTTGGCTCCGGCTCAGCCCCGGGTGTCGACCACGCGTCGCGGTTGCCGGGATCGTCTTGCCGGGTCTCGAGGATCGGCCACAGGTGCGCGTAGCGCGGCGATCTCACCCGGGATGCGAGGGCGATGCCGGCGGCAGCTTCGACCCGCGCGGCAGAGTAGCGGCGGGTGAGTCGCAGCACTGCTAGCGCGGCATCCAGACCTTGCTCGTCGACCGGAACCGACTCGAAGATCCGGTTCACGACCGTCGTGGCGTTCTCTCCGACCCTGGCCACCCACTCGCGAACGCGGTCGGCGTCCCATTGCCGGTAGCGGGGACCGTCAGGCAGGTCACTGTCGTGGGTGCGGTACTCGTTCACCACCCCCGCGGGTGCGAAGAGATGGCTGGTCAGCCGCTCCTGCCCGGCGAAGATCTCGATCGTCGCGTCCGTCACCCGCAGATCGACAGCCCGGCCGATGTGGGCGTAGGGGACGGAGTAGAAGTTCCGCTCGAACACCACGTGCCCGTTCTTCTGAACCCGACGCCCGTAGAACCACCGGCAGATCTCGAACGCAACCGCCGGCACCGGCCGCAGCAACGGCTTCTCCTCCGCGTCGAACACGCTGAGCCGGGACCCGGCTCGTTTCTGGAAGGGTTCCGCGTTGTAAGCGGCGACGCGCTCATAGACCGCGGCCCGCAGCTCCGGCAGGCTCGCGAAGCTCCGGTCGCGGAGCGCCGCGATCACCCAGGTCGCGATGTTGCCGACGGTGTTCTCGACACTCGCCTTGTCCTTCGGCTTACGCACCCGGCCCGGCAGCACCGCCGCGGAGTAGTGCGCCGCGAGCTCCCGATACGCATCGTTGAGCACCACCTCACCCTCCGCAGGGTGAGAGATCACTCCCGTCTTGAGGTTGTCCGGGACGATCCGCGGAACGCTTCCTCCGAACCAGTCGAACAGGGCGACGTGGGCGCGCAGCCAAGTGTCCTGCCGCATGTCGAGCGTCGGCTCCACGAACGAATAGCGGGAGAACGGTAACGTGCCGACGAACAAGTAGACCCGTGTCTGGGCCCCGGTGACAGGGTCAGTCAGTGCCATCGTCTTGCCTGACCAGTCGACCTCGACCGTCTGCGCAGCCTTGTGTCCGACGCGGGACGCCGCGCCGGACACAAGGACGTGGTGCTGGTAGGACTTGCAGAACCTGTCGTAGCCCATCGCCGTCGACCCCGCCGCCCGGCAGGTGTCGACGTACTCGCCATGCAGCAGCTTCAACGTCACCCCGACACGAGCAAGCTCCCGATGCACCCCGTCCCAGTCCGGCTGCGCGTGAACACTGTCATGCTCACCCCGGCCGGGAAACAACCGCGCATACACCTCGGCTTCCTCCAGATCGGCGACGTCGTCCCAGCCCATCCCTTCCCGGTCGGCGGCGTCGATGACCGCCGCCACGCTCGTGCGCGACATGCCCTGCGCGGCGATCTGCCGCCCCGTGAACCCATCCGCGCGAAGCCTGAGCACCAGCTTCGCCTTGATCTTGCGTACCATCCGAATCACTCCTTCTGCCGCGTGATCAGCCACGCGGCAGAAGGAGCCTAGGAAGGATGGCCCTCAACCCGAATATTCGGTGGCCCTCACCGACGCGATCGCGACGATGAGCGGGTGACCCTGAACCGCAATATCAGTGGCCCTCAGAAGAGCGAATACTCAGTCGATCACCCGTGTCCTGCGTGAGCAGGGCGTGGGGATCGCTGCGCGCACCTATCGGGCATGGAAACAAGGGACCATCTCAGCGAAGACGGTCACCGACGCACTGGTCGTGGATGCGGTCCGCGACGCCGCTTGGATGACCGTCACGCTGGCTGACGGGACGACACGTCGGAAGATGACCCCGGAGGGCTTGTATGGGCGGCGAAAGATGACCGCGCTGATCCGCCGCACCCGGATCGCTGACGCATCCTGGGGCGCCGTTGACCGGTCGATGCGGCTGCTGGGCTTGTCCGGGGTGACTCGTGCGAAGGGCATCCGCACGACGATCCCCGCGAAGGACGGCATCCGCGCCGGTGACCTGCTGAACAGGGACTTCACCGCGACCGCACCGGACCGCGTCTGGGTGACCGATTTCACTTACGTCCGCACCTGGGCCGGGTGGGTGTATCTCGCGTTCATCCTCGACGTGTACTCGCAACGCATCGTGGCCTGGCACGCGCAGACCAGCAAACACGTCGATCTGGTCATGATCCCGCTGCGCATGGCGTTGTGGGAACGAGACCGGCAAGGCCACGCCATCGCTGCGAAACAGCTGATTCATCACAGCGATGCCGGGTCGCAGTACACCTCGATTCGGCTCACCGATCACCTCGCACTGGAGGAAATCGCACCATCGATCGGGTCCGTCGGCGACGCGTATGACAACGCGCTGATGGAGACGATCAATGGCGTCTACAAGGCCGAATGCATCGGCACCACCGTGTTCCACGAAGGCCCGTTCAAGACGATCGCGGACGTCGAGTTCGCGACCGGCGGATGGGTCGATTGGTACAACCACCGACGCCTCCACGGTAGCCTCGGCATGGTCAGCCCGAACGAGTTCGAGCAGGCCTACTACGCGACTCTCACCCGAGAGTCGCTCCCCGCATAGGAGCGGCAGAGAACCTGAGGCGGTTCAATCCGAAATTGCGCATCATCTGGTATTTGCCCGCCGGGTTTGTCTGGAGTAGCTGTGGACAGCGCCTCCGACACGACCGTCCAGGCTGGCAGAATTGTCGGTCCGAACACCCGGCAGTCGGCCCGTCCCTAGTCCGGGATAGCTTTGGAAGTGACACCACCTCGTCGAACATTTCTGATTCGATGGCCTCATGCCTCACGATGTCGTGAATCAGCCACCTCCCCGCGTCGACCTCGACGAGTACGCGACGAACGCCGCCCTGGTCGAAGGCGTCGAGCGGCACGACGCCGCCTGGGCCCACCATCGGCTGCATCTGACCGGACAGCGGGTGGGCGCGGCATCCTTCCAACGCGACGCGGAACGCGCGAACCGCCACGAGCCCGTCCTGCACACGCACGATCGCTACGGACATCGCGTCGACGAGGTCGAGTACGACGACGCCTACCACCGCATCATCGGCGCAGCCGTCGCCGACGGCGCGCACACCGGTGCGTACGTCGAGCCGATGCCCGGCGCGAACGTCGCGCGGGCGGCGACCTTCATGCTCTACGCGCAGATCGAACCGGGGCACGCCTGCCCCGTCTCGATGACGCACGCCGTGGTCCCGGTGCTGCAGCAGCACGACGAAAGCGAGTGGCTCCGGCGCACGTTCAGCACGACGTACGACCCCGAGCTGAGAGCCGGCAAGCACAGCGCCCTGTTCGGCATGGCGATGACCGAGAAGCAGGGCGGCTCCGACGTTCGCGCGAACACGACGACCGCAACGCCGATCGGCGACGACCGGTACGTGCTGAACGGCCACAAGTGGTTCTGCTCCGCGCCGATGTCGGACGCCTTTCTCGTGCTCGCGCAGGCGCCCGGCGGGCTGTCGTGCTTCCTGCTGCCCCGCGTCCTCGACGACGGCGCGCGTAACGGCATCCGCATCCAGCGCCTCAAGGACAAGCTCGGAAATCGCGCCAACGCGTCGAGCGAGGTCGAGTACGAGGATGCCGTCGCCACGCTGGTCGGCGAGGAGGGCCGCGGCGTGCGGACCATCATCGACATGGTCGCCCGCACACGGCTGGACTGCGTGCTCGGCTCCACCGCGGGCATGCGCCAGGCCACCGCCGAGGCCGCCTGGCACGCCAGGCACCGGGCGGCGTTCGGCCGGACGCTCATCGACCAGCCCGCGATGACGACGGTGCTCGCCGACCTGCAACTCGAGACCGAGGCCGCCACCGCCACCGCACTGCGGCTCGCCCGCGCGCACGACGACGACGCCACAGGCGAGGAGATCGCCTTCCGCCGCCTCGCCACCGCCGTCGCGAAGTACTGGATCTGCAAGCGCGGACCCGGCCACGCCTACGAAGCCCTGGAGTGCCTCGGCGGCAACGGCTACACCGAGGCCTTCCCGCTCGCCAAGCGCTATCGCGAGCAGCCCGTGATGGCAGTGTGGGAAGGATCGGGCAACGTGATCGCGCTCGATGTGCTCCGGGCGCTCGGCCGGGACGGCGACTCCCTCGCCGCCTTCGACGCCGAAGTGGCACGCGCCGCCGGCGTCGATAGGCGCCTGGACGACTGGATCGCCCACACCCGCCGGCTCGCCGGCGACGTCGCCTCCGATCCACAGCCGGATGCCGCGGCACGCCGCCTCGTCGGCGCGCTCGCCCTCGCACTGCAGGGATCGCTGCTCGTGCGTCACGCGCCGCACGCCGTCGCCGACGCCTTCTGCGCGACGCGCCTGTCGGGCGACCCGTTCGGCGGCGCCCTCTATGGGGCGCTTCCTCCGGGCGTGGATGCGGCAGCGATCGCTGCCCGCGCCTGAGCGCTCCGGCGACCTCAGCGCTCGCGCAGCGCCCGGCCCATCCGTTCCACGGCCTCGCGCAGCACCGGTCGCGGCGTCGCGAACACGAATCGGGTGAATCCGATCGCCGCCTCGCCGCACGCGGCCCCGTCGGTCATCGCAACCCCCGCGTGCTCCCGGAACCACGCGGCCAGATCACCGGTCAGACCGGTCTCCCGGAAGTCGAGCAGAGCGATGTACGTCCCCTCCGGCATCGTCACCCGAACGCCCGGCAGGTGTTCGGCGACCAGCTCGACCAGGAGGCGCCGATTGCCGTCGAGATAGTCCACGACGTCGTCCAGCCAGTCGCCGCCGGCCGTGTACGCGGCGAGGTTCGCGACCGCGCCGGTCGTCGAGGTTCCGTGACCGATCCAGCCGCCGTCGGCCTCCCACATCTCCAGCGACTCGGCGTTCGAGAAGATGATCTGCGCGCACTTGAGTCCGGCGAGGTTCCACGCCTTCGACGCGGATGCCGCCGTGACCGTGTGCGCTGCGGCCTCGGGCGACACCGACGCGTACGGGATGTGCGCGCCCGGCGCGTAGACGAGCGGAGCGTGGATCTCGTCCGAGAACACCCGCCCGCCGGCATCCGTCACCGTGTCGGCGATCCGCAGCAGCTCGTCACGCGTCGCCACGGTGCCGAGCGGGTTGTGCGGATTGCACAGTACGAGCAGCTCGCCACCGTCGGCGAACGCCGCCGCGACACCTTCGTGATCCATCACCCAGCGGCCGTCCACCTGGATGCTGGGCACCTCGATGACCCTGCGGCCATGCCGCGGCGGCACTGACAGGAACGGCATGTACGCGGGCGTGGGCACGATGATCGCCGCATCCGGTTTCGTGAAGTTCTCGATCGCGAACTCCAGCGCCACGATGACGTCGGGGATGAGGCGCACCTGGTCGGGCGTGAGGTTCCAGCCGTGGTGCTCGGCGTATCGGCGGGCCGTCGCCTCCTGGAGCGCGGTCGCGAGATGCTGCGGGAGGTATCCGGTCAGCCCGGCCTTCAGCGACTCGTCGATCGCGTCCGTGATGGCGGGCGCGACGCCGAAGTCCATCTCGGCGACGAACGCGCCGATGGTGTCCGGGAACATCGTCCACTTGACGCTGCCGGCGGCCCGCAGGTCGGCTTCCGTGATCGCGTCGAATCGGTGCGCGGTCATGCCTCCAGACGCTCCGCGACGATCCGGGCGGTGGCCTCGGGATGGATGCCGTGACCCACCGATTCGGGCACCTCGAGGTACTCGGCATCGGGCATCAGCTCCGCGAGCCGAGCGGCCGCCGAGATCAGGAACGGCATCGTCTCGACGCCGCAGAGGATCGTCACCGGCATCCGCACCTCGCGCATCGCGGACGACGGCATCGACGCGCGCTGCGTCACCAGGACGTCATAGACCGTGGATGCGCCGAGCGGCGCCGTCGCGTCGAACAGCGGCGAGGCGCGGAACTGCTCGATGGCGGCATCCGGCAGGCCGACGGCCTCCCGCTGGAAGGCGACCACCGCATCCCCTGGACGCCCCTCGTCCGCCATCGCCCGCAGGCGGTCGGCGAGATCCGCCGCCGGGTCGCCCTGTCCGAAGCGGAAGGGCGGTTCGGAGAGGAACAGGTGCGTCATCGGCACGCCCTCTCCGGCCGCGAAGTGGGCGAGGATCGCACCCGAGGAATGCCCGAGCACCGCAGCTCCGCCACCGGCCTCCGTCCCGGTCTCGGATGCCGCCGCGACCACGGCGGCGAGATCCTCGACCTCGCGTTCGGGTGCGGCCGGCGGCGTCTCACCGCTGTCGCCCCGCGCACGCCGGTCGTACGTGACCGCGCGCAGTCCCGCGTCGGCCATCGCACGCGCGACTTCGGCGGCGTCCTGCGCCCGCGAGAGCGCGCCGTTCACGATGACGATGGCCGGGCCTTCGCCGACCGAGTGGGTGGCGATCGGTGTTCCGTCTGCGGAGGTGACGATGTCCATGCCACCAGGCAACACCCGAGCGGCGTGCGGGGTCAACCGGACGCCGCTTGGACGCGCCCGGTCACACCGGTTCCGGGTGCTTCCCCGACGCCTCGGCCTCCGGGTCGGCATCCCCGAGGCTCGCGGCGTCCGTCGTCCCCTCCTTCACCGGAAGGATGATGTCCAACGGCATCGTGCCGGTGTCGAGGAGTTCGTTCTCGTCCTGCTCTGCGACGAGCTCCTTGGCCTCGGCCCTCGTCTCGACCGTCGGGAACGAGCCCATCAGCGGGCGCTTGGCGGTCTCCTTCATCGACAGCATCGCGATGCCGCCGAGAGCGGCGAAGAACATGATGTAGAACGCCGGCATGTAGGTGTTCCCGGTGAGGTCGATCAGCGCCTGGCTGAACAGCGGGGTCGTACCGCCGAACAGCGAGACCGCGAGGTTGTACGCGATCGCCATGGCACCGAACCGGGAGGCGGTGGGGAACAGCGCCGGCAGAGCGGATGCCGCGATCGCGACGTAGAACGCGACGGGGATCGCGACCATCGCGAGCGCCAGCATGACCGCCCACTCCTGACCGATCTGCATGATCGTGAACGCCGGCACCATCAGCACGATGGTCGAGACGACGGCGATGCCGTACACCGGCTTGCGCCCGATCCGGTCGGAGAGCTTTCCGATCAGCGGCAGGCACGCGCTCATCACGATGAGCACCGGCACGGTCGCCACCGCGGCCATGAGATTGGAGACGCCGACCTCGGTCTCGAGGTACGTCGGCATGTAGCTGGTCAGCGCGTAGCCGGCCGTGTTGGTCGCGGACACCAGCGCGATACCGATCAGGATCACCCGCCAGTGGTGGCGGAAGATGCCGAGGATGCCCAGGCGCCCGAGCGGATCGCTGCCGTCGGCCGCGCGACCGTCGTGCTCCTCGGCCTCGAAGGCCGGGGTCTCCGGGATGCGCAGGCGGAACCAGATCGCCACCGCGCCCAACGGGATCGCGACGAGGAACGGGATGCGCCAGCCGTAGTCGGTCATCGCGTCCGGGCCCGAGATGCCCTCCACGATCCAGGTGGTGAGGGCGACCGTCGACGCGCCGGCGGCGAAGCCGACGTACGAGCCGACGTCGAGGAACGAGGACCAGTAGCCGCGCGAACGATCGGGCGAGAACTCCGACACGTACGTCGTCGCACCGGCGTACTCGCCACCGGTCGAGAAGCCCTGCACCATCTTCAGGAAGTACAGCGGGACGATCGCCCACAGGCCGAGCAGGTCGGAGGTCGGCAGCAGACCGATCAGTCCGGTCGCGATCGCCATCATCGTCATCGTCAGGAACAGCACGCGCTGCCGGCCGATCCGATCGCCGAGCGGCCCGAGGATGAACCCGCCGAGCGGACGCACCAGGAACGAGATCGCGAATCCGAACAGGGTGAGCAGCAGGCCGAGGCCTCCGGGGGCGTCCGAGGTGAATACGACCGTCAGCGTCACGGCCAGGTAGCCGTAGATGCCGAAGTCGAACCACTCCATGAAGTTGCCGACGACGGTTCCGGATATGGCGGTTCGCAGTCTCGATTTCTTGACGACGAGGACGTCGTCGACTTCAAGTCGTCTGCGGCGCGTGATCGATTTCTTTCGGCTGGACAATGTCACTCCCCTGTGCGGATGGAACGTGTGCCGATTGAACGCGCTCAAAGCTATACGCCCCACCTTGAAGAACCCGCAGGTGACGCGGCGTTCCCCGTGATATCGCGCGTGCCACGTGCGCCCGGCACGCGCTAGCACCGCGTGAACCCGGTCGTCAACCCCACTGTCAGCGAGCACTCGGCGTGCCAGCATCGGTATCTCACAACCGAAGGAGACTCCCCATGAACATCGCTCTGGTGGTCATCATCGTCGTCGCAATCATCCTCGCGATCGTCGGAGGCCTCAGCTCCGCGCTCAACTGGCTGCTGTGGGTCGCGCTCATCGTCGGAGTCATCGCCTTGATCGCCTTCCTCTTCAGGGTGATCGGCGGACGCAACCGCGTCTGACCCGAACAGGACCAACCGGGCCCCGTCATCGACGGGGCCCGGTTTCCTCTGCGTCAGGCGACCGTGCGACGCCGCCCGTGCCCTGCGCGGCGCGGCGCAGCTCGGCCATCGGACGCGTGGTTGGCGGACTGACGCGGGAGCCGAAGACTCCGGCGTAGTCAGCGCCGGGCGGCATGGGCTAGATTGTCGACAATCTTGCTACCGAGAGGAACCCTCGAGTGCCCGACAACTCAGACGTCCGTGACCAGCTGCGGGAGGCGATCCTCCGGGGCGCCTACGCACCGCGCCAGCGCCTGATCGAAGCCGATCTCGCCGAGGAGTACGGTGCGAGCCGCTTCACGCTGCGCAACGCCCTGATCCAGCTCGCTTCCGAAGGGCTGGTCGAGCTGCAGCCCAACCGGGGGGCACGGGTCCGGGAGATCACGGTCGAAGAGGCGATCGAGATCACCGAGATCCGCCAGGCCGTCGAGAGTCTCGTCGCCGCCCGGGCCGCGGAACGGGTGAGCGACGAGCAGATCGGCTTCCTCCGGCAACTGGGCGAGGAGATGCGCTCCGCCGTGGAGCACAACGAACTCATGCGCTACTCGGAGCTCAATTCGACCCTGCACTCCAGCCTCCGCGACATCGCGGCCCACTCCGCCGCCACCCAGGTGCTCGCGCAGCTGCACGGTCAGATGGTGCGGCACCAGTTCCGGCTGTTTCTCGTGCCGGGCCGACCCAGCCTGTCACTGCCAGAGCACCTGGCGATCATCGACGGCGTCTGCACCCGCGACCCCGAGGGCGCCGCAGCGGCAATGTCGATCCACGTGGGCAGTGTCATCACCACCCTGCGGTCATTCGTGGAAGCTCCCGCTGTACGCTGAGGCACCCCGACTGCAGATTGTTATCAATCTCGCGAACATTATTGACAACGGCTCATGTGGGTGGATACGTTCAGGCAATCGAGCGGGACAGCATCCGCTCGCTTCCCCCATTGACACGACGGAGTGACATGAAAAAGGCAGGCTTCTTCGCCCTTGCGGCGATCACCGCGCTGGTTCTGACCGGATGCACCGACTCGGATGCCCCCACGAGCGGAGATTCCGGTGACGGCGACTCCGCTGGCTCGGCAGACCTGATCCCTGTCACGGTCGGGGTGATCCCGATCGCGGACACCGCGCCGATCTACGTCGGCGACGATCAGGGCTTCTTCGAGGAAGAGGGCATCGACCTCACCATCGAGACCGCGACCGGTGGCGCCGCCATCGTCCCGGCCGTCGTCTCCGGCGACTACGAGTTCGGCTTCAGCAACCAGCTTTCGCTCATGGTCGCGGCCGACCAGGGCCTCGACATCAAGATGGTCAGCGCCGCCGTCGCCACGACTGGCGACACCTCGAAGGACATGGGCGCGGTCGTCACCAAGCCCGACTCCGGCATCGCCTCGCCAGCGGATCTCGCAGGCAAGACCGTCTCAAGCAACAGCGTCGGCAACATCAACGACACCGCAGTGCGCTCCGTCGTCGACGAGGCCGGAGCCGACTCCTCGACGATCGACTTCGTCGAGGTTCCGTTCCCCGACGCGATCGCCGCCGTCGAGAACGATCAGGTGGATGCCGCGTTCGTGGTCGAGCCCTTCGTGACCGCCGCCACCGAGGCGGGTCTCGAAGTCGTCACCTACGCATACGCCGACTTCGACCCGAAGCTCGACATCGCCGCGTACTTCGCGCTGAGCAGCGTCGACGCCGACCTGCTGGAGAAGTTCCAGTCTGCGATGCAGAAGTCGCTCGAGTTCGCCGACTCCAACCCCGACGTCGTCCGCGAGATCATGGGCACGTACACCAAGACCGACCCCGCCGTACTGGCCGAGATCACTCTTCCCACGTACCCCACCGAGTTCGACCGCGCCTCCAGCGAGAAGCTCGCCGCCGCCGCCGTGGAGTACGGCGTCCTGAAGGCCGAGCCGGACTTCGACAACCTGCTGCCGTGACAGCTGTCCTCAACACTGTGAGCGAGGTGCGGCGGCTCCGCCGCCGCACCTCCTCCGGAGCCGGCGCGTGGCTGGGCGCCATCGGCGTGGTCGCCTTCCTCGGACTCTGGGAGACGGTCTCGCGACTCGGCCTGGTCGACACCCGATTCGTGCCACCCGCCAGTGAGGTCCTCGTCCGGTTCGGGCAGTACGTCATCGACAGGGCATTCTGGCGAGACGTCGGATCCACCATGCTCAGCTGGTCGCTGGGCCTGATCATCGCGGTCGCCGCGGCGACCGTGATCGGCTTCCTCATCGGGTCCAGCCGCTTTCTCGAGCGTCTGACCCACTCGACCATCGAGTTCCTGCGCCCGGTGCCGTCGGTGGCCCTCATCCCGCTGGCCGTGCTGCTGTTCGGCACGAAGATCCAGGCGGGGCTCCTCCTTATCGTGTATGCCGCGTTCTGGCAGGTGCTGATCCAGGTCATCTACGGCGCGAAGGACGTCGACCCTGTCGCGGATGCCACGGCTCGCAGCTACGGGCTCAGCAGATTCCAGCGCATCCGCCACGTCACGTGGCCGACCGCGCTGCCGTATCTCATGACCGGTGTGCGCCTTGCCGCCGCGGTCGCGCTGATCCTCGCGATCACCGCCGAGCTCATCATCGGGACTCCCGGTCTGGGCAAGCAGATCGCCGAGACGCGTGAGGGCGGAGCGATCACGAGCATGTACGCCCTGATCCTCGCGACCGGCCTCATCGGCGTCGCGATCAACCTCGTGGCGCGATTCATCGAGCGCCGCGTGCTCGCGTGGCACACCTCGGTGCGAATGGACGTGGCCGGATGAAGTTCCTCATCTCTCTCTTCTTCCTGCTGGCCCTTCCGATCGTCCTGATCCTGCTGTGGTGGATCTCCACGATCGTCAGCCCGAGCTTCTTCGTCCCGACACCGGGCGAGCTGATCACGACCTTCTTCGACACCTGGTTCGGCGAACGGTTCACCGAGGACGTGCTGCCCAGCATCGGGCGTCTGTTCCTCGGAATCGCGGGGTCGATCATCGTCGGCGTCGGACTCGGCCTGCTGATCGGATCGTTCAAACCCCTGCGCCAGTTGCTTGAGCCACTTCTCGAGTTCTTCCGCGCGATCCCGCCACCGGTGCTGCTGCCGCTGCTGATGATCATCATCGGGGTCAACTGGCGGATGCAGGTGTTCGTGATCATCTTCGGCTCCCTGTGGCCGGTGCTGCTGAACACCGTCGAAGGCGTGCGCGCCACCGACGAGGTGCAGCGCGACACGGCGCGCAGCTACGGGCTCGGCCGGATGGCGCGCCTGAGGTACCTGATCCTCCCCGCGGCGGCACCGCAGATCCTTGCGGGCATCCGCCAGTGCCTGTCGATCGCCCTGATCCTGATGGTGATCTCCGAACTCTGGTACACCTCTGCCGGCCTCGGCTTCACCATCGTCCAATTCCAGCGCAACTTCGCCATCCCCGAGATGTGGAGCGGCATCCTGCTGCTGGGCCTGATCGGTCTCGGCCTGGCGGTCCTGTTCCGCTACACCGAGCGCTACATCCTCCGCTGGTACCACGGATTGAGAGAAGTCCAACGTGAGCCCTGAAAACGCCACCACCCCCGTCCTCCTCGTCGAGGGGCTGCGTAAGATCTATCCCGCGCCGACGCCGCAGGCCGAGGCCATCGAGGCGATCCGCGATCTGACCTTCAGCATCCCGCAGGGGCAGCTGGTCTGCATCGTCGGCCCGTCCGGCGCCGGAAAGACGACGCTGCTGAAGTGCATCGCCGGTCTCCTCCCGCCCACCGCCGGTCGCCTCGAGCTCGAGGGCAAGGCCATCACCGGCCCGCCCAAGACCATGGCGGTCGTGTTCCAGGAGTACGGGCGCAGCCTCTACCCGTGGATGAGCGTGCAGGCGAACGTCGAGCTGCCCCTGAAGAGCGCCGGCGTGCCGAAGGCGGAGCGCCACCAGCGATGCAGCGAGGCCCTGGAGGCCGTCGGCCTGTCGGATGCCGCGGACAAGTACCCGTGGCAGTTGTCGGGCGGCATGCAGCAGCGGGTCGCGATCGCCCGCGCTGTCGCGTACCGGCCGCAGATCCTGCTGATGGACGAGCCCTTCGCGGCGGTCGACGCGCAGACGCGCGCCGACCTGGAGGACCTGGTCCGCAAGATCTGGAAGGAACTCGGCGTCACGGTACTGTTCGTCACGCACGACATCGACGAGTCGGTGTACCTGGGTCAGCGCGTGATCGTGCTCTCGAACCGGCCGACGGTCGTGCAGGACGACGTCACGATCGACCTGCCCGACGAGCGCGACCAGCTGACCACGCGGTCGGACCCTCGGTTCGTCGAACTGCGTCGCCACATCTACGGTGAGATCCAGCGGGCCAAGACGAACGCCGGCGGCGCGCAGCAGCCGGCGAGCGCCTGACACCCCTGCTTCAGGTCGCAGTTTCTGCCGCTACGGCATGCTCGTAACGGCAGGGACTGCGACCTGAACGTGCGTGAGAGGACCGAGATGACCGAGCGCAAGCAGCGCGAGCGACGCGAGCGCAGGCCGCTGCTCTTCGCGATCATCGCGCTGTGTCTGGTCGCGACTCTCATGCGCCCGGCGGTGACGGCGGTCGGACCGGTGATCGATCGGATCTCCGCGGACACCGGCATCCCGCTGGCCCTGCTGGGATCGCTGTCCACGATCGTGCTGATCACCTGGGCGATCGTCTCGCCCTTCGCGCACGGCTTCGGACGCCGGCTCGGGCTCGGGGGCGCCGTGCTGGCCGCAATGGGACTGCTGGCCGCGGGTACGATCGTGCGCTCCCTGCCGGGGTCCACCGCCTGGCTGTGGATCGGCACTGCGATCATCGGCATCGCCCTGGCGATCGGCAACGTGCTGCTGCCGGCCGTCATCAAGCGCGACTTCCCCCTGCGCGTGCCGATGATGATGGGCGTCTACTCGGCGATCCTCGGCGGTGCTGGTGCGGTGGCATCCGGGCTCGCGGTTCCGATCGCGAACGCGACCGGCAGCGACACCGGTACCGGCTGGCGACTGTCACTGCTGCTGACCGGAGCCGCCGTCGCCCCGCTGGCGCTTCTCGCGTGGTGGCTCGTCAGCAGGCACGAGATCAGGGCGATGCGCGCAGCGGCGCCGGTGCCGGCATCCCGCCTGGGGATCTGGCGCGACCCGGTCGCCTGGCAGGTCGCCGGATACATGGGCGTGCAGTCGACCACCTTCTACGTGCTGGTCACCTGGATCGCGACGATGTCGCTGGACACCGGGCGCAGCGATACTCTCGCCGGCATCGACGTCATGGTCTACCAGGTCTTCTCGCTGGTCGGCTCCCTCACGGTCGCCCTCGCGATGCGCGGTCGCGGCGCGCGTCTGACCCCCGCGGCGCTCCCCCTGCTCGGCATCGCCGGCATCGCGGGTCTCATGCTCTGGCCGGATGCCATCGGATTCTGGGTCGTGCCGCTCGGCGTGTTCTCCGGCATGTCGCTCGGCGTCTCGCTCACGCTGATGGCCGAGCGCGCCCGCGATCACGGAGCGTCCTCCGCGCTGTCGGGGATGTCGCAGGCCGTCGGCTACGCGATCGCAGCGGTGGGGCCCGCACTGTTCGGCGCAGTGCATGCGATCACCGGCAGCTGGACGCTCGCGCTCACCATCCTCCTCGTCACGATGACACTGCAGGGATGGATCGGCGTGTACGCCGCGCGCGACCGGTTCGTGCTCGACGGCCGGTGAGCAGGCCGGTCGGCCCTTCGACAGGCTCAGGGACCGACAGGCTCAGGGACCGACAGGCTCAGCGACAGACGCCAGGCCGGTCGCTGAGCCTGTCGAAGCGTCCGGGGACCAGGGCAGGTCACTCCTCGGCGGCGCGGGTGGCCTTGCGATCGGCGATCAGCGTGTCGCGCACTCGGCGGCGCAGCACCTTGCCGATGAGCGAGGTGGGCAGCTCCTCCCACACCGAGTAGGCGCTCGGGCGCTTGTACTCTGCGAGGTGCTCTCGGGCGGTCTCGCGGGCGGCATCCTCGTCGAAGCTCGCGCCGTCCTCGAGCACGACCACGGCCGTGACGACCTCTGCTCCGCTGCCGCGCGGGATGCCGACGACGGCGGATGCCGCGACACCGGGCACCGTCGCCAACACCTGCTCGACCTCACTGGGCGATACGTTGAAGCCGCCGGTGATGATGATCTCCTTCTTGCGGTCGACGACCGTGACGAAGCCGTCCTCGTCCTGCACGACGAGGTCGCCGGTGCGCAGCCAGCCACCCTCGAGTAGGGTGGCGGCGGTCTCCTCGGGGCGGTTCCAGTAGCCCTGGAACACCTGCGGGCCGTGGATCAGCAGCTCGCCGGACTCGCCGAGTTCAACCTCGCGGGTGGGCTCGTTCGGGTCGACGACCTTGATGTCGGTCGACGGGAACGGGATGCCGATGGCACCGATCTTGCGGAGGTCGGTGAACGGATTGGCGAGTGCGACGGGGCTGGTCTCGGTGAGTCCGTAGCCCTCGTTGAGCATGCTGCCGGCCTGATCCTCCCAGCGCTTCACGATCGCGGGCGTGAGGGTCATCGCGCCGGAGATCGCGTAGACGACGCCGGAGAGGTCGAGCTTGCCCTCCTTGGCCACGCGGGCCAGCCGGTCGAACATCGGCGGGACGGCCGGCACGAAGGTCGGCGGGAACTTCTTCGCCGCCTTCGACACCAGTTCCGGATCGAAGGTCGGGAACAACACGGCGCAGGAGCCGGTCTCGACCGAGTAGATGACCGAGAGCAGTACGCCGAAGGAGTGGAACATCGGAAGCAGCCCGTAGATGCGCCCGTCGCCGCGGGTGAACTCCGGCATCCATGCCGCACCCTGGCGGGCGTTCGCCCACAGATTCGCGTGCGTGATCATGGCGCCCTTCGGGGTGCCGGTGGTGCCGGACGTGTACTGCAGGGATGCCAGGTCTGAGGCCTTCGGCCGCGGGTGATCGCCCGGCAGCGGCGCGCTCTTCTCGAGCTTCGTGAACGGGATCGCGCCCGGGGCCGGTGCGGTCAGCTTGGCGCGGGACTCGCGGGCCTTCGCGATCGGGAGGCTGAGCGCTAGTCGCATGGCGAAGGGCATGGCGCGGGTGACGTCGACGGCGACGATGCGGCGCGGACGGATGTCGTCGGGCAGCGCACGCAGCGTCGGCACGACCTTGTCCCACGTGATGACGACGTCCGCGCCGTGGTCGCGGAACTGCACCTCGAGTTCGTCGCGGGTGTAGAGGGGGTTGTGCTCGACGACGACGGCGCCAAGGCGCAGCACGGCGTAGAAGGCGATGACGTGCTGGGGCGCGTTGGGCATGATCAGGGCGACGCGGTCGCCGGCCTTGACGCCCATCTCGCGAAGGCCGTTCGCGACGCGGGAGACCCGGTCGCCGAGCTCGCGGTAGCTCAGCGTGCGGTCGAAGAACGCGATCGCGGGGCGGTCGGACCACTGCGCCACGCGCTCGTCGAGCAGGTCACTGAGGGATCCGGTGACCGGTTCGATGTCGATCGGGGTGCCCGGGGCGTAGAAGCGGTTCCAGGCGCGCGTCTCGTTCAGCTGCATGGGAAAAGCCTACGCGGATGCTGTGGACGGATGTTTCGGCGTGGGGCTGAGCGGTTCGGGGTGGGTGGAGGCTTCGGCGTAGGTCTGAGCGGATCGGGGTGTGGAGGCTTCGACTCGCCTTCGGCTCGCTCACCCCGTTTCGTCTGCGCGGCCTGCGGCCGCTCCGCTCAACGACCCGCAACTGAACCTGATCAGTCCCACGCGGGGCGTTCTTGGAAGAGTCTTCTGGGCGGGTCATTGAGCAAGGGAGCCGAAGGCAACCGCGACGAAACGGGTTGAGCGGAGGTGCGCAGCACCGGAGTCGAAGCCGCCCGACCGCCCGCAGGATCCGCTCAGCGCTCCAGGACGACGGCGAGCCCTTGGCCGACGCCGATGCAGATCGCGACGACGGCGACGCCGGTGCCGCGGCGGGCGAGTTCGTGCGCGGCGTGGCCGATGATCCGGCCGCCGGAGGCGCCCAGCGGATGTCCGATCGCGAGCGCCCCGCCGTGGATGTTCAGCTTCTCGGGGTCGAGGTCCGGCCAGCCGCGCAGGCAGGCCAGCGACTGGGATGCGAACGCCTCGTTCAGTTCGACGAAGTCGACCTCCGACCAGGTGCGGCCGGCCCGGGCGAGGGCCTTGTTCGCCGCTTCGATCGGTGCGGTCGGGAACTCGTCCGGGTCGACGCCGTGCGCGCCCCGGCCGGTGATCCGGGCCAGCGGCTCGGCTTCCAGCGCCCCCTCGGCCCCGAGCAGCACGGCGGAGGCGCCGTCGTTGATCGTCGAGGAGTTCCCCGCGGTGACCGTGCCGTCCTGGGCGAACAGCGTCTTCAGTCCGGCGAGCTTCTCGACGGTCGATCCGTCCCGGATGCCCTCGTCGCGGGCTAGTTCGGCTCCCGGCACCTGGACGATCTCGCCGTCATAGATCCCGTCGGCCCAGGCCTTTGCCGCCAGCTCGTGCGAGCGCACGGCGAACGCATCCTGATCCTCGCGGTTGATCCCCCACGTGGCGGCGGTCTTCTCCGCGGCCTCGCCGTTGGAGATGGTCCAGTGGTTCGGCAGGGCGCGGTTCGTCATCCGCCAGCCGATCGCGGTGTTCCACATCGTCTGGTTGCCGGTCGCCGGGAAGGGCTTCGCGGGTTTCTCCACGACGAACGGCGCCCGGCTCATCGACTCCACGCCGCCGGCGAGGATGATCTCGGCATCCCCCGTCTCGATCGCGCGCGAACCCTGCACGACCGCCTCCACGCTCGACGCGCACAGCCTGTTCACGGTCACTCCGGTCACGGTCGTCGGGAAACCGGCCAGCAACGCCCCCATCCGGGCGACGTTGCGGTTGTCCTCGCCAGCCTGGTTCGCATCGCCGAAGATCACATCGTCGATCCGCGCAGCATCAAGGCCGACGCGCTCGACACTCGCCCGCATCACCGTCGCCGCGAGATCATCGGGACGGATGCCGGCGAGCGCCCCACCCGCGCGACCGAACGGCGTCCGCACGGCGTCGTAGATGTGGGTCCTGGTCATGGCAGCTCCTTCGGTGCGCGCTCACAGCGTACCCGGTGCGTCAGAGACGCCGGGCCGCTTCAGCCGCGGCAACTGAAGTTCAGGCAGGAACCCCGAAGCTGTGCTGAGCCTTGATCGGGGCGACCGCCGCGGATGCGAAGAAGGTCAGCACTTTGCGCGCCCTGGCCTGGTCGGCGGATGCCGTCGCCACTCCCCCGGAGAAGACGGTGTCGATGGCGCAGTCGTCCGGCATCACACCGAGGATGCGGACACCCGGCTGTCCGACCAGCTCGCTGAGCTGCTGGAACCCCAGATCGACCTCGCCGTCAGCCAATGAGCGTGCCACGGGGATGCCCGGTCGAGCCTGCACAAGCCGATCGCCGAGCTCGGAGCTCATGCCCCAGTCGTCGATCATCTTCGCCAGCGCCGTTCCGCTGGGCCCGGTCGAATAGCCGACCCGGGTCGCATTCCGCAGCGCATCGCGCAACCCGGCCGCATCGGCGAAAGCAGGGCCATCCGGCCGCACCGCCTTCTCGGACGACCCGGATGGCACGGCTATCGCCACCTGCGACAGTACGAGCGGTGTCACGGTCTCAGCATCCACGTGCCCGTCGGCGGCCAGGCGTGACAGAGCACCCGACGCGAGGAAGACTAGGTCGAACGCCTCGCCGGCGGCCACCCGCCCGGCGGCGTCCACTCCCCCGACCGATTCCACATCCACGCGCGCCAGTCGCTCGGCAGCAGCCGCTGCCATCAGGTCGGCGAGCACGAGCCTTGTCGCCATCGAAGAGATCGCCTTCATGCGGCATCCTCGAAGGTCTCGGCGTCGACCTCGGAGGCCGGGCCGGCAGCGTAGCGGGAGCCGGACACCGTGTCTTGGTTGATGAGCGCGCCCGCGCGAGCCAGCAGCCCGGCATCCACCGACAGCGACAGCACCCGATGGTTCTCGACCGCGTGCGCGAGACTCGTCGTCCCGGGAATCGGCACCACATGGTCGCCCCGGGAGAGCAGCCAGGCGAGGGCGAGCTGCGCCGGGGTGACGCCTGCTTCCGCTGCCAACGATCGCCACGCCGGCAGCAGCGCCTCGTTGGCGGGCCAGTTGTCAGACGAGAACCGCGGCATCGGCCGGCGGATGTCCTTCTCCGCGAACTTCGAAGGGTCCCCCACGCTGTCGCTGAGGAAGGCGCGGCCGACCGGCGAGAACGCCACCAGCGCGACGCCCGCCTCTCGCGTCGCCTCGAGCATCGCGATCTCCGCGTTGCGCGTCCACAGCGAGTACTCGTTCTGCACGGCCGCGATCGGCACGACTTCCTGCGCTTCGCGCAGGCGGGTGACGGAGACCTCCGACAGTCCGATGGCACCGATCTTGCCGGCATCCACCGCCTCGGAGAGCGCGCCGACGCTCTCGGCGATCGGCACCTTCTTGTCCCAGCGGTGCAGGTAGTACAGGTCGATGTGTTCCACGCCGAGCCGCGCGAGCGAGGCATCCACCTGCTCACGAAGAGTCGAAGGCCGGCCGTCGATGACACGGACGCCGTCGACCATCGCCATGCCGCCCTTGCTGGCGAGCACGACCTCGTCGCGGCGTCCCTTCAGAGCACGCCCGACCAGTTCCTCGTTGCGACCTGCACCATAGAGCGTGGCCGTATCGAGGTGCGTGACACCCGCGTCAAGTGCGCCGAGCAAGACCGCCAGACCCTCTTCGGGCGACGGCGGGATGCCGTAGGCGTGGCTGAGGTTCATGCACCCCAGGCCCATCCGCGGCAGCGTCCGTGGCTCGCTCTGCACCGGCGTCACGCGAGCTGCTCCTCCAGCTGTCCGAGCACCCGATAGCAGTCGATGACCTGACGCAGCGACGAGTTCGGCTCGCGGCCCTCGCGGATCGCGGCGATGAACTCGCGGTCCTGCAGCTCGATGCCGTTCATGCTGACGGCGACGTCGGAGACGTCGATCTGCTCGTCCTTGCCGTCGAACAGGTCGTCGTAGCGGGCGACGTAGGTCGCCGTGTCGCCGATGTAGCGGAAGAACGTGCCGAACGGACCGTCGTTGTTGAACGACAGCGACAGCGTGCAGATCGCACCTGACTCGCTCTTGAGCTGGATGGACATGTCCATCGCGATGCCGAGATCGGGGTGGATCGGGCCCTGGATTGCGTTCGCCTGCACGATCTTGCCCGCCTGGTACGCGAACAGGTCGACCGTGTGCGCCGCGTGGTGCCACAGCAGGTGATCGGTCCAGGAGCGCTTCTCACCCTTCGCGTTCGTGTTCGTGCGGCGGAAGAAGTACGTCTGCACGTCCATCTGCTGCACGTTGAACTCGCCCGCCTGGATGCGGTCGTGCACGAGCTGGTGCGAGGGGTTGAACCGGCGCGTGTGGCCGACCATCGCGACCCGGTCGGATGCTTCGGCCGCAGCCAGGGTGGCCTCGGCATCCGCCAGCGAGTCGGCGAGCGGGATCTCGACCTGCACGTGCTTGCCGGCGGCGAGCACCGCCTGCGTCTGGCTCGCGTGCAGACCCGTCGGGGTGGCGAGGATCACGGCATCCACGTCGTCGCGCTCGAGGACGGCTTCGAGTCCGACGACCGCGTTCGCGACGCCGTACTTCGACGCGACAGCATCCGCCTTCTCCTGCGAGGTGGCCGCGACGACGGTCACCTCGGCGTCATCGATGTTGGCAAGGCCATCCAGGTGCTTCATGCCAAAGGCGCCGTTCGCGCCCACGACGGCGATGCGGATCTTGTCGCTCATTCGCTCTCCCTTTCGAGATTCGGTGTCAGGTGTCAGGTGTCAGGCGTTCGCCACGGCTGCGGTCTCGGCCGGCTCCGCGGCGGGCGCGCCCACCGACTCCACCGCGTCCTCGGCGGCGACGGTCGCCCTGCCGACCGGGTTCGAGATGACGAGGTGGCCGACAGCGGTGTTGGATGCCGGCACGTGATAGAACCGGTGATCCGTGGAGGGCTCCTCGCCGCCGAACTGGTCGTCCATCGCGCCGCGGGCGATCAGCCAGTCCACCAGCTCGATGCCCTCGGAACCCGCCTCGTCGACGTACTCCATGTGCGGCCACTCGGTCAGGCCCAGCGGATCGGCGATGAGGTGGTCGAGGAAGGCGTTGTCCCACTCCTTGTTGATGAGGCCGGCGCGCGGACCTTGCAGCTGGTGGCTCATGCCGCCGGTGCCCCAGATCTGCACGTTCAGCTCCTCGCCGTCCCACTTGTCGATCGCGCGCCGCAGAGCCTTGCCGAGCTCGTAGCAGCGGCGCCCGGACGGCACCGGGTACTGCACGACGTTGACGGCCAGCGGGATGACCTTCACCGGCCACTCCTCGTCGACGCCGAGTTCGCCGTAGACGAGCGACAGCGGCACGGTCAGACCGTGATCGACGACCATCTCGTTGACGAGGGTGAGGTCGAAGTCATCCTGGATGATCGACTGCGCGAGGTGCGCGGCGAACTCCGGGTATCCCTTCACGTCGGGCACAGGACGCGGGCCGTAGCCCTCGTCGGCGACCGGGTACTCCGCACCGGTGCCGAGCACGAACGTCGGGATGATGCTCGCGTCGAAGGCCGTCGCGTGGTCGTTGTAGACCAGGATGACGACGTCGGGAGTGTTCTCCTTGGCCCACTTGCGGGTCCACTGGTAGCCGTCGAAGACCTGCTTCCAGTACGGCTCCTCGGTCTTGCCGAGGTCCATCGCCGCCCCGATGGCAGGCACATGCGAGGTGAACAGCGCCGAGGTGTACTTCGCCGGGGCGTCCGGGCGCATGGTCGTCGCCTTCTCGGTCGACGGCGGGGTCCACCCGTCGAGGTCCTTCAGGCGCGCCCCCTCGGGGCGGCGTCCGCCGCCGACCATCATGTCGCGGTAGGCGGCCTCGCTCATGCCGGTCATGGAGCCGGCCATCTGCTGGAAGCTCAGACCATGCGTGGCGCCGATCTTGCTGAGGAAGTAGATGTTGCCGCCCTCGGCGATCATGGTGTTCAGATCCATGTCGAGCACGGCCTGGCGCTGCACGGGGTTCAGCGGCCACTCATCGAGGTAGGCGGGCTGGTCGGCGAGGAAGCGCGCGCGGTTCTCCGGCTTCATCAGCGACATCGCGAGCTGGTTCAGGTGATATCCCTTGCGCGCCTGCTCGGCGTCGTAGATGGTCGTGCCGGGGACGTTCTTGTACGGCTTGTCGAGTGCCATGGTGTCTCTCCTTCAGTCTTCCCAGTACAGGCGACGCGGGTTGTCCACGAGGAGCTTGCGCTGCAGCTCGGGGGTCGTCGCGATCTGCGGGATGTAGTCGACCAGCAGCCCGTCGTCAGGCATGTGGTCCTTGAGGTTGGGGTGCGGCCAGTCGGTTCCCCAGAGCACGCGGTCGGGGAACTCTTCGACCACACGTCGGGCGAACGGCACCACGTCGGTGTACGCGTGCTGCTCGCCGTCGAGGGCGCGGGGTCCCGAGACGCTCAGGCGCTCGGGACACGAGACCTTGGTCCACACGTTCGCGTTCTCGCGCATGAACCGCAGGAACAGCTCGAACTCCGGGCCGTTCGGGTCTTTGGTGACGTCGGGTCGGCCCATGTGGTCGACGACGAGGTCGGTCGGGATGCTGGAGAAGAAGTCGTACAGCTCGGGAAGGTCCTCGGCCTCGAAGTAGATCACGACGTGCCACCCGAGCGGGGCGATCTTCGCGACGATCTGCTCGAGCGAGTCGGTTGGCACGCGGTCGACGAGGCGCTTGACGAAGTTGAAGCGCACGCCGCGGACGCCGGCGGCGTGGAGCTCGGCGAGCTGCTGATCGGTGACGTCGCGGCGCACGGTGGCGACGCCGCGGGCACGGCCCTCGCTGCGGTTCAGGGCGTCGACGAGCGCGCTGTTGTCGGCGCCGTGGCAGGTGGCCTGCACGATGACGTTGCGGTCGAAGCCGAGGTGGTCGCGGAGGGCGAACAGCTGCTCGGCCGAGGCGTCGCAGGGCGTGTATTTGCGCTCAGGAGCGTAGGGGAACTCGGCACCGGGTCCGAAGACGTGGCAGTGCGCGTCGACGGCGCCCTCGGGCAGCGTGAACGTCGGCTTCGTCGGGCCGTCGTACCAGTCCAGCCAGCCCTCGGTCTTGGTGAAGTCGCCGGAGGTCTCGCCGTGCTTTGCAATGACGTGCGCCATCGTCAGTCCTCCACGTATTCCAGGCCGGCGGCCGCGAGGGGTTCGCGCATGCCGTAGAGGTCGAGTCCGAGTACGCCATCGCGGAACTTCTGCCGCTTGGCCTCTTCGTTGTCTTCGCGCTTCTGGCTGGCATCCGCCACTGCGCCGACGAGCTCGCGGGGCACCACGACGACGCCGTCGACGTCGGCGACGACCACATCACCCGGGTTCACGAGGGCGTTGGCTGCGACGACGGGGACGTTGACGGACCCGAGGGTGGCCTTGACCGTGCCCTTGGAGTTGATCGCGCGGGAGAAGACCGGGAAGTCCATCTTCTCGAGGTCGGCGACGTCGCGGACGCCGCCGTCGATGACCAGACCCTTGCATCCGCGAGCGGTGAGCGAGGAGGCCAGCAGCTCGCCGAAGAATCCGTCCTCGCTCTCGGTGGTGCAGCCGGCGACGATCACGTCACCGTCCTGAACCTGCTCGGCGGCGACGTGGAACATCCAGTTGTCGCCCGGCTGCAGCAGTACGGTGACGGCGGGTCCGCACAGTTTCGCGCCGGTGTAGGCGGGGCGGATGTAGGGGCGCATGAGCCCGACGCGGCCCATCGCCTCGTGGATCGTGGCCACGCCGAACTGCGACAGGCGTGCGACGTCGTCGGGGTCGGGGCGCTGGATGTTCGTGCGAACGATGCCGAGGTTGTTCAGTCTCATGGTGGTTCCTCTCAGAGTCCGCGCGCGGTCAGGGCGCGGTCGAGGCGCGGGTACACGCGGCGGGCGTTGCCCTCGAACACCTGCTCGCGCTGGAAGTCGCTGAGGCTGGTCGTCGCGTCGACATAGCGCTTGGTGTCGTCGAAGTAGTGTCCGGTTCGCGGGTCGATGTCGCGGACGGCGCCGATCATCTCGCTGGCGAACAGGATGTTGTCTGTGGGGATGACGTCGGTCAGCAGGTCGATGCCGGGCTGGTGGTAGACGCAGGTGTCGAAGAAGACGTTGTTCAGCAGGTGCTCTTCGAGCTCGGGCTTGCCGAGGACCATCGCGAGGCCCCGGAAGCGCCCCCAGTGGTAGGGAACGGCGCCGCCGCCGTGCGGGATGACGAGCTTGAGGTCGGGGAAGTCCGTGAACAGGTCGCCCTTGAGCAGTTGCATGAACGCCGTGGTGTCGGCGCCGAGGTAGTGGTCGCCGGTGGTGTGGAACACGTCGGGGCGGCACGTCGTCGACACGTGCACCATCGCGGGGATCTCGTACTCGACGAGCTTCTCGTAGATCGGGTACCACGAGCGGTCGGTGAGCGCGGGGGCCGACCACTTGCCGCCGGAGGGGTCGGGATTGAGGTTGACGGTGACAGCGCCGAGCTCTTCGACGGCGCGGGTCAGCTCGTCGATCGTGGTCTTCGGGTCCTCACCGGGCGACTGCGGCAGCATCGCGCCCATCAGGAAGCGATCGGGGAACAGCTCGCTCACGCGGGCGACGAGGTCGTTGCAGATGCGAGCCCAGGTCTTGCTGACCTCGAGGTCGCCGATGTGGTGGGCCATGAACGAGGCACGCGGGCTGAAGACGGTGATGTCGCTGCCGCGATCGTTCATGAGGCGCAGCTGATTGGCCTCGATGGTCTCGCGGATGTCGTCGTCGCTGATGTGCAGGTCGGCGGGGTTCGGCGCCTCGCCGTCGCCCTTCGTGAACGCGATCTGCAGGTCACGCCAGGCGCCCAGTTGCGCGGGCGCGGTCGTGTAGTGGCCGTGGATGTCGATGATCAACGCGTGTCGTCCTTGTCACTCGGATGCTGTTGCTCACGACTCTAGGTCGCCCATCTCATACAGTCCAATAGATGCCGATCCCGTTTGCCATAGATATTCTCTATGTATGGCCCTGGCCGATCTGAACCAGCTGCGGACGTTCGTCGTGCTCTACGAGTTGCGCAGCGTGACCGCCGCCGCCGAGCGGCTGCATGTCACGCAGCCGACCGTGAGCTACACGCTGCGGCGGCTGCGCGAGAAGTTCGGCGACGAGCTGTTCCGGCGCGAGGGGCACGACATGGTGCCGACGGCGAAGGCGACGGCGCTGTTTGCCCCGCTGCACGAGGCGCTCGCGCAGATCGATCAGACCGTGAGCGATCCGGATGCGTTCGAGCCCTCGGGGTTCAGCGGTGAGCTGGCGCTCGGTCTCACCTCCATCGGAGAGCAGACGTTCCTGCCGCCGATCATGGAGGCGCTGGCCCGCGAGGCCGCGAGCCCGCACCTGCAGGTGGCGAGGCTGGACTCTGACCAGGTGGAGGACGGACTCATCCGCGGGTCGATCGACCTGGCCATGACGGTGTCGATGATCGGCAGTCCTCGACTGTGGCGGACGCACGTGCGCGCGGTGGAGTATGTGGCGCTGTCGTCGAGGCAGCATCCGCTTCCCCGCACCGCGCCGGACATGTTCGCGGGGCGGCGCTTCGTGCGCGTGAGCGCGCGCGGCGGACACGTCTTCCCCCTTCAGGTGCTCACCGAGCACGGACTGATGGGCCAGGTGGCGCTGACCGTCGAGGAGTACTCCACGGTGCCGGCGGTGCTCGAGGCCACCGATCTGGTGGTGCTGCTGCCCAGGCACGTCGCCGAGGTGTTCAGCGGGTGGTTCGGCGGACTGCAGATCTCTGACCTGCCGTGGCCGGCGCAGAGCACGCCGGTGTCGCTGTACACGCGGCGAGAAGCGAGCCTGTCGCCGACGCAGAAGTGGTTCCGCGCCGTGGTCCTGGACGCCGTCGCCGCCGGCGAGTACCGGCGGCGGTCGATCTAGCCCGAGAACTGCTTTGCACGGCGAGAATGGTGCTGCCAGCAGCCGTCTCAGGCGGCAAGGGAATTCTCGGGGTCAGGACTTGCGGCGGTTCCAGCTGGCCTTCGCCGGCGCGAACGGGCTGCGCACGTGGATCGCCCAGGTCGAGTGC
Source organism: Microbacterium aerolatum (assembly GCF_007988825.1). GTDB lineage: Bacteria > Actinomycetota > Actinomycetes > Actinomycetales > Microbacteriaceae > Microbacterium > Microbacterium aerolatum. The sequence goes on along the minus strand of NZ_BJUW01000003.1, from coordinate 74,406 downwards.
GGATGGATCCGCAGCAGCGCTGTCTCGTAGAATGCCACCGCCTCGTCGGAGAGCGTCGGCAGCACGGCATCCTTGTCGATGGTGTCCTCCGGGCGCGGGCGCAGCGCCTTCCAGACCAGCTGAACTTCGGGGGCGCCGGTCGGGATGCCGTCGAGGTCGAGCACCGCGCGATCCCAGGGCAGCGTCATGCGCGGATCGCGCTTGTACATCCAGGCGCGCGGGGCGCCGTCCTCGACGTTGACCTGCAGCACCCATGCGCCCTTGTCGTCATCGCGGATGAGCACCGGCTGCAGGTCGGTGTCTGCAGGGGCATCCGCGAAGGGGATGATCTCGTCGTCGCCTTCACCCGGCGCCCAGGCGCTGAATCCGGCCGGAAGGCTCGCGACGAGCGCGGCGAGGTCACCGGCGGTGACACTGACGTCTATGTTCACGCGATCGCGGATCGGAGCACCCAGCCAGCGGTCGAGGGCTGCTCCGCCGGACAGCCACCAGCGCACGGATGCCGGGGCGAGCAGCTGCGCGACCGCGGTCGGCTCGAGCGGCTGCCACGGAGTCGCGGATGCGGATGACGGCATAGGTCGAGGCTACCTCTCCCCGCTTCCGCACAACTCCGGAGAACCGGCCGGGATCGGGCGCACTCGTGCCGACGTCACGCCGTTTCCCGAAGAATCTGCTGAGTCATGCGGGACGATCCGTGACGTCCGACCGCTCGAGCATCTGCCAGAGCCCCCGGAACAGGGCTGCAGCCTCGGAGGAATCCAGGTGCCCGACGAGTTCACGCTGCACCTCGACCACCCGCGGCACGAGCCGCGCATGCTCGGCCGCACCGTGCTCGGTGAGGGTCACGACGTTGCGCCGCGCGTCACCTGCCGCGCGCTGGCGCGCGATGAGTCCCGCCTTCTCCATCCGGCGTACGAGGTCGGCGATCGTGGAACGGTCGAGGTCCACCTCATCGCAGAGCTCCCGCTGGCTCGCCTCTCCGACTCGAGCGAGCACCGCGAGGATGCTGTACTGCGCACTCGTGATCTCGGGCGAGGCCACCCGCGCCCATGTCGCCAAGTGCAGCTGCTGCGCCCGGCGGATGAGGTTGCCGACGTGGCGCTGCGGCTCGGGGAGGTCGGCCATGGTCATCACGGCATCCATCCTCTCAGCCGGGGAACCATGGGCGATGCGCTGCTGCGACAGATCGAGACCGGGCGCGGCTCAGCCGGCGACCGGCACCTCCACGGGCAGCAGGAATCCCGCGAAGAAGTCCCGCAGCTCGTCCCGCGCCGTCAGCGGCAGCACGTGCGCGACGTACTGGTCGGGCCGGACGACGACCACGGCGCCCTCGGCCGCGATCCCGCGCTCGGCGAAGATGTCGACCGCGGCATCCGCCGCCCACGCCTTCTCCCAGTCCTGCAGACCGAGTGGCCCGGAGGTCGGCAGCAGGATCTCCGGCAGTCCGGTCACGTCGAGGTCGCGATGCGAACCGCGGAAGACGCCGTGGACGTCGATCACGCTGTCGATATCCGCACCTGCTGCGGTGAACCGGCGCACCGGCGATTCCTCCCCCTCGGTCAGCCACGTCGCGAACTCCTCCAGAGCCGCGCCCGAGGAGTCGCCGAAGGCGTAGACGCGCCAGCGCCCGTCGGCGCGGTGCGAGTGGCCGAGCTCCATCCGTTTGGCGTCGGCCACCCGCCGCACCGGCGCCGAGTGGAACCGGGTGCCGATCTCGAAGCCGGTGGCGAGGTGCTGGTAGTCGGCCGCACCGGTCAGTGATGACGGCGTGTACTGCGTCGCCACACCGGCGGTGTACCGGCCCTGCCGCGCGAACTCGGCCTGCATGTCGGCGGGAGTGACGCCGCCGAGTTCCGGGTGCTCCGGGTCGAGCGCGGGCTGCGCGATGAACGCCGACCAGTGCTTGTCGAACGCGATGAGGTCCGCGGCGATCGCCTGCCTCTCCTCCGAGTAGGTGCGCAGTAGCGCGGCATCCGATCGTCCCTGCAGGACGGCGGCGAGCTTCCAGCCGAGGTTGAACGCGTCCTGCATCGACACGTTCATGCCCTGACCGGCCTTCGCGCTGTGCGTGTGGCAGGCGTCGCCGGTGAGGAACAGGTGAGGGGTGGCATCCGCCTGCGACTCGGGCGTCAGGTCGTCGAAGCGGGCGGCGACCCGCTGACCTACCTCGTAGACACTCGACCAGGCGACCTGCTGCACGTCGATGGAGTACGGGTGCAGGATGGCGTTCGCGACCTCCGCCAGATGCTCCGCCGTCGTCTTGCGGATCTCGGCATCCCCGGCCTCGACGACACCGAGGTCGACGTAGCAGCGCACCATGTTGCCGCCCTCGCGGGGGATCATCAGGAGGCTCCCCTTGCCGGCGGACTGGACGACGTTCTTCGTGCGCCAGTCGGGGAAGTCGGTGGTGGCGAGCACGTCCATGACGCCCCAGGCGTGGTTGGCGGCGTCGCCCTCGAGGCGGATGCCGAGCGCACGGCGCACGTTGCTGCGCGCGCCGTCGCAGCCGACGACGTACTTGGCGCGGACCGCGAGCTCTGTGCCGTCGGTGTGGCGCAGTTGAGCGGTGACCGGGTGGTCGCTGTCGTTCATCTCGTAGCCGACGAACTCGATGCCGTAGTCGGCCTCGAGCCTGCTGGACGACTTCGCGGCGTGCTCGAGCAGGAACTGCTGCATGCGCGCCTGATTGACGATGACGTGCGGGAACTCGCTGAGCCCCTCAGGGGTGTCCTCCACCCAGCCGGTGCGGACGATCTTCGAGCGGTCCGCCTCGGACGGACCCCAGAATCGCACCTCGTTGACCCAGTACGCCTCGCGGACCAGCGCGTCGGCGAGGCCGAACGCCTGGAACATCTCGACGGTCCGGCATGCGACGCCGTCGGCCTGCCCCACTTCGAGCGGTCCGGGCCGGCGCTCCACGATGCGCGTCGTGATGTCGGGGAACGCCGCGAGCTGGGCGGCGAGCACGGTGCCGGCAGGACCCGTGCCAACGATGAGCACGTCGACGGCGTCCGGTAGTTCCGGGGTGCGGTCTTTCACCTGCGGCGCCGCCGGCAGGAGATCCGGATCGCCGGGGCGGTATCCGTCGCGGTGGAACTGCATGGGATCTCCTTCGATCACTGCGGGGCGCTCACGTTGCACACCGAAATAGTTGGGGTGCCAACGATAGTACACGGATGCGGCATGAGAAGGTACCCCCATGGCGAACTCCCGCTCCGGCGACTCGATGACCGAGCGCATCGTGCGCGTGCTCGACACGTTCACCACGGAACGCACGATGCAGACGGCGACCGAGATCGCCGAGAGAACCGGGCTTCCATCGTCTACCGCCCATCGCATCGTCGGCGATCTCGTCGCGGCCGGGCTCCTCGAGCGCGACGAGGAGATGCGCATCCGGCTCGGGATGCGGCTGTGGGAGCTGGCTCTGCGTGGATCGAGCGCGCTGCGCCTGCGCCAGGCGGCGCTGCCGCACATGGAGCAGGTGCAGACGGTCATCCGTGAGCACACCCAGCTCGCCGTGCTCGAGCATGAGGAGGCGCTCTTCCTCGAGCGCCTCTCACACCCGGATGCCGGCGCCAACATCACCCGGATCGCAGGACGCCTGCCGCTGCACGCGTCGTCATCCGGGCTCGTTCTGCTCGCGCATGCCGACCCGGCGCTGCGAGAGCGTGTGATGAGCCTTCCCCTGCGCGCGGTGTCGCAGGAGACGGTGACGGATGCTGGTGTGCTGCGGCGCCTGCTCACCACGATCCGGCGACAGGGCTTCGTGGTAGCGCCCGGATCCATCGAACGGGTGTCGACCGGTGTCGCGGTGCCGGTGCGCAACCGCGGCGAGGTGGTGGCTGCGCTTTCGGTCGTGCTACCGCGCGAGAGTGCGCCCGCTCCCGCGGTCGACGCGCTGCTGGCTGCCGCACGGGGTATCGAACAGGAGCTGGGCAGCGGGCGGTGAGCGCCGGGGGCGGCTTCGACTCCCTTCGGTCGCTCAGCCCGTTTCGTCTTCGCGGCCTGCGGCCGCTCCGCTCAACGACCCGCGGATGAACTTTTCGCAGGATGCTGGAGTTGCTGGATCCCATTCAACGGGATTCTCGGCTCGATCATCGCTCCGCGGGGGACACTGGTGCGCAGCATCCACTGTCGAATGACACGTCGAAGGAGACGACATGAGCACCGAGCCGATCAGAACCAGGGTCGCGATCGTCGGCGCCGGCCCCGCCGGCCTCATCCTGTCCCACCTGCTCGCCGACGCCGGCATCGAATCGGTCGTGATCGATCAGCGTTCCCGCGAGGAGATCGAGTCGACCATCCGCGCCGGCATCCTCGAACAGGGCACCGTCGACCTGCTCACCGCGATCGATCCGAACACCCGAGTGCACACGGTCGGCGATCGCCATGACGGCATCGAACTGCGCTTCCAGGGCGAGGGGCATCGCATCGACTTCCCCGGCCTCGTCGGCCGCAGCGTCTGGCTCTACCCGCAGCACGAGGTTCTGAAGGACATGCTCGCGCTGCGGGTCGCGTCAGGGCAGGATCTGCGGTTCGGGGTCACGGCATCCCGCGTCGAAGGCATCGACACCGATCGCCCCCGTGTGATCGCCACGGATGCCGACGGCAGCGAACTCATCATCGATGCGGACTTCGTGGTCGGAGCAGACGGCTCGAGGTCCGTCGTGCGCCCTGCGATCACCGGCGACTCGCGCAGCGGCTACTTCCGCGAGTACCCGTTCGCGTGGTTCGGCATCCTGTGCGAGGCACCGGCGAGCGCGGACGAGCTGATCTACAGCAACTCCGACAACGGTTTCGCGCTGATCAGCCAGCGCAGCCCCGAGGTGCAGCGGATGTACTTCCAGTGCGAGCCGGATGCCGACCCGCTCGCCATGTCCGAGGCGGAGATCTGGGAAACCCTGCAGTCGCGCGTGCCAGGCACGACGCTCAAGGAGGGGCCGATCTTCCAGCGCGACGTGCTGCGCTTCCGCAGCTTCGTCGCGCACGAACTGCGACGCGGCCGCGCTGCATTGGTCGGCGATGCCGCGCACACCGTGCCGCCCACCGGCGCCAAGGGCATGAACCTCGCGATCGCGGACGTCGTACTGCTCTCTCGCGCGCTGCGAGCCCTGCTCGGCGAGGGCGACGATCGCCTCATCGACGGATACGCCGAGCTCGCTCTGAAGCGCATCTGGAAGGCGCAGCACTTCTCCTGGTGGATGACGAGCATGCTCCACCAGCTGCCGGAGTCGGGCGAGTTCGACCGTCGCCGCCAGCTCGGCGAGCTGCGCTCGGTCACGGACTCCGAGGCCGGCCGAACCTACCTCGCCGAGGCGTACACGGGCTGGCCGCTCAACTGAGCCGCGCCGCGACCTTGGCCGCGAGCGCGAGCGCGTCGTGCGGTGCGTGACCTCGGGCGTCGTTGTCGAAGTACACGTAGACGTCGCGCGGTGACTCAGCGTTCCCGGACAGCTCGTCGATGAGCTGCGCCCAACCATCGAGCTCTTCAGCGGTGTATCCGCTGTGGTAGAGCTCCTGCGCACCGTGCAGGCGGAGGTAGGCGAAGTCCGCCGTCGTCTCGTCGAAACGCGGAAAGCGACCCGCGGTGTCGGCCGTGACCATGGCCACCCCGTGATGGCGCAGCAGATCCCCCGCCTCGCGGAAGCTCTCCGCCCTCGGTTCCAGGGCGTACCGGATCGGACGGTCCTCATCGATCTCGAGCCAGGCGCGTCCCTCCAGCCGTTCGTCATGGCGCCGAGCGAGATCCAACGCGGCGCCGGTCGAGCGCGGCAGCATCCCGAGAAACTCGTCGATGACGTCGGCCGCGAACTCCTGCCGCTCCGGCAGCTGCCAGAGCACCGGACCGAGCGCCTCCCCGAGCGAGAGAACTCCGGATGCGAAGAAGTTCGCGAGCGCGGTCTCCGCGCCGCGCATCCGCAGCATGTGCGTGACGTAGCGGGAGCTCTTCACGGCGAACACGAATCCGCTCGGCACGGCGTCGCGCCATCGCCGGTAGCTCGACGGTCGCTGCAGCGAGTAGAACGAGCCGTTGAGCTCCACGGTCGAGAACCGCGATCCGATGTACTCGAGCTCTCTGCGCTGGGCGAGCCCGCGCGGATAGAAGTCGCCGCGCCAGCTCGCGTATCTCCACCCCGACGTGCCGACGCGGATCTCGCCAGGCGAAGGGGCTTTCAGACGGTGCGCCATTCGTCGCTCGTGAGATCGGCACCGGCCTGCGGGCCCATCTGCAGCATCCCGCCGTCGATGACCACGGACGCACCGGAGATGTACGCCGCCTTCGGCGACGCGAGGAAGGCGATCAGTGCGGCGACCTCGCGCGCATCGCCTGGACGTCCCATCGGGATGCCGGGTCGACGCACGGTGTTCGGATCGACGTCCTCGTTTCCGGTCATCGCCGTGGCGATCTCGCCGGGCGCGACGCTGACCGCGGAGATGCCACTGCTGCCGAGCTCGAGGGCGATGTTCTTCATGAGCCCGCTCAAACCGTGCTTCGCGGCGTCGTAGGCGCTCGAGCCGACCATCGGCTGATGAGCGTGCACGCTCGTGACGGCGATCAGACGCCCTCCTCGGCCCGCCGCGACCATGTGTCGGGCGGCACGCTGCAGACAGACGAACGCTCCGGTCAGGTCGACGTCGAGCACGTGCCGCCACTGGTCGATCTCGACGTCGAGGAACGGCGTCTGGATGCCCGCGCCGGCGTTGTTGACGAAGACGTCCAGTCCGCCGAGCTCTTGCACGAGACCATCCACGACGTCGCCACAGGCGGGGATGTCTGCGACGTCGAGGTGCGTGACGACGGCCCGCGCCCCGTGCTCGCGCACCTCGGCAGCGGTGGCCTCGGCGCCCGCCTCGTCCGTATGCCAGGTGATCCCGACATCGAATCCGTCTGCGGCGAGCGCAACGGCCGCGGCCCGGCCGATGCCGGAGTCCGCGGCCGTGACGATCGCCGTGCGATCGGTGGTGACCATGCGCTCAGCTGCGCGCGGCGGGCTTGCGGTTCTCAGCGCTGACCATCCACGCCAGCTGTTCGAGCGCCTCGATGATCGCGTGCAGGATGTCGGCGCTGGTCGGATCTTCCTCGTCGACCTCGTCATGCACCTCGCGCATCGTGCCGACGACAGCCTCGAGGCGAACCGTGATCAGGTCGACGGTCTCGGCCGTGTCGATCTCGCCCTGCGGATACTCCGGGAGGGTCGTCGTGGATGCCACGGTGTCGCTTCGTCCGTCCGGAATGGCATGCAGCGCCCGCATCCGCTCGGCGACGGTGTCGCTGAATCGGCGCGCAGCATCCACGATCTCGTCGAGCTGCAGGTGCGTGTCCCGGAAGTTGCGGCCGACCACGTTCCAGTGCGCCTGCTTGCCCTGCATCGAGAGCTCCAGCAGATCGACCAGCACCGCCTGCAGATTCTCGCCGAGCTGCTTCGGTGCGACGAAGCCCTTCTCGGCGTTCTGGCGTCGCGTGCTCTTCTCTCCGGTACCGCCCCGTGCCGAGCGCCTCGTCGTCGTGGTTGTCTTAGTCGTTGCCATCATGACCTCCTGGCCGCCACGGTATCGGCGTCGCCACCGTCAGCGGCAAGGCCTTGACTATCGCCATTGCGCGTGCGATGCCAGAACCGCGCGGCGCTCAGGAGGATCACCAGCGCGGCGAGCACCACGGCCGTCGACGCGACCACGGGCGCTGCGGGATCCTCGGCCCAGCGTCCGATCGCGATCCACAGCAGCCCCCACGATGTCGCCGCCGCGGGTGCCCATCGGCCTCCGCGCCAGGCGGTGAACAGGGCGACCAGCCCCGCGCCGATCAGCGTGAGCGTGCCGGGCACTCCCGGCGCCTCCGACCACTCTGCGATGCCGACATCGGCCAGCCAGGCCGCGAGGTTGGCGGCAGCCGCGACCGTCACCCAGCCCAGGTACAGGCCGATCATGCCGTCGATGAGCACGATCTCCGCCGCGGTGCCGCGCCGCGGCCGCCGGCACACACGGACGAACGTCGTCAGCAGCACCCCGAGCAGGATCATGATGATGACGAACGACTCGGCGATCCGCCATGCCAGCACGCACATGATCCACACGGCGTTCAGCAGAGCGGATGCCGCGACCCCGTAGCCGACCGCGCGATGCCGCGGCTTCGACGCCTGCGCCGGCACGAACTGCCAGACCGCGTACGCCACGAGGCCGAGGTAGATCACCGACCAGATCGAGAACGCGAAGCCGGCGGGGGCGAGCACGGTGGCATCAGCGGCGAACGCGCCGCCGGCAGCATCCGAGATTCCCGCACCGCCGAACAGACCCGAGCCGAACAGGGCGGCGACGATCGACCCGGCCACCGTGAGCAGGACGACGATCCGGCGAACGCGATCAGACTTCTCCGTCTGGGACATGCCCCCACAGTAGATGGGCGACCGGCAGGCTCACTCCGCTGCGGGCGGCGTGGCGCAGATGGTGAGGCCGGAGATCGTCTCGTGGTACTGCTCGGCCGTGAACGGCAGGCCGAACTCGGGTGCCGTCTGCCCGTCGGCCGCCGGTGCCTTCGACGCGATGGCCGCGAGTTCCCATGCAAGGTAGGCGGCCAGGCCGCCCCCGGCCGTCGAGTTGTTCAGCACGACGGCCACGGTGAATCCCGTCTCGGGGTCCGAGTACGCCGCCGTCGCATAACCCGGGGTCCAGCCGTGCTGACCGATCAGGGGCCCGACCAGGAACGCACCGCCGGCCGCCTGATACCAGGACGGCGCGCCTGAAGACGTGGGCAGGGGCGAAGCGAACTGATCCGGTTCCGCGCCCTCGCGCAGCGCCTGTCGCGCGGATGCCTGGACGAAGCGGCCGAGGTCGCCGATCGTCGAGACGGCACCCGAGTCGGTGAAGCCCGTGCTCGCGGAGAGCGTCGTGATGTCGACCGGCGCCGTGCAGTCGTAGCCGCCCTCGATCGTCTTCAGGTAGTTGCCGCTGAGGGGGTTGTCACCGGGTTCGGCGGGCGAGGCGCCGGGAAGCGAGGTGCCAGCGAGGTCCAGCGGCGCGGAGATGTACTTGGCGATGAGCTCAGCGGCGTTCATGCCGGCCGCTCGCTCGAGCGCGAGTCCCAGCAGCAGGTAGCCGGCGTCGGAGTCGCGGTAGGTCGTGTGCGGTTCCACCGGGGTCTGGCCGAGGCCGAAGGACGCCAGTTCGAGTGGCGCCCACACCCGCTCAGGGGTGTTCAGCCACGCGCTCTTGATGGCCGCCTCGGAGGATCCGATTCCGCTCGTGCCGTTGCACAGGTCGAGCAGCGTGATCCCTTCGAGCTGCGCAACCCCGGATGCGTGCTCCGTCACGGGGTCGTCGAGTTCGACGACGCCCTCGTCGGCGAGCGCGTACAGCACGTCGCAGGTCATCAGGCGAGTGACATCCGCGACGCGGAACGACATCTCGGCGGTCACTTCGGTCTGATCCTCGACGGACTGCGTGCCGAGCCCGGTCACCCACGTGCCGCTCCACGGCACCCAGACACCGACGATCGCCCCTGTCGCGCCCGACTTCGCCATGGCGTTCTCGACGGCGCCCTGCAGCTGGGCCGTGGTGTCCTCGGGCAGTGCTTGGTCGACCTGCTCGGGTGGCGTGTACGAGAACGACTCCTCAGACGAGCATCCGGTCAGGACGAGAGCGAGTGCAACGGCACCCGCGGCGGCGGCGCGCCAGCGTCGGGGCGAGAGAAGATGCATGAAGGAAGCTCCAGGGTGGTCTGTCAGAAGAGTCTATGGTGCGCCCCCGCAAACATCGTGCGGTTCGGCCCGCTCCCGGCAGACGTACAGTGATGACCATGCCCCACATCTTCGAGCCCGAGGTCGTCTCGGCAATCCTCCGCCACATGAACGGCGACCACGCCGACGACAACATCCTCATCGCGCGCGCGTTCGCGACGGCATCCGACCTGCCGATCACCGACGCCGTGATGACCGATCTGGACGGCGACGGCGGCGTATGGCAGATCACCCGCGCCGGCGTCGCGGAGGAGTTGCGCGTGCCGTGGCCCAGCGGCCCCATCGATGAGCGCCCGGCCGTGCGACGCGAGGTCGTCGCCATCTACGACACCGCATGCGAGAAGCTCGGCATCCAGCCCCGCCCGCACGCCTGACGCTCGAACAGCCGTCGAGGGTTCCGAATTAGGTAAGGATGCCCTTACACTGAGGCCATGGCTGAAATCCTCTCCTTCTCCGCCGCCCTCCGCGAGCGCTCCTCCGGTTCGCATTCGCGCAGCGAGCACGCCGGCTTCATGGCGGATCTGCTCAAGGGTGAGGGGTCGCGCGAGGACTACATCGCCCTCGTCTCTCAGCACTACTTCATCTACGAGGCGCTCGAGTCCGCGGGCGAACGCATGCGCCGCGACCCGGTGGCATCCGTGTTCATCAGCGAGAAGCTCACCCGCCTGCCCGCGCTGGAGGCCGACCTCGCCTTCCTGCTCGGCGAAGGGTGGCGCTCGGTGATCGCGCCGCTCCCCACCACCGAGCGCTACGTCGCCCGCATCAACGAGGTCGGCGCCACCTGGCCGGGCGGTTTCGTCGCGCATCACTACACGCGCTACCTCGGCGACCTGTCCGGCGGCATCTTCATCGGCCGGGTCATGCAGCGCCGGTTCGGATTCGAGACCAACGGCGTCGGCTTCTACCTGTTCGACGACATCGCCGACCCGGCAGCGTTCAAGGACGTCTACCGCGAGCAGCTGGATGCCGCCCCGTGGGATGACGCGGAACGCGAGCGCGTGATCGACGAGGTGCTGCTGGCCTACCGGTTCAACACCGAGCTGTTCGAGGACCTCGACCGGAGCCGGCTGGCCGCTTAGGCCTTCGGTCCGGACACTTCCGGCGTCGAAGAGTGGCGTGCCTCCCACGCCTCGCGCATGAACCGGCGCACGTCCTGATCGACGCGGATGTCACTCGGTCGCAGCGGGCGTGACAGGTACAGGCCATCGAGCGAGGTGAGCCTGGACAGGGCCACATAGGTCTGACCGGGAGCGAACGCCCCGCCGCCGAGGTCGATGACCGCGCGGTCGTAGGTCTTGCCCTGCGACTTGTGGATCGTCACCGCCCACGCGAGCCGCAGCGGGAACTGCATGAACTCCGCGATCACATCGCGGCTGAGCGTTTTCGAGTTCGCGTCGTACGAGTAGCGGAACCTCTCCCAGACGGCGGGCTCGACATCGACATCCTCACCGTCGATCTCGACCCGCACGGAGCCGCCGAGGATGCGCTTGACGGTGCCGATCGTGCCGTTCACCCACCGCGGCGGCTCCCCCGTCATCGAGACGTCGTTGCGGAGGAACATGACCTGCGCACCGACCTTGAGCTTCAGCTCGGCATCCGCGGGATAGTTGCCGTCGCCACGTCCGAAGTCGCCGTTGATCTCGGCCCTGGCGGTCTGCTCCTTGCCCGCGAGCGCGGCGAGATGACGCCGGTTGATGTTGTTGACGATGTCGTTGCGCGTCGCGAGCGTGATCATCGGGATCTCGCCCGGCTCCGGGTCGGGCGGCGTGCGGGTGCCCTGGCGATTGAGCACCTCGGCGATCTCGGCCGTCACCCGCCCGTAGCGCACGGCGTTCAGCATCGACTTGAAGCCGTCGTCGGACTGCCGGTGGATCTGCACCAGCTCGCGCACGTGCAGCGGTGCGCCGTGCCGGCCGAGATCGATCAGTCCGTCGGCGACCCCCATGGTCGCCCCGGCCCACACCTTCGCGTCGAAGAACCAGAACGACCGGTAGTGATCCTGCACGTAGCGCAGTTCGTCGCCGCGGGGCGGTACCGGCGCGAGCTGGTACGGGTCGCCGAACATCACGACCTGCACGCCGCCGAACGGCTCGGCGCGGCGTCCTCGGGCCTGGCGCAGGGCACGGTCCATGCCGTCCATGAGGTCGGCGTTCACCATCGAGACCTCGTCGATCACGAGAGTGTCGATGGCGTTCAGGATGCGGCGGGTGGCGTCGTTCTGCTCGATCTCGCTCTCGGCGATCAGGCCGATCGGAAGGCGGAACAGCGAGTGGATCGTCTGTCCCTCGACGTTGAGGGCGGCGACGCCGGTGGGCGCGCAGATCGCGATCTGCTTCTGCGTGTTCCAGGCGAAGTACTGCAGCAGCGTCGACTTGCCCGTTCCGGCGCGGCCGGTGATGAAGACGTGCTCCCTGGTGTCCTCGATGAGACGGAACAACTCCTGCTGTTCGTCGGAGAGGGCGGGAAAAGACACGACTCTCATGGTACGTCGCCGCTCGGCCTGACGCTCGGCACTGTCACAGGCCGACCCTCCTAGACTGGCGCCATGGATCAGCCCTCGACGACGCCCAGGCGCCGCCGATTGTGGTTCGATCTGACGGCCCTGGCCGTCATCGGAGTGCTGCTCATCGCCGCTCTCGGTGCCGGCACGAGCATGCTGTACAAGGAGTTCTACGGCCCCTCGGCCTTCGTCGGCCGGTACCTCGATCTGCTCGCGACAGGCCGTGCCGCCGATGCGCTGAGGGTCCCAGGGGTGTCGATCGACCACAGTGCGCTCGAGGAGTCGGGCATTTCTGCGACGGCATCAGAGGCGCTGCTGCGCAAGGCGGCGCTCGCACCGCTCGCCGATGTCGAGATCGTCGCCGAGAAGACCGAGGGCGATGTCACCTCCGTGACGGTGTCCTACGTCGTCGCCTCCCACCCGGGCACCAGCACCTTCCACGTGAAGCAGGACGGTTGGGCGGGTGTGACACCGAATTGGCGCTTCACGCAGTCGCCGCTGGCTGCCGTCTCTCTCACGGTTCTCGGCGCCGACCAGTTCGCCGTGAACGGCTTCGAGGTCGATCGGCGTCAGGTGTCGTCTGCCGGCACCGAGGCCGTCGCGGCAGATCCGCTGCCTCTGCTGGTCTTCACCCCGGGGCTGTACTCGGTCACGGTCGACACCGCAATCGCGAAGTCGCCCGGCATCAGCATCCTCGCCGATTCGCCGCTCACGCAGACGCCGGTCGAGCTGCAGACCGTGCCGACCGAGGAGTTCGTCGACGTCGTGCAGACCCGGGTCGAGGAGTTCCTCACCGAGTGCACGACGCAGCAGGTTCTGCAGCCGACCGCCTGCCCGTTCGGGCTCAAGGTGGACAACCGGCTCGTCGAGCCGCCGGTGTGGTCGATCGCCGCGCAGCCGGTCGTCTCCGTCGAGCCCGACGGCGCACAGTGGATGATCCCCCCGACCAACGCGGTCGCGCACATCGAGGCCGACATCCGATCGCTGTTCGACGGCTCGATCGAGCACGTCTCGGAGGACATTCCGTTCCGCGTGAACGGGACGATCACGATCCTCCCCGACGGGTCGGCATCGATCAGGGTGGGTTCCCCGGGCGAGAGCTGACTCAGCGTCCCGCGCGCTGGTCGCGTTCGGCGATGGCGGCGAGCTTGGCGTTGTACTCTTCGAGCTCGGCCTCCCCTGTGCGATCGGCGTGGCGGTCGCGGCGGCGCTGCACCTTCGTGTCGTCTCTGCTCCACTGGATGGCCACGGTGATCGCAAGGATGAGTGTCGGGATCTCGCCGACCGACCAGGCGATGCCGCCGCCGATGTACTGATCCTCCATCGGGGTCGGCCCCCACGTGCGACCCATCGAGCCGAACCACTCGGCGACCATCAGCCCCTCCTGCATCATGATCGCCATGCCGAAGAAGGCGTGCATGGCCATGACGGCGATGAGGGTGATCAGGCGGCCGGGGTACGGCAGCCGGTACGGCACGGGGTCGATGCCGACCAGGCTCATCACGAACAGGTAGCCGGAGATGAGGAAGTGGATGATCATCCACTCGTGGCCGAGGTGCTCGTACATGGACCAGCGCACGAGGTCGGTGAAGTAGAAGGCCCACAGTGATCCGACGAAGATGCCTGCGGCGACGAACGGGTGCGTCACCACGCGCGAGAACGGCGAGTGCACCGCCCACAGGATCCATTCGCGTCCGCCGCGCGTGCCGTCGTCCCGCTTGTGGATGCTGCGGAGCGCCAGCGTGATCGGCGCCGCGGAGACCAGCAGCAGCGGGATGGCCATCGACAGGATCATGTGGCCCAGCATGTGCACGCTGAACAGATACTCCTGGTACAGGTTGATCGGGCCGCAGGTGACCCAGACCAGCAGAAGGAGGCCGAGCATCCAGAAGATGGTTCGCTGGATCGGCCAGCGGTCGCCGCGCTTGTGCAGGCGCCAGACTCCGGCGAGGTAGAAGAACGCACCGAGCGCGGCTGCCAGCGCCCAGAGGATGTCGTAGTCCCAGCCGGTGAACCACCGCTCGAGCGTGAACTCGGGCGGCAGCGACGAGCGGGTGAGGATCTCGGCGGGGGTCTGGCGGGTCGCTGCGGACTCACCAGTGGGCGGAGGTGTGCGGGCGAGCGCAGCGGCGGCGCCGGAGGCCAGTCCCATCAGCGCGACCTCGCAGAGGATCAGCATCCAGAACCACCGCGAAGCGCGCTCACCGCGCATGCGCGGGATGAGGCGCATGCGGTACCAGGCGCCGAGCAGGCCGATCCCGCCCAGAAGCACGGCCTTGGCGATGATGATGATGCCGTACGGGGACCAGAGCCCGTCCCAGCCGCCGAGGCCGACGGTCGAGCGGACGATGCCGGACACGGCGACGACGAAGAACGCGGCGATCGCGATGCTTGAGTACCGGCGGACGAGGTCCTGCTCGTCGAAGCCCTTCGTGAAGTGCAGCACCACGAGCAGCATGACGCCGCCGAGCCAGACGGCAGCTCCGATGGTGTGCAGCAGGATCGAGTTCACCGCGACGACGTGCCCGGAGAGCTCCCCCGAGTGTCCTTGTTGGGCCATCGGCAGCAGAGCGGCGAGGGCGATCACCGTGGTGATGAGTGTGGGCGTCCAGCTCCGCCAGGCGAAGGCGAGGATGGTGACGACCGCGCCCATGATCGTGGTGATCAGCCAGGCTTGGCCGAGCGGGAGTTCCAGCAGGTACCGTCCCAGCTGTTCGCCGAACTGGTCCTCCAGGCTGATCTGCGGGTTGAACGCGGCGAGGAACGTCAGGAAGGCTGTCGCCGCGGACGAGATCGTGAACAGCGCAGCGCCGATGGATGCCGTGTCCATGGCCGTTTCGAACGGCTTCTCACCGGCGCGCAGGGCGAACAGGGCGAGCACCATGGGCCCGATCATGAGGGCGGCGCTGAGGTTGTTGACCAGGCGCGCGACCGGAAGGCTCCAGCGGATCACGTCGCCGGGGTCGCCGATCAGGAGCGGTGCGGCAGCGCCGCCGAAGACGAGCGCCGCGACGAGAGCGATCGCCGCACTCGTGCCCAGGATCAGGATGCCGGCGGAGCGGTACGACGACGAAGGGGCGCCGCTCGCGCTCGTCGATTGCGCGGTGCGCGGGCCGGGAGAACTCACCCCTCAAGCCTAAGCTCGCATCCGCAGCACCAGCGCCACGCACGAAGGCCGCCCCGAATGGGACGGCCTTCGTGAAGGAAGCTGTCTTACTTGACGGCAGCCTTGAGCTTGGAGCCAGCGGTGACCTTGACGCGCTTGCCGGCCGGGATCTTGATCTCGGCGCCGGTCTGCGGGTTGCGGCCGGTGCGGGCAGCGGTGTCGACCTGCTCGAACGAGATCCAGCCCGGGATGGAGACCTTGCTGCCCTTGGCAACAGCGTCAGAGACCGTGGCGAAGAGCGAGTCGAGGACGCCCGAGACGGTGGCCTGGCTCTGGCCGGTGGCGGAAGCAATGCTCGCGACGAGCTCGGTCTTGGTGATGGACTTGTCAGCCATGTCATCCTCCAGCGACGAAGTTCACGTCGCATCAGTTGTGGTTCGGGTGGCGGGTGCCGCCCGTTGGTCGAGTGACCGCCTCGAATGTATCAACCGATGCCCGTATTTCCGCGTCATTTCGCGGGTTTTGGAGGATTTCTGGGCGTGTCGAGTCACTTTCGTCACTCCAGTCACACTTTTCGGGCTGCGCCGGGATGCCTCCGGGACGCGAAAGGGGCGAGGATCCGAAGATCCTCGCCCCTTCTCAAGCGATGCTTACCAGCTCGACTTGGTCACACCGGGCAGCTCGCCACGGTGGGCCATGTCGCGGAAGCGCACGCGCGAGATGCCGAACTTGGTCAGCATTCCGCGGGGGCGTCCGTCGATGGCGTCGCGCGAACGCACGCGCACCGGCGACGCGTTGCGCGGCAGCTTCTGCAGGCCGACGCGAGCGGCCTCGCGGGCCTCGTCGGTGGCGTTCGGGTCGACGAGGGTCTTCTTCAGCTCGAGGCGACGCTCGGCGTAGCGCTCGACGATGACCTTGCGCTGCTCGTTGCGAGCGATCTTGCTCTTCTTAGCCATGGATCAACGCTCCTCTCGGAATTCGACGTGCTTGCGGACGACCGGGTCGTACTTCTTCAGCACGAGACGGTCGGGGGTGTTGCGACGGTTCTTCTTGGTCACATACGTGAAACCGGTGCCCGCCGTCGAACGGAGCTTGATGATCGGACGTACGTCCTGAGCCTTCTTGGCCATTAGAGCTTCACACCCTTCGCCTTGAGGTCCGCGACGACCTTCTCGATGCCACGCGCGTCGATCACCTTGATGCCCTTGGCGGACACGTTCAGGGTGACCTTACGACCGAGCGAGGGCACGTAGTAGGTCTTCTTCTGCACGTTCGGGTCGAAGCGGCGCTTCGTCCGGCGGTGCGAGTGCGAGATGTTGTGACCGAAGCCGGGAACAGCTCCTGTCACCTGGCACACTGCTGCCATGTGATTACTCCTTCATTACCGTGAGACCGGACGGCCTCACCCAAGATCCCTTGTCTGCGCGCCGCCGACCCCTGCGGAATCGGACAGCACACGAACTGTGCACAGGAGTGTGCACAGACAAGGAGTCAGTCTAGCATGGCCTGCGCTTCGGCAGCGCCGCGGCCCCAGCGGAACGGTGAGACGCTCCGCTCCCCCTCGATCCAGAAGCGCCAGGGGAAGGCATCCGTCCCTGCGATACCCGCGACGCCGACGCGCGGCCCGGACACGACGCCGGCGGGTTCAGACCCCCACCACAACTCGGCTCGGGCGCCGTTCAGCTCCGATCCGGTGACGGCATCGACCCCGTCATGAACCGGATGCCGCAGGCCTGACACCTGCCCCAATCGGCCGGGACCGCGCGCGAGGTCGCGCCCTGCACGACCCGAGCGCAGCGCCGCGGCATCCGCCCCCTCGATGACGGAGCCGGCGCGCAGCAGCACACCACCCGCGGTGCCTTCCGGCCCGCATACGACGTTCACGCACGAGTGGATGCCGTGACTCAGGTACACGTAGAGGTGACCCGGCTCGCCCCACATCGTGGCGTTGCGGGCCGTGCGGCCCATGCGGGCGTGCGATCCCGGGTCGGCCACGTCTCCCGTCCCCTGGCCGTGGTAGGCCTCGACCTCGGTGATGCGCAGCCGTACCTCGACGTCGTCGACGACGGTGCGCAGCTCCGCGCCGAGCAGGCGCGGTGCGACCTCGAGCGGCAGTCCCTCGAGCTCGCTCCTCGTGGCACGGCGCAGCGTCATCAGAACGACGGCGCCATCTGGCACCACGACGCGTCGAAGCCGGTCAGAGCGACGAGCTCCTCGCCGCTTCGCAGGTCGAACAGGTGCGTCTCGAGGGTCTTGGGCAGCGGGACGAGCATGTCGTCGTAGGCGTTCTCGGGTAGGTTCGGCGCCACCGTCACCGCGGCGTACTGCCCGCTCGGCGACGCGCAGGCCTGCAGGATCGCGTTTCCGGACTCGACGTCCATCAGCGGCTCGGCTTTGCCCTCTTCGTCGACGCGGATGATCGCCTGCCCGGTGGGCAGCCCGTCCGCATCGCGGGCGACGACATGGCGCAGCGTTCCGCCGGGGAACGGGGTGATCTCGGTCGCAGGGCCGTAGTCGGGATCGGATGCCGCGAGCGGCTCCTCCGAGCCGTCGGCGAGGTTCAGCTCCACGATGCTCTGGTCGACGCGCTCGATGACGGCGGTGTACGTGCCGCGCGAGACGCCGAGCAGACGCATCGCGAGCCCCATGTTCTGCGCCCCGGCATCGCCGGAGCGGTCATCGAGGGAGAGCGTGCCGGCGAAGTCGATGAACAGCACGGCCGCCGAGTCGGGCACGAACTGCCATTCGGCGATACTCGCCTCCTCCTCGCCGACCGTGACGATCTGCGGCTCGCCTTCGCCGCTCAGCGGCTGCGTCACGAGCACGCTGGCCCGGCCGCTGTCCTCAGTGAGGTCCTTGTCGGAGTACGTGTAGCCGACCAGTCCGCCGCGCTCGGACACCTGTACCGAGCTCACGTAGCCGTCGCCGGGAAGAGGGAGCTCGCGCACGTTCTCGCCATCGCGATCCATGACGAGAATGCGGGAGCTGTCGCCGTCCTCGACCGCGACGACCAGCGAAGTGGATGTCGCCCGGTAGTCGTTGATGCGGGGGTGGGTGAAGACCGGGACGGCCTTCTCACCGGTGAGGTCGGTGCGGAAGATCGAGTCGTCATCGTCGGAGCGGTTCAGCAGGAAGATCTCGGCGGCGGGGGTCGTGAACGTCGTCGACAGGTCGGATGCCGGTCCGCCCCCGCTTCCGGTGACTCCCGCCACCTTGACGGTGTATTCGGTCGTGTCGTCGAGCGGGACGGTGAAGCGGATGCCGACGTTGCGCCCTGCGGCGTCGACGGTGAACGGCACCGCCGGCTCGACCGTGACCTGGGACTCGTCGATCTCCTCCAGCGCCTGGTTCGCGGTGAGGATGACGCGACTGCCCGACACCTGGATCGCCTCGCGCGGGTCGACCTGCACCTGACTGATCCGGGGTCCCTGGAACAGACTGACCGCGCCGAGGCCCACGACCACGACGGCCAGCACGCCGACGACCGCGAGGATCGTGTACAGGAACCGACGCCGGTCGCGCGGGGAGGGCTGCGGGTCGTTCTGCGGAGACTCCCCCCGCGGGTCGTTGAGCGGAGGCTGCGCGGGCTGCTGTTGCGGTTCGTTGAGCGGAGGAGGCGAAGCCTCCGCAGACGAAACGGGGTGAGCGACCGAAGGGAGTCGAAGCCTCTCTTCAGCCTCCGCAGCCGCCCGCTCGGCGGCCTCGCGCGCGGCGCGCGCCTCGGCGCGCGTCCGCGGCGGCTCTGCCCCGGACCGGTCCTCAGTACTCATACGGGTCCCCGGGCTCATCGATGGTCACGACCGACGTCGGGAGCACCCGCAGCGATCCGTCGGCGTCCGCCTTGACCGTGCCGGTGACCTCGACCCACTGTCCAGTGCCGTACTCGTCGGCATCCATCGTCACCGGAACCGCGGCGGGCTGCGCGTCGATCACGCAGTGGGTGATGATCATGCGGGTCAGGTTGACGGCATCCGCGTCGCCCGGCGTGACGAACCCGACCAGCGTGACGGGCGAGCCGTCGTATGCCTCGGGACGGGACGCGGTCGCGAAGACGCTCGACCACTCCCCGACGCCGAAGGTGGTGGTGTCGGCGACGCCGAGAGTAGGAGTGTCGGCACCGGCGAACAGCGTCGGGTCGGCATCGGCGCGCGACATCGCAAGTTCCACCGACAGCGACGCGGGAGGCAGCACGAGTGCCGCGACCACGACACCGCTCGCGACGACGCCCGCCGAGACGGTGCCGACGAGAGTCAGCGTGCGACGGCGGGATGCCGTGGACACTTCGACAGGCTCAGTGACCGCCGCCGAAGGCATCCCGTGGTCATGGCCGTGATCCGATTCGGTTCCGAGCGGCAGCGTGAACGACCAGATCGCGCCGAGGAGCACGACGACCGCACCCGCGCAGGCGAACCAGATCGACTCGGGGCTGATGTACAGGGTGAGCTGACCGGACAAGCCCAGCCCGAGTGTGACGACGGCGATGATCGAGGCGAGGCCGATGCCCAGCCAGCGGGTACCGACGGCGGACCAGCGGATCGTGCGCGACTCAGCCAAAGACGTTCACCCCGATCCCGATCGCGAACGCGCTCATGAGCACCACCGCGACCACGCCCACCAGGCTGCGCGCGGTGAAGGTGGTGCGCAGCAGCGCGAGCATCTTGATGTCGACCAGCGGTCCGACGAGCAGGAACGCGATCAGCGCGCCCGACGAGAACGTCGACGCGAACGACAGGGCGAAGAAGGCGTCGACGTTCGAGCAGATCGCGACCGTCATCGCCAGCGCCATCATCGCGACGATCGACAGCACGGGGTTCGATCCGATCGCGAGGAGCATGTCGCGCGGAACGAGCACCTGCACGGCACCGGCGAGCGCAGAGCCGATCACGAGCGCCGGCATGACCGCGCGCAGCTCGATGATGAACTGCGTCAGGCTCCGGCGGGTCGGTGTGCCGTGCTCGTGCGTGACCCGCTCGCACGTCGCGGTGAACTGACGGGTGAGCATGGCGTCGGGGTCGGGGTGACGGCTGTAGATCCAGCCGATGAGGTTGGCGATCAGGTAGCCGCCGATGAGGCGGATGACGAGGATGCCGCCGTCGAAACCGAACGCGGCGTGCGTCGTGATGATCACGATGGGGTTCACGATCGGGGCGGCGATGAGGAAGGTCATCGCCTCCGCGGGTGCGAGACCGCGCATCATGAGGCCGCGGGCGAACGGGACGTTCCCGCACTCGCAGACCGGGATCAGCATCCCGAGCAGCGACAGCACGGCTCTGCGCGCCCAGCCGCTGCGCGGCAGCCAGCGCTGGATCAGGTTCGGCGGCAGCCACACCTGCACGACGATCGAGAGCACGACGCCGAGCACCACGAACGGCAGCGCCTCGATCAGGACGCTCAGGGCGAGCGTGAGACCGTCCTGCGCCCGGGTGGGCAGCGCATCCTGGAACAGCGCGGGGGCGAACCGGTCGATCAGGAAGAGCGCGGCGATGACGACCACGCCGATCGCGACACCGATCCACGGCGAGCGCCCGGACCCTCTCGAAGGGTGCGGAGCCTGGGCCGTACGCGGCGTCCGCGTGGGCGCGCTGGTGCTCACGCCGAGCCTTCGGCGGCCGCCCGCTGCTTGGCGCACGGCGTGCACAGGCCGAAGATGTCGACGACGTGTTCGGCTTCGCTGAATCCGTGCAGGGAGGCGGTCCGCTTGGCCCAGGCCTCGACGTCCTTCGCCTCGATCTCGACCGTGAGCCCGCAGGAGCGGCAGATCAGGTGGTGGTGGTGGCCTTCGGTCGAGCAGGCGCGGTAGAGCGCCTCGCCCTCGGGGCTCTGCAGCGAGTCGGCGTCACCGGATGCCGCGAGGCCCGACAGGGCGCGGTACACGGTGGCGAGTCCGATGCCGGTGTTCTCCTCGCGGAGGGTGGCATGCAGGCTCTGGGCGCTGACGAATCCGCGCGCGTCGCCGAGCGCTTCGCGCACGCGTTCGCGCTGCCAGGTGTTCCGCTGAGCCATACCCGAGATTCTAGGCCGGAAGCGTTGTGCCGGTCCTGGGAGCAGCGGAACGGCGCACCCGGTTCCGAATACGCTGCGCGACCCAGCATCCGACATAGATCAGGAACGAGATCGTGGTGATGTACGGGCTGACCGGAAGGGTCCCGGCGAGCGCGAGCAGGATGCCGCCGACGGCCGAGACGAAACCGAACAGCGCCGCCAGCAGCGGCACGGCCAGCGGGCCTGCGCTCACGCGCATCGCCGCAGCGGCCGGCGTCACCAGCAGCGCCATGACCAGCAGCGCGCCGATGATGTGAACGCTGACGGCGACGATGAGGCCGAGCAGCACCATGAACGCCAGGCTCACGAAGCGCGTCGGGATGCCGCGGGCGGATGCCGCAACAGGGTCGAGCGAGTCGAAGCGCAGCGGATTCCACATCAGCAGGAGGCCCACGAGCACGAACGCGCTGATGCCGATCAGCCAACCGAGGTCCGGGCTGGAGACCGAGACGATCTGTCCGGTGAGCAGGCTGAACCGGTTGGCGGTGCGTCCGTCATACAGCGACAGGAACAGGATGCCCAGGCCCAGGCCGAACGGCATGAGCACGCCGACGATCGAATTGCGGTCACGAGCCTTCGACCCCAGGATGCCGATCAGGATCGCCGCGACGAGCGCCCCTCCGAGGGATCCGGCGACCACGCTGCCGCCGAACAGCAGCGCCGCCGCGGCGCCGGCGAACGAAAGCTCGCTGACCCCGTGCACGGCGAACGCGAGGTCGCGCTGCATGACGAAGACGCCGATGAGGCCGCCGACGATGCCGAGCACGGCGCCGGCGACGATCGAGTTCGCGAGCAGCGCGACGAGCGCGCCGTAGTCCTGGAACGAGAAGACGTCCCCCCAGTCGAACAGCGGCGCGATCATGCGAATCCGCCTTCGTTCGCGGAGTCGGCGGATGCGTCGTGATCGTGGTGTTCGTGATGCGCCTCGGCGTCGGGGGCGCCGACGACGACCAGCCGGTCACCTGCCCGCAGCACGAACACGGGGGTGCCGTAGAGATCGGTGAGCACGCGGCTCTGCAGCACCTCGTCCGGGGTGCCGAGCACGAACCGGCCGCCGGCGATGTAGAGGATGCGGTCGACGCGGCCGAGGATCGGGTTGATGTCGTGCGTGACGAAGAGCACGGCGGCATCGCGCTGCTTGCGCTGCCGGTCGATGATCTCGGTCACGCCGACCTGGTTGGCGAGGTCGAGGTTCGACAGGGGCTCGTCGCACAGCAGCAGCGTCGGCTTGTCAGCGAGTGCTTGGCCGACCCGCAGCCGTTGCTGCTCCCCTCCGGAGAGGAGTCCGACCCGGCGATCGGCGTAGTGCGACGCACCGACTCCTTCGAGCAGGGCGTCGACCCGGGCCCGGTCGCCTCGGCGCGGGATCGGCAGCCCGAAGCGGGTACCGTTCACACCGAGGGCGACGACGTCACGGGCGCGCATGCTGGTGTCGGGCGGCAGGGGACGCTGCTGCGGGATGTATCCGATGCGCGGGTTGCCGCGCTGCACGGGCTGTCCGGCGACCCGGATGCGTCCGCCGCTCAGCGGCTGCAGGCCGAGGATCGCGCGCAGCAGGGTGGTCTTGCCTGATCCGGATGGTCCGAGCACCGCGATGAACTCGCCGGGTTCGACGGTCAGATCGAGGCCGGACCACAGCTCGCGGTCGTCGCGGCGCAGGGCCGCACCCTCGATCTCGAGGATGGGCCTCTCTCCCGGTCCCTGACGCTTCGACGGGCTCAGCGGCCGAAGGGCCGCACTCACGAACGGAGTGCGTCGGCGAGGCTCTGAATCGCGTCGTGCATCCATTCAGAGTACGACGATCCGTCCTCGAGCAGCTCGGTGAACGCCACGACCGGGATGCCGGCGGCCTCAGCGGCCGCTTCGACGCGCTCCGTCTCGGCCCCGCCGGTCTGCGCGTTGGTGAGCAGCACCTTCACGTCACCGCTCTCGATGACTTCGAGCGCATCCAGCAAAGTCGCCGGCGCGACGTCGCTGCCCTCCTCCACCGACTCGGCGAAGCCCTCGGGCGTGAGATCGGTGAGGCCGGCGGCCACGGCGATGTATCCGGGGAGCGGTTCGGTCATGAACACACCTGCCCCGTCCGCCTCCGTCTTGATGGTCTCGAGCTCCGCCTCGGCCCCTTCGAGGTCGGCGATGATCTCGTCGGCGGCGGCGGCGAAGTCTTCGGCGCCATCGGGGTCGATCTCGCCGAGCTCCTCGGCGAGGCCCTCGACGACGTGGATCATCGTGTGCGGATCGAACCAGACGTGCTCGTTGAAGCCCTCGATGTGGTCGTGGCCCTCGTGGCCTTCCTCCTCATCGGCGTGATCGTGGTCGTGCGCGTCCTCATCGGCTCCGGCATCCGGCTCGTCGTGACCCTCGTTGCCGGGGAAGTCGTGCGAGAACTCCGCCGCCGTGAACACGTGCGCGTCGGAGCCGTCGAGCAGCGTGTCGATGAAGGCGTCATAGCCGCCCCCGTTCTCGACGATCAGGTCGGCATCCTGCACGGCGAGGCGGTCGCGGGCCGTGGCCTCGTAGGAGTGCGGGTCCTGTGATGCCGAGTCGATGATCGTGGTGACGTCGACCCGCTCGCCGCCGATCTGCTCGACCAGCGATCCGTAGATGTTGGTGCTGGCGGTGACGTGGATGAGACCGTCGTCGCCGCCCTCCCCCGATGCCGGGGCGGAGCATCCGGCCAGCCCGAGGGCGGTGACGGATGCGAGGGCGAGGACGACGACGGGCTTCTTCATGTTCCCACTCTAAACGCTAATGAGAACCGTTATCAAATGCGATCAGTGGCGATCGGACCCCGGAGCGATCCAGGCGGTCGTTTCCGCTGCAAGCGTCGAGCCCTCCAGCGCCCTGCTCGTCAGCACGACGTCCGCGGCATCCTCGCCGAGGTCGAAGGGCTCGGACCCGAAGTTCGTCACGACCTGCCATCCATTCGGGCGCGCGAATCGCAGCACGTCCGCACGACCGGTCTCGATCCACTCCAGCGTCTCCCCCGTCTGCAGCGGGTGCCGCAGGCGCAGCGCCTCGCGGTACAGCGACAGGGTCGACGAGGGGTCGGATGCCTGCGCATCCACCGCGTGGGCGGCGAACCAGTCCGGCTGGGGTAGATGCGCGGGTGCTGAACCGAAGCCGAAGGAGACGCCGTCGGCGGTCCACGGCAGCGGCACCCGGCATCCGTCTCTCCCCAGCCCGTCGAACTCGGCGCCGCGGAAGAATGCGGGATCCTGACGATCCTCGGGCCGGATTTCGGCCACCTCGTGCAGGCCGAGCTCCTCACCCTGGTAGAGGTAGGCGCTGCCCGGCAGACCCAGCAGCAGCAGCGACGCGGCATTCGCGCGCCGCAGTCCGCGGTCTCGGTCGAGCAGTTCGACCGGACCTCCGGCGGCGACCCACTCGGCACCCTGTTTCACGGCGCGTCCCTGCAGCGGGGCGAGGCCGTACCGGGTGGCGTGGCGGGTCACGTCGTGGTTGGAGAGCACCCATGTCGTCGATGATCCGGTGCGCTGCGCTTGCTCGAGATTGTCGACGATGATCTCGCGGAACTGGGCCGCATCGAAGTCCGCCACCAGCAGGTCGAAGTTGAACGCCTGCCCGAGCCCCTCGGCCGAGGCGTAGCGCGCCCGACGCTCCGGGGTGTCGACCCAGGCCTCGGCCACAGCGGTGCGCGGCGGATCGTACGAGTTGAACAGCTGGCGCCACTCGGCGTAGATCTCGTGGACGTCGTCGCGGTCGATGAGCGGATGGCTGCCCGACGTGCGGTCGATGGCGTCGAGCTCGTCGCGCGAGGGCAACGGTTCGCTGAGGTCCTTCGTCAGCATGTGGGCGACGTCGATGCGGAACCCGTCGACCCCGCGATCGGACCAGAAGCGCAGCGTCTCGAGGAAGTCCGCCCGCACCTCGGGGTGGTCCCAGTTGAAGTCGGGCTGCTCCTTGGCGAAGTTGTGCAGGTACCACTGCCCGTCCTCGACGCGCTCCCAGGCGCTGCCGCCGAACACCGACACCCAGTCCGTCGGCGGTTCTGAACCGTCGGCACCGACTCCCTCGCGGAAGATGTACCGCTCGCGCTCAGCCGAGCCGCGGCCGGCGGCGAGCGCCTCCTGGAACCACTCGTGCTGGTCGGACGAGTGGTTCGGCACGATGTCGACGACGACGTGGATGCCGCGCGCGTGCAGCGCCTCGACCATCGCGTCGAAATCGGCGAGCGTTCCCAGCCGCGGGTCGACGTCTCGGTAGTCGGCGACGTCGTATCCTCCGTCGGCGAGCGCGGAGGGATAGAACGGGCTCAGCCAGACCGCATCGATGCCCAGCTCAGCCAGGTAGTCGACGCGAGAGAGGATGCCGGGGATGTCGCCGATCCCGTCGCCATTCGCGTCGGCGAAGCTGCGGGGGTAGATCTGGTAGACGGCGGCCTGCCGCCACCACGCTGCCGTCGTGTCGTCTTCGCGGATCTCGGTGAGAAGCGAGTCGGTCATGAGGTGTGGTGCTCCTTTTCCTTGTGGTGGTCTGGCTCAGCCCTTGACGGCGCCCTGCGTGACGCCCTCCATGACGAAGCGCTGCGTGAACAGATAGGCCAGGATCGCGGGTGCCATAGCCATGAGATACGAGGCGAACGACACGTTGTAGTTGTTGCTGAACTGGTTCTGGAACAGGTTCTGACGCACCGGCAGCGTCTGCAGCGCCGGGTCGGAGATGATCAGCGACGGCATCATGAAGTCGTTCCACGCGTAGAGGAAGGCGAAGATGCCGACCGTCGCGCTCATCGGCGCGAGCAGCGGGAAGATCAGCCTCCAGAACGTCTGCCAGGTGGAGGCGCCGTCGATGCGAGCGCTCTCCTCGAGTTCGATCGGAATGGAGCGCAGGAACGCCGTGAATAGCAGGACGCTGAAGCTCAGCTGGAACATCGTGGCGAGGATGATCACCCCGAGCGGGTTGTCGAGCCCGACGCGTCCGGTGAGCTGGATCTGCGGCAGCGCGACCACCGGGAACGGGATGAACATCGCCGCCAGCAGGTAGAAGAACGAGTAGCGGAACAGCCGGCGGTCCCAGTTGCGGACGATCGCGTAGGAGGCGAACGCGGCGAGCACGATCGTCGCTGCCACGGTGCCAGCGGTGACCAGCAACGAGATGCCGGCTCCGACGGGGAACTTCGTCAGGTTCCACGCTTCGACGAACCCGTCGAAGCTGAACGGCGCCGGCAGCGAGAAGGCGTTGCCATCGACCGCCTGCTCCGTCGTCTTCAGGGACATCGAGATGGTCACGTACAGCGGCAGCAGCACGGTGACCGTGCACAGGATCAGGATGATCGTGCCCGACCAGTTGACGCGCTCCATCCTCATGCGGGGCTTCTTGCCGTCGGCCGTGACGGTGGTGATGGTCTGCGTCGACATCAGAGTGCGTTCCTTCCGCGCGTCAGCGACAGCTGGAGGAGGGAGATGAGCACGGCGACGATGAAGAAGATGGTCGCGTTGGCCATCTGGTAGGCGTAGTCGCCGCCGTTGAAGCCCGCGATGATCGTCATCGCGACGCTGCGGGTGGAGGTTCCCGGTCCGCCGTTCGTGAGTCCGACGATGATGTCGTAGGCGTTCAGGAAGCCCTTGAACCCGAGGATCACGTTGATCACGACGTAACCGGCGACGAGCGGGATGGTGATGCGGGTGAGCTGCTGGGACTTGCTCGCGCCGTCGATGCTCGCCGCCTCGTACACCTCGCCGGGGACCGAGAGCAGACCCGCGATGTAGATGAGCAGTGTTCCCGGCACCGCCTGCCATGCCGTGACGATGACGATCGCGACCCACGCGAGATCGGGGTTCGCCAGCAGACTCGTCTCGAGCCACGGGATGCCGATGGCGGCCCCGGCGGTAGGGAGCGAGTTCGAGAAGAGGAAGTTGAACACGTAGGCGATGATGATGCCCGAGATCACCATCGGGATGACGAAGATCGTCCGCAGCCCGGTCTTGAAGCGGATGCGCGAGGTGAGTCCGACCGCGAGCAGGAACGCGATCACGTTGACCACGATCACGGTGGCGATCGAGAAGCCGAACGTGAAGAGGTAGCTCTGCAGGATCGCCGGGTCGCTGAACAGCGCGATGTAGTTCGTGAAACCGTTGAAGCTCCACTCGCCGATCCCGATCGAGTCCGTGAAGCTGAAGAAGATGCCGACCACCCCGGGCACCGTGATCGCGAGAGTGAAGATCACGAGCGTCGGCAGCAGGAACAGGTAGTAGATCGGCTCGACGCGTCGCGTGTGGCGGCGGAGCTTGCGCTCACCGCCGGTCACGATGGCGGTCGTGCTCGTGCTCGTGGTGGTCATGGCGCGGACTCCTCTGTCTCGCCGATCGCTGATGCTTCGCCGTTCGCGTTGTCCTGAGTGGAAGGGATGGGGGCCCGGAAGGCGATGCGGGCCCAGTCGGCGTCCATGGTGCGCAGCGTGGATTCCGTGGACGCGCCGAGCACCATCGCCTGGGCGTAGTTGAAGATCGGCAACGTCTTGGGCACGAGCACGGACGGCCCCTGATAGATCTGACCGTTGTCGTAGTACTCGATCATCCCCTCGATGCGCGGGTCGTCCGGGGCTGGGGCGTCCTTCGTCGGGGTGAAGCCGAGCTGGGAGGCGTTGTACTCCTCGATGTTCTGTGGTTCGTAGAGGAACTCGAGGAAGTCGCGCGCGGCCTCCTGATGGCGCGAGCCCTCGGGGATCATCGCGGCGAGATCCATGTTGACGCGCACCCCCAGGTCGGCGGGGTCGTCGGTCATCGGGAGGGGGAAGGTGCCGAGCGGCAGGTCGGGCGAGGTCTTGGCGATCTCGCTGAAGGCCCACGGCCCCTGCAAGTACATCGCCGCCTCGCCGTTGGCGAAGGCGAGGTTGCCGTCGCCGTAGCCGCGGCTTGCAGCATCCGCGTTCGTGTAGCCGTCCACGAGCTGCATCATGCGCTCCATGGGCTCTGCGAAATCCTTTTGGAACGACACGGCCGAGTCCGGTCCGACCTCGGCACCCTCTTCGGCGAGCGCGTCGAAGAATTCGATCACATCGACCGATCCGCCCGCGGTGTAGTCGTACCAGCCCTGACCGACGGTCCAGTCGTCCTTGAAGGTGCCGTAGAACGGGTCGATGCCGGCGGCCTTCAGCTGATCGCAGACGGCGATGAGCTCATCCCAGGTCTGCGGCACCTCGAGGCCCTGAGCGTCGAAGATCTCCTTGTTGTAGATGACGGACGCCGCCATCACCGAGTACGGCAGGGCGCTCGTGCGGCCCTCACAGGAGCCGTACTGGTCCATGAGGGGCTGCAGATCGTCGCGGATGTTCGCCGCAGCATCCGTGTCGGAGAGATCCGTCAGGGCGCACCGCTGCACGAACCGGGCGATCTCGTAGTTGTAGTTGCCGAGCATGATGTCCGGCGGGTTGCCGCGCACGAAACTCGCGGAGACGACGTCGACCCCGGATGTGTCGATCTCGACCCTGACGTCGCTCTGGGAGGAGTTGTACTCGGAGACGAGATCGGTCATGAACTCGATGGCCTCGCGTTTGCTGAAGGTGAAGCGGATGGTCTCCGCTCCTGAGCCCGCGGCGCAGCTCGTGAGCGCGGCACCGACCATCGCGAGCCCCATGGCCCCAGCGGTCAGCCGGGCCAACCGTATTCGTTTCTCAGACACCTTCGTCCTTCCGACCGATAGATTCACAAAGTAAATCTAATGAGCGAATTTACTCTGATGAACGGTACTCTCTCACTCGGGTGACAGGAAGGCAAGAGGCGTGATAGAAGTCTCCGCAGATCTCGGCACCGGCCGCGCAAGCGTCGGGGCCGTGCTCGACTTCGCCTGGGAGGGCGGTGAGTTCACCGCGACCGATGTGATGGCGCACACCGCCCTGACCCGGTCGACGGCGATCGACGCCATCGAGACGCTGC
Source organism: Microbacterium aerolatum (assembly GCF_007988825.1). GTDB lineage: Bacteria > Actinomycetota > Actinomycetes > Actinomycetales > Microbacteriaceae > Microbacterium > Microbacterium aerolatum. The sequence continues at coordinate 45,129 of NZ_BJUW01000003.1, read as the reverse complement.
TCGGCGCGAATGTGCTGCACGAGCTCCCCAACGCGCGGGTCGCGGGCAGCTACCGTTCCGGCCGCCCCGCGCGACGCTTCGCCATCTCCCCCGACCTCGGCGCCGTCGTCGGCATCGACGCCGGCTATACGCACCTCGCCGTGACGGTCGCCGACGCCCTCGACCGGACGCTTGTGCACCATCGGGTCGAGGTCGACCGGACGCAGCCGGCATCGGTGCGACGAGAGCTGATCGTCGAGCAGGTCAGAACTGCGCTCGACGAAGCGGGAGTCAGCCCTGACCACGTGCTGGCGGTATGTGCTGGAGTGGCGGCGCCTGTCGACCGCAACGGCATCTCGCCCCCGCATCCGGAGGGGTTCTGGGAGCGCACCAACCCCGGCCTGGCCGAGGCGCTGAGCGCATGGGCGCCCGTCGTCGAGGTCAAGAACGACGCTCAACTCGCCGCGATCGCAGAGGGGGCGCTCGGGGCAGCGATCGGATGCCGGGACTACGTCGCCCTGCTCGCCAGCGAGCGGTACGGCGGCGGAGTCGTCGTCGACGGGCATGTGCTGCACGGCGCGCACGGCGGTGTCGGCGAAGGTGTCGTCTTCGACCACATCATGGGCGTCGGATCGGCCGTCGGCCTGCCGTACTCCGTCCAGGATGTCGCGCGGCACGCCGTCGCCGCGGGAGACGTCTCGACGGACGGTGCCCTCGGTCGCCTGGTCGCGGAAGACCGCATCGATCCGCGTCTTGTGCTCACGCTCGCCGCGTCAGGAGATGCGGATGCCGTACTCGTCGCCGACCGCGTCGGCGCGACCCTCGCCCGCATCGTCGGAGTGCTCGGCAGCATGTACGACCCCGCGCGAGTGGTCGTGTGCGGCGCGGTCGCCGAGAGCATCGAACCGGTGCTCGCCGCCGCACGACGCATCCTGCCCGAGGAGCTGCACCTGCCCGCCCCGGAGATCCTCGCCTCGACGCTCGGTGCGGAGGTCGTCTCGGTCGGGGCGGTCGTGACGGCCCGCCGCGCCGCGCGCGAGCGCGCCGTTCCTCAGCTGGCCGAGCAGCGGCTCAGCGTGCGCGCGTAGCCGGAGCTGCACGCCCGGCGGATCGAGGAGCGTCAGTCGACCAGTAGCGCGGGCTCCTCAAGAATCGCGGCGACATCCGCGATGAATCGGCTCATGCCGTCGCCGTCCACGACGCGATGGTCGAACGATCCGGCGACCGTGGTGACGTAACGCGGGCGGACCTCGCCGTCGACGACCCACGGCTTCTGGCTGATCGTGCCCATGGCGAGGATCCCGGCCTCGCCGGGGTTGATGATCGGGGTGCCGGCATCCATCCCGAACACGCCGATGTTGGTGATCGTGAACGTGCCGCCCTGCTGGTCGGCCGGTGGCGTCTTGCCGTCGCGGGCCGTGAGGGTGAGGCGGTTCAGGGCGCGGGCGAGGTCCTTCATGCTGAGCTCCTGCGCGTCCTTGATGTTCGGGACGAGCAGCCCGCGCGGGGTCGCGGCGGCGATGCCGAGGTTCACGTAGTGCCGCACGGCGATCTCGGCACCGTTCTCGGTCTCGACCCAGGCGGCGTTGACCATGGGATTCCGGCGCACGGCCCAGATCACGGCGCGGGCGACGATCAGCAGCGGCGACACCTTGATGTCGGCGTAGTCCGGCGAGGCCTTGAGACGCTTGACGAGCTCCATCGAGCGCGTCGCGTCGACTTCCTTCCACACCGTGACATGCGGCGCGGAGTACGCGCTCTGCACCATCGCCGAGGCGCTGACCTTGCGCACGCCCTTGACCGGGATGGACTCGGTGCGCTCGGCATCCGCTCCGATCTGGCTCTGCGTCGGCGCGATGCCGCGCGCGAGCCCGACCGGCGCGCTGGACGGCGCCGGCACGATCTCCTCGCGCACGTCGCCCCACTCCGGCGTCTCGATGTTGCGGAACACGCTCGCCTGCGCCGCGTGCCCCACGACGTCGTCACGCGTGACCTCGCCATCGGACCCGGTGGGGGTGACCGACGACAGGTCGACGCCGAGGTCGCGGGCGAGCTTGCGGATCGGCGGCTTCGCGATCACGCCCACCGAGGAGCGCACCGGGCGAATGGCGGGACGGGTACGGCGCGAGGTCGCACCGGCGCCGGTGCCGTAGCCGACCAGGACCGATCCTCCGGTCTCCTCGCCCGCCGGTGCGGGGTTGGGCGGGGTGGCCGCGGGCCCGGCATCCGACACGAAGCTGATGATCGGCGACCCGACCTCGACGGTCGTCCCCTCGCTCACCAGCAGTTCGCCGACGACGCCCGCATGCGGGGACGGCAGCTCCACGAGCGACTTCGCCGTCTCGATCTCGACGAGCACGTCATTGATCGCGACGGTGTCGCCGGGGGCGACCTTCCAGGCCACGATCTCGGCCTCGGTCAGACCCTCGCCGACGTCGGGGAGGTTGAAGTTCTGCGTTGTCATGAGGTGCCCTTCGATCGGAGAGTCAGTAGGCCATGGATCGGTCGACCGCTTCGAGGATGCGGTCGGCATCCGGCAGGAAGGTCCCCTCGAGCTTGGCGGGCGGGAACGGGGTGTCGTAGCCCGACACCCGCAGCACCGGAGCCTCCAGCGCATAGAACGCGCGCTCCATGACGGTGGCGGCGATCTCGCTGCCCACGCTCGTGAAGCCGGACGCCTCCTGCGCGTAGACCATCCGGCCCGTCTTGCGGGTGGAGTCGAGGATGGGGCCGTAGTCGACGGGCGACAGCGAGCGCACGTCCACGACCTCGCAGCTCGTCCCCTCGCCCTCGGCGATCGCCGCGGCCTGCAGCAGCGTGGTGACCATCGCGCCGTGACCGACCAGGGTGATGTCGGTCCCGGTGCGCACGACGCGCGATGCGTGCAGCGGCGCGGCCGACTGCTCGATCTCGACCTCGCCCTTCTGCCAGTAGCGGCTCTTGGGCTCCATGAAGATGATCGGGTCGTTCGAGGCGATGGCCTCCTGGATCATCCAGTACGCGTCGTTCGGCGTCGACGGGGACACCACGCGCAGTCCGGGTGTGTGCGCGAAGTAGGCCTCAGGGCTCTCCTGGTGATGCTCGACGGCGCCGATGTGTCCGCCGTACGGGATCCGGATCACGATGGGCATCGACACAGCACCCTCGTGCCGGTTCGTGAGCTTCGCGAGCTGTGTGGTGATCTGATCGAACGCGGGGAACACGAACCCGTCGAACTGGATCTCGATCACCGGACGGAACCCGGCCATCGCCAGCCCGATGGCCGTGCCGACGATGCCGGACTCGGCGAGCGGGGTGTCGAGCACGCGCTTCTCGCCGAAGTCGCGCTGCAGATGCTCGGTGATGCGGAACACTCCGCCGAGCTTGCCGATGTCCTCGCCCATCATGAGCACGCGAGGGTCGTCTTCCATGGCCTTGCGCAGCCCGGCGTTGAGCGCCTTCGCGAAGGGCATCGTCTCAAGCGTCACTGCGCTCCTCCCTCGAACGAGGCCTCGTATCGTTCGCGCCACGCGCGCTGCTCGTCGATCAGCGGATGCGGTTCGCTGTAGACGTGGTCGAAGACCGTGTTCGCGGGCGGCGGGCCGAGCTCGAGGGTGCGAACGCGCAGGTCGTCCGCGGCGGCGGCCGCCTCGGCATCCGCGTCTTCGAAGAAGGACACCGCAGCACCCTTGCCCTCCAGGAACGCACGCATGCGCGCGATCGGATCGCGCAGCTCCCAGGACTTCTCCTCGTCGCTGGTGCGGTACTTGGTCGGATCGTCGCTGGTCGTGTGCGCGCCGAGCCGGTACGTCTCGGCCTCGATCGCGCGTGGCCCCTTGCCCGCACGCGCCTCGTCGAGCGCCACTCGCGAGACGGCGAAGCTGGCGAGGACGTCGTTGCCGTCGACGCGGACGCTCGGGATGCCATAACCGCTGCTGCGCTGCGCGAACGGCACTCGCGTCTGGGTCGAGACGGGCACGGAGATCGCCCACTGGTTGTTCTGCAGGAAGAACACTGTCGGTGCCTGATAGCTGGCGGCGAAGACCATCGCCTCGTGCACGTCGCCCTGGCTGGAGGCGCCGTCGCCGTAGTAGACGATCACGGCCTCGTCGCGCTCAGGGTCGCCGGTGCCGGAGCGGCCGTCGAAGTTCAGGCCCATGGCGTAGCCGGTGGCGTGCAGCGTCTGCGAACCGAGCACCAGCGTGTACAGCCGGGTGTTGCCGTTCACCGGATCGGTCGGATCCCAGCCGCCGTGCGAGACCCCGCGCATGAGCTTGATGATCCCCAGGGTGTCGACTCCGCGGATGCGAGTCACCGCGTGCTCGCGGTACGACGGGAAGAGCGTGTCCTGGGCGCGCGCGGCCCTGGCCGAACCGACCTGCGCCGCTTCCTGACCGCGGCTCGGCGGCCACAGGGCGAGCTGCCCCTGTCGTTGCAGGTTGGTCGCCTGGTTGTCGATGGCGCGGATGACGACCATGTCGCGGTAGAACTGCTCCAGCTCCGCATCGCTGATCGCTTCGATCAGGGGGAGGTACTGCTCGGCGGCGGCGTTCGGCGCGTAGCGGCCGTCCGCCTCCAGTACGCGGACGATTGAGGTCTCTGACGAGGTCACCGTTCCACGCTAGCCGCCCTCGCATGCCCCGTCACGTATAGCTAGGACGCCCTTGCAAGTGCCCGGAATGCAGAGAATGGCGCCTTATTGCCGGGCTGCCGCGGCCACCCGCAGCACCTTCTCGATCGACTCCTGCTCGCCGACGGAGATGCGGATGCCGTCGCCCGAGAATGGCCGAACCACGATGTCGGCGGCGCGGAAGGCGTCGGCGATCTCGTCCGTGCGCGCGCCGGCGGGCAGCCAGACGAAGTTCGACTGCGTGTCTGGCACGTCCCACCCCTGGGCGCGCAGTCCCTCGGCGAGCGCGGTACGCCGGTCGACGATCACGGCGACGCGATCGAGCAGCTCGGCCTCTGCGTCGAGGCTCGCGATCGCCGCGACCTCGGCGGCGGAGGTGACCGACAGCGGGATGCCGGTGGAGCGGGCGGCATCCAGGACCTTCGCGTGACCGACCGCATAGCCGACTCGGAGTCCGGCGAGCCCGTACGCCTTGGAGAACGTGCGCAGCACGACGACGTTAGGGTGCTGCTCGAACACCCGCTCACCGAGCCCGTCGACAGCGCCTTCTGCGGTGACGAACTCCGCGTACGCCTCGTCGAGGATGATGAGGACGTCCTGCGGCACGCGGTTCACGAACGCCTCGAACTCGGCGCCGGTGACGATGGGTCCGGTGGGATTGTTCGGCGTGCAGACGATGACGGCGCGTGTGCGGTCGGTGACGGCATCCGCCATGGCGTCGAGGTCGTGACGGCCGCCCTCGGCGAGTGGAACCTGCACGCCGGTCGCGCCGGAGACCAGCACCAGCCCGGGGTACGCCTCGAAGGAGCGCCACGCGTAGACGACCTCGTCGCCAACGGACGCCGCGGCCTGCACGAGCTGGTAGAGGATCGCGACGCTGCCGCTGGCGACGTGCACCTCGTCGAGGCTCACACCGTAGCGGGCGGCGAGGCGCTCGCGCAGGCGGGTGGCAGTGGCATCCGGGTATCGATTGACCGGGGTCGTTCCCCGAAGCGCCTCGAGCACCGAGGGCAACGGCTCGAACGGGTTCTCGTTGCTGGAGAGCTTGAACGCATCGGGGCCCGCCTGCTTGCCCTGCCGGTACGGCGCGAGGGCGGCGATCTCTGGGCGGATGCGGGGAAGGATCGGCTCGGTCACGAGTCCGAGTCTACGAGCGTGGAAGCCTGGTGCCGACGGGATTCACGGTGGTACCATTTTGGTATGGCGATGAACGTGCGGCTTCCGGAAGAGCTGGATCAGCGCCTCGGCGAGCTCGCAGCTCGGCGGCACACGTCGAAGCATGCGCTTCTCATCCAAGCTGCCGACCGTTTCCTCCGCGAGGAAGTGACGACCGAGCAGGCAGTGACCATCGCACTCGATGTGGCCGATCGATACTCCGAACTGATGAAGAAGCTCGAAGACGCATGACCGTCTACGTCGAGCTCCCACATGCGGTCGGTGTGCTCGAAGCGCTGGGTCTTCACGTGCGCGACATCGGACTTCTGTCGTCTGCCCTCGCGCGGCCCTCCAGCTCGATGTTCGGCACCGAGGCGTACCCCGAACTCGAAGTCAAAGCAGCGGCCCTGCTCTCGTCGCTGAGTCAGAACCATCCACTCTTCGACGGAAACAAGCGGTTCTCGTGGGTGATCACTCTGACGTTTCTTGAACTGAACGGCGTGGTGATCGACATGGACGTCGAGACAGCGTTCGCGCTCGTGCTCCGCGCTGCGCAGAATCAGGCAAGCCTCACAGAGATCGCCGAGGCGTTCGGCGCGCACATCCGCTGACGGCTCCTTGCTTCGAACTGTCGCAGATTCTGCGGCACCTGCCCGCTGTGAACGCGATCGTGCCAGACTGAACGCACCATGCGCTTCATCATCCGAGTCATCGTCAACGCATTCGCCATCTGGGTGGTGACGCTGATCCCTGCGCTGCAGGTGCAGATCCGGCCGTTCGCCCCGGGCGAGACGCTGCAGCTCGTGCTGACGCTGCTCGCGGTCGCGGCCATCTTCGCCCTGGTCAACACGATCATCGGAACGGTCATCAAGATCGTGGCGTTCCCGCTGTACATCCTCACCCTCGGCCTCATCGGCTTCATCATCAACGGGTTCCTGCTCTGGCTGACCGCGTGGATCACCTCCGGGTTCGGCTGGGGCCTGACCGTCGAGTCGTTCTGGTGGGGCGTCGTCGCGGCGATCATCATCACGATCATCAACGCCGTGTTCGGAGCCATCCTGCGCCCGCAGAAGCGCAAGCGCCGCGACTGACGCGATCACTCCCGCTTCGCGACGTACTCCGTCGACTCGATCGACACGGCCTCGCCCAGTTCTCTTGTCTTGTCCCGCCAGGCCTCGAGACGTACGTCGTCGGACGCGTCGACCATCTCGGCGGTCTCGGTGTAGCCCTCCATCATGTGCGGATGCAGCCACACGTCGTGCACGTGGACAGCGGGGTCGCCGACACGTGTGACGACGAGACTGTCGGGCGATCCCGACCCGCCGGGCAACCCGCCCCCGGCGAGGCTGTTCACCATGTCATCCGTGTGCTCCAGTGCGATCAGCAGCTGATCCTCGTCGAGCGTCGGACGGAGCGGGCTTCCTGCGGTCACCTGCACGCTGACGTCGAACTCGCTGCCCGATGACAGGTACGCGGCATTCATCGCACCCTGCGAGTGCGCGTAGACGTGGACCTCGTCACCGGGCTGTGCGCCGGCCGCCTTCAGGGCATCGACGGTCGCCGCATACGAAGCCGACTCCTGTCCGGTGTAGAGCTCGAGATTCGACTGCATGTCGAACGGCTCGTCCGGGTCGATGACGCTGCTCGGCTGCGTGCCCTTCGAGTACAGGATGAAACGGCTGGTCCCGTCCGCCATCGTGTACTTCTCCACCTTGAGCTGCGCGCCGGACGAATCGGGGAACCGCCGCAGCGCCTCGGCGATGCTCGTAGGCGGGCCGATCGGTGAAGTCGTCCGCACCGGCGTCACCGAAACCGGCCCACCGCTGCCCGACAGCGTCGCTTTCGGCGGAAGCCTTCCCATCCCCGAAGCGCCGATCGCCGCCGCCAACCCGATGATCACCCCCAGGTCGGAGCCCACGCCGTGACCGGGCCACAGATTGCCCAGATCGAACTGCTCGTCCAGCCCCTCGAACCGCCTCTTCTCCCACTCTGCGATCAACCACTTCTCCATCTCGACGACGCGCGGGTCGGATGCCTCGAGCTCCGCGATCCGGTCGAGAAGGGCATCCGTCGGCGGCGCTCCCTGGATCGCGAGAGCATCGAGCTCGGCCCGTCGCTCGACGAGTTCGTAGACGTCGGCCATCAGCCGCGTGTTCTCCCCCGCCGTGCGGCACTCCTCGTGCAACTCCTCCGCGCGGTCCGCGCTCCCCCACAACGCGACCGTGTCGACCCGGGTCGCAGCCATCGGCAGATTCACCAGGCACCCGTGCGCTCGGCGCACAGCGGACGCGGCATCCGCGAACCTCGGAGCCAGCGCGACCAGCGCGTCGGCGACAGTGCGCAGCGCCTCGGGGTCAACGGCGATCGCGCCGCCGTGGGTGATCTCCAGTCCGTCGCTCATGAGGCCGCCAGGGCGTCGATCTCCCAGAGCCTGCTGTTCAGCTCGCCGACCTCCGAGGCGGTCCGCGCCCTCGCCTCGACGATGAGCTCGTGCAGCGCCATGACGCCCTTGGCGTGCCATTCGCTGGCGTCGACGAGGGGCAGCAGCGCGGCACCGGCGTCCTCGAGCGCGGAGAGCGCTTCGCCCAGGGCGCGACGGGCGCAGTACCAGGACCAGAGGGCATCCGAACTCCACCCGTCGGCCGCGATGATGTTGAGCATGCCCCCAGGATGCGCCGCCCCGGCGACCCGCCGAACCGCGAAATCCGCGAACCGGGTACAGGTCCGGTCGCGACGACGATGTGCAGAAGAAGACGCGACGACGTATTCGAAGGTGTGCACAAGCGGCCGTGAGCGGCAGAATGGACGGGTGTCCCCGTCCGATCCCTTCCGCGTCATCTTCGTGTGCACGGGGAACATCTGCCGCTCGCCGATGGCCGAGGCGGTGTTCCGCGATCTGGCAGAGCATCAGGGAGTGGGGCCGCTCATCGTCTCCAGCAGCGCGGGCACGGGCGAGTGGCACGTCGGCGAGCGCGCCGACGAGCGCACCCTCGAGGCGCTGGACCGCCGCGGCTACGACGGCTCGAAGCACCGCGCGAAGCAGTTCACCGCGGCATCCTTCGAGGAGAACGATCTCGTCGTCGCCCTCGATCGCACGCACGAGCGGATCCTCCGGGAGTGGGCGCGTGACGAGGATCAGGAGGGCAAGGTGACGTTGCTGCTCGCCTACGATCGCGACGCCGACGGCCTCGATGTGCCCGACCCCTACTACGCGGACACCACGATGTTCGACGCGGTGCTGGCTATGATTGAGACCGCGACCCGAGGCCTGTTCCGGCAGCTCGAGCCCGCGCTTCGTCAGAGCCGCACGACGCCCCGCTCCACGCCCCGGATCTGAGGGGCCCGATCAGGAGGATTCCCCTGACTTCCCCGAACGCCTTCCCCGTCCAGCCGCTCAGCCCCCTCGACGGACGCTACCGTCCGGCCGTCGCCCCGCTCGGCGACTACCTCTCCGAGGCGGGCCTGAACCGCGCTCGGGTCGAGGTCGAGGTCGAGTGGCTCATCGCGCTGACCGATCGGTCGATGTTCGGCACCGCGCCGCTCGCCGAGGCTGACAAGGATCGCCTGCGCGGCCTGTACCGCGACTTCGGCCAGGCCGAGATCGACTGGCTGGCGGAGAAGGAAGCCGTCACCCGTCACGACGTCAAGGCCGTCGAGTATCTCGTGCGCGACCGCCTGTCGTTGCTGGGCCTGGACGCCATCGCCGAGCTCACCCACTTCGCCTGCACCAGCGAGGACGTCAACTCGGTCTCGTACGCCCTGACCGTCAAGCGCGCGGTCGAGAACGTCTGGCTGCCGGCGCTGGATGCCGTGATCGCGAAGCTGCGCGAACTCGGGGTGGAGCACGCGGATGCCGCCATGCTCTCCCGCACGCACGGACAGCCCGCCACCCCCTCGACGATGGGCAAGGAGCTCGCGGTCTTCGCGTGGCGCCTGGAGCGCGTGCGCGAGCAGATCGCGGCATCCGACTACCTGGCGAAGTTCTCCGGCGCGACCGGAACCTGGTCCGCGCACCTCTCGGCCGACCCCGACGCCGACTGGCCGACGATCGCACGCGAGTACGTCGAGGGACTGGGTCTGGGCTTCAACATCCTCACCACTCAGATCGAATCGCACGACTGGCAGGTCGAGCTGTACGACCGGGTGCGTCACGCCGGCGGCATCCTGCACAACCTGGCGACCGACATCTGGACCTACATCTCGATCGGCTACTTCACGCAGATCCCCGTCGCGGGCGCGACCGGGTCGTCGACCATGCCGCACAAGATCAACCCGATCCGGTTCGAGAACGCCGAGGCGAACCTCGAGCTCTCGGCGGCCCTGCTGGGCTCGCTCTCGCAGACGCTGGTGACCTCGCGGATGCAGCGCGACCTCACCGACTCGACCACGCAGCGCAACATCGGCGTCGCGTTCGGGCACTCACTGCTCGCGCTGGACAACCTGCGCCGCGGGCTGGGCGAGATCTCGCTCGCCCGCGAGGTGCTGCTCGATGACCTCGACCACAACTGGGAGGTCCTCGCCGAGGCGATCCAGACGGTCATCCGTGCCGAAGTCGTCGCCGGCCGCTCCACGATCAGCGACCCCTATGCGCTGCTGAAGGAGCTCACCCGCGGGCACCGCGTCGGGGCTGCGGAACTGGCCGAGTTCGTCGAGACCCTCGAGATCGGGGATGCCGCGAAGCAGCGTCTGCTCGCTCTCACTCCGGTGACCTACACGGGCATCGCCGAGCGCCTCGCTAAGTAGGGCGCGCTCCGCGGGTCAGGATGCCGAAGGCTCGGCGCCAGCGGAACCCTGACTCTTGGCGTCGGAGGACGGCGTGCCGTCGGACTCCTCGTCGAACAGCACGGGCCGGTCGAGGGTCTTCTCCTGATACTCGCGAGGGTCGACGGCGAGGATCAGCATCGACATGATCAGCAGCGTCACGATGAACGCGCCTCCGCCGACGACGAGGCCGAGGCCTACCGGCGTCAGCCCCTGATACGTGCCGCTGGCGATCGCGTTGTTGACGCGTGCCGTGAAGGCCCCCGTCGACACGAGGGTCACGACCGTGGCGAACACGCCGGCGGCCAGGGCGATGCCGAGCAGATGCAGCGGACGCAGCAGCTCCCGGCGGGTGGACTTCTTCTCGCTCACGCGGCTCCTCCCGTGTCGACCGAATCGCTCGCGGCGTCGGCGGTCTCAGCATCCTTCACCGGCGCGGCGCGGCGTGGCGAGAACCCAGCGATCGCGAGGAAGACCGCGACGATCGCCGAGTACCCGCCGAACATGCCGACGGCGAGGATGATCCCGGAAAGCGTCAGCGCTTCGGGGCCGACCGAGTACTGCAGGACGTAATCGGCCGGGATGAGCAGGAGGACGACGGCCAGCACCAGACCCAGCGCACCGATCGTCATGGCATCCTTCGCACCGGGATCGGTGCGTCGTGCGCGAAGACCGGCGATGAGCTCGACCAGACCGGTCGCCGCGGCCCAGACGATCACGACGATGAAGAATGCGGCATCCGTGCGCCAGGTCGGGATGCCGCTCACAATTGCGGCGGCGAGGTCGAGGGCGGCCAGGAGGATGAAGGGCCAACGGTTGCCGGCGGATGCCACGACCCAGGCGGCCAGGATCAGGATGAACCCGCTCGCGGCGGCGAACCCGCCGAAGACGGAGAAGCCGATGACGGCGGAATGATCCGGCGAGAACGTGATCATGAGCGCTGCCGCCGCTGCGAAGAGCGCGCGCAGCAATTGGACGTGGCGCACGGTGAACGCGCGAGCTGGGGCAGACATGACGATTCCTCGGTCCGAAGTGGTCCCTCCAGTCTACGCGGGGCCGCGGAGGGGGAGCACCGGCTGCGGCAGGCGGCCCTACCGCACCACGGCTGTCGCCGTCCGCAGGTGCGTGAGCACCTCGTGGCTGATCGAGCCGAGGAAGAAGCGGGCGATCGCACCGCGGCCGTGGGAGCCGACGACTGCGAGTCGGGCCTCGGCGGCGAGATCATTGATGATCGCGGAGGGGTACCCGCGCAGCACCTTCGTCAGGATCTCGAGGTCGGGGTACTTTCCGCGAAGACCGGCGATCGACAGGGCGAGGGTCTCCTCGGCTGCGTGTTCGAGGGCCTCCAGGTACGCGTCGGAGTACATCAGCGCGTTGCGCGGCTTCGCGGCCATCGGCGTCCAGACCGTCACCGCGATGAGAGGTTCGCGCAGGCGGTCCGCCTCGGCGGCCGCGAACGCGATGGCCGCTTCCGAGACCGGCGAGCCGTCCACGCCGACGACGACCCCCGTGCCCCCGGTGACATCGCGATCCGGTACGACCACGACCGGCACCGCTGCGGCAGACGCGATACGGATGCCGCGGATGCCGCGAGCAGGACCCTCATCGGGGCCGCGGTAATCGCTGCCGATCACGAGCATCTCACCGCCGGCCGAGGCCTCGGCGAGCTGTGTCACCGGGTCGCCATGAAGCACGGCGGTTGCCACCGTGAGGCCGGTCGGGCGCAGCGCATCGGCCTGAGCGGTGAGCCACTCATCGGTCAGTCGCTCGGATTCCGCGAGCAGTTCGCCCTCGCCGACCACGCCCAGCGCACCGCCGATGACGGAGACGATCAGCAGCTCACGTTCGAACTGGTGCGCCCGTTGGGCGGCCCACGCGAGCGCGCGCTCCCCTGCAGAAGTCTGTTCGATGCCGACGACGATCTTTGCGCTCATGGTGAGTCCTCCTACCATGAGGCTAGCGGCACGGGCGCTGACCGGGCAGACCGATCGCCCCGCGCGCACATGCGGGGCTCAGCGGATGCTCCCCCAGAACGATCCACGAACCCCGCATTGCACGCAGGAGAGCGCTGCGTCGGCGGAGGCGTGTGCAGAATCGGGCCCAACTGCCACGTCCTACCGCTCGACCGGCGCAGGGCGCCTCGGGCCCGAGGCATCCTGGTCTGGTCGTATGCTCGAGATTACGTCGTCACCCGTCACATACCCAGGGAAGGGCTGTGATGCCGGCAGAGCACACCACCCCTACGGAGCATCGTCCGGAATTCTCAGCGACCCTGCGGGCCGCGATCGATGCCCGCCGCGTCACTCTGGCGTGGCTTCGGGAACGGCTCGCGGCGAGCGGCAACCCGGTGGCTGCCGCCACACTCAGCTACTGGCGCTCGGGCGCCCGCCGCCCTGAGGGCGCCCAGTCCCTCGCCGCTGTCGAGGAACTCGAGACGCTGCTCGGGCTCGAGGTCGGCACTCTGCTCTCACAGATCGGCCCCAACCAGCGCGTCGGGCCGATCGGAACGCCGCAGTACCCGCTCGAGCAGGCCCGCCTGGAACAGGCGACCACCGAGACGTTCATCGCACTCGGCGCCCCTGCGATGGACCCCGGTCGTGACGTGTCGACCACGGCTGTGACCGAGGTCGCCGCCGACGGAAGCGTGATCTCGCGCACCACCCGCACCCTGCTGCAATGCACGTCGGGCACGATCACGAACGTGCCATACCTCGACCTCACGCCCGGCGTCCGCACCCCCGCGCCGATCTTCAGTGTCGTCTCGGGCGGACACATCTCGCGGCGCCATTCCCATCCGAGCGGCGAGGTGCACGGCGCGATGTTCGAACTCGAGCGTCCGCTCGGCCCGGCGCAGACGACCATGCTGGAGTGGAAGCTGGAGTTCCCGCCAGGGTATCCGTCCACTCATGAGACCGGGCACGGCGTCGCACGCCGGGCGCGCGAACTGGTGCTGTGGACCCGCTTTCACCCCGACGCCCTGCCGGCATGGATCGAAGAGGTCGAGGAGACGCCCTCCGCCACGACCGTGACCCCGCTCGACCTTGACGGGGCGACGTCGATCCACCAGGTTCGCCAGAACTGGGGACCGGGGATGCTCGTGCTGCGATGGGGCTACGACGAGCGGGACTGATGTTCCGCCCGTCCTGATAATACGAATTCGGGCTGCCGTGGTTCGGCCTCGCACGCCCGTGCTCGTCGCAAATAATGCGCATTATCAGCTTGACCCCTCCGCAGCCTCGCCAGCAGACTGCTTTCTCGTCACACCCGAGTTCCCCACCGCCCTGAGCGTCCGATCGAGGAGGATCGATGCCGCGTCACCGCTTCACGCAGGCCGATGTCGCCGCGATGGCCGGCGTCAGCCAGTCCACCGTGAGTTTCGTCCTCAACGGCAGCGCCCCCGCCGGGGTGCGCATCTCGGAAGAGACGCGCAGCCGCGTCCTCGACGCCATCCGCATCACCGGCTACTCCGCGAACCCGGTCGCCCAGCGTCTGGCCGGCGGCCGCAATCAGATCCTCGGCGTGTTCACCTACGAAGCGACGTTCCCCCGCGGCGGCCAGGACTTCTACGGAGCGTTCCTCGTCGGCATCGAGCACGCCGCAGAGCAGCTCGGCGTCGACATGCTGCTGTTCACCTCCGCACGCGTGGTCGACGGCCGGCGCCAGCTCGCCCGAGACGGGTGGCAGCGCCTCGGCATCGCCGACGGATGCCTGCTGCTGGGACAGCACGAGGACCAGGGCGAGCTCCAGCATCTGCTCGACACCAACTACCCGTTCGTGTTCGTCGGCAAGCGCGCCAGTGAGGGACGCGTCCTCCCGTACGTCGGCGCAGACTACGTCGCAGCCACCGCGCGCCAGGTCGAACGCCTCGTCGCTGCGGGTCACCGGCGCATCGGGTATGCGGGACTCCAGGGCTCCGATCAGTCGACGCTGGACCGTGTCGAGGGCTATCGCCAGGCCATGCGCGCTCATGGGCTGCCGCTGCGTTTCGTCGACGTACACGACGTGGCTGTCGGTGCGGAGGAGATCGCCGAGCGCCGGCTCACCGGCATCCTCGTCGCCCCCGACAACGCACCGGACGAGCTCGCGGAGGCGCTGGAGGCACGCGGCCTGCACGTGCCGCGGGATATCTCGATGCTGCTGCTTGGCCAGCCGATCCACCAGAGCAGAGGCTCCCGCCGGTGGTCCGGGTTCACCGTCCCCCGTGAGGAGATGGGCGCGCGCGCCCTCGTGCTCCTCTCCCGCATCGTCGAGCGGGAGAGGGGAGGCGGCCGCGGCCCGAGCGCCACTGCGCTGGACGACGCCGACCTGCACCAGATCCTCGACTGTCCCGAGGCCGACGGCGAATCGCTCGCCCCGGCTCCGGCATCCATCCGCACCGAAACCGAAGGACCCATTCGTGACCGATCCTGACCTCACCACCGACATCCTCATCGTCGGAGCGGGCCTCGGCGGCGTCGCCGCCGCCCTCGCCGCCGCCGACCGCGGAGCGAAGGTGATCCTGACCGAGGAGTTCGAATGGATCGGCGGCCAGCTCACCTCACAGGCGGTGCCGCCGGATGAGCACCCGTGGGTCGAGGAGTTCGGCATCACCGCCCGCTACCGGGCGCTGCGCGACGGCATCCGCGACGTGTACCGCCGCCGCTACCCGCTCATCGACGCGGCACGCGACCGCGTCGACCTGAACCCCGGCGCCGGCTGGGTATCGAAGCTGTGCCACGAGCCGCGCATCGCGGTGGGCGTACTGGAGGAGATGCTCGCGCCTCACCGCTCTGCCGGGCGGATCACGCTGCTCCGGCGCCGCCGGCCGATCGCCGCGACGACCAACGAGGAGCGCGTGACCTCCGTCACTCTCGCCTCCGAGATCGGCGAGGAGGACATCACCGTCCGTGCCGCCTACGTGCTCGACGCGACCGAGACCGGGGAGCTGCTGCCCCTGACCGGCACCGACTACGTGACGGGCTTCGAGTCGCGGGCAGAGACCGGAGAGCCCAGCGCACCGGAGTCCGCCCAGCCCGACAACGTGCAGGCTCTCAGCGTGTGCTTCGCCGTCGAGCACATCGAAGGCGACCACACGATCGAGCGCCCGGCCCGCTACGACTTCTGGCGCGAGTACGCCCCGTCGGCGTGGCAGGGGCACCCGCTCCTGTCGTGGACGGCGCCCAACCCGCGCACCCTCGCGATCGACACCCGCGCTTTCGACCCGAACCCGGGCGATGACGCCCTCGCCGTCGACGCGGATCAGTCCAAGAACGCCGGCGACCAGAACCTCTGGTTCTTCCGGCGCATCGCCGCCCGCGACCTGTTCACTCCCGGCTTCTACAAGAGCGACATCTCGCTGGTGAACTGGCCCAGCATCGACTACTTCCTCGAACACGTGCTGGACGTCCCGCGCGAGACCGAACTCGAGCGCTACGAGGACGCACGGCAACTGAGCCTGTCGATGCTGTACTGGATGCAGACCGAGGCGCCCCGCCCCGACGGCGGCACCGGCTTCCCGGGGCTCCGGCTCCGGCCCGACGTGATGGGCTCTGCGGACGGTCTCGCCCAGGCCCCGTACCACCGCGAGTCGCGCCGCATCCGTGCCCTCACCACGATCACTGAGAACGACGTGTCGTACGCGGTCCGCGGCGACGCCGGAGCCACCAGGTACGAGGAGTCGGTCGGCGTCGGCATGTACCGGATCGACCTGCACCCCTCGACCGGCGGAGACACCTACATCGACGTGGCATCCACGCCGTTCGAGATCCCGCTGGGCGCGCTCATCCCGCAGCGCACCGTGAACCTGCTCGCCGCCAACAAGAACATCGGCACCACGCACATCACCAACGGCTGCTATCGCCTGCACCCGGTGGAGTGGAACATCGGCGAGGCCGCCGGCCACCTGGCCGCCTACTGCGCCGCCGGCGGGACGACCCCGCACGAGGTGCACGCCGATTCCGGGAAGCTCGCCGACTACCAGGCCGAACTGGATGCCACGGGCATCGAGCGGCACTGGCCCGACGGCCGCGTGTACGCCTACTGACTTCGCACCCCGACCCGAGATCACACAGAAGAAACCACAGAGAAGGAGAAAGCATGAGCCCTCAGACCTCACGACGACGCCTGTCGCTGACGGCGGGTGCCGGCATCGCCGCCGTCGCCCTGGTCCTTGCCGGATGCAGCGGCTCCGCGGGCGAGGCCGAGACGCCCGACGAGCCCGTCGACCTGCGCATGGCGGTCTGGACAGCCGACGAGACGCAACTGGCCCTGTTCCAGGAGATCGCCGACGCCTACATCGCGGAGAACCCGGATCTCGTCGCCGAGGTCACGTTCGAGCCGATCCCGTTCGCGGAGGGCTGGGATGCCGCCCCGTGGAGCGAGGATGGCACGCAGTGCACGTTCACGGATCCGGCCATGGTCGACGCCATGACGTGGGTCCATGACGCGGTCTTCGCCGACAAGGCGATCCCCGGCCCCGGCGTGACCGCCGACTTCTTCGCCGGAGAGTCGGCGATGACGATCACGCAGATCAGCCGCGCATCCGCCCTGGACGACTCGTTCGCCTGGGACATCGTCCCGCTTCCCGCCGGGCCCGAGGGCAAGCAGAACGTGATCGGGCAGGCCGGCATCGGCGTGTTCGCGAACGCGGAGCATCCCACCATCGCCGCGGACTTCCTGGCCTACTTCACCAATCCGGAGAACGCCGAGAAGCTCGCGACGTACTTCCCGCCGCCGCGCGAGTCGCTGCTGAACGCCCAGACGCTGGGAGCTGCCAACCCGAAGCTCAGCGAGGAGCAGCTCCAGGCTGTGGTCGTCGAAGGCATCCAGGATGCCGTCACCAAGCCGACGCACGCGAACTTCGCGAAGCTGCAAGATGTCGTCCGCGCCGAGCTCGACGCGCTGTGGACCGCTGACGCCGACGTCGAGGCCGTGCTCGAGGACACCTGCGCCACGATCACCCCGCTGCTGGAGGGCTGAGAGCGCATGACCTCCACCGCCGTCAGGTCGACGGCCGATACCGCGGAGCGGAGGGGACAGCCGGACCGTCCTCGCCGCTCCGCGGCTGGTCGCCCGCGTCGCTCCGCCCTCGCACGGCGCGACTGGGTGGTCGGCTACACGATGGTCGCCCCGGCCGTGCTCGGGGCGCTTGCGTTCGTCATCGCGCCGCTGGTCGCCGTGTCCTGGTTCTCGCTGCACGATTGGAATGTGCTGGCGAACACCTTCGTGTTCTCGGGCACCGACAATTACGAGCGGATGCTGTCGGACCAGGGTCTGCACGACTCGCTGCTCGCGAGCCTGTGGTTCTCGATCGGGCTGGTCGTTGTGAACATCGCCCTGGCGCTGTTCCTCGCAGTGATGCTGAATCAGAAGCTGCCGGGGACGACGACCTTCCGCACCTTCTTCTTCTCGCCGGTCGTGGTGTCGCTGGTCGCGTGGACGATCGTCTGGAGCTTCCTGCTGCAGGCGGACGGCGGCATCAACGGCTTCCTTTCGCTGATCGGCATCGACGGCCCGAACTGGCTGCGTCAGGACTTCACCGCGATGCTCTCGGTGATCATCGTCCAGGTGTTCAAGAACGTCGGCATGAACATGATCCTCTTCCTGGCGGCGCTCCAGGGCGTGCCGGAGGAGATCATGGAGGCCGCACGCATCGACGGCGCCGGCGCATGGCGCCGGTTCCGGTCGATCACGCTCCCGATGATCAGTCCGACCATCCTGCTCGTGTCGATCCTGACCATCGTCGGTTCCCTCGAGGTGTTCGCCCAGATCGCCGTGCTCACCGGCGGCGGCCCCGGCAACTCGACGACGGTGCTCGTGTACTACCTGTATCAGCAGGCGTTCCGGTTCAACGACTTCGGGTACGCCAGCGGCGTCTCGGTGCTGCTGTTCGTCATCGTCCTGATCCTCACCCTCATCCAATGGCAGACGCGAAAGAGGTGGGTGTTCCATGAGAACTGATGCCCCGACGGCCCCCGACGATCTGGACACCACCGCCGTCGTCACCGAATCGGCACACCGTCCTCGCCGCGTTCCGGCAGGTTCCTCCCGGACGAAGCGCCGGTGGACCTCGGTCGCCCTGATCGTGCTGCTCGCGGTGATCAGCATCCCGTTCATCCTCCCCACCTGGTGGATGGCGACCTCCAGCCTGAAGCCGATGAGCGAGATCCTGCGGAAGGTGCCGACGCTCTGGCCGGAGAATCCGAGCTTCGATGCGTACGGGGCGGTCTTCCGGCTGCAGCCGTTCGCGCAGCAGTACTGGAACAGCCTCTACATCGCGGTCATCGTCACGGTCGGGACGCTGCTGGTCGCGGCGATGGCCGGTTACGCGTTCGCGCGGATCCGCTTCCCCGGCGCGAACGCGCTCTTCCTGATCGTGCTGGTCGGACTGCTCGTGCCCAGCGAGGTGACGATCGTGCCACTGTTCCGTCTGGTGAACGGCATGGGACTGATCAACACCCACTGGCCGCTCATCGTCATCCCGATCTTCGGAGCCCCTGCGGTGCTGTCGATCTTCATCATGCGGCAGTTCTTCCTCGGTCTCCCCACCGAGCTGGAGGAGGCGGGACGCATGGACGGCCTCGGACGATGGGGCATCTTCTGGCGGATCGCGTTCCCGCTGTCCCGGCCTGCGCTGGCGGCTGTGGCGATCTTCACGTTCCTGAAGTCGTGGAACCTGTACCTCGAGCCGATCGTGTACCTCTCCAGCAAGGACATGTTCACGCTGCCGCAAGCGCTGACCCAGTACGTGGACGCCTACGGCGGCCCGATGTGGAACGTGCAGCTCGCGGCGACCACGCTCACCGTGGTGCCCGTGCTGCTGGTCTTCCTGTTCGCGCAGAAGCAGTTCGTGCAGGGGCTCGCGCACTCCGGGCTGAAGGGGTAAGCGGAGCTGTCGCTACTCCCCCGTCGCGATCGGGCGGTCGGGGGAGTTCGACCACTGGCTCCATGACCCGTGGAACAGCTTCGCGTCGATCCCGGCCTCGGCGAGGATGAGTGCCGTGTGGGCCGCCGTGACTCCGGAGCCGCAGTACGCGGCGACCGGAGTGCTTTCGGTCACGCCCGCTTCGGCGAATGCGGCGCGGATCTCGTCAAGGTCGCGCAGCATTCCGTCCTCGGCGACGTGCACGGTGTCGGGAAGGTTCACGGCCCCGGGGATGTGCCCGGCGATCGGATCGATGGGTTCGGTCTCGCCGCGGAACCGCTCTGCGGCGCGCACATCGATGAGCACGCCGCGCTCGGGGAAGGCCGCGGCGTCGTCGATCGTGAGGCTGTCGGCCGAGATGTCGTCGAGGGTCACCGTGCCCGCGGTGTATTCGACGGATCCGCTCTCGATGTCGCCGCCCGCTGCCTGCCAGGCCGCCCATCCGCCGTCCAGCACGCGCACGTCGACGCCGCCCTTCCGCAGCAGCCACCAGGCGCGCGCGGCCGGCCCTCCGCCGGCGTCATCGTAGGCGACGACCGTGTCGCCGTCGTCGATTCCCCACCGGCGGGCGGCGTTCTGGACCTGCTCGGTCGACGGGAGGGGATGCCGTCCCTCGTCCGGCCGGCCGTGCCGGGACAATTCGTCCTTCAGATCGACGAACACCGCACCAGGGACGTGACCGGCGAGATATTGGTCCTGGCCATCCGTACGGCCCAGCTTCCAGCGCACGTCGAGGGTGCGCACGCCTCCCGCACGGATCAGTTCTGCCAGCTCGTTCGCGCTCACAAGATGTGACATGACCCAAGGCTATGACCACCCGGCCGTGGCGTGGGCGATCCGCATCGCATCACGTCACGGCCGGGTTCGGGGTCAGACTCTGCGGCGACGTGCCACCAGCGCCACCCCGAGACCGAGCAGGAGCAGTAGCGCGCCGAGCGACAGGGCAGGCATGGAGTCGGCACCGGTGGACGCGAGACTCGCGTCGCCACCGCTCACCGCTGCGCCGGTCACCTCGAAGGAGATCGTCACCGCTCCCGACTGCGCACCGGTCAGCGTCACCGTGTGGGTGCCGACTTCGGTGTCAGCAGGGATCGTCCATGCGAACGACACCGAGCCGTCGGCTCGGTGTCAGCAGGGATCGTCCATGCGAACGACACCGAGCCGTCGGCGTCCGCGATCCGCGTGCCCAGCGGAAGCGGATCGGAACGCATCACCCCGGTGACACGCTCGCCGGGTACGAACCCGCCGGCCGAGACGGTCTGCGTCTCGCCCTGCGCGACCGAGGCGGATGCCACGGCACCCTCCGGGCCGGAGGTCCCCGGGTCCGTTCCGGGATCCGTTCCCGGGTCGGTTCCGGGGTCCGTTCCGGGATCAGTTCCCGGGTCGGTTCCCGGGTCGGTTCCGGGGTCCGTGCCCGGGTCGGTTCCGGGGTCCGTGCCCTCTGCGCACGCGGCCAGCTCGTCCTCGTTCGGGGTGAACCGGAGCCAGTCGAACCGGGCATCGATGTCGGGCGCAGCGGTCGCCCCCCTGAAGGCGGACACGCCGACACCGGTGGGTGCGAGCACGTCCGTCTCGATCGGCTGCCCGATCCGGATGAACTTCGTGCCGTCTGTGGAGAGCGATGCCGTGATCCACTCGTCGTCACCGGTCACTCGCAGCCACACGGTGCCGCCCATGTCGGCGGGCGGGAACACGCTGTCCTCCCATGTCCAGCTGTCGAATCGTTCTTTGCCGTTGTTCTTCCAGGTGAAGTCGAACCGCTGGCCCTGCTTGGCGAACGACCAGACGAGCTTGGCGTTGTTCGCGTCGTCGCGGTAGAGCACGAGTCCGGCCTGCTGATACTGCGCGGCCGGCGCATACTCCAGCTCGGTCGTCACCTCCCACGCGCCATCCGGCACGGGCAGCTGCGGGATCGTCGCCCCGTCGATCGACGTCGTCGGCGACGAGAGCACGAGCGCGCCGTTCTCGACGCGGATGCGATCGGCGCCGTCCCGGACGACCGACCAGGCGTCTGCGAGCGACTCACCGTCGAACTCGTCGGATCCCTCTGCTGTGCACTGCTCGTACATCGGATCGTCCGGGCGGGTGTTGAGCGGATCGCGGACTCCGTCGGGGTCGAGCACGGCGTGGGCGAGCGTGGTGCCGCTGCGTCCGCCGATCTCGAAGATCAGGTGGGTGACGCCGTCCTCCTCGACGATCTGCGGTGAGCTGGTGCGGCCCTCCTCCGGCGGGAACGGACTCGGGATGTACAGGGGCATCGGATCGCCCACGCTGCGCAGATTCTCATCCAGCCGCTTCGCGAAGATCGTCCCCGAGCTCGATCCGTAGAGCACGTACTGCACGCCGTTCCACTCCCAGATCTCGGGGCCGGCCACGTTCGTGCCCTCCACCGCGGTGGGCTCGACGACCCAACCGGGCTGGGCCTCCCAGTCGACCATGTCGTGCGAGTAGGCGAGCCCGATGCGGCGCACGTTCGAGGTGTCGTTGACCATGAAGAACATCGCGTACTCCCATCCGTTCTCGGGGAACGGGTTCGGGAAGATGCGGTTGTACGAGGTCTCGGTGGCGTTCTGACCGAACTGCTCGGTCGTCATCACGACCCCGCCGTAGTCGAAGTGCACGCCGTCGGCCGAGGTCGCATAGCGGTCGGTGGTGTTCTCGCCGTGGAAGTACAGGAACACCTGGCCGGTGTCCTCGTTCCAGACGGCATCCGGCGCCGAGACATGCGAGACGTCGTAGATGCCCTCCCACACGTTCGACACGAGCGGATTGGTCTCGTACTGCGTCCATGGCCCGTTCAGCGAATCGGCGTACATGAGGTTTATGCCGCCCGGCGCATCGTGCGGGGCGTAGTAGACGTACCACTCGCCGAGCGGATCATCGAGATGTTCACCGGCATGGAACACCGAGGGGAAGATGAACTCATTGCCCGGGTTCCAGGTGTCATCGGTGAACCGATCGATGATCGGTCCCTGCGTCGTGAAGACCGGCAGCTCGTCGTCTGTCGCTGCAGATGCCGCGTTCGCACCGGCACCGGCGACTAACACGGTCATGACGAGCGCCAATGCGGCTGTCGCCGCGGCGATTCGTCTTCGAATGGCCATGGACTGCTCCTTTCGGCGCCGGCGTCGGCGCCGCTCAGGCAGGGCGGATGCCCAGCGTTACAGCGCCCGATCGTACGCAGGCGGTGCTGTCGCCGTCACGGCCATAATGCGCATTATTTGGCGGTTTTTCGCATTATCCGGATGCTGTGGCGTGTACCGCCCGGACATAGGAAGGGCACCACGGCAGATTCGCCGCGGTGCCCTTCCGAGAGGTTCTGAGCCCGGTCAGTCGTCGTCCTCGTCGGAGTCCTCGTCCTCGTCTTCGTCGTCGTCGGACTCCTCGGAGTCGTCCTCTTCGTCCTCGGGTGCGATCTCGATGACCTCGTCGCCCTCTTCCAGGGCGTCCACGTCGTCGGCATCCTCGGTGTCGCCGTCAGAGGCATCCGTGTCGACCACGCCCTCCGGGCGGATCAGCTCTCGCACCTCGGCCATGAAGCTGTTCAGCTGCTGCTGCTGCCAGCGCAGCTGGCGGGTGCGGTCCTCGGCATCGCGCAGCACGTCGGTGGTGTGACCCGTGACGGTGCTGACGATCTTCTGCGCCTTCTGGCGCGCGCGATCGAGGGTCTCGCGGGCGCGCACCTGCGCGTCGGCCTCGATCGCCTGCGCCTGCGAGCGCATGAGCCGCTCGTAGTCGTCGGCCTTCGCCGAGATGCGCTTGGAGTGCTCCAGCGACGAGGTGACCTGTTCGTTCGCGTCGGCGGTGATGCGTTCGGCGTGCGCGACGGCCTGGTTGTGCAGCAGCAGGAACTCCTGCTGCGCGTCGTCCTGCCGGCGGGTGAGGGTCTCTTCGAACTCGAGCACGCGTGCATTCATCTCGCGGACCTCGCGTTCGGCATCCGCTCGCTGCTGCGTCGTCTCACGGGTGACCATCGAGCGCAGCGCGGCCGCGCCCTTCTCGGCCTCGGTGCGGATGGTCGCGGCCTCCTGCTCGGCCTGGTTGACCTTCTCGGTGGCGTGCGCGGCCTCGCGCTCGATGCGCGCCTCGTGCGCCGTGTACTCGGTGTCGATGCGCAGCCGCACCTGGTCGGCGTCGTGCTGCGCCTGGGTGGTGACGCGGTCGACCTCGGCGGCGAGCTCTGCGCGACGGCCGTCGGCTTCTTCGCGTGCGGCCTCCAGCAGACGCTCGGCCTGGACGGCCGCGTTCTGGATCAGGACGGAGGCCTGCTCCTCGGCGACCCGGAGAACGGCCTCGAACTGCAGTCGGGACCCCTCGGTGTCCTCTTCGCTGCGCGGACTGTCGACGAGCTCGTTCGACAGCGCGGTGACCTGCTGCTCGGCTTCGTCGACCTGCGCGCGGGCGGCGGCGAGATCGGCCTCGAGGGCGGCGATCCGCTTCTCGTCTTCGGCTCGGGCCTCGTCGATGCGCTCCTGCTGCTGCTTCTCGATCTCGGCGATGCGCTCCTCGCTCTCGGCGATCCGCTCCTCACTCTCCGAGCGGACGGCTTCGACTTCCGACCGCACGGCCTCGACGTCGCGGTCGACGCCGGCGCGGGCCTCTGCGAGTTCGGCATCCGCGCGCTGCACCTGCATGCGCAGACCCGCGATCGCGGCATCCACCTCTCCGCGGTCGTACCCGCGGAAGCCGATCGTGAAGCTGCCCTGTTCGCGGGTCTGCCCCTGCGCGAGCTGGTCGAAGAAGTCCGCCCCCTGCTCGTCGGTGCGGTTCTCGGAGTCGTTCATGGGACACCTTTCGGAGCGATGCTCGCCGCGCGCTCCATGGCACCAGTGATCGGCGCAGGGCGTTCGGCTCGCAGCAGACAGGGGGAGACGAGTCGTGAGGCTCGGGCACCAGCCTAATGAGCACAACTCTGTATCGGAACCGTGAGGGCGGATAGGCGGCCGGTCGTCGTCCTGGCCGGTCGCTGCTCAGTCGCTAAACTGCCGAAGTCCCCCGAGTGAAGGATCCCGCGATGCCGCGTTTCGACCTGCCCGCAGAAGAGCTGCGCACTTACCGGCCCGAGGTGGCCGAGCCCGCCGATCTCGACGACTTCTGGGAGCAGACGCTCGCGGAGTCCCGCGCGCTCGCCCAGCCCATCCGGCTGCGTCGCATCGACTCGCCGCTGCAGTCCGTCGAGGTCTATGACGTCACCTTCAGCGGTTTCGGTGGCGACCCGATCGGCGGCTGGCTTCTGCTGCCTGCGGATGTGGACGAGCCTCTTCCTGCCGTCGTCGAGTACAACGGGTACGGCGGCGGCCGCGGGCTGCCGCACGAGCGGCTGGGATGGGCGGCATCCGGTTACGCGCACTTCTTCATGGACACCCGCGGCCAGGGCAGCGGGTGGGGAACCGGCGGCGTCACTCCCGATCCGTATGGCTCCGGACCGGCCATCCCCGGGTTCATGACCCGCGGGATCCACGACCCGAACGAGTACTACTACCGCCGGGTGTACACCGACGCGGTTCTCGCGATCGATGCGATCCGCTCGCTCGACCGGATCGACGCCTCACGGGTGGCGGTCACCGGCACGAGCCAGGGTGGCGGGATCACGATCGCCGCCGCCGCGCTCTCCACCGGACTGATCGCCGCGATGCCCGATGTTCCGTTCCTGTGCCACTTCGAGCGCTCCGTCGGGCTGACAGACCGCGATCCCTATCGTGAGATCGTCCGCTACCTCTCCGTCCACCGGGGTGCCGCCGAGCGCACCTTCCAGACGCTGTCGTACTTCGACGGTGTGAGCCTCGCCCGCCGTGCCACCGCGCCCGCACTCTTCTCCGTGGCGCTCATGGATCCGGTGTGCCCGCCGTCGACCGTGTATGCCGCACGCAACCACTGGGGCGGTGTCGCGGACATCGTCGAGTACGCCTTCAACGAGCACGAGGGCGGCCTCGGCGTGCAGTGGGAGAAGCAGGCGGCGTTCCTCGCGGAGCGGCTGGCCGGCTGACGCGGCCTGGCGTTCTGCTCTGAGCAGAACCGCTGTCACGGCATCCGATCGCGGGGTTAGCGTGAGGCATGGCCGAGATCGTCGCGTTCCCCCGTCCCTCGAATCACCGCCCGCCGAGCAGGCCCGAGCCGCTCTGGCGTCACGTGCTCGGTGATCAGCTGCGTCGTCGGCGGCACGGAAACGAGGAGACGCTCAGCGAGACGGCTGCCAAGGCCGGCGTCTCGCCGCAGTACCTCTCCGAGGTCGAGCGCGGGCTGAAGGAGCCGTCCAGCGAGATGATCGCCGCGATCGCGGGGGCCCTGGACACGACGCTCATCGAGCTCGCCAGCAGCGTGGCCGACGAGCTGCGTGCGGTCTCGGCGCCGGTATCCGCTGCCGTGTCCGCCGGCCGAGGCGCACTCGCCCTCGCGGCCTGAGTCAGGCCGCCGTCCGCTCGCCGAGGACCGTGTCGATGAGGCCGTAGTCCAGGGCGGCGGATGCCGTGAACACCCGATCCCGGTCGGTGTCGGCACGCAGGTCCTGCACGGTTCGGCCGGTGTGCCTCGCCAGGATCGTCTCGAGATCGGAACGTACTCGCACGACTTCGTCGGCGGCGATGATGAGGTCGGGGATCGCTCCGCGCGACTGTCCTGCCGGTTGGTGCAGCACGATACGGGCGT
The DNA here is from genome assembly GCF_007988825.1 of Microbacterium aerolatum. Lineage (GTDB taxonomy): Bacteria > Actinomycetota > Actinomycetes > Actinomycetales > Microbacteriaceae > Microbacterium > Microbacterium aerolatum. Next base: position 19,078 of record NZ_BJUW01000003.1, on the reverse strand, counting down.
GGGCGAGCGCCGCCCGCTGCCCCGCCGCCCCGGCCGCCACGAGGAGCGCCGCCGGCCCGATCGCCTGGCCCACGACGGTCGTCGCGACGGCCGGGCGGATGTGCTGCAACGTGTCGTAGATCGCGAGCGCGGCGCCGGGGTCGCCACCCTCGCTGTTGATGTAGCACTGGATGCCGGTGTCGGGGCTGTCGGCGTCCAGATGCAGCAGCTGCGCGATCAGCGCGTTCGCGACGCCGGCGTCGATTCCGGTGCCGAGGTAGATGACACGCTCGGCGAGCAGGTGCGAGTAGACGTCCATCACGCGCTCACCTCGGGGATGCTGCGCGATGACGTTCGGGATCGTGTAGCTGCTCATGAGTTCGCTCCTTCCCGGGCGGATGCCGCGGCATCCGATCCCAATCCGACCCGTGCGCGGCGGCGGGGGAAGACCTCGGCGATCGACGTGACGATCTCGTCGATGAAGCCGTACTCCTGTGCCTCGTCGGCGGTGTACCAGCGGTCATGCAGAGAGTCCTCGAAGATGCGCTCCACCGGCTGACCGGTGTCGTCGGAGATGAGTCCGAGCACGGTGTCGCGCATCTGCCGCAGATCGTCGGCCTGCACCTCGATCTCGACGGCGGAGCCGCCGATGCCCGCCGAGCCCTGATGCATGAGGACGCGGGCGTGGGGCAGCGCCCGGCGCTTGCCCTTCGTGCCGCCGGAGAGGAGGAACTGCCCTGCGCTCGCGGCGACTCCGAGCGCGAGGGTGGCAACGTCGTTGGGGATCAGCTGGATGATGTCGCGGATCGCCAGCATCGACGGCACGGAGCCGCCCGGCGAGTGGATCCACAGGGCGATGTCGGCCGCGGGATCCTCGGCAGACAGGGTGAGCAGCTGCGTCATCAGCAGCGTGCCGTTGTCGTCGTCGAGGGCGCCGTCGAGCACCAGGATCCGGTCGTGGAACAGGGCGCGTCTGGCCTCGGGGCTGAACTGCGGGACGGGGTTCTCTTCACTCATGGCTTCAGCCTGCGCCTGGCCACGAGTGCCCGCGCCGGAATCTGCTCACAGCCGTTCCGCCGTGAGCAGAGCGGCGGTCCGCAGGCGGGGCTGTGCGCCCCGTCCCGCGGACCGTGGTCACCTACGCCGCGGCGAGCGCTCGCCGGTGGCTGATGCGGTGACCGACCCAGAGTCCGATTCCGATGAGCCCGATGAGGGCGACCCCGAGCATCCAGGGCAGCATCGACGGCGCCGCCCCGGCGGTCGCCGTGGCGAGCGTGCCGGACCCGTCGGCGATGAGTCCGTTGCCGGCGGCGAGATCGGCGGCACCCGTCTTGACCTTGACACCGCCGTCGGCGAGATCGCTCGAGCCGGACGCCGCGGTCTCCGCGCCCTCGGAGAGCTTGCCGATACCGGTGTTGAGATCGGCGGCACCGCGCTGCAGCGTCGCCGCGCCCTCGGCGAGCCGAGTCGCGCCCTCGTCCAGGCTGGCGGCACCCGAGTTGAGGCGCACGGAGCCGTCGTGCAGCGACGCCGCACCGTCTGAGAGCGTGGTGAGACCGCCCGCGAGACGGCTGGCGCCCGCCGTGAGCTCGGACGTTCCCGCCTTGAGCGGCTGCAGGCCTGTGGCGAGCTGCTGCGCACCGGCGGAGAGCTGGGAGGTGCCCGCCTTAAGGGTCTTGGCACCCTCCAGAAGCGCCGGTGCGCCCTTCTTGACGTCGACCAGTGCGACCGTGCCGGGCCAGCCCTTCGAGGCATCGCCGTTCACGATCGCGTTCACCCCGCCGGCGACCTGCTGCGCGCCGCTGGCCGCTGCGATGGTTCCCTTCGCCAGCTGCGGTGCCACCTTTGCCGCTCCGGCGATGCCGTCGACCTGCGCATCGACTCCCGCCGCAAGCGCGGCGAGCTGCTGAAGCTGCATATCTGTGGGGTTCGCGGCAGCGAGTGCGGCGAGGGAGTCGGCCAGCTTCTGCGAGTTCACCGGGGCGTCGGTCGCCGCCGCGGTGATCGCTGCAATTGCGCCATCGCTCGCGAGAGTCTGCAGCTCGGGGGTGACGGCGTCCGAGAGCTGCGCGCTGAAGCCGCTCGCGGCCGTGGACACGGCACTGGAGTACTGATGCGCCCCCGCGACACCGTCCGACAGCGCGGTCATTCCGGCGACCACGGACTTGGCGCCGGCATCCACGCCCTGCGCGCCGCCGGAGAGCTTCTGCGCCCCGGCGATCGCCGACTGGGCGCCGACGTCGGCCTTGAGCAGACCCGCCGTGAGATCCTGCGCACCGGTGAGCGCCGACTGCGCTCCCGCGCTGAGCCGACCGGCCCCTGTCTCTGCGCTCGAGGCGCCCGCGGCGAGAGTGCCCGCGCCGGCGGCCAGTGAATCGGCGCCGGCCTGTGCGCTCAGGGCGCCCGCGGCGACCTTCTCGGATCCCTCGTGGGCGGTCGTCGCGCCGGCGGCGAGCTCCTCCGTTCCCGAGGCGAGCTTGTCGGCACCGGCCGAGAGCTCTTCGGCACCGGCGGCGAGGTCGGATGAGCCGTCCCGCGCGGTCACCGTTCCGTCGGAGAGCTCGGCCGCTCCCGCGGCGATCTTTCCCGTGGTCATGAAGAAGATGATCACCATCGCTGCCAGTAGCAGTCCGAGGATGGTGACGGTGATGCGCATGCCATTGCCGTGCGCGTGGGGCGTAGAACTCGTCATTGAGGCTCCAGAGGTCGGTGGCGTCGTTGCCACGGCGAGTGTATGGGCGGGATCGCGCGGCGGACCGGGACTTTGACGCCGGGAACCAAGTTTCGCGAGCGGTGAGACTCCGTTTTATGTGCTGACCCTCCAAAGCCTGTTGACGACATGTCAACAGGTGCACGGCCGACAACGTGGACGACAGTTGTTTTCGTCACGCCTAAAAGATAGATTTTCGGTGTGCCTAAATCTGTCCGTCGCTTGGCCGCGCTCGCGCTTCTGGGCACCGCCGCGCTCACGGGATGCTCGACTCAGGATGCTCCGCGCGACGAACGCCCCGTCGTGCTGACGACCTTCACCGTGCTCGCCGACATCGCACAGAACATCGCCGGCGACCATCTGCGCGTGGAGTCGATCACCAAGCCCGGCGCCGAGATCCACGGCTATGAGCCGACCCCCGGAGATGTGCGTCAAGCCGCAGAGGCCGAGCTGATCCTCGACAACGGGCTGAACCTCGAGGCCTGGTTCGCGCAGTTCATGGATTCGGTGCACGTGTCGCACGTGGTCGTCTCGGACGGCATCGAGGTGATGGACATCACGGCGGACGCCTACGCCGGCAAGCCCAATCCGCATGCCTGGATGAGCCCCCTGAACGTGCAGATCTACGCCGACAACATGGCCGCCGCCTTCGCCGATCTCGACCCGCGGAACGCCGACGACTACGCCGCCAACGCGGAGGCGTACAAGGGCGAGCTGCAGCGGGTGCACGACGATCTGGTCGCGGAGCTCTCCGAACTGCCGAAGGCGCAGCGCGCGCTGGTCACCTGCGAGGGCGCCTTCTCCTACCTCGCGAGGGATGCCGAATTGACCGAGGCGTACATCTGGCCGGTCAACGCCGAGCAGCAGGCGACTCCACGGCAGATCGCAGCCACGATCGAGTTCGTCGAGGAGAACGACGTGCCGGCGGTCTTCTGCGAGTCGACCGTCTCGGATCGCGCGATGCAGCAGGTGGTCGAGGCCACCGGCGCGGACTTCGGCGGCATCCTGTACGTCGATTCCCTCTCCATGACCGACGGTCCGGTGCCGACGTATCTGGACCTTCTGCGCCACGACGCCGACACGATCGTCGCCGGTCTCACGAGCCGAGGCGGTTCGGGGAGCGGATCGTGAGCAGCATCGAGGTCGCCGGCGCGACGGTCCGTTACGGCGATGTGCTCGCCCTCGACGATGTGTCCCTGACGGTCGAATCGGGGCGCGTGACCGGACTGATCGGCATGAACGGCTCCGGCAAATCGACGCTCTTCAAGACGATCCTGGGGCTGGTGCATCCGGCATCCGGCACCGTGACGATCGACGGCGGCGACCCGGCATCCGCCCGCCGGCGCGGCCGCGTCGGGTACGTGCCCCAGAGCGAGGACGTCGACTGGGCGTTCCCCGTCTCGGTGCGCGACGTCGTGATGATGGGCAGGTACGGGCGTCAGGGATTCCTGCGGCGAGCGCGACCGGCGGATCGCGATGCCGTCGCCGAGGCGCTGGAGCGGGTCGAGCTCACCGACCTCGCCGACCGGCAGATCGGGCAGCTGTCCGGCGGCCAGCGCAAGCGCGCCTTCGTCGCCCGCGGCATCGCGCAGGGCGCCGGCATCCTGCTGCTGGACGAACCGTTCGCGGGCGTCGACAAGCGCAGCGAGGCCACCATCGTCCGTCTGCTGCGCGAGCTCGCGGCAGCCGGAAGCACCGTGCTGGTGTCGACGCACGACCTGCACGCGCTGCCCTCGCTCGCCGACGAGGCCGTGCTGCTGCTGCGTCGGGTGCTGTTCCACGGTTCGGTCGATGCAGCGCTGGAGCCGGCTAACCTGTCGCGGGCGTTCGGTCTCGACCCGAGCGGCGACCAGGGGGGACCGTCATGATCTGGGACTGGATCGCAGAGCCCCTGCAGTACGACTTCATGGTGCGCGCTCTGGTGACGACCGTGATCGCCGCGGTCGTGTGCGCGCTGTTGTCGTGCTGGCTGGTGCTGGTCGGGTGGTCGCTGATGGGGGATGCCGTCTCGCACGCCGTCCTGCCCGGCGTCGTGATCGCCTACGTGCTCGGGGCTCCGTTCGCGATCGGCGCCCTGGTGTTCGGGCTGCTCGCGGTGGCACTGATCGGTCTCATCCGCGGCACGAGCCGGGTCAAGGAGGATGCCGCGATCGGCATCGTGTTCAGCACCCTGTTCGCGCTGGGACTCGTGATGATCTCGATGACCCCCAGCCAGACCGACCTGAACCACATCATCTTCGGCAACATCCTCGGCGTCTCGGATGCCGATCTGCTGCAGATCGCGATCCTCGCCGCCGTCGCGTTCACCGTGCTCGTCGTCAAACGCCGCGACCTCACCCTCTACGCGTTCGACCCGACCCACGCCTTCGCGATCGGACTCTCACCGCGGATGCTCGGCGCACTGCTGCTGGGCGTGCTGGCGCTCACCGCCGTCGTCGCGCTGCAGGTGGTCGGCGTCGTCCTGGTGGTGGCGATGCTGATCATCCCCGGCGCCACGGCGTACCTGCTGACCGACCGGTTCGGGCGGATGCTGGTGATCGCACCCGTCCTCTCGGCGGCGTGCAGCGTCGTCGGCATCTATCTCAGCTACTGGATCGACGCGGCATCCGGCGGGCTCGTGGTCGTCGTGCAGGGATGCGTGTTCGCCCTCGTGTATCTGTTCTCACCGCGTCAGGGCGTGATCGGCAGGCGCTTGCGCCAGCGGAATGCGCTCAGGTCAGGCGGCGCGGCCGTTCGGGGTCACCACGGCTCGGCCTGAGAGCTCACCGGCCTCGAGCTTGCGATAGGCCTCGAGGGCGTCATCCATCTCGTAGTACTCGACATCCGGCGAGATCTGTCCCGCACGGTAGAGCGCGGCGACCTCATGAAGCTCCTCGATCGTGCCCCAGTAGGTGCTGGTGAAGTCCACCTCGTACGGCACCTTGAAGAAGTTCCAGGCGAACTCGCCGCCCGCGATGCCCACGACGGTCAGCCGGCCCTGGCGCGCGACGACGGATGCGGCGAGCGCGATGGTCGGCGCGACGCCGACGAAATCGAAGACCGCCGTCACGCCCTTGCCGCCGGTGAGTTCGCGGATGCGGTCGGCCTGCCCCTCACCGCCGGGAACGGTGACCGCGCCGAACTCCTCGGCGCGCGCCATGGCCTCCGGCTTCATGTCGGTCGCGATGACCGTGGCTCCCGTGATCGCCTTGAGGATCTGCACGGCGACGAGCCCGAGTCCGCCCAGCCCGATCACGAGGGCCGTCTTCCCTCCGCCTGCCAGCTTCGGCAGCGACAGTTTGATGGCGTGATACGGGGTGAGGCCGGCATCCGCCAGCGGTGCCGCCGCGTACGGGTCCGCGTCGCCCAGCGGCACGAGATTGCGCGCCGGAACCGTCATGTACTCGGCCATGCCGCCGTCGCGGCCGAGGCCCGACGCCATGTACGGCATGTCCGCGACGTTCTCGCAGTAGGTGTCCTGGCCGCGGGAGCACGGAGCGCAGTGCCCGCAGCCGATCGGACCGTAGACCAGGAACGCATCGCCCTTGGCCAGTCCGGTGACGCCCTCGCCGAGCTCCTCGATCCACCCGGATGTCTCGTGACCCAGGATGTACGACGGCTCGAGCTGCGTCATGCCCATGCTCTCGTCGTAGTCCTGATAGACCGCGACGTCGGAGTGGCAGGCGCCTGCACCGGCGACCTTCAGAAGAACCTCGCCGGGACCGGGTGTGGGCTTGTCGACCTCGCTGACGGTCGGCGGGGTCTTCCACTTCTCGAAAACGACTGCACGCATGATGCCTCCTGCTCGGTTGCGTATCTCCGCTCGACGGCGGGATGTCGGCCTACAGGTGCGACGCTACCTTCTGCCCGAAGGGAGAGACAGGGGTGGACAACCGCGCGAAAGCATGCGACAGATCGGCGATGAGGTCACCCGCGTTCTCGAGGCCGATCGACAGGCGCAGGACGTCGGCATCCGGACGCGCGTCGGCGGGAACGGGACGATGGGTGAGCGCTGCGGGATGCTGGATGAGCGAGTCCACCCCGCCCAGCGACACGGCGTGCGTGAACAGCTGCACGGCGGAGGCCACGGCGCTCGCGGCGGCGTATCCCCCGCGCATGCGCATCGCGATCATGGCTCCCGTGCCTCGCATCTGGCGATCGAGGATGCCCTGCGGGTCGCCGGTGAGCCCAGGGAAGAACACCTCGTCGACCTCGGGCTGATCGATCAGCCATTGCACGATCTGCCGCGCGTTCTCCTGCTGCTGGCGCATGCGCACCGGCAGTGTGGTGAGGCCTCGGTGGAGAAGGTAGGCACCGAGCGGATGCAGCAGGCCACCGGTCACCGCGCGAACCCGGCGCAGCGCCTCGGCGATCTCCTCGCTGCACGCGACGACGCCGGCGATCACGTCGCCGTGGCCGCCGAGATACTTCGTCGCGCTGTGCAGCGACATCGCCGCCCCGTGGTCGAGCGGGTTCTGCAGGATCGGCGTCACGAAGGTGTTGTCCACGACCACGGGGACGTCGCCGGCTGCCGCGACGACGGCCGCGATGTCGACGAGGTCGAGCGTGGGGTTCGCGGGCGTCTCGACGATGACGAGTCCGGTGTCGGGGCGGATGCTGGCACCCACCTCCGACGGATGGCAGTAGGTCGCCTCGGTGCCGAGCAGGCCAGTGCCGAGCAGATGGTCGGTGCCGCCGTACAGCGGCCGGACGGCCACGACGTGCCGCCTGCCCGTCGCGGAGGTCATCGCGAGGATCGCCGCGGTCATCGCCGCCATGCCCGAGGAGAAGGCGACGGATGCCTCGGCGTGCTCCATCTCGGCAAGCGCATCCTCGAACCGCGCGACGGTCGGATTCCACAGGCGGGCGTACACCAGACTGCCGTCATCGATCGGGCGGCCGCCGCCGGCCATCGCCTCATAGGAGTCGCCGCCGCGCTCGACGTCGGGCAACGGGTTCGTGGTGGACAGATCGATCGGCAGGGCGTGCACGCCGAGGGCGGCGAGGTCATCGCGCCCGCTGTGCACGGCAACGGTGTCGGGATGCAGACTCATGCTTCCACGTTGCCGGAACCGCAATCCGGATGGGGCAATTCGACAGCATCCGCCACGAAATCGGCCAGAATGGCATTCTTCAGCAGGCAGCGACGCCACGGAGGAGACGAGATTGACGAAACCGCAACTCGACGAGATCGACCTCGAGATCCTCGCCGCGCTCGAAGCGCGCGCCGACCTGACCAACAAGGCTCTCGCGCAGCAGCTCGGGCTCGCCGAGTCCACCTGTGCGCACCGGGTGCGCAGCCTTCGCGATCGCCGCATCATCCGCGGCACGCGCATCCGGCTCGACGACGCCGCGCTCGGCTATCCGCTCGAGGCGATCATCAAGGTACGCCTGGCCAACCACACCGGCGAGAAGGTCAACGCGCTGTTCGACGCACTCGTCGCGACGCCTCGGGTTCTGCGGGTGTTCCACGTCGCCGGCGTCGACGACTTCCTCGTGCACGTCGCCGTGCAGGATGCCACCGCGCTCCGCGACATCGTGCTCGAGCACATCACGGTGCATCCGGTCGTCCGCGGCACCGAGACGCAGCTGGTCTTCGAGTTACGCGACGGCCGCGGCGTGCTCGGGTAGCGGCGCCCTCTCAGCGACGGAGGAGCTTCTTCCAGCGCCGCTCGACGACCACGGGAACGGCCTGCGTGACCACGACATCCACGTTGAGCGAGCTGTTGTCCGGTCCGACGATGGCGATCGGGGTGGTCAGCGTCGGCTCGAGCGGATCGACCGGCATCTTCGCCAGCGCCCGGTGCGCGCGCACGTAGGCCGGGATCAGGATCACGACTGCGCCGACCCAGGCGAGCGGGTTGCTCATCGCGACGCCCCCGAAGCCCAGCAGAGCGCCCAGCACCACTGCGGCGCCGACGCGCATGAACAGCTCGACCACACCGGTGATGGTCGGGATCATCGCCTGTCCGAGACCCTGCAGCGCACCGCGCAGCACGAACAGCACGCCCAGCAGCGCGTAGGTCGAGCCGTTGATGATGAGCATCAGGTGGGCGAGCTCGACGACCTCGTCCGACCCTTCGCCCACGAACAGCCGCACCAGGTGTGTGCCGAACGCGATGAGCACGACGCCGAGCACGAGCGAGGCGATGATCGCCATCACGGTCGCCTGCTTCACGCCGGTGCGGATGCGGTCAGGGCGCCGGCCGCCGAAGTTCTGCGCCACGTACATCGACACGGCGAGGCCCAGGGATGCGAGCAGCGCCGTGGCGAGGCTGTCCACGCGCGACGCGGTCGTGTACGCCGCGACGGCTTCGGCACCGAGGACGTTGAGCGCCACCTGCACGACGAGCGTTCCGATCGCGATGATGGACGCCTGGAAGCCCATCGGCAGTCCGAGCCGCAGATGGTCGGCGATGTCGTTCCTGGTGATCTTCCAGTCCGCGCGCCGCACGTGCAGCACCGGCATCCGGCGCCTGACGAACTCGAGGCACAGCAGCACCGAGACCGCCTGCGCGACCACGGTCGCGAGCGCCGCTCCGGCGACGCCCCAGCCGACCGGCCCGACCAGGACGATGACGAGCACGACGTTCAGCGCGCAGGCGATCGTGAGGAAGATCAGCGGCGTCTTCGAGTCGCCGATCGCGCGGATGATGGCGGACAGGTAGTTGAAGAACATGGTCGCGCCGCCGCCGAGGAAGCTGATCTGCGTGAACAAGGTCGCCTCGGCGAGCAGCTCGGGGGGCGTGCGCATCAGCACGAGGACGGGCTCTGCCAGCAGCGGACCGCCGATGGTGATGAGGATGCTGGCGACCGCCGAGAGCAGCGTGCCGGTGGCGACCGAGCGGCGGACCGCCGCGGCATCCTTCGCGCCGAACGCCTGCGCGGTCGGGATGGCGAAACCGCTGGTCATGCCCCACGCGAAGCCGAGCAGCAGGAACAGCAGACTTCCGGTGGCGCCGACAGCGGCGAGCGAGTTCACGCCGAGTTCGCGCCCGACGACGATCGTGTCGACGACCTGATAGAGCTGCTGCACGACGTTGCCGATGAGCAGCGGCACGGAGAATGCGAGGATGACGCGCCAGGGGCGGCCAGTGGTGAGGGAGGTGGCCATACGGAGAAAGAGCTTCCGGAACGGAGATCGGGGGATCGGCCGCCGGCGACCGGCGGGCGCCCCAGTCTATCGAATCGATTCGGAAGCGACAGTGCGCACGCCGACGATTCGCCGGGGTGCGGAGGGTGCCGCAGTGGGCGCGGTCACTGCCACCGGTTCAGGCTTGGGACGCGCTTCGAACCTTCGGACCACCGTGCGCGCGATCGCACCGAGCACGAGCGCCGCCACGAGGGCGCCGGCCGCGACGAGCGCGGGAATCCACTGGCCGGAGAAGCCCGGCGTCAGGCTGAGCATCGCTCCGCCGATCCACACCGCCACCGCTCCCCCGGTCACACCTGCGGCTCCGAGAGCGAGCGCCACGACCACGGCGATCGCGCACAGCATGGCGAGTCCTGCTCCCGCCAGTCCGATCCACAGGAAGACCTCTGCAAGGTCGCGCACCACACCTATCGTTGACATTCTGACCCCCCCGGTCGCCTCCGTCACTCTCAAGGTACGGTCTTCGGCGCAGCCCCGCATCAGCCGAAAGGATGATGTTACTGAAACGGGTCCAAGAAACCGCCGTCGCACGCGCATGAGGCCATGATGGAGGGGTGGCCGTACCTCTCTCCGAACTGTCGCGGATGCCGGATCCGCAGCTCGTCTACGCCGCCGACGGAACGCGCCTGGCGACCTACACCTGGGGCGATGTCGATGCGCCGGTGGTCGTCATCGTGCACGGCTTCGCCTCGAACGTCCGGGACAACTGGGTGCTCACCGGCTGGGTGCGCGAGCTGACCAGGGCCGGCTACCGGGTGCTCGCGCTCGACCAGCGCGGCCACGGCGCCAGCGACAAGCCGCACGAGCCGGACGCCTATGCGATCCGCACGCTCGTGGCCGATGTCGAGACCGTGATGGACACCTACCTCGTCGAGGAGGCGTTCTACGTCGGGTATTCGCTCGGGTCACGGGTGGGCTGGGAGGTCGTGCGCGACCTTCCGCAGCGCATCGAGCGCGCTGTGCTGGGCGGCGTGCCCGACGGCATCCCGCTCGAAAGACTCGACCTCGACCAGGTGCGCGCGTACGTCGCGGACGGCACGTCGGTCACCGACCGGACGACGCAGAACTACATCGCGCTCACCGAGCGGGTGCCAGGCAACGACCTGCGCTCCCTGCTCGCCCTCGCCGAGGGCATGCGGACCACTCGCACCGTCGATCCCGACCCGGCGAACGCCCCGACGCGGCCGATCCTGTTCGCGACGGGATCCGAGGATGCCATCATCGAGGGCTCGCGTACGCTCTCGAGCGCCGCGCCGAACGGGCGGTTCTTCGAGATCCCCGGCCGCCACCACTTCAACGCTCCGGGCTCGCGGGCCTTCAAGGAGGCTGCACTGGCCTTCCTCAGCACGACCGAGACCTGACGACTGCCGGGGTACCGGCATCCGGTCTACGCTCGGAACATGTCCACTGTGATTCCTGCCATCGTCGCGCCCTCCGCCACCGATCCGCTGTTCACCGGCACAGTCGAACGCCGCGACGTCGGCGCGAAGGATGTGCGCATCGACATCCGCTGGGCGGGCATCTGCCACTCCGACATCCACACGGTGCAGGGCGACTGGGGTCCGCAGCCGTATCCCCTGACCGTCGGACACGAGATCGTCGGCACCGTCGCCGAGGTGGGATCCGAGGTCACGAACTTCGCCGTCGGCGACCGGGTCGGCGTCGGATGCCTGGTCAACTCCTGCGGCGAGTGCGCGAGCTGCGCGGCAGGGGCCGAGCAGTACTGCGAGAACGGTGCGACCGGAACGTACGCCGCGAAGGACGTCGACGGCACGATCACCCAGGGCGGGTACGCCACCTCCGTGGTGGTCACGGAGGGCTTCGTGCTGCGCGTGCCGGAGGCGATCCCGTTCGAGAAGGCGGCGCCGCTGCTGTGCGCCGGCATCACCACCTATTCGCCGCTGCGCCACTGGAACGCCGGCCCCGGCAAGAAGGTCGCCGTGATCGGTCTCGGCGGGCTCGGCCACATGGCCGTCAAGATCGCCCACGCGATGGGGGCGGAGGTCACGGTGCTCTCACGCTCCGAGGCGAAGCGGGACGACGCGCTGAAGCTGGGCGCCGACCACTACTTCGCGACCGAGGATCGCGAGACGTTCCGCACCCTGCGGAACGAGTTCGACCTGATCATCAATTCGGTGTCCGCCGCGATCGACCTGGACGCGCACCTGAAGCTGCTCGCGCTCGACGGCACGCTCGTCAACGTCGGCGCTCCGTCCGAGCCGATGGGCGTTCGTGCCGGCACGCTGATCGGCCGTCGGCGCTCGTTCGCGGGATCCAACATCGGCGGCATCGCCGAGACCCAGGAGATGCTCGACTTCTGCGCCGAGCACGGCATCGCCCCCGAGGTCGAGATCACCTCGGCCGACCAGGTCAACGAGGCCTGGGCTCGAGTGCTGGCATCCGACGTGCGCTACCGCTTCGTGATCGACATCGAGACGCTCCGGGGCTGATGGCCGCCGCGCGCGGTTCAGGTCGCAGAAACCGCCGCTGACGGCATCCCGTGGCGGCGGTTTCTGCGACCTGGGCTCAGGCGTCGCGCTTGGGAAGCACCCAGCCCGCACGCGGGAAGTGGCAGGTGTATCCGTTCGGGATCCTGATCAGATAGTCCTGGTGCTCGGGCTCGGCCTCCCAGAACGGGCCCTCCGGCTCGATCGCGGTGACGGCCTTGGCGGGCCAGAGGCCCGAGGCGTCGACGTCGGCGATCGTGTCGCGAGCGACCTGCTCCTGCTCGGGGCTGAGCGGGAAGATCGCCGAACGGTAGCTCGAGCCGACATCGTTGCCCTGGCGGTCGAGCGTCGACGGGTCGTGGATCTGGAAGAAGAACGCCAGGATGTCGCGATACGTGGTCGCAGCCGGGTCGAACACGATCTCCACCGCCTCGGCGTGACCGGGGTGGTTGCGATACGTCGCGTTGGCGTTCTCGCCGCCGGTGTAGCCGACGCGGGTGTCGAGCACGCCGGGCTGGCGGCGGATGAGGTCTTCCATGCCCCAGAAGCAGCCGCCGGCGAGGACGGCGGTCTCGGTGCCGGCTGTGCGGGTGATGGTGCCGGGGTCTGTCATTGCGTTCTCCTTGGTGGTGGCGTCGAAGAGGCTGCGTACCGACCGTACTCCTCTTCGTCCGGTCCTCTTCCAGCGTCGCTGGCTGCGGCGTCACTGATTGCAACCGCAGCGGTGCCGGTTTTGGTCCCGTGGGGCTGAACGCGCGCTGTGAGTTCACGGCTTCGAATGCCAGGCTGGGAGGAACGCCCCGATCGGAGGACACCCATGGATGCCGACGCTGCTGCTGCCGCACGCGAGATGCCCCGCATCGTGGGCGACGCCCTCACCGCTTCCGCCGCCGAGGCCGGATCGGCCTGGCGCCTCGAGCCCGCCGAGCGCGGTCTCGACGCGAACGTGATCGCGCTGCCGGCCGGCGACGAGATCCGCACGCACACCGGACCGGAGCTGGACGTCCTGATCGTGGTGCTCACGGGTTCCGGAACGCTCGAGACCGAGACGGATGCCATCGCCCTCGAACCCGGCGGAATCGTCTGGCTGCCCCCGAGGTCGCAGCGCAGGTTCATCGCCGGCGAAGAGGGGCTGCGCTACTTCTCGGTGCATCAGCGCAAGCCCGGTCTCAGCATCCGATCGCGGGTCGGGTGACCGCCCGCGTGTGAGATGGTTTTCGTCGATTTCGAGCGTCCACGGCCGACGAAAGGCCGCCGGCATGTTCGGTCTGTCACAACGATCCCCGGCCGGGAGCGGGCACCCCGTACGGTTTCACGCATGACTGAGAACCCGATCACCGACGCTCTCGTCCTCATCACCGGCGCCGCCCGCGGCATGGGTGAGCTCTACGCCCGGCGCGCGGTCGCCGCGCGTGCTCGCGCCGTCGCGCTGTGGGACATCGATGAGGATGCCGCCACCGCTCTCGCCGCCGACCTCTCCCGCTCCGGCGTGGACGTGCGCGCCTACCGGGTGGACGTGTCGCGCCACGACGAGATCGTCTCGGGTCTGCAGCGCGTGCGCGCAGACGTGGGCGCACCGGATGTCGTGATCAACAACGCCGGAATCGTGCGCGGCAAGGCGTTCTGGGATCACGATCCCGAACGCGACATCGAGGCGACCATGCGTATCAACACGCTCGCGGCGATGTGGCTCACGCGCGAGGTGCTGCCGGACATGATCGCCGACACGACCCGCCCCAAGCGCATCCTCAACATCGCCTCTGCCGCCGGAACCCTGGCCAATCCGAACATGAGCGTGTACGCGGCATCCAAGTGGGCGATGATCGGCTGGAGCGAATCGGTGCGCCTCGAACTCGCCGCGCACGGTCACGGGCATGTCAAGGTGACGACGTTCTGCCCGAGCTACATCTCGACGGGCATGTTCGCGGGCGCGCGGGGGCCGCTGCTCACGCCGATCATGACGCCCCGGCACGCGACCGCGGTCGCATGGAACGGGATGCTGCGCGGAACACCGATGGTGCTGCGGCCGTGGACGGTGAAGCTGTCGATGGCGCTGCGCGGAGTTCTGCCGACGAGGGCATGGGACGTCCTGGCCCGCCAGGTGTTCAAGGTGTACTCGTCGATGGATGAGTTCACGGGACGCTCGTGAGGTGGCAGTAGTGTTGCTTTCCTGAAGTTCGGTGAGGCCTCACAGGGGGACGCATGTCGGTTGGTCTGCTCGCTGTCGTCGACGACATCCTGAGCGCGGCGCTGAAGGCGTCCGCGAAATCCGCCGGAGTCGTCATCGACGACGCCGCTGTGACGCCGCAGTACGTGCAGGGGATCACACCCGCGCGCGAGCTGCCCGTCGTGGCGAAGATCACCCTCGGCTCGCTGGTGAACAAGTTCGTGATCATCATCCCGATCGCGCTGCTGCTGACCGCGTTCGCACCGTGGGTGCTGCCGTTCCTGCTGATCATCGGCGGCACGTACCTGTGCTTCGAGGGCGCGGAGAAGGTGCTGGAGTGGTTCGGGTTCCATCACGAACACGCGGATGACGGCCCCCGCAACGAGAACAAACTCGTGTTCGGGGCGATCCGCACCGACCTGATCCTCTCCACCGAGATCATGCTCATCTCGCTGTCGAACCTCGACGCGGGACTGAGCCTCGGGATGACGCTCGTCATCCTCGCGGTGATCGCACTGCTGATGACATTGATCGTGTACGGCGCCGTGGCGCTGCTGGTCAAGATCGACGACATCGGGCTGAAGATGGCCAAGAACCCGTCCCGACGCGTGCGGCACACGGGCACCAGGATCGTGCGATCGATGCCGGCGGTGTTCCGGGTCATCAGCGTGGTCGGAACCGTCGCGATGCTGTGGGTCGGCGGTCACCTGCTGCTGGCGAATCTCGGCGAGGTCGGCGTGGTGTTCTTCAGCGACATGCTGCACGGGATCCATGACTTCCTCGCTCCGGCGGGCGGCGTGATCGCGTGGATCGGCGAGACGATCGTGTCCGCCGTGGCCGGGCTCATCGTCGGGCTGATCGTCGTCGGCGTGGTGCTCCTGATCGGGCGGATGCTGGGCAAGCGCCCCTCGTTCACCGAGGGCGGCGAGTCGCCCGCGCAGGTCGCGGCCCACTGACCTTCTTTGCGACAAGCCGTTGCGGAGGTGACGGGGCTCGCGTGTCTCCTCACGGATCAGAGGCGATTCTCCGGCAGCGGCACCTCTTCCACAGCCGCTTCGACACCGCGAAAATCACTGAACCGTGCCCACTCCGGACGAACCCGCACGATCACGACGGAGCGGCCGCGCACCGAATCAGTGAACTCAGGAAAGGCGCGCAGGTATTGCTCGCCATAACGCGCGGCCTCACTGCCGTCGAGCACGTCGGCGTGTCCCTCGATCTGCAACGTCGCACCATCCGCGCCCCCCATGACGACGGCGATGCGCGGGTCGCGCCGGATGTTGGAGATCTTGCGCGAGTCCAGTTTCGCGTCGAACACCAGCTCGCCGGCATCCGTCGCGGTGAGCGGAAGGTAGGCGGCCTGTGGGCGGCCGTCCGCGCCCAGGGTCGACACCACCGCGTGGCGCTGCTCGCTCACGTACGCGATCATCTCGGTCTTGTCCATGCGATCACACTACGCAGACGCCCCCGGCCATCCAGGAACGCGGACCGCAAGGAGTAGAGTTCCCCTGAACACACACGTGCTCCGGGGTCGGTGAAATTCCGAACCGGCGGTCAAAGTCCGCGACCCGAGGCCCCTACGGGGCCGAGGTTGAACCGGTGGAATTCCGGTACCGACAGTCACAGTCTGGATGGGAGAAGCACGATGGCGGAGCTGTCGCGGTGACGCGACGCACTGCCCTCATCGCCCCCGGAGAAGACGACTCCGAGGGGGATCACGATGGAACTGCTGCGCTGGCTGGTCGACGCCTTCAACTCGCAGTGGATGCTGCCCGGCGGGCAGACGCTCCTCATCCGCGAGGTCGTCGGCAACATCTTCGGCCTCGCCAGCGCCCTCGGCGGTATGCGTCGCAAGATCTGGGCGTGGCCGGTCGGCATCGTCGGCAATCTGCTGCTGCTCACCGTCTTCCTCGGCTCCATCCTCAGCCCAGAGCATTCGCTGCCGAACCTGCTCGGCCAGGCCGGACGTCAGGTCATGTTCATCGCCGTCGCGATCTACGGATGGATCCGCTGGCGACAAGCGGCAGCCGATACCGGCCAGGTCACGCCCCGCTGGGCCTCGAACGGCGCGCGCGTCGGGCTGGTCCTCACCCTGGTCATCGGCACCGTCGCCCTCACTCCCCTGTTCCGCGTGCTCGGCTCCTACGAACCGGTGTGGGCGGACGCCTGGACCTTCGTCGGCTCGCTGCTCGCGACCTACGGGATGGCCAAGGGGTGGACGGAGTTCTGGCTCATCTGGATCGCCGTCGACGTGGTCGGGGTGCCTCTGCTGTTCAGCGCGGGGTACTACGCCACCGGGTTCATGTACGTCTTCTACGGCGTCTTCACCGCCATCGGCTTCTTCGTCTGGTGGCGAGCGCAGGCGGGCGCCAAACCGCACATCGACACGATCATGCCCGACCCGCGCATCAGCAGTGCCGACGATAATAGGGACTGATGTTCGACAGCCCGCTCTCCGCCTCCGCATACGAGGTGCTCGGCGTCGATCCGAGCGCTACTGCCGAAGAGATCAAGCGTGCGTTCCGCCTTCGTCTGCGGCAGACCCATCCGGATGCCGGCGGTGACGCCTCCGCGTTCATCCAGGTCCAGCGGGCGTGGGAACTGGTCGGCACCCCGGAGGGGCGCGCCGCCTATGACCGCGGCCACGGCTTCGCCACGACATCCAGCACCACCACCGAAGAGCAGGACTGGAGCGGCTGGCGCGCGCCGGCGCCGCGCACCGACACCCGCCCGAAGGCACGCGCATACGGACACCCCGGCGGCTGGCGCCGCGAGCGCTACCTCGCACTCATCCGGGAATGGGCAGGCCACGGCGTCGACGTCCCCAACCCGTACGACCCGGCGCTGGTGCGAAGCGCGCCGCTCGAGATCCGGCGCCTGCTCGCCGACGCCCTCGCGGAGGAGGCGACCGCGAGCACCGTCTCCGACCTCGGCATGGGATTCACGGTCTGGCACGACGTCGCCGTGGGAACCGATCCCGCCGACAAGCTCGATCACTTGGTCCTCAGCCCGTCCGGCCTGTACGGGGTCATGTCGGAGGACTTCGCCGAGGTCGTCCGCTTCCGACGCGGCGAGATCATCGGTCGCGGCGTCGACGGGCGAGCACCGGTCGCCACCCTCCTCGGACGCATGCGGGTCGTCGCCCGCGCCGCGAAGGTCCGCTTCGGCGGGGCGATCATCGTCCTGCCCGACGACGACCTCGACCAGGCCGTCACCGCTCTCGGCAAGGTGCGCGGCGTGCCCGTCGTCGTCGTGCGCCGCAGCGCACTGAGCATGGTGCTGCGCCAGGGCGTTCCCGGTGCCCGCGACATCGGCGGCAATGAGCTCTTCGACGTCCGCACCCGGCTGCAGCACACCGTGCGCTTCGTCTGACGGCGCCGGAAAAGTTAGCATTCAGCCATGACGAACGATCCGATCGACGACGTATCCATCGGAGGCGATGTCATCCGCCTCGGCCAATTCCTCAAGTTCTCGGGCCTGCTCGACTCCGGCGGAGACGCCAAAGAGGTCATCATCGACGGCTACGTGGACGTGAACGGCGAGGAGGAGCGCCGCCGCGGGCGTCAACTCCACGACGGCGACCTCGTCACTTTCGAGGGCCGAACGGTCCGCGTACGGCCCTGACCGCCCACGCGGCGCTGCCCCTCAGTCCTCCCTCAGCGGAACGAAGCTGTAGAGCCCGGCATCGTGCCGGCGCCGCACGCGGCCGTCTCTCGCATCCGTGACGGTCATCGCTCCGGAGACCGGCGCGACCATACGTCCGCCGTCCGCGAGCTGGTCGATGAGCGCGTCCGGCACGCGTCCGAAATCGGCGGAGACCAGGATGCGGTCGAACGGCGCGGATGCCGGGAGCCCCAGCATCCCGGTGGTCGCCTGCTCGATGCGGGCGTCGATGTCCGCCGTGGACAGCCGGCCTCGGCCGAACTCCACGAGCTCCGGCACCCGTTCCACGCCGATCACGGTCCCGTCGGGGCCGGCGAGGTGCGCGAGCAGCGCCGTCGTCCAGCCCGAGCCACTGCCGACGTCGAGCACGCGATCACCGGGACGGACGGCGAGCAGTTCCAGCATCCGGGCGACGGTCGACGGCTGCGAGTTCGTGGCATCCCATCCGATCATGACCGGGCGGTCGGCGTCGGCGAGGTGCCTCACCTCGTCCGGAAGGAAGTCCGCTCGCTCGACCTCGGCGAAGGCGGCGCGCACCCGCTCGCGCGTCTCGTCGTCGACGTGGATGCCCATGAACTCAGCCTCCGGGAGGCGCGTCGAGAACCGTGGGGATGTACTCGAGCAGCTGGCTGCGGTCGTCGAAGGTGCGCGATTCGATGAGATCCAGGCGCACGTCGGGGTACCCGTCGAAAATGCGCTCCTGGCCGGTGGCACCCGTGATGACGGGGAAGATGACCACCCGGTATCGGTCGACCAGTCCGGCCAGCAGCAGCGCACGGCACA
Organism: Microbacterium aerolatum; assembly: GCF_007988825.1. GTDB lineage: Bacteria > Actinomycetota > Actinomycetes > Actinomycetales > Microbacteriaceae > Microbacterium > Microbacterium aerolatum. The sequence goes on along the minus strand of NZ_BJUW01000003.1, from coordinate 197 downwards.
GCGATACGCTGCCGAGAGTCCGCAGCGGCCGGTCGGAGGTCTCCTTCAGCGTGCGCACGAATGCGACGGCATCCTCCCTCACAAGCGTGGAGTTCGCCCAGGTGAGCGGCTCTTTGAGCGTGGAGGAGAACACATACTTCGGCACGTCGTCGAGCGAGTCGACGCCCTCGGTCTCGCTTTCGGCGAATGCCGACATG
>NZ_BJUW01000002.1 GCF_007988825.1 Microbacterium aerolatum | reverse complement strand
GCCGCAGGTGGGGTCACCCAGGCCGCCGCGGAGCTGTCCCAGGCGATCTCGTTCGCGGACAGCGAGGCTCCGGTCCCGACGCCCACTCCGACGACACCGACAGCGCCCGCTGCCCCCGCTGCCCCCGCAGCCGGTGGCTCGCTGCGCTGGGCGATCTCCTCGTCGTTCGTGAACTACATCACCACGACCGCGCAGGGCGAGATCTTCGTCTCCGGAGGAGCTACCCGGTCCGGCGGCCAGTTCCAGTTCGGTCAGGCCGCGGGAACCTCCTACAACCCGGCGACGGGTCTCGGCACGGTCTCGTACAACGGATCCGTGCGCTTCACGGGACACCATGGCGTCCTCGACGTCACGGTGGCGCAGCCTCGGATCGAGATCACCTCGCCGTCGGCCGCAACGCTGTACGTCACCTCGGGCGGCTCGCGCGTCGCGTTCGCCACGCTGGATCTCGCAGCAGCCGCGAAGACGACCGCCAGCGGCGCCGTCACCTACACGGCTGCCCCCGCCACCCTCACGTCTGCCGGACGCGACCGGGTCCTCAGCGGATTCACGACCTCGCTGAACCCGGTGACCTTCACGATCGGCACGCCGGCCGCAGCACCGAACGGCGCGGTGGGGACGGTGGCGGCGGCATCCGCACAGCCGAAGGCCCAGCTTCCCGCCACTCCGCCGACGCGCGACGGCGTCGAGATCGATGCGGAGAACCTCGAGGCGCTGCAGTCCGGCGACCTGGTGACCATCAGCGTGTCCGGATTCCAGCCGTACGAGAAGGACGTCAAGATCGTCGTCTACTCGACGCCCGTGCTGCTGGGCACTGCAGATGCCGACGCGAACGGCGTCGTGACGTGGACGGGAACGCTGCCGGCCACCCTCGCCGACGGGCCGCACACCCTCACCTTCCAGGGCTCGATCAACCGCGGACTCGAGTTCACTCTCGACCGCGCGGCTTCGGCCGCCATCGGTCAGTGCACCGTCGACGGCGCGACCCTGAACTGGGGATACAAGGAGAGCTTCCGCAATTACATCGAGGGCATCGCGCACGGCGGATGGGAGCTCGACGGACTCGTCTACGAGTTCCCGGAGTTCGTGTGGTCGGACGGCACAGGGTCCTACGACGACGAGACCGGAACCGGTCTGGTCGACTTCGGCGGCACCATCGCCTTCCAGGGGCACGACGGCGCTCTGAACACGAAGGTGAGCAACGCGCGCATCGAGCTGGCCGGCGACACCGGCTACATCGTGTTCGACATCACCGGCACGACCCAGGGCGGCGAGGCCGTCGACCAGAAGGACGTGCGGTTCGTCGAGTTCTCCCTGGCGGATGCCGCGAACACCGACGGAGTGCTCACCCTCAGCGCTGCCGGCACTGTGCTGACCGATAACGGCTCGGCCGCGTTCGGCACGTACTCCGCCGGCGAGACCTTCGACCCGGTGTCGTTCACGATCCCGGTCGGCTCCGACTGCGGCGTCGCCGCACCCGTCGACGACGAGGCGGAGGAGGGAGAGGCCGCAGTGGTCACCGCCGCCATCGAACCGATCTCGGCGGACGCCGGCTTCCCGGTGTGGGGCTGGATCCTCATCGGCCTTCTCGTCGTCGGCGCAGGCGTGGGCACCGGGGTCGCCGTGCAGCGACGCCGTGCCACGGCATCCGCCGGCGTGAGCGAGGATTGAACCGATAGCATCGCACGGTCCGAGGACCGCGGCAGGCTTCACGCCCGCTCGCGATCCTCGGACCGCCGCGTGTGCGCCGATGCGCACGCACCCGACGCGCACCGAAGCGTGTGATCGCGTCTCGAACAAGGAGAGATGATGACCGTGCAGGAACGTCCTCAGCGCCCGCAGCGCCCGCAGATCGTGCTGGAGGTCATCGAGCGCATCCGGCTCACCCCGCACCTGGTGCGGATCGTCGCCGGAGGCCCCGGGATGTCCGCCGTCGAGGACAACGGCTTCGCGGACGCGTACACCAAGATGCTGTTCGCACCGGCTGAGGCCGGGATCACGCCCCCGTACGACATGGATCGGCTGCGCGAGGAACTGCCGATCGAGCTGCTGCCGACGCGGCGCACCTACTCGATCCGCCGCTTCGACCTGGATGCCGGCCGGATCTGGATCGACTTCGTCACGCACGGCGACGAGGGCATCGCCGGACCCTGGGCGGCGAACGCGAAGCCAGGCGACCCTGTGGTGCTCGGCGGTATCGGCGGCGGCTACGCTCCGGATGCCGCAGCCGACTGGCACCTGCTCGTCGGCGACGAGTCGGCGATCCCCGCGATCTCATCGGCGCTCGAGGCCATGCCGGCGGATGCGGCGGGCATCGCCCTCCTCGAGGTGCAGGACGAGTCGGAGCAGCTCGAGCTCACGGCGCCGGCGGGGGTCGAGCTGCGCTGGCTGCACCGCGGCGAGAAGACGGCCGGCACGACCGATCTGCTGGTCGACGCCGTCCGCGCGCTGGAATGGCAGCCCGGGCGCGTGCAGGTGTTCGCGCACGGCGAGCGCGGAGCGATGAAGCAGCTCCGCCCGCACCTGACCGACGAGCGCGGCGTCGACCGCACGCAGCTGTCGCTGTCGGCGTACTGGGCGTACGGCCGTCGCGAGGATGCGTTCCAGGCAGAGAAGCGCGAGGCCGTCGGGCAGATCTGAGCCGCCTGCTCAGAGGGACGCGCGCTCGGAGACCGTGGGACAATGGAGGCATGTCCTCCCCCGAAGCCCATGAGACCGTCGAAGCGACCGTGCGGCGCGTGCCGCGCTACGGCGTGTTCATGGCCATCGGCGTCATCCTGGGCATCATCGCCGCCGGCATCCTGACCATGGTCGGCGATTACGAGCCGTCCCAGACGCTCGACGTCGTCTACCCGCCGGGGCAGGTCTTCGGATTCGCACTGCTGTGGACCGTGCCGATCGGCCTGGCGCTCGGCGGAATGGTCGCCGTGGTGCTGGAGCGCATCGCCCGCCGGCACGACCGAGTCGTTCGCGTCGACCGCGAGACGATCATCGAATCCGACTGAGGCCCTGCCGCGTTCCGCGGCCCATCATGCTGTATTCGGTTCGTCGGTTCTGAGCGCGGTCAGCAGCCCGAATCCATCCCGCAAGGGCGCGCCGGTCAGGCGAGTTCGCCGATGATCGGGCGGATCGCCGCGTCGAACGCCACGACATCGCGTCGCAGCCCGTCGGTCACCGCCACGGTCAGTGCGCCGATCCACCACAGTCCCCGCTGAGAGAACGGCAGCACCTGCACGTTCAACTCGAACGAGTGCGCCCGCCTGCCCACCTCTCGCTCGAACTCGGCGATGGCACTCGCGTAGGCACGGTATGCGCCGCCGCCGGTGGCCGTCTTCATCGTGCTGACATAGCGGTTGTGCGCGGCGTGCGCGTACTGCAGCGCAGTCGGGGCGAGCGGAGCGATCGCCTCGCGCAACTCCTCGGAACCGCTGGCCGGCAGTGCGACGAGCGTGTCGAAGCCCTCGATCAGCTCGAGCGGCACATCGGAGGGATGTGCACGCGGCTCGACCGTCATGTCCCAGTACTCGCGCCACTGCTCCTCGAGCGCCGGGGTCGCGTCCGTGGCATCCGGCGCGCGCACCTGCAGGTCGCGCAGACTGGGCAGATCCTCCGGCTCGCGGATGCCGAGCATCTGCCGCAGCGCGAGCGCGATGAGCACCGGCACCCCGGCGTCTTCGCGGATCAACCACTGCGGCTTGTCGGCCATGGCCCCCATCCTAGGGAGGTAGGGGGGCTTCGTAGCGGGTCACACGGAATCTGCCCGCCCCGCGCGGCGGTACTCTTGTCTCGTGGCTGCCTCCTCCACCAATCCCTATTCCGAAGCCGGTGTCGACACCGCTGCCGGCGATCTCGCCGTCGAGCTGATGAAGACCTCCGTCCGTGCGACGCACGGCCCCGAAGTGCTCGGCGGTGTCGGTGGTTTCGCCGGCCTCTTCGACGCCAGCGCGCTGCTGGGCTACACCAAGCCGCTGCTGGCGACCAGCACCGACGGTGTGGGTACGAAGGTCGCCATCGCGCAGGCCATCGACAAGCACGACACGATCGGGCAGGACCTGGTCGGCATGGTCGTCGACGACATCGTCGTGGTGGGGGCCAAGCCCCTGTTCATGACCGACTACATCGCCTGCGGCAAGGTCGTCCCGGAGCGCATCGCCGACATCGTCCGCGGCATCGCCGACGCGTGCACGGCGACCGGCACGGCTCTTGTCGGCGGCGAGACCGCCGAGCACCCGGGCCTGTTGGGCGTCGACGACTACGACGTCGCGGGTGCCGCCACCGGCATCGTCGAGGCGGATGCCGTACTCGGCGCCGACCGCGTGCAGGACGGCGATGTCGTCCTGGCGCTGGCCTCCAGCGGTCTGCACTCCAACGGCTACTCGCTCGTGCGCCACATCATCACCGGTGCGGGCATCGGCTACGGCGACGACGCCGCCGACTTCGGCACCACGTGGGGCGAGACGCTCCTCGAGCCGACCCGCCTGTACACGCAGCCGCTCCTGCGCCTGATCGACGCGCTTGCCGAGGGCAGCATCCACTCGCTCAGCCACGTCACCGGCGGCGGCATCGCCGCCAACCTCGCTCGCGTGCTGCCCGTCGGCAGCTGGGCCGAGGTCGACCGTTCGACCTGGTCGCCCAGCCCGGTGTTCCGCGTGCTCAGCGACATCGCCGGCACCCCGCTGACCGACACCGAGGGCACCTGGAACCTCGGCATCGGGTTCCTCGCGGTCATCGACCAGGGCCAGAAGGATGCCGCCATCGCGGCGCTGGCGACCGAGGGCATCGACGCCTGGCAGGTTGCCACGATCGGCATGGGCCAGCGCCCCGCCGGCGAGTTCGAAGAGGGCGCCAAGGGCGTCGACGGCGGTGCGGTGCGCCTGGTGGGCGCGTACGCGGACGGAGCGAAGTAACACCCCATGTGCGGAATCGTCGGAGTGGTCGCAGGCGGCCCGGTCAATCAGGACATCTACGACGCACTGCTGCTCCTGCAGCACCGCGGGCAGGACGCCACCGGCATGGCCACGGCCGAGCCCAATGGCGTCATGCACACGACCAAGGCAGAGGGCATGGTGCGCGAGGCCTTCCGCACCCGCGACATGCGCTCCCTGCTCGGCAACGTCGGCCTCGGTCACGTGCGCTACGCCACCAAGGGCACGGCATCCAGCGAAGAGGAGATGCAGCCGTTCTACGTGAACGCGCCATACGGCATCGTCCTCATCCACAACGGCAACCTCACCAACACGCGTGAGCTCACCGCTGACATGGCAAAGCGCGACCGCCGGCACCTGAACTCGTCCAGCGACACCGAGCTGCTGCTGAACGTGCTCGCCGGCGAGCTGCAGACCACGACCTCCCACGTCGACCTCGATCCCGAGCGCATCTTCGAGGCCGTCACCCGCACGCACGAGCGCATCGAGGGCGCCTACGCCGTCATCGCAGTGATCGCCGGCTACGGACTGCTCGCCTTCCGCGATCCGTTCGGCATCCGCCCGCTGATCCTCGGACGCCGCGACGGCAAGGCGGCCGACGGCGGAACCCGCGACGAGTGGATCGTCGCGAGCGAGTCGCTGGTCCTCGAGAACGGCGACTATGAGGTCGTCCGCGAGGTCGCGCCCGGCGAGGCCGTCTTCATCACCGAGCAGGGCGAACTGTTCTCGCAGCAGTGCGCGACAGACGCGAAGCTGTACCCGTGCGCGTTCGAGTACGTCTACCTCGCCCGCCCCGACTCGACCATGAACGGCATCGCGGTCTACGAGTCGCGCCTGCGCATGGGGGAGCGTCTCGCCGACACCATCGCCAAGCACGTGCCGCGCGACAAGATCGACGTCGTCATGCCCATTCCGGACTCCGCGCGGCCCTCGGCCATGGAGGTCGCCCGCAAGCTCGGCATCGAGTACCGCGAGGGCTTCTACAAGAACCGCTACGTCGGGCGCACCTTCATCATGCCGGGCCAGGCGGTGCGCAAGAAGAGCGTGCGCCAGAAGCTCAACGCGATGTCGACCGAGTTCCAGGGCAAGAACGTGCTGCTGATCGACGACTCGATCGTGCGCGGGACGACCAGCAAGCAGATCATCCAGATGGCCAGGGATGCCGGCGCGCTCTCGGTCACGTTCGCGTCTGCCGCCCCGCCCGTGCGCTACCCGCACGTGTACGGCATCAACATGCCCTCGAAGCATGAGCTGATCGCCCACGGCCGCACCATCCCCGAGATCGCCAAGGAACTCGGCGTCGACCACCTGGTCTACCAGGAGGTCGAAGACCTCAAGGCTGCGATCATCGAGGGATCCGAGGTCACCGACCTCGACATGAGCTGCTTCGACGGACGCTACGTCACCGGCACGGTCACCGACGAGTACCTGGACTGGGTGGAGAGCTCCCAGTCTTCGTGACGCCGCCCGTCCCGCGGTGGCGGGGACGGGTGCTCGCCGTCCTCGGCATCCTGCTCTGTGCCTTCTCTTTGCGCTCGGCGGTCGCGTCGCTGTCACCCCTGCTCGACCACGTCGCAGCCGACTTCCCGCTCCCCACGGCGATCGTGGGGCTGATCGGCACCGCCCCGCCGGTGTGCTTCGCGGTGTTCGGCCTGTGCACGCCGCTGCTCGAACGCCGACTCGGCATCGAGCGCGTCACCGTCATCGCCCTCCTGGTGATCGCCGCGGGTCTGATCCTGCGCGGCCTCTCGTTCGGGTCGATCCCGCTGCTCCTCACGTCGGCACTGATCTTCGCCGGCGTCGGGATGGGCAACATCCTGCTGCCGCCGCTGGTGAAGAAATACTTCCCCGACCGCATCGGCACGATGATGACGCTCTACACGACGGCGATGTCGCTGTCGACGTTCCTGCCGCCGCTCGTCGCGGTGCCGGTGGCGGATGCCGCGGGCTGGCGCTTCTCGCTCGGAGTGTGGGGCGTCTTCGCCATTGCCGGAGCCGTGCCGTGGATCGTGATGCTCGCGGCCGGAAAGACTGCAGGGCAGCCGGCATCCCCTCGACGTGACGCTGGAGTCCCTGGGGCGCAGGCCGCACAGGCGATCGACCCCGCCGAGCTCTCCACCGGCCCGATCGCGGTCGCCCCCGCGAACTCGCGCGTGTTCTCGCGGCTGCTGCGGCTGCCGCTCGCGTGGGCGATCGCCGTCGTGTTCGGCACCTCGTCGATCATGGCCTACGTCTCGTTCGCATGGCTGCCGGCCATCGTCACCGACGTCGCCGGCGTCTCCCCCGCCGTCGCGGGACTGCTGCTGTCGCTGTTCGCCGCCATGGGGCTGCCGGCGTCACTGCTCGTGCCGGTGCTGGTGGTCCGGTTCCAGGCGACGAGGACGCTGTTCGCGATCGCCGTCGCCTGCGGGATCACGGGAGTGCTCGGGCTGCTGTTCTGGTCGAACAGCGTGACCGTCTGGCTCTGGGTCGCGATCTTCGGGACCGTCGGCGTGCTGTTCCCCCTGGCGCTCGTCCTCATCAGCATCCGCGCCCGTACGCCGGAGAGCGCGGTCGCGCTGAGCAGCTTCGTGCAGAGTTCCGGATACGTCTTCGCAGCGGTCTTCCCGCTGCTGGTGGGAGTGCTTCACGACCTCACCGGCGGCTGGACCGTCTCGCTGATCGTCATCGGCGCCGTGCTCGTCGTATCGATCCCGTTCGGGATCATCGCCGGCCGGCGGCGCACCGTCGAGGACGAGTGGGAGTCGCGCCATGGCCGCTGGTGATCTCGCCAGCCATCAGGGACCGGGCGGCCGGAGGCACGACGAAGACCCCGCTACCGTAGTGGCGGGGTCATGCGGCGCGAGAGGTCAGGCCTTCTCGAGCTCGTCTTCGTCTTCGTCCGCGTACTCGTCGGCCCACTTGTCGACGTAGGCGTTCTCGTCGTCCGACGGGTGAGCAAGCTCGCGCTCGAGAGCGGAGTAGTTCACCGACGGACTGTACGCCTTGAGTTCGCGGGCGATTTTGGTGTGTTTCGCCTTCTGACGGCCACGGCCCATGCGCGAGACCCCCTAACGAGTTCAGCTGCCGGGCGATCAGGCGCCCGGGGCATTTCACGACACCGGCGTGCGGCCGGTAAGAGTAGCATTCAGGATAGCACGAGGGCCAGGTCCTCTGGCCTTCGCCGGCAGGTGAAGGGAACGATATCCATGAGTGACCAGGCTTCCTCCCCGTCCGACGAAACGGCCCAGAATGCCGCACTGCAGAAGGCGGTGATCGTGGGCATGCAGCCCGGTCAGGCCTCGCACGTGCTGGAGGAGGCCGCGCGCTTCGCGAAGCTGCTGAGTGCGCCCCTCGTTGTCGTCCACGTCGACGTCACGCGGTTCGTGACGTACGAGGATCCGGACGGCTACGTCCACTCCGCACCGATCGATCTGAACATCGAAGCCGGCGCCGCCGAGTTCGACGAGGTGCAGGCCGAATCGGCGACCGCACTGCAGGGGAGCGGCCTGAACTGGACGGCGCGCCAGCTCGTCGGCGACCCGGCTCTGGCGATCAAGCAGCTGGCGAACAAGCTCGACGCGCAGCTCATCGTCGTCGGCACGCGCAAACGGGGCCTGGGTGAATCGATCCGCGAGTTCTTCACCGGGTCTGTGGCAGCCCGGCTGGCCCACCGGCAGCACCGTTCCGTCCTGGTCGTGCCGCTGGAGGAGTCCGTTCCCGACGACCAGCCCGAGATCTGGGCCGAGTAGCCAGCAGCCGTTTCAGCGGTCCGGCGAGCCCAGTGCTCGGGTCACCGCGCGCGCCGCGGCATCCAGGGCGTTCTCGAGTTCCGTCACGACGCTCTCGGCGAGCACTCCGCCGCGCGCGACGTGCGTCCGCAGATCGGTGCGCACCCGTGCGCGGAAGGCGTTGACGGACGCATCCGCCCGATGAAGCTGCTCACGACTCGTGCCCCGCTCGTCGCCCATCGGCCGCGCGGTCGAGGGCCGCGTCTTCGCCGCGGTCCGCTCATCGTTCGCCGCGGCGGCGAGGTCTGCGCGAAGGCTCTTCATCGCCTCCTGCACGCTCTGGCGCACCTCGCTGGCGATGAGGCGGACCGAATCGGCAAGGCCCGACTCGATGCCGGCGAGATCGCCCTCACGGCCAGCGAGCTCGGCGCGACCGGCATCCGTGATCGCATAGATCGTGGTGCGGCCGTCGACGGTCTTCGTGACCAGACCCTCCTCCTCGAGCTTCGCGAGCCGCGGGTAGATGGTGCCGGCACTCGGGGTGTACGTGCCTCCGGTGCGGTCCGTCAGTGCCTGGATGATGCCGTAGCCGTGCTGCGGCGCCTCGGCGAGCAGCGACAGCAGGTACAGACGCAGGTCGCCGTGCGAGAAGACGGCGGGGGTCATGAGTCCCACTCCTCGTCGTCGGCGACCGTGGTCAGCGGCCGGCGCAGGACCGTCGTGTCGCCCGACACCGAGTTGGTGCGCAGGTCGACGAACGAGCCGGCGAGTTCGCCGGTGGATCCGGTGAAGTTCGTGGGTCCCGAGTTTCCCCGGTCGACGCCGTCGATCATCACCCCGCCGCTCATCGAGCGCACGACGTAGTTGGCAGGCAGTGTCTCCTCGAGACGGATCGTGCTGTTACCCGAGACGGTGTTCAGGTTGATGGTGTTGACGGCGCCCGCGGCATCCACCCAGATGCTGCCGGAGACCGTGTCGACGGTCGCCTTGCGCACCGAGCCGGTGAGTGCGACGTCACCGGAGACGCTGTTCGCGTTCGCGGCTCCCGTGAGACCGCGCACCTGCACGTCGCCCGAGACGGAGTTCAGCGTCAGGTCGCCCGAGTGGGTGTCGACGATGATGTCGCCGGAGACGGTGTTGAGCCGGGCATCATTTGCGAGGCCGGAGACGAGCGCGCCGGCGCTGACGACGCCGAGGTTCAGGGCGATGCTGCGGGGGACTGCGACGCTCACCTCGGCGCGCGGACCGCCCGATCCGAAGTTGCGAAACACCTCGAGGAAGTTGTCCCAGCCCAGCTGCGGGTGGTCGATCTCGATCTGCGTTCCGTCGGATTCGATGCGGAGGTCTTTCACCGTCACGCCGCTCACTTCGATGCGGATGCCGGGTTCGTCGTGGGCGATGACGTCGACCTGTCCACCGACCAGGCCGACCTTGAGCCGGGTCGCCTGAGCGATGTCGATGACGCGTTCCTCGCCCGGGGCGATGAGCCACTTCTCGGTCATTGGGTTCTCCTCGGTTGGTTTCCCGTTGTCGCGATATATCGCGTTGGGTCGAGAGTAACACGATATATCGCGAGTTGGTCAAGATAGTTCTCAAGAACTGCTTGACCTTGACGTCGCGTCAACTTCTAACGTGGAGATATCGAGAGGAACGGAGGGATGCCGTGAGCACACGCGACTGGTCGATCCAGGAGATCGCCCGCCTGGCCGGAACCACGAGCAGGACGCTGCGTCACTACGACGACATCGGGCTGCTCGCCCCCACGCGCATCGCGCACAACGGCTATCGGCACTACGACCAGGCCGCCCTCGTGCGCCTGCAGCGGATCCTTCTGCTGCGGGAGCTCGGGCTCGGGCTGCCGCAGATCGGTCAGGTGCTCAGCGGCCGTTCGGCTGAGCCGGGCGATGCGGCATCCGCTCTTGTGACGCACCTCGCGTATCTGCGCGAGGAGCAGAACCGGCTGGCGCGGCAGATCGCGTCGGTCGAATCAACCATCAACGCATTGGAAGCAGGTGAGTCTCTCATGGCAGAGAACATGTTCGACGGATTCGACCACACCCAGTACAAGGAGGAGGTCGAGCAGCGCTGGGGCAAGCAGGCATACGCCGACAGCGACCGCTGGTGGCGCGGGATGACGGATGCCGAGCGCGCCGAATGGCAGCAGCTCGTCTCCGACCTCGGACGCGACTGGATCGCCGCCGCAGAGAGCGGAGCTGCACCCGAGTCCGAAGAGGCGCAGGCACTCGCGAAGCGCCACGTGGAGTGGCTGAGCGGGGTTCCGGGAACCCCAGGGGCGTCGAAGGAGTACATCCTCGGCCTCGGCGAGATGTACGTCGCCGATCCGCGCTTCGGCGCCAACTACGCCACCGCCGACGGAGGCACGCGCGGCGCGGAGTTCGTCCGCGACGCGCTGCGCATCTACGCCGAGGCGAACCTCTGATCGCGGGAGTGGGCGCGTAGGGTCGTGACATGCTCTCGCGCCGCAAAGCGACGACTGCGACGCCGCTGTTCGCGGCGGCGGCCGTCAGCTACGCCGCGAACAGCGCGCTGGGAACGGCCGTCGCCCTCAGGCTCGTGGACACCAGCGGCTTCCGGTGGCTGCACCACGCGCTGTACATCGCGACGTGCGCCGCGGTGGCCGCTGCCGTCGGTGCAGGCTGGTGGTGGGGCACACCGCGGCGGGCGAGCCGCCGAGCCGCGCTGACGCTGATCCCGGCCGCCGTGCCGCTCGCCGCCATCCCCTTCGCGGGAACGCACGGCCGGCGCCATCCGCTCATCGCGCTCGCCGCCGCGCCGTTCATCGTCGCGAGTCTCGTACGCTCGCTCCGCCCCTCCGACCGGAAGTGACCGCATGGAACTGCTCGATGCCATCCGCCGCCGCAAGACGACCAACGGGCCACTCCTGCCCGATCCGGTGTCCGCCGAGCATCAGCGCCTCCTGCTGGAAGCGGCGGGCCGCGCGCCCTCGCAGCTGAACAGCCAGCCCTGGCGCTTCGTCGTCATCGAGAGCCGCGAGACGATCGACGAGATCGCACGCATCTCCGGGGAGAGCATGACCGAGGCGATGTCGAACGGCACGTTCTTCGAGCGCTACAAGCCGTACTTCCGGTTCAGTCAGGCCGAGATGGACTCCAAGCGCAGCGGGATGCTCTTCGACAAGCTGCCCGCGGCGCTGCGGCCCTTCACGAGCCAGGTGTTCACCAAACGCGGTCAGAAGCTGATGAACACGTTCGGTGTGCCCAGGACCCTCGGCGAGGAGAACCGCAAGCTGGTGGCGGGCTCACCGCTGCTGCTCGGCGTCATGCTCGACCGCAGCGAGTACCGGCCGGGGGAGCTGTCGTCGTTCTACTCGGTGTTCAGCATGGGCGCCGCGATGGAGAACATCTGGCTGACGACCGTCGAGCTCGGCATGGGCATCCAGTTCGTCTCCTTCCCGATGGAGGTTCCGGGCCGTTGGGAGGAGATCGTGCGACTGCTGCGCGTGCCGGACGACCTCGAGCTGATGGCCGTGTACCGACTGGGCTATCTGCCCGCGGAGCAGAGGCGTCCCGCGATCGACTGGTCGAGCAGCCAGCGGCGGCTCGTCTCGCAGTACGTCTTCCGCGAGGACTGCGAGACGCCCCAAGAGGGCTGGGACGAGAGCTGAGCCTCAGTGCTCGGCGGGGCGCGCGGTGCGGGGGACCGCGCGCAGATCACGCAGCGCCGGACCCTCGATGCGAGTGCCGTCCGGCGCGAAGCGCGAGGCGTGCAGCGGGCAGTCCCAGGTGCATTCCGCGTCGTTCCAGTCCAGCACGCCGCCCATGTGCGTGCAGACCGCGCTCACACCGCGGGTGACACCGCCTGTGGTCGAGACCCCCACCGGCCGGAGATCTCGGTTGGCGACCACGCCGCTGCCCTCGGCCGGCCTGGCGACGGGAACGGACTTCGACTCGGCGTCCTTCCACCCGGATACCAGCTCGGCGGCGACCTTGGCGCCCTCGGTGGCACCGCGCGCGATGTCGGCGGGCACCGTCAGCCTCGTGCCGATCGTGGTCATCCAGTCCGGTCGATCGCCCCGGGGAATGCCGAGGATCTCGGCGGTGAGGCGCAGCGCAGCGGCCGGAGCGTTCGACAGACCCCATTTGGCGTAACCGGTCGCGAACCGGATGCGACCGAGGCCGCGGGGCATGGCTCCGACGAACGGGATCAGGTTGTGCGACTCGTAGTCCTGCGCCGACCACCGGTGCGTCTCCTCCGCGCCGGGGAAATGCCCGCGCGTCCATTCGACGATGTCCTCGATCGCCGCGGTCTCCCCTTCCGAGCGGCCGACCGGGTGGCCGTTGCCGCCCACGACCAGCTGGGTCGCGGCATCCGGACCGTCGGCGTCGGAGACGGGCCGGATCGACCGGGTCGTGCCGTCGACCGAGATGAAAGTCCCCTCCGGCAGGGCTCCCGGGACGCGGAACGACACGCAGTACGAGCGCATGCCGCGCACCTTCGCGAAGTAGAGGCCGCGGTCGATGACCGGGGTGCCGGTCGCGAGCACGATGTGCTCGGCGAACATCGGGCCCGCCGCGGTCTCGACGCGCGCGTGGGGGAGAGCATGGGCGCCGGTGACGCGGATGCCGGTGTGCAGGGTGCCGCCGGCCTCGAGCAGTGCCTCGGCCAGGGCTCGTGCGACCTGCACCGGGTCGATGGTCACCTGATCGTCGAGGGCGACTGCTCCGGACGCCGGGAACGGCGCTGTCGACAGGTCGCCCGCCGCCAGCATCCTGGCGGGCAGTCCCGCTTCGCGGGCTGCGTCGTAGGTGGATTTCACAGCATCCAGGCCTTCGACGCTCGTCGCGTAGGAGTGGTCCGTGCGTCGGCGGTACGAGACCCCGGACGAGTCGGCGAAGTCGGTCAGCCACTGCATGCCGGCCCGGTTGGCGTCCACGTACGCGCGCACGAGGGATGCCGGATGATGCCGGCGGATCCGGGCGAGCTGCTGTCCCTGCAGCAGCGACACCTTGCCGGTGTTGCCGCCCGACGCCAGCTCGGCGATGTCGCCGGAGTCGATCACCGCGACGTCCAGTCCCTCGCGGGCGAGCATCACCGCGGTCGACAGGCCGGTGAGGCCGGCGCCGACGATGACGGCGTCGTGGTGCGCCTCGGGCTCGAACGGCGAACCGAGCGGTGCGGTCGGGGTGAGCTTCCACAGAGGTGTCATGGCGCCAGTCAACGGGGTCAGCATTCCAGCATCCACAGCCTTGACATCCGCGTAATCGGCTCTACGCGGGCGCGGAATCTCGGCTTCCGGCGTCCCACCAGTCGAGCACGCGCGTGCCGATGAGGGTCAGCCAGCGCGACGGCTGCCCCTCAGGGGCGTCGATGTCGAACCAGGTTCGTCCGCGCAGCGGAGCGGTCTGCAGCCAGGTTCCGTCCGGCTGTCGCTTCGAGCGCACGAGGTCGACGGCCTCCGCCATCCGCTCGTCCTGCGCTGCCGGTTCGGCGAGCGACACGTCGCGGAAGTGATCGAGAGCCGCGAGCGCGCTGTAACGGTGCCGGCTCGGGTGGACGAACTCGCCCACGAAGTCGCCGACGACCTCACCGGTGGATGCTCGTCGCATCAGGCGCCGCTCGAGGAGATACTCCTCGCCGCGGTGCCGCGCACCGCGCATCGACAGATCGCCCGTGATGCGCTCATAGGCGAGGATGCCGCGCACGGCGTTCAACGTCGAATGGAACGACGAGCGGATCGAGTCGCCCTCCTCCGCCTCGCAGTTCCAGCCGCCGTCGGTGAGCCGGTGGGCGGGGAACCACTCAACCAGCCGCGAGACGTCCGCCCCGAGCCAGGCGCCGGTGGCGAGGGTGAACGAGTTGATGCACACGTCGACCTCGCCGCCCCAGTACGGCATGTCCTCGTACTCCCAGCGGGAGTTCGCCGCGAGCTTCTCGGCCGTGCCGGTCAGTGCCGCGGCATCCACGCCCCAGTCGCGCAGGTCCCTCAGCGACCAGGTGGTCGCGATCCAGGGCTGCCCCGGGGCCTCGCGTTCGGTGCTGTCGAAGAATCCGGCTGGAAAGTACGCGCCGCCCGCCCACTGCCCGTCGTCGTCCTGCTTGGCGAGCAGAGCGGCCCCGAACCCCTCGGTCGCCACCCGCGCGCGCGTCGCCTGCCAGACATCTGCCGGGGCGCCGACGAGGTCGCGCTCCACCTGCCATCGGATCGCA
The DNA here is from genome assembly GCF_007988825.1 of Microbacterium aerolatum. GTDB lineage: Bacteria > Actinomycetota > Actinomycetes > Actinomycetales > Microbacteriaceae > Microbacterium > Microbacterium aerolatum. The sequence goes on along the minus strand of NZ_BJUW01000002.1, from coordinate 317,979 downwards.
GGGTCCGAATCGAGGAACCATTCCAGGGTGCTCGCTGGTGCCGGCATGCTCGCACGCTACTCCGGTCGGCGGCGCTTCGACAGCCTCAGCCGCTGCCGGAGACTGGGCGTTATCGCCGACGGCTAGAGTTGCCGACGTGACCCTCGGCCGCCTGCTCCTTGTCATGCTGGGCGGGATGCTGGGCACGGCGGCCCGACTGGGCATCGGGTTCCTGGTTCCGGATGCTGCCGGCATCCCTCTTGCGACCCTCGCGGTCAACGTCCTCGGCGCACTGCTCATCGGCGTGCTGGCGGCTCGCCTGCCCTTCGACGGGCTCAGGGGTCGGTGGAAGGACATGCGGGTGTTCCTGGCCACCGGCATCCTCGGAGGGTTCACGACCTACAGCGCCTTCGCGGTCGGAACGGTCGAGCTGTGGGCGAGTGCTCCGCCGGCCGCCGCGGCCTATGCGGCACTCATACTGGGGCTCGGCATCGCCGCAGCGGCACTCGGCATGCGGCTCGGACGCCCGAGGTCACGAGCGAGGGCTTCGCGATGACGCCGCTGGTGTTCCTGCTCGCATCCATCGCCGGCGGTGTGGGCGCCGGGTTGCGCTACCTCGTCGACGTGAGCATCACATCGCTCACGAGAGGGCACTTCCCGTGGGGGATCGTCGTCGTGAACGTCACCGGATCGTTCGCGCTCGGGGCGGTCACGGCATCCATCCCCGAATCCATGTTCGTCGTGGGCGCAGGGCTCCTCGGCGGCTACACGACCTTCAGCACGGCAATGCTCGACGCCCTGGCGCTGTGGCGCGACGGCGAACGTCCGGCCTCGGTCGGGCACCTGCTCGGGACTTTCGCGGCGACCGTCCTCGCGGCGCTCGCCGGTCTCTGGCTCGGCTCTCTTCTCTGAGGCGCGACTCAGCCACCGCATAGGGCGATTCTGTACAAACGTACATGTACAGACGTCCAGGAGAACCATGCCCGACTCCCCGCGCCGCCGACGAGACCCACAGGCCCGCCGCAACGCCATCGTGCTCGCCGCCGCCGAGCTGATCGTCGAGGTCGGCGTCGACGCGATCACGCACCGCATGGTCGCCGCGCGTGCCGACGTTCCCCTCGGCGCCACGACGCAGTACTTCGACACCCTCGACGATCTGCGCGAAGCAGCTCTCCAGCTGCTCGTCTCGCACGTCGACGTGCAGATGCAGCGGATGCGCGAGACGCTCGCCGCGGAGGGTGCGACGGCAGAGGCGATCGCCGGGTTCCTGGCCCGCGCGATGGCGGATGCCGCCGGCATCGAGGCCGACCGCGCCGTCGTCACCGCCGCCGTGCACGATCCGAAGCTGCGCGAACTCGCCCGCAGCTGGTCGCAGGACTTCGCGGCCGTGCTCGAGCCGGTCCACGGACCCGAACGGGCGACGGCAGCGGCCGTCTTCCTCGACGGCGTACTGTGGCACTCGCAGATCGACGACGCTCCGCTGCCTCGCCACATCATCGAAACCGCGCTCGCCGGCATCCTCGGCGACGACAGCCGCACCACGAGAGAGAACTGAACCGTGTCGAACCTCGCCGTCCTCAGCCTTCGCAACCGTGCGCTGATCGCTCTCATCACGATCGTGGCCGCCGTGTTCGGCGGACTCGCGCTGACGAACCTCAAGCAGGAGCTCATCCCCTCTCTCGAGCTGCCGGCGCTCGTCGTCATGACGACGTACCCCGGTGCCTCGCCCGAGGTCGTCGAGAACGACGTGTCGACTCCGATCGAGACCGCGATCCAGGGCGTGCCAGGGCTCGAGTCGACCAGCGCGACGAGCACGACGAACGCGTCGATCATCCAGGCCACCTTCACCTACGGCGAGAACCTCGCGACGGCCGAGCAGAAGATGCAGCAGGCGATCAACCGCATCTCCTCGACCCTGCCGGAGGATGTCGAGCCGCAGGTGCTGTCGGTCTCGATCGACGACTTCCCCGTCATCCAGGTCGCCGTCACCGGATTCGATGATGCCGAGACCGCGCAGGCCGATCTCGAGAACGTCGCGATCCCCGCGCTGGAGGACGTCGAAGGCGTCAACGCCGCCGAGATCGTCGGCGGGCTGGGGCAGCAGATCACGATCACCCCGGACCAGGCGAAGCTCGCCGTCGCCGGCGTGAGCACCCAGGCGATCCGGGATGCGCTGCAGCAGAACGGCACGCTGTTCCCTGGCGGCGACATCACCGAGGACGGGCAGACCCTCACGGTGCAGACCGGCGCGAAGATCGCCTCCGTCGACGAGATCGCCGCGCTTCCGCTCGTCGGCACGGATGCCACGATCGCCGACGTCGCGACCGTGACGCTCGAGTCCGAGCCGGTCTCATCGATCTCGCGCGTCAACGGCGAGGACGCCCTGTCGATCTCGATCACCAAGCTCCCCGCCGCGAACACCGTAGAGGTGTCGAACGGCGTGGTCGCCGCGATCGACGAACTCAGGGAGAGCTTCCCGGATGCCGAGTTCACGGTCGTATTCGATCAGGCGCCGTTCATCGTCCAGTCGATCGAGACGCTCGCCACCGAGGGTCTTCTGGGTCTCGTGTTCGCGGTCATCGTCATCCTGGTCTTCCTGCTGTCGATCCGCTCGACCCTGGTGACGGCGATCTCGATCCCCACCAGCGTCCTGATCACCTTCGTGGGGCTGCAGGCGTTCGGATACTCGCTGAACATCCTCACCCTCGGCGCGCTCACGATCGCGATCGGCCGCGTGGTCGACGACTCCATCGTCGTGATCGAGAACATCAAGCGGCACTATGTCGGAAACGCCGACAAGGGCGATGCGATCCGCCTCGCGGTGCGCGAGGTGGCAGCGGCCATCACGGCATCCACCATCACGACCGTCGCGGTGTTCCTGCCGATCGTGTTCGTCGGCGACATGGTCGGGGAGCTGTTCCGCCCGTTCGCGATGACCGTGACGATCGCGATGGTCGCCTCTCTCCTGGTGGCGCTGACGATCGTGCCGGTGCTGGCCTATTGGTTCCTCAAGCCCGGCAAGGAGCTGAAGGACGAAAGCGGCGAGGTCATCGACCCGGAGCACCCGGATGCTCCGCCCACTGCGCTGCAGCGTGGATACCGTCCGATCCTCAACTGGACGCTCAAGCACTCGGGCCTGACCGTGATCATCGCGGTCGTCGTGCTCGGCGGCACCCTGGCGGCCGCTCCGCTGATGAAGATCAACTTCCTCAGCGACACCGGTCAGAACACGATGACCGTCACGCAGGACCTCGGTCCGTCGGCGAGCCTCGAGGCGAAGGATGCCGCGGCCGCACAGGTCGAGGATGCGCTCGAGGGCATCGACGGCATCGAGAACGTGCAGGTCTCGATCGGCTCGAGCGGCTCGTCGCTGCGCGACGCGTTCTCCGGCGGTGCCGGGGTGACGTACTCGATCATGACGTCGGCGGACGTCGACCAGGAGCAGCTCCGGGCCGACGTGCTGGAAGCCACGGACGATCTCGAGGGCGTCGGCGAGATCGAAGTGAGCGCCGCAGCCGGATTCGGATCCACCGACATCGAGGTGAACATCACCGCCCCTAACGGAGAAGCGCTCGCAGAGGCGACCGCAGCGGTGACCGACGAGCTGGAGGGACGCGACGGCATCGGCCAGGTCACGGACAACCTGGCCGCGTCCCTGCCGTACATCGCCGTGGTCGTCGACCGCGAAGCCGCAGCCGGGCTCGGCCTGTCGGAGGCAGCCGTCGGCCAGATCGTCTCGAGCACGATGCGTCCGCAGCAGATCGGATCGGTCGAGCTGAACGACACCGCGCTGACCGTCCTGCTCGCGGCCGAGGAGCCGCCGGCCACCGTCGACGAGCTGCGTGCGCTCACGATCCCGACGCCGACCGGTCTCGTGCCGCTGACGGATGTCGCCTCGGTCGAGGAGGCCGAGGGGCCGACCTCGATCACGACGCAGCAGGGGCGCCGGACGGCGACGGTCACGGTTCCGCCGGCCTCGGACAACCTCGCGACCGCGACCGCGTCAGTCACCGCCGCGCTCGAGGCGGTCGACATGCCGGACGGCGCGTCGGCAGAGGTCGGCGGCGTCGCCTCGCAGCAGGCCGACTCGTTCTCGCAGCTGGGGCTGGCGATGCTCGCCGCGATCCTGATCGTCTACGTCGTGATGGTGGCGACCTTCAAGTCGCTGCGTCAGCCGCTGCTGCTGCTCATCTCGGTGCCGTTCGCGGCGACCGGTGCGATCCTGCTGCAGATCGCGACCGGCGTGCCGTTGGGCGTCGCGTCGCTGATCGGCGTGCTGATGCTGATCGGCATCGTGGTCACGAACGCGATCGTTCTCGTCGACCTGGTGAACCAGTACCGGGAGAAGGGTCTGTCGACCCGGGATGCCGTGATGGCCGGTGGCGAGAAGCGTCTGCGCCCGATCCTGATGACTGCGCTCGCGACGATCTTCGCTCTCACGCCGATGGCGCTCGGGATCACAGGTCACGGCGGGTTCATATCGCAGCCGCTGGCGATCGTCGTGATCGGCGGACTCGTGTCGTCGACCGTGCTGACGCTGGTCGTGCTGCCCACGCTCTACAACCTGGTCGAGGGTGCGCGCGAGCGCCGGCGGGCGCGCAAGGGCGGTCTCGACGACGGTGGTTCGGATGCCGGCGATGCACCGGAGCCGGACGGCCCGGAGCACCCGGCGACCCGTCGCGAGCTGCGCGAGCACCAGGCGTAGGAGGCGAGTGGGCGGGAGGTGAGGCTTCGACTCGCCTTCGGCTCGCTCACCCCGTTTCGTCTGCGCGGCCTGCGGCCGCTCCGCTCAACGACCCGCAACAACAGTTCTGCGTCTGCAGTCGAAACCTTCGACCCCGTCTCGACCCCCGCCCAGCCTCAGCCGAGCTCGATACCCCAGGACACTTCCCAGGTCTCGTCCGGCGCGAGACGGCGGATGCCGAGACCGCTGTTGAGCGCGTCCGCCGGTGCTGTCATGGGCTCGATCGCGACCGCGAGCTCCTGCCCGGGATACGCCGTCGTCGTGTAGACCTGCACGAAGTCGAACCCCTCGCCCTGCCAGAGCGTGACGCGGCGACCGTCCGGCGCGGTCAGCGTGTGGCGCACCAGACCGTCGTCGTCACGGCTCAGATCGGTGAAGCCGGTGTCGAGTGCGATGTCGCCGAGGCGCACGCCCTCGCGCAGCGCCGCCGGTGCCGGAGACGTTCCCGTCGGCAGCATCCGCTCATCGGTGTCGAACTGTGTCGAGGCCGGTACTCGCAGGACGAGTTCGTGCGGACCCGCGTCTCCGATCGTCACGAACGGGTGTGTTCCGAGGGCGACGGGCGCCGAGGCATCCGACCGGTTCATGAGCGTGTGCGTGACCTGGATGCCGGAATCCGTCAGCGTGTACGAAACCGACGTGGCGACCTCGTACGGGTAGCCGGTCTGCGGGTGGATCGTCGCGCGCAGGGTGGCTGCGGCATCCGTGTGCTCGATCTCGTACGCCGTGAACCGCAGCAGCCCGTGGCTGGCGTTGTTGAACTTCGGCTCCGTGATCGCGAGCCGGCGCTCGGTGCCGGCATCCTGCCAGACGCCGTCACGCACGCGATTCGGCCACGGTGCGAGGACGACGCCGGAGCACGAGGGTGTCGGCACGTCCTCGGGGTAGCGGGAGATGAGGTCGACATCGCCGACGGCGAGCCCGCGCAGCGATGCTCCCACCTGCGCGATCTGGGCGGTGACGCCGCCGCGCGTCAGGTGGATCTGGGTGCCGGTGGGGGAGAGAGTCGTCACCCGGTCATCGTACGGGGGCCTTTCCCAGGTGCCGCCGGTAGACTGTCCGGGTCGGCTTCGAGCACCTGCGAGTACGCGGGTTCTGTGTAAGTGTGAGCTCAGGGGCCGATGGTTCATAAACCATCACATGAATGGCCCCGGCCGACGAATGCCCGGGTATGTCTGCCGCGCGCTGATCTCTGTGCGCGCGAGCGGCGCTGTTCTCGTGTCAGAGACAGTCAGGAAACACCAATGCCCAAGAATGGCAAGCCCAAGGGCGGTCGCCCGTCCCGCAACTTTGAGCCGCGCTTCGCGAAGAAGACGTCGTTCCACGACCGTCACGCCGGCGCGGGATCCCGCTCCGCAGGCGGTCGCGATGAGCGATCGGATGCCGGAGAGCGCGGCTTCTCGTCGGACCGCTCCCGCACGTCGGATCGCGGCTTCGACCGCCGCCCCGGAAGCAAGAGCCCGAGCCACCGCGGTTACCGTCCGGCTGAGGCCGAGACCGGTGCGCCCAAGCGTCGCTGGAGCGACCAGGAGCGCGCAGGTCGCGATGAGGCTCGCGGCATCCGCGGCCGTGCGGAGTCCGGCCGTCGCGAGGCGCCGCACCACCGTGACGAGCGAGGTTCGCACGGCGAGCGCCCGCGTTACAACAGCGAGCGCCCCTCTGGCGAGCGTCGCTACGACGACCGTCCCCGCCGTGACGAGCGCGGTGGCGAGCGTCCCCGCTTCCAGGGTGACCGCCCTCGCTTCAACAACGATCGCGGCGACCGTCCCCGTTACGACAACGACCGCGGCGGCGAGCGCCCGCGTTACAACAACGACCGTGGCGGAGACCGCCCCCGGTACAACAACGACCGCGGCGGAGACCGCCCCCGGTACAACAACGACCGCGGCGGAGATCGCCCTCGGTACAACAACGACCGTGGCGGCGACCGTCCCCGCTACAACAACGACCGCGGCGGCGACCGTCCCCGTTACAACAACGACCGCAACGACCGCGGCGCTGTGCGCCCGCGCTTCAACCGCGACGAGCGTCCGAATCGCGATGACCGGTCGAACCGCAACGATCGTCCGAGCCGTGACGAGCGCCCGAACCGCGACGACCGCCCGCGGTTCAACAACGATCGCGACGAGCGTCCGCGCTTCAACCGCGACGAGCGTCCGAACCGTGACGACCGTCCTCGGTACAACGACGACCGGCGCAGCGAGCGTCCGCGCCGCGATGACCGTGCGCAGCGTCCGAACCGCAGCGACTGGAACGCCTCCCCGGCGAAGCCGTTCGAGCCGACCGAGGACGTCGTCCACGAGAAGCTCGCGGCGAAGGTCGTCGCCGCTCCCGAGGTCGAGGGCACCTCGTTCGCCGATCTCGGCCTCGGCTCGAACATCGTCGAGACGCTGAGCAACATGGGCGCGGCCTCGCCGTTCCCGATCCAGGCCGCGACGATCCCGTCGATCCTCGAGGGGCGCGACGTGCTCGGCCGTGGCCGCACCGGCTCCGGCAAGACCATCGCGTTCGGTGCTCCCCTCGTCGAGAGCGTGCTGAAGTCGCAGGCCGGCAAGCGCCGCGAGTTCGGGCGCTCCCCGCGTGCGATCATCCTCGCCCCGACCCGCGAGCTCGCGCTGCAGATCGACCGTACGATCCAGCCCATCGCGCGCAGCGTCGGCCTGTTCACCACGCAGATCTACGGTGGTGTGCCGCAGGCCCGCCAGGTCGGTGCGCTCAAGAAGGGCGTCGACATCGTGATCGGCACCCCCGGCCGCATCGAAGATCTCATCAACCAGGGCAAGCTCGACCTGTCGGACTGCCGCATCGCGGTGCTCGACGAGGCCGACCACATGTGCGAACTCGGCTTCGTCGAGCCAGTGCAGCGCATCCTGCGCCACACGGCTGAGGGCAGCCAGAAGCTGCTGTTCTCGGCGACGCTCGACCGTGAGGTCGCCGCCCTCGTCGAGGAGTTCCTCGTGGACCCCGCCGTCTACGAGGTCGCCGGTGAGGACCAGGATTCCAGCACGATCGAGCACCGCGTGCTCGTGATCGAGCACCGCGACAAGGCGGAGATCCTGAACACGCTGGTCGACCGTGAGGGCAAGACGCTCGTCTTCGCCCGCACCCGCGCCTACGCCGAGATGCTCGCGGAGCAGTTCGAGGATGCCGGCATCCCGGCTGCCGCCCTGCACGGCGACCTCAACCAGGCCAAGCGCACGCGCAACCTGCAGAAGATGAGCTCCGGCCGCGTCAACGTGCTGGTCGCGACGGACGTCGCAGCCCGCGGCATCCACGTCGACGACATCGACCTGGTGATCCAGGCCGACGCCCCCGACGAGTACAAGACGTACATGCACCGCTCCGGCCGCACCGGCCGCGCGGGCCGCACCGGTCGCGTCGTCACGCTGATCACGCGCCAGCGCCAGCGCCGTACGTCGGAGCTGCTCGGCCGCGCCGAGATCGACGCACCGTTCGAGCAGGCGCGCCTCGGCGACGACCTCCTCGAGGAGATCGCCGGCCGCATGCCGAGCGCGGCCGAGCTCACCGCGTAATCGCATTCCGCAGAAACCTGCGGATCAAGGGGGCCGGAATCTGATTCGGCCCCCTTTCTGCTGCCCGGTCTCGTCAGACGGCGGGCCGTGCGTGCACTACCGAGCTGAGCGTCGTGCCGTTGAGACCGAGGTACAGCTGCCCCTCGGTGACCGTCAGGGTAACGGTGCTGCGCCGCTCGAGCAGCCGAACGGCGTCATCGACGAATCCGGGGTCGAAGCTGAACACTTCGATGGCGTCGACGTTGTGGATGCGCTTTCCCGCCCAGGGGGCTGTGACCTTGGCGGGATCGCGATGCGTGTAGACCGCGACGCGGTCGGCGAGCCGGCTGCCGTGGTGCAGGCGCTCCGCGTCCGGCGCCCCGACCTCCACCCACGCCGTGATGCTGCCCGTCAGGTCGCGCACGACGACCGCGGGCTCCTCGGTGGACGAGATGCCCTCGCCGAAGGCGATCCCCTCGGCGTACTCGAGGCAGTAGGCGAGGAGCCGGGTCACCATGTAGGCATCGGTCTCGGAAGGATGCCGCGCCGCGCGGAGCGTGAAGTCGTCGTAGACGCCGCGATCCATGTCCGCCAGCTGCACCGTGAACGTGTAGATCGTCGAGCCGATTGCCATGGTCTCGAGCCTACGCGTGGCCGGGCCTCCCGCCCGCTGTCAGAACAGCATCGGCTGAGGCTGCGGCTGCGGTGCCGCGGGAGTCAGCACGGCGGGCCGCGTGAGCGTGCGCGACGGGTACGCGTCGTCGGAGTGCCGCGCCTCCAGCCCGTGCGCGCGGATCAGCGGCCGGATGCGCTTCGCGAGCCACTGCCGGTAGGCCTTCGGCGCATCCGCGGCAGTGCCGGGATACAGCCCGCGGTACGACGACACGAGCTCCGGATGCTCGCGCTCCAACCACTGCATGAACCAGGGCTTCACGCCGGCCCGCAGGTGCAGCGCGCCGTAGATGACGTGGTCGGCGCCGGAGGCGCTGATGCGTCGCAGCGCGTGGTCGATGTGCGCGACGGAGTCGGTCAGATGCGGCAGCACCGGCATGAGGAACACGCCGACACGGAAACCTGCGTCCGTCAGCGCGCGCACTGTGTCGAGGCGAGCCTGGGTCGAGGGTGTCCCCGGTTCGACCGAGCGCTGCAGCTCGTCGTCGTACATCGCGATCGACATCTGCACATCGATCGGCACGAATCGGGCGGCGTCGACGAGCAGCGGTATGTCGCGGCGGATCAGCGTGCCCTTGGTGAGGATCGAGAACGGCGTGCCGGACTCGGCGAGCGTGCGGATGATGTCGGGCATGAGCCGGTAGCGCCCCTCGGCCCGCTGGTACGGATCGGTGTTCGTGCCGAGTGCCACGGTCTCGTGCTGCCAGGTGCCGCGCCGCAGTTCTCGCCGCAGCACCTCGGCGACGTTGGTCTTCACGACGATCTGCGAGTCGAAGTCTCCGCCGCCGTCGAGGTCGAGGTACTGATGCGTGCCGCGGGCGAAGCAATAGAGGCAGGCATGACTGCATCCACGGTACGGATTGATCGTCCAGCTGAACGGCATGCGCGATCCGCCGGGCACGTGATTGAGCGCCGATTTCGCCAGCACCTCGTGAAACGTCATGCCCGCGAACTCCGGCGTCGAAACCGAGCGCACGATCCCGGTGCGATTCTCGAGGCCGGGGAGCGCGGCGGCATCCGTGTCTTCGAGCGTCTGTCCCTGCCATCGCATACGTTCATTCGAACAAAGAATCGAGGTTAAGTCAACGCCGACTGTGAACTATGTTCGATCAGGCGCAGGGGGGAGAATGGAACCATGAGCGACGCCAGGCACCCTCGGCACGCGTCGCGCCCTCCTCGCGTGCTGGCAGTGGCTCTCCCGATCGGGCTGGCCGTGACTGCGCTCGGTGCGCTGTGGGCGCTGGCCGACGTGCTGCCGGCGGGCGACGTCGCACCGCCGGTGCCGATGGTCGCCGCTCAGCTTCCCGGAGTCGATCGCGCGACCGTGGATGCCGTCGATCCGTGCGCCGAGCCGGCGGTGACCGACGCCCTGGCATCGGGTGACGACGAGGCCGTGATCGCGGCCTTCGGAGGGGGCGAGGCGTTCCGGGATGCCGTCGCCGCAGACAACGCCCCCTGCATATCGCTGGCCGATCCCGAGCGGCGATGGGTGGTGGTGAACAAGGCGTCTGCGGTCGTGCCCGCCGAGTTCGAGCCCGCAGGTCTCATCGAGGGGCCGATCCGCATGACGACGCCGTCGCACCTGATCCGCGAGGATGCCGCGACGGCTCTCGGTGCGATGGCTGGGGCCCTCGAGGCGTCGGGCGCCGGCACGATCGGCATGAATAACGCGTATCGCTCCTATCAACTGCAGGTCTCGAACTATGTCGGACAGGTGAGCTCGCAGGGGCGGGAAGCGGCCGAACTGGGCTCCGCGCGTCCCGGGTTCAGCGAGCACCAGACCGGACTCGCGGTCGACGTCGTCGCGTGCGGCGGCGGTTGCGGCCCGATCGGTGCGTTCGGCGGAACCCCCGAGAGCGAATGGGTCTCCGAGCACGCCTGGGAGCACGGTTTCATCGTCCGGTACGAGTCAGGCGCAACCGGTACGACAGGGTACGAGCCGGAGCCGTGGCACCTTCGCTACGTCGGCCCCGCGCTCGCGAGCGCGTACCACGAGGGCGGATTCCACACGCTCGAGGAGTTCTTCGGTCTGCCGGCGGCCCCCGACTACGCGCACTGACCCCGCGAGAGCCCGATCTGTGGCTTCCCACAAACGCGGAACCCGGTCTCACGCATCACGGGATGCATTCTCACAATGCCCTGCCGCGGCATCCGTCCTCCGCAATAGACTCGCCGGAGCAAAGACGCCAGACACGTTCGGGAGGACGGCATGGAACGCGACATCTACGACGAGGACCACGAGGCATTCCGCGACCTGGTCAAGGACTTCGTCAAGCGCCACGTGAGCACCGAGAGCATCGAGCGGTGGGATGCCGCCGGCGAGATCGACCGCGACACGATGCGCGCCGCAGGCGAGGCCGGCGTCATCGGGCTCTCCGTCCCCGAAGAGTTCGGCGGCGCCGGGATGCTGCAGGACTACCGGTTCCGCGCGATCGTCAACGAAGAGGTCATCGGGGCGGGAGCCGGCTCGCTCGCCGGAGCCTTCGGCATCCAGGACGACCTCGCCGTCCCCTACCTCGTGCACATGGGCACGCAGGAGCAGAAGGAGAAGTGGCTGCCCCGCATGGCCACGGGTGAGATCCTCGGCGCCCTGGCGATGACCGAGCCCGGTGCCGGATCCGACCTTCGCGGCATCAAGACGACCGCGAAGAAGACCGACGGCGGCTACATCGTCAACGGCGCCAAGACGTTCATCTCCTCCGGCAAGACCGCCGACATCGTCGTGACCTTCGTCAAGACCGGCGAGGGCAACCGTCCCGACGCCTTCAGCCTCGTGATCATCGAGAACGGCATGGAGGGCTTCGACCACGGCAAGAAGCTCAACAAGATGGGTTCGCACGGCCACGACACCGCTGAGCTGTCGTTCAGCGACGTCTTCGTGCCCGAGGAGAATCTCATCAGCGGCAAGGAGGGCCAGGGCTTCATCCAGCTGATGATGAACCTGCCGCTCGAGCGACTGTCGATCGGCATCGCCGCGGCCTCCGCCTCGCAGGCGGCCCTGAACTGGACCGTCGCGTACACGAAGGACCGCGAGGCGTTCGGCGAGCGCATCATCGACTTCCAGAACACCCGGTTCAAGCTGGCCGATGTCGCCACCACCGTCGACGTCATGTGGGCCTACCTCGACAAGGCGCTGCTGGCCTACAAGGACAAGAAGCTCACCGGCGAAGAGGCTGCCAAGGTCAAGTTCTGGACCACTGACCGCGAGTGGGAGATCCTCGACACCTGCGTGCAGCTGCACGGCGGCTACGGCTACATCACCGAGTACCCGATCGCGCGCGCGTTCCTCGACGCCCGCGTGCACCGCATCTACGGCGGCACGAACGAGATCATGCGCGACATCGTGTCGCGTCAGATCGCCGGCAAGCGCTGACCCGCAAGCGAATCGTCCTGCACTGCGGTGGCACCAGTGGTGCTACCGGAGTAGCATCGCCGTATGGGAAGCACGAAGATCAGTCTCAGCCTGAGCGACGCGGATCTGGCTTTTCTCGAGACTGAGGCGTTGAGCGGACGCTATCCGTCGCGCTCGGCTGCGATTCACGACGCCGTGCGCCTCCTGCGCGAGAGCCGCTTGGCGGATGCCTATGCCGAGGCATACGCGGAGGGCTACGACGACGACTGGGACCTCGCTGCGGGCGATGGGCTCGCGTCGGCATGAGCATGAGCCTGCTGCGCCGCGGCCAGATCGTCCTGGTGTCGTTCGATCCGACGGTGGGATCTGAAGCCCGCAAGACGCGTCCCGCTGTGGTCGTCAGCAACAACGCCGCCAACAGCGTGGCGGCACGCAGCTCGCAGGCGACGATCACCGTGCTGCCGGTGACATCGAACACCGCGCGAGTTCTCCCGTTTCAGGTGCTGCTTCCCACGGATGCGACGGGTCTCGACCGGGACTCGAAGGCTCAGGCCGAGCAGGTCCGCACGATCTCCGTGACACGGGTCATCCGTCCGGTCGGCTGGGTTCCCGCCGAGCTCATGGGAGCGATCGATGAAGCACTGCGCGTTCATCTGTCGCTGTGAGCACAGCTGCGTTACGCGAGCGGCTCCGCCGCGTTCTCGCGCGCGGTCTTCGACGTCGGCGATGCGGCGCCGATCTTCCAGTAGCCGCAGAAGCTGACGGTGTTCCTGTCGACGCCGCGCTCGCCGACGAGCTGCTTGCGCACACCTGAGGCGAGCGCCTGCTCACCTGCCGCGTAGGTGTGGAACGGGGTATCCGGCAGCGTCAGCCCGCGCAGCGTGGCCAGCGCGAGCGCCCCCGGCTCGACGTCGTTCGGGCGCACGAGCCACTGCACTGAGACGCCGTCGGGGTGCGCGAACTCCAGTGCGTCCTCCTCGGTCGGCACCTCGATGATCGCGCTGCCGGATGCCGTGGCCGGCAGTGATGCGCAGATCGAGGCGATCGCGGGCAGCGCCGTCTCGTCACCCACCAGCACCACGCGGTCGGTGCCGCGCTCAGGATTGAAGGTGAGGCCCTCATCGATGATGAGCACCCGGTCGCCCGGCGCGCAGGTCTCCGCCCAGCGGGATGCCGGCCCCGCCGTGCCGTTCGAGGCCGAGCCGTGCAGCACGAAGTCCACGTCGATCTCGGCCCCGTGCTCTGGCGTCGCGGGCCGGAATGCACGCACGGTGTAGTTGCGCATCACCGGGCGCTCGCCGTCAGGGATCCGCAGGAACTTCAGGTATCCGAACAGCTTGTGCGCCTTCGCCGGCACGCGTTCGAGGCCGGCGTCGCCGGCGACCGGGATGAACAGCCGGAACCACTGGTCGTAGCCCATCGGATGGAACTTCTCGATCTCTCCGCCGCCGAGCGTGACGCGCATCCAGTGCGGCGCGAGCCGCTCGGTGCGCAGCACTTCGAGTGGGACGAGTTCGGACGTGGCGGGTTTCACCAGCTTGCTGAATGCCATCGGTCGCCTTTCGTGGTGTGCGGGTCTGTCAGAGCTGCCAGGGGAATGTGAGGCTGAAGACCACGGCGGATGCCGCGACGAAGAGCACGATGAACACGGTGTCGCGGGTGCGGAACGGTACCAGATGACGTTCGGTCCGGGTCGGATGCGCGCCGAAGGCGCGGGCGTCCATCGCCAGGGCCACGCGCTCGGCGTGCCGGATGGCGCCGGCGAGCAGCGGCACGATGTATCCCCATCCGCGTGCGAGCCGCGCGAACGGTCCGCGACCGCCGTGGTGGCCCCGCACCCGGTGCGCCGCGCGGATCACACTGAGCTCGTAGCCGAAGCGGGGCACGAACCGGTAGGCGGCAAGCGCCGTGTACCCGATCCGGTACGGCACATGCAGCTGCTGGATGCTGGCGCGCACGAGATCCGGCCCCGTCGTCGTGAGCCCGCCGATCAGCGCGAGCGCGAGGATGGCCGCCAGCCGCAGCGCCGTGGCGAAGCCGATCTGCACGGCTCCGGTGAACAGCGTCCATCCGCCGATCTGCAGGAAGGGTGCGGTGTCGTCGACGCCGCCGGCATCCACCCAGATCGAGAAGCCGAATCCGATCATGACCACGCCGAGCGGCACGGCGAGGAACAGCAACGCGGCCGTGCGCGGGGTGATCCGCGCCCCGATCAGGAGCAGCGCGTATGAGAGGGCGAAGAACAGCAGCGGCGTCGCGATGTCGCGCACGAAGATGAGCAGCACCATCGCCGGGAGGACCGCGCCCACCTTGGCCAGCGGATTCAGATGGTTCAGGAAGTGCCGCGGGGATGCCGGAGCACCCGGCGCGTACGGATCGATCGTGGCCGTCGGGGAGGTGATCTCGGTCATCGGACAGCCTCCGTGAGGATGCCACGCAACTCGGGGTTCAGCGCACGGTGCAGCGCCGGCAGTCGGAGGCCGGCCGACTCGAACAGGCCATCGGTCGCGAACAATTCGGCAGTGCCGCCCGATGCGTGCACGCGGCCGTCGGAGAGGATGACGGTGTGCGTGGTGTGGTCGGCGACCAGCTGCAGATCATGGGTGACGATGACGATCGTCGTCCCTTCGTCCCGCAGGCCCTCGAGAAGGCGCAGCAGCTCGTCGGCGCGGGCGCGGTCCTGGCCGAACGTGGGTTCGTCGAGCGCCAGCACGCGAGGGCGCGTGATGAGAGCGGTGCCCACCGACAGCCGCCGCTTCTCACCGCCGGAGAGCAGGAACGGGTGCACCTCGGCCTTGTGCTCGAGCCCGAACCGCGCCAGCATCTCGCCGACGCGCTCGCCGATCTCGGCATCCGGTGTTCCTCGCAGTCGCAGGCCGTGCGCGAGCTCGTCGAAGACGGTGTGCGCGATGAACTGGTGCTCGGGGTTCTGGAACACGAAGCCGATGCGTGCGGCGAGATCGCGTGGCGCCGCACGGCCGGGATCGAGGTCGTCGATCGCGACCTGGTTCCTCGGGGGCGGCACGACTCCGGCGAGGGACTGGATCAGCGTGGTCTTGCCCGCCCCGTTCGCGCCGACGATGGCGGTGAGGGAGCCGGTGGGGATGTCGAGGTCGATGCCGTGCAGCACCTCGGAGCGTCCGCGCTTCACTGTGAGGTTCCGGGCTCGGATGATGCTGGAGGTCGGTTTCGACTCGCCTGCGGCTCGCTCAACCCGTTTCGTCTCGCTCCGCTCGCTCAACGCCCCGCGATGGGAGCGGTACGTGGCCTCATCCTGCGGGACATTGAGCTCGCCGGAAGGGTTCTGTTGCGGGTCGTTGAGCGAAGGCGGCGAAGCCGTCGAAGACGAAACGGGGTGAGCGAGCGAAGCGAGTCGAAGCCTCTCCTCCGGCAGCGCAGCCGCCAGCTCCTCCGGCGTCAGTGGAAGCGGCACGTCCTCCGGCAGGATGCCGCGATCACGCAGCATCCGTCCTGCGAGCGTCGCGGCCGGCAGCCACACGCCCATGGCGATGAGCTCGTCGGTGTGCCCGCGCAGCACCTCGTCGGCGGGGCCGTCGAAGACGAGCCGGCCCTGCTGATCCAGGACGATCGCGCGGGTCGCGAAGCGCATCGCGGCATCCAGGTTGTGCTCGACGAGGATGACGGCACGATCGCCGGATGCCACGAGATCGGTCAGCGCGTCGTAGACGTCGTCGATGCCCTGCGGGTCGAGGTTCGCGGTCGGCTCGTCGAGCACGATGAGGGGCGATCCCATCGCGATGGCGCAGGCGATCGCGAGGCGCTGTCGTCCGCCGCCGGAAAGCCGATCGGGGTTCCAGCTGCGTCGCTCCCACAGCCCCACCCGGCGCAGCGCCTGCTCGGTCCGCGAGAGCACCTCGGTGACGGGCAGCAGCAGATTCTCGAGTGCGAAGGCGACCTCGTCGAGGACGGTGCCGGTGACCAGCTGCGCGTCGGGATCCTGGAACACCATCGCCACGTCGGAGCTGAGCTGCGCGACTGGTGTCTCCACGGTGTCGCGGCCGTTCACCTCGACCGCTCCCGCGACGTCGGCCGGAACCGACTGCGGGATGAGTCCGTTCAAGGCCAGTGTCAGCGTTGACTTGCCGGATCCGCTCGGCCCCAGCACGAGCACGACCTCGCCCGGGCGCACGTCGAAACTCACATCCCGGGGCGACGGCTGCGCGGCACCGGCGTGTGTGAGCGAGAGGTCACGCACGCTGAGCAGGGGCGCGGATGCGCGCACGGCAGTCCTTCACGGGCTCGGGGAGCGGGCTCCCATGAATCGGTATCGATCCAGGTTAGCTGAGCCTTACCTGACGCGCATATGGTGTGGCGTCAGACGCGGATGACGCCCGCCCGGCGAAGCGCGTTTCCGATGGCCAGACCGACCACCGTCCACGCCACCGGACCGATCACGAACAGCACCCCGAAGCCGGTCGCGCTCCAGGCGGGAAGGCCCGCGACGTCGAAGGCGAACCACAGCGGCACTGCGATCACGACTCCGGTGACCGCCGAGGACAGCAGGAATCGCCACGGTTCCCAGTGGCGGTAGCGGGTGAGCGCCGAGACACCCTCCTGCACGCCGCCGAACACGGCTGCCGCGAGCAGATATCGCCCGGCCATCGCAGGTACGAAGGCGAGCCCGATGAGCGCCGAGATCGCGTGCGTGATGAGCGCGACCCACGGTGCGCGAAGCACCTGCTGAGCGATCACGCCGGGCAGTACGTGGAAGCCGAGGACGAGTCCGTAGAGCGGAATGGCGCCGGTCGCGGCGACGAAGTGCAGGCCTGCCCAACCCGCCGAGACCAGCCCCGTCGCAACTCCGACAGCGGCGCAGGTCAGCAGCACGCGAGTCGACAGCACACGATTCTTCGGCACCGTTTCAGCCTAGTGGCGCGGTGTGCGCGCGGATCGGCGCGCGACCGGGGAAAACACCGTTCGTCGCCCCGACGACGCCGCTCGTCGCATCCGCCCCCAGAACCCCGGCGGGGCGTCCGCGGAGTTCGTAGCGTGAACGAACGCAATGACGCGCACACAAGGAGCATCCATGTCATCGCCTTCGTCCATCCCGCTGGCGACCGCGGTGACAGTGAGCGTCTCGCTGCTGGACACCCGTGGCATCCCGACGAGGGTCGACCGCTACCTGGCCCGGTTGCACACGCCGGAGCGCTGATCACACGGAGCGCGGGGATCACGCGATCGCCGTCGCTCTGGTCAGGCGAACATCACGCGCAGCGGCGGTTCATCGGTGTAGGTGCGTCCGAGCGGACTCGTCCACAGGATCACCCCGCCGTCGAGCTGTCTCGCCGTCCATCTGTCTCGATCGTCGACGTCGGGATGCTTGAGCGGATGATGACTCGTGCAGAACAGGGCCAGGTTGCTCACGGCAGTGGGCCCGCCCTTGGCGTGATCGTGGTTGTGGTCGATCTGGCACCGGTGCGCGGGCGCGCGGCAGCCGGGGAATCGGCAGTGCTGGTCGCGGGCACGCAGCAAACGCTTCATTCCCGACGTCGGGACGTAGTTGTCGGTCTGGACGACCATGCCCTGCGGATCGAGGAAGACACGATCCCAGCTCGTCGCGTGGCCCGCGAGGATTCGCGCGGCCCCGGTGGCCAACGGGCCGTGTCCGTTGAGCTCGGCGAGGCGGTCGTCGCCTGTCGCAAGATCTGCGGCGGAGATCGTGACCTGAACCGTGGCCTTCACCGACTCGAGTGCTGTCTCGGTGACGCTCGTCGGTGTTGTCGTCAAGAGCATGTCCGCGAAGATGTCTGCGCGCAGCTGATCCAGAGTGCGCGTGTCGTGTTCGATGGATCCGAACCCGTCGTGCATCGGCGTGGACTCGTGGAACAGGCCGCTCTCCGTTGATGCGGTGAGGTCGGGGTCGTCGAGGTCGCGCTCGTCGATGTGCTCCGTCGCTGCAGCCTCGTGATCGACGACAGGTGCGCCCTCCGCGAGATCTGCGCTGACCACGTCGTCATCGTGGGTCTCCCACGGAGGCACTTCGTCGAACTCGCGCTCGAGCGCCTGCACGAACTCGTCTTCGAGCGCCGTCGGCGGCGCCGGGTCGGAGGGCTCTTGCCGAGCGATGGCGTTCTCGCGCTCGGCGCGCACCTTCTCGAGAGTGGAGCGACGCGGGCGGCGCTGACCCTGCGGGCGGGCCTGGATGACGTCGTTGCCCATCTGCGTCAGCCGGTCGTGGATGGCGCAGGCGAGTACCTCGGGAAGGATCGCGGTGAGAACGGCCATGCCGTCGCCGTCGGGCTTGACGGTCACTGCTCGTTCCCCTCGCGCCCGGCGGTGCTGCTCTGCCGTGCTCTCGGGGAACACCGCGGTGGCGATCTCGCGGGCGGCGGTACGGGTCCGGGCCGCGGTCTCGCGCTGCGCGAAGGGGACCACTCGGTTCTCGTACTCGGCGCGGATGTGCGCGGCCTCACCGTGCCCGGAAACGTTCGGCGCCTCGGCGACGATGACATCGGCGTGACGCTTGCTGATCGTCCCCGACGCGAGCGCCTCGAAGGTCGCAGGGAGCGTGCGTGCCAGCATCCACGCCGCCGAGATGTGCGCGGCGAAAGTCGACGGCGATACGTGGCCGGCGGCCGCGTACTCGGCGCACATCGACCGGAACGCGATCTCATCACCCGACAGGCGCTCCCGCGCCAGCAGATCGAGGCGCGTCGCAAGCAGCTCCACGCGCTCCGCCTCCAGCGCACCGATCCTCGCGCCGACATCGACCCATTCGTCGAGCAGCTCGCCCTGAAACACGAGGGAATCCTCGAGTGCTTGAATCTCTGGGCTGAGCGTTACCATACGCCCAGTATAGAACAAAGATTCGATTGCAACAAGAGGTTGGTCAAGATTCTCGCGAGGAATTTCGCCGATCAGAGGTGATATCTGGTCGTGCGCGTCTCGTAGCGCTCTCAGCCGGTTCTGCTGGTGCCATCACGCGGGACGCGACACAATGTCGTGACCGCCTTTGCTCTGGAACGGATGAATCGATGCCGCAGTTCGCAGTTCTGATCTATACCGGCGACTCAGCCCACGCGCTCGACGCCACTGAGGAGGACCTGGCCGAGCCCAACGGACACGGCGACGAACTCACGGCCGCCGGCGTGATGACCGCCGTCTGGGCGTTCACGCCCCGAGACCTGGCGCGCTCGATTCGCGCCGAAGGAGTCACGGCTGGGCCTTTCGTCGACACCGACCAGGTCGTCGCGGGCGTGTACATCCTGGAAGCCGAGGACTGGGACAGCGCGCTGGCCATCGCCCGCACGAATCCGGCGATCCGGGGTGCCGGCGGTGTGGAGGTGCGACTGGTGCACAGCGGGGGCGTCGTCGAGACCGAGTCCCCGGCCCGGCCTGCCTGAGGCGCCGACGCCTCGCCGAATATCGCAGACCGTCTGGCGATTCGTCCAATGGTGCGCCCCGTGATCGCGCATTAGGTTGATCGACTGTGCGGCGACGAGGCCGCGCATCACAACCATCGGAGCAGACAAATGGGTCGATCACCCCTCCGGTTGACGGTCGGCATCACACTCGCCGCACTCGTCATCGGAACCTCGGCAACCGCGAGCTACGCAGGCGTCGAGGGGGTGACACATCCGACACCCGTCGAGGGGACGCCAGGGCATTACATCGTCGTCATGAAGGCCGATCCGCTGGCCACGTACGAGGGCGACACGAACGGTCTCCGCCGCACGAAGCCGAACCCGGGCAAGTCGCTCGACGCGCACTCCGCGGACTCGCAGAAGTACATCGCGCACCTGGAGAACGAGCAGCGCAAGCTCGCGACATCCGAAGGCGTCACCCCTGACGTCGCGTATCAGGTGACTCTCAACGGCTTCAGCGCAGACCTCACCGGCGATCAGGTCGACGCGCTCCGCGCGTCCAAGGACGTCCTCGGCGTCTTCCCCGACGAGATCCGGCACCCCGACGCACAGTCCTCCACCGACTTCCTCGGGCTCGGCGACGACGCCAAGGGCAAGGGCGGCGTGTGGGAGGCGACCGGTGGCGTGAAGCACGCCGGCGAGGGCGTCGTGGTCGGCGTCATCGACACCGGCATCGCGCCGGAGCATCCTGCGTTCGACGGCAAGAAGCTGAAGAAGCAGAAGAAGCCGAAGCAGGACAGGGGCGAGCCGTACAGCGACGGGTCCTACGTCTACTTCGACAAGTCGGACGGCACGCAGTTCCGCAGCGCCATCGTCGAGGGCCAGGACTGGGACAAGCACGACTACACGACCAAGCTGATCGGCGCCCAGTACTTCTCGACGGGTGCGGCGGCGGCCGGGTTCGACTTCCAGTACGACTACCTGTCCCCGCGCGATGGCGACGGGCACGGCTCGCACACCGCGAGCACGGCTGCCGGTGAGTTCGGCGTCAAGGCGACGGTCGGGGGAGTCAAGCTGGGGAAGATCTCCGGCGTCGCGCCCGCAGCCAAGGTCGCAGCCTACAAGGCCTGCTACGTCGGACCCGACCCGGCTGTCACCGACGACGACATCTGCGCGCTCAGCGACCTCATCGCCGCGATCGATCAGGCGGTCGCCGACGGCGTCGACGTGATCAACTACTCGATCGGCGGGGGCGCGGCGACGTCCGTGCTGCAGCCGGACGACATCGCGTTCCTGAATGCCGCGGCGGCGGGCGTGTTCGTCTCGGTGAGTGCCGGCAATGCCGGACCGGATGCCGTCACCGCCGATCACGCGTCGCCCTGGTACACCACGGTCGCGGCATCCACGATCCCGACCTGGGAGGGGACCGTCAGCTTCGACGGGTTCGCGCAGGCCGGAGCATCCGTCTCGGTGCCGTTCGGGAAGACGATCACCGAGCCGTCGATCTATGCGGGTGATGCGGCGGCCGCCGGCGCGGCGGACGCGCAGCTCTGCCTGCCGGACACGCTGGACCCGGCGAAGGCCGCCGGGCATATCGTCGTCTGCGACCGGGGCAGCAACGCCCGCGCCGAGAAATCGCAGGTCGTGAAGGACGCCGGCGGCGTCGGCATGGTGCTCGTCAACGTGCCCGGCGGCTCCGACTCGCTGGACAACGACTTTCATGTCGTGCCGACCGTCCATCTCGCGGCCGCGCATCGCGAGGCCGTGCTCGCGTATGTGCAGGGCGGAGTCGATCGCCCCATCACGCTGACCGGCGAGAACACCACCGGCGAGGTGACCCCGGTTCCGCAGATCGCCGGCTTCTCGAGCCGTGGACCCATGCAGGCTGACGGCAGCGATGTCATGAAGCCGGACATCGCAGCTCCAGGAGTCGCGATCCTCGCCGCGACCAACAACGCGCGCAAGGACAAGCCGACCTTCGGCATCCTCTCCGGCACATCGATGGCGGCGCCGCACATCGCCGGTCTCGGCGCGCTGTACCTCGGCGAGCGTCCGACCGCGACGCCGGGCGAGGTGAAGTCGGCGATGATGACCACCGCTTACGACACCGTGAACGCCGACGGCTCGAAGAACACCGACCCGTTCCAGCAGGGTGCAGGTCAGGTGGATCCGACGCGATTCTTCGACCCGGGTCTGCTGTATCTCAACGGCGTCGCCGACTGGGCGGCGTTCCTCGAGGGCAAGGGGCTGGCGGAGTTCGACGGCGTCGAGCCGATCGACGGCAGCGACCTGAACCTCGCGTCGATCTCGATCGGCAAGCTGGCCAGCGCACAGTCCGTCACCCGCACGGTGACCTCCACCGAGGCGGGCACCTTCACGGCGCACGCCGACTTGCCTGGAGTCGGTGTGAGCGTCGAGCCATCGACCCTGACGTTCGGCGGAGCCGGCGAGACGGCGACGTACACCGTGACGTTCGACAACGAGAGCGCTCCCGTCGAACAGTGGGCCACCGGCTCGCTGACCTGGACGAGCAAGAAGAACTCGGTGCGAACGCCGATCGCGGTGTTCCCCGTGACCGCCGACGCGCCCGCCGAGGTCGAGGGCGCAGGGGTCGACGGTTCGACCACCGTGGAGATCACGCCGGGCATCGACGGCGAGCTGCCGCTGAACCTCGCAGGGCTCACGCCGTTCGAGCTGCTCACGGACTCCGACCACCCGGTCGAGGGGCACTCGGGCGACGAGAACTCCGGTGACGCGAACAAGGACGTCTCGTGGATCGTCGACGTGCCGGAGGGCACGGCGCTGTCCCGCTTCGACCTCGACTCCTCTGACGACGAGGGCAGCGACCTCGACCTCACCGTGTACCGCGTGGTGGCGCCGGACGACCTGCGCTACTACGAGGTGTGGCAGTCGGCGACGGCATCCGCCGATGAGCGGGTCACGCTCCCGACGCCGACCGCGGGGACGTACCTGGTCGTCGCGAACGTGTACTCCACGACGGCCCCGATGACGTGGGACATGACCTACGCCAACGTCGCACCGTCGGGTGAGGGCGCGTTCACCGCGACGCCGAACCCGATCGCGGCGACGCAGGGGCAGGCGACCGGTTACGAGCTCAGCTGGAGCGGGCTCACGGCGGGCACGCGCTACCTCGGAGTCGTGCAGTACGGCGACTCCGCCGTGCGGACGATCGTCACGGTCGACGCGGAGTAACCGCAGCCGGGTGACGGGCGTCTCGAGTTCTCGGGGCGTCCGTCACCCGCGAGGCGGTACCCCGTCAGATCCGGCGGTGCCGTGACTTCAGGGTGACGTGCGGCAGCTCGGGCGCCGGGATGCGCTCGTCGCCGTGATTCACGACGGTGCCGAAACGAGCGGATGCCGCGGCACCCTCCCAGTCCGAACGTGCCTGCGCGATCTCGTCGTGCGTGCGGGCGGCGAAGTTCCACCACATCACGAGGTCCTCCTCGAACGGCTCGCCGCCGAGCACGAACACGAGCGCACCGTCCGTGCTCGACACCGTCACCGAGGTGCGGGAATCGCCGAGGTAGAGCATGTCGTTCTGCGCGAGCATCCGGTCGTCGCCCGCAACCGACACCGTCACGTCGCCCTCGACCAACACGATGGCATGCTCCCACGCGGGATCGAACGGCAGGGTCACGCGACTCCCGGCCGCGAGCGCGATCTCCGCGCCGACGATCGGGGTGTGCACGGTCGCGGGGGAGCGGACTCCCGCGAACTCGCCCAGCACCACTGTGGCGTCGGCATCCGATCCGGAATCTGCGGGCAGCATCACGGAAGGCAGCGACGTGTGCTGCTCGAAGCCCGGTGCTCCGCGCCGAGCCGACTCGGGCAGCACGACCCAGAACTGCAGCGCATCCAGCGGGACGGGCCCGTCGCCGACCGAATACTCCGAGTGAGAGATGCCGTCGCCCGCGGTCATGAGGTTCAGCTGCCCGCGCCTGAGAGTGACGTCGCTGCCCTCCGAGTCGCGGTGCCGCTGCTCGCCGACCAGCGGCCAGGTGACGGTCTGCAGGCCGATGTGCGGGTGCGGCTCCACCCGCATGCGCACCTCGTCGGGACCGAACCGGTCCAGGAAGCACCACGCGCCGACCGTCGGGATGTCGCGGTTGGGCAGGGTGCGCAGCACGCTCATGCCGCGCACGCCACCCAGTGGCACCTCGCGGGGTTCGAGCAGGATGCTGCGCTCGCCGATCATGACGCGTTCGATCCGGCGGGGTCGTCCGGCAGCTGCGGCCAGCGGATGTTCGCACCCTCGACCTCGTTGCGCTTGAGGTAGCGGGCGATGTACGGGCAGTAGGGGACGATCGTGGCGCCCGATGCCACGGTGTCCGCCAGCGCCTGAGCCGCGAGAACCGGTGCCAGACCCTTCCCCTGGAATGCGGGGTCGACCTCGGTGTGCGTGAACAGCATCTCGCCGGGACGCTCCTTGTACTCGGCGAAGCCGGCCAGGGTGTCGCCGAGATGGATCTCGTAGCGCGAGTTCTCGGCATTGCGGGTGACAGTGGGCTCGTCGGTCATGGCTGCTCCCTTGCTCTCATCCACACCCTACGACGCTCGTTGTCGGCGCGGGTCGTTACGCTGGAGGGATGCCGCAGAATCCTGGTGACCCGTACGAGGATCTGCCCTGGGATCTCACGGCCCCTGAGCCTGTCGAAGGGCCGTGGGATGACGCACCCCCTCCCGAAGAGATGGACTGGCAGCCGCAGGGCGCCGGCTACGAGCCTCCCCTCGACTGGGGCGACGGGCCTTCGACGCCCGTGCGTGCGGCGGCGCCGGCATCCGCCCCGCCGAAGGCGACCCCGTCCCGCTACGCGACCGCAGGCGAGGCGCTGCACACCGTCTTCGGATACGACGCCTTCCGCGGCGACCAGGCGGCGATCGTCGAGCAGGTGATCGGCGGCGGGGATGCCGTGGTCCTGATGCCGACCGGTGGCGGAAAGAGCATCACCTATCAGGTGCCCGCGCTCGTGCGCGAGGGCACCGGCCTCGTGATCAGCCCGCTCATCGCGCTCATGCACGACCAGGTCGACGCGCTGCGCGCGAACGGCGTGAACGCGGCGTACCTGAACTCGACCCAGGCCGCGAGCGAGCGCGCCGAGGTGGAGCGCGCGTACCTCGCCGGCGAGCTCGACCTCATCTACGTCGCACCCGAGCGGCTGTCGTCGCCGGCGACCACGCGCCTCCTGCAGCGCGGCGTCCTCAGCGTCATCGCCATCGACGAGGCCCACTGCGTGTCGCAGTGGGGCCACGATTTCCGCCCCGACTACCTCGCGCTCGGCGACCTCGGCGAACGGTTCCCCGGCGTCCCGCGGATGGCCCTCACGGCCACGGCCACTCGCGCCACGCACCAGGAACTCACCGAGCGCCTGCACCTCGACGACGCCGCGCACTACGTCGCGAGCTTCGACCGCCCGAACATCCAGTACCGGATCGTGCCCAAGGTCGACCCGCGCAAGCAGCTGGTCTCCTTCGTCCGTTCGATGCCCGAGGGTGCCGCCGGCATCGTCTACGCGCTCAGCCGCAAATCCGTCGAGCAGACTGCGACCTACCTCGCCGCCCAGGGCCTCGACGCCCTGCCGTACCACGCGGGCCTCCCCGCCGAGGTGCGCGCCGCGAACCAGTCGCGGTTCCTGCGCGAGGACGGCGTCGTGATGGTCGCCACGATCGCGTTCGGCATGGGCATCGACAAGCCCGACGTCCGCTTCGTCGCGCACATCGACCTGCCGAAGTCCGTCGAGGGCTACTACCAGGAGACCGGTCGCGCCGGCCGCGACGGCGAACCGAGCGTGGCCTGGATGGCATACGGTCTGGGCGACGTCGTGCAGCAGCGTCGCATGATCGACCAGTCGCCGGGCGACCGCACGTTCAAGATGCGGATGGGGCAGCACCTCGACGCCATGCTCGCGCTGTGCGAGACGGTCGAGTGCCGTCGGCAGAACCTGCTGAACTACTTCGGTCAGGAATCCGGGGCCTGCGGCAACTGCGACACCTGCCTCGAGAAGCCCGACACGTTCGACGGTCTGGTGCCGGCGCAGAAGCTGCTCTCCACGATCGTCCGGCTGAAGCGTGAGAGGAATCAGGCGTTCGGCGCCGGGCACCTGATCGACATCCTGCGCGGATCCTCGAACGACCGCATCCGCCAGCAGAAGCACGACGGCCTCGCCACCTACGGCATCGGAGCCGACCTGTCCGACCAGGACTGGCGCAGCGTCGTGCGGCAGCTGCTCGCCCGCGGCATCCTCGTGGCCCAGGGCGACTACGGCACGCTCGCGCCCGGTGAGGCGGCGACCGGCGTGCTGAAGGGCGAGATGGCGGTCCCGCTGCGCAAGGACACGATGGGTCGAACGGGTGGGGGCCGGGCCGGCGGTGGCCGCGCACGCAAGACGTCGGCGGCGTCGGATGCCGTGGCCGAGGGCGACCGTTCGCTGTTCGAGGCGCTGAGGGTCTGGCGTGCCGAGACCGCGAGGGAGATCGGCAAGCCGGCGTACATCGTGTTCGGCGATGCGACCCTGCGGGCGCTCGCCGAGATCCGTCCGGCATCCCAGGGCGATCTCGACGGCATCACCGGCATCGGCGAGAAGAAGCGCGAGGCGTACGGCGATGCCGTGCTCGCGGTGATCGCGGCGAACTGAAATGACTGCCTCCCGTGCGCGCCTCGCCGGGAGCACGGCGCTGGTCACTGGCGGCAGCGACGGTGTCGGCCTCGAGATCGTGCGGATGCTGGCGGATGCCGGGGCCGACGTGATCATGCCTGTGCGCAACCGCGCGAAGGGCGAAGCGGCGATCGAGCGCATCCGCGAGACAGTGCGCGATGCTCGCATCGTGCTGCACGACCTCGACCTGGCGCGCCTCGATTCCGTCGACGCCCTGACTGCGGGCCTCCGCGAGGAAGCGGCCATCGACATCTGCGTGCTCAACGCCGGGGTGGTGCTGCTCGGCGACCGGCGGCGTCATCTCACCGCCGACGGCTTCGAGCTCCACTTCCAGACGAACTTCCTCGGGCACGCGGCTCTGATCCGCGGCATCCTGCCGCTGCTCGAGCGATCACGCGCGCGCGTCGTGGTGCAGACCAGCATCGCCGCGGCGCGTGCGCGAATCGACTGGAACGATCTGAACGGAGCGCGGCGGTACAGCCCGTACCGCGCCTACGCGGCGTCGAAGCTCGCGCTCAGCCTGTTCGGTCTGGAACTCGCGCGGCGGAGCGGCCGGATCACGGTGAACCTCAGCCATCCCGGTGTCGTCCCCGGCACCGCGATCGCCGCACCCGTGCGGGCGCTGCTGCCCCAGGACCTCGTGAACTGGGCCGTGCACCGAGTGGGGAATGCTCCGGCGACCGCTGCGCAGACCGCGTTCGACGCCGCGACGTCCGAGGCGGATGCACCGGTGATGTTCGCGCCCTCCGGTCCGTTCGGACTGTGGGGTGCGCCGGTGCCGCGCGCGCCGTTCCGCCGGTTCCTGGATGCCGACGCCGCCGCCCGGGTATGGCGCGAGGTGGACCGGCTGCTCAGCTGACGGCGTACTCCTCCACATGCACGCGAACGGTCGCGGCGTCCTTCAGCAGCTTCGAAACGGGGCAGCGGGCGTGCGCCTGCGCGAGCACCCGCTCGGTTTCGGCATTGTCGGCGCCCTCGACAGACAGATAGGCGTCGACGTGGAACTCGTAGCCGGGGCCTTCGGCCGCATCGTGCAGTTCGACCTCGACGCGCACGGCGCTGCGGCGCTCGCGGTCGACGAAGACGCGTGCCGTGGCGTTCAGGCAGGTCGCCCAGGCCAGCGCCAGCAGCTGCTCCGGGTTGCTGGCGGCAGGATCGCGGTCGGGGTTCAGCGGCGACGCGACCGCGACGCTAAGTCCGCCCGTGACGCTGCTGATGCCTGCGCCGCCGTCGCCGTTGCTCGCCTCGGTCCGGTACTTCTCGCTCATCCCCCCATCTTCGCGTCCCCCGGCGCGTTCGCGGGCCGCCCGCTCGGATGCTGTATCGAAAGCGTCGGGTGTCGCGAGCCGTAGCCGACACGATCGATACAGCATGGGCCCGGCGCGCCCGCGAGGGCCGCGACCTGTCGGCTCGCGACAACGGGGCCGCGCCTCAGGCGCCGACCGCGTTGGAGGGATCGCACAGGGAGCTTTGCTGCGCGTTGGAGGACTCCTACGGTTGAAGCATCCTTACTTCTCTCTGAGGGGAAACACCATGGTCGACGCCGCCGTCCGCACTTCGCGGTCCATCGAAGACAACAACCCGCGCATCGACGTCGAGCGCGTGAACGACCTGCTGCTGGGCACCTGGGCCGACACCCGCCGCACCGCACGCGAGATGATCAAGGACTCCGCGTTCTGGCGCATCGACGAACTCGGCAAGGACGAGCACCGCGAACGCGTGCTCAGCCAACTGCACCTCCTGGTCGAGAACAAGTCCGTGCACCGTGCCTTCCCGAAGGAGTTCGGGGGCGAGGAGAACAACGGCGCCAACATCTCCGGCTTCGAGGAGCTCGTCGCGGCCGACCCGAGTCTGCAGATCAAGGCCGGCGTGCAGTGGGGCCTGTTCGGCTCGGCGATCCACCAGCTCGGCACCGCCGAGCACCACCGCAAGTGGCTGCCCGGAGTCATGGACCTCTCGATTCCCGGCGCATTCGCGATGACGGAGATCGGCCACGGATCCGACGTCGCTGCTGCCGGCACGACCGCGACCTACGACCCCGAGACCGACGAGTTCGTCATCCACACGCCGTTCCGCGGCGCCACCAAGGAGTACCTCGGCAACGCCGCCCTGCATGGCATCGCCGCCACGGTCTTCGCGCAACTCATCACCAACGGCGTCAACCACGGCGTGCACTGCTTCTACGTCCCGCTGCGCGGAGAGGACGGCAACGACCTGCCCGGCATCGGCCGCGAGGACGACGGCCTCAAGGGTGGGCTCAACGGCATCGACAACGGCCGGCTCTCCTTCGACCACGTGCGCATTCCGCGCACCAACCTGCTGAACAAGTACGGCGACGTCAACGCGGACGGCAACTACACCAGCCCGATCGACAGCCCCGGCCGTCGCTTCTTCACGATGCTCGGCACCCTGGTGCAGGGGCGCGTGTCCCTCGATGGCGCGGCATCCTGGGGATCGGCCCTCGGCCTGCACATCGCGATCACCTACGCGACGCAGCGTCGCCAGTTCGACGGCGCCGACGGGCAGGAGGTCGTGCTCCTCGACTACGGCAAGCACCAGCGCCGTCTGCTCCCGCGCCTGGCGACCACGTACGCGCAGATCTTCGCGCACGACGAGTTCCTGCAGAAGTTCGACGGCGTCTTCTCGGGGCGCACCGACACCCCGAACGACCGCGAAGACCTCGAGACGCTCGCCGCGGCGCTCAAGCCGCTGTCGACCTGGCATGCGCTGGACACGCTGCAGGAGGCGCGCGAGGCCTGCGGCGGCGCCGGCTACATGTTCGAGAACCGCCTGGTCGGACTCCGAGCGGACCTCGACATCTACGCGACGTTCGAGGGCGACAACAACGTGCTGCTGCAGCTGGTCGGCAAGCGCCTGCTCACCGACTTCGCGAAGCAGTTCAAGGACAAGGATGCCGCGGCGCTCGCCAAGTACGCCGTCGGCCAGACCGCAGGCAAGGTGTTCCACGGCGCCGGCCTGCGCCGCTTCGGTCAGAACATCGCCGACTTCGGGCAGGTCGCCCGTTCGGTCGAGAACGGCCTGCGCGCGGAGCAGCAGCACGAGCTGCTCGCCGACCGCGTGCAGCAGATGGTCGCCGACATCGCCGGCCGCCTGCGCCCGGCCGGCAAGGACAAGGTGCTCGGCGAGAAGCTGTTCAACGAGAACCAGGCCGACCTCATCGAGGCTGCCAGGGCGCACGGAGAGCTGCTGCAGTGGGAAGCGTTCACGGATGCCGTGAACAGCATCCCCGACGAGGACACCCGCAAGGTGCTCACCTGGCTGCGCGACCTGTTCGGCCTGCAGCTGATCGAGAAGCACCTCGCCTGGCACATCATCAACGGCCGGCTTTCCACGCAGCGCGCCGCCGCCGTCTCGAGCTATATCGACCGGCTGTGCCTGCGGCTGCGCCCGCACGCCCTCGACCTCGTGAACGCCTTCGGCTACGAGCCCGAGCACGTGCGCGCTCCCATCGCGAGCGGTGCCGAGCAGCAGCGGCAGGATGAGGCCCGCGAGTACTACGCCGCGCTCGCGGCATCCGGCGAGGCCCCGCTGTCCGAGAAGGCGATGAAGAAGGCCGCGAAGAAGTAGCCCCACCCCACCCGAGAATTGCTTTGCACGCCGAGAATGACGCTGCCAGCGGCATTCTCGTGCGGCAAAGCAATTCTCGCGGTGCATAGGCTGAGAGGATGACCTCACTGATCGCGGGCTCCGATGGGCGCGCGCGATGCGCGTGGGCCGGGGCGGATGCCGAGTACCAGCGGTACCACGACGAGGAGTGGGGCGTTCCGCTGCACGGCGACCGTGCACTGTTCGAGAAGATGTCGCTGGAGGGCTTCCAGGCCGGCCTCAGCTGGATCACGATCCTCCGCAAGCGCCCGCGGTTCCGCGAGGTGTTCGACGGGTTCGACCCCGAGCGCGTCGCCGCCTTCGGCGAGGACGACATCGAGCGCCTCATGCAGGACGCCGGGATCATCCGCAATCGCGCGAAGATCCTCGCCACGATCGGCAACGCGCGCCTGGTCGCGGAGATGGCCGAGGGCGAGCTCGACGAGCTGATGTGGTCGTTCGCGCCATCGCCCGGCATCCGCCCGCGTTCCTTCGATGACGTGCCCGCGGTCACGGCGGAGTCGACCGCCATGAGCAAGGAGCTGCGCAGACGGGGATTCCGTTTCGTCGGTGCGACGACCATGTACGCCCTGATGCAGTCGGCGGGCATGGTCGACGACCACGTCGAGGGATGCTGGCGCGCGGCCTGACCGGATGAGAGCCTGCAACCACGCGGGCACTTCACCTGATCGGATGGGTATTTCTCCCCGTCGAGCGCTTCAGGTGCGCCGGTTAGTATGAACCCGGTGTGTCGCGCGCAGTTCAGCTGCCGAGGACGACGCGCGACGTATACCGGGGGGATTACTGACGATGAAGGCGCTGTCATGGTTGCGCGCGAAGCCGAAGACCGCCGCCTCGGTGGCAGGTGTCACGGCCGCAGTCGTCGCCATCGGCACTCTCGCCTTCGCGTATGAGGGCAACCCCACCACCAAGGTCGATCTGAACGACGGCGGCGTGTGGATCACGAAGTCGTCCGCGCTGATGGTCGGCCACTTCAACAACGAGTCCACCCTGCTCGACGGCGGACTGCGCACCACGGGTGAGAGCTTCGACATCCTGCAGGACGAGTCCACGATCCTCGTCACCGACCGCACCAACGGCACCCTCACGGCCGTCGATCCCGCTCGGGTCTCCCTGGGCGACGCCACCACGATTCCCGGCTCGGCGAAGGTCGCACTCGGCGCACAGACCGCCGCGATCCTCGACACCGACTCCGGTGACCTCTGGGTGCTCCCCGTCAAGGCGATCTCCGGCTTCGAGCTGCAGGGAGCAGACCCGCTCGTCGAGCTCGGCAAGAACTCCGATGTCACGGTGGGGCAGGACGGCACCGTGTACGCGGTCTCCGGCGAGGGTGCAGAGGTCGTCACGGTCCCGGTCGACAACGAGGGCGAGGCGCTCGAGCCCTCGACCGCACCGCTCGAGGGGCTCGACGCCTCCGTGGCGCCCACGATCACCGCCGTCGGCACCACACCGGTCGTCCTCTCGCCCGCCGACAGTGCGGTCATGACACCTGGCGGCTTCAGCACCGAGATCCCCGAGGCCGACAGCGCCGTTCTGCAGTACGCGTCGGCCGCGACCGACGGTGTGACCGTCGCGACGGCGTCGCAGCTGATCGATGTGCCGTTCGACGGCAGCGAGCCCGCCGTGACCAAGTCCGGCGGCAACGGCACGCCGGCCGCTCCCGTGTCGCTGCTCGGCTGCAGTTACGGAGCATGGTCAGGCTCCGGAACGTTCGTGCGCGAGTGCCCGGGTGACGGCGATGACGTCTTGGAGCAGATCCCCGGCGTAGAGCAGTCGGCGTCGCTGACCTTCCGCGTCAACCGCAACGTGATCATCCTGAACGACACCGTCGGCGGCGCCGCCTGGCTCGCCGACGAGAGCCTCCAGCAGGTCGACAACTGGAACGACCTGACCCCGCCAGAGGGCGAGACCGAGGACGAAGAGGACACCACGCAGGAGACGGTGGAGACCACCCTCCCCGTGCGCACCGACGTCAACACGCCTCCCGTGGCGGAGAACGACGACTTCGGCGTGCGCCCCGGTCAGACGACGGCGCTGCCCGTGCTCGACAACGACAACGACCCGGACGGCGACGTGCTGGTCGCCTCGCTCGCCGAGCAGCAGCCCTCGGTCGGGTCCGTGCAGCCGATCTACGACGGCGGTTCGCTGCAGATCGCTGTCGAGGAGGATGCTTCGGGCGCGGCATCCTTCACCTACGAGGTGAACGACGGCCGTGGCGGAACCGACACCGCGAACGTCAGCCTCTCGGTGAAGGACTGGGACACCAACACCGCCCCGAAGCCGAAGCGCACCACGACCCTGGCGATCGAGACCGGCGGCACCGTCTCTTACAACGTGCTGCCCGACTGGATCGATCCAGAGGGCGACGACATCTACCTCAGCGACGTCGTCGCGGCCCCCGGCGACGAGGTCGAGTTCACCACCGACGGACAGATCACCTACCGCGCCACCGCGAGCCTGCAGGGCCGCAAGGAAGTCCAGGTGATGGTCGCCGACGCGCTCGGCGAGGTCGCAACCGGCACTCTCGTGCTCGACGTCCGCCCGTCGGGATCGACCCTGCCGAAGACGAACGCCGACCACGTGATGACGCGCGTCGGCGAGCAGGTCACCGTCTCGCCGCTCGCCAACGACTCCAGCTCCGGCCGCGAGCCGCTGCGACTGACCCGCGTCAACGGAGACGAGACGCCCGGCGCGACCATCGTCCCCGACTACCCCAACAAGACCTTCACGTTCAGCGCGCCGTCCCCAGGCGTCTACTACGTGCTCTACGAGGTCGCCGCAGGACCGAACGGCGTCCCCGGGATCGTACGAATCGACGTCGCCGACGCCGCGGAGCAGGACCTTCCGCCGGTAGCGGTGCGTGACGTGGCGCTGCTGCCCACCGGCGGCGAAGTGCTGCTGGGCGTGCTCAACAACGACACCGACCCGTCCGGCGGAATCCTCGTCATCCAGTCGGTCAGCGTCGAACCTGGCAGCGGCATCTCGGTGTCAGTGCTGAACCACGAGTCGCTCCGCATCGGCGATCAGGGCGCGCTCGATGAACAGGTGCGCATCACGTATCGGATCTCGAACGGCTCGAAGACCGCCGAGGGCGAAGTGGTGGTCATCCCGATCCCCGCTCCCGACAAGATCCTGCCGCCGGTCGCGAGCCCTGATCAGGCCGTGGTGCGCGTCAACGACGTCGTGACCATCCCGGTGCTCGACAACGACACCAGCCCCATCGGCGATGCGCTCACCCTCGAGCCCGAGCTCATCGAGCCCTTCGTCGATCCCGAGGACGGCGAGATCTTCGTCTCGCAGGATGCCGTGCGCTTCAGGGCGGGCCCGGAGGCGAAGACGGTCTACGCGACCTACGAGGTGTCGGACACCCGCGGGAACAAGGTCGGCGGTTACATCACGATCCAGATCGTGCCGGAGCAGGACGAGAACGCAGCTCCTCGCCCGCAGGACATCACCACGCGCGTGCTCAGCGGCAACACCGCCAACATCGCCGTGCCGCTGGACGGCATCGACGCCGACGGCGACTCCGTCGAACTGCTCGGCCTCGCGTCGAACCCCGCCAAGGGACGCGTCACCGAGGTCGCCCAGAACTACTTCGTCTACGAGGCCTACGCCGATTCCTCCGGCGTCGACACCTTCGCCTACCGGGTGCGCGACCGGCTCGGCAAGGAGGGCACGGCCACGATCCGCGTCGGCATCGCGCCGGCCGAAGACGTGAACCAGGCGCCGTATGCGGTGAAGGACTCCGTGGTGGTCCGCCCAGGCCGTGAGATCGCCGTTCCCGTGATGCTGAACGACTCCGATCCCGAGGGCGACGAGATCGCACTCGTGAAGGACGGGCTCGTCCTGCCGGAGATCGACGACATGACTGCCCGGGTGTCGGGGGACCGCGTGCTCGTCGAGGCGCCGAACCGCCCGGTCGAGACGTCGCTCCAGTACACGATCAGCGACGCCCGCGGGGCAACGGCCCAGGCGGTGCTGCAGATCACCGTCGACGAGGATGTGCCGCTGCTGGCGCCGATCGCCCGCGATGACCGGGTGCTGCCCGCAGATCTGACCGACGGCGAGCTCACGAGCGATGTCGACATCCTCGCCAACGACGAGGACCCCGACGGCACGACCGAAGGGCTGGACGTCGAGGTCGGCGACGGCGGCACTCTGCTCGAGGACGGCAAGGTGCGGGTCGACATCGGCGACGAGATGCAGCTGATCCGCTACACGCTCACCGACCTCGACGGCCTCGAGACCTCCGCGTTCATCTTCGTCCCCGCCGTCAAGGACCTGCGTCCCTCGCTCACCTCCACCAAGCCGGTCGAGGTCGTCAGCGGCGAGACCAAGGAACTTCCGCTCGACGAGTACGTCACGGTCGCGGGTGGTGGCACCGTGACGATCACCGAGCACGCCAAGGTGAGCGCGTCGCACGCCGACGGTGCCGACCTGGTGAAGGACGGCGGCACGCTCGTCTACACCTCGGCGGCCGGCTACTTCGGTGAGGACGGCATCACGTTCGAGGTCACCGACGGCACGGGTCCGGACGATCCGGAGGGTCGCAAGGCGACGCTGACGATCCCGATCACGGTGCTGCCGCCCGAGAACCAGCAACCGACGTTCACACGCGGCGAAGTCAACGTCGCGCCGGGTGAGGCTGCGACCACGCTGGACCTCGCCGCACTGACGAGCGATCCCGATGCAGACGACGCCGGCAAGCACACGTACTCGCTGCGCGGCAGCGCCGACGGTGGCATCAGCGCGAACATCGATGGCAGCACCCTGTCGGTCGAGGCCGCTTCGAACGCCAAGAAGGGCACGGCGGAGACGCTGACCATCCGCGTCTCCGATGGCGAGACGGAGCCGATCGAGGGCACCGTCCTCGTCAATGTCACGGCCTCCACGCGTGCCGCGGCCACCGCGAACACCGACACCATCGCCGAGGCCAATCAGGGCGAGACGATCACGGTTCCGGTGCTCGAGAACGACTTCAACCCGTTCCCGGAAACCCCGCTGAAGCTGGTCTCCGCTTCTCTGGAGACGGGCGTCGGCACGGCGGAGCCCGAGGGCGATCAGGTCAGCGTGACCCCGGGAGCCGAGTTCGTCGGCACACTGGTCGTGCGGTACACGATCGAGGATGCCACGGAGGACCCCGACCGGCACGTCGACGGCCGCATCGTGCTGACGGTGCAGGGCGTTCCGGAGGCCCCAGGGCGGCCGCAGGTGACGAGCGTTCAGGACCGCACTGTCGTGGTGTCGTACTCGGCCCCGTCGAACAACGGCGCCGAGATCACCCATTACACGGTCTCGAGCACCTCGGGCAGCCCGTACACCAAGCAGTGCGACTCGACCACGTGCACCCTCGACGGGCTCACCAACAACGTCGAGTACACCTTCGAGGTGGTCGCGACCAACCGCGTCGGCGACTCCGAGCCGTCGGGTGCATCCGAGGTCGCCCGCCCCGATGCGCGCCCCGACACCCCGGTCGCGCCCACCCTGGTCTTCGGCGACAAGTCGCTGAAGGTCGCGTGGAAGACGCCGACGACTCCCGGATCGCCGGTCGAGTCGTTCAACCTGCAGATCTCGCCGGCGCCGCCGTCGGGCATCACGGAGAAGACCGGCGTCACCGGCAACTCCCTGACCTGGGAAGGGCTGGAGAACGGCACGTCGTACCAGGTGCGGGTGCAGGCCGTGAACAAGGCTCCCGAACCGTCCACCTGGAGCGCGTGGTCGCTCGCGGAGATCCCGGCGGGCCCGCCGGCGCAGCCGAAAGCCCCGACGACCGCGGAGCTCTCTCCGGTGGGAGACCAGGCGCAGATGCAGGTGACCTGGGAGCGGCCCAACGACAACGGCGACTCCATCGACAACTACCAGCTGCAGGTGCTCCGCGGCGGGACGACGGTTCAGACGATCCCGGTGTCCGCCGGACAGACCAGTCAGGCCGTCGTCGTCGAGACGTCCGAGGCCGGCTACACGTACATCGTGCGCGCCGAGAACAAGGCAGGTTGGGGTCAGTGGAGCCCGGCGTCCGCAGAACGACGCGGTGCGATCCGGCCGGATGCTCCGGCGACGCCGAAGATCGAAGCACACGACCGGTCGATCACGATCACGTCGTCGTACGAGCTGTCGGCGGACAAGCGCAATGGCGCGAAGTCGTCTGAGATCACGTACCAGTACCGGCTCAACAACGGCGGCAGCTGGCACAACCTGACGAACACGACCATCGGCGGTCTGAACAACGGCGACAACTATTCGCTCCAGATCCGGGCTCTGTCGAACACCGGTACGGGCAGTTACACCGGTGCGGAATCGTCGTCATCGAACACGGTGAAGCCCTACGGACTTCCGCCCAAGCCCAGCGCCACCGCCAAGAACAACGGCGCGAACATCACCCTGAGCTGGAGCAACAACGGCAACAACGGTGCCGCGATCGACGACACCCAGATCCGCATCCGCAACCAGAACGGTAACTGGGGCGCGTGGGACAGCGTCAACAACAGTGGCAGCCGCACAGTCGGCGGTCAGTACTCCCAGAACTGGGCGATCGAGGTGCGGGTGCACAACAAGGCCGGCTGGTCGGCCTCCGACTCCGCCTCGGCGACCACGGATCCCAAGCCCGATCCGCGCGCCTGGATCACGCGTGGCTCGTCCGCGAAGGGACAGCCCAACTGCAGTTCAAACTATTGCGCTTACATCATCGTGAACACGAAGGACTTCGACGCTGGCACCTACCGGGTGAAGATGGCGTCCGATGGTCACGGAACGACATACGAGTACACCGTGAAGCTGCCGGCCAACGGCGAAGTTCAGTTGGGCGGTTCGTACTTCGGTTATCCCGTCCAGGTGTGGCCAGTCATCAATGACAAGGCTTACGAGAAACGCGCCTGGTAGCCGAGCGCAGCGAACGCAGAACGAGACAGAGAGAACGAATCTGACATGAGCATGACCCCCGAGCAGGCGGCCTGGTTCCAGGGCACCTTCACCCGTCTCGTCGAGAACGTCGACAAGGCCGTGCAGGGCAAGCACGACGTGATCAGCCTGGTGCTGGCATCCATGCTGGCTGAGGGCCACGTGCTCCTCGAGGACGCCCCCGGCACCGGCAAGACCAGCCTCGCGAAGGCGCTCGCCGCGACCGTGCAGGGCACGAGCTCCCGCATCCAGTTCACGCCCGATCTGCTGCCCTCCGACGTCACCGGCGTCACGATCTACGACCAGCAGAACCACAAGTTCGAGTTCCACAAGGGACCGATCTTCGCGTCCATCGTGCTGGCCGATGAGATCAACCGCGCCTCGCCCAAGACGCAGTCGGCGCTGCTCGAGGTGATGGAGGAGTCCAGGGTCACGATCGACGGCGTCACGCACGAGGCCGGCCGGCCTTTTCTCGTGATCGCGACGCAGAACCCGGTCGAGCAGGCGGGCACCTACAAGCTGCCAGAGGCGCAGCTGGACCGTTTCCTCATCAAGACATCGATCGGCTACCCCGACCTCGCGGTGACCGAGAGCATCCTGGCCGGGGCCTCCGACCGCAACCCGTCCTCGCACCTGTCGGCGATCATCACGACCGGCGCCGTCGCCGACATGGCCGATCTCGCCGCCAGCGTGCACGTCGAGCCCGCCGTGCTGCGCTACGTCGCCGAGCTCGCCGAGGCCACGCGCGAGGACGGCGGAGTGCGACTCGGCGTCTCGGTGCGCGGCGCGATCGCCATGATCCGCCTCGCCAAGGTGTGGGCGGCCTCCCGTGGACGCCACTACGTCCTCCCCGACGACATCAAGGCGCTGATCGCGCCGGCATGGCAGCACCGTCTGCTGCTCGACGCCGAGGCGGAGTTCGCCGGCACGACGGCCGACGTCGTGCTCGCCCGCGTGCTCGATCGCATCGCAGCACCCCAGGCGCGAACGGCGGCTTGATGACCGCAGAGACGCTGCCCGCCGCGACCGAGACCGCACGCGACGCCGGCTGGCGTGACATCGCGGCGCTCATCGGCGCGCGCATCGCAGATCGTCTGCGGAAGATCGCGAGCGTCGTCCGTCCTCTCGCCTGGGTGCTGACGGCGCTGGCGATCGTGTTCTGGATCGCAGGGCTGAGCCTGGGCTGGAAGGAGCTGACCGTCACCGCCGTCATCGTGACGATCACGCTGGTGCTGTGCGCACTGTTCCTCATCGGCCGCACCGAGTACGACGTCGCCCTCGACCTCGCCCGCACCCGGGTCGTCGTGGGTGAGCGCGCGGTCGGCGCGCTGACCCTCGCGAACCCCGGTGGCCGCGCCATCCTGCCGTCCCGGGTGGTGCTGCCGGTCGGCAGCGGCCGCGGCGAGTTCGGCATCCAGCGCCTCGCCCCCGGTGAGAAGGCCGAGGAGCTGTTCGCGATCCCCACCCAGCGCCGCGGCGTGGTCAAGGTCGGCCCCGTGAGCGTGGTCCGCGGCGACCCGCTCGGCCTGTTCGAGCGCGCGCACCGCCGCGACGACCCGGTGGATCTGTTCGTCCACCCTAAGACCGTCCTGTTCGACGGCCAGTCGCTCGGCTTCCTGCGCGACCTCGAGGGCCTCCCCGCCGCCGACCTCTCGCGTGACGACGTGTCGTTCCACGCGCTGAACGAGTACCAGCCCGGCGACGATCTCCGGCACGTGCACTGGCGCTCCACCGCGCGCACCGGCGTCATGATGGTTCGCCAGTACGAGGAGACCCGCCGTTCGCACTTCGTCATCGGCCTCTCGCGCTCCAGCGGCGACTACGCCAGGGCACAGGACTTCGAGCTCGGCATCTCGGTCGCCGGCTCCATCGGCCTGCGCGCGCTCCGCGATTCGCAGCGCGTCGACGTGCGCGTGCAGGGGCGCGAACTGCGCGCCGGCACCGGCAAGCAGCTGCTCGACTCGCTCGCAGCGGTCGAGGAGAGCAAGCCCCGCGAGGGCGGCATCTCCGACCTCAGCGGCGTGATCGCCGCCACCATGCCCCTCGCCAGCGTCGTCGTGCTGGTGTGCGGAGCGAAGGTGTCAGGCGAAGACCTCCGCCTCGCCTGCTCGCGCCTGCCGTTCGGCGCCCGCGTGATCGCGATCGTCGCGGACACCACCGTCGAGGTGCCGGCACTCCGGCGCATCGGAGACGCCGATGTGGTCAGCGTCGGCGCCCTCGGGCAGATCCCGCTCGCCCTGCAGAAGGTCCTCGCATGAGCGCCCCCGCCGCAGCCCATGCTCCCGCCGCAGCCCCCGCCGAGACCGCAGCGATCCCCATGCGCCGCTGGATCCTCGACATCGCCGCGACAGCTCTCCTTCTCGGAGTGGCCGCAGCCGGCTTCTGGCCGAGCTTCGCGGGCCCCGGCTACCTGGGAGCCGCCATCGGCGGCTCCGTCCTCGGCATCGGCATCGCCGTCGTCGCCGCATGGCGCCGCTGGGGAATCCTCATCATCGCCGGTCTCACCGTGCTGGCGTACTTCGTGTTCGGCGGCGCGCTGGCTCTGCCGCACACCGCGATCATCGGCGTCATTCCGTCGCTCGAGACCCTGCAGCAGCTCGCGATCGGCGTCGTCACGTCGTGGAAGCAGATGCTCACCACGGTCGCACCGGTCTCCGGCGCGGACGGGCACCTGATCGTGCCGTTCCTGCTCCTGCTGGTCGCCGCGGTGGTCACGGCATCCCTCGCTCTTCGCCTGACCCAGCCCGCCTGGGCGCTGATCCCCGCCGGTGCGCTGCTCGCGGCGGTCATCGCCCTCGGCACGCCGGAGCCGGCGGTCCCTATTGTCCAGGGCGCGCTGTTCGCGGTCGTCAGCATCGCCTGGCTCGCGGTGCGGCAGATCTGGATGCCGCAGAACGCAGCCGTCTCGGTCAGCGAGGTCGATCCGGCCCGCGCGAACCAGATGCGGATCCGCCGGCTGATATCGGGCGCCGTCGTGCTCGCCGTCGCCGTCGGCGCGGGAGCAGCGACCAGCGCGTTCACCGCGCCCACCGAGGTCCGGCACGTGCTGCGCGACACGATCATCCCGCCGTTCGACGTGCGCGACTATCCGAGTGCGCTGCAGTCGTTCCGCGGTCACGTGCGCGATGACGCCGAGAACACGCTGTTCACGGTCCGGGGCCTGCCCGAGGGTGCGCGCATCCGTCTCGCGGCGATGGACGAGTTCGACGGCCAGGTGATCAACGTCACCGACGGCGGGCCCGGCTCATCCAGCGCGTTCACGCCCATCCGCTCCAACATGTCGCCCGACGCCGAGGGCCTGCCGGTGAGCCTGCAGATCGACATCGACAAGTACAGCGGTGTCTGGGTGCCGCAGGCCGGCCTCGTCTCGGAGCTCCGCTTCGCCGGCGACGACGACGATGCGCTGCGTCGCAGCACCTACTACAGCACCGGGTCCGGTACGGCCGTGGCGACTCAGGGGCTGCGGAAGGGCGACAGCTACACGGTGCAGACGACGGTGCCGGCCGAGCACTCCGACGAGCAGCTCGCCGACGCCGAGTTCGGCAGCGTGCGGCTGCCGAAGCACGAGAACGTTCCCGAGGATCTCTCGACGCTCGCCGGCGAGATCATCTCCGAGGCCGAGACGCCGGTCGAGCAGGTTCAGGCGCTGGTGACGTATCTCTCCGAGGAGGGCTTCTTCAGCCACGGGCTGGAGGGCGAGGTCATCTCGCGCGCCGGGCACACCTCGGAGCGCATCACGACTCTCATCAGCGGTGACCAGATGATCGGCGACGACGAGCAGTACGCGGTCGCCATGGCGCTGCTGGCCGGTGAGCTCGGCATCCCGGCGCGGGTCGTGATGGGGTTCTACCCCGAGGAGAAGGATGCCGGCGCCGCCGCGTTCTCGGCCAACGGCGAGAATCTGCACGCCTGGGTCGAGGTCGACTTCGACGGCTTCGGCTGGGTGCCGTTCGACCCGACCCCGCCGGAGGATCAGGTCCCGAACGATCAGAACACCAAGCCCCGCGCCGACCCGAAGCCGCAGGTGCTGCAGCCGCCGCCCCCGCCTCAGGAACCGGTCGACCTACCGCCGACGCTGCCGGATGACCGCGAGTCCGAGGACGAGTCGCTGAACATCGCCGGCATCATCGCCGCGATCCTCGCGATCGGCGGCATCTCGCTCGGCATCATCGCCCTGCTCGCCTCGCCGTTCATCATCATCGGCGCCTGGAAGGCCTCCCGCCGACGTGCACGGCGCACGGCCGACCGCACGGCCGACCGCATCGCCGGCGGGTGGGACGAGCTCACCGACCGCGCCGTCGACTACGGAGCGCGCATCACGCCGGGCGCCACTCGCGGGGAAGAAGCGGTTCTGGTCGCCGATTCCCTCGCCGTCCCGACGGTGACGACCCTGGCCGATCGCGCGGACGCCGACGTGTTCGGCCCGAACGACCCGAGCCCGGAGGACGTCGAGACGTTCTGGAAGGAGGTCGACGACATCGTCGTCGGCCTCGGCAGCGAGGCCGGCTTCTGGAAGCGGATCAAGGCGCGACTGAGCCTGCGTTCCGTGCTGGGCGGATCGGCTCTGTCGAGCGGGTTCCAGAGCCTGAGGGATGCCGCGACCGCGCGCGTTCGGCGAGAACCTGGCACCATCAAGAACAGCACGAACGAAGCACCCGAGAGCGAGACACCATGACGCACACGTCGTTCGGCACCGTCGCCCCGACATCACGGCGTGCCGTGGCATACATCATCGATGCCGCGATCGCGGCCGGAATCGGCATCGTCCTGACGACCCTGCTCGTCGTCTTCGCGGTCATGGCAGGGCCCGACGGGATGCTCGCCGTCCTCGGCGCCGGTGCCATCGTCGTGTGGCTGCTGATGGTCGGCTGGTTCGTGGTCTACACGATCATGCAGTCCGGCAACGGGTCGATCGGGATGCGGGCGCAGCGCCTGCGCCTCGTGAGCGAGGCCGACGGCGCCCCGCTCGGCTTCGGCCGCACGCTGTTGCGGAACATCATCTTCGGACTCGCGGCATCCATCGTCGTCGGGTATTTCACGCCGCTGTTCGACGGTTCGGGTCGTTTTCAGGGATGGCACGACAAGGTCGCGCGGTCGCTGATGATGGATGCCGGGATCAGGCCCGCGACGGTCGGCACGCTTCCCGAGCAGGACGTCCGCGTGCCGCCGCGCCCGCCGCTGCCGAACTCAGCACCGAACTCGGCACCGCCGATTCCCGGACTCGCGACGCCGATGGCAGCACCGCAGGCTCCCGCGTATCCGACTCTTCCCGCGCCCGCTGCGCCTGCGCTGGATGAGACCGTGCGCGCCCCCGAGGCCCCGCGTCCGGCACCGGCTGAGCCGGTCACACAGCCCGGCACCCCCGCAGCGGACGGCGATTCGCTCATCGCGTTCGTCCCCGGCATCACTCAGGACGGACCGCCCGCGCGGGAGACTCCCGCGCCCGAACCGGTAGTACCCGCTCCGGCATCCCCGGCGGCACCCGCCGCCCCGGCGCCCGCCCCGGCGCCGGCCCCGGCAACGGACCAGGGTGAGTCCCCGGACATCGAGGACACCCGCATCAGCATCCCCGGCCACCGTCTGGTGTTCACCTGGGACGACGGCACCAGGGTGACGGTGTCGCGACGCACGCTGTTCGGGCGCAACCCGTCGCCTGAGGGCGGCGCGGTGGTCGTCCCCGTCCGCGACGAGACGCTGTCGCTGTCGAAGACGCACTTCGAGGCGGCCGCTGAGCCGTCCGGCGGCTGGATCATGGACCGGCATTCCACGAACGGCAC
Organism: Microbacterium aerolatum; assembly: GCF_007988825.1. Taxonomy (GTDB): domain Bacteria; phylum Actinomycetota; class Actinomycetes; order Actinomycetales; family Microbacteriaceae; genus Microbacterium; species Microbacterium aerolatum. Next base: position 275,420 of record NZ_BJUW01000002.1, on the reverse strand, counting down.
AGTCATCATGCGCGACGGTCACCGGATCACCTGCGAGCCCGGCGAGCAGGTGCGCGTCCGTCTCGGCGACGCCATCGAGATCGGCGACCGCATCGTCACGGTCGGAGGCTACGCGTGACCGCACCACTGATCGTCTCGGCGGGATCCTCGACGCACGCGGGCCTCCGTCGCACCCTGAACGAGGACGCCCTGCTCGCCAGTGCGCCGGTCTTCGTCGTCGCAGACGGCATGGGCGGACACGAGGCAGGCGAGCGTGCCAGCGCCGCCGTCGTGGCGGAGTTCTCCCGTTACATCGGCCGGCAGAGCCTCGAGCTCGACGACGTGCTGGACGTGCTCAGCCGCTCGCGCGATGCCGTCGACGCGCTCTCCGTGTCGGCGATGGCCCGTGCGGGTACGACCCTCAGCGGACTGGTGCTCGCCGACGTCGACGGCATGGGTTACTGGCTGAGCTTCAACATCGGCGACTCCCGCACGTACCGGCTCTCAGACGGCGAGCTCGAACAGATCAGCGTGGACCACTCCGTCGTGCAGGAGCTCATCGAGTCCGGCGAACTCAGCATCGACGAGGCCGTCTCGGACCACCGCCGCAACATCATCACCAGGGCGATCGGCGCCGGAAGCACCGGCGACGCCGACTTCTGGATGTTCCCCGCAGAGCTCGGTGATCGTATGATGATCTGCTCCGACGGGCTCTCCTCGGAGGTGTCCGACGGCCGGATCCGCGACATCCTGAACACCGAGCGCGACCCGCAGCTTGCGGCCGACGCACTGGTCGCGGCCGCCGTCACCGCCGGCGGCAGGGACAACATCACAGTCGTGGTGGTGGACGCCGTCTCGGTGGCATCCCGACCAGGCGTGCAGATGCGCGCCGATGACGACATCGACGAGGACACCCGGCCGCGCGAGGCCGTCGCAGGAGGGATGGGCTGATGCAGACCACATACCGACCGGGGGACTGGAACGTCCTGGTGGCTCCCGGTGCACTGATCGCCCTGTCGCCCGATGCTCCGGCGGAGCTCGTGTCCACGCTGTGGGAGCGTCAGCAGTCCGGGGGAGATCTGGCCGCGGTCATCGACGCGCTCACGGATCACGCCGCTGGTTCGTTCGAGGCGGTGCTGCCGTTCGCTGCTGTCGTCCTCGAAGGGCCGGATGCCAGGATCGCCGTGCGCGGCGAGGTGACCGCGAGCGTCACCGGCCCCGACGGCGAGGAGAGCTTCACCGGCTCGAACGTGACCACGTGGAGCGAGCGCTTCGTCGCGGGCGCGAGCCGCATAGCCGTCACCATCGGCGATGCCGATGCTGGCGCATCGCTCCCGATCACAGGCGGCGTTGTGCGTGCCTCCGGTGCGACCGCAGAGATCGAGTCGGCGGATGTGACGGAGCCGGATTCGGCGATCGCCGCGCCCGTCGCCCAGGCTGCACCTGCTGACGACGACGCCGCGCTCGACGACGCCCTGACGGAGGACGCCTCGGTGGAGGAGTCGGCCGTCGAGGAGACCGCCGTCGAGTCGCCGATCGAGGAGCCTCCGGTGGAGGAGTCGCCGATCGAGGAGTCCGACGCGGAGGCGGAGCCCCCGACGGCGGAGATCCCCGAGACGCCCGCGCCGATCGATGACGCGGTCGACGGCGCCACGCTCACGCCCGACGAGGTGACCTACGCGACCGACGCGGACGAGTTCGACCAGCTCTTCGGAGCGACCGTCGCATCGCAGAAACCGCCGGTGCCGCCTGCTCCGCCGGTGCCGCCGGCACCGCCCGTTCCCGCCGGCGATCACGACGGCGACACCATCTCGGTGTCAGAGGCTCGTGCGCTCCGCCAGAACGCTCCGGCTGCCGATCCGGATGCCCCGACCGCCGTGCTGCCCGTGATCTCGAGCGCATCCGGACGGATCAGGGTCTCCACCGGCCAGGTCGTCACTCTCGACCGCACGGTCATCATCGGACGGAAGCCGCGATCCACGCGCGCGAGCGGCGCCGACCTGCCCCACCTCGTCGCGGTGGACAGCCCGCAGCAGGACATCTCCCGCAGCCACCTCGAGATCCGTCCTGAGGGCGACACCGTCGTGGTCGTCGACCTGCACACCACCAACGGCTCCACTCTGCTGCGCCCAGGCGCCGACCCGCTGCGCCTGCACCCCGGCGAGCAGACCCTCGTTCTCTCGGATGATGTCGTGGATCTCGGCGATGGCGTGACCGTCACCTTCGAGGATCTTCCGTGAGCAGGCCGCCCTCCCCGCCCCCCGAACTTCCCGGCTTCACCTTCGTCGAACCGCTGGGCACCGGCGGCTTCGCCGACGTCTTCCTGTACGAACAGCAGATGCCCAAGCGCCGCGTCGCGGTGAAGGTCCTGCTCGCCGACCGCATCTCGAGCGGTGCGGCACAGGAGTTCGCCGATGAGGCGAACGTGATGGCGATGCTGTCGACGCATCCGGCGATCGTGACGATCTATCAGGCCGGTGTCGCCGGCGACGGACGCCCGTACCTGGTGATGGAGTACTGCCCGCGGCCGAACCTGCAGATCCGCGCGCGCAAGGAGCCCTTCTCGGTCGCCGAGGCGCTGCGGGTCGGCATCCAGGTCGCTGGTGCCGTCGAGACCGCCCACCGCGCGGGCGTGCTGCACCGCGACATCAAGCCGGCGAACATCCTCGTCACCGAATACAACCGGCCCGCGCTGACCGACTTCGGCATCGCGTCGACGACGGGTGCGGTGTCCGAGGCGACCGGGATGTCGATCCCGTGGTCGCCGCCGGAGTTCTTCGCCGACCCGCCGCAGAGCGGGCAGCGCTCCGACGTCTTCGCCCTCGGAGCGACGCTGTACACGCTGCTGGCTGGTCGCTCTCCGTTCGAGCGTCCCGGCGAGCGCAACACCAGCGCCGACCTGATCGAGCGCATCGAGCGCGCCTCGTTGCCTTCGCTGTCCCGGCCGGACTCCCCCGGCAGCCTCCAGCAGGTGCTGGAGCGCGCGATGGCGAAGAATCCTGAGGCCAGATACCCCAGCGCCGTCGCGTTCGCGCGAGCGCTGCAGAAGGTGCAGATCGAACTGACCCATTCGGTCACGCCGATCGACATCGTCGACGATCATCCGCTTCCGGAAGACCTCGAGGACGACGACGAAGGGCTGACGCGCGTTCGCAACGTCGTCAGCATCGAACCGGATGCCGGGAACACCCGCCCGTCGGCGACGACAAGGCAGCTGGGAACCCCGCAGCCCGCCCCGTCCGTCGACGTTCCGGGTCCGCGCTTCGAGGCGGCGGCATCCCCTGCCGTCGAGGACACGGTCGTGCGCCCGAGCACTCCGGCAGCGGCATCCGCACCGGTCGACGATGATCGCACCGTCGTGCGCGGACCGCGCACGCTGTCGCCCGAGGCACCCCCGGCGCCGACCGCTCCCGGCGTGCCCGCAGTCGAGCCCGTCACGGCCGATGCGAAGCGCAGGCCCCGCGCCGGCATGTGGATCGGCATCGCGGCCGCCGCCGTCGTGCTCGTCGGCGGTGTGATCGTGGGAGTCAACCTGCTGAACGGCACGGGCGAGCCCGACCCGGTCGCCACGCAGGACGAGGTCGTCCCGCAGAACCCCGTGTCGGAAGCCGTGCCGACGGTCGACGAACTCGCCGGCACGCGCGAGGGAACCGCGATCACGTTCAACTGGACGAACCCGTCGCCTGAAGACGGCGACCTGTACCTCTGGAACACCGTGGATCTCGCGGGCGACGGGGGTACGGAGACCACGAAGCAGACGACGGTGACGTTCCAGGGCGCGGCATCCGGCCAGGTGTGCATCGACGTGATGCTGCGCCGCGGCGACGGGCGCGCCTCGGAGCCGGTGCGGGGGTGCGTGGAGTGACAGCCCAGGGTGACGACCGCCGGCAGATGCCCGTCGGAGCGATCTGGGAGATCGACGAGAAGAAGCAGGTCGTCGAGGGGCTCGATGCCGAGGGCCGGGCCGATCCTGCGTACGCGGCAGCGCTGGGGCTGCTGAACGCACCCTTCGGGCGTCGCGCGCTCGCCCTCGTCTGCGACGTGGCGTTCTGGATGCTGCTGCAGCTGCCGCTCTGGCTGGGCGCGGTGCCGCTGCTGCTCAAGTTGGCCACGGGATCCATCTCCTCGTACGGATTCGTCAACCATCCAAGTTTCGTGCTCGCCATCGTGATGGCGGGCGTCACGACGCTGCTCTCGCTGGTGTTCTGCATCGTGCAGCTGGTCATGCACGGCAGGAAGGGCATGACGATCGGCAAGGCCATCACGGGTCTGCGGAGCGTCAACGTCCGGACACTGGAGAAGCCGGGCGTCGGTGCCGTACTGCTGCGCTTCCTCATCGTGTACGTGTCGAACATCGTGCCGGTGCTGGGCCCGGCACTTTTCCTGGCCTCGCCGACGTTCGACCCGGACCGGCGCGGACGCGGCCTGCACGACAAGGCGGCGAGCGTCTGGCTCGTGGATGTGCGCCGCGGACTGCAGCCGTACGACGAGAAGCGCATGCGCGTCGCGCGCAAGATGGTGAAGGCCGAACCGACGCAGGAGCGCGAGACGCTCCCGTCGCTCGCGACGCCCCTGGACCCTGCGGCGCAACCGCAGTACCGGCCGGGGAACCGCGGCAGCGCCGGTGTGCTCGGCATCGCGCGCCCGTACGAGGCGCACGAGCGTCCGGTGAGCGGCTCGCCCCTTGCGACAGCGCCGGCCGCGGAGGCGCAACCCGTGGCACCGCAACCTGTCGAGCCCGTCGCGCCGCAGTCGGTCGCGCCGCAACCCGTCGCCCCGCAGCGGGCTGAGCCCGTCGCGCGCTTCGGCCTTCGACTCGACACCGGGGAGAGCATCCCGGTCACAGAGCCGGTCCTCCTGGGGCGGAATCCTGATGCCGCGGTTCACCCCGGTGCACGGGCGGTAGCACTGACCGATGACAGCAAGTCGCTCTCGAAGACGCACCTGCTGGTGCGGCCGGTCGAGGGCGGCCTCGAGATCCTCGACTGCCAGTCCACGAACGGGTCCGGACTGATCCGCGCTGGCGTGGAGCACGAGGTCGCCGCCGGCGCGCCGGTCGCGACCACCGACGGCGACACGATCCGGATCGGCGACCGCACCGCGGCCGTGGTCCGGCTGTGACCCGGAGCGGGACGATGACGATGACGACCGGCCGGCGGGCCGGAACCGGGGGAGACGAATGAGACTGAAGCTGACCTTGCATCGACAGGGGAACGACCCCGTCGACGTCGTGATCACGACGGACTCGACCGCCACCACGGGAGACGTGGCCCGCCAGGTCGCCGAGTCGGATCCCACCCGGTCGACTCCGGTCGCCGAGGGCGATGTGCTCACGCTCGCGGTCGCCCCGCCCACCGGCGACCGCCTGGTGCCGCTGCAGCCGGACGTCCCGATCGGCGAGGCACCGATCGGCTCCGGCTTCGCGGCATCCATCGTCAACTACGGACCCGACTATGCATTCGGCGGACAGCGCGCGATCGTCGGCGTTCTGCACGCCACCGCCGGCGCGCTCGCCGGTCAGGAGTTCCCGATCTCCTCGGGGCACGTCTCGATCGGTCGGGAGGTCGGCAACGACGTCGTCCTCACCGACCCGATGGTCTCCAAGCGCCACGCGCGCCTCGAAGTGGGCGCTCAGATCGAGGTCGTCGACCTGAACTCCGCCAACGGCGTGCTCGTCGACGGCGTCGCCGTGCAGCGCGTCCGTGTCGAAGAGGGCGAGCCGTTCGTCATCGGCGGCACCACGCTCGTCCTCCGCCTGGCGCGCTCATTCGACGGCACGGGGGCCGAAGAGCCCATCATCGAGCGCGGTGGCGGACTGCTGTTCAACCGCAGCCCGCGCGTCGAGGTGCGCTATCCCGGCACGCGGTTCAGGCCGCCGCGGATGCCAACGGAGAAGATCGGGAAGCTGTTCCCGTGGCCGATCCTCATTGCGCCGATCCTGATGGGCCTGGCGCTGTACGCCCTCAACGAGAACCCCCGATCGCTCCTCATGATCGTGATGACTCCGCTGATGGCGTTCGGCAACATCATCAATCAGTCCATGCAGAGCAAGAAGAGCACGAACCACGAGTTCCTGCTGTTCGAGCGGCAGTACGAGCAGCTCGAGGAGGACTTCTTCCGCGGCAAGCCGGAGGAGGAGCGCGCCCGCAATGCCGAGGCGCCGCCCGTCGCCGAGGTGTTCGACCACGCCATGCGCCTGGGACCGATGCTGTGGACCAGGCGGCCCGAGCACTGGAATTTCCTCGCCGTGCGGTTGGGCAGCTGCCGGCTTCCGGGGCGCAACACGATCGACGACGCCGAGACGCCGGAAGGGCTGCCGGAGTTCATCGATCGCATCGACCGGCTGCAGGAGCGCTACGCGTTCGTCGACGACGTGCCGGTGTTCGACACGCTCGGCGATGCCGGGTCGATCGGCATCGCCGGCCCTCAGGGTGCCGTGGCCGACACCATGCGCGGGATCGCCGTGCAGCTGTTGGGCCTGCACGCGCCCAACGACCTCGTCGCCGTCGCGTTCGCCGACTCGGCATGGACGCCGGAGCTCGACTGGCTCAAGTGGATGCCGCACACCTCCAGCGAGAAGAGCCCGTTCCGCGACATCGCGCTCGCGGATTCGGCGCCGACCGGCGCGGCACTTCTCAGCATGCTCGAGGAGCACGTGGGCCGAGCGGCCGCGGCCTCCGGCAGGGGAGAGCCTCGCGGACCGTTCAAGGAGGACTGGAACCCGCTGCTGTACGGCACGGATGTCGCGCGCGCCGCGACCGAGCACCAGAAGACGCCGCCGGTGTCGGTGGTCGTGTTCGTCACCGGCGATGCGCCGGTCGACCGCGGTCGTCTCACCGATGTGCTGGAGCGCGGCGCGGATCACGGTGTCCACGCAGTCTTCGTCTCGCCCACCGTGGAGTCGTTGCCGGCCGTGTGCCGCAGCTACATCGACGTCACCTCCGGACTCGAGGACGCGCACGTCGGCCTTGTCCGCAACGGCGAGAACTACGAGCACGTCAAGGTCGAGGGTGTCTCCAACGCCTACATGCACATGCTCGCCAGGCGCCTCGCACCCGTGGTGGATGCCAGCACCGTGGTGCACGATTCGTCCGACATCCCCAGCTCGGTGATGTTCCTGCAGCTGGTCGATTCGGGGATCGCCGAGGACCCGCAGGTCGTGATCGAGCGATGGACGCAGAACAACACGATCGTGGATCGCTCACCGAACCCGAGACCCCGACTGAAGAAGTCCGGCACGCTGCGCGCGATCATCGGCCAGGGGCCGAGCGACGCGATGGCGCTGGACCTGCGCACCCAGGGCCCGCACGCGCTCGTCGGCGGAACCACCGGCGCCGGCAAGTCGGAGTTCCTGCAGGCGTGGGTGCTGGGCATGGCCGCAGCGCACAGCCCTGACCGGGTCACGTTCCTGTTCGTCGACTACAAGGGCGGATCCGCGTTCGCCGACTGCGTCGAGCTGCCGCACTGCGTGGGGCTCGTTACCGACCTGAGCCCGCACCTGGTGCGGCGTGCCCTGACGAGTCTGCGGGCTGAGCTGCAGCACCGGGAGCACCTGCTCAATCGCAAGAAGGCCAAGGATCTGCTCGAGCTCGAGAAGCGTCAGGACCCGGAGAGCCCGCCCGCGCTCGTCCTGGTGATCGACGAGTTCGCCGCCCTGGCGTCCGAGATGCCGGAGTTCGTCGACGGCGTGGTGGACATCGCTCAGCGCGGCCGCTCGCTCGGCATCCACCTGATCATGGCGACCCAGCGCCCAGCCGGCGTCATCAAGGACAACCTCCGCGCGAACACGAACCTGCGCATCGCACTGCGGATGGCGGACGAATCCGACTCGCGCGACGTCGTCGACGACGCGATCGCCGCGACGTTCCCCGCGTCGATCCCCGGCCGGGCGATCGCCAAGACCGGTCCAGGCCGGCTCGTGCCGTTCCAGTCCGCCTACGCGGGTGGCTGGACGACGGAGGACGAGACCGCCGTGGCGGAGGTCAGGGTGGCCGAGCTGCGTTTCGGCGCCCGTCGCGAGTGGGAGTCCGACCGTCCGGCCGACTCCGACGCGCACGAGGAGGACCTCGGCCCGAACGATCAGAAGCGCATCGTGTCGACCCTGATCCGCGCGAGCGACGTCGCCGGGCTCCCGCGTCCGCGCCGCCCGTGGCTCGACGACCTCGCAGCTCTCGTCGACCTCCAGGATCTTCCCAACGAGGGCGACACCCGCATCCCCATCGCACTCCTGGACGTGCCGGAGAAGCAACTGCAGGAAGCGGCCGTGTTCGCCCCGGACCGCGACGGATCGCTCGTGATCTACGGCACCTCCGGCTCGGGCAAGTCCACGCTGCTCAAGACCATCGCCACGTCCGCCGGCATGCGGCCGGACCGCGGCCGCGTGCAGGTGTACTGCCTCGACTTCGCCTCCGGTGCGCTGGGCGCGCTCTCCGCGCTGCCGCACGTCGGATCCGTCGTCGACGGCGCGGATGCAGAGCGCATCCAGCGCCTGCTGCGGACGCTGGACCGCGAGATGGACCGCCGCGCGGCGGCGTTCTCGGCGGCCAGCGCGGCATCCGTCCAGGAATACCGCGAACTGGCGGATCCGAACATGCCCCGCATCCTGCTGCTCATCGACAACTACGCCGAGTTCAAGAAGGACTGGGAGATGGCGCCGGGCCGCGGCCCGTTCTACCGGATCTTCATGCGGATCCTCGGCGAGGGTCGCACGCTCGGCGTGCACACCGTCATCACCGCGGACCGCGGCAACGCCGTCCCGAGCGCCGTGGCGGCGAACATCTCGCGCAAGGTCATCCTGCGCATGGGCGACCCGAGCCAGTACATGCTGCTCGGCGCGCCCCGCGACATCCTGGACGAGCAGTCCGCACCCGGCCGCGCGGTCGTCGACGGCCACGAGGCGCAGATCGCGGTGCTCGGCGGCACGATGAACGTCGTCGAGCAGACCAAGGCGCTCGGCGTGCTGGGCGAGCGGCTCCGTGCGGAGGGCGTGCGCGACCTGCCCGAGATCGGCGCGCTGCCGACCATGGTCCCGGTCTCGGACATGCCCACTCAGGTGAACGGGATGCCGGTGTTCGGCGTCGCCGACGAATCGCTCGCACCGCACGGGTTCGAGCCGATCGGATCGTTCGTGATCTCCGGTCCGCCGTCCTCCGGGCGCACCAACGCGCTGAAGGCGCTCGTGATCGCCATGGAGCGGTACAACCCGAGTCTGCGGATGTACCACTTCGGAAGTCGCCGCGCAGAGCTCAAGGACTTCCGTCCGTGGGTGCGCAGCGCGATCAAGCCAGAGGACGCGAAGGAGCTCGCCACAGAGCTCGCGGAGCTGGTCGTGAGCGACGCCCCGGACGGACGCATCATGATCGTGATCGAGGACATGCCGCACCTCGCAGACGGGCCGGCGGATCGCCCGATGCGGGCACTGCTGCAGGCGATGAACAACAGCGACCATCTGCTGATCGGCGAGGCCGAGATCAGCCGCGCAAGCGGCAGCATCGGCGTGCTCGGAGAGTGGAAGACTGGACGTCAGGGCATCGTGCTCAAGCCCGACACCTACGACGGCGAGGCGATCTTCAAGACGCCGTTCGGGCGCGTGAAGCGGGCGGACTTCCCGGTCGGCCGCGGCATCTTCGTGCAGGCCGGTCGCGCCATCACGATGCAGATGCCGCTCGTGCCCGATTCCGCGGCGAATGGGTAGTGGTGCCATGGGTACCGCTCCCCGTTTGCCGCGCGCGGATCATTGACTAACCTCGTCACATAAGGGGCCACTGAGGCCTGAAGACGATGAAACGCTGGGAGGCGGTTCTCATGGCCGGACATGACTTTGGTGCAACGTACAGCGAGATGGAGACGGCGTCGTCACGACTCCGCGACGGACGAACCACCGTCACCGACACCCTGAAGGAGCTCCAGGGCGTCATCGACGACCTCGTCCAGGACGGGTTCAAGACCGAGAACGCCTCGGAGGCCTACTCGACGGCGTACTCGGAGCTCACCACCTCCCTGGACGACGCGGCCGAGGCCGTCAACGACATGGCACAGGCACTCGACCGCATGGCCGACTCGATCCGCGACAAGGACTCGGAGCTCGCCGGCGGCGCCTGAGCCCTCGCGCTTCACAGAGGTCGTGGTGCCGGCCCAGAGCCGGCACCACGACCTCTTTCTCTGCCAGGAATGCGCACGGACGCATGAATAGAATCGGGATCATGAGCGGACAGAGCTACTGGTACAACCTCTCCACCCAGTCGGTGCAGAAGGCGGACGAGCGCCCTTCCGAGGACACCCTCGGTCCGTTCTCCTCCGCGGCCGAGGCGGAGGAGTCCCCTGCAGTCTTCCTCGAGCACGCCCGCGCGTGGCTGGAGAGCGAAGAGAGCGAGCCCTTCCGCGCGATGGCCGAGGAGAGCGGCGACGACACCGATCCGCTGTGACGGCCGCGTCATGAGAGCCGGACACCGCCGGGCGGCGCCGCTGGCCGCGCTGGCAGCACTGATGCTCGCCGGCTGCACCCCTGCCCTTCCCGAGTCCGTCGTTCCGGGCACCGAGATCACGGTCGGGTGGAACGGTGAGCTCACCTCGACCAACGCCGCGGCTGCGCCCACACCCGGCAACGTCGATGTGGCGGAGGCGATCCGCGGCGACTTCGGCGACGTGATCGAAGGGGAGTTCGTGCCCGACGAGGGGTTCGGCACCGTGACGATCGTCTCGGACGACCCGTTCACCGTGCGCTACGACCTCGCCGAACCGGTCTGGTCGGACGGCATCCCGCTCGATGCCGCGGACCTGCTGCTCGGCTGGGCGGACACGGTCGGCCTGCTCCCCGCCGAGGCCGGCGAGGATGGTGCCGCCGACGATGCCGGTGCCGAGGATGCCGCTGACCCACCGGCGCCGCCGAAGATCGACGAGTTCGCCCGCACCATCGATGCGACCTGGCCCACGCCGCGGATGGATTGGCAGACCGCGGTGAAGGCATCGGTTCCCGCGCACGTGGTCGGAGCCCGAGCCTTCGGCATCGACGACGCCATGGAGGCGAAGCAGGCGGTGATCGACGCCATCCAGGACGAGGACGCCGCAGCGCTCGCCGAGATCGCCGAGGTCTGGAACGCGGGCTTCGAACTCGAGGACGGAGCGCAGGCTCCTGCCGAACTGCTGCTCTCGAGCGGTCCGTTCCAGATCGACGACATCACAACCGACGAGGACGGGCAGGGCGTGACGCTGGTGCCCAACACGTCCTATCGCGGACTGGTCACTGCGAAGGTCGCCCGGATCGACCTGGTCCCCGGCGGAGACGACCCGCTCGCCGACATCGGGGATCGGCTGGACGTCGTGCAGCTGCGCCCGACCGCCGCCAACCGCGAACCGGTGCGCGAACTCGAACGCGTCGACTTCACCGTGAACACCTCCCACGACGGCACGGTGTGGTCGGTGCAACTGAACCCGGCCGGGGTCTTCGGCGGCGCACCCGCGCGCGCGGCGTTCCTCCGCGCGCTCCCGGCCTCCGCGCTCGTCGAGCGAGGCGGCGGTGAGTGGGCGTCTGCGTACACCGCCAGCACCTCGATGGTCTCGGCACCCGGATCGCGGGCATATGACATCGTGGCCGAGGACTCGGGGTTCACCGCAGCCCTCGGCACCCCGGCCGACGATGCGGCTGTCGACCGCGAGAGCGCGGGCGTCGCCGCCGGTTCTCGGGTGTGCGTGCTGTACGACCGGAGCAGCGAGTTCGCCGTCGGCGCGTTCGCCGCACTGCGCGACGCCGCCGCCGAGGCGGGCTGGGGTGTGACCGACTGCGGCAGCGACGACTACCAGGCTGCGCTGGAGCAGCGCAGCTGGAACGCCGTGATCGCGCGTGTGCGGATCCCGCAGTCGGCGGCGCAGATCGCCGACCAGTGGGGCACGGAGGGCACGGCATCCCTCACCCGCAATGCGGATGCCGATCGCGACGCCCTCATCGCCCAGTTGTCGCAGACCACCGACGTGTACGAGGCCCGGGAGGTCCGCGCGCAGATCGAGGCGACCATCGTGCGCGCCGCCGTCGCGCTCCCTATCGCGGCGAACCCGCAGCTCACCGTGATCGACCGCGGCGTGACCGGTGTCTCGACCCGCAACGGCGCCGATGCGTCGCTGACTTCCGGGATGACGCAGTGGGAGGTCGTGCCGTGATGAGCACCACGACCTGGGTTGTTCTCCCCATGGCGGTGCGCCGCCGCCGCCTCGTATCGTCTTTGGTGGAGGAGGTAGCGCTGTGGGAATGATGTTGCCGAACGAGCTGATCTGGGTGATGGAGAAGCTCGGATTCGACTGGCCCGACGTGGACGAGGACGAGCTGCGCCGCGGCGCCGGCATGGTGCGGGTGTTCCATGACGACCTCGAAGCCAAGCTGATGGCCATGGACCGCAAGGTCAACGGCGACCTCGCCTCAGCGATGCGCGGACAGGCAGGTCCCGCGTACGTCGCCGCCTGGAACGCGAACCGCTCCCAGAACCTGCAGAAACTGCTCGACCTGATGGGCCCTGTACCCACCGGCGTCGACATCGCCGCCGACGTCGTGTTCGGACTGAAGATCAAGGTCATCGCCGACGTGACGACCACCATGATCACCCTGGTGGCCATGCTGACCAACCCGATCACCGCGGTCGGTGCGGGCCCGATGCTGCTGATCAAGAAGAAGCTGCTCAACGCCGCTGTCGACATCGCGATCGAGCAGGTGCTCAACCAGGTGCTGCCGATGGTCATCGAGCCGCTCGCAGAAGAGCTGCCGACCGTGATCATGGCGGCACTGGACTCCCCGATCGTCGAGGCAGTCGCCGGTGACCCGGAGGAGTTCTACGCGGACCTGCAGGCGCTCGAGCAGGCCGAGGGCGAGATGGAGCAGCACGCTGCAGACGTCGAGACGCTCACCGAGCGACTGATGTCGGATCTGGCCAGCCTGAACATCGGAGGGGACTGACCCGTGGGGATCGGCGACTCCGTCATCCGCCCTCTGAAGAACGCGCTGGACGGCATGCCGATCCACGTCCGGCAGCTCGGCGAAATGATCCGCCAGCATCGTGCGCAGCAGCGACGCAATCAGGGCGGCGTCAACGACATCGACCACTTCGACGGTGGGCCCGATGCGCCCACGCGCCCGCGCACACGGCGTCCTGACGACGACGCCCTCGTCCCTCGGCCGGAGTGCCTGGACGAGAACGGCGACATCGACTGGTCCAAGGCTCCCGAGAACGGCTTCGTCCTGGATGCCGACGGCAACCCGATCATGCAGGACCACGTGCCGAACGCAGGCGACCGGTTCGATCGGTACGGGGACCCCGGCGGCCGCTACGTCTCCCCGGTTCCCGAGGACGGCCCCTTCTCGTACGACAGCCGATCGCTGCCGTACCACGAGAACCCGAACTCCTATCACGAGTACGAGTGGCGCCACTCGCCCGCCGACGTGGAGTCGGTATACAACCAGCTCGACGATGCCACCCGCACCGCGGTCGACGACACCCTTGCGAAGTACGATCTCGACCTGAGCGACCTGACGAGCGTGTCGCGGGGCGAAGCTGCGCCGATCCCCGACTGGGGAACGGCGGGCGGGGCGACCCAGGACCTGCTGCCGGTGAGCGTCGACCTGCTCGATAAGATGGGGATGATCGGGGAGGTCGGCCGTTGAATGCTGGAGATCTGATGCAGATCGTGCGCGAGGAGGGTCTCGACACTCCCGTGCTCTACGGTGCAGGCCGCCTGCACGACGATGCCGCGGTGCTCGAGCGCGACGGAGACCGTTACACGGTGTTCCTCGTCGATGAGCGGCACAACCCGATCCGCTCCACGATCCGCACGTACGACGACGAGGCCGAGGCGCTCGAGCGCGTCCTGCTCAAGCTCCGGCAGGTGGCCAAGGCCCGGCGTTCTATGGCCGCGCTGTCGGAGCCCCCGAGGAGTGACGCATGAGCAAAGGCATCGGCGACTCCGTCATCCGGCCTCTGAAAAACGCGCTGGACGACATGCCCATCCACGTCCGGCAGCTTGCCGAGATGTTCCGCAAGCACGGTCAGAAGCAGAACCGCAACACCAGCGCGGTCCAGAATCTCGACTCGGCGGATGTGACGCATCCGCTGCAGACGGCGTGGCGGTCGGACACCGACTGGACGCCGGACGGAATCGTGGGTACCGGCAAGGGCGATCGCCCGGATCCGGGCGACTACCTGGACGGCGACTACGTGCGGCAGCATCTCGACCGGTTCGAGGGCGGCGCGACGCGCTTCTATCGGGCGGACAACCTCGACAAGTACGGTCCGGGGAACGGCGGGACGACGTTCGTGTTCCCGACGTCCGAGATCGATGACATCATCCGCCAGGCCGATGGTGATCCGGAGGCGCTGAGTCCCATGCTCGGGCTCGGAGACGGGTTCTTCGGTACCAGGGACAATCCAGTGGACGTCGTCCGCGCGGACTTCAGCCCCCAGCAGATCGCCGACGGCAACCTGCGGCTGCCGTCGGGCAACGAGGGCGGGGCGAACCCGCAGTGGATCCCCGGAGGCTACCTGCCGGACGGCATCCCCGAGGCGGTGTTCGACATCTCCGATCGGAGCGTCGGCGACTTCACTCCCTTCTATGTCGAATAGCGTGCGCTACCCGGCACAGTTCGAGACGAGCAGGCTTCAAGCGCTCGGCGATCCGCCGTACTTGGAACCGGACGACGCACGGAAACGCTACGCCGAGGGGAAGAGCCTCCGTGTGGTCGCGGACGGCAACCCTCCGGAGTGGTTCCTGCTGGTGTCGCCGAACCGTCATCGCTTCACCCTGACGTTCTACGCGCCGACCGGCACCCCGATCCGCGAGGTGGCGTGGGAAGCAGATGGCGTCGGCCTCTTCTGCCGCCGGATCATCGACCTGTTCTACCCGGACGGGGATCCCGGCGGCCGCGTCCCATACGCCCAGGTCCTCTCCGTCACCCAGCAGATCTCGACCGACGGGGTGATCGAGGTGACGATGGCCTCGCCAGTCGGCGACGATGCGTTCCATGAGGCGAAGCTGAACTCGGTCGATCGCTATCGCGGAGCTGTTCCTGGTTTCGGCGGCTGGTGCGCCCTGCTGGTCGCATCCGCTCCGCCTGCACTGGAACGCTTCGGTCCCCACGCTCCCGATTCGGCGAAGGAAGCCGCTGACAACGGCGTCCGGCGCGAGGGCGACGGCGCCGCCGCCCGGCCTGCGCACTGGCGGGTGTCGTCGTCGGTGGACGACATCATGCGCGCCGTGGATGCGGTCGCCGCCGGAGCGCCCACGGCGACCGCTGTCCCCGTGCTGTCGCGTGGAGCCGCGCACGTGCTTCCACTGGCGCTGCGGCGAAACGGGGACGACGATCGTTCGGCGGACGAGCAGCGACGGAGGATGGACGTCCTCGCCGGCGAGATCCGCGATGCCTGCGAGCATCGGGCAGGGCAGGGCATCCCGGTCGGGCTCGACGGGTCTGACGACAGCCTCGGCTCGTACGCCGCCGCGTTGCGCGCAGAAGACGCGAGCGAAGCGACCTTCTGGGAGTTCGGCTCGACCAACGCAGTCGTGCTCGTCCGGCAGCGCGACCACGGCGACGGCGTCTCCGATGCCCTCAGCGTGCACGTCGTGCCGGCGGGCTGGCTATCGCCCCGCCGCGACGCCCCTGCCGTCGGCTCCGTGAACGTCGGCTGGTCATGGAAGGACATCTCCGATCAGCGTGCGGGCGCAGACACGTGATCCGGACGGCATGGCGATGAGCTTCGACATGGACCTCCAGCGGGATGCCGAGGCGGCTTTCGGAGCGGCATCCATCACGAGTGGAGCGCTGCTTCCCTTCGAGGGGCGCACGCTGATGCGAGCGGAGGACGGACCCCCACCCGCCGCGATCGACGCGCAGACGGACGGGTGGCTGTCGAAGGACAACCCCGTCCTCGTGCACGGCTCGCTGACGATCCTTCCGCTCGCCTGGGCCGGAGACGGCTCCGGCGCGACGCCCGACGAGATCGCGAAGTTCGCCTCACAGATGCAGGCGGCCGGGATGCAGTGGGCGGGCAACTGGCGCGTCCTGAATCTCGATGAGCGCCGCAGCGACAGCATCGGCTCCTACACGACGGCGCTCCGGGCCGCGGGCGCGACCGAGGTCGACTGCTGGACCTATTCCGAGACTGTCGGCATCGCACTCGTATTGTCAGAAGCCGATGCGGGTGCTGGGACGCTGGCGCTGCACATCGTGCCGTCCGGCTGGGTCTCCGACCGTCGTGCAGGTGAGCCGGTACGAGGGATCGATGCCCGCTGGTCATGGGCCGACGTCGTCGCGCTATTCGCGTCGACAGCTGAGCGCGAGGCAGAAGGCGCGACGGCTACTCTGGCAGGTGTGAGAGAAGAGGAACAGAGCTCATGACAGGCGCATTCGGCAACGTCGCGGTGAACGCGGCCCCGCGGGTCTACGGCGCGAGCGAACTCGGTGTGCTTTCGCTGACGGCACCGGGCGAGGCCCACCCGCGGGTGGAGTACATCGCCGGCGACCTGTTCGTCGGACTCGACGAGGACGGCCAGGCGATCACTCAGGGGCGTGCCGAGAGCCTCTCGCGTCCGTTCCGGGAACTGGTGACCGACGCCATAGCGTCGGCGGGCGCGCTGCCGCAGCCCAGCGGCGGCGTCATCGTCGTCGAAGACGAGGCGACGGCATCCGCTGTTCTTCTCGACCCCGCGCGCATCGATGCCGGAGCTCTCAGCGGCGATCCAGTCGTCTTCGCGCTCGCCCGCGCACGCGTGGCGATCGTCGGCTCTGACGACGAAGCCGGTGTCGCACGAGTCCTCGATCTGGCCGAGGAACTGTTCGAGTCGGAGGCACCGCTCGTCAGCGCGCATCCGCTGATCATCGTCGACGGCGCGTGGGCGCCGTTCGCATGGCGTGAGCGGCTCTCAGCTCTCGAGCTGCGCTTCGAGCGGGTGCTGCGCTTGTTCAGCGTGCGCGCGTACGAGGCTCAGTCCATCGCACTGCAGCGCCCCGACGTGCACATCGCCGACCCCAAGATCCACGTCCGTGACGACGGCGTCACCCTCACCTTCGCCGCCTGGCCGAAAGGTACAGCGACACTGCTGCCGGTGGTCGACAACGTCATGATCGCGGATCCCTCCGGCTCGATCAGTGTCGCGACGATGGGCGAGTTCCTGAGCGCAGGCGGTGACGCCATCGTGCGCACCGGACTGTCGCCGCTGCGGTACTTCGTACCGGGTGACGCACCGCGCTGATGGGCTGATCTGCCCATCGCGCTCCCTCCGCACCGCTGAGTAGCCTCTTTGCGGAGGTGGTCGCTGTGGGCATGATGCTCCCCAACGAGCTCATCTGGATCATGGACAAGATGGGTCTCGAATGGCCCGACATCGATGAGGATGAGGTGCGCAAGGCGGCCTCTCTCGTGCGCGGGTACCGCGGCGACATGGAGACGCTGGTGCAGGCCGCGGACCGCCGCATCAACGGCGAGATCGCGACCGCCATGCGAGGGCAGACGGGGACAGCGCACGTCACTGCGTGGAACCGCAACCGTTCCGAGAACGTGCAGCAGCTGCTCGACGTGCTCGACCCCGCAGCCAGCGGAATCGACATCGCCGCCGACGTCGTGCTGGCGCTGAAGATCAAGGTGATCGCCGAGGTCACCCTCACCCTGATCCAGCTCGTCCCGCTGCTCGCGGCAGGGCCGTTCGGCGCGGGCGGGGCCGCAGTGCTGATCCTGGTGCGCAAGAAACTGTTCTCGATGATGATGGAGATCACCCTCGAACAGGTCATCAACGAGGTACTCCCGCTGGTGCTCGAGCCGTTGGCCGAGCAGGTTCCTGGCCTGGTGATGGCGATGCTGGACTCTCCCGTCGTGGAGGGCGCCATCGGGGATGTGGACGAGATGTACGCCGACCTCGAGGCACTCGACCAGGCCGCCGAAGACATGGATGCCCACGCCACAGACGTCGAGGAGCTCACCGACCGGCTCCTGGCCGATCTCGCCAACCTGCAGATCTCGGGGGACTGAACGACATGCAGATGAAGAAGCTGATGAGGGATCTGGTGGATGCCGTCGACGGCGCCGGACGCGAGTTCAAACGCGGGTTCGCCGGTGAGTTCCGCAAGCGCGGCGGCAAGCACCGCGCCGATGCGGACGCCATCAGGGGGCTCGACCGGCGGAACGCCTCGCAGACGCCGCGGCATCGACGCGACAAGCCCACCTCGCACGCCAAGAAGTACGACATGCTCACCGACGTCACCCGCGGTCTCGATCAGCTCGGCCGCACCGGCCGCCATACTGCGCCGGGCTACGACCCCGCCGCCGATCTCGGCACGTCCATCGCGAAGAGTATCCGCGAGGTCCCGGGCGACATCGTCGACGAGGTGAAGGGCGTGCCGAAGAAGGTTCCGCAGCAGTTCGTCGAGGAGCTGTACGAGGATGCCATCGGCCAGGACGATCCCGACAAGTACGGTGCGACCGCACAGGGCGACATGCGCTTCCTCGCACCCGCCGGTGAATCCAGCGACCTGCAGAATCTCAGCAACGCCCAGATCGAGGAGCGGTTCGGGCTCGACGCCGGCGCGCTGGACGATTCGCAGGTGGAGGTGCGGGCGATCCCCGGATCGCGGTTCGTCAGCGTGGAGATCGATCGCCCCGGCGAGTGAGTCTGCACTTCCATCGAGGATGAGGAACGAGGAGGGCTGAGGAATGGGAAGAGGAATCGGTGATGATGTCATCCGACCGTTGAAGAACGCGCTCGACGACCTGCCCGTGCATGTCCGCCAGCTCGGCGAGATGTTCCGCCGGCACGGTCAGAACCAGCGACGCAACAACGACGGCGTGGTCGACATCGACACGTTCGACACCACGGTGACGTCGCGCGGCAGGAACTCCAAGACGACGTACTGGGATCCGGAGACCGGCAGGCCGATGTCCGAACAGGGCACCATCCTCGACGACTTCGGCAGCAGCACACGCGGCGACAACGCCACCGACGTCGGCAACCTCGGTCGCACCACGGACGACGGCGGACACCTCGGCGGACACCGGTTCTACGGTGACACCCCCGATGCGGGCATCGTGCCCCAGGCGGCGAATCTGAACCGCGGTGCGTGGAAGACCATGGAGAACGAATGGGCGGCCTGGGCGAACAAGGGATACCAGGTCGACTACAACATCGACGTGTACCCGCCCGGTGCGGTGCGCCCTGATAGCTTTGAGGTCGATTACACGGTCACGAACCCCGCAACGGGCGACGTCGTACATCGGGATTGGCCAAGCTTCTGGAACGAGTCGGGCGAGTCGTTCGACCGCGTTCAGCGGCGCAACATGCCGGGTATCTGAGCGATTCGAGGAGAGTCATGGCAAACGACGTCACAGCAGATCTGATCCACGCGCTGGTCGACAACATGCGGGGAACGGCGGACGACTGGCAGTCGCTCTCGATCGTCATCAGCTTCGACGATGACAGGATCAGCGGCACATCGGGGTACGCGTACTCACCCGACGGGGTGATCTCGGCAGTGGCCTCGCGTCCGTCCGGTGTGCAGCCCGCTGTGGAGGCCTACACGGCGAGCTACTACAAGCCGGGTGAGCCGTTGCCGGTGAAGCTCCTGGTGCAGTTCGATCGCACCACCGGCAAGTACGAGGTGACGTTCGAGGACACCGACGTCTCGCGGTGGAATGTGAGCCCGGCGAACATCGAACAGCTGCGCGAGGAGCTGCGCCCGAAGTTCGGCTGAAACGCGCAGATCCCGTGGGCTGAAGCAGCCGATCACACGGTGGACGCTTCCGCGTGGCAGGATGTTCGCGGAGGGGGTCGATACGTGACTGAGATGGATGGTGCCACGGCGCTGGACGATGACGCCGATACGAAGGGGCCGCGCGAAGCCTCACCGCTGCGCCTCGAGTTCGCCGGGGAATGGCACGAACTGCCTCCGGGCAACCCCTTCATCATCGGGCGCGAGGGCGATCTCGAGATCGACGACAACCCGTACCTGCACCGGCACTTCCTCGAACTGCAGCACCACGACGGCCTGTGGTGGCTGGCGAACGTGGGCGTGCGCCTCGCCGCAACGGTCTCCAGCGCCGGTGGCGCCGTGCAGTCCTGGCTGTCGCCGGGGGCACGGATGCCGCTCGTCTTCGAGCGCAACGTCATCGTCTTCACGGCGGGCCCCGTCACGTACGAACTGAATCTGCACACCGAGGAGGCGCCGTACGAGGTGTCGAGCCAGGTGGAGGCATCGATGAGCGGCGAGACGACGGTCATGCCGGTCAGCTTCACCGCCATGCAGAAGCAGCTGATCGTGGCGCTCGCCGAGCCCATGCTGCGCCGCGAGGGCGTGAGCATGAACGAGCTCCCTTCGTCGAGCGACGCCGCCAAGCGCCTCGGCTGGAGCATGAGCAAGTTCAACCGCAAGCTCGACAACGTCTGCGACAAGCTCGACCGCATGGGCGTCCAGGGTCTCCGAGGTGGCCCCGGCAAGCTCGCCACCAACCGCCGCGCCCGCCTGGTCGAGTACGCGGTGACGTCACAGGTCGTCACACGCGCCGACCTCCCTCTGATCGACGACGAGGCGCTGCGCAACCAGAGCGATTCCGACGACTGATCGCCGCAGCATCCGGATGGGCAGTCATGCCCATCGGCGCACCGGTGCATCTGCCCTAGCCTGTGTCTCGGGTCATGGCGACCCGGATCGCACCGGAGTGGCGGGGAGGCCGAATGGGCGACGTCGACATCTTCCGGGCCGAGCTGACCGGCGCCGCGAGCGCTCTGAACGCCGCCGTGACGGAGCTGCTCATGCAGGCCGCTGATCTGCGGGCGGAGGACGTCGGTATCGAGAATCCCGCTTCCCGTGTGGCGTTGCGGCTCGAGATGCACCGCCGCCTCACAGGGCTGCGCACGGCATCGTCGGCACGCGTCGACGGGGCATCGCAGCTCGCCGCTTCCGCACAGGCCATCGCCGACGGGTTTCATGAGCTCGAAGAAGAGTTCACCGGTCAGAGATCACCGTGACGACCGTCAGCGCGGTGCCGCAGCGGATCGAGGGCGACGTCGGCAGCATGGCCTGGTGGTCAGGTCAGTTCACGCGTGTGCAGGACAGGCTCGAAGACCTGCGTGATGCCGTCGCGCGGGCGAGCACAGTGTCAGGCGCGGGCGAGTCGGTCAGCGCAGTGCGCGACGATGCGGAACGCCTGCTCACCACGATCGACGCCGACATCGGCGAGGCGGCCCTGCTCGCCATCGTGCTGCAGGAGTACGCCGATGCGCACGAGCGGCATGCGCAGCGCGCGAACGCCCTGGTCGAGGACATCGAGATGGCCGAGGCCGACTGGATGCAGCGCAGCGAGGATGCCGCAGATGCTGCCGGGGTCGCTCTCGTCGTCGCCGGTGCCGGTGTGGGCCTGTTCACGGATCTCGCGCAGAACGCGGCGACCGAGGCGGCGCAGGCCCGCGACCTGTCCTGGCAGCACCTTTCCGCGCTGCGCTCGGAGTACGAGCGTCACTTCGAGAACTGGGACGCCGCCTACGACGAAGCCCTCGCCGCGCTCGCCGGTGCCGCCTCCGCATCCCTCACACCCGAGGCGAGAGCGGTGTTCGAACAGTTGCTGGGCGCCGACGACAGCGCGGAGGTCATCGCGCTGTGGAACGCGCATCCCGAGCTCCACGACGAGCTGTTGGATGCGCATCCCGACGTGCTCGGCAATCTCGACGGCATCCCGTGGGATGTGCGCGCGGATGTGAACAGAGACCGGCTGACGGCGATGCTCGCGACCGAGCCACCCGGGGATCGACGCGACGAGCTCGAAGCGATCCAGCGCGCACTCGAGGCGGAGGGCTCGCCGCGGCCGAGCCTGATCAGCTTCGACCCGGACGGTGCGGAGCAGACGACGGCGGCCATCGCGCACGGAGACCTCGCGACGGCATCCGAGATCAACACGCTCGTTCCCGGCATGAACGGCAACGTCAGCGACATGCATGCCTGGGGCGAATCAGCCAGGGCGCTGAACCGCTCGGTGGGCGAGGGGTGTGCGACCGTCGTCTGGTTCGGATACGACACCCCGAGCCTCGCGGAGGAGCCGGGCATGGCGCGAGCCGAGGACGCCGCCGCCGCCCTTGCCTCCTACCTGCGCGGGATCGGGACGCTCGCGCCGCACGCCGACGTCAACGTCATCGCCCACTCCTACGGCAGCACGACCGCCGCACTCGCGATCGGATCTGATCCCGACGGCGCAGGCGTCACCGCATTCATCGCGGTCGGATCGGCCGGTTTTCCGAACGACGAGGCCGTACTCGCGAACCTGTCCACTGGCGACCCGCAGATCTACGCGACGATCTCCGAGGACGACGCGGTCGCCCGTATCGGCCGCGCAACGACCTTCGAGCACTCCGTTTCGCCCGAGCAACTGCCAGGGGTCACCGTGTTCGGCAGCGACGGCGGTGTCGACGGCGACGGCGGCGAACTTCCCGCGTCGACCGGGCACGGCGCCCTCGGGCCCGGCGCATACCTCGAGCCCGGATCAGAGTCGTTCTTCAACGTGTCCGAGATCATCCGGACCGAAGAACCTGGAACGCAGCGCGATGGTGAGGGCAGTACGCAGGGATTCTGGGACGAGAGCAACTGGTGGATCAGCGATGAGTACGCTTTCATCGACTTCTGAGTGGACGGTGGACTGATGCGGGGCGTGCTCCGGCGAGTACTGATGGTGGCTCTGGCCGCCGGGACGGTGGTGACGATGACGGGATGCGGTGCGACAGTGCCGACGGGCGACGCCCTCTACAGAGACGGCGAGGAGCGGTACACCGCCTACTCGACGGCGATGCACGATGTGATCATGGCGATCCACGAGGGTGACTGGACGGTCGAGTCCTACGGCGCCTCGCCGATCGCCTGCAGCGCCGACGTCGGCGTTTCCGGCTACGCGTTCTCCTGGGTGCGGACGCTCGAGCCTGAGCAGCTCGATGTCGACGCCGTCGTCGCCGACGCCTCATCCGCCTTCGAAGCGGCGGGCATGGTGCCCGAGACATCCGTACTCGGAGACGGCGAACGGCGTGAGGTCAACGTCATCGCCACCGGCGGCTCAGTGGGCCGCGGCGTGGTGACCGTTCGGCCGGGGCGCGGGACGATCGAGGTGTCCGCTGCGCCGGGATGCTTCCCGGGAGATGCCGGAGACCTGTCGGACATGGTCTTCGACGGCCTCGTATACACCGGTGCCTCGCAGCGGTTCCCCGGCTTCGAGGGACCGACCTGGCAGCCGAGGTTCTACTTCCCCGAAGAAGGGAGCCCGGTCTATCGCAACGAGGACGGCACGCCCATCCAGCCGCAGCCTGACGACACGGAGTTCCCCGTCGCGCCGTACGGCGACTGACTGATCTGTCCTTGAGTCCGCCGAAGGGTCAGCGGTCGGCGTCGGCGAGGTGCCGCGCGTGGTGGCCGAGCACCTTCACCATGATCCCGCGGCTGCGCAGCGCCGCCACGGTGCGGGTCTCCTCGTCGCGGTCGCGCCCGAGGGCGTGCACATTCGCGACGACGAGCACGTCGCCGCGCTGCAGCGTGTCGAGCAGGCGCGACAGCCGGTCTCCCCAGGTCTCCAGGATCTCCGGGGCAGGATGCCGGAACCCCTCGATCGGCACGCCGAAACGGGTGAGCTCCGTGCGCTGCTCCGTCACCGACGGCATCCCGTCGCGCGCGACGACCAGTCCGACCAGCCGTGCACCCTCCGGACGAGCCGACCACCAGTCGTGATCGGCGTCCGCCAGGCACTTCGGGCACGACGCCGCTGCGTGCGGCAGGTGCAGCGGACTCGTCAGTGCCGCATCCGCCATCTCATTCACATCGCTCATCGCCGAACCTCCGGCATCCATTCTGCCCTGTGCAGGGGCGATCACAGCACCCCGAGCGCGCGCACCGCCTCACGCTCGCAGGCCAGCTCGGCGACCGACGCGTCGATTCTGGAGCGCGCCCAGTCGCTCAGCTCGAGACCCTCGACGATTCGCCACTCGCCGTCCACCGCTCGCACCGGGAAAGACGATACGAGACCCTCAGGGACGCCGTACTCCCCGTGCGATACGACGCCTGCGCTGGTCCAGTCATCCGTACCGCGCACCCAGTCGCGGGTGTGCTCGATCGTCGCGTTCGCGGCGGATGCCACCGACGACGAACCGCGCACCTCGATGATCTCGGCGCCGCGCTTCGCGACCCGCGGGATGAACGTCTGATCCAGCCACCCCTGCACGTCGTCGAAGCGCTCGGCCAGCGCATCGAGGACCGGGCGGCCGTCGACGGTCGCGTGCGTGACATCGGGGAACTGCGTCGCCGAATGGTTGCCCCAGATCGGCACGCGCCGGATGCCGGTGATCGGCGCCCCGAGCGCGACGGAGAGCTGCGCCCTGGCCCGGTTCTCGTCGAGGCGCGTGAGCGCGGTGAACCGCTCCGCGGGGACCCCGTCGGCGGATGCCGCGGCGATCAGCGCGTTCGTGTTGGCGGGGTTGCCGACGACGGTGACGCGCACGCCGGGGTTCGCGTTCTCGGCGATCGCGCGCCCCTGCGGCCCGAAGATCCCGGCGTTCGCCGCGAGCAGGTCGGCGCGCTCCATGCCGGGGCCTCGCGGCCGCGCGCCCACCAGCAGGGCGATGTCGCATCCGTCGAAACCGGTCGCCGCGTCATCCGTCACTTCGACGTGCTCCAGCAGGTCGAAGGCGCCGTCCTGCAGCTCGAGAGCCGCTCCCTCGGCGGCGCCGAGCCCCTGCGGGATCTCGAGCAGCCGCAGTCGCACCTTCTCGTCCGGACCCAGCATGTCGCCGGCGGCGATGCGGAACAGCAGCGCGTATCCGATCTGTCCGCCCGCACCCGTGATCGTGATCGTGGTCGCCATGTCAAGGAGCCTACGTCCGTCCGGGAGGCGGGGGGTACTCTCATCGCATGACGTTCAACCCCGAATCCGACATCTCGGGTCACCGCACCCGTCGTCCCGGCCGGACGGCTGCGATCGCCGGTGGCGGTGTGGGCATCCTCGGCATCCTCGCCCTGCTCGCGGGTCCTCTGCTCGGCATCGACCTGTCGGGTCTGATCGGCGGCGGGACGCAGGGCGGCGGATCTCCCGGCGCCGGGAGCACCGCCCTCGCGTGCGACACGGGCGAAGACGCGAACACGCAGGACGACTGCCGCATGGCCGGCGCCCAGGTGCTGTTGGACGAGTACTGGGCGCAACACGTCGAGGGGTACACGCCTCCGCAGCTGTACGTGTTCCAGGGGCAGACGTCGACGCAGTGCGGCACGGCATCCAACTCGGTCGGCCCGTTCTACTGCCCGCCCGAGCAGGGCGTCTACATCGACCCCGGCTTCTTCCAGATCATGCGCCAGCAGTTCGGCGCCTCCGCGAACGAGCTCGCCCAGCTGTACATCGTCGGTCACGAGTGGGGCCATCACATCCAGAACATCACCGGGGTCATGGCCGCACACCCGGGGCGGGAGACAGGGCCGGGAAGCGACGGGGTGCGCATCGAGCTGCAGGCCGACTGCTATGCGGGCGCGTGGCTCGCCGACGCGGCCGAGCTGACCGACGACAACGGCGTCCACTACCTGGAGGCTCCGACCGAGGCGCAGCTGGAGGACGCGCTCAACGCCGCCCTCGTCGTGGGTGACGACCACATCCAGGAAATGTCGGGCTTCTCGAACCCCGAGTCGTTCACGCACGGGTCGAGCGAGAACAGGCAGCACTGGTTCGCGAACGGCTATCAGAACGGCGTCGGCGTGTGCGACACCTTCGACGACTCCGTGGCGATCGACCTCGTGTCGTGACGCGGGTCCGGTCGCACGCTTCGCGAAGGGTACACGGTACGGTGAAGGCAGCGCCGATCACGGCGGGCTGCTGATTCACCGGGGGACGCACATGAACACGGATGCACTGTATCCGCCGATCGAACCGTACGAGAGCGGGATGCTGCTCGTCGGTGACGGACAGCGCATCGCCTGGGAGGTCAGCGGCAACCCGGAGGGCAAGCCGGTGGTGTTCCTGCACGGCGGGCCCGGCGGCGGAACAGCCCCGTGGCACCGCCGGTTCTTCGACCCCGAGAAATACCGCATCGTGCTGTTCGACCAGCGCGGCTGCGGTCGCAGCATCCCGCACGCGAGCGAGCCGGAGGCCGACCTCCGTTTCAACACCACCGCGCACCTGATCGCCGACATCGAGCTGCTGCGCAAGAACCTCGGCATCGAGAAGTGGCAGGTCTTCGGCGGATCGTGGGGCAGCGCGCTCGCCCTCGCCTATGCGCAGGCGCACCCGGATGCCGTGACCGAACTCGTGCTGCGCGGCATCTTCACGCTGCGGCGCGAAGAGCTGGAGTGGTTCTACGAGGGCGGCGCCGGTGCGCTGTTCCCCGACCTCTGGGAGGAGTTCGCTGCGCCGATCCCGCCGCTCGAGCGCAACCGGATGATCGAGGCATACCACCGGCGGCTGTTCGACTCCGACCCGGCCGTCCACGTTCCCGCTGCGCGGGCGTGGTCGAAGTGGGAGGGATCCACGATCACGCTCCGACCGGATCCCGACACGATCGAGCGGATGACCGAGGATGCCACGGCCGTCGCCTTCGCCCGGATCGAGAACCACTTCTTCGTGAACCACGGATGGTGGACCGAGGGACAGCTGATCGCCGGAGTCGACGCGATCCGGCACATCCCGGCCGTGATCGTCCAGGGCCGGTACGACATCTGCACGCCGATGATGACGGCGTGGGACCTGCACCGCGCCTGGCCAGAGGCCGAGTTCGTCGTCGTGGACGACGCGGGGCACGCGGCATCCGAACCCGGCATCCAGCAGGCGCTCCGCGACGCGACCGACGCCTTCGCCGTCTGACCCCGCATGCGAGATTGCATTCCGCGGCCGAGGCCGCGCGCAATGCGCGGCATCTCATCCGCGGAATGCAATCTCGCAGTGGTTCAGGCCCGCAGCGCCTGAACCAGCGTCTTCACCAGCCCCACGATCCCGCCGCTCGCGCGGAACCTCGTGAGGCCCTCGCTCACCGCGGCACCGGTGCGCGCGGTCACGAACCACGGCGGCTTCGGCAGGATCGTGAAGCGTCCGCCGCCGTTCACGACCGGCAGCGACCGGGGGAAGGGCCGGAACGGCCCGTGCAGCACCGATCGCTCGACGCGGTCGAGCAGCAGCGCGTTGTGCACCACGCCGATGCCGCTGCCTACGTTCTGCAGCGTGTTGCCGGGGAACGCGCCCCAGGTCAGCGTCGGGGTGATGAAACCGAACGCCGTCCACGCGTTGATCGCGATCGACCCGTAGCGCAGTTCGGTGATGGCGCGCTCGAACCCCGTGCCGAGTGCCTTCTGCGTGGCGGGGTCGATCAGGAGGTTGGCGCCGAGCGTGCCCTGCAGCTTCTCATTGGCGTGGGCTACCGCGGCATCCAGGAAGTCCTGTCCCGTGCCGGGCAGCGCGACCACGCCGAGAACCGGGGCGAAGTACTCGGTGTTCTCGACCGCCGTGGCGTCCCCTTCGGGGTCGATCTCGACGAGGAGTCGATCGCCGAGCACGAGCGCGTCGGGGTAGTCGTCGTTCGCCTGCCGCATCCGGTCCTCCGAACGCGGGTACCAGATCGGGCGCTCCGGCGCCTTGGCGTACGCGCGGCGGAGCGCGGCCCGGAAGGCGCCGGCCTGCGCCCAGTCGGACGAGAGGATCACGACCTGCCCGGCGATGCAGTTGTGCCCGCTGTTCTGCAGACGCATCGTCGCGATGTGCTCGGCATGGAAGCGGAGGTCGGCGTCCGACCATTCTCCGGGCACCACGATTATCGGCGAGACACCGCCGAGCTCCGCCGTGATCGGCTTCTTCAGCAGCGGCCGGTCCTCGCGGCGCCGGCGCTTCGCGGCAGGGGCATCCGGTCCGCTCGACGGACCCCAGGTGATCGCGTCGAAGGTCGCGGCGGATCCCGTGATGTGCACGTGTGCGAGGCGCTTGTGGCCGGTGAGGTACGCGCCGACGTCGCCGCCGCCGCGGACGATGCGGAGGAACCCGGGTTCGATGAGCGCGGCGAAGGCGTGCTCGAAGACGGGCACGAGCGCGTCCTGCGTGGGGTTGACCTTGAGCAGCGCGGTGCGGTTGTGCGCGAGCAGTTCGTAGAGCACGTCGAGCACCGGGATGGAGCTGACGTTGCCGGCGCCGAGAACGAGACCAACGCCGCCGGTCTCGTGCGGGGTGCGCTGGGCGAGCCCGGCGGTCGCGCGAGCGGTGCGGGGAGTCGTGCCGGGTTCGAGCCAGACCTCGCCGGTGAATCCGGACAGCAGGACCTTGTCGAGTCCGGTCAGCGGGAAGGCGCGCACGCGGGTGCGGCCGTCGGGTGCCCGGCCGATGCGGATTCCCTCGAGCGGGTTGCGCCCCTCACCGATCCGGGTGAGCGTCTCGGCGTACGCGTCGAGCGCGCCGAGGACGCTGTAGGGCCCGGCGAGCCATTCCTCGCCGCGCAGCGGGTGACTGCCGCCCAGTCCCTTGGAGGCGGATGCGGTGTGCGCCCACTCCTCGGCGGACGCCGCCACTGCCGTGCGCACTGCCCGGAGCAGCGTCGCGCGCTGTCCGACGCTCAGCGCCGTCCACGTGCGGGACCCGGCTTCGAGGTCGTCGATCGCGGCATCCAGGCGTGCGCGTTCCTCGTCGTCGAGGCCTGCGGCGGGGGTCACGGCGGTCGCTGACGTCATCGGCATCTCCTTCGTGTGGGGTGTTCCCAGCCTAAGCGGGCAGAGTCTGCGCGGCGTCGATGTCGCTGCGCCGCAGGCGGTACCGCGACAGCGGCAGGATGCTGAGCGCCATCAGTACCGCGGGCAGGATGCTGAAGCTGAGGACGATGCCCGTGACGGCGGCGTCCGGCTGCACGGTCTCGACGCCCGCGACGGTCGAGATGTACCCCGTGGCGGCGAGCATGAGCGAGACGGCGGTGGCGCCGAGCGCGAAGCCGACCGTCTCGCCGGCGGTCCAGATGCCGGTGAATGTGCCGGCCTGGCCGCTTCCGCCGGTGCGTGCGTCGTGCGAGATCACGTCGGGCAGCATCGCCATCGGGAGCGACTGGAGTCCCGCATAGGCGATCCCGGCGACCGCGACGGACGCGTAGATCCAGACGCCCGGCATCCACACGGCGATGACGATGCTCGCCGAGGCGATCAGGAACAGGATGCTGGCGCCGAGGAACGCCCGCTCCTTCCCGGTGCGGCGCGAGAGCGCGGTCCAGGCGGGCGTCGCGATGAGCGCCGGTGCGACGAGTGCGACGAACAGGATCTCGACCGCTGCCTCGTCGCCGAGCACCCAGCGGGCGACGTATTGAGCTCCGGCGAGCATGGTGCCGGTGGCGAGCGCCTGCAGCACGAAGGTGCCGAGCAGTGCGCGGAACGGCGCGCTGCGGCGCAGCGTCCGGAATCCGGACAGGTACTGCTCCCGCAGCCCCCGAGATTGCATTCCGCGGCCGAGATCGCCGGCATTGCGGGGCGTCTCATCCGCGGAATGCAATCTCGCAGGGCTGGGGGTCGGGCTCGCGAGGGCGGAAGCCCGCGCCGTGCGGGCGGCGATCAGCATCCCGACGCCGATCGCGAGGCCCGCGACGATGCCCATCAGCAGATAGCCGGTCACCGGGTCGCCGGTCGCGCGCCGCAGCATCGGGCCGCCGGCGCCGAACAGCAGGATCGCAGCGGTGAGCACGATGACGCGCCAGCCGAGCAGGCGCGTGCGCTCGTCATATCCGTCGGTGAGCTCCGCCGGCAGCGCCACGTACGGCACCTGGAACAGGCTGAAGGCCGTCGCGGTGCCGAGGAACGCCAGCAGCACGCAGATCGCTCCGGCTGCCGGCCCCCAAGACGGAGGCACCGCGAAGGTGAGGGCGAAGAAGACCGGCAGAGTGATGGCACCGGTGATCATGAATCCGCGCCGTGAACCGGTGCGGGCGAGTTGACGATCGGATGCCGCGCCGATCAGCGGATCGATCACGACATCCCACACCTTCGCCACCGTGACGATCAGGCCGGCGGCGAGGGCCGCCACCCCGAGATTGTCGGTGAGGAAGTAGGTGAGGACGAGTCCGGGCAGCGTGGCGTAGCCGCCGGTGCCGACGGACCCTGCGGCGTACGTGGCGATCGTGCGGAGCGACAGGCGGGAAGGAGCTCGTTCGGGTCGAGCTTCGTTGCTCATCGCGCCAGTGTATCGGCGCGGAGGCGCGTCAGATCAGCGAGAGCTCGCGCAGCTTGGTGGCGACGTCGTCGTCGGACGGCTCGACGTGGTGCGTGGCATCCGGGTAGACGACGACCGGGATGTTCGTGCGGCCGGAGATCTCCTTGGCGACGTCGGCTGCGGCCGGCTCGTCGACGAGGTTGACATAGGTGTACTCGATGCCGAGATCGTCGAACTGCTTCTTGGTGCGGATGCAGTCACGGCACCAGTCGGCGCCGAACATGGTGATGGTGTCGGGAGCGGTCGAAGTCATACATCCAGGGTATTCGTCCACAGCTGGGCAGGGGCCGTACCGGCGCACAGGCCCGGCGTGGGACGATGGATGCCGTCGTGTCAGCGAGTACGGAAGGGGACGCACGTGGGCATCGCCGTCACGGTCATCGTCCCCACCTTCAACGAGCGTGACAATGTCGCGGAGCTGGTGCAGCGCACCGCCGGCGCGCTCGAGGGGCACGAGGCCGAGATCCTGTTCGTCGACGACAGCGCGGACGACACCGCGGCCGAGATCGGACGGGTCGCGCAGGCCGCGCCGCTGCCCGTGCGCGTGATCCACCGCGAGGCGAACACCGGCGGTCTGGGCGGCGCCGTCGTCGTCGGTCTCGAGGCCGCCCGCGGGGACGTCTGCGTCGTCATGGACGGCGACCTGCAGCATCCACCCGAGCTCATCCCGACCATGCTCGATCGCTTCTCGGCCGGTGATGTCGACGTCGTCGCGGCTTCGCGCTACGTGGGTGGGGGTGACTCCGCGGGCCTGGGGACCACTCTTCGGTTCGGTGTGTCGCGGGCGTCGACGTGGCTGACGAAGGCGATGTTCCCGCGCCGGCTGGCCGGCGCGACCGACCCGATGACCGGCTTCTTCCTCGTCGACCGGACACGTCTGCACGTGCAGGTGCTCCGCCCGCAGGGGTTCAAGATCCTGCTCGAGATCCTCGCCCGCACCGACATGCGCATCGCCGAGGTGCCGATGGAGTTCTCCGAGCGGCGCAGCGGCACTTCGAAGGCCTCGCTGCGCCAGGGAGCGACCTTCATCGCCCACCTCACGCGGCTGCGGTTCGGCAAGATGTCGCTGTTCGCGCTCATCGGCCTGATCGGCGCGCTGGCCAATCTCGGCATCATGTGGGTGCTGACGACAATCGGGATGCCGTACGTGTGGGCGGCGATCATCGGCGCCGAGGCAACCATCGTCGGCAACTTCCTGCTGCAGGAGCGGTTCGTCTTCGGTGACATGCGCGGGGATGCGCGCGGTGTCTGGGCGCGATTCGCGGCATCCTTCACGTTCAACAACGTCGAGGCGGCGCTGCGCATCCCGATCATGGTGCTGATGGTCGAGACCTGGCACATCTCCAGCGTGCTCGCGACCGCGATCTCTCTCGTGGTCGCGTTCTTCGCGCGATTCCTGTTCCACTCGCTGTTCGTATACGCGCCGCGGCGAGAACGCGCTCGTGCCGAGAAGGCCGAGCCGGCGACCGACACGGCAGCCCAGCGCATCCTCCGCGCGATCGACGCCGAAGCCATGCGTCCCGGCGAGCTCTGATTCATAACCGGTTCATAGCTCGCACAGAGAACCGTCCTCATGACGCAACCGATCATGAGAGACATGAGCCGCATCCCCGATCCCACCCCGACGCCTGACGGTCCCGCCTATGAGGGCCGCCTCCTCGACCACCCCGACGAGGAGGTCGTCGATCAGGGCGCGCCCTTCGACATCCGCACCCTCCTCACCCGCCGCAGCGTCTTCAGCCTCGCCGGCCTCGGAATCGGCGCGGCCGTACTCGCCGCCTGCACACCGGCCTCGTCCGGCACCTCCTCATCCACCGCCTCCGGCACTTCCACATCCGAAGGGGAGATCCCCGACGAGACCGCCGGTCCCTACCCGGGCGACGGATCGAACGGCCCCGACGTGCTCGAGGAATCCGGCATCATCCGCCAGGACATCCGCTCCTCGATCGACGGCTCGGCCACCGCGGACGGCGTCCCGCTCACGTTCGAACTCGAAGTGCTAGACATGGCGAACGGCAACGCGCCCTTCGCGGGCGTTGCGGTCTACGTCTGGCACTGCACGGCGCAGGGCGAGTACTCGATGTACTCGTCGGGACTCGAGGACGTCACCTACCTGCGCGGCGTCCAGGTAGCGGATGCCGAGGGCAAGGTCTCTTTCACGTCGATCTTCCCGGGCTGCTACTCCGGTCGCTGGCCGCACATCCACTTCGAGGTCTATCCCGATGCGAACTCGATCAACGACTCCGCCAACGCCATCGCCACCTCGCAGATCGCGCTGCCCGAGGACACCTGCCGCACGGTCTACGCCGACTCGCGGTACAGCGGGTCGACGACGAACCTCGCGAACGTCACGCTGGAGAGCGACAACGTGTTCGGAGACGACAGCGGGCAGCTGCAACTGGCGACCGTGACGGGGGACGCGTCCAGCGGATACGCCGCTCGGCTGAAGGTCTTCGTCGACACCGCGACGACCCCGTCGACGGGTTCCGCTCCCTCCGGAGGCGCTCCCGG
The DNA here is from genome assembly GCF_007988825.1 of Microbacterium aerolatum. Taxonomy (GTDB): domain Bacteria; phylum Actinomycetota; class Actinomycetes; order Actinomycetales; family Microbacteriaceae; genus Microbacterium; species Microbacterium aerolatum. The sequence goes on along the minus strand of NZ_BJUW01000002.1, from coordinate 242,742 downwards.
AGGCGGCCCCGGAGACGCCCCCAGTGGCGGCCCGGGAAGCGGCGATGCACCTGCTGCGCCGCCGTCGAGTTGACCGGACCCAGGCACGCTCTGCCCACTGCTGGTAGACTGATTGTGCAACGTGAAGGTTTCGCCGCGATTTCGGCGCGCACGTCGCCACTGATCAGGGCCGTAAAGGACCGCGCACACCGACGCGCGCGGCATCCGCCCTCGATCTTCAGAATTCCGGATGCGCACGCGCGCGTCCGCACACAGCAATGAGCAACACCATGAGCAACACCACCACCCATCCATCGACTCTCACCTGGAAGCAAGCCGACGACGACGTGCACGTCGCGACCCGTGACGGCGAGTACGCCGGTTTCGTCGAACTCGAGGCCGACGGCCACGTCGTCCACGACAATCAGGGCGCCGAGGTCGGGTCGTTCGAGACCCTTGCCGACGCCAGGCACGCGCTCGAGGGCTCCACTCAGCGTCGCCCCCGCTCGTTCGTGCAGACCCTGCGCGGGCACCTCAGCCGTTCCCGCGTCTGACCGGCGGCGAGCAGCCGACGTATACGCGGTGCCGTATACGGCCCGGGTTAGCCTTGGACGAAGCGATCGGCAGCTGCCTTTGGCTTCACAGCTCAAGGGCTCCGATCGACGGGAGAGCATCATCTCCATTGCACGGGTAGAACAAGCCACAAGCACTCTTGGACGCGTACGTCAGACGTATGCCGGCAACGCCGATTTCCCTCCGATGGCCAAGGCCTACCAGAACGTCTCACAGGTCGTTCGCGAGATGGGGCTGCTGCAGCGCGCGCCCCGCTTCTACAGCTTCGTCGCCGCCGGCATCGCCCTCGCCCTCGGCGGAGCGATCACCGGGTTCATCCTTCTCGGCGACAGCTGGTTCCAGCTCCTCATCGCCGGCGCACTCGGCATCATCTTCACCCAGATCGCGTTTCTCGCACATGAGGCCGCCCACCGTCAGATCCTGACCTCGGGGCCCGCGAACTTCCGTCTCGCGCGCATCCTCGCCGGTTCCATCGGCATGAGCTACTCGTGGTGGGACTCCAAGCACACCAAGCACCACGGCAACCCCAACATGGTCGGCCGAGACCCCGACATCGAGATCGACACGATCTCGTTCCTCGAAGAGGATGCTGCGAAGTCGCGCGGGCTCATCCGCTTGATCACCCGCAAGCAGGGCTGGCTGTTCTTCCCGCTGCTCACGCTCGAGGGCCTGAACCTGCACTACCTCAGCATCAAGTACCTCGTCACGGAGAAGAAGGTCAAGGGGCGCTGGATCGAGCTCGGCATCATCGCGCTGCGCTTCGCCCTCGTGCTCACCCCGATCTTCCTGTTCCTGCCGCTGGGCATGGCCTTCGCCTTCGTCGGCGTGCAGATGGCGGTGTTCGGCGTGTACATGGGAGCCTCGTTCGCCCCGAACCACAAGGGCATGCCGATCATCGAGCCCGGCGCGCGGCTCGACTTCTTCACGAAGCAGGTGCGCACCTCGCGCAACATCAGCGGCGGCTGGTGGGCGACGTGGCTCATGGGTGGGCTGAACTACCAGGTGGAGCACCACCTGTTCCCGAGCATGCCGCGTCTGCACCTGTCGAAGGCTCGCGGGATCGTCCGCGACTACTGCGCGTCCAACGACGTGCCGTACACCGAGACGACGTTGATCCGGTCCTACGCGATCGTCATCGAGTACCTCAACCGCGTCGGTCTCGCGGCTGGCGATCCGTTCGACTGCCCCGCTGTGGCGCAGTTCCAGCGGGCGTAGCGCCGGGACCGCTCACTCGTAGAGGTCGTCCGGCCAGCTATCGGGGATCGTGTCGTCTTCGGCGGCGGTCACCTGCTGCCACGGCGTGATGCCCTCCCAGCCGTTTTCCGTGCTGCGCAGGAACAGGACGACGCTGTCGTCCGGCCCGAACTGCGACATGCTGTCGCCCGTGTCGTCGCAACTGCGCGGGAGTGAGACGACGTCGATCGAGCCCTCACCGCCGCCCTTCAACCACTCCGTGACCTCAACGGTCCAGATGTTCGCCGCCATCCCCTCGTACTGCGTCGACCCGCGCTGCTCGGTGACCGAGCCGAGTGCGATCGCGTCGGCGTCGGCTGCGGCATCCGCGGGAGTCTCGAAGTACACCCAGTCGATGCAGGTGTTCGTCGTGACGAACGGTGGGGCGCTGCACCCGCCGAGCGCGAGCGTGCCGAGGAGGGCAATGGCGGCCGATCCGCGACGGAGCATGGGCCGATCATCCCACGCGGGTTGCCGACGCGGAATGCGGCATAGGGTCGAATCATGACCGAGCTGCACGACCTGACCGCGATCGAGCAGCTGGCGGCGTTGCGGGCCCGCGAGGTCAGCCCGATCGAGCTCACGGGGCACTACCTCGACAGGATCGATCGCCTCGACGCCGGACTCGGCGCCTTCGTCGAGGTGACGGCGGATGCTGCGCTGACCCGCGCCCGCGCTCTGGAGGCCGCCGAACCCGCCGGTGCGCTGTGGGGGCTGCCGTTCGGCGACAAGGACCTCGTACCGCGAGCCGGGGTGCCGACGCGGTTCGGCTCCCGGTTGCATCGCGATTTCATACCGGACACCACCGGCGATCAGGCGGCCGTGCTCGACGAAGCCGGCGGCATCAGCGTCGGCAAGACCAACACCCCCGAGTTCGGGCTCACCGGGTACACCGAGACCCAGATCGGCCCTCCCGCGCGCGACCCGTGGAATCCGGCGAACGGCGCGGGCGGATCCAGCGGAGGCGCCGCAACCGCGGTGGCGGCGGGGCTCCTGCCGCTCGCCCCGGCGTCCGACGGCGGCGGGTCGATCCGCATCCCGGCCGCAACCGTCGGCGTCGTCGGCATCAAGCCCTCGCGCGGGCGGGTGCCGTTCGCGTCGGGGCTCGACAGCCCCGGCGGGCTTCCCGTCGCCGGTCCCATCGCACGCACCGTCGCGGATGCCGCGCTGCTGCTCGATGTGCAGGTCACCGGCCGCCCGCATCCCTACGCGACGGCGGCGCCGGGCTCCGGGCCGTTCCTCGACGCGGCGACGGGTGCAGGCGCGGCATCCGCGCGCGTCGGCGTCACGACGGTCTCTCCTTGGGACGATGCGGAAGACATCCGACTTGACCCGGACGCCGCCCGTGCCGTCGCGATCGCGGCAGATCTGCTGGCGGATGCCGGCACCGCCGTCGACGCGTTCGACTGGCGGCCGCGCGGCTACGCCGAGATGTTCACGACGATCTGGCGGACCAGTGCGGCGCGCATGGCGCTGTCGGACGCGGATCTCGAGCTCGTCGAGCCGATCACGGCCTGGCTCGTGCGCGAGGGATGGCAACTCTCCGGCGCCGAGGTGCTCGAGGCGCTCGCCGCGGCGACCGTGTTCGAGCGCGAGACGATCATGGCGTTCGCGCGGTTCGACGCGGTGCTGACTCCCGCGCTCGCGCTGCCGCCGCAGCCGATCGGATGGTTCGACGCCTCTGACGCGGCACGCAACTTCTCGCAGCAGGTGCAGTACGCGCCGTATTCAAGTTTCGTGAACGTCGCGGGTCTGCCGGCCATCGTCGTGCCGGTGACACTGGATGCGAGCGGCCACCCGGTGAGCGTGCAGCTGATCGGGCGCCCCGGCGGTGAAGCGGCGATCATCGCGCTCGCCGCGACGCTCGAGGAGCGGGTCGGGCCGCTGCCGCATCCGCCGGCCTGGCGCCTCAGCGCCTGAGCCGTGCGCGCGACTTCGAGACGCCGGAGAGCGTGGCGCGCAGCGGAGTGCCGAGGTAGAGACCCAGCGAGGCGCCGGCGGCGAGTCCGACGCCGATGGAGCCGGCGAGCACGAGCGGGCTGATGCCGACCAGCATCCCCTCGGCCGTCCCATCGGAGTCGACCACGCCGAGCAGGCCGCGGAAGACCGCCGTACCCGGCACGAGCGGGACGATCGCCGCAGTTGTGACCGCGACCGACGGCACGTGGACGCCGCGTGCCGTGAGGATGCCGATGAAGCTCGCCAGCAGCGCGCCGATGGCGCTCGCACCGCCGGGCTGGATGCCGAAGGCGATCGTCGCGCTGTACGCCAGGATCGCGAGAGTGCTGAGGACCGCGCTGATGAGGATGATGCGCATGCCCGCGCCGTTGAACAGCGCGACGGCGACCGAGATGATGATCGCGCCGGCGATCTGCGCCACGACCGACCCGAACGGGATCGCGTCGGTCGGCAGCGGGATGCTGATGCCGACGAGGCGGGAGAGCTCGAGGCCGATGAGGATGCCGAGTACCACCCCGAGCGTCTGCATCGTCAGGTCGAGGATGCGTCCGCCCGCGGTCAGCATGAAGCCGTCGATGGCGTCCTGTGCGGCGCCGACGACGGTGAGGCCCGAGAGCATGAGCACGATTCCCGAGGCGACGATGATCGATGGTTCCACGGCGACGAAGGGCGGGATGCCGGCGGCGCCGAGTGCCGAGACGACGGTCGTGACTGCCGTGATGACGAACCCGCCCGCGATCTGACTGAAGAACAGTGGCACCTGCAGGCGGGCGAGCCCGGCCTGGGTGAAGGCTGCGCCGAGCGCGGCGAGGAAGCTCAGCAGGATGATCACCGGGGAGGCGTCGTAGAGGATGGCGACGCCGACCGTCAGCAGGGCGCGGGCGAAGATGACGACGATCGGGCGGTAGAGGAAGGGCGTGCGCCGGATGACTCGGAAAGCCAGTCGTGCCTCATCGAGGTCCATGCCGTCGCTGATGTCGACGAGCAGAGCCTGGAGCCGCTGCAGCTTCGCGTAGTCGGGCGAAGCGGCGCGCACGACCCGGATCATCGTCGTGGGCCAATCGTCCTCGCCCCGGTGATACGAGACGCTGATCGCGTTGAAGTTGACGTCCACGTGTACACCGGTGAGGCCGTAGACACGGGCGACTCGGATGATCGCGAAGGTGGCGTCGTGCGCTGAGGCGCCGACGGCGAACATCGACTCGCCGATCCGCAGGGCGAGGTCGAGGATCTTCACGACCACCGTCTCGCTCAGGACGGTGTACGCCTCGGTGAGCGCGACCTTGTCGGGGTCGGTGCGGATCGCACGGCGCACGGAGTTCAGCAGGTGGAAGCGTCGTTCGGTGGCCATGTCTCCATTGTCTCGAGTCGTGGCGGAGGTGTCGGCATCCGGTCGGATGCCGCAGGTCAGCGCGCGAGCCTTGAGGTCAGGCTCGCGATCTCGTCGACGTCCGCGGCGGGTACGGCGACGAGAGGGTAGGCGTCTTCGTCCTCCGGATCCTCGATGTGGAAGAGGTGCAGTCCGTGCGGGGCGAGGAGTTCGTTCGCGCGGGCGACCGCAGCGGTGAGATCGTCGATGTCGCCGACCTCGTCGACATCCGCTCCGGTGCGGAATACGCGGGGAAGCGCCGGCAAGGCATCGGCCAGCTCGGCGCCGGTGTCGCCGAGATCGAGATAGGCGAGCGCACCGGAGTCATCGAGGGCATCGATGAGCGCCTCCCACGGTTCCTCGCCCCCTTCGACGGCGTCGAGAACGGCCGGCGCGAGTTCGGGATCGTCGTCCAGCAGCTGGCAGAGGCGGGTCCAGTCTTCGATCACATTGGTCATGAGTCCTCGTTTCGCTGTGATGTGTGCGGCGGTGCCATATCAGGACCAGAATCGTCTGGCGAGCGGTACGAGCTCGAGCATCCCGTTTCCATCGAGAATCACGCGCCGCTCATCGATGTTGAACGCGGGCCACTGCATGACCAGTTCGATCGGGCCGGCCGGGGGCGCGGGCCAGAGCCATAACCCGTCGCTACCAGAGTACGAGTTTCCGTCTCCGCCACCTCCTCCGCCTCGGCGGTTCAGAGTGTGATGCGTCGGTTCGGCCATCGGATCGCCGTCGCCGAAGAACCGCGACTGATCCGCGAAGACTCGTTCACCGTCGCCCAGGACGAGACCGAACCGAAGGCGGCCTGCGGGATCCATCGGATCTCCCCACGGATGGTGCTCCATGAACGCCCCGCACAGTTTGTTCCACTCTGGGCCGGGGAGCCCGTTGCGGCGCAGGCGGCGTTCGAGCCGGAACTCGATGCCGTCGCGGTAGATCGCGGCGCCCATCAGAGCGACGGCGACGTGATCGGTGGTTGCGAGGATTTCGGAGGCGGGGAAGAGCGCGGGCATCTCGTCTTCGGGCGCCGCCCACCACCGCGGCTGGCTCGACTCGCGCTCCTGGGGTTCGGGAACATCTGGGTCCGGCGGGAAGAACGTCATGCCGACAGACGATCACAAGTGAATCGGACCGCACAAGACGTGGAGGCCGATCAGGAGGGGACGGTTCGACCTCATGGGCGCTCCGCATATCGCCGAATCCAGCGCTCCGTGCCGCGGGCAGCACCCGGTGCTGGCGCCTGCTGTCGCGGCACTGTGGGGCACCGACCGCCGGTCACCAGCTGCCCCAGGCGGGTTCTCGTTCTCTTCCCGTCTCGAGAGCCTGGTCGACGGCGGCATAGTCGAGGTGTGGAGATCGCCAGAGAGCCCAGGGATCCCACCAGTTGGGGCCGCGGATCTCTGGCCGTCCGTTTCGCATGCGGATGTACCAGTGGCCCTGGTCGAGGGCGCGGTGGTGGTGCCAGCACAGAGGCACACCGTTGTCGGTGTGGGTGGGTCCGCCGCGCGAATGCTCGGTGACGTGATGGATCTCGCACCATTCGGCGGGAATGTCACACCCCGGGATGAGGCAGTTGCGGTCTCGGAGCACGATCGCCCGGCGTTGATGGGCGTTGAAGATGCGTGCGCTGGTGCCGATGGCGATGATCGCACCGTTGTCGTCGAACAGAACCCGTTGAACCCCGCCCGCGCATCCGGCATGTGCGGCGACGCCGAATGGGACGTCGTAGCCGGGGCCTTCGATGGTGGCGCGCCCGGTGCCGTTCGCGAAGTCGCTGGCGGTGATGGACACGACCAGGGTCGGCGCCGCCCCGCCGGCCTGCGGCATGCCGCCCGACGCTGCTGCGACACCGAGAATGGTCGCGAACGCATCGTGGCGCTTCTGCGCGTGGGTGCGGAGGTCGGCGACCTCCGGTGGCGGTGATTCCACCCGGTGCGCTGGGACACCGTCCGACCGGGCGACACCGGCATCGGATGCATCATCCGCAGGCGGGGTCTCGTCGGAGGGTCGGAACTGCACGGTGCCACAGACAGGTGCGTCGGGATCGACCCTGGGGTTGAGGAGGCTGTCGATGAGCTTCTGCAGTTGCGCGGCCACTTCGGGCAGCAGCTCTCCACGCACCGGGACGGATCCGTCCCTCAGGCGTCCGATCGTGAGATGCCGGCGCCGCTTCGCCGCACGGTCCGTGGGCTCTGCGCCATCCGGATCGAGCCGATTGATGATGTGTGCGGCTAGACCGGCGAGCTCGTCGGTCGTCGGTACCGGCGCCCGTTGCTCGTCCGGATCGATCTCGGGGGACTCGTCCATGTCGGCGGAGGTATCTTCAGCGCCGTCCAACGGTCGCCCGGTTGCCAATCGTGCGAGGACGGCATCCGCCGACAGCCGCTCCGCCGCACCGAGCCGCGCATGCTTCTGCAGTGGGGTGACGCAGGCCAGGAAACCGCTCAGCGACACCTCCCCGCCGAGCAACGCGGCAGCGAGTTCCGGGTATCGCGCCGGCAGCAGCGCCCCGGAGGTGATGTCCAGATCCCGGTGCGTCCCGGCTGCGGCGGTCACATACCGGCGAGCCGTGTACCCGTCGACGCACAGCACCCTACGCAGCAGGTCTGACGCATCGCGGCATCCGACCTGGGTCGTCAACCGGGCCGCGCGCTCGCATTGGTCCCGCTCCACGACCCGGTCGGTCGTCTCGGTGATCGCGCCATCCAGACGGCGTTGGATGCGTCCGAGCACCTGCAGCGTCTCGACCAGCTCGCCATCGGAAGCCAGCCGCACCCCATCGTGCGCGGTCGACGAAGCCATCGCATCGGCGAGCCGCCGATCGATGCTCTCGAGCTCCTGCACCAGTGAAGTCATAGCTCCATTGAACAGGGGGGCCACCGACATTCAAACCCCAGATCAGGAGGTATTCACGAACTGTGGAAAACCTCCCGCGTATCCGCACCTGTGGAGAGCAAGTGCGCCTGCGGACGAGACGCACTCGGCTACGGAAGCGGCACCGGATGCAACCGCGTCACCTCCCGTGTTGCGAGATCGATCATCACGGCGGTGTCCTCCGGGATGCGCGTCCAGCCGTCCGCATCCACTCCGCTCGAGATGACATGGACGGCGTCGTCGGTGATGCGGTAATCCATCGCGTAGTACTCGGTCGCGTGGCTGGCCGGCATCGCCTCGACCGACTCGAAGAGCTCTCGGAGGGATTCGACGGGGGAGTCCACCCGGCTGTTGATGTGGATCGCGAACAGCTTGCTCGGCGTCAGGAGCAGCGCGTTGAGGCTCGAGTTCGGGAACTCGCGCACCAGGATCTCGAGCGCACGGGTGACGCCTTCGGCTTCGTCGCCGGCCGCCTCGTCGATGCACTGCATGATCAGGCGGAAGTAGCGCTCGCTGTCGGTATCGCCGACGAGCTTCGCTCGAGAAGCTGCGCTGAGCTGCGCCTCGAGGTGATCGATCGGCGCGATGTGGCCGTTGTGCGCGAACGCGTATCCGGCATCCGTGAACGGGTGGGTGTTCTCGGGAGAGACCGGCAGCCCGCCGGTCGCCCAGCGCAGGTGCACCAGCCCGCAGCATCCGAGCGCCTGTTCCGCGAGCGTCTCGTACTCGGGGTCGATAGAAGCGTTGCGCGCCGACGAGACCGCCCGGGTCTCGTCACCGAGCGAGCGATGCCACGCCATGCCCCACCCGTCGCTGTGCACCTCGGTGAGCGCGGTGAAGGTGTCGAAGTCGTCGCGTCCGAGGACGTCGACGACCGAGGTCGGGCGGGTGGTGACGTAGCCAAGCAGTCGGCACACAGTGAGAATCTCCTCTCGTTGACCTTTCGAGCCTTCTCTCATTGGGGCGATGAGGCAACCTCATACGGCACCGTCCGCTCTGCGCGCAATCCCTTCGGCACGATTCGGGCCGGCTGACACACTGGGCCCATGCGAACCGTCGGTGTGGAAGAAGAACTGCTGCTCGTGGATGCCGAGAGCGGGCGGCCGCTGTCAGTGGCCGCGCAGACGCTGCGATACGCGGCGGAAGCAGCTGAACCGGCCGACGCCACGTCGGATGAGGTGCCGGGCGGGTCCCTCGAGCACGAGCTCCAGCAGCAGCAGGTCGAGACCGACACGGTTCCGCATACGGACATGACCGCGCTCGCGGACGATGTGCGCGCGTGGCGAGACCATGCGATCACCGCCGCGCGGCGTGCGGGTGCACGGGTGATCGCTGCGGGGACGTCGCCGCTACCTGCCGGAACCGCCATCGTCGGCAAACCCCGGTACCTGCAGATGGTCGAGCACTTCGGGCTGACGACCACCGAGCAGCTCACCGGCGGATGCCACGTGCACGTGTCCATCGAGTCGGATGACGAGGGCGTCGGGGTGCTCGATCGCATCAGGGGGTGGCTGCCGGTGCTGCTCGCGTTGAGCGCGAACTCCCCGTTCTGGCAGGCCGAGGACACGAAGTATGAGAGCTTCCGCTCACAGGCCATGGTGCGGTGGCCGACGGCCGGACCGACCGAGATGTTCGGGACCGCCGAAGGTTATCGCGAGACCGTCGCCTCGATGGTCGGCTCGGGCGCCATCCTCGATGAGGGCATGGTCCACTTCGACGCGCGTCTGTCGCATCACTACCCGACCGTCGAGATCCGGGTGGCGGACGTCTGCGCGGATGCCGCGGACACCGTTCTGGTTGCGGCGCTGACCCGCGGACTCGTCGACACGGCCGCCGCAGAATGGCGTGCAGGAGAGGAGCCGTTGCCGCTGTCGGTCTCGATGCTCCGGCTCATGGGCTGGCAGGCCGGTCGATTCGGGATCACCGGCGACCTCATCGACCCGCGGACATCGAAGCCTCGGCCGGCCCGCGAGATCGTCGCCGATCTCGTCGACCACGTGCGGGATGCCCTGCGCGAGAACGGCGACGAGGCGCTCGTCGAGGAGCAGATCGAGCAGATCTTCGCTCGGGGGAACGGGGCGATGCGTCAGCGGGCGATGCTCGAGAAGACCGGGCAGCTGAGCGATGTCGTCGCGGAGCTGGCCAGGGTCACTGCCGGGCTCGACGACTGAGCGGTGTCGGTCAGTGCGGCTGCAGGAACCGGCACTGGGTGGCGGACATGAAGGTGGCATTCCGGCCGCCACGCGGATCCGGTCGGTGAACTCGGTGAGGCCACTTCCCTGAGGAGTTCGAAGAGGGCAGACTGGTCGTGAGCCATCGTGCTTTGTGTCTTAACGTTGAGATTCCGATTCGGTTCCCACTGACCATCGCACGATGGCTCGCCAGCGTCTACGGGACTGGCGACCCCTTCGAAATAGCGGCAAGAAGGCTCACGGCTCTTCCGCGTCCACCGCTCTCGATCCCGCCACCGCAACAGCGATACGCGCCCAGATTCTTTGCCCAAGCTCTCGCTCGTACGGATCGAGAATCGCCCACGAGCTGTGACGTGAGTCCGTGAGGAACGGGAGGACGCGATTCAAGTGGCGCCGATCGCTCGGCGTGAGCGTGTCGAGGTCGAGCGCTCGGGGAGTGCCCGTCGCGGCGCCGAGCACAGCAAGATCTTCGAGATGGCGCAGCGGGTTGCGGGAATCGACCGCGTAGGCTGCGGCCTTGGCGACGATCGCTCCAAGAGGGTCTGGCACGTCGATTTCCACCGCCCGTTCATCACCCAGGAGGGTGTACCGATCGCGACGCGGAAGCGCCTGCGCTGCGCCGGGCGAGCGCAGGATGGGGTGTTGCATCCAGCGCGTGGGCATGCGGACATTCCGGGCGACCATGACGTCGACGACATCCTCGCCGCGCGTGAACCGATGAACCGGGTTACCGCGCGAAGGCTCAACAGTCTCAAACCCGAGGCCGGTGATGGCTCTACCGACCTCGCCGGCCGAGATCGTCGCGATGTTCAGGAGTAGATCGACATCACTGGTCGGGCGCATCGCAGCGACACCAGCGCGAAGAGCGTGGACGTGAACCATGAGACCGCCGACGAGAACCCAGCTGCCTTTCGGTAGAGTGGATGCGAGTTCGAACGCGAGCGGCCATGGAGGCACGCTCGTGTCCAGCTTTATCTCGTGTGCCTGGCCAGCCATCGTGTTCTCTTTCGATCGAGGGCCTCTAGGCCAGCGGCGCGCACGCGCGAGTTCATACTGCGCGCCGCGTCAACGGCGATCAACGTTGCAGGGATCTCGGCCCATGGGAACTCGTCATCGCGGAACCGATAGATGTGGACTGTTCCCTCGTCGCTTCGAACCAGCATGGCGTCGTCGATGAGCTCTTCGAGCGAAGTGCTCTGCAGGTACCCATGAACCTCGCGCACCGTCCCGATGAGAGCTTCTCCAGGGAGGGATGTGATCCGGTCGAGCGCGGATTCGCCGGTGAGATGCAGGCGTTCCGACGCCGATTCCGGATCCCGCGTCATGTAGGTGTCGATGACAACGGAGTGAGCGATGGCGCTCGAAAGGAGTTCAGCATCGCGGTTGCGCACGAGATCGGCTCGACGAGCGGGGAGGCGCGCGTCGCGGTCGAGTGCGTCGATCAGAGAGCGTGCTGTTTGCGAAGTCATCGGGCGGCCGCGCGCCGCGGTCAGGGCTTGGCGCTGTCGAACAGAGGATGCTGAAACAAGCCAGTCACGCTGAACTCGGTGCCCGTCGAGGGCGTGTTGGTTGAGCAGCTGCACGACGCGGCGAGGCGTGACGCCGAGTTGCTGCGCCGCCTCGTCTGTCGACAGATAGCTCATGTTTAAACCTTCCGTACAAGGAAGATTTAAGCACCCTGCGTTCCGCGCAGCAAGGGGGAACTCTACGTGGCGCTTCGACTCGCTGGTGCTCGCTCAGCACGTTTCGTCTTCGGCGGCTGTGCCGCCTTCGCTCAACGACCCGCAGAGGTTTCGCTCAACGACCGGGAGGGCAAAGCAAAACCCCCGCCATGTAGAAGCTAGGCGAGGGTTTCTAGAACCGTTGTAACGACGGTCCTTGTGGCTCCGACGGGCGTCGATCCCGTGACCTCACGATTTTCAGTCGTGCGCTCTACCAACTGAGCTACAGAGCCATGCGGCACATCGTAAATCCGCCGCATCCTAGACGAAAGGCCCTCTTCGAAAAAAGGGCCCGTCGCATAGAGCGACCCTGACGGGACTTGAACCCGCGACCTCCGCCGTGACAGGGCGGCACGCTAACCAACTGCGCTACAGGGCCATACTTTTTAAATTGTATCGGATGGAGTGACCCCAACGGGATTCGAACCCGTGCTACCGCCGTGAAAGGGCGGCGTCCTAGGCCGCTAAACGATGGGGCCGAAGGGCGTCCCGGGGGACTTCCTTGCCGACGCTCAAGCATAAAGGATGATTTGGCGAAAACACCAATCGAGGGCGAGTCTGCTCGCCGCCCGGGCGTTTCGGGAGGACGATGGATGGTGCGCAGTGCGACTTCGCGCCAGGAAGTTTCTGTTGCGGATGTTAAAGATGTTGTTAGTGTGGCATGTGTGATTTCGGCGGAAGGGGCCGTGTGAACGTCGAGCAGTCCGCCATGGATGCTGCGCTGGACGCAGGGGATTCCTGTGGATGCGCGCCCAGCACCGCCGAGCGCCGTAGCTTCTGGGAGAAGGGTGCGCTCACCCGCCGCAACGCCCTCGGATTCGGCGCCCTCGGTGTCGTCGCCCTGAGCGCCTTCGGCATCGGCTCGGGTGTCAACGCCGCGTACGCCGCCTCCTATCCCAGCTGGGACGACGTGCAGCGCGCGAAGCGGAACGAAGCAGCGAAGGCGGCGGAGGTCTCTCGCATCGAGGGGCTCATCCAGTCCCTCAAGCAGCGCGTCGCCGAGACCCAGGCCGCCGCAGAGGCCGCCGGAAACGAGTTCTACGAGGCGCAGCAGGCGTACTTCGCCGCCATCGCAGAAGCGGATGCGCTGCAGGCGCAGGCCGACGAGCAGGCGCAGATCGCTGACGAATCCGCACGCAAGGCCGGTCAGGTCGCGACTCAGCTCTACCGCAACGGCGGGGACGATACGGCCCTCGAGCTCTTCTTCGCCGGTTCCGCGACCAACGCCGACGAGCTGCTGTCGCGTCTCGGGACGATGGACAAGCTCCTCACCTACAACCAGTCGGTGTACGACGACGCCGTCGCCGCGCGCAACTCGGCTCAGGCGCTGAGCGACCAGGCCGTCGTCGCCCGTGATGAGCGCGACCGCCTCCAGCAGGTCGCCGAGGAGAAGATGCGCGCCGCGCAGGAGGCTGCAGACGCCGCGCAGGCAGCGCTCGACGAGCAGTCCGCCAACCTCAGCACCCTGCAGGCTCAGCTCGCCGCCCTCAAGGACAACACCGCCAAGACGGTCGCCGACTTCCAAGAAGGCGAGCGCATCCGCAAGGCTGAGGAGGCCCGGAAGAAGGCCGCCGCAGAAGCCGCTGCCAAGAAGGCCGCCGAGGAAGCCGCGAAGAACAACAACAACGGCGGCGGCGGTGGTGGCGGCGGATCCGCAGGTACCGGAGGATGGGTGCGCCCGCACGGCGGCTACCGCAGCTCGGGCTACGGCCCCCGCTCTTCGCAGTGCGGCAACAACGGCTGTGCATCGAGCTGGCACTACGGCGTCGACCTCGCAAACGGCTGCAATGCGCCGATCTTCGCCGCGCACTCCGGCACCGTCGACTACGCGGGCTGGAACGGCGGCTACGGCAACTACGTCCGCATCCAGCACGGTGGCGGCGTCGGCACCGGCTACGGCCACATCAACTCGTTCGCGGTGCGGTCAGGGCAGTACGTCAACGCCGGACAGGTGATCGCCTACGCGGGCAACACCGGCAACTCGTTCGGCTGCCACCTCCACTTCGAGGTCTACATCAACGGCGGTTACACGAACCCGATCAACTACATGGCGGCGCGCGGCATCTCGGTCTGACGCGCCTCAATACGAAGAAGCCCTCGGCCGCAGAACGCGGACCGAGGGCTTCTGAAGTTCGAGACGAAGCTCAGTGCACTTCGACGGGCTCAGTGGCCCTGCTCACCGAAGCGGACGATTGACTCGTCGAGGATGCGCTGCGCCTCGGCGGCGTTGCCCCACTCGTCGACCTTGACCCACTTGTTGGGCTCGAGGTCCTTGTAGTGCTCGAAGAAGTGCGCGATCTCCTTCTTCGTGTACTCGGCCAGGTCGTCGACATCCTGGATGTGCGACCAGCGCGGGTCCTTGCTCAGCACGGCGACGAGCTTGTCGTCTCCGCCGGCCTCGTCGCTCATCTTCAGCACGGCGACGGGACGGACCTCGACGACGACACCGGGGTAGATCGCGTGGTCGAGCAGCACGAGCACGTCGAGCGGGTCGCCGTCCTCGCCGAGCGTGTTGTCGAAGTAGCCGTAGTCGGCCGGGTAACCGAAGGTCGTGTACAGAACGCGGTCGAGGTGCACTCGCCCGGTCTCGTGGTCGACCTCGTACTTGACGCGGCTGCCGCGCGGAATCTCGATGACGGCGTCGTGTGCGCCCATGCGTGTGCTCCTCAGAAAAGACGGTTGGATGCCGCGGACAAGCCTACCTGCGTGCGCGCAGCAGCAGTTTCTCCAGCGGATCCGACAGCGCGACCAGCAACAGCGCGAAGTACCCGATCACATGCACCCAAGCGGCGATCGGCAGCGCGATGCAGAACAGGATGATCGCCGCGAGGTCCCCGGCCGTGCCGCGCCGGAGCAGTTCCGGCGACATGTCCGTGAGCTGGGGCTGCCGCAGCAGATAGAGCTTGCCGGCCATCGTCGCCACCTGCGTCAGGATCAGCGTCCCGATGTACAGCAGCGCCTGCAGGGGATCGGGGTGCATCTGACCGAGCATCGCCGTCGGCACCGGCAGCCACACGATCGTCAGCATCCATGCGACGTTGATCCAGAGCAGCGCCGGCGTGACGCGCCGCACCTGCTGGTACTGGCCGTGGTGCTCCATCCAGAACGCGGCGATGAGCACGAAGCTCAGCGTGAAGCTCATGAGTTGCCCGCTGTGCTCGGCGAGGAAATCGCCGGTGTCCGTGCCGACGTCCGCCGCCTCCGAGACCGATTCCAGCAGCGGCAGGATCAGCAGCGTCATCGCGATCGCGACGACGGCATCGACGAACGCCTTCAATCGCTCCGGTGCGAACGTCGCCTGGTCGGTCACCCGCTCAGAGTACGACCGGGCGGATGCCGATGATAGAGGTGTCTGGTGTCGTAGCGTTGGAGGATGCCATCGCTTTCACCCGCCGTCGCAGAGGTCCGCCTCGCTGTGCGCACCGCACTCGCGAGTATCCCGGACGGCGCAGTGGTCATCGTCGCCCTCTCCGGCGGTGCGGACTCGCTCGCCCTCGCCGCCGCGACCGCCTTCGAGGCGCGCTCACGCGGCATGCAGGTGACGAGCGCCACGATCGATCACGGTCTGCAGGACGAGTCAGCGGATGCCGCGGCATCCGCTGCTGCGAAGGCCGAGGCCCTCGGCATCCGTTCGCGTGTGGAACGCGTCCAGGTTGCCGGATCGGATGCCGGAACCGAGGCGGCCGCGCGCGACGCGCGCTACCCGGCCCTGCGCCGGATCGCCGCCGAAGAGCGGGCTGCGGCCGTGCTGCTTGGGCACACCCTCGACGACCAGGCCGAGACCGTGCTGCTCGGGCTCGCCCGTGGCTCCGGTGCGGCGAGCCTGCAGGGGATGGCGCCGCGCCGGGAGGACGAGGACGGCACCGTCTGGCTGCGGCCGATGCTCGGCGTGCGGCGGGCGACGACCGAGGCGTTCTGCGCGGCATCGGATCTCGAACCGTGGCACGATCCGCACAACCGCGAGCACCGCTTCGCGCGGGTTCGCGTCCGTGAGAACGTGATGCCGGTCCTCGAGGCCGAACTCGGGCCGGGCATCGCCGAGGCCCTCGCCCGCACGGCCGAGCAGCTGCGAGAGGACGCCGAGGCGTTCGACGAGATCATCCACGAGACGATCGAGGACATCGTCGAGCACGCCGAGGCGGGCATCTCCGTCAGCGTCGCCGCGCTCGCCGCCAACCCCGCGGCGCTGCGCAACCGCATCATCCGCCTCGTCGCGCACAGCGAGTTCGGCGCGAGCCTCACACGAACGCAGACGCTCGAGGTGGCGCGACTCGTCACGGACTGGTCGGGCCAGGGCCCGATCGATCTTCCCGGATGCTCGGCCGCACGTGTCGGCGGGCGAGTGGTGTTCACCGCCCGGCAGTAGCCCTGCCGGACGGGCTACTTCTTGCCGAACAGTCCGCCCAGAACATCGCCGATGCCGCCGCCTCCGGAGGAGGAGCCGCCGCCCAGGATCCCGCCGAGCAGATCGCCGATGCCGCCTCCGCCGGACGAACCTGAGGACGAGCCGCCGCCGAGCAGGCCGCCGATGAGATCGCCGATCCCGCCTCCGGACTCACCGGACGCCGCCTCCGCGCCGCCGGACTTCTTCTTGTTCATGTTCGCGATGAGGCCCATCACGATCGGCGCGAGGATCGGGAGCAGCTTGCCGAAGTCGATGCCCGGCGTCTTGTCCGACTCGTTCAGCTTGGCCGCGACGTCGTTGGCGTCGTCGCCGAGCACGTGCTTGACGATCTTGCCGCCGTCGGCCTGATCGATGTCGTCGACCTTGGCGGCGGGGGTCGCGCCCTCATGCCGCTTGAGCGCGTTCTGGATCGCGGCCGAGCCCTCGTCGGTCTGCGCGTTCTTCGCGAGGCCGCCCAGCAGGACGGCGCCGCCCTGCTCCACGGCCTTCTTCGCTTCGTCGTGCGAGACGCCGAGCCGTGCGGCGATGTCGTCGATCGGAACCTGCTTGAGGATGTCATCAAGAGCCATGGGAGTCCCTTCGTCGGCGGGTCGCTGCCCGCGATTGCTCACAGTATGGCCGACCCCGCGGCATCCGTCACCTAAAATCGAGTCATGCGCGCGGCTGAGATCCAGGATGACCTTGCAGAGATCCTCGTCACTGAGGAGGAGATCAAAGCGAAGCTCGAAGAGCTCGCGGCCCAGGTGACGAAGGACTACGAGGGCAAGGACCTGCTCCTGGTCGGCGTCCTCAAGGGTGCCGTGATGGTGATGGCCGACTTCGCCCGCGCGCTTCCCGTGCACGCGCCGATGGACTGGATGGCGGTGTCGAGCTACGGCTCCAGCACGAAGTCGAGCGGTGTCGTCCAGATCCGCAAGGACCTCGACACGGACCTGCACGGCAAGCACGTGCTCATCGTCGAGGACATCATCGACTCCGGTCTGACCCTCAGCTGGCTGCTCGAGAACTTCGAGTCGCGCGGCCCCGAGTCCCTCGAGGTCCTTGCGCTGCTGCGCAAGCCCGAAGCCGCGAAGGTCGAGATCGACTGCAAGTACGTAGGATTCGACATTCCCACCGACTTCGTCGTCGGCTACGGCCTCGACTACGACGAGCGCTACCGCAACCTGCGCGACGTCGCCGTGCTCGCACCGCACGTGTACAGCTGACACTGCTTCTCCCCGGCGTCTGACGGACCGTACGCCCTGGGCGAATCACAGCGGGGCCCAAGGACGTGCGCGATACGCTGAACGGATCATGGACGTGAAGAAGATCACCCGCAACCCACTGCTCTACGTGGTGCTGATCGGTGTGCTGCTGTTCGGCGGGTTCCTGCTGATCTCGAACCTGGGCGCTCCGAAGACGATCACGACGCAGCAGGGCCTCGACCTGCTCGCGGGGGAGACCGTCACCGAGGTAACCACGACCGATGGTGATCAGCGCGTCGACATGACTCTCTCGAAGGCGTTCGAGGACTCCACGCAGGTGCAGTTCTACTACGTCGAGGCGCGTGCGGACGAGGTCGTCTCGGCCATCAGCTCCGCCGAGCCGAAGGACGGCTTCAACGACGTCGTTCCCCGTGCCACCTGGTTCGACGGCTTCCTCTCGCTGCTGCTCCCGCTGGTGCTTCTCGGCCTGCTTTTCTGGTGGCTCCTGTCGTCCATGCAGGGCGGCGGCGGCAAGGTCATGCAGTTCGGCAAGTCCAAGGCCAAGCTCGTCAGCAAGGAGACGCCGACCGTCACGTTCGCCGACGTCGCCGGCGCCGACGAGGCCATCGAGGAGCTCGAGGAGATCAAGGAGTTCCTCCAGGACCCCGCGAAGTTCCAGGCCATCGGCGCCCGCATCCCGAAGGGCGTGCTGCTCTACGGCCCTCCCGGAACCGGTAAGACCCTCCTCGCCCGCGCCGTCGCCGGCGAGGCCGGTGCCCCGTTCTACTCGATCTCCGGATCGGACTTCGTCGAGATGTTCGTCGGTGTCGGAGCATCCCGCGTTCGCGACCTGTTCAACCAGGCCAAGGAGAACGCCCCCGCCATCATCTTCATCGACGAGATCGACGCCGTCGGCCGTCACCGCGGCGCCGGCATGGGCGGCGGCAACGACGAGCGCGAGCAGACGCTGAACCAGATGCTCGTCGAGATGGATGGCTTCGACCCGAACGCGAACGTCATCGTGATCGCGGCGACGAACCGCCCCGACATCCTCGACCCCGCCCTGCTGCGCCCCGGCCGCTTCGACCGTCAGATCGGCGTGGATGCGCCGGACATGAAGGGCCGCCTGCACATCCTCCAGGTGCACGCCAAGGGCAAGCCGCTTGCGAAGAGCGTCGACCTCGAGGTCGTCGCCCGCAAGACGCCTGGTTTCACCGGTGCGGATCTGGCGAACGTCCTCAACGAAGCAGCCCTCCTCACGGCCCGCTCGAACGCGCAGCTGGTCGACAACCGGGCGCTCGACGAGGCCATCGACCGCGTGATCGCCGGCCCGCAGCGCCGCACCCGCGTGATGAAGGACCGCGAGAAGCTCATCACGGCGTACCACGAGGGCGGTCACGCGCTCGCTGCGGCGGCGATGAACTACACCGACCCCGTGACCAAGATCACGATCCTGCCGCGCGGCAAGGCGCTCGGGTACACGATGGTCATGCCCGTCGACGACAAGTACTCCGTCACCCGCAACGAGCTGCAGGATCAGCTCACCTACGCCATGGGCGGACGCGTCGCCGAGGAGCTCGTCTTCCACGACCCCACCACCGGCGCGTCGAACGACATCGAGAAGGCCACCAGCATCGCCCGCAAGATGGTCATCGAGTACGGCATGACCACCGACCTCGGTCCGGTGAAGCTCGGCTCCGAGGGCGGCGAGCCGTTCGCGGGCCGCGACATGGGCCGCGGGCGCGAGTACTCCGAGTCGGTCGCCGAGCGCGTCGACGTCCAGGTGCGCACCCTGATCGAGCAGGCGCACGACGAGGCGTACCAGGTGATCAGCGACAACCGCGACATCCTCGACCGCCTGGCCCTCGCGCTGCTCGAGGAGGAGACCCTCGACCACAATCAGATCGCCGAGATCTTCAAGGACGTCCGCAAGCTCCCCGAGCGCCCGCTGTGGCTCTCGAGCGACGACCGTCCGGTCTCCGATCGCCCGCCGATCGAGATGCCCACCCGCGTGGTTCCCGCCGATGCCGCAGCATCCGTCGACGGCTCGGCGGACGCCACGGCGACCCGCGCCACCGGCAGCGCTCCGGCATCTGGGCAGGCGCGCCCGGCGACGGCCTGACCGTGGCCGTCGACCGGGAACGGGTCGAGCGGCTGACACGCGAGCTGCTCGAGGCGATCGGTGAGGACCCCGACCGACCGGGCCTCAAGCAGACGCCGGCGCGCGTCGCCGAGCTGTACGAGGAGTTCTTCTCCGGCGTCGGCCAGGATGCCGCGGCCCCGCTCGCCCGCACGATCAGCGTGTCCCGCGGCCCCGCGCCCGAGACTCTGCCGTCCGGTGCCGTGCTGCTGCGCGACATCCGCTTCCGCTCCGTGTGCGAACACCATCTGCTGCCCTTCGCCGGCCACGCGCACATCGCCTACCTTCCTGGCGAGCAGGTCGTCGGCCTCGGCGCACTGGTCCGCGTCGTCGAGACGATCGCCGCCCGGCCGCAGGTGCAGGAGCGTCTCGGCGAGCAGATCGCCGACACGATCGCCGAGCACCTCGATACGCGTGGGGTGCTCGTCGTCCTGGATGCCGTGCACGGCTGCGTCACGATGCGAGGCGGACGCCAGACGGATGCCTCGACGCTCACGATCGCGGCACGCGGCGAGTACACGGATGCTGCAGCGCGGGCGGAGATCGTCGTGCTCATAGGAGCGGGCGCATGACCGGCATCTGGGGAATCGTCAACGTCACCACCGACTCCTTCAGCGACGGCGGCCGGTACATCGACCCTGAGCGCGCGATCGCGCACGGGCTCGCGCTGCGGGATGCCGGTGCCACCGTGCTCGACATCGGCGGCGAGTCCACGCGTCCCGGCTCCGAGCGCGTCGATCCGGCAGTCGAGGAGCAGCGGGTGCTCCCGGTGATCCAGGAGCTCTCCGCACGCGGCATCCCGCTGAGCATCGACACGCTGAACGCGTCCACGGCAGCCGCGGCCGTCCGCGCCGGCGCCCGCATCGTCAACGACGTCTCGGGAGGTCTCGCCGACCCCGACATGCTCGCGGCGGTCGCGGAGTCCGGCGCCGACTTCGCCATCGGCCACTGGCGGGGTCCGTCGACCGACATGTACGCGCGCGCCGAGTACCGGCGGGCAGCGCGGGAGGTCGCCGGCGAGCTGCGCGAACGCGTCGGCGAGGCCGCGGCCGCCGGCATCGCCCCCTCGCGCATCATCCTCGACCCCGGTATCGGGTTCGCGAAGACCGGCGACCAGAACTGGGATGTGCTGCGCGGACTCGACGACATCACCGCCCTCGGTCACCGGGTGCTCATCGGCACCTCGCGCAAGCGCTTCCTGGCGGACACGCTGCCCTCGGAGGCCGGCACCGACGACATCTCCGAACAGCGCCGCGACCTCGCCACCGCCGTCACGAGCGCCCTCGCCGTCCGCCACGACGTGTGGGCGGTGCGCGTGCACGACGTCGCGGCGACCCGCGACGCCCTGGCGATCGCCCACGCGTGGGAGGGCTGAGATGACGAGCGACGAGATCCGCCTCACCGGCCTGACCGTGTTCGGGCGGCACGGCGTATTCGCACACGAACGCGAGAATGGGCAGGAGTTCACGATCGACCTGCGCCTCGAGCTCTCGCTAGCGGATGCCGCGGCATCCGACGACGTGGCCGACACGGTGCACTACGGCGAACTCGCCGAGAGTGTCGCCGCTGTCGTCGCCGGCGAACCGGTGAACCTCATCGAGACGCTCGCGCAGCGCATCGCCGACGTCGCACTCGACGACCGCAGGGTGCGCGCCGTCGAGGTCACCGTCCACAAGCCGCACGCGCCGATCCCGCTGACCTTCACGGACGTGGCCGTCACGCTCCGCCGCGCACGTACCGAGGAGCCCTGATGGTGCGGATGCCGCCGATGCCGGCGCCCGATCCGCGACCCGGCCGCGATGCGGTCGAGGCCGTCATCGCCTTCGGCGCGAACCTCGGGGATCGTGCGGAGACCATCCGGCAGGCGGCCGCGCGCATCGGCAGGCTGCCCCTCGTCGACGACCTGCGCCTGTCCGACTTGCACGAGACGGTCGCGGTGCGCCTGGACGGTCCGGATCCCGATGCCCCTGGTTACGTGAACGCCGTGGCGCTGGTGAGCACCAGGCTCGCACCCCAGGTGCTGCTCGGCCTGCTGCACGCCATCGAGGAGGAGCACGGCCGCGAGCGCCGCGAGCGCTGGGGCGACCGCACGCTCGACCTCGACCTCATCGCCTATGGTGCGCTGCAGTCGGATGACCCGCATGTGCTGCTCCCGCACCCCCGCGCGGCCGAGCGGCTGTTCGTCCTCGAGCCGTGGCTGAGCGTGGATCCGGATGCCGAGATCCCCGGCCGCGGCCGCGTCGCCGACCTGATCGCGGCCCTGCGCCGATGAAGCGCACCTCGCCGCTGGTCCTCATCCTCCTGGCCCTGGCAGGAGGGGGCGTCGGCTATCTCGTCGACCACCTCCTCACCGCAGGAGGGCGGGCGACCTTCTCCCCGTCGGGGTTCCTGCCCGTGCTCCTGCTGCTGCTCGCGGCATCCGTCATCACCCTGGCGTGGCCCGTGCGGCGCAGCGTGCGCGGCCGGTCGCGCACGCGGATCGACCCGTTCCGTGCGATGCGCGTCGCGACGCTGGCACGCGCATCCAGCCTGCTCGGCGCGATCATGGCCGGATTCGGATCGGGGCTGCTGGCGTTCCTCCTGTCGCGTCCCGTCGCACCCCAGGTAGGGTCGATTGTGGCGATGGCGGCGCTCGTGGTGAGTTCGCTCGCGCTCGTGGTCGCAGCCCTCGTCGCCGAACAGTTCTGCACCCTGCCGAAGGATCCTGATGACCGACAGCCAGATGACCCCGCCGGAGCCGACGGGAGCTGATCGGCCGCAGCCCGCTGCTGCCCCGGTGCTCGACGAGGGCACGTACGAGCAGCTGCGGGAGCCGCGCGGCGCCGGCCGCCTCGCAATCGACGGCCGATGGCACCAGATCTCGCCGCGCTACGTCACCTCGCAGTTCGTGCAGAACGGCATCTTCCTGGCACTCATCCTGGCGGCGGCCCTCGTCGTCGGTATCGCCTTCCACCAGACGTGGGTGTGGATCCCGGCCGGCGTGCTGATCCTGATCGAGCTGATCACACTGATCATCCTTCCCCGGCAGGCGAAGGCGATCGGCTACATGCTGCGCGAGGACGACATCGTGTTCCGCAAGGGCATCCTCTGGCAGCGCATCATCGCCGTGCCCTACGGCAGGATGCAGCTCGTCGACATCACGCACGGACCGCTCGATCGTGCGTTCGGCGTGGCGCAGCTGAAGATGGTCACGGCAGCCGCGACCACCGGCGTGCAGATCCCTGGACTCACCCAGGCCGCGGCCGAGTCGCTGCGCGACACGCTCATCGACGTCGCCGAGACGCGCCGGACGGGCCTGTGAGTACCCCCGAGCAGCCGGAGCAGTTCGCCGGGCAGGCACCCGCGCAGCCGCCGCTGCCACCGCTCCCGCCCGTCCCGGAGCCGCCCGCCGACGTCGACTCGCTCGCGGATGGCGAGTGGCACCGCCTGCATCCGCTGACGCCGCTGTTCAAGGGCGGACTGGTGCTGATCATCGTGGCCGGCATCGTGCTGAACAGCTTCCGCGATCGCATCATCTACTGGATGGTCAACGCCTTCGCGCCGCAGGCGCACGTCGAGGACTACTCGGCCGGAGACCCGGTCGACTGGGTGCTGTCGAACAACTTCATCCTGATCGCACTGCTCATCGTGCTCGGCGTGCTGGTCGTGCTCATCGCGGCGTTCTGGATGGTGTGGCGGTTCCAGCAGTTCCGCATCTCGGAGGAGCACGTCGAGGTGCGCAAGGGCATCGTCTTCCGGTCGCAGCGGCGTGCGCCCCTGGACCGCGTGCAGGGCGTGAACCTCACGAGGCCCTTCCCCGCGCGCCTGATCGGCATGGCCAAGCTCGAGGTCGTCGGCGCAGGAACCGACGCGAACGTCCCGCTGGAGTACCTGTCGACGCCCAAGGCCGAGAGCGTGCGCGCGGACATCCTGCGGCTGGCATCCGGTGCTCGCGCTGCCCGTGCCGCCCGGGCGGGAGGAGCACAAACCGCTCCGGCAGGCACCCGCCGCTCCCAGCTCGTCGGCTCGATGAACACCGGCGTCAGCGGCCTGATCGAAGGCGTCGACCTCGCAGACGTCGCCCCCGAGAGCGTGGTCAAGATCCCCACCGGGCGCCTCGTCGGGTCGCAGCTGCTGGCAGGACTGCTGTGGCTGGTGTTCTTCCTGGTGCTGTTCGGCATCACGATGGCGTTCGCGGTACCGGCGATCCTCGCCGAGGGCGGCCCGGATGCCGGATTCGGGATCCTCGGCATCGCGCTCGGCCTCGGCATCCCGTTCATCATCGCCGCCGTGGCGATCACCTGGGCGCAGATCTCGAAGTCGCTGCGCTACTCGATCGCACCGACGCCGGACGGCGTGCGCATCACCTACGGACTGTTCACGACGATCACCGAGACCATCCCGCCGGGGCGCATCTTCGCCGTCGAGGTCACGCAGTCGATGCTGTGGCGCCCCTTCGGGTGGTGGGCGATCAAGATCAACCGCATGAGCGGCAAGAGCCTCGCGCAGCAGCAGTCCAGCACCGCGCAGCAGTTCAACATCGTGCTGCCGGTCGGCGTCGCCGCCGACGTGCAGCGGGTGCTCGGGCTGATCCTGCCCGACCTGCCGGAAGCCGATCGGCCGCTGGTGTGGGAGCACGGCATCCAAGGTCCGCAGAAGCAGGACGACCCGTACCTGAAGATGGCCAGGCGCGCCTGGTGGCGCCGGCCCTTCTCCTGGAAGCGGCACGGCTTCGCCGTCACCGATTTCGGGATGCTGCTGCGCCGCGGCGTGCTGTGGCGCAAGCTCGCGATCTTCCCGCTCGTGCGGCTGCAGGGCATCTCCGCTCAGCAGGGGCCGATCGACCGCCTACAGCGCGTCGGGTATCTGAAGGCGCACAGCGTCACGGGCCCTGTGCTGGGTGAGGTCGTCGGCATCGACAGCGCAGAGGTCAACGCGACGGTGAACGACATCGCGCATCGCGCGTCGGTCGCCGTGCAGCGCGATCTCGGACACCGGTGGGCGATGGATGCCGAGGTGGATGCCGGTGCCGAGAGCGAGGCGCCGGTCCAGGCCGAGGAGCCTGTCCAGGCCGTGGAGCCCGTCCAGGCCGAGGCGCCCGTCCAGACTGAGGAGCCGCGTGAGTCGTGACGGCCGTCTCGGCGTCGGCATCGTCGGCGCCGGCCGCGTCGGACCGGTCATCGGCGCAGCCCTCGGCGGAGCGGGCCATGCGATCACCGGTGTGACGAGCGGATCGGACGATGACCGTGTGGCCGGAATCCTCCCCGGTGTTCCGGTGCTGGATGCGCAGGAGGTGCTGCGCCGCAGCGAGCTGGTGATCCTGGCCGTGCCGCATGGTGAGCTGCCAGGACTGGTGAGCGGTCTCGCCGAGCTCGGCGCCTGGCAGCCGGGTCAGCTCGTGCTGCACACCGACCCGGCCTACGGCATCGCGGTGCTGGAGCCTGCGCAGCGGGCGGGCGCGATCCCGCTCGCCGTGCACCCCGCGATCTCCTTCACCGGCACGTCGATCGACCTCCGGCAGCTGCAGGCCGGGTTCGCCGCCGTCACCGCTCCCGCGCCGGTGCTGCCGATCGCGCAGGCGCTCGCCGTCGAGCTCGGCTGCGAACCGGTCGTCATCGGCGAGGAGGACCGCGCGGCATACGCCGAGGCGATCGCCACGGCATCCGAGTTCTCGCGCGCGATCATCGGGCAGTCGACGTCGCTCCTGCGCGGGATCGGCATCGAGAACCCGGGCGGCTACCTGTCGGCGCTCGTGCAGTCCACCGTCGAGACCGCGCTGCGCGAGGCATCCGACCCGCCCGTCCTCTGACGCGTCGAGAACGCAGAAACCGCCCTTCCGCGATGCGGGCAAGGGCGGTTTGCGTGTTTTCGGATGCTGCGCGACCCAAGACGGGCTCGGCAGAAGCCTGCTCAGCGGCCGCCGGAGAACCCGCCGCCGCCACCGCCGCCCGAGAACCCGCCGCCGGCTGAGCCGCCGAAGCCTGAAGAGCTGCCGCTGCTCGGCGAGGAGTACGTCGACGACGTGCGGGTCGCCGACGACAGAAGCGCGACGCGCAGAGCGATCCCGTAGCCCGTGCCATCGATCCACCCTGGCTCCTGGTGCGCCTGCCCGTACGCGTGCTCGAGCACCGTTCCCCACTCGCGCTCCTGCCCGAACAGGATCGCGTAGGGCAGCAGCCGCTCGTACACGTGGATGACGTCGACGCCGCCGTCGCTGCGCCGCTCGGCACCGGTGTAGGACTGCAGCATCCGCAGTCGATCCTCCTCGGCGACGCGGATGAACTCCCGCACGCCCTCGAGGTACTCCAGCTGCAGAGCGCCGTCGCGCGTGAGAACGGTGTGCTTCGAGAACGCCATGACGCTCGAGATCAGAACCAGCACACCGCACAGCAGGGTCGCGAAGAACAGTGGGCCGGCGGAGTCGCGGTCCATCACGATGCTCGACACGAGCAGGGCGACCATGACCGCAAACGCGAGCAGCGCGACCGCCTGGATGATGCGCGCCACCGTGCTGCGCGCCTTGGTCGTGAAACCGCGCTGCGCGGCCTCGCGCGGTGCGGACTTCAGCAGCTTCTGGACGCGGCCGGCGAACGACTTGCTGTTCTTCGGCATCTTCATCACAACGCCGAGCTCGTCGCTGCCGAACAGGGCCCTGAGCGCGCGCTGGTCGATCGGGTCGGGGATCGGCGCGTCCAGCCGGCGCAGGCGCGGTCGGCGCTTCTTCTCGCCCTCTTCCGGGATGTCCTCCAGGCGCAGCATCCCGCGCACGGCGAGATGGATGATCTGTGCGGTGAGCGGATTCTTCGATCCGGGGATGAGGGCGCTCGCGAGCAGGGGCGGCATGGCGTCGGGTACGTCGTACTGCGCGACTACGATCCCTGTGCCGCGACGGCGTCGACGGATCATCAGGCTCGTCGCGAACCAGCCTCCGGCCGACAGCAGCGCTACGCCGCCGCCGACGGCGTAGGGCAGCACGTCGGTCGTCGGGTTGGGCAGGCGCGCCGCCGGCTGGGTCACGGTGCCGGGCTCAAGCGCGATCGCCACGGTCACACCCTCGCCTGCGTTCAAATCCGTGGCGGAGACGGCGAACACGTTGCCGGTTGAGGAGAGGACGCAGGTGTCCGTCGAACCCTGGCCGCCCTGGTAGCAGGCCGCGTCGCCCGTCAGGTGCGGTGCGAGCCCGTCGTCGAACCGGACCTCGGCGTGGAACGACCCGATGTCCTGCGTGCTGTCGAGGGGGAGCAGATCCCAGTAGAACTCGTCCACCTCGGTGCCCGACGCCGCGAGAATGACGTCGCGCATCTCGTACTCGATGACATAGGTCGTCGGGCCGTGCACGAAGTCGTCGTTCCCGGTGAGCACGTACAGTACGCCGTCGTCATCCTCGGTCTCGAACGGGACGTCGTCACCGCTCTCGTCTCGCACGGAAATGATCGTGGTCTCGAGGCTCGCGCCCTGGTAGCGCTCGGGGAACCCGGCGACGATGCCGCGGTTCTGATCCGACTCGGGGAACTCGGCGACGCGCGTCTCCACGACGTGCAGCGTGGCGCGCCCCTCGTCGTCGATTCCGACGTCGAACGTCGCGTCCCACGACGAGAAATCGAAGTCGTCGACGTCTGCCGCCGCGGATCCCGGGACGGCGGCTCCGGCGAACAGTGCAGCTGCTGCGGCGGTCACGAGGATCAGGGAGCGCAGTCGCATGGTTCGAGGGTAGTCGCGGAGCTCGCCGGAAGGTTCGGCTTCGACTTCGTCGCTGCGCGACTCCGCTCAACGACCCGAAAGTGCAGCCCCGCAACTGGCGGGCGCAACGACCCGAACGGGAGGCGCTCAGCCCGGCCCGGTAAACTCGAAGGCGACTTCCGAGGAGCCGATATGACCACCGCGCCTGACGCGCCCGTTTCCATCTCAGACGACGCCGAAGGCGAAGACGTCCACGAGCAGAAGGCCGTCCGCCTCGCCAAGCGCGAGCGCCTCATCGAACAGCGCACGGATGCCGCGGGCGGCGCATTCCCGGTCGGCGTGCCGGTGACCCACCAGATCCCGGCGCTGCGCGCCGAGTACGACGACCTCGAAGCGGGCGCGGAGACCGGCGTCGTCGTCGGCATCGCAGGCCGCGTCGTATTCAGCCGCAACACCGGCAAGCTCTGCTTCGCCACGCTGCAGTCCGGTGACGGCTCGCGCATCCAGGCGATGATCTCGCTCGCCGAGGTGGGCGAGGAGTCGCTCGCGCGCTGGAAGGAGTTCGTCGACCTCGGCGACCACGTCTTCGTGCACGGACAGGTCATCTCCAGCCGCCGCGGCGAGCTGTCGATCATGGCCGACGACTGGGCCATCGCGTCCAAGGCGATCCTGCCGCTGCCCAACGCCTACGCCGACCTGAGCGAGGAGAGCCGCGTCCGCAGCCGCTACCTCGACCTGATCGTCCGCGAGCAGGCCCGGAACACGGTGCGCGCCCGCGCCGCCGTCAACGCGAGCCTGCGTGCCACGTTCGGCTCGCACGATTACCTCGAGGTGGAGACCCCGATGCTGCAGGTGCAGCACGGCGGGGCATCCGCTCGCCCGTTCATCACGCATTCGAACGCCTTCGACACCGAGCTGTACTTGCGCATCGCGCCTGAGCTGTATCTCAAGCGTGCCGTCGTCGGCGGCATCGAGCGGGTCTTCGAGATCAACCGCAACTTCCGCAATGAGGGAGCCGACTCCACGCACAGCCCCGAGTTCGCGATGCTCGAGGCCTACCAGGCGTACGGCGACTACAACCAGATGGCAGAGCTCACGCAGGAGCTCGTGCAGCAGGCCGCGGTCGCCGTCACCGGTTCCACGACGGTCACCTGGGCTGACGGCACCGAATACGATCTCGGCGGCGAGTGGGATCGCGTCTCGATGTACGAGTCGCTGTCGCAGGCGGCGGGGCGCACCTTCACCGTCGACGACTCCGTAGAAGAGCTCGTCGCGTTCGCGGAGGCGAACGGCGTCGATGTGCCGCCGCACGCGATCCACGGCAAGCTCATCGAAGAACTCTGGGAGCACTTCGTCAAGCCCGGTCTGTCGCGCCCGACCTTCGTGATGGACTTCCCCGTCGACACCTCGCCGCTGGTGCGCGAGCACCGCTCGATCCCCGGCGTCGTCGAGAAGTGGGACCTGTACGTGCGCGGCTTCGAACTCGCGACCGGATACTCCGAGCTGGTCGACCCGGTCATCCAGCGCGAGCGCTTCGTCGAGCAGGCCAAGCTCGCCGCCCGCGGCGATGTCGAGGCGATGCGCGTCGACGAGGAGTTCCTGCGGGCGCTCGAGCACGGCATGCCGCCATCCGGTGGCATGGGCATGGGCATCGACCGGCTGCTGATGGCCATCACCGGGCTGGGCATCCGCGAGACGATCCTCTTCCCCTTGGTCAAGTAGCTCAGCCCGCATCCAGGCCGCTGCCGCGGCGGAACGTCCACTCGGGAAGCACGGCGGCGTCGATCAGGCTGCTCAGCAACCGCGCCAGCGGATAGCCGGAATCGATCTCACCGGCCGCCGCCAGGTAGCGGCCCGCATGGGTCGACCGCCCGAGCGCCCATGACAGCCATGCGGCGGCCGTCAACGGAGCGGTGCGGGCCGCGCGCGGAGCGCGGGCCGCGACGTTGCGCACCAGGGAGAGGGCTACGCGCAGCCGGTCGGGATCCGGTGCATCGCCCTGGCCGATGAACAGCCGCCCCAGCTCCGACGGCACGGTCGCGCCGTCGTGCGTGAAGGCGAGCTGCGCGTCGAGGACTCGGATGCCGGTGGGCAGATCCGTCGCCCACTGAAGCAGGGCAGCATCCCGGAACGTCGGGCGGTCGAGGCACCACAGCAGGGCGGCGGACACGAACGGCGGCAGGTTCTCCGGACGCTCCAGCGCCGTCTCGAAGAACAGCGGAAGATCGTCGAGCAGCAGCGTCGCGGCCAGCGCCTGCGGGTTCTCGCGGACATCATGAGGCGATCCTTCGTGCGCGAGCACGTCCGACAGGTCGCGGAGGGCCCGCCCCACGCGCTCCTTCTCCGCGAGGTCGACGGAAGGCAGATCGGCGCCGGCATCCTGGTCGCCCGAGACGTCGGCGATGCCGGGGAGCGCCGGCGTCTCGGGGATCTCGTCGAGCGGATGCAGCTCGGGCTCGTCCTCGATGTAGCCCGACCAGCCGCACGGCATCACGCACAGGGCGTCGACGATGCGCAGCCCCGACTCGACCGCGAGCGACAGCAGGTCCTCGACGACGACGGTCTCGGGCAGGATCATGCCGTCGCGGGTGTGCTGCGGCAGCTCGTCCGTGTAGACGACCAGGGCGACGGCATCCGTCCCGCTGACGCGGGAGAGCAATCCGATCGCGGTGTCCACGTACTCGTCGATGTCGGCATCGTCGTGGGGGAGATCGATGCGCATCGCGCCGTGCGCGCGCGATCGCTGGAAAGGCAGCAGCACGATGCTCTGCCGCGGTGTGAAACCGGCCAAGGCCGGGACGAGGCCGAGGAAGTCGGCGGAATCGGTCGCTTTCAGGACTGTGCTCATGCCGTGAGTGTGGCCGAGCGCGCACCCCGAGAACCCGCACTCACAGGCCCGCGCCCGCATCCCTCGTTGTGCAGGACGAGTGGGCTGCGTCGCAGGATGACCGCGTACCATGGAGGTATGGACAACTTCTGGCTGGCGGTGGCGTGGTCGATCCTGCCGACCCTGGGAGTGAGCGTCGTCTTCTTCTTCGTGCTGCGCGGGATCATCCGCTTCGACCGCACGGAGCGCAAGGTCCACGCGAAGATCGAGGCCGAAGAGCGCGCGGCGCGCGGTCTGCCTCCCCGCGCCTGACGGCTGCGTCTGCGGCACCGGCTACGCTGAGGTGACGCGCCGGATCGGCGCCTGACGACGCCGGGGGTGAAGCGTGGAGCGGTGGCCGTTGTGGGTGCTGATCTTCGCCCTCATCGTCGATCTCGCGGTTCGCATCACGGCGATCATCGTCATCCCGCGCAACCGGCGTCCCACGTCGGCGATGGCGTGGCTCCTTGCTGTGTTCTTCATCCCCTACGTCGGAGTCCTGCTCTTCCTGCTCATCGGCAATCCGCGCCTCCCGCGGGCGCGGCGGCGCAAGCAGGAGCAGATCAATCAGTACATCGCCGAGACGAGCGATCAGCTGCACTTCGGCACACTGCGTCCGAACGCCCCGGCATGGCTGCGGTCCGTGGTCGCGATGAACCAGCACCTCGGCGCGCTGCCGATCTCGGGGGACAACGGCGCGCACCTGATCAGCGACTATCAGGAGTCGCTGGATGCCATGGCCGAGGCGATCCGCGCGGCGAAGGAGTACGTGCACGTCGAGTTCTACATCCTGCAGTCGGATGACTCGACCGACAACTTCTTCCGCGCGATGGAAGAGACCGCGGCCCGCGGGGTGCCGGTGCGCGTGCTCCTGGATCACTGGGCGAACCGCTGGAAGCCGCGATACCGCGCGACGGTGAAGCGACTCGACGCGATGGGCGCGGACTGGCACCTGCTTCTGCCGATGCAGCCGCTCAAGGGGCGGATGCAGCGCCCCGATCTGCGCAATCACCGCAAGCTCCTCGTGGTCGACGGGGTCGTGGGATACCTCGGCTCGCAGAACGTCACCGACTCGACGTACAACCTGCCCAAGAACATCAAGCGAGGATTGCACTGGGTCGACCTCATGGTGCGCGTCGACGGGCCGATCGTGCTGAGCCTGAACGCCATCTTCCTCAGTGACTGGTACAGCGAGACCGACGAGATCCTCAGCGAGATCGACATCACCCATCCCGAGATGGGCACCGGCGACCTGGACTGCCAGATCGTGCCGTCCGGCCCCGGATACGAGGTCGAGAACAATCTGCGCCTGTTCCTCGCGCTGCTCTACGGCGCTCAGCAGAAGATCATGATCGTCAGCCCGTACTTCGTGCCGGACGAGGCGCTGCTGCTCGCGGTGAGCTCGGCCTGCGATCGCGGCGTGCAGGTCGAGCTTTTCGTATCGGAGGAGGGCGACCAGGCCGTCGTCTACCACGCGCAGCGCAGCTACTACGAGGCGCTGTTGCGTGCGGGCGTCCGGATCTGGATGTACCGCAGGCCCTTCATCTTACACACCAAGAGCCTCACGATCGACGACGAGGTCGCGGTGATCGGGTCGAGCAACATGGACATGCGATCGTTCGGTCTCAACCTCGAGGTGTCGATGCTGGTGCGCGGCGAGGAATTCGTCGCCGAGGTGCGTGCGGTCGAGGACCAGTACCGGGCGCTGAGCCGGGAGCTCACCCTCGAGGAATGGATGCAGCAGCCGCTGCGGTCGACCGTGCTCGACAACCTCGCCAGGCTCACCTCCGCGCTGCAGTAGCGGCGGAGTACCCTGAAGCCATGAACACGGCATCGCGTCTGGCTCTCTCCGCGTCCGCACTGCTCGGTGCGGCCCTGCTCGTCGTGGGGTGCGCATCCGGCGGGCAGCAGCCCGCGAGCAGCGCGGATCCCGACGACTCGAATAGCGCGCCGGCGCCGGCCTCCGGCGACGACTTCGAAGCGGCCTGGCTCGACGACGGGCGCATGTTCGCCATCGTGAGCTGGGGCTCATCCACCTGCATCCCGATGGTCGAAGACGTCACAGCCGACGGGCAGACGGTCACCGTGACCCTGACCGAGGCGGCGAGCGGCGATGCCGAGGGCGGCGACGGGGGCGATACTGAGCAGGCCTGCACGGCCGACCTCGTCGCCCGGGCGAGCATCGGGGCGCTCCCCGAGGGCGTCGACCCCACCAAGGACGTGGAGTTCACAGTCACCCTCGGCGACATGACCGACGACGCCGAGCTCGACGGGAACCCTGCGCTCACCGGCGGGCCGGGCGAGCAGACCGAGTACACGCCCAGCGCCGGCTGGTTCGACGACGAGGGCATCGTGCTGCTCACCTGGGGTTCCTCCAGCTGTCCGCCGATCGTCGAGGGCGTCGAGGAGCAGGCGGGCGGCGCGACGGTCACGTTCAAGACCGAAGACCGCATGTGCACGATGGACATGGCACCGCGCGCCACCGTCATCGGTCTGAGCGGCGACGTCGACGATGACGACGAGTTCACGCTGACGCT
This sequence comes from Microbacterium aerolatum, assembly GCF_007988825.1. GTDB lineage: Bacteria > Actinomycetota > Actinomycetes > Actinomycetales > Microbacteriaceae > Microbacterium > Microbacterium aerolatum. Next base: position 210,048 of record NZ_BJUW01000002.1, on the reverse strand, counting down.
GGTCGGCGACAACCTCGACGGAACGGTGAACGTCCTCCGCGGCTGAGATCGCGGCAGGCGCGGCACCGAAAGGGCAATGCAGCACGGTGCGAGCGCTCGTAACCGTGCCGGAATGCCCTTTCGACGCGCGCTCGACCGCGTCAGCCGTTCAGAGCCCCTCGACCGGGTGCCCCTCCGGCAGCGCGAGCAGGAGGGCATCCGGTGCGACCCGGCAGCGGATGCGCACGGCCAGGCCGAACTCGTCGCCGTCCAGTTCGATCGCCGTCGGCGCGATCGGCCCGACCTCGGCGGACTGCCCGCGCAGATAGCGCACAGAGGCGTCTCTGCCGCGCCGCTGCAGCACCAGTCGCCCGGTGCGGAACCGGCGCAGCACCGAGTTGTCCCACCAGATCTTGCGCCACACTCCCAGCCATCCGAGCGGGCCGGAGGGCTGGATGATCGCCATGTCCATGACGCCGTCTGAGATCGACGCGGACGGGATGAGGGCGATGCCGGCGGGGAGCGTGCCGCAGTTGGCGAACAGCACGCTGTGCACCTTGGTCGAGTGCAGCCGCGAATCGTCGACCTGATAGACGATGCGGAACGGCTTGGCGCTGGGCAGCGAACGTGCCGCGCCGTCCACGTACGCGACCCAGCCGACGGACTTCTTCAGATCGGGCCGGGTGTTCGCGATCATGTCGGCATCCAGCCCCATGCCCGCGAGCACGACGAAGGCGTGCTCGCTCGATTCGCCGTCCTCGCGGGTGAGCTCCGCCCACCCGATGTCGATCGGATGCCGGAAATCACCGAGAGCGGCGCGGATCATCTTGTCCGGGTCGAGCAGCGGAAGACCGAGGTTGCGGGCGAGTAGGTTGCCCGTGCCGCTGGGGACGATCGCCAGCGGCACGTCGGTGCCCGCCATCGCCTCGGCGACCGCGCGCACTGTGCCGTCGCCGCCGGCCACGAGCACGACCTCGGCCCCTTCGGCGATCGCATCGCGGGTCGCCTGCTGCCCGGCATCCTCGATCGTGGTCGGATAGAAGAGGGGAGCGGCCCACTCGGCCTCTCGAGAATGGTGGCGCAGGGCGGTGCGCAGCCGCTTCTCGTCGACTTTGATCGGGTTGTAGACGAGGGCCGCCTGGCGGTGCAGTGCCGTGCTCTTCGTCATGGCGATCACTCTACGACCAGCATCCGGATGCGGGATGCCACCCTGGCTAGACTTTAGGAATGATCGACCTCGCACTTCTCCGCGACCAGCCTGAGATCGTCCGCCGCTCGCAGATCGCGCGCGGCCACGATGGCGCCACCGTCGACGCAGCGATCGAGGCGGATCGATCGCGTCGCGCGGCGCTCACTGCCTTCGAGGATCTGCGTGCCGAGCAGAACGCCTTCGGCAAGCAGGTCGCGAAGGCTCCCAAGGAGGAGAAGGCCGCGCTCGTCGCCCAGGCCAAGGAACTCGCCGACCGCGTGAAGCAGGCTCAGCAGGATTCGAACCAGGCGGCGGATGCCGCGGCATCCGCTCTCGCACGCATCGAGAACGTCGTGATCGACGGCGTCCCCGCCGGCGGCGAGGCCGACTTCGTCGAGCTGCGCCGCGTCGGAGAGACGCCCGTGTTCGGTTTCGAGCCGCGCGATCATCTCGAGCTCGGCGAGCTGCTCGGTGCGATCGACATGGACCGCGGCGCGAAGGTGTCCGGGTCGCGCTTCTACTTCCTGAAGGGGATCGGCGCGCGACTCGAGATCGCGCTGATGAACCTCGCGCTGGACAAGGCGCTGCAGAACGGCTTCACCCCGATGATCACGCCGACGCTGGTGCGTCCGGAGATCATGCAGGGCACCGGCTTCCTCGGCGAGCACGCGGATGAGGTCTACCACCTCGACAAGGACGACGACCTGTACCTCGTCGGCACCAGCGAGGTCGCGCTCGCCGGCTACCACAAGGACGAGATCGTCGATCTGGCAGACGGCGCCCTGCGCTACGCCGGCTGGTCGACCTGCTACCGCCGTGAGGCGGGCTCGTACGGCAAGGACACCCGCGGCATCATCCGCGTGCACCAGTTCAACAAGCTGGAGATGTTCGTCTACACGAACCCCGCGGATGCCGAGGCGGAGCACCTGCGCCTGGTCGCCCTGCAGGAGGAGATGCTCACCGCTCTCGGCCTGTCGTACCGCGTCATCGACGTCGCCGCGGGTGACCTCGGCTCGAGCGCCGCGCGCAAGTACGACATCGAGGCGTGGGTGCCGACGCAGAACGCGTTCCGCGAGCTGACCTCGACGTCGAACTGCACGACGTTCCAGGCCCGCCGCCTCGACGTCCGCCACCGCCCTTCGACAGGCTCAGGGGCCGAGGCCGGCGGCAAGACCGAGCACGTCGCGACGCTGAACGGCACCCTCGCCACCACCCGCTGGATCGTCGCGATCCTCGAGACGCACCAGCAGGAGGACGGGTCCGTGCTCGTGCCGGAGGTGCTGCGGCCGTACCTGGGTGGGCTGGAAGTGCTCGAGCCGCTGCGCGCCGCCGCCGATGCTCGGGATGCCAAGTGAGCGCTCCCTGGCTCGTCGGACTCGACGTCGACGGAACGATCATCCTGCAGGACGAGACCATGAGCCCCGGCGTGCCGGAGGCCGTCGCACGGGTGCGCGACGCCGGTCACGTCGTGACGATCGCGACCGGTCGCAGCTGGGCGGCGACCGAGCGCTGGGTGGAGGAACTCGAGATCGCTGCGGACCACGTCGTCTGCTCGAACGGAGCCGTCACCATGCGCCGCGTCGCGGACGGGTGGGAGCGCTGGCACGTCGAGACCTTCGATCCCCGTCAGGTGCTGGAGCTGCTCACCGAGCGTCTCCCCGAGGCCCACTACATGGTCGAGCTCGGAGATGGCACGCGGCTGTTCACCGGCGAGGTCGGCGACTGGTCGCTCGAGGGCGGACGCCAGGTGGAGATCGACGAGCTCGGCGCGCTGCCGGTCTCGCGCGTCGTCGTGGTCTCGCCCGGGCACGATGAGGAGGACTTCCACCGCATCGTGTCCGAGACCGGGCTCAACGAGGTCTCGTACGCCATCGGCTGGACCGCCTGGCTCGACATCGCACCGCAGGGCGTCGACAAGGGCAGCGCGCTGGCGCGCGTCCACGCCGAGCTCGGCATCGACGGCGGCAAGACGCTCGTCGTGGGGGACGGGCGCAACGACATCGGCATGTTCGAGTGGGCCCGCGGGCTCGGCGGGCGCGCGGTCGCCATGGGGCAGGCGCCCGACGAGGTGAAGGATGCCGCGGGCGAGATCACCGGGATCGTCGAGGACGGCGGCCTCGCGGACGCCCTCGACTCGCTGCTGCCGCATCCAGGGCTCGCCCAGGTCAGGGCGCGAGAATGAAACCGGCTAGACTCGACCACTGATCGGCGGATTCGTCCGCCGAGGAGGGTTGTCCGAGCGGCCGATGGAGCTGGTCTTGAAAACCAGTGGGCAGAGATGTCTCGTGGGTTCGAATCCCACACCCTCCGCATTTGAAAGGCACTGAGTGAGCGAGAAGATCCGTCGCCGCAAGACCGTGGCACGCCACGGTCAGTTGCGGACCCCGGGCCCGATCGGTCAGCTGCTGAAGATGCTCGGCGTGGCGCTCGCCGTCGTGCTGGTGAGCGGGCTCAGCGTCAGCGCTTTCGTCGTCAGCGACCTGTACGGCACGGCGACGGCCGATGCCGTCGAACTCGAGGGTCAGGAGTCGGTCCCGCCGGACATCAGCGCCTACGAGGGCGGTTTCGACCTCCTGCTGGTCGGAACCGACAACTGCGAAGAGAAGTACGCCCACCTGTTCGGCGACCGCTGCAGCGGTTCGGACTCCGAGGGCACCCTCAACGACGTGAACATCCTGCTCCACGTCTCGGAGGAACCACGGCGCATCACCGCGGTGAGCTTCCCGCGAGACCTCATGCTGCCGATCCCGGAATGCACCCGTGAGGACGGAGGCACGACCTCCGCGATGAGCAAGCAGCCTCTGAACACCGCGTACTCCTACGGCGGGTTGAACTGCGTCGCCAAGACGATATCCGAGCTGACCGGCCAGGACATCGAATTCGCGGGATCCGTCACCTTCGGCGGGGTGATCGAGATCACCAACGCGATCGGCGGCGTCGACGTCTGTCTCGCAAGCCCGATCAAGGACTACCACACCGGTCTCGACATGACGGCCGGCACGCACACCGTCTCCGGCCTGCAGGCGCTGCAGTTCCTGCGGACGCGCCACGGCGTCGGCGACGGCAGCGACCTCGGCCGCATCGGCAACCAGCAGCAGTACATGTCGAGCCTCGCCCGCAAGCTCATCAGCGGCGAAGTGCTCGGCAACGTGCCGGTCATGCTCCGGCTTGCTCACACTGCCCTGAGCAACCTCGAGGCGAGCACGTCCCTGACCAACCCGATGACGATCGTGCAGGTCGGCCTCGCGGTGAAGGACGTTCCGTTCGAGGACATCGTGTTCCTGCAGTACCCGACGTTCACGGACTCCGACAACGTCAACAAGGTGATTCCGAACTACGACGCCGCCGGCGTCATGTGGGACGCGATCAACGCGAACCAGCAGCTGCAGGTCACCCACCAGAACACGGCCAACGACGGTGTCGTGGTGGAGGACGCGCCGTCGACCGACGCGCCGGAGGAGACCACGGAGCCCACCGAGGGGGCCGAGGGCACGGAGACTCCCGCGCCGAGCGAGGGCGTCACGCAGCTGCCGGATTCGATCCGGGGGAACTCCGCGGCGCAGCAGACCTGCTCCAACGGCAACGTCCGCCAGTAGTGCGGACGGTGGCAGCCCCGCGGGGAGTTGCCGTCACGCAGGCGAGGTGAACTCGATCTCGGCGTTCTCGTCGTTCAGGACGATCACCGGAGTGAGCGGCGAGAGTCCGGCGGCGATGATCTTCGCCGTGTCGAAGCGCAGCAGCGGTGTGCCCGCGGTGACGTGAGCGTCCTTCTCGACCAGGGTCTCGAAGCCGTCGCCGCCCATGTTCACCGTGTCGACGCCGACGTGGATGAGCAGCTCCGTGTCGTCGTCGAGCCGCAGCGCGACTGCGTGGCTGGTGGGGAACACGCCCTCCACGACGCCGTCGGCCGGAGCGATCACGAGATCGCCGCTCGGGCGGATCGCGACACCAGGGCCCATGATGCCCTCTGAGAACGTGGCATCCGGAACGTCGGCGAGCGGGACGACCTCACCCTGCAGAGGCTGACGCATCCTGATCCTGCGTCCGGTGGCCGTGGCCGGCGGCGCGTCTGTGAGCACGGAGGGCGCGGGGCCGGCGGGCGGGCCGGGGACGGGCTCCGCAGTTCCGGAGATCAGCCGCTCCATGGCGTCCTTCACGAACTGCACGTTCAGGCCGTACACGACCTGCACGGCACGGCCGCCGGACTTCATCGTGCCCGCCGCTCCCGCGCGCTTGAGCGCGGCGGCATCCACCTTCTCGACATCAGCGACCTCGAGGCGCAGACGCGTCGCGCAGTTCTCCAGCTCGGTGATGTTGTCCTTGCCGCCGAGCGCATCCAGGAAGCGGCTGGCGGTCGCGAGGTAGGCGTCGTCCGGGCCGGACGCCGCGGCATCCATCGCGTCGATCTCGTCGTCCTCGCGGCCGGGCGTCTTGAGGTTGAAGCGCTTGATCACGAAGTAGAACACGAGGAAGTAGATGGCGAACCAGAATGCGCCGAGGACGAGGATCAGCCAGGGGTTCTGCGCCATCGGGTTCGCCCAGCCGAGCACGAGGTCGATGAATCCGCCCGAGAACCCGAAGCCCATTCGAACCGGGAGGATCGCGGCGATCGCCATCGAGATCCCCATGAAGATCGCATGGATCAGATACAGCAGCGGCGCGAGGAACATGAATGCGAACTCGAGCGGCTCGGTCACACCGACGAAGAACGAAGAGATCGCGCCGGAGAGCAGGATGCCGTAGGCGATCTTCCTGCGCTTGGTCTTCGCCGTCAGGTACATCGCGAGAGCTGCTCCCGGCAGGCCGAACATCATGACGGGGAAGAAGCCCGTCATGTACTGGCCGGTGACCCCGTAGGTGCCCTCGCCGCTGAGGAAGTTGTTCAGGTCGTTGATGCCGGCGACGTCGAACCAGAACACGGAGTTCAGCGCGTGATGCAGGCCGACGGGTATCAGAAGGCGGTTCAGGAACCCGTAGATCCCGGTGCCGACGGGGCCGAGAGTGACAATCCACTCGCCGAACGTGACCAGGCCGCCGTACACGAACGGCCAGAGGAAGAACAGCACGATCGCCAGCACGAGCGAGAGACCAGCCGTGACGATCGCGACGGAACGCTTGCCGGAGAAGAACGACAGGGCGTCGGGCAGCTTGGTGTCCTTGAACCGGTCGTAGCACCACGCTCCGATAAGCCCGCAGACGATGCCGACGAAGACGTTCTGCACCTTCAGGAACGCCGGATCGACCTCGTTCACATCTCCCACGCCGGTCAGAAGCGCCACGGTCTCGGGCTTCAGCAGCGTCGTGACCGTCAGCCATGACACGAGTCCGGCGAGGGCCGCAGTGCCGTCCGACTTGTTCGCCATGCCGAATGCGATGCCGACCGCGAACAGCAGCGCCGTGTTGTCGAGCAGCGCACCGCCGGCCGCGCTCAAGAACGCCGAGGCGATGTTGTCGCCGGCGGCGGAGGTGATCCAGTAGCCGATGCCCGACAGGATCGCCGCCACAGGGAGGACGGCGACGGGGAGCATGATCGACCGACCCAGGCGCTGCAAGAACTTCATCTGACATCTCCTCGTCGAGAGCGGATTCGTCGGGTCACGATACTCCCCCGCGTGCGTCAGCGGGGGCAGCGCTCTCGATCTGTTGATGAATCGCGTCCCGCGTGGTCACGCCAGACGCCGTTGTTCAGACCGAGCGCACCTCGCTGGGCGATGAGCTCGCCCGCGTGAACAGGGTCGGCTTCAACGTGACCGTCCGGTGCACGTGATCCGCGGCGGAGGAGATCTCCTCGTACAGCACGCGGGCGGCGACGCGCCCCATCTCGTGTCCAGGCTGGCCGACGCTGGTGATCGGGATGGAGCTGTCCTGCGCGAAGTGGTTGTCGTCGTACCCGACCACGGCGATGTCGTCGGGCACGCGCATGCCGGCGAGCTGCATGGTCTGAATCGCGCCGGCCGCGAGTGCGTCGGCCGCGGAGACGAGACCCTCCGGCCGTTCTCCCGTGGGCCGTGAGCTGATCTCGACGCCGAGCGCATAGCCGCCGCGAACGGTGATGCTGTGAGTCTCGATCGTCTCGAGCCGGGCGCCTGCGACCTCGGCGACCGCGCGCTGCGCGCCGGTGTGACGCTGGGCGACGGCGGACAGGGAGAACGGTCCGCCCGCGAACGCGAGACGCCGAAGACCCTGATCCAGGAGGTGTTTGGCCGCGAGATACCCGCCCAGCTCTTCGTCGACCACGACGCCGCACGCGTCCTCATCTCCTGGCCAGTTGACGTGCACGACGGGCATCCCGCGCCTGCGTGCAGCGCGTGCGCTGTCGAGTGGGGCATCAAGAGGGGCGAGGAGGATCCCCGCCACCTTGGCCTCTTCGAAGACGCTGATGTAGGAGTCCTGTTTCGCCAGGTCCACGTCGCTGTTGGCCAGCAGAAGGCGGATGTCGTGCTCGTCGAGTTCCTCCTCGACCCCTCGCGCGAGATCGACGAAGAACGAGTTGCCGAGGTCCACGATCACGAAGCCCACGGTGTCGGCGCGTCCGGTGACGAGGGAGCGAGCGGCGTTGTTGCGGACGAATCCGAGCTCCTCGATCGCCCGCAGCACCCGTTCCCTGGTGTCGTCGGCGACGAGGCCGGGATTGTTGAGCACGTTCGACACGGTTCCGATCGCGACGCCGGCGTGCCGGGCGACATCGGCCATGACCGGTCGAGGTCGTCCAGCCGACAGCGGGGAGCTGTTCATCTGATCGTCTTCCGTCCGTGCTCGGTGGGGAGTTGCATCTTGAAGCGCTTCAAGCGTACTATCTGAAACGCTTCAAGTGTGTGATCAATGCGGCTCGCCCGTCCAAGGAGGAAGAAATGAAGCTCACCACAGCACAGCTCTGGAAGCGCGGTGCATTCACCGCGATCGCCGGAGCATCGGCCATCGCCCTCACCGCGTGCGGTGGCGGCGGTTCTTCGGCGGGTTCCGACTCGCTGTCCCTGTTCGTCAACGTCGAGAACACCGAGGTTCCCGCCGTTCTCGAGACTCTCGCGGGCGACCTCTGCGCAGCGGAGGCGGAGACCCTTCCCGTCGACGTCGAAACGGTGCCCCAGTCGAACCTCGACCAGCAGCTCCAGCTCAAGGCCGGTCAGGGCGATCTGCCCGTCCTCTTCAGCGCAGGCAACGCCCCGGCCCTGACCAAGACACTCGCTGACTCTGGCAACGTCGCAGACTTCGAGGAGGTCCTCACCGACCTCGATGTCATCGACAACATCGAGCCTGCGGCGATCTCGACCATCGAGAACCTCTACGGCGGCTTCCGGGCTCTGCCGTTCGAGTACAACGTCGAGGGCATCTGGTACAACAAGGCGATCTTCGACGAGCAGGGCATTGAGGAGCCGCAGACGTTCGATGAGCTCGTCGCCGCTGCGGACAAGCTCGCCGCCGCCGGCATCCAGCCGTTCTCGGCCAGCGGCGAGCAGGGGTGGCCCATCACCCGCCTCATCTCCAGCTACATCTTCCGCGACCTCGGCCCCGACGCGCTGCAGAAGGTCGCCGACGGAGAGACATCGCTCACCGACCCCGAGTACGTCGAAGCCGCGCAGGCCATCGCCGACCTGGGAGCCAAGGGCTACTTCGGCAAGGGCGTCGGCTCGATCGACATGGCCACCAGCGAGAACCAGTTCCTCAACGGGTCGGCCGCGATGTTCTACATGGGCTCGTGGTTCCTGAGCCAGGCGAACGACCCCGAGGTCAACCAGATCGGCGCCGAGAACGTCGGCTTCATGCCGTTCCCCGGCGTCGACGGCGGAGCAGGCGACCGCTCGCAGCTCGCGGCGAACGTCGGGCTGCCGATCACGATGAACGCCAAGGCCGTGAACGACGACACCGGAGCGTGGCTCAGCTGCATCACCGAGAACTACGGCTCGACCGCCCTGGAGCAGGAGAACCGGGTGTCCGGCTTCGCGCTGAACACCGAGGTCGCCGATGTGCCGGAGCTCACGCAGCTCATCCAGGATCAGGTCGCAGAGACCGAGACCACCGTCCTCTGGTTCGAGGCGCTCTTCTCGGCCGAGGCGACGACCACCAGCCAGCGCAACGCCGCCCCGCTGGTGTCGGGCAGCGTGTCGGCCGAGGAGTTCATGTCAATGGTCCAGGCGGACCTCGACTAACAAGAACCCGAGAGGAGGCGGCATCGTCTGCCGCCTCCTCTTTCTTCAGGAGAACCAATGCAGAACGTGCTCGGTGATCGCAAGGCGATCGCCATACTTCTCGGCCCCGCATTACTCATCTACTCGGTGGTGATGCTCGTCCCCGTCGTGTGGTCGATGGGCTACACGGTGTTCGAGGGCAACGCCATCGTCGGCTTCGAGTTCGTCGGCTTCGACAACTTCATCCGCATGTTCGGCGACTCCGAAGTGCACTCTGCACTGCTGTTCACCCTGAAGTACGCCCTCGTCGTCACCATCGGACAGGTGCTGCTCGGCTACCTGCTGTCGCTGCTGTACGTGTTCGCCCTGAAGCGGGCATCGGGCATCGTCCGCACCCTGGTCTTCTTCCCCGTGGTGATGCCCACGGTCGCGGTCGCGCTGCTGTTCCAGCAGCTGTTCTCCATCGCTCCCACCGAAGGCGTCGTCAACTCGCTCCTCTCCGGGCTGGGCGGCGTGCCCGTCGACTGGTTCGGCGACGGCGGCAGCGCCTTCATCGTGATCGCCATCATGGACATCTGGCGATCGATGGGCTTCTACGGCGTGCTTCTCTACGCCGGTCTCATCGACATCCCCGAGGACGTGCTGGAGTCGGCTCGTCTCGACGGCGCGAGCGGATGGAAGCTCGTCCGCCATGTCGTCCTCCCGCTCTCCGCACCGGTCCTGGTGTCCTCGCTGATCTTCTCCGTCAACGGCACGCTGAAGGTCTTCGACAGCGTGCTCGCCCTCACCAACGGTGGTCCAGGAACCTCGACGAGCCCTCTGACGATCTCGATGTTCGACAACGCCTTCACCTATGGCAACTACGGATACGGGTCGACGATCGCCATGCTCCTGACGATCATCTGCCTGATCGTGACGGTCTTCATCTTCCGTGCCAATGCAGGCACCGCCAAGAAGGGAGGCGTCGCATGAGCACGTCGATTCCGGCATCCCGTCGCATGGCGCGGATGCTGCGCAAAGCGCCCATCTGGATTCTCGTCGCCGTCCTCCTGATCGTCGTCGGCTACCCCTTGATCTGGCTGCTGCTCGGTGCATTCAAGACCCAGCGCGAGTTCCTGGAGGAACCTACCTGGGCCCTGCCGCAGCAGTGGAACTTCGACAACTTCGTCATCGCCTGGGACACCGCGGGTCTCGGCCAGTCGCTCTTCAACAGCGCCATCACGGTGCTGCCTGCTCTCTTCCTCATGCTCCTGCTTGGCACCGCCGCGGCCTTCGCGCTCGAGGTGCTGGTCTGGAAGGGGCGCGGAGGGGTGCTGATCATCTTCCTCGCCGGCATCATGGTGCCGACGCAGATGATCCTGCTCCCGCTGTTCAGCGCGTACTTCCAGCTCGGGCTCACCGGCTCGCTCTGGCCTCTGGTGATCACCTACACCGCCACGGGCATGCCCCTGACCGTGTTCCTCATGGCGACGTACTTCCGTGCGATCCCGCGGGAGGTCTTCGAGGCTGCGACGCTCGACGGCGCGAGCATCTACCGGCAGTTCTTCTCCATCGCGCTGCCGATGATGAAGAACGGGCTGTTCACCGTGGGGCTCGTGCAGTTCTTCTTCTTCTGGAACGACCTTCTCATCGCGCTGACGTTCGCGAACTCCGGGAACCTCCGGACTCTGCAGGTCGGACTGCTCAACTTCAACGGACAGTTCGGGACGACGCAGTACGGACCGCTCTTCGCCGCGATCAGCATCAACGTCTTCGCGCTGCTGCTCATCTACCTCGTGCTCAACCAGCGCATCCAGAAGGGCCTGACGGCCGGAGCGGTCAAGGGATGAGCACGCCCGATTCTGAAAGGACAGTTGTGAAGGTCTCCGCCCCCCGCTTCGAGCACATCGACGACACGCTCGGAATGGGGGTGCCGGCCCCCCGTCTCTCCTGGAGGACCGAGGCGACACCCGGATGGACGCAGGAGGCCTGGCAGCTCCGGTGCGAGAGAGCCGATGGCACCGTCATCGCCTCCGAATCGACGGGAGAACAGGTGCTCGTCGCCTGGCCGTTCGAGCCGCTCTCGTCACGTGAGCAGGTTCGCGTGAGCGTGCGGGTGCGCGGCGCCGACCAGCAGTGGTCCACCTGGAGCGAGGAGACGGTGGCCGAGGCCGGTCTCCTCGACGTCGAGGACTGGATCGCGGTCCCCGTCGGCGCGTCCTGGGACGAGACGGCCGACACAGACCGTCGCCCCGCGCTGGTCCGCCGCGGCTTCCGCGTCGACCAGCCGATCGCGCATGCCCGGCTGTACGTCACAGCTCACGGGCTCTACGAGGCCGAGATCAACGGCATCCGCGTCGGCGACCACGAGCTTTCGCCAGGGTGGACGAAGTACGACGAGCGCCTCGTCTACTGGACGTTCGACGTGACCGAGCAGGTCGTCGAGGGCGAGAACGTTCTCGGAGCATGGCTCGGCGATGGCTGGTATCGCGGACGGATCGGCTTCAACGGCGGCTACCGCGACCTGTACGGGACCGACCAGGCGCTGATCGCCCAGCTCGAGATCACCCATCAGGACGGCAGCCGCACCACCATCGCGTCCGACGGCGACTGGGCTGCCTCGCCGAGCCCGATCCTCGTCTCCGGTCTCTACGACGGCGAGAAGCACGATTCCCGCGACGAGCAGGCCGGATGGTCGAAGCCCGGCGCCGCCTCCGACGGATGGACGCCGGTACGGGTGGGGCATCGCGACGCCTCGACACTGGTCGCACCGGCCCTGCCGCCCGTCCGCTGCACGGAGGAGCTCGCCCCGGTCGTCGTCACGCGCGTCGACGAGACCACGCACCTCCTGGACTTCGGGCAGAACCTCGTCGGCCGGCTCCGGGTGCGCGCACAGGGCCCTGCGGGCCATGTCATCGCGTTGCGTCACGCCGAGGTGCTCGAGAACGGCGAGCTCGGTATCCGGCCACTGCGGCTCGCCGATGCGCACGACACGATCGTCCTCGACGGCGGGCCCGAGCGCTTCTGGGAGCCGAAGTTCACCTTCCACGGGTTCCGCTACGCGACCGTCACCGGTCTCGAAGAGATCGCGGAGGGCGACGTCGTCGCACGCGTCATCCACAGCGACATGCGCCGCACCGGATGGCTGGAGACGTCGAACCCTGACCTCAATCGTCTGCACGAGAACGTGCGGTGGGGCATGCGGGGCAACTTCCTCAGCATCCCGACCGACTGTCCTCAGCGCGACGAGCGACTCGGCTGGACCGGGGACGTGCAGGTCTTCGCGCCCACGGCATCCTTCCTGTACGACTCGGCCGGTTTCCTCGAGAACTGGCTGGCCGATGTCGCACTCGAGCAGCTGCCGGACGGGACGATCCCGTGGTTCGTTCCCGTCATCCCCGGCGGGCCCACCTGGAATCCGATCAGAACGGGTGCGGTGTGGGGCGACGTGTCGGTGCTGACGCCGTGGACCCTCTACGAACGCTTCGGAGACCTGGGCGTGCTGCACGAGCAGTACGCGAGCGGTCAGAAGTGGGTCGAGCGGATGATCCGTCAGGCGGGGGAGTCGCGGCTGTGGAAGGACGCCCACCAGCTGGGCGACTGGCTCGATCCTGCTGCCCCGCCGCATGATCCGGCTGATGCGCGCACGGACAGATACCTGGTCGCATCCGCGTACTTCGCGTTCTCCACGCGCCGCCTCGCGGACATCGCACGTCTTCTCGGACGACTCGCCGACGCGGAGCGCTACGCGCGAATCGCGGATGAGGCGCGGGATGCGTTCCGCACGGAGTACGTCCGTGCCGACGGGACGCTCACCTCGGATGCGCAGACCGCCTATGCGCTCGCGATCCGCTTCGGACTGCTCAGTTCCGCGGAGCAGGAGTCCGCGGGCCGCCGGCTCGCAGAGCTCGTCCGCGAGGCGGGCAACCGCATCGCGACCGGGTTCGCCGGGACGCCGGTGATCAGCGACGCGCTGACCGCATCGGGACACGTGGATGCCGCATACGACCTGATCCTCGAGGAGGAGTGCCCGTCCTGGCTCTACACGGTGCGCATGGGAGGGACGACGATCTGGGAGCGCTGGGACTCCATGCTGCCGGACGGCTCGATCAACCCCGGTGAGATGACCAGCTTCAACCACTTCGCTCTCGGCAGCGTCGCTGACTGGATGCACCGCACGATCGGCGGCCTCGCGCCTGCGGCTCCGGGTTATCGGAGGATCATCTGGGAGCCGCAGCCCGGCGGCGGCCTCGAGCACGCACGCGTGGCCTTCGACTCGCCGTACGGCCTGATCGAGGGATCGTGGCGGCGTGAGGCGGATGGCGTGCACTACGAGCTGACGGTGCCGACCGGAGTCGAGGGAACGATCCGCATCGCAGGGCTCGAGGAGCAGTTCGTCGAGTCCGGCGGTCGATTCCAGGCGGTCGTCGCCTAGGCGGTCGCCTCGTCGGTCGCTTCGCAAGAAAGCGAGAACCTCGCAGAGATCCTGGGATTCTCTGCGAGGTTCTCGCTTTTCTGCGTGGACCGTGTGGCCCGGACGCCCGGAGGGCGCGCTCAGCGCGGGTCGAAGCGCATCGGTTCGTGCGTGCGGGCGACGAGAGCGCGCAGCTCCTCGAGCGTTGCGGGAGCGCCGCCCCGCGCACGACCCTGCACGAGCACGTTGCCGAGGGCGGTCGCCTCGACGGGGCCGGCGAGCACCGGGAGCCCGGCGCGGTCGGCGGTCGCCTGGCAGAGCAGGCGGTTCAGGGACCCGCCGCCGACCAGGTGGATGCTGTCCACCTCGCGCCCCGAGAGGTCAGCGGCTGTCTGTACGGCATCCGCGAACGCGGCGGCGATGCTCTCCACGATGGTGCGGGCGAACGCGGGTCTGTCCTGTGGCACAGACGAGCCCTGTGCGTCGAGCACTGCCGCGATGCGCGCCGGCATATCGCCCGGGGCGCTCAGCGACGAGTCGTTGGCGTCGAACAGTGCGATCTCGCCCGTGACGGATGCCGCGGCATCCAGCAGCTCGGGCAGATCGATGGTCGCCCCGTCCTCCGCCTCCCAGGCCCGCACGGTCTCACTGAGCAGCCAGAGGCCCGTGACGTTGTGCAGGAACCGGTAGCGGCCGTCGACGCCCAGCTCGTGCGTGAAGTTCGCCTCGCGCGCAGCATCCGTCAGCACGGGCTCTGCGAGCTCCACGCCGACGAGGCCCCACGTGCCGCATGAGATGTATGCGGAGTCGTGCGACGACAGCGGCACGGCGACGACGGCGGATGCCGTGTCGTGCGAGCCGACCGCGATCACGGGGAGCTCCTTGCTGATCCGCTCGGCCAGTTCCGGGCGCAGCGTCCCGATCACTGTGCCGGGGTCGACGAGTGCGGGCAGCAGGGCCGGCTCGATGCCGAGGCGTTCGGCGAGCGTGGCATCCCACTCGCCCGAGCGTACGCTCAGCAGCCCGGTCGTCGACGCGTTCGTGCGCTCGGCGACGCTTGCGCCGGTGAGCAGGTAGGCGATCAGGTCCGGGATGAGGAGGGCGGTGTCGGCATCCTTCATACGCTCTTCGACGCGGTACTGGTAGAGCGTGTTGAACGGCAGGAACTGCAGCCCGTTGCGCTGGTAGAGCTCCTCGAACGGGGCGATCTCGTGCACCTCGGCGACGCCGCGTGCCGTGCGCTCGTCACGGTAGTGGAAGGGCTGCGCGAGCAGCTCTCCATCACCGAGCAGGCCGTAGTCGACCGCCCAGGAGTCGATGCCGATGCTCTCGATCGCCGGCTCCCGGCGGACCGCCTCAGCCAGCCCCTCGAGCACGTGCGCGTACAGCGCGTCGAAGTCCCAGTGCAGGCCGTCCTCGCGCTCCACCGGTCCGTTGGGGAACCGCGAGACGAGCTCGAGGTCGAGCGTGTCCGGGCCGACGCGGCCGATCATGACGCGGCCACTGGTGGCGCCGAGGTCGACGGCCGCGACGGCGCGCACGGTCTCGCTGTCGGAGCCGGTTTCGACTCGCTGCGCTCGCTCAACCCGTTTCGTCTCGCTGCGCTCGCTCAACGACCCGCGGTGGGTCATCGCAGGAACGCCGCGGCGACGCCGGAGTCGACCGGGATGTGCAGTCCGGTCGTGCGCGACAGCTCGGGGCCGGTCAGCACGTACACGGCATCCGCGACGTTCTCGGGAACGACCTCGCGCTTGAGGATCGTCCGGTTCGCGTAGAACTGGCCGAGGTCCTCCTCTGCCACGCCGTAGGTGGCAGCGCGGTTCGCGCCCCAGCCGGAGGCGAAGATCCCGGAGCCGCGCACGACGCCGTCGGGGTTGATGCCGTTGACGCGGATGCCGTGCTCGCCGAGTTCCACGGCCAGCAGGCGCACCTGGTGCGCCTGGTCGGCCTTGGTGGCGGAGTAGGCGATGTTGTTCGGGCCGGCGAAGACGGAGTTCTTCGACGAGATGTAGATGATGTCGCCGCCGAGCTTCTGATCGATGAGCACGCGCGCTGCGGCCTTCGACACCAGGAACGAGCCCTTGGCCATGACGTCGTGCTGCAGGTCCCAGTCCTTCTCGGTGGTCTCCAGCAGCGGCTTCGACAGCGAGAGGCCGGCGTTGTTGACGACGAGGTCCACGCCGCCGAAGGCGAGGACGGCCTCGTTCAGCGACGCCTGCACGGCATCGGCATCCGCGACGTTGGCGGCGACGCCGATCGCGACGTCGGTGTTCCCGAGCTCCGCCGCGGCGGCCTGCGCCTTCTCGAGATCGAGGTCGGCGACGACGACGCACGCGCCCTCGGCGGCCAGACGGGTCGCGATGGCCTTGCCGATTCCGGATGCCGCGCCCGTGACGAACGCGATGCGCCCCTGGTGGGACTTCGGCTTCGGCATCCGCTGCAGCTTGGCCTCCTCCAGCGCCCAGTACTCGATGTTGAACTTCTCGGCATCCGAGATGGGGGAGTAGGTCGACAGCGCCTCGGCGCCGCGCATCACGTTGATGGCGTTGACGTAGAACTCGCCGGCGACGCGGGCGGTCTGCTTGTTCGCGCCGTACGAGAACATGCCGACGCCCGGAACGAGAACGATGAGCGGGTCTGCACCACGGATGGCCGGGCTCTCGGTCGTGGCGTGCGCGTCGTAGTACGCCTGGTAGTCGGCGCGGTACTCGGTGTGCAGCTCGTGCAGGCGCGCGACCTGCTCGTCGAGGGACGCCGTGGCCGGCAGGTCGAGGATGAGCGGCTTGACCTTGGTGCGCAGGAAGTGATCGGGGCAGCTCGTGCCGAGGGCGGCGAGGGCAGGCGCCTTCTCGGATGCCAGGAAGTCCAGCACGACGTCGGAGTCGGTGAAGTGGCCGACCATGGGCTTGTCGGCGGATGCGATGCCGCGGATCGTGCCCGCGAGGGCTGCCGCACGCTCGCGGCGCTCGGCCTCGGGGAGGGCTTCGAACCCCGCGCGGATGCCGCCGAACGGGTCTGCCTTGCCGTTGGCGGCGATGTACGCGGCTGCGGTGTCGATGATCCACAGCGAGTTCGCCTCGGCCTCTTCCGACGTGTCGCCCCAGGCGGTGATGCCGTGTCCGCCGAGGATCGTGCCGATCGCCTGCGGGTTCTTCGCCTTGATCGCGGCGATGTCGAGGCCGAGCTGGAAGCCGGGACGGCGCCACGGCACCCACACCACCTTGTCGCCGAAGATCTTCGCGGTCAGCTCCTCGCCGTCAGCCGACGTCGCGATCGCGATGCCGGAGTCGGGGTGCAGGTGGTCGACGTGCGCGGCATCCACCAGCCCGTGCATGGCGGTGTCGATCGAGGGTGCGGCGCCGCCCTTGCCGTGCAGGCAGTAGTCGAACGCGGCGACCATCTCGTCTTCGCGGTCGATACCGGGGTAGACGTCGACGAGCGCGCGCATGCGGTCCAGGCGCAGCACCGCGAGACCCTGCTCCTTGAGCGTGCCGAGGTCTCCGCCGGAGCCCTTGACCCACATCAGCTCGACCGGCTGGCCGGTGACGGGGTCGGTCTCGGTGCCCTTGGCTGAGGTGTTGCCGCCGGCGTAGTTGGTGTTCTTCGGGTCTGCGCCCAGGCGGTTGCTGCGCTCGATGAGGTCGGCAGCTGTGGGGTTGGTCATGTCAGTCATCCTTTATGAGAGGTGGAGGTCGGACGGCGTCAGGCGCGCGCGTCCGTGACAGGGGCGGGAGTTCCGTAGCGCTCCTGCTCGATCTGCTCGAGCGTCTTGCCCTCGGTCTTCGGCGCCCAGATGGTGCCGATCAGGAGTGCGGCGGCGAGCAGGCCGATGATGAGCAGTCCGAGCTGGCCGAGGCCGATCGAATCCAGCAGCACCGGGAAGACCAGGCTCAGCAGCCCAACCATCACGCGGGCGAGCATGAAGAGCATGCCCTGCGCGCTGGCCCGGTACTTGGTCGCGAACAGTTCGGCGGTCCACAGGCCGTAGAAGGCCTGCGCGCCGATGCCGGCCGAGATGCCCCATGTGATGGCGAAGAACAGCAGCGAGAAGATGCCGGGAGGGGCGAAGACCAGCACGACCCAGGCGATGACGCCCAGCAGCGCACCGCCGAAGTAGAGCCAGCGGCGGCTGACGCGGTCGCCGTAGCGCATGAAGCCGAAGTAGGTGGCCGCTGCGGTGAGGGTCCACACCAGCACCTGGAGCAGGTTCTGCTGCATCGGGTCATGCAGGCCGGCAGCGTCGTAGACGCGCGGCTGGAAGATGCCGGCCTGTCCTGCGACCGTGTTCCAGAGGCCGTAGACGCCGAGGAGGAAGAACAGTGCGCCGATGTTGCGGCGGTCGGAGAGGAGCGCGCCGATGCCGGAGAAGATCGAGACCTTCTGTCCGGATGCCTGCTCGCTCTCGCGCTGCTCCTTCCAGCGCTTGGACTCCGGCAGTCCTCGGCGCACCCACCAGGTGACGGCGGCGATCACGAAGAGGTGGAAGAAGATGATGCGCGAGCCGACGATGCCGAGCGGGCCGAGCACGACGGCGAGCAGGAATCCGATCGCGGGGCCGATCGACCAGGCCAGCTGCGCGGTGCCGACGTGCGCGGCACGCTGCTCGCTCGGGGCCTCCTCGGCGATGTAGGTCCAGGATGCCGGGACGCCGGCGCCGACCGCGATGCCCATGAGGATCACGCCGATCAGCAGCACGGCGAAGTTCGGGGAGAACGTCACCATCAGGGCGCCGATCATGAACACGATCAGGTCATAGGTGTAGATGAACTTGCGGCCCAGGCGGTCGCAGAGCGGCCCGCCGATCGCGGCGCCGATGGCGGCGCCGAACGCGTTGGCGCTGAGGGCGGCGACGAGGCCGACAGCGGCGTTGTCGAAGCCGAACTCACCCTGCCAGAGGGTCAGGCTCGTGGCGAGCGCGATGATCGCGCCCGCTTCGATGTAGTTCGACATCGCGACCGCGATCGTGGCCTTCCAGGCCGTCAGTGGGCGACGGGTACGAGTGGTGCTGGTCATGATTCTCCGAGCTGTCTCGCGGGCCGCGCTTACGCGCCCCAGCCTGCCTGGACTCCGCCGACGCGATCGGCGGCGATCTTCTCCTGGTAACCGGATGCCGCGTAGGCGGCCATCGGGTCGGCATCCATGCCGCGCGACTCGCGCCACTCGGCGAGAGCCGGGCGGACGTCGGTGTAGAAGGCATCCATGAACACGGCGTTCGCCGCGAGGACATCGCCGGAGCGCTGCGCGGCGGTGAGCGCATCCTTGTCGACCAGCAGGGCGCGGGCCGTCATCTCCTGGACGTTGAGCACCGAGCGGATCTGGCCGGGGATCTTGTCCTCGACGTTGTGGCACTGGTCGAGCATGAAGGCCACGTCGGGGTTGTTCAGGCCACCGCCGCGGACGACCTCGAAGAGGATGCGGAACAGCTGGAACGGGTCGGCAGCGCCCACCATCAGGTCGTCGTCGGCGTAGAAGCGCGAGTTGAAGTCGAACGAGCCGAGCTTGCCCAGGCGCAGCAGCTGCATGACGATGAACTCGATGTTCGTTCCGGGGGCGTGGTGGCCGGTGTCCAGGCACACCATCGCCTTCTCTCCCAGGGCGCTCACCTGGGCGTAGGAGGTTCCCCAGTCCGGAACGTCGGTGTGGTAGAACGCCGGCTCGAAGAACTTGTACTCGAGCACGAGGCGCTGGTCGTCGCCGAGGCGCGCGTAGATCTTCTCGAGCGACTCGTGGAGGCGGTCCTGGCGACCGCGCATGTCGGCCTGGCCGGGGTAGTTGGAGCCCTCGGCGAGCCAGATCTTCAGGTCTCGGCTGCCTGTGGCATCCATCACGTCGATGCAGGCGAGGTGGTGGTCGATCGCCTTCTGGCGGACCGAGGCGTCCTCGTGGGTGAGGGCGCCGAACTTGTAGTCGTCGTCCTGGAAGGTGTTGGAGTTGACGGTGCCGAGGGCGACGCCGTGATCCTCGGCGTGCTTGCGCAGGTCGTCGAAGTCGGCCATGTCCCACGGGATGTGCAGCGCGACGGCGGGCGCCAGTGCGGTGTACTTGTGCACCTGTGCGGCATCCGCGATCTTCTCGAACGGGTCGCGCGGAGTGCCGGGGGTGCCGAACACCTTGAAGCGGGTGCCGGAGTTGCCGAACGCCCAGGAGGGCAGCTCGATGGCCTGCTTCTCGAGCTCGGCGCGGATTTCAGGGGTGAGGATGCTCATGGTCATTCGCTTTCGTCGTCGGATGCGGTGGCGGACAGCTGGTCCGCGAGGTTGAAGACTTCGGTCAGAGGGGTGGCGGCCTGATCAGGGCGGCCATCGAGGCCGACGAAGAAGCGGCTCATCTCGGCCTCCCAGCGCGTGGCGACCTCGGACTGCTCGAGGTAAGCCTGAGCGGCTTCGTCGTCGTCGGTCTCGTAGTAGCCGATCAGAGTGCCGCCTTCGCCGAGGAACAGGGAGTAGTTGCGCCGGCCGGCAGCGGCGATCTCGGCGAGCATCTCGGGCCAGACGGGGGAGTGCCGTCGGAGGTACTCGTCCAGCAGGTCGGGGCGGACCTGCAGCTGGAAACAGACGCGATGCGGTGTGGTCATCTTTGACGGACTCCTTGGCCGACGTGGATGCCGTGTGGCGGCATCCTGAGTGAATCGTTTCAAGGGTAAGCCTGGCCCGGGGTGCATGCAAGTCGTGGCAGACGCGTGCGCGGCACGGCGGATGCCGTACACTCACGGTCAGTGCGCAGGTGAGGAGGCCGCAGTGGCAGTGAGTGTGCGGGAGGTCGCCGCAGCGGCATCCGTGTCTGTCGGTACGGTCTCGAATGTCCTGAATCAGCCCGACAAGGTCGCCGCGGCCACGGCCGCGCGGGTGCAGGCGGCCATCGAGGAGCTCGGGTTCGTCCGCAACGACGCCGCCCGTCAGCTTCGTGCCGGCCGCAGCCGCAGTATCGGCATGGTCGTGCTCGACGCGGGCAACCCCTTCTTCGCGGCTGTCGCGCGCGGAGCGGAGGCGCGGGCCGAGCAGGACGGGCTGTCGGTGCTGCTCGGCAACAGTGACGAGAACGCGGCGCGGGAGAGCACCTATCTCGACCTGTTCCGCGAGCAGCGGGTCAACGGCGTGCTCCTGACGCCGGCGGCGCTCGTCGAGGACTCACTGCTGCGGCTGCAGCGAGCCGGCATCCCGGTGGTGCTCGTCGACCACGAGAGCGAAGACGCCTTCACGTGTTCGGTGGCTGTCGACGATGTCGAGGGCGGGTATCTGGCCGCCGCGCATCTGCTTGAGCAGGGCAGGCGGAGACTGCTGTTCCTCGGCGGCCCGTCGTCTCTCGCGCAGGTCGCCCATCGTCTGGAGGGTGCTCGTCGCGCCGTGGCAGAAGTGACGGGAGCCGAGCTCGAGGAGATCGAGATGCCGGCGCTGACGGTGCTGAACGGTCGCGCCGCGGGAGAAGCAATCGCGGAGCGGACGCCCGAGGAGCGGCCGGACGCGATCTTCGCGGCGAACGATCTGCTCGCGGTGGGGCTGCTGCAGGGGCTGTCGATCTTCGGCTCCGTGCGTGTTCCCGACGACATCGCGCTGATCGGCTACGACGACATCGACTTCGCGGCCGCCACCGTCGTGCCGCTCAGCTCGATCCGTCAGCCCGCCGCGCTGATCGGGCGGACCGCCGTGGAGCTGCTGCTCAAGTCGATCGACGATCCGGCCGGCGCGTACGAGCGGCGCGTGCGCTTTCGCCCTGAGCTCGTGGTGCGCGAGTCCACCGTCGGTTCCGGTGATTCGTTCGCGGGCGGCACGAGCAGTTATGATGGCTGAGTGCATCCGCGCTCATCGCGTCGGATGCCTGGAGACGTCGCATAGTCAGGCCTAGTGCACCACCCTGCTAAGGTGGAGTCCCCTCACGGGGACCGAGGGTTCAAATCCCTCCGTCTCCGCCAAAAAATCCCTGGTCAGAAGCCCTATTTGATGGCTGGGCGAATTCCCTGAGGTGCTCGGGTGGTTCGTGCACGGGCACGTCGAGAATGAGCCACGTTGACGCGGCGATCGGGCGTCAGGACGCACAGTCGTGACGGGACTCGTCTGCTGCGGTCCAGCCGTCCTCGATGGCCACGCGGGATCTTCACTTCATCCCACGAGCTTGACCGCGCATTCGGGGGTTACTTCGTCGTCTTGGCGGCGATCTTGCGCTTTGCCGGTGTGAAGGGCGGTTGGGCAAAGCGCAGCGTGTCGAGCACGTGCAGTTTGCGAACGACTGTCTTCTTGTGGCTGAACGTGTCGATGGAGTACTGCCCGTGGTAGGCGCCGGTGCCGCTTGCGCCTACTCCTCCGAACGGAAGTTCCGCGATCCCGGCTTGCAGCATGGGGGTGTCCAGTCCGACGCCGCCGGATGAGGTGCGTGCGATGAAAGCGGCCCTGGTCGTCGCGGATCCTGTGAACACATACAGGGCGAGTGGCTTGTCGCGCGCCGCGACGTACGCGATCGCCGCATCCGCGTCGGTGACGGGGACGATGGGGAGGATCGGACCGAAGATCTCCTCGCGCATGTAGGCCGGCTCTGCGTCCAGCGCGCGAGGCGCGGGGGCATGCACGACAGTGGGTGCGAGGTAGCGGGTGCGGGCGTCCTGCTCGCCGCCGATGGCGATCTCGGCGTCGGCGAGCAACCCGGCGAGCCGGGCGAAGTGCCGGTCGTTCACGATGCGTCCGTAGTCGTCGTTCTGGGAGGGATCCTCGCCGAGCATGTCCGTGATGGCGCGGCGCAGTGCGGTTGTCAGCGAATCCACGCGATCCGGTGTCGTGAGGATGTAGTCCGGCGCGACGCATGTCTGTCCGGCGTTCATGAACTTGCCCCATACGATGCGACGTGCCACCTGGTCGAGGTGCGCGTCGTCATCGACCCACGCCGGTGACTTGCCGCCGAGCTCGAGCGTGACCGGGGTGAGGTGGTGGGCGGCTGCGCGCGAGATCACTTTGGCGACGACGCTGTTGCCGGTGTAGAAGATGTGGTCGAACCGGTGACTGAGCAGCTCGGTGGTTTCAGCGATACCTCCCTCGACGACATGCACGGCCTGAAGGTCGAGGTATTTCGGAACCAGCTGGGCGATCGTCGATGAGACTGTCGGGGTGAGTTCGCTGGGTTTGAGGACGACGGCATTGCCGGCCGCTAACGCGCCGACGAGCGGAGCGAACAGCAGCTGCACGGGGTAGTTCCACGGTGCGATGATGAGCGCGACGCCCAGCGGTTCTCGGACGAGTCGGCCGCTGGCGGGTTGCAGCGAGAGCGGCAGCGAGACTCGGCGCGGCTTGGTGAACCGTTTGAGATTGCGGAGCGTGTGCGTGATCTCTCCGAGTACGACGCCGGTCTCGGCGAGCTGGGCCTCGGTCGGATTCTTATGGAGGTCCGTCCATAAAGCCTGCTCGATCTGCGGTCCGTTCTCACGGAGCAGGAGGGCGAGCTGCTCGAGCTGGTGCCGACGCCAGGTGAGCGGCCGTGTGGCACCGCTGTCGAAGCGGTTCCGCGCGGTCGCGATCGCGGTGGCGATATCCGTGTCCGTGTCGGTGGAAGCCACGTTCAGCGGTACTTCCGGCCAGTGACCTCGGTCTGCAGCTTGCGGGCGGCCTGGATCAGCTTGACGCCGTCCGGTCCCCACATCAGCCGCATGTAGTGGCGTTCGAACCGGCCGCGTTGCATCACCCATACGAACGGCAGGGCGAGCTTCGCGCCGAGCACGGCGAACCAGGACCGTACCGGTCCCATGCCCATCGACTGGCGCATCTTGCCGGAGGAGGAGCCGGCGGCGAGCTGGCGGAACAGGCCGTGGTCGAGGACACCGGCGTACCAGAGGGCGGGCAGCTGAGAGCGGTGGAAGTTCCTCTTGAACAGGCCGAACATCTGCTTGGCGAAGTCCTCGCCGGTGTCGGGCCAGATCGCCATCGTCGCGGGTGTGCCGAACAGGTGCGAGTACTTCGCGTACAGCGCATCCATGTCCGCCTTCGAATGCGGTATGTCCTCCTCCGGAGCGCCGACCAGGCGGCAGTACGCGGCAACCTCGGTGAAATACTGGTCGCGTTTCTCTGGAGAGAGCTTGTGGGGAAGCTTCCCGTCGCGGAACGCGAGGTTCTCGTACAGCCACAGCATCGAGTGCATCTCCGTCAGCGCGGCCCACATCGCGTCCCGTGCCCCTGCGGCGGCGTAGCCACCGATCTCTGGCTCGCCCACGTCGATGATGTCGCCGGCGACCTTGGTGTGGATGTTCTTCAGGTGCTTCCACATCCGCTCCGCAGACTCCGTGTCGCCTAGCCACATCGGCGCGTGCATCCCCGAGTTGCGCTGCCCGCGCTCGAACAGGTCGAAGAAGGTGACCGTGCCTTTCAGCGTCTTCCGCGAGAGAGGGTCATGGTCGCGGACACCGGCGATGACGGGCCGGTACGTCGACTGCATCAGACCCTGGAAAGCGTATTGGAACACGATCGTCGCGGGATGCAGCAGTACCTCCCACACCACTGAGCCTGGGCCGAACAACCCGTAGTCCAGCGTGCCGTCCGCGTTCAGCGTCTGACCAGCAGGCGTCGGCTCGCCGAAACGTCGCCATCTCTGCGCGTTTCCTTCCAGGCGCTCCTTGGTGACGATCCGGAAGCCCTTGTCGTCGAGCTGGGCAGCCTCGGTCATTGCGTACTCCTTCGTTCGCGTGGGTGCGTCGTTCGTTGTAGGTGTTCCCACCCGGGAACAGGTTTCGACACAGTATAGTTACCGGGTGGGAACAGTTGTCAATTCTCGATGCTGACATCCCGTGGACGGAGGGGCAGATGCCTACCACTCATGCGAAGCGACCTGTGCGCGCGATCGGTGTGCACGCCGGCCTGACTTTGGATCGCATCATCGCTGCCGCTCGTTCCATGACGCCCGATGAGCTGTCGATGCAGGCGTTGGCGCGACGCCTGGGCGTGGACCGCAAGGCGATCAATCACCATGTCAGCGATCGCGACACCCTCCTCGGGATGGTGGCGATGGATGCGTTCGCGACGTCGTTCTCTGCGGTAGAGATCGCCCACCAGGCGGATTGGGAGGAAGCCTGCCGCACCTACGCGTTCGGCTTCACCGACAGTGCGATCGCGACCGGCGTCCTCGCGGATCGTATCCGCCTCACTGATCCGTATGTCACCCAGATCCTTGAACCGACCGAGGCGGTTCTGCAGAAGATGGTCGAGGCAGGGTTCGACGACGAGAGCGCGATGCGTACCCTCTCCCTGCTGACCAACATCTGCCTTGCGTACGCCCGAGACGTCGTGATTGAACTCCGCAGCGGTGTGACGCCCCGCACCGAAATCCTCCGCGGAGCGCTTGAGCAGCGCGACGCCGCCAAATTTCCAACACTCGCGCGCATTGCCGAGCTCACGGTCACCACTTACGACCGACGGCAGCTTGAGATGAGCGTCGAATTGTTCATCGCCGGCGCGCGAGATGCCTTGCACCTTCAGACAGTGCGCGCCCAAGCGTAGCGAGGCGTACGCAGTCATCGGAACGACCTTCCGCCAGCGGTCCACACTGTCCGCGGTGAACGGGTACGCGATTGGCTAGCCCGCTAGCGCTTGGTCACGGCTCATTTCTCGAAGCGCCGTCGGGAGCCTCTCCCGCTGTCTCCCAATGTGAGCGGGCGCTGCGCCCATGCCCGGTGAGCGCCGCGAGTCGGGGGAGTGGCCCCGATGGGCTGCGATGCGCTCTGGCCCCAGAGCGCGACGCTGCTAAGGTGGAGTCCCCTCACGGGGACCGAGGGTTCAAGTCCCTCCGTCTCCGCCATTGGGATGTCTCAGGACATCGTGAACGACTGAACCCCCGGTTTCCGGGGGTTCAGTCGTTTTTGCGTTGGTAGTTCTTTGTGGGGTCGAGGGTGAATTCTGCGAGGAGTTCTCCAGTGTTCGGGGTGATGATGGTGGCGTTGTTGTTGTGGACGAGGCAGATGATCTCGGTGCGGGAGTGGGCTCTGCCGATGCCGATGCCGATGCCGATGCCGAGGTGGAGGAGTTTGCCGGTGTGGCGGAGGGTGATCTTGCCGTCGTTGTCGATGGTGTCGTAGCGGACTCGCCAGATGTTCGGGTCGGCGGGTCGTGTCGGGGTCGCTTTCGGGATGAGTTGGTAGGCGAACGCGGGGGTTTTGCGGCCGATGCCGCGGTGGGGGCGGACGTCGTTGTCGTAGGTGCGGAACGCGTCGAGGATGGTTTGCAGTTCGGTGATGCTGTCGGCGGGGTGGGCTGCGAGGTGTTTCTTCAGGGTTTTCCAGAAGCGTTCGATCTTGTCTTGGGTGGTGCGTTTGAAGGGTTTGCCGTTCTTCTGGGCGATGCCCAGGTCGGCGAGGAGGGTTTCGAAGCCGTTGCCTGTGCCGTCGCCTCTGCCGCGTCCGCCGCGGGCGAGGCGGGTGGTGTAGACCATGCCGTTGTCGGTCAGTGTCGCTGCCGGGTAGCCGTGTTCGTGGGCGGTGGCGGTGAAGGTGTCGGTCACGACCCGGCCGGTGACGCGGCGGTGGGCGGTGAGATGGAGCATGTTGCGGAAGTGGTCGTCGAGCCATCCGATCACCTCGATGTCGGTGTCGTCGGTGAGGGCGACGTGGGTGAAGTCGGATTGCCAGAGCTCGTTGGGGCGGTCGGCGGTGAAGCGTCGCCAGGAGGAGCGGGGGCGTTTCTGAGGTCGTGGGGTGACTTTCCCGTTCGCGGTGAGGATGCGCCAGATCGTCGCCCGGGACAGGAGGGTCCTCTCCCGGGCGAGGTGTTCCATGATCGTGTCTGCGCCGGCGTCCAGGCCGCGGTGGGCGAGCTCATCGCGGAGCGCGATCACACGATCTCGGACCGGATCCGGAGTCCGGTTCGGTGTCGTCCGGGGACGGCGAGAGCGCGGCTCGAACGCCGCATCGCCCTCGGCCAGCCACCGATGGTGGAGCTTGTGGACCAGAGTCTTCGAGACCCCGTAGCAGGCGGCAACCTGCCCGTAGGTCATGCCCTGGAGAGTGACGGCTTTGATCAGGATCTCGTACTTGGCCACCCGTTCACGATGACCTGAGACATCCCAACGCGCAGAACACGATCGTTCACGATGTCCCGAGACACCCGTTCACGATGTCCTGAAACCAGGCACCTCCGTCTCCGCCATTAAAGTCCTGGTCGAGTGCCCATTTCTTCCGAGTCAGCGGACGTTTCCAAGCGGCCCCGACCTCGGTCCTCAAGCCCCCGTCGTACACTCGTCGGCGTGAGTGATTCGACTACCGGCCTGCGTCGCAGCGCGGGCGTGCGTGACGTGGCCGCCGCCGCAGGGGTGTCCCGTCAGACGGTGTCGAGAGTGCTCAACGATCACCCCGATGTCGCAGCGGAGACCAAGCAGCGCGTACTCGCGGCGATGGGCGAGCTCGGCTATCGCATGAACAACGCCGCACGCGCGCTCGGAACCCGTCGATCTCGCACCATCGGCGTGCTGGCCTCGGATGCCATGCAGTACGGTCCTTCCCGCAGCATCGCGGCGCTCGAAGCATCGGCCCGTGCAGCCGGGTACTGGGTGAGCGCCGCGTTCGCGGATGCCGGCGACGAGAGCTCCGTCATCTCCGCAGTGGATCATCTCGTGGCACAGGGGGTGGAGGGGATCGTCGTCGTCGCCCCGCACGCTCGCACCCTGGAGGCGCTCGACGCGCTGCGGATCGATGTGCCGGTCATCACGTTGCACTCGGCCGGTCGCGGGATGCGCGGACTGTCGGTCGACCAGACGGCCGGTGCGCGGCTCGCGGTCGCCGCGCTGGCCGACGCGGGGCACACGCGCATCGCACATCTCGCCGGGCCCGCCGACTGGCTTGAGGCCGAGTCCCGAGCGGCGGGCTTCGCCGCCGAACTCGCCGAGCGCGGCTTGGATGCCGGCCCGATCATCGCGGGATCGTGGACCGCCGGCTCCGGGTATGCCGCCACCGAGCAGGTGCGGCGCTCCGGCGTGACGGCGGTGTTCGCCGCGAACGACCAGATGGCCCTTGGTCTGCTCGGCGGCCTGCACGAAGCGGGGGTGTCGGTGCCCGGGGAGATGAGCGTGGTGGGGTTCGACGATGTCCCGGATGCCGCGTACTACTGGCCGAAGCTCACCACGGTGCGCCAGGACTTCGACGAGCTCGCCCGTCAGGCAATCGCCGCCCTCGTGTCAGCGCAGCCGGTGAATGCATCCGGCATCCCCCCGATCGCGCCCGTCCTCGTGATGCGCGATTCCATCGCGCCGCCCGCCCGATAGTCACGCCGCGCCTCCTTGTGGGCACACGGCTTGACCGCGAATGGACGCCGTGTCACACTTCTGTGACCGGTCACAGTTCGCCGCAGCAACCTCGAGGTGTTCATTGAGCAACGCAGCCCCCGCCTTCTCCGGCGAAGTCGAAGCATCCATTCGGGCCATCCGTGCCGACGTGGCGCGCCTGCACGGCGAACTCGTCCGCAACGGCCTGGTCGTCTGGACCGGCGGCAACGTCTCCGGCCGGGTGCGGCTGTCCCCAGGCGGCAGCGCCGACCTGTTCGTCATCAAACCGTCCGGCGTCTCCTACGACGACCTGACGCCCGCGAACATGATCCTCTGCGACCTCGACGGCAACGTCGTCGCCGGCAGCGAGGGGAGCGATCGCGCACCGTCCAGCGACACCGCCGCACACGCCTATGTCTACCGGCACATGCCCGAGGTCGGTGGTGTCGTGCACACCCACTCGACCTTCGCGGTCGCCTGGGCCGCCCGCGGTGAAGAGATCCCGTGCGTCATCACGGCGATGGCCGACGAGTTCGGCGGACCGATCCCGGTCGGACCGTTCGCGATCATCGGCGACGACTCGATCGGTCGCGGCATCGTCGACACGCTCACCGGGCACCGTTCGCGCGCCGTGCTCATGCAGAACCACGGACCGTTCACGATCGGCAAGGACGCGAAGGATGCCGTGAAGGCCGCCGTCATGGTCGAAGACGTCGCTCGGACCGTTCACCACGCCCGAGAGGCCGGTCCGCTGATCCCGATCCCGCAGGAGGCGATCGACAGCCTCTACGACCGCTATCAGAACGTCTACGGGCAGAGCACGGATGCCCGCCGATGACCGCCCGCGATGACATCCTCGCCGGCCGCACCAGCCTCGGCATCGAGCTGGGGTCGACGCGGATCAAGGCCTGCCTGATCGGAGCGGACGCCGGCGACGTCCTCGCCACCGGATCCTTCGCCTGGGAGAACAGCTTCGCAGACGGCCTCTGGACCTACCCGCTCGAAGAGGTCTGGCACGGGCTGCAGGCCGCCTACGCCGACCTCGTCGCCGACGCGCACGACCGGTATGGCGTGAAGCCGACGAGCATCGGCGCAATCGGCGTCTCCGCCATGATGCACGGCTATCTCGCCTTCGACGCCGAAGGTGAGCAGCTCACAGCCTTCCGCACCTGGCGCAACACGAACACGGGCGTCGCCGCGGCCGAGCTCACCGAACTGCTGGGCGTGAACATCCCGCTGCGATGGTCTATAGCGCATCTGCACCAGGCCGTCCTCGACGCCGAACCGCACGTGCCGCAGCTGGACTTCATCACTACCCTCGCCGGCTACGTGCACTGGCAGCTCACGGGCAAACGCGTGCTCGGCATCGGCGACGCATCGGGCATGTTCCCGATCGATTCGGCCGTGCGCGACTACGACGAGCGGATGCTGGCCGCCTATGACGCGCTCGCCGCAGACCGCCTGCCGTGCCCCGTGAAAGACCTCCTTCCGCGGGTGCTGCCTGCCGGAGCAGCGGCCGGCGACCTCACCGACGAGGGCGCGGCACTGCTCGATCCGAGCGGCGTCCTGCGACCCGGCGTCCCGCTGTGCCCGCCGGAGGGCGACGCCGGAACCGGCATGGTCGCCACGAACTCGGTCCGGCCCCGCACCGGTAACGTCAGCGCGGGTACGAGCATCTTCGCGATGGTGGTGCTCGAGCGTCCGCTCGCCCGCGCCCACGACGAGCTCGACCTTGTCACGACGCCTGCCGGTGACCAGGTCGCCATGGTGCACTGCAACAACGGAGCCAGCGAGCTGGGCGCATGGGTCGGGCTGTTCGTCCGATTCGCCGCCGCAGCGGGAACCTCGATCACCGCCGATGCGGCCTTCGACGCCCTGTTCCATGAAGCGCTCGCCGGCGAGGCGGACGGCGGCGGGCTGCTCGCCTACAACCACCTCGCCGGCGAACCCGTCGCGGGGCTCACCGCCGGGCGCCCGCTGTTCGTGCGCACCCCGGACAGCGACTTCACCCTCGCGAACTTCATGCGCGCGCAGCTCTACGGAGTGTTCGGCACCCTCGCCATCGGCATGAAGGTGCTCGAGGACGAAGGCGTGGCACTCGACCGTCTGCTCGCGCATGGCGGAATGTTCCGCACCTCCGGCGTCGCACAGCGCTTCCTCGCCGGTGCACTCGGCGTTCCCGTCGCGGTCGGCGAGCTCGCTTCCGAGGGAGGAGCGTGGGGCATCGCCGTCCTCGCCTCCTACCTCGCCCACGCTGACGCCGCGGACCTGGGCACATACCTCGAGACGCACGTCTTCGCGGACGCTTCCATCGTCACCGCCGACCCCGACCCGGCCGATGTCGCCGGCTTCGCCACCTACCTCGACCGCTACCGCGCGGGCCTCGCCATCGAAGCCGCCGCCGTCGACTCACTCTGAAGGACGCTCATGAACCGCACCCCGCTCACCACCTCCCTCGACGGCTACGAGGTCTGGTTCCTCACCGGCAGCCAGCACCTCTACGGGCCGGAGACTCTCGCGCAGGTCGCCGACCAGTCGCGGGTGATCGCCGAGACGCTGGGGGCGGCATCCGATGTGCCGGTGAAGATCGTCTGGAAGCCGGTGCTCACCGACAGCGACGCCATCCGCCGCACCGCGCTCGAGGCGAACGCCGACGACCGGGTCATCGGGCTGGTCGCCTGGATGCACACCTTCAGTCCGGCCAAGATGTGGATCGCCGGGCTGGACGCGCTGCAGAAGCCGCTCGCGCACCTGCACACTCAGGCGAACATCGAGCTGCCGTGGGCCGAGATCGACTTCGACTTCATGAACCTCAACCAGGCGGCGCACGGCGACCGCGAGTTCGGGTACATCCAGACGCGCCTCGGCGTTCCGCGCAAGACGATCGTCGGCCACGCCACCGACCCGCGCGTGCAGCGCGAGCTCGGCACCTGGCAGCGCGCGGCTGCCGGTCTTGCCGCGGCACGCAGTCTGAAACTCGCCCGATTCGGTGACAACATGCGCTTCGTCGCCGTCACCGAGGGTGACAAGACCGAGGCCGAGCTGCGCTTCGGCGTGCAGGTGAACACGTGGGGCGTGAACGATCTGGCGGATGCCGTCGCCGCGGCATCCTCATCGGACGTCGACGCCCTCGTCGCCGAGTACGAGGAACTGTACGAGGTCGTCCCCGAACTGCGCCGCGGGGGAGAACGCCACCAGTCGCTGCGCGACGGCGCGGCGATCGAGATCGGACTGCGCACGTTCCTCGAGGAGGGGGGTTTCGGCGCCTTCACGACCTCGTTCGAAGACCTCGGCGCGCTCAAGCAACTGCCCGGCCTCGCCGTGCAGCGACTCATGGCCGAGGGGTACGGGTTCGGAGCCGAAGGCGACTGGAAGACGGCCGTACTCGTGCGCATCGCGAACGTGATGGGGGCGGGACTTCCCGGCGGAGCCAGCCTCATGGAGGACTACACCTACGACATGACCCCCGGCGACGAGCTGATCCTCGGCGCGCACATGCTCGAGGTCTCGCCGTCGCTGACCACCGCGAAGCCGACGCTCGAGGTCCACCCGCTCGGCATCGGCGGCAAGGAGGACCCGGTGCGCCTCGTCTTCACCGCCGACCCCGGCCCCGCCGTCGTCGTCGCCATGAGTGACATGCGCGACCGGTTCCGCCTCACCGCGAACGTCGTCGAGAACGTCGCGCCCCGCGCATCGCTGCCGAAGCTCCCGGTCGGGCGTGCGGTGTGGAAGCCGCAGCCCGACTTCCACACCAGCGCCGCAGCATGGTTGACGGCGGGCGCCGCCCATCACACGGTGATGTCGACGGCCGTGGGGCTTGAGGCATTCCGCGACTTCGCCGAGATGGCGCAGGTCGAGCTGCTCGTGATCGACGACGAGACGACTCTGCCGGAATTCCAGAAGCAGGTCCGGTGGAACCAGGCATATCACCGGCTCGCGCAGGGGTTGTGATTGAGGCGCCGTCCCGGAGCGTGAGGCGAGCCTGACCTTCGGGCGAACGCTGCCCTCTCCGCTGGGCTCAGATCAGTTCGGCGACCAGCTTCTCGATGCGATCTCGGATCTCGTCGCGGATGGGGCGTACAGCGTCGATCCCCTGCCCGGCCGGATCGTCGAGCTTCCAGTCTTCATAACGCGTGCCCGGGAAGAACGGGCAGGCATCGCCGCACCCCATCGTGATGACGACGTCCGAGACCCGCACAGCCTCGTCGGTGAGGACCTTGGGCCGCTCGGAGGTGATGTCGATGCGGAGTTCCTTCATCGCTGCGACGGCGACCGGGTTGATCTTGTCTGCAGGCATCGACCCGGCCGAGCGGACCTCGATTCGGTCGCCGGCGATTTCGCGGAGGAATCCGGCGGCCATCTGGGAACGCCCGGCGTTGTGCACGCAGACGAACAGAACCGAGGGCTTGGCAGTGGAGCTCGTCATCTGGTCTCCTGGGGGGTCTTCATTCGGTCTCGGTGATCAGCCCACGGAAACGGGGCGAGAGCCGATCTGCAACACGGAAGGTGCCCCGCAGCAGCCGCTTCCGTCGGCGTCAAAGCCGCCGGCACCACCGCAGACCCCCGTCTCTGGAAGAGTCAGCTCGTTTCGTGCCGCGGCCTCGGCATCGCCGGCGAGGTGGGCGACCACACTGCGCACCTGCTCGAAGCCGGTCAGTGCGAGGAAGGTCGGAGCGCGCCCGTAGGACTTCGAGCCCACGATGAAGAAATCCTCTTCCGGCTGCGTGAGTTCACGCGCCCCGGTCGCGGAGACGGAGCCGCAGGAGTGGAGGTTCGGATCGATCTCGGATGCGATCCCAGCTACGGCATCCAGCGTCGTGTCGAGGTCGATTCGCAGTTCGCGGAGGATGCTCGTGTCCGGCCGGAAGCCCGTGAGCGCGAACACGTGGGCGACATCCGAGACCTCGCGACCATCCTCAGAGCGGATGGTCAGCGTGTCGTCCTGTCGGAACTCGCTGATCCGGAATCCGGTCACGACGTCGACGAGGCCGGCTTCGATGACCTTCCGTGCCCGGGACCCGAGTGCGGCGCGCTCGGGAAGCTCGTCACCGGCACCGCCGCCGAAGACGTTCGCCGTGGTGCCGCGGCGCAGCAACCACGTCACTCGAGTGCCCGGCCCCCGTCGAGCCAGTTCGCTCAGACGGAGCACGGTGTGCGTCGCGGAATGCCCGGCGCCGATGACGACCACGTGGGCGCCCGCGAACTCGGAGACGTCATCCGGGATGCGGTACGACATGCGCCTGGCGGCCGCGTTCTCGCCGACGGCGGGGAATCCGCCGGCGCCGGCTGGGTTCGGGAGGCTCCAGGTGCCGCTCGCGTCGATGACGGCGCGAGCGAGGACCCTGTCCTCGCGGCCGTCCTGGTCACGCGTGTGCACGACGAACGGCTGGTTCTTGCGTCCCTCGTCGATGACTTTGTCCCGCCCGTGTCGAGCGATACCCGTCACCGTCGTGCCATACCGGACCCGGTCGCCCAAAGTCTCGGCGAGGGGCGTGAGGTACTCGTTCACCCACTCCGCGCCCGTCGGATAGCCGCTCGCCGGCGCCTCCCATCCCGTCGGTTCGAGCAGGCGACGGGCGGCAGCATCCGTGAGCTCCGACCAAGCAGAGAACAGTCGCACATGTCCCCACTCGCTGACCGCCGAGCCTGCGGCGGCGCCGCGTTCGACAACGACGACATCCAGGCCGCGCTCGGTCAGGTGCGCCGCAGCGGCGAGACCTTGCGGTCCTGCACCGACCACGACGACAGGAAGCTCAGGCATCACATCTCCTCAAATCGAAGAACTTCAATACGAGAACATTGGCGCACCTATCGAAGAATGTCAATACGTGTCAAACTGTCCGTGTGAGCCTCCCCGCGACTGATGAAACGACCGCCTGCTGCGTGCCTCGCGTGACCTCGTCTCTCTCCCACCAGGACGCCGAGCGCGTCGCGCGCGTGTTCAAGGCCATGGGCGATCCGACCCGTGTGATGTTGCTGTCCCTCATCTCCGGGGGCGAGGCCGGTGAGGCGTGCATCTGCGATCTCACCGAACCAGTCGGACTCTCGCAGGCAACGGTTTCACACCATATGAAGCTCCTCGTCGAGGCCGGGCTCGTCACGCGCGAACAGCGCGGCAGATGGGCGTACTTCGCCCTCAACGAGGAAGCGCTCGATGCGGCCGCGGATGCGCTCCGCAGAGGGGTGCCCGCAAGCGTCTAGAGGTCCATCCGCGCCCTCGTCTTGCGGCGCTCGTCGTCAGGTCAGTCTTTGCCCGCCTTCTGCCGGAAGAATCCCACCACCAGCGTCGCCAGGAACAGGATGATTCCGATCAACGCGAGCCACAGCAGCCCCTTGACGACAAACCCGAGGATCGAGAGGGCTGCCCACACGATCAGAAGCACAATCAGTATCGTCCACATGCGCGCCATGATGCCGTGACGGGCGGCGCCCGACCAGCCCGTTGACGAGACGCGGGTCAGACGCAAGGGGTGTGGTCATCGATCGTGCTGCGGGTCGGCTCCGTGGTCGAGACCGGTGCGTAGAGCGGCATTCTCGTCTTGCAGTTCGAGAACGTGGCGGATTCCGGTGATGTTCACACCCGCCGCCCGCAGGACAGTGGCCCGTCGAAGTCTTTCGATGTCGGCGTCGCTGTAGCGGCGTGTGCCGCCCGCGCTCCGAGAAGGAGTCAGCAGGCCCTTCGCCTCGAACAGGCGGAGTGTGGCCTCCGGCGCGCCGGACAGCTGGGCTGCGACGGCGATCCCGTAGACGGGCGTCGTTTCCTTGCGCTCCTTCATCAGCACCTCCACTTGCATCCTATCCGCGTCGTGATGTATAACAAATCTAAACATCTGCTACAGATAATCTGTAGCCCGAATGCCCCTCGGGGCGCCGAGAAAGGAGATCCTCATGACAATGAACCTCGACCCGCTGAGCCAGCTCGACCGAATCGCTGCGTCGGTGTTGGATTCCGTTCGGGCTCCTCGACACGTTCCGGTTGACCTGTTCCGCGACGGCGACGACTATGTCCTGCACGCCGACCTGCCGGGCATCGATCCAGGGTCGATCGACATCGACTTGGACGGGTCTCAGCTGTCCATTCGCGCGCAGCGCACCGCCGACTCGCGAGAAGGGGTCCGCTGGCTGACCAGGGAGCGCCCGGACGGAGCATTCCTTCGTCAGTTCACCCTTGGCGATGGGGTGGACGTCGACCGGATCAGCGCTTCTTACGAGTGCGGCGTCCTGTCCGTGCACATCCCGGTGAGCGAGCGCGCGAAGCGTCGCAAGATCATGGTCGAATCCGCGGGCGAACGCCGAGCCATCGACGCGTGAACATCGAGCGGGCGGGGTTTCCCGCCCGCTCGCTCGCCCGAGAAAGGACCGACGTATGAACATCTCACCTCGCCTCAACGCATTTCTGCGTGATATGGAGTTTCCCGCCACCAAGGACGACCTTGTTCGCGAAGCGGAGCGGGACGGCCTGAGTCTCAAAGATCAGGCCGTGATCCGCGACCTCCCCGCGCACAACTTCAACGCCCGATGGGAGATCCGGTACCTGGTCGAAGGGCGCGCGGAACTCGTCGGAGCCGCCTCTGCGGCTTGAGCGCCGGACCAGCCCGTTGACGAGACGCGGGGCAGACGCAAGAGAGCAGGAATCAGCGCACCCGGCGATAGCGGATGTGGGTGGCCAACGGCGAGTGCAGGACCTCCACGGGTTCCATGTCGAACGTGCGGATGCCTTCGAAGATCCGCTCGCCGGAACCCAGCAGCACCGGGGCGATGTCGAGCGTGAGCTCATCCACGACGCCCGCGGCAAGTGCCTGCCGCACGGTCGAGGCGCCGCCGGCGATGTCCACTCCGTCGTCGCCGGCCGTCTCGCGTGCACGGGCGTACGCCGCATCGAAACCGTCGGTGATGAAGTGGAAAGTCGTACCCCCCTCCATCTCGATCGGCTCGTGCGGATAGTGGGTGAGCACGAACACCGGCGCACGGTACGGCGGCTCGGCGCCCCACCATCCGCGCCAGTCCTCGTCCCACTCGTCGCGGATGGGACCGAACATGTTGCGGCCCATGATGTACGCGCCCCGCGGACGCATCAGCCAGCCCGTGGCGGTCGCATCGGCGTCGTTCGCGCGCTCGTCCCCGAGGTGCCAGCGGTGGAGTTCGATGCCGCGTCTTCCGAGCGGATCCTCACGGCTCTGATCCAATCCCGCGACGAAGCCGTCGAGCGAGATCGACATGTGGCAGGTGGTGTCGGGCATCGAGGCCTCTTTTGGATCGGTGGTCAGGAGATGGCGACGGTCTACGGAGTGACGGGAGGTGCGAGCTTGCGGATCCCGATGAACGACACGATGCCTCCGGCGGTCATCAGCGCCGCTGTCACCCAGGCCGCGCTGTGGAAGCCGCCGAGATCGAGCGTGCCTCCGACGATCGTTGACAGCATGGCGACGACGATGAGTCCGGCGACGCGCGAGATCGCGTTGTTGACGGCGGATGCGATGCCGGAGTGGTTCTCGTCGATCGCACCGAGCACGGCGGAGGTGAGGGGCGCGACGGTGAGGGAGAGCCCGAGCCCCAGCACGATCATCGATGGGAGCACCTGCCACCAGTAGCTGAAGTCCTCGGCCACGGTGAGAAGGAGCAGCGCGCCGGCTGCCATGAGCAACGGTCCGGCTGTCATGAACAGACGTGGACCGAGCTTGCCCGCCCATGCCCCGGCCTGCGAGCTGAGCAGGATCATCAGGATCGTGATCGGCAGGCTCGCCAGTCCGGCCGCCGTCGCGGGGAGGCCCGCCCCCTCTTGCAGGTAGACGCCGATGACGAACCCGTTGAGGGAGAGGGCGGCGTAGATGAACAGCGTGGCGAGGTTGCCCCAGGCGAAGTTGCGTGCGCTGAACAGCGAGAGCGGCATCAGCGGGGCCGGTGAGTACCGCTGTCGCACCAGGAAGCCGATGAACAGTGCGACGCCCGCCACACCGGGCACCCAGATCGCAGGCGACCCCCAGCCGAGGTTCGGCTGCTCGATGAGGGCGAACACGATGGCGCCGAGGCCGAAGGCGCACAGCATCCCGCTCCACCAGTCCACGCGCGCACCGCGCGGGTGATCGGGCAGCTCCAGCCGGGCGAGCAGGACCAGCGTGATGCCGATCGGGATGACGTTGATCAGGAACACGAAGCGCCAGGACAGCAGGTCGACGAACAGCCCGCCGAGCAACGGGCCCGCGATCTGCGCACCAGTGGTGAAGGCGGTCCAGACGCCGATCGCACGGGACTGCAGCTCGCCGCGCATGGTTGCCATGATCAGCGCGAGCGAACTCGGCACGAGCAGCGCCCCCGCCGCGCCCTGGAGTGCCCGGGCGATGATGAGGGTGAGGGGCTCCGGTGCCGCGGCGACCGCGACCGACGCGATCCCGAAGGCGATCAGCCCGATCCGCATGATGCGGACGCGGCCGTACGCGTCGGACAGAGATCCGGCGAGCAGGATGAGTGCACTGAGGGTGATGAGGTACGCGTCGACCACCCACTGCTGGGTCGTGATGCCGCCGCCGAGCTCATCCCGGATGGCCGGCAGCGCGACGGTGACGACGGTGCCGTCGAGGAACGTCACGAACGACGCGAGAACGGCGATCGTGATGACGAGCCGCTGCACGGCGGAGAAGGCTGACACGGTGATGAGACTACGCCCCGCCCGACGGCGCCGGGCGCTCGAAGAGCAGCCCAGATCGGCATCGACGTGCGCGGGCAACGGGATTACGCTGGCCGCAGGCGGGCGGATCGCTCGTCATCCCGGCGCGAGTCGTGCGGAGGCTCGGCCACGATGCAGAGCGAGGTGCGCAGATGGACTCGATGATGATGGGTGCCATGTCAGAGGACATGAAGACCATGGCCGGTATGGAGATGATGGACATGGCCGTCATGCAGGCGTGCATGGACGCTTGCTCCGCCTGCGAGCAGGCATGCACGGTCTGCTCGATGCAGATGATGGACTGCGCCCCGGCGTGCATGAACTGCGCCGACATGTGCAACACCACGATGCGGTCGGTGATGCGGATGCAGGGGATGACGCCCGCCGTGATGATGGCGATGCTGGATGCCTGCATCGCGATGTGTCAGCTGTGCATGGACGCCTGCATGAAGCACGCCGACCACAGCGAGGTCTGCAAGATGTGCGCTCAGTCCTGCAAGGCGTGCATGGACGCCTGCATGGACATGAAGAACATGATGATGGCCGCCTGACCCTTCGACAGGCTCAGGGGCCGGTCGTCAGGCGGCGGCGACGTTGAAGCGCACGCGCCCGACGGCGAGGACGTGATACCTCCGGTGCAGTGCGACCGGTGACCCCGGCGCCGCCTCGAGCGCTGCGCCCTGCGCGCTCCACAGCGCCCATTCCTCACCCTCGAGCGTGCGCACGCGCAGCTCGCCGGTGACGGCATCCGCATGCTCGACGATTCCGTCGACCCAGTCGCTCGGCGTGGCCGCGGCGAGGCGAGCCTGGATCAGGTGCAGCGCGTGCCCCGGGGCGAACGACGAGCACACATTACCGTGGTCGCACATGCACGCCGCACGCTCCGTCACCTCGACGGGTGAAAGGTGCGGCAGCGGGGTGGACACGATGAACTCCTGACTCTGGGATGCGGTCCCGCAAGAGTACGTCGGGCGCGCAGGCGCAGGGAATCGCGCTGTCATGCGGCGAAACAGTACGGCGGCGTGCGCTTAGCGCACACCCGGACCGCACCGCAAGGCCCGCGCTCGGAACGCCTGCTGCGCTTAGCGTGAGCTGGACACGAGAAAGGACGAACATGACAAACCTCGAAATCGTACTCGGCATGATCGCCCTCGGGTTCACCGTCATCACGCTCATGCTCGCCGTGCCGCTGGCCGTGCGAGCCCGACCCATTCGCGTCCGCTCCACCTTCACGAACGCGTCATCCGATCGAGTCGGAGCCGACGCTTTCGTCCGGGGCCTTCCAGCGATGCGACCGAACCCGGGCATGCCCGCACGCCACCTCGAGCGCTGAATCACCTCACCGGCGCAACGCATCAGCACGTCTCGAACGTGTGGCCCTGCGCTCCGGCGGGCAGCAGGTCGCGATCTCGCAGCACCATGGATGCCGGCGCATCGGCATCCGCGCACATCTCGGCGAACGAGCGGGGCAGCTGGTCGGTGTACTCGATGTCGATGACCTGCGGGCCGTACACCTCTGTATACGCCTCGCACTCGTCATACGCCGCGCACTCCTCGACGACGGCGAAGTCGAACCCCGCCTGCTCGCGGAGCGCCGCGGCATCCTCGGCGGCGTTCTTCTGACCGGCGGCCAGCCCGGCCGCATGGGCCGCGTCGACCAGTTCGGTCGCCAGAGCCAGGTTGTCGTCCAGGTCGAGCGCTCCGCCGGAGCGCGTGTATGAGTCGAGGTTGTCGAACTCCACTGCGTCGAAGCCGTCGACCGCGCACCCGGTGATCCACGGAGTGACGATCGCCGCGATCCGTCCGCGCTTGTCGTCCGTCGAGGTGTCCGCCAGCGCCTCGTCCGGCCAATCGGGATCGAACACCGAGGCGCCGCCGGCGTGCAGCAGCAGGTCCTCGGGCCAGCTGTCGAGCTCTCCCGGCTGGGTCTGGAACGCGTTCACGTAACAGATCGAGTAGACGTCGTCGGCGGGCTCGGCGCCGCGATCGCGCCCCACGATGCCGACTCCGTCCGCCGGCGGATACGCTCCGCCGAGCTGATAGTCGGGTACGGCGCCGGCCGGTGGCAGCGCGAGGGATGCCGCGCCGCCGACAGTGTCGTCGGCGGCAACGGCGCATCCGCTCATCACGAGCAGCACCGCGGCGCAGGCGGCAGCGCGGACAAGCGTCATCCTTCTCACCAGACCATCGTCCCGCATGCCGGCGGAACAGCGCCCGCGTCACACGCGACTGTTTGCCGTGCATCCGACACATCTCGACCCACCAGACATGGGTAGTCGATCCATGTACCCGGACGGTGCGCTCCCGCACACTGGCGTGAATCGATCCGCTGAGGAGGCAGGAAGCCCATGGAATCGTTCGAGGTCGCCGTCGTCGGGATGGGCGCGGCCGGCAGCGCCGCCGCGTACCACCTCGCCCGCCGAGGAGCCAAGGTCGTCGCGTTCGAGCAGTACGAGCTGGGCCACGTGCGCGGAGCGTCGCACGACACCTCGCGGATCGTGCGCACCTCGTACGGCGCACCGCAGTACGTCCGGCTGGCGCAGTCCGCATATCGCGACTGGGCGGATCTGGAGGCGGAGTCCGGCGAGCGCCTGCTCACCATCACGGGCGGAGTGATCTTCCTTCCCGTCGACGGTCCCTACTCGGCATCCGACTTCACCGCCGCACTCACCGAATGCGACGTCCCCCACGAACTGCTCACCCCGGCCGAGGTGACCGCGCGCTGGCCGCAGTTCCGCGTGCCGGAGAACGTCGAGACCGTCTACACGGCCGACACCGGCATCGCCCACGCCGCCCGCACGGTCGCCACCCTGCAGATGCGCGCCCGTGTGC
Source organism: Microbacterium aerolatum (assembly GCF_007988825.1). Taxonomy (GTDB): domain Bacteria; phylum Actinomycetota; class Actinomycetes; order Actinomycetales; family Microbacteriaceae; genus Microbacterium; species Microbacterium aerolatum. Next base: position 169,645 of record NZ_BJUW01000002.1, on the reverse strand, counting down.
ACGGGGCCGACATCCGCGACCGCACGACCGTCGAGAGCCTGGTGCCCGATGACGGCGGCGTCGTCGTGCGCACCTCCAACGGAGACGTGCGTGCGGGCAAGGTCATCGTCGCTGCGGACGCCTGGACGAACGCCCTGCTCGAGCCGCTCGGCGCAGCGATCCCGCTGGACGTCATGCAGGAGCAGGTGACCTACTTCCACCCCGCCGAACCGGAGTCGTACGACAGGGATCGCTTCCCGGTCTGGATCTGGGAGGACGACGAGTGCTATTACGGCTTCCCCACCTTCGGGGAGCCGTCTGTGAAGGCCGCCCGCGACGTGTCGAACAACCGCATGACACCGGCCGAACGCACCTTCCTGCCCTCAGCGGACCTCTCGGCACAGCTCGGAGATTTCGTGCGAGGACTCATCCCCGGTGCCGGCCACGAGCTGCGCACCGTCACCTGCCAGTACGCGCTCACGCCCGATCGGCGATTCGTGCTCAGCCCGCTGGCGGAGCATCCGGACATCATCGTCGGGCTCACCGCCGGTCACGGCTTCAAATTCACTCCGGCGATCGGCCGCATCCTTGCCGAGCTCGCTCTCGACGGCGAGTCCACCGACGACGTCTCCGCGTTCGCGGTCTAGGTGATGCGCGCCGGCGAGGTCGTCGAGCGCGGAGCCTAGAAGCCGGCCGTCGTCGCCCTCAGCGACGCTCGAAGCGCTCGCGCAGCTCGTCGAGCCGCACGGCGATGCCGAGGCGGAACATGCGCTCGTCCTCGCGCCAATCGGCGCCCAGCACGTGGTCGAGCCGGTCGAGCCGCTGGAGGATCGTGTTCGTGTGGAAGTTCAGCGCCCTGGCCGTGCGCGTCGGGCTCGCGTTGTTCCGCACGAATGCGCGCAGCGTGCCGAGCAGGTCGGCGCCCCGATCGGCGTCATACGTCCGCACGGCGCCGATCGTGTCGCGCAGGAAGGTTCCCAGCGCCCGCGAATCCGTGTCGAGGATCGCCGAGTACGGCAGGAAGTCGTCGACCTGCACGGTCATGCCGGTGATCTCGAGGGCCGCCAGCAGCCGGGCGGTGCGCATCGCGGCCACGAAGGCATCCGGCAGCGCTCCCTTCGCCGCTCGCGGGACGACGAGTGAGACCGGATGCTGGATCGATGCCTCCACGTGGGCGCGAAGCCGCTCGGGCTCGAGAGCATCCCGCGCCGAGGCGTGCGCGACGACGATGAACCCGCGGTATTCGCCCACCAGCGTGCGCTCGTCGAGGTGCCGGCTGAGGGCGCGCGCGGCAGCCGTCTGCTGATCGCCGGGAACGGCCAGGAGCAGCAGAGTGTCGAGCGTCCGCAGATCGACGCCGAGCCGGCGCGCCCGCCGCTCCACATCCGAGCGGCGCTCGGGGACGTCGTCGAGAAGGTCGGTGATCAGTTCGCTGCGCACCCGCTGATCGGCACCGGATGCCGCCTCCTGCTGCAGCGCGAGCAGTGCGCCCACCTGCGCTGCCCGCTCGACCGTGCGGAAGTCCACGGCTCCGAGCTCGAACTCCCCGTCGCCGAGCAGCATCGCACCGAAGTGCCGCTTGCCCGCGCTGAGCGCGGCGACGGCGCGCACCGTGGATCCGATGACCGCGACGCAGTGCCCTGAGCGACGGCTCTCGGCGATGGCGTCGTGGATCGCGGCATCCGGTTCCAGCATCCCCGCCGCCAGGGGGAGCCCGGCTGCGGCGATGATCTGGTCCTGGTCATCCAGGATCGCCACGGCGCGGCCGAGCGCCGAGGCCAGCGTCTCGGCAACCGGGCCGAACCCGCCGCCGGCGAGCACGGCCTGGACGAGCTCCTGATGCACGGTGTTGGCGCGATCGCGTTCGACGAGGTGCGCCGTCAGGCTCTCCAGGTTCCGGCGGCTGGCATCCTCGGACTCCTGAAGGCTCCGCAGCGTGTAGGTCGTCTGCAGGATGACGGAGGCGTGGTCCGCCATAGCCGAGAGCAGGGAGACCTCCTCCGGAGAGAAGGACTTCTCCGTGCGATTGCCCACGAACAGCACGCCGAGCACGTCATCGCTGGTGAGCATCGGAACGCCGAGCATCGACACGAGTCCTTCGTCGGAGACAGCCTCGTCGACGCCGGAGTCGTGCCGCTCGCTCGTGTACGACGAGTAGTTCGAGACCCACAGCGGCGCACGCGACTCGACCACGGCGCTGACGAGCCCACGCCCCGGCGGCACGCGGAGCGAGGGGAGGGACGCGCTCACCGAACCGCTCGTCTCCCGCACGCGAAGTTCACGAGTGCCGGGGTCGAACTCGGACAGGTAGGCCAGATCGGCGCCCATCATCTCGTGTGCACGCTGGACGAGCCGCTCCAGCACGGCGTCGCTGTCGCGGAGCTCCGCGAGCTCCCTGGCGCTCGAGAACAGGGCCGACAGCTCGTGCTCTCTCCGGCGCAGTCGCGAGAACTCCCGCTGTGAGCGGTGCACGCGATCGGCGATCTCGGCGGCCTGCTCCTCGGATGCCCCGATACGGCGCAGCGCGTCACTGACTTCGGTCGGGCCGACGGACTCGGCATCGTAGGCGGCACCCAGAAGAACGGAGATCGCTTCGGCGTCCTCGCGCATCGGTGCTCCTCTCCTCGCCACGTCGCCCCGCGCGGCTCCCGTGTCGAGCATGCCACGTTCCGCGGTCGCCACGAGCGACGTCAGCGCTGCTCCTCGGCGCGGCGAGCGGTGCGCAGCAGAGCCTGCGCGAGATCGGGCCAGAGCTCGTGGGGGATGAGGTGTCCCATGTCGGGCTGCACCTGCAGCTCCGATCCCGCGATCGCCTCGGCGATGTCCACGGCGGAGTGCCAGTGCAGCACGTCGTCATCGCGGCCGTGGAAGACCAGCGTCGGCACCGCGACCGAACGCAGATCCTCGAGCCGCTCCGGGGCTCGGCGCAGCGCGGCCCACTGCCGGGCGTATCCCTCGGGCGCGTAGCCGCGGTCGTACGCCTCGCCCGCCTTCGCGACATGCCACTTCACCTGCGGGTCGTACCGTCCTCGCGGCGTTGAGCTGACGGCCGACTCTGCGAACGCGACGGCCTGTTCGCGGGTGACCCGGATCGGGGCCTCGAGCAGCTCGGGACGCTCACCGTGCAGCACGTACCGCGGGCTGCGGCCGGGGATCGTCGACAGCAGTCCGAGGCTGCGGACGCGTTCCGGGTGCGCGATGGCGACAGTCTGCGCCATCATCCCGCCCATCGAGTGCCCGGCGATGTGCGCCGAGTCCACGCCGAGGTGGTCCAGGATGTGCAGGATGTCATCGCCCATGTCGGCCAGGTCATAGCCGCCGTCGACGTCCTGCTCGCCGCCGAACCGCTCGGAGAACCCGGTGTCGCGATTGTCGAAGCGGACGACCCGCAGTCCCCCGTCGGTGAGATGTGCGATGAAGTCCTCGTCCCAGCTGAGCAGCTGGGCTCCGCCGCCGGAGACGAGCACGAGCAGCGGATCCGTCTCGGACCCGAACTCCTCGTAGTAGAGCCGGACGGCGGCGGACTCGGTGTAGGGCATCGGGGTCTCCTCGGGGCTCGCGTCATCGCTGCGACTGCGAGTCTAGGTCGGTGCCGACAGTCGGGAGATGTGTCATCGCCCTATGCCCGCGTGCGTTCAATGAGCGATCCGCCCATCGTCGCTCGCGGATCGCGCTTCTAGTGTCGACGGTGACACGCAACGCCGAAGATCCGGCGTCTGCCCACGAAGGAAGGTGGCCGATGCCGACCAACAGCCGAATCTCAGGTCTGCGCGACCACACCCCGCACGAGCGACGTGCGCTCGTCGCCGAGAGTGCGGGCCTCGAAGCGAGTGCGCTCGGTGCGCTCGGCGCAGAGGACGGGCTCTCGCTCGCTCAGGCGGACCACATGATCGAGAACGTCGTGGGGCTGATCGGCATCCCGGTCGGGGTCGCCACGAACTTCACCATCGATGGACGAGACCGCCTGATCCCGATGGCGACCGAGGAGCCGAGCGTCGTCGCCGCGGCCTCGAACGCGGCGCGCATGGCACGAGGGCACGGCGGCTTCACGACCTCGTACACCGGGGACGTCATGATCGCGCAGATCCAGGTCCTCGACGCCGTCGACCCGCACGGCACGCGCTTCGCGCTTCTCGAAGCCCGCGACGAGCTCCTGGCGCTGGCCAACGAGCAGGATCCGATGCTGGTATCCCTCGGCGGTGGCGCCTTCGACATCTCCGTCCGGGTTCTCCAGACGCGCGCCGGCACCCAGGTCATCCTGCATCTGCACGTCGACGTCCGCGACGCCATGGGCGCCAACGCCGTCAACACGATGGCAGAGGCGATCGCGCCGCGCATCGCTGAGATCGCCGGCTCACGCACCCTCCTGCGCATCCTCACCAACAAGGCGGAGCTGCGCCTCACCCGCGCCCGCGCCGTGTTCGACGCCGAGCTTCTCGGCGGCCCGCAGGTCGTGGACGACATCGTCGCCGCCAGCGCCTTCGCCGAGGCCGATCCGTACCGCGCGGCCACCCACAACAAGGGCATCATGAACGGCATCACCGCCGTCGTCCTCGCCACGGGAAACGACACGCGTGCCGTAGAGGCCGGCTGCCACTCGCACGCCGCCCGCGACGGTCAGTACGCGGCCCTGTCGCGATTCGAGACGGATGCCGACGGCAACCTCGTCGGGACCCTCGAGGTGCCGCTCGCCGTCGGCCTCGTCGGCGGCGCGACCCGTGCCCACCCCACCGCTCAGGCGGGCGTGAAACTGCTCGGGGTCGAGACGGCGCGCGAACTGGCGAGCGTCATCGCCGCTGTGGGCCTCGCGCAGAACCTCGCCGCCTGTCGCGCGCTTGCCGCAGAGGGCATCCAGCGCGGACACATGACGCTGCACGCGCGCACGATCGCTGCGAGCGCCGGCGCCGAGGTCGATGAGATCGGAGAGGTCGCCGCACGCATCGTGGCGGATCGGAAGATCCGCGTGGAGCACGCACGCGAGGTCCTCGACGAGCTGCGTGCCGGCCGAGGCCGGGCATGACGAACTCCGTACCGTCGCCGCGCGTGCAGACCGAGGAGGGCATGCCCGCTCGGGTCACCGTGTTCGAGGTCGGGCCCCGTGACGGCCTGCAGGCCGAGACCGACATCATCCCGACGCCGGTCAAGGCCGAACTGTGCCGCCGGCTGTACGCCGCGGGATCCCGCGACCTCGAGGTGACCAGCTTCGTCCCGCCGGCCTGGATCCCGCAGCTCGCGGATGCGGCCGAAGTGGTGGCTGCCGTGGACGTGCCCGACGCCGCAAGGGCTGTCGCGCTGGTGCCGAACCTCAAGGGGTTGCAGCGCGCGCTCGATGCCGGCATCCGCGAGGTGTCCGTCGTCGTCAGCGCGACGGAGTCGTTCGCCAAGGCCAACCTGAACAACACCCGATCCGGAGCCATCGACCGCGCGGTCGAGGTCATCCAAGCAGCCACCGCCGACGGCATCCCGGTCCGTGGCTACGTGTCGATGGCCTTCGGCGACCCCTGGGAAGGTGAGGTCGACACGCAGGCGGTGGCGCAGGCCGCCACCGCGCTGCACGAGGCGGGCAGCCGCACCGTCGCCCTGGGCGACACGATCGGCGTCGCGACCCCCGGCCTCACCGGACGCGTGGTCCAGGAGACGCTGGCGGCCGGCATCCCGGTCTCGGCCCTCGCCCTGCATCTGCACGACACCTACGGGCAGTCCCTGGGCAACGTCCATGCCGCGCTGCGGCTCGGCGTCGCCGAATTCGACGCCTCGGTCGGCGGCCTCGGACGCTGCCCGTACGCGAAGGGCGCGACCGGTAACCTCGCCACAGAGGACCTGGTGTGGATGCTGCACGGCCTGGGCATCGAGACCGGACTGGATCTCGGCGCCCTCGCAGCCACCACGCTCTGGCTCTCCCGCATCCGCGGCATCCCCGCGCCGTCGAACGTGGCCCGTGCGCTCGCCGCCGCCGGCGCGTCCGAACTCACACAGGAGGCAGCATCCGCATGACCGACATCTCGCTCCCCGCACCCGGTGCGCTGAACGGCGTCACGGTCCTCGACCTGTCCCGCGTGCTCGCCGGCCCCTACGCCGCCCAGATGTTCGCGGACCTCGGCGCGACGGTCATCAAGATCGAGAATCCGCGCGATCCCGACGTCTCACGCGGCTTCCCGCCGTACCTCACCGACGGCGACGAGGAGTTCAGCGCCTACTACGCGCAGTACAACCGCGGCAAGCTCGGTGTCGGCCTCGACCTGGCATCGGATGCCGGCAAGGAGGTTCTGAAGGACCTCGTCCGCTCGGCCGACGTCCTGGTGGAGAACTTCCGTCCCGGGACCATGGCGAAGCTCGGCGTCGGCTACGACGTGCTGAAGGAGATCAACCCGAAGCTCGTCTACACCGCGATCTCCGGCTACGGCCAGACCGGCTCGCGCAGCCGCCGCCCGGCCTTCGACAACACCGCGCAGGCCGCGGGCGGGCTGTGGTCGATGAGCGGCTACCCCGGCCAGCCGCCGGTGCGCGTAGGCGTGACGATCGGCGACCTCTCGGCGACCCTGTTCGCCGTCATCGGCACGCTCGCGGCGCTGCGCCACGCCGAGGCCACCGGGGTGGGACAGCTCGTCGACGTCGCACAGGTGGACAGCATCATGGCGCTCACCGAGACCGCCGTGGTCGACTACACAGTCGAAGGCAAGGTGGCCGAGCCCGCCGGGAATCAGCACTCCTGGGTCAAGCCCTACGAGCTGTTCGACTGCGCCGACGGCCAGGTGTTCTTCGGCGCGTACACAGACAAGCTCTGGAACGCGGCCTGCGACCTGTTCGGCACGCCCGAGGTCAAGGCCGACCCGGAGATCGACACCATGCGCAAGCGCCTCGTCCCCGAGGTCTACGACCGCAAGGTCAAGCCGATCGTGGTCGACTGGCTCGCCGGATACACGAAGGCCGAACTCGAGCAGATGGCCGGCGACGTCGTGCCGCTGACGGCGATCAAGACGATCGGCGAGGTCGTCGACGATCCGGGCACCGCCGAGCGCGACATGATCGTCGAGGCCGACTACGGCGACCTCGGCACGCTGCGCATGTTCGGCCAGCCGATCAAGCTCTCCGCCACCCCCGCGACCCCGGCGCGGACGGCGAACCGGCTCGCCGAGCACGCCGATCAGGTGCTCGCGGACCTCGCCGGCTACGACGCCGCGCGCATCGCCGAGCTGCGGGCAGCCGGAGTGCTGCCGTGACCGTCGTGCGCACCTCGGTCGTCGACGCGGAGACCGTCGAGGCCTACCGCGGCACGTTCGCGGCGAGCGAGGATCGGCGGGATGCCGGTGACGAACTGCCTCCGGCGTGGGACGGCATCCTGTTCCCTTTCGCCGTGCCGCTCGCCGATCTGCGGCCCGACGGCACGCCGGCCAGGGATGGCGTGATCCCCGAGATCGACCTGCCGCGTCGCATGTACGCGGGGGAGAGCACCGAGTTCTTCCGGCCGGTCGCGATCGCGGACGAGGTCACGCAGACGACGACGCTCGGAAAGGTCGTCGAGAAGAACGGCGCCAGCGGCCGGCTCATGTTCGTAGACATCGAGCGGGAGTACGCCGTCGCCGGTCAGACCGCGATCCGCAGCGTGTGGCACGACGTGTTCCTCGAGCAGGCGGATTCAGACGCCCCGGCGCGCCCGCCGAGGACTGACCCGGATGCCGCGGCATCCGCTGACTGGATCGAAGAGCTCGAGCTCGACGCCCGACAGCTGTTCCGCTTCTCGGCGCTCACCTTCAATACCCACCTCATCCATTACGACCGCGCCTGGGCGCGGGACGTCGAGGGACTGCCCGACCTGCTCGTGCACGGCCCGCTCACGCGAATCCTGCTCATGGATGCCGTCCGCAGACACGCCCCGGAGCGCACCCCCGCCCGGCTCGAGGTCCGTGCGATCGCGCCGGTTCTCGTCGACCGTCCGCTGCGCATCGCCGGCAGGGACGACGACGGCGTGACCAGAGCGACGCTGCTGGATGCCGACGACACCCTCCTCGCGACCGCGGAGATCGCCTGGACGTGAGAGGGACATTCTCCATGCGGGTCGTTGAGCGAGAGGTGCCTGGGCCAGACGAGGGGCCTCTCTTGCGGGTCGTTGAGCGGAGGCGCGCAGCGCCGCAGACGAAACGGGCTGAGCGACCGACGGGAGTCGAAGCCTTCGCTGCCGGAGTTCCTTTCGACTCGCCTTCGGCTCGCTCAAGGCGTTTCGTCTCGCTGCGCTCGCTCGACGACCCGCGAGGATCGGAAGCCTTGCCCGGCTCAGCGCGGGCGGTGAGCGGCGAGAGCGTCGGCCAGCGCCGTGAGCACGGCGCCGACCGCGGCACCGTCTCGCGAGGACGAGCGGGTCGCGGCGAAGATCTCGCGTACCGGGTCGCCGGGCAGCTGAAGCAGCCGCACCGACGATCGGTCGCCGGTCCAGCTCAGATCCGGCAGCATGGCCGCGGCGTGACCTGCTGCGGCCAGTCGCGCATGCGCGGTCAGGTCGGTCGCCTCGAACCGCACATCGGGCTCGAAGCCGGCAGCCCGGCACTGCTGCACCGCCCACTGCCGCACGGCGGCGCCCTGCGGCTCCATCGCCCAGGCCGCGTCGCGCAGATCGGCGAGCTCTCTCGCGGGCGAGCCCGGCGGTACGACCAGACGCACCGGATCGCGGCCGAGCAGCGTGCGCTCGATGCCGGGCTGGAGCTCGCGGGTGTATCCCGGGTACTGCTCGGCGACGACGAGATCGAAGGCATGCGCCCGCAGCTCGAACAGCCCCTCCTCCGGAGGCATCTCGACCATCTCCAGCCGCAGCCCGGGCTCGCGCTCGGCGAGCAGGGTGAGCGCCGCGGGCACGAGGGCCTCGGCCGCCGTCGGCATGACGGCGACGCGCACCGGCGCCCGGGCATCCCGCGAGATCGACAGCTCGGCACGAGCGGCTTCGTCGAGCTCCAGCGCGCGTGCGGCATGGGCGGCCAGCATCCGTCCCTGTGCCGTCAGGCGCACCCGGCGGCCGTCCGGCTCGAGCAGGGCGACGTCCGCCTCGCGCTCCAGCAGCGCGAGCTGCTGAGAGACCGTGGAAGGGCTGTACGAGAGCTCGCGGGCCACATCGGCGATGGTGCCGCGCAGCGCGAGTTCGTGCAGCAGGCGCAGTCGTCGCAGCTCGAACATCCGCACTCTCCAAATCATCGACAGAACCGAATGGTATCTATCGTAAAGGCTCGCTTTTCACGAACAAACATCAGGCCTCACACTGAGAGCAGATCGCGCGGCTCCGCCGCGCTCTCGAGTGAGGAAGCATGATGACCCAGACGACTGACGCAGCCACCGGCCACGCCGAACTCGCCGCTCTCGCCGACGACGCGATCGCGCTCGTGAAGCGCTGGCTGGAAGAGAGCCGCGAGGTGCCCAGCGACACCGCCGCGAAGCGTCTCGCCGGCGTTCTCAGCGACCCGAACGGCCTCGACTTCACCGTCGGCTTCGTCGACGGCGTCGTCCGCCCCGAAGACCTCAAGGTCGCCGCGCACAACCTGCGCGATCTCGCCCCGATCACCCCGAAGTTCCTGCCGGCAGCCCTGCGCGGCCTCGTCCGCCTCGGCGGAGCGCTGGCCCCTGCGTTCCCCGGCATCGTCGTGCCGATCAGCCGCAAGGTGCTGCGCGGCATGGTCCGCCACCTCATCGTCGACGCAACCGATGCGAAGCTCGGGTCGGCGATCCGCCGCATCCGCTCCGCCGAGGGCGTGCACCTGAACATCAACCTGCTCGGCGAGGCGATCCTCGGCGAGGAGGAGGCCGCCAGGCGCCTGGCCGGCACCCGTCGCCTTCTCGAGCGCGACGACGTGGACTACGTCTCGATCAAGGTGTCCTCGACCGTCGCCCCGCACAGCCCCTGGGCGTTCGACGAGGCCGTCCACCACGCCGCCACGGCGCTGGTGCCGCTGTTCCGCATCGCGAAGGCGCGTGGCAAGAAGTTCATCAACCTCGACATGGAGGAGTACAAGGACCTCGATCTCACCATCGCGGTGTTCACGAGCATCCTGGATCGTGAGGAGTTCCGCGACCTCTCGGCCGGAATCGTGCTGCAGGCATACCTGCCGGACGCACTCGGCGCGATGATCCGCCTGCAGGAGTGGTCGGCCGCCCGCGTCGCCGCCGGAGGCGCATCGATCAAGGTGCGCGTCGTCAAGGGCGCGAACCTGCCGATGGAGCGGGTCGACGCCGAGACCCACGGCTGGGACCTCGCCACCTGGCACAGCAAGGAGGCGTCGGACGCCTCGTACAAGGCCGTCCTCGACTATGCGCTGCGCCCCGAGCACGTGAAGAACGTGCGCATCGGCGTCGCTGGTCACAACCTGTTCGACATCGCCCTCGCGTGGCTGCTGGCCAATCAGCGCGGGGTGACCGACGGGATCGAGTTCGAGATGCTGCTGGGCATGGCGACCGCGCAGGCCACCGTCATCCGCCGCACGGTCGGCTCGCTGCTGCTCTACACGCCCGTCGTCCACCCGACCGAGTTCGACGTCGCGATCGCCTACCTGATTCGCCGCCTGGAGGAGGGCGCGTCGACGGAGAACTTCATGTCGGCCGTCTTCGACCTCGACGACGACCCCGAGCTGTTCGCACGCGAGCGTGACCGGTTCCTCGCATCGATCGCGTCGATGCCCACCGAGGTTCCCTCCGCGAACCGCACTCAGGACCGCAGCGCACCGGCGGTCGCCATGCCGGCCGACGGATTCGAGAACACCCCCGACACCGACCCGAGCCTGGGCGCCAACCGCGCCTGGGCCGACGGCATCCGCTCCCGCATGGCGGACTCCGTCCTCGGCGACGAGACCGTCGCCGGCAACACGCTGTCGGATGTCGCGGCGCTGGATGCCGTGATCGCCAGGGCAGCATCGGCGGGCGAGAGCTGGCGTGCACTGGGAGCCGACGGCCGCGCCGCGATCCTGCACCGTGCGGGCGAGGTGCTCGAGCAGCGCCGAGCCGACCTGCTCGAGGTGATGGGATCCGAAGCGGGCAAGGTGATCGAGCAGGGCGACCCCGAAGTCTCCGAGGCCATCGACTTCGCGCACTACTACGCCGAGAGCGCGAAGCGCGCCGAGGCCATCGAGGGTGCCACGCACCGTCCGGTGGGACTCACCGTCGTCACCCCGCCGTGGAACTTCCCCGTCGCGATTCCCGCCGGCTCCACGCTCGCGGCCCTCGCATCGGGTTCGCCGGTGATCATCAAGCCCGCCCGCCAGGCCCGGCGCTCCGGAGCAGTCATGATCGAGGCGCTGTGGGAGGCCGGCGTGCCGCGCGACGTGCTGCAGTACGTGCAGCTCGACGGTCGTGAGCTCGGTCAGAAGCTGATCAGCGATCCTGCCGTGGAGCGGGTCGTCCTCACCGGCGGCTACGAGACCGCCGAGCTGTTCCGCAGCTTCCGCCCCGACCTGCCGCTGCTGGCCGAGACGAGCGGCAAGAACGCCATCATCGTCACGCCGAGCGCCGACCTCGACCTCGCCGCCAAGGACGTCGCCTACTCCGCGTTCGGCCACGCCGGGCAGAAGTGCTCCGCAGCATCCCTGGTCATCCTCGTCGGCTCCGTCGCGACGAGCGAGCGGTTCCGCCGTCAGCTCATCGACGCCGTCGGCTCGTATCCGGTCGGGCAGCCGTGGGACGGCTCCAGCCGCATCGGGCCGCTCATCGGGCCGGCCGAGGGCAAGCTGCTCCACGCGCTGACCTCTCTCGAGCCCGGCGAGCGCTGGATCATCGAGCCGGAAAAGCTCGACGACGCAGGACAGATGTGGCGTCCCGGCATCCGTGAGGGCGTCGCCGCCGGCAGCCCGTACCACCTGACCGAGTACTTCGGTCCTGTGCTCGGCATCATGACCGCCAAGACCCTCGACGAGGCGATCGGGATGGTCAACGCGATCGACTACGGCCTCACCAGCGGCCTGCACGCCCTCGACGAGGACGAGATCGCGCAGTGGCTCGCCGGCGTCCAGGCGGGCAACCTCTACGTCAACCGTGGAACCACCGGCGCCATCGTGCAGCGTCAGCCCTTCGGCGGCTGGAAGAAGGCGGCCGTCGGTGCCGGCACCAAGGCCGGCGGCCCGAACTACCTCGTCGGCCTGTCCGACTGGGAGGATGCTCCGGTCACGGCCGACGCGCCCGCCGACGCCGTCTCGCGCAGCGCGCTGACCGCCGCGAAGGATGCCGGCGCCGACGTCGCCTGGCTGCAGGGCGCACTCTCGACCGACGCCACGGCCTGGACCGAGGAGTTCGGCGCAGTACGAGACGTCACGGCGCTCGAGACCGAGCAGAACGCGCTGCGCTACGACACCGTGCCGGTCACCATCCGGATCGAGAACGCGAAGCCCGCAGAGGCGATCCGCGTGATCGCCGCCGGCGTCCGCACCGGTGCGCGACTCAGCGTCAGCGCGGCAGAGGAGCTCCCGGCATCCGTCCGCTCCTGGCTGAGCGGGCTGAGCATCGGCGTCGCTGTCGAAGACGAGAAGGGCTGGGGTGCGCGCGCCGCGCGCCTGGCCGAGTCCGGCGGGCGCATCCGCCTGGTCGGCGGCGACGCCGCGACGACCGCCGGTCACACCGGCGGCTCTCCGGCCGTCGCAATCTACGCGGGTCCCGTGGTGTCGGCCGGACGGATCGAGCTGCTGCCCTACTTGCGTGAGCAGGCCGTGTCGGTCTCCTCGCACCGCTTCGGCACCCCGCACCGCTACGAGATCGCCGCACTCACCTCCTAGGAGACATCGATGAGACCCAACCCCGACTACGCGTTCGACGACGCCGAAGGAATCCGCGCCCTCGTGCGCGAGAATCCGTGGGCGACGATCGTCAGCTTCGTGCCGGGGAAGGGCCTCGTCTCGTCGCACTACCCGATCCTGCTCGACGAGGATGCCGACGGCATCGTGATCGTCAGTCACGTCGGCCGGCCCGACGAGCGCCTGCACGAGCTCGGGCAGCACGATGCGATGGTGATCGTGTACGGCCCGCAGGGCTACGTGTCGCCCAGCTGGTACGACACCTCGCCGGCCGTGCCGACCTGGAACTTCGCCGTCGCGCACCTGCACGGAACGCCGGAGATCCTCTCCGACGAGGAGAACCTGCAGGTGCTCGAGCGGCTCGTCGCCCACTTCGAGAATCCGCTCCCAGAGCCGTACCTGATGAACCGCACCCTGGAGAACGCCGACTACGCCGCCCGCATCGTGCACGGCACGGTGGGGTTCCGGATGCGGGTGGACCGGTTCGAGGCCAAGGAGAAGATGAGCCAGGACAAGCCGGCCGAGGTGGTCGACCGGGTCATCGACGCGCTGAAGTCGCCTGGACCTTATGAGAACCCGCGTCTCGCGGCGCGGATGTCGCACGTGCACGGGCGGGAGGAGAGCGCATGACCACGTTCGTCGGAGTCGCAGATCTCGTCCGGTGGGTCGCACGCACCGGACCCGAGCGGATCATGGCCGGGATGGCCGAGACGATCGAGGCGGACTTCCGCCGCTGGGAATCCTTCGACAAGACCGAGCGGATCGCCAGTCACACGCCGTTCGGGGTCATCGAGCTCATGCCGATCAGCGACCCGGACGTGTACGCGTTCAAGTACGTCAACGGGCACCCCTTCAACCCCGCTCGCGGGTATCAGACCGTCACGGCCTTCGGCGTGCTCGCCGACGTCCACAACGGCTACCCCGTGTTCCTGTCCGAGATGACTGTGCTCACGGCTCTGCGCACCGCCGCGACCTCCGCCATGGTGGCCCGCCACCTCGCTCGTCCCGACTCGCGCGTCATGGCGATGATCGGTGCAGGCAGCCAGGCCGAGTTCCAGGCGCTGGCCTTCCGTGCCGTCCTCGGCATCCAGACCCTGCGGATCTTCGACGTGGATGCCGCGGCGACGGAGAAGTTCGTCCGCAATCTGCGCCCGCTCGGGTTCGACATCACGGTCTGCGACTCGTCGTCGCAGGCGGCGTCCGGTGCGGACATCGTCACGACGTGCACCGCGGACAAGGCCGTCGCCGAGGTGCTGAAGGATGCCGACGTCACCCCCGGCATGCACATCAACACGATCGGCGGGGACTGCCCCGGCAAGACGGAGCTCGATCCGCGCATTCTCGAGCGGGGCCCGGTGTTCGTCGAGTACGCACCGCAGACCCGCATCGAGGGAGAGATCCAGAACGTCGCCGCCGACTTCCCCGTCACCGAGTTCTGGCGGGTGCTCGCCGGCACCGCCCCCGGCCGCACGTCGCCGGAAGAGGTGACGATCTTCGACTCGGTCGGCTTCGCCATCGAGGACTTCTCGGCGCTGCGGCATCTGCGCGCCGATGTGGTCGGCACCGATCTCGCTCGCGAGATCGATCTCGTCGCAGCGCCGGAGGACCCGAAGGACCTCTTCGGCTTCGCCACCGCACCCGTCCCCGTCGCCTGACGTTCCGCCGCACTGAGAGAATCGAGCATCATGACCGACCTGTCGCCCCTCACCCTGCGCGGAGCCCGCCGATACGGCGAGGCAGAGACCATCGACATCGTCCTGCGCGACGGGCTCATCGCCGCGATCGGCCCCTCCGGGACGGTCGAACCCGAAGGCGAGGTCGTGGATGTCTCGGGTCGCTGGATCGGGCCGGGCCTGTGGGACGCCCACGTGCACTTCACGCAGCACGTGATCCGCCGCAGCCGGGTGGATCTCACCGCCACCACCAGCGCCGCCGACGTGCTGGCCACCGTGCGCCGTGCACTCGACGAGGGGCATCCGCTGCTGAACGGCATGCTCATGGGCTACGGCTTCCGAGACGGTCTCTGGGGCGAGCCCGCCTCCCTCGCCGCGATCGAGGCGGCCGTGCCGGAGGTGCCGGTCGTCCTCGTCAGCGGCGACCTGCACTGCGGCTGGATGAACCGTGCGGCCGCCGCGCGCCTGGGCGTCGACCTCGACGAGACCGGTCTGCTGCGCGAAGGGCCCTGGATCGAGCTGCACCACGGTCTCGATCAGACCGATGCCCTGCCGCTTTCGGGGTACCGCGAGGCGGCGGATGCCGCGGCATCCCGCGGCGTGGTCGGCGTGGTCGAGTTCGAGAGCGCGGACAACGTCTCCCTGTGGCGCTCGCGAGTGCGCGACGGGGTCAACGCCCTGCGCGTCGAGGCCGCCGTCTGGCCCGACCGGCTGGAAGAGGTCATCGCAGCCGGATGGCGCACCGGCGACCAGATCGACGATCAGGGACTCGTGACCTTCGGCCGGCTCAAGGTCGTCGTCGACGGATCCCTCAACACCCGCACGGCGTGGTGCTGGGACCCGTACCCCGGCATGGACCCGTCCCACCCGCTCTCCTGCGGCATGGAGAGCGTCCCGGTCTCCGAGTTGCGCCGGCTGCTCGTGCGTGCGCGCGATGCCGGCATCGGCGCCGCGGTGCACGCGATCGGCGACCGCGCCAACACCGAGGTCCTCGACGCGTTCGCCGAACTCGGCATGCCCGGCGTGATCGAGCACGCGCAGCTGGTGCGCGAGGAGGACTTCGCGCGCTTCGCAGAGCTCGGCCTCGTCGCCAGTGTGCAGCCGGAGCACGCCATGGACGACCGTGACATCGCCGACCACCACTGGGCCGGCCGCACCGGTCGCGCATTCGCGTTCGGCTCGCTGCACCGTGCGGGCGCCGAGCTGCGCCTCGGATCGGATGCTCCGGTCGCGCCCCTCGACCCGTGGATCTCCATCGCCGCGGCCACCGCTCGCAGCCGGGACGATCGAGACGTCTGGCACCCGGAGCAGCGGGTTCCGCTCGACGTCGCGCTCGCGGCATCCACTCGCTCGACGCTCGAAGTCGGTCAGCCGGCCGACATCGTGATCACAGGTCGCGACCCGTACGCGTCCGATCGCGATGAGCTGCGCGACATGCCGGTGGCGGCCACGCTTCTGGGCGGCCGGTTCACGCATCGCGACATCTGAGGACGGGGCCATGGGCACGCAGCTGTTCACGAACGCGAAGGTGTTCACCGGAGCAGGAGAGGCGGAGTTCGCCTCGGCGTTCCGCCTCCGAGACGGAGTCGTGGACTGGGTCGGTGACGCCGCCGACGTCAGCGATCAGGATGCCGTCGATCTCGGCGGACGCACGGTGCTGCCCGGTCTGATCGACAGTCATACCCATCCGGCGCTCATGGCCGGGACGGCCGCGGCCGCCGAGTGCTTCCCGCCGGTGGTGACCTCGGTGGAGGATCTCGTCGAGGTCATGCGCCGGCATGCGGACTCGGTGACGGCTACCGGAGCGTGGATCCTCGGCCGCGGGTTCGACGACACCAAGTTCCCCGGACGCCGGATGCCGACGGCCGCCGATCTCGACCGGGTCTCGACCGAACGTCCGGTGCTCGTGTGGCGCTGCGACGCGCACTCGGCGGTGTGCAACACGAAGGCGCTGGAGATCGCCGGGGTCTCGGCATCCACTCCCGATCCGGACGGCGCGCGATTCGAACGCGACGCCGACGGCTCGCCCAACGGGGTGCTCACCGAGATCGCGGCCGTCGGCGCGGTGGCCGCATTCGTCCCGGCGCCCACCCGTGACGAGCAGATCGACGCGCTCGTCGCGATCGGGGAAGAACTCGCCTCCCGTGGCATCGTCGCGGTGTGCGATCTGCTCTCCAGCCGCATCGACGAGCCGCTCGCGACCTTCCGCGCGGCAGCCGACCGCGGCCTGCGCGCCACTGCGGCGCTGTACCCGGGCTGGGATCCGGAGGATCCGCTCGCCGACCTCGCACCCGCCGACAAGCAGGGGCAGATGCGGATCGCCGGCGTCAAGGTCGTCCTCGACGGCGCCTACTCGAACCGCACCGCCTGGGTCCACGAGCCCTATCCCGGTTCCTGCGATCACGGCCTCCGCCTGGTGGACGACGCCGATGTGCTCGCCGCGGGGGAGTGGGCGCGCCGCAACGGCGTCCAGCTCGCCGTGCACGCGATGGGCGATCAGGCTCTGGACCGCGTCGTCGAGCTGTTCGCCGATGCAGAGCCGTGGCTCGACGGCATCCCGTCGGTGCGCATCGAACACGCGACGATCGTCAGCGACGACTACGTGCGCCGGCTGCGAGAGGCGCGCATGAGCTTCGGCATCGCGACGCACACGGTGTTCTTCTTCGCCGAGTACGACGGCTATGAGAAGGCGCTGCGCACCGAGCAGGTGCCGGACGCCTACCCGATCGCGCGACTGTACGACGGCGTCGAGCCGCTCGCGCTGTCGAGCGACCGGCCGGCGACCGCCTGGAGCGGCGCGGATGACGTCATGCTGTCGATCGAGGCCGCCGTGCGTCGTCGAACCTACAACGGCGTCGACTTCGGCCCCGAGGCGGCGATCACCGTGCCGCAGGCCGTGCTGCTGTACACGGCACGGGCGCGCCTGCTCTCGCCGCTGGAGGGCGTCGGGATGCTGCAGCCGGGGTTCGACGGCAGCTTCGCCGTGCTCGAACGCGACGTGTTCACGGTGCCCGAGGACGAGATCGCGCAGGTGCGGGTCGCCGAGACCTGGATCCGCGGCGAGCAGGTCTTCGTCCGCTGATCCCGCCGAGTGTTCGGAGAGCCCATCCTTCGTCACGGATGCTGGACCGAACGACCATGTCTGCTGGCTCTCCTCGGCCGATAGCTTCGAGGCCATGTCATATCGCCCTCTCGCGGGCATCCGGGTGATCGACTTCACCCGACTGCTCGCCGGCCCCTACGCGACCATGACGCTCGCCGAACTCGGCGCGGACGTCATCAAGGTCGAGCAACCCGAGATCGGCGACGAGACGCGGCACTGGGGTCCGCCGTTCATCCACGGTGCGAGCGCCTACTTCCACGCGATCAACCGCGGCAAGCGCAGCATCGCGCTCGATCTCACGCGGCCGGCCGACCAGGAGATCGCGGATCGGCTGATCGGCACCGCCGACGTCGTCGTCGAGAGCTTCCGCCCCGGAGTGGCTGAGCGGCTGGGCATCGGCGCCGAGCACATGCGGGAGCGGCATCCACGTCTCGTCTATGCGTCGATCAGCGGCTTCTCGCAGACCGGGCCCCTCGCCGCCGAGCCCGGCACCGCAGTGACAGTCGAGGCGGAATCCGGCCTCATGCACGTCACCGGCTACGAGGGGGCAGACCCGGTGCGATCCGGCGTCGCGATGGTCGACATCGCCACCGGGATGTCGATGATCAACGGCGTGCTCGCCGCGCTTCTCGAACGCGAGCGCACCGGTCAGGGGCGGCGGCTCGAGTTCTCGTTGTTCGCCACGGCGATCAGCTCGCTGGGCACGGTCATCGCTGCGACGTCCGCGGGCGGTCCGCCGTCGAAGCCCTGGGGCAGCTCGCACCCGTCGATCGTGCCGTACCGCTCCTTCGAGGCATCCGACGGGCACGTCGTGCTCGGCGCCACGAACGATGCGATGTTCGCACGGCTCGTCGCCGCGCTCGACCTGGCCGACACACTCGGCGACGAACGCTGGCGACGCAACCAGGCGCGCGTCGCCGGACGCGAAGAACTGGAGGCGATCGTCGGCTCACGCGTGGCGGCGCTTTCGCTGGACGAGGTCGTCGAGCGGCTGGGGGCCGCCAGGGTGCTCGTCGCCCGCGTGCGCACCCCGGAGGATGCGGCGCACGGCGCGCATGCGGCATCCCTCGGTCTGGTCTTCGACGACGACGGAGTCTCGATCGCCCGCTCGGCCCTCGGTACCAACGGCACGCCCAGGCTCGACCGCGCCCCGGCCCTGGACGAGCACGGCGCGACCCTGCGCGCGGAATCCGCCATCTGAAAGGAGCCGGATCGCTCAGCCTGCGCCGAGCAGGCGCACCCGGCACGCGAGCTCCACGGCGAAGCGCACGTCGGGATCGTCGAGGTCGATGCCCAGCAGCTCGCGGATCTGCCGCATGCGGTAGCCGACTCCGTTCGGGTGCAGCATGAGTTCGCGACCGGTGTGCACGAGCGAGCCCTCGTGCGCGAGATACGACTGCAGCGTGCGCACCGCGGTCAGCGCCCGCTCCGCGCCCAGCTCGTCGAGTGGACGAAGGATGTCGTTCAGCAGGTCGCGGCTGATCGGCGATGCGTACACGTCCAGCAGCACGCGTCGCAGACCCGTCACATCCGTCAGCTCAACGCCGCCGCGCCGCCCGGCCGCGATGGCGGATTCGGCGGCGATGCGGGCCTCGGCGGCGGACTGGCGCAAACCGGTCGCCCCGAGCTGCGGCGTACCCAGCCCGACGGTGTATTCCCACCCGCTGCCCGCGAGCAGATGAGCCTGCTCCTTGATGCGCACGGCCACCTCGCGCACTCGTCGCTGGTGGTCCGGGGCGCCGTGTTCCTCGGTGCACACGAGCATCAGGTCGTCCTGCAGGAACGCGAAGTGCCACATCTCCGGCCTCTCCTCGACGAGCTGCAGCGCGAACAACTCGAGGGCCGGCTGGACCGTGCGCGGAGCGCGGTCGTGCACGGCGGATGGATTGGCCGGCGCGAGCCACGCGACGACGTGGGAGAGCTGCAGGGGGAGGCCCAGGTGGGCCGCGCGCCCGACGAAGCCCTCCACGCGGGAGGAGTCGGTGAGCACGAGTTCGATCAGCAGATCCGCCCTCGACTGCGTCGGCGCGAAGCGGTCGCGGCTCTGACGCTGCGCGGCGCGCGAGAGCAGGGCCGCGACGACCGGGATCGCGACCTCGGTGGCCGGGTCCGGCGATGCGGCCGTGAGACGACCGATCGGCACCTCCCCGATGCAGACCGCATCCCGCTCGGACCACTGCACGGTCGGATCCTCGACGACGGACAGCGTGGTGCCCAGCGCGCGGGACGCCGCGGCGAGGATGCCGTCGCTGGAGGCATCGTCGCCGGCAGCAGCCTCGGTTGCGCGCTCGACGGCCTGCGCGCCGCGCATCATGGCCTCCGAGGCGCCGCCGGCGACGGCACGGTCGATCGCCTTGGCGAGCTCGGCGGCGTCGGCGTCAGGCGCGCAGAACACCGGGACGCCGCCGCGCGCGGCGAGCGCGGCTGCCGTCTCCGCGAGGGCGAGATCGATCGTGAACACGATGCCGGCCAGGCGCCGAGCGCTGGCGCGGCGCAGCGCGACGTCGATGCGGAACGGTGCGGGCTGCTCTTCGCCGGTCAGGATCAGCAGAGCACCGGCGGGAACCGCGTCGAGCCGGTCGAGGGTGCCGAGGTCCACGCGATCGATCGAGCGGTCGTCGATCGGGCCGGCCAGATGCCGCAGGCCGAGCCGTTCAGCCGCCGAGTCGAGGTCGCGGATCAGGTACTGTGCCACGAGCACAGTCTGGCAGGAAACAGTGGATCCGAGGCACATTGTTCCCCTGCAGCCCTCTCCGTAACGTGGGGGCATGGCAAAGACATCCCCGCCGGCACAGGTCGGCGAGCGCATCACCGAGATCACCCCCGACGACATCGCCGCTCTCGGCGTCGGAACGGCGATCTTCGGCACCGGCGGCGGCGGCGAGGTCTACAGCGCACAGACCATGGTCGAGCGGGAGCTTCGCGAGCACGGCCCGGTGCGTCTGGTCTCCGTCGACGATCTGGGTCCGGACGACGTCGTGATCCTGATGTCCGGCATCGGCGCGCCGACGGTCGGAATCGAGATGCTGTCCTCGAAGGGGCAGATCCATGCACTGCTCGAGGAGGCGGAGCGACTCATCGGCCGACCCGTCACCACGCTGATGGCCGCAGAGATCGGCGGCAGCAACGGCGTTCGCCCCATCGGCTGGGCGGCGAGACTCGGACTGCAGGTGCTCGACGCCGACGGCATGGGACGTGCATTCCCGGATGCCTCGATGATGGCCATGAACGTCGCGGGAGTGCACTGCGACTGGGCCGTGCAGAGCGACGTCGTCGGCAACATCACGGTCATGAAGACGGTGGATCTGCACTGGCTGGAGCGTCACGCCCGCGCCCTCACCGTCGCGAGCGGCTCGATCTGCATCGGCGCGCACTACCCGATGACCGCCGACACCGTTCGCGGCGCCGTCATCGAAGGCACCGTGAGCGCCGCGATCCGGGTGGGCCACGCACTCCTGAACGCATCGGACCCGGTCTCAGCGGTCGCGGCCGAACTCGACGCCAGAGTGCTGCTGAGCGGCAAGATCACCGATCTCGACCGCCGCACGGTCGGCGGATTCGTCCGGGGATCCGTGACGATCACCGGAACAGGAGACGACCGCGGTCGGCTGCAGCGTCTGGAGCTGCAGAACGAGAACCTCCTCGTCCTCGAGGACGGCGAGGTGCTCGTCAGCGTGCCGGACCTCATCACGATCATCGACGCCGAGACCGGCCACGCCATCACGACCGAGATGCTGCGCTTCGGACAGCGCGTCTCTGTCCTCGCCTGGCCCTGCGACCCGATCTGGCGCACGCCTCGCGGGCTCGAGCTCGCCGGCCCCGCCGCGTTCGGCTACGACCTTCCCTACACGCCCTTCGAAGGAGCAGCCCGATGAGCGCCCGCGACCTCTCCCTCGGCGTCGACGTCGGCGGCACGAACACCGATGCCGTCATCCTCGACGGATCGGGCGCCGTCCTCGCCCACACGAAGCAGCCGACGAGTGACGACGTCACCGGCGGCATCCGCGTGAGCATCGCCGACGTCCTTGCGACGGTCGGCACGGATCGCAACCGCGTCTCGCGCGTCATGCTGGGCACCACGCATGCGACCAACGCCATCGTGCAGCGTCGCCGCCTCGACCGCGTCGCGATGATCCGGCTCGGAGCCCCCGCGGCGACGGAGTACCCGCCGCTGACGGGGTGGCCGCAGGACCTCGTCGACATGGTGCTGGCGGACTCCGCCATGCTCGGCGGCGGGCACATGGTCGACGGCACGCCGATCTCGCCGCTCGACCGCGACGGCATCCTGCGCTTCGTCGACGGACTCGACCACTTCGATGCGATCGCGGTCGCCGGTATCTTCAGCCCGTCCTCGCCCGAGCAGGAGCTCGAGGTCGCGGAACTGCTGCGCGGACACCTCGGCCCGGACGCCAGGGTGTTCCTCAGCCAGGACATCGGCCCCACCGGTCTTCTCGAGCGCGAGAACGCCACCCTGCTCAACGCCGCGCTCTACAGCGTCGCGAGCTCGGTCACCGAGGCGCTCGTCACGGTCGTCGCCGAAGAGGGCCTCGACGCGGTCACCTTCTTCGCGCAGAACGACGGCACCCTGATGTCGCTCGACTACGCCACGCAGTACCCCGTGCTCACCATCGGATCCGGGCCCGCCAACTCGATCCGCGGTGCCGCGTACCTGTCCGGTCACGACGACGCGATCGTCATCGACGTCGGCGGCACCACCAGCGATCTCGGCGTCGTCGTCGGCGGGTTCCCACGCGAATCCACGCTGCCGCGCGAGATCGGCGGAGTGCGCACGAACTTCCGGATGCCGGACGTGCTCTCCGTCGGCATCGGCGGCGGAACCATCGTCGACGTCGCGACAGGACGCGTGGGGCCGGAGTCGGTCGGCTACCGGATCAACCGGGAGGGGCTGCTCTTCGGCGGATCGACGCCCACGCTCACGGATGCCGCGGCACTCGGCGGTCGTTCGGTCGCCGGCAGGAGCCTGCCGGCGCTGCCCGGCGCGACATCGCAGGCGCTCGAGCGCGCGTGGGAGGTCGTCGCAGACCGGCTCGACCAGGCCGTCGAGCGGCTGTCGCTCGGACGCGTCGACATCCCGCTGGTGGTCGTCGGCGGTGGAGGCTTCCTCGTGCCCGACCGCCTCCCCAGCGCCGGCGAGATCCTGCGACCCGATCATGGCGGCGTGGCCAACGCCGTCGGGGCCGCCATCTCCCTCGCCGGCGGACGCGCCGACCACATGGCGTCGATGGAGGACCGCGAGGACGCCATCGCCCAGGCATCCGAGGCGGCCATCGCCAAGGCGATCCAGGCAGGAGCCGATCCGCTGGAGGTGTCCGTGGTCGAGATCCTCGAGACGCACGTGCCCTACACCGCTCGTCCGACCGTGAACGTCAGTGTGAAGGCGGCGGGCCCCCTCGCAACTCTCACCGCCGACGTCGCCGTCGGCTGAACCTCGCACCACCACCCGAATGAGGAGATTGCAATGAAACGCAGTATCGCAGTACCGGTAGGCGCCGGACTCGTCGTCCTCGCGATGACACTGGCGTCATGCTCGGGTTCCACCGGCAGCGCATCGCCCGATGAGGGCGACTACGTCTCCGGAGGAACCTTCCGTCAAGCCCTGTTCCCCGAGGTCGGCAGCATCATCCCGATGAGCGCCACTCAGCCGCAGGAGATCCAGATCGTCACGTACGCCTACGAGACGCTGATCTACACCGACAAGGAGGGCGAGGAGTTCCCCTGGCTCGCCGAGTCATGGGAGCTCGGTGACGACGGCACCTCGGTGACCTTCGAACTCAAGGACGGCGTGACCTTCCACGACGGCACCGAGTTCACCGGCGAGGTCGCCGCCGCCAACATCAACTTCCACGCCGACCCCGCCAACACCACGACGCTGGCCGATGTGCTGCCCGCCGGCATCCAGGCCACCGGAAGCGGATCGACCCTCGAGGTGAGCGCCGACGCGTCCGACCCGTTCATGGCCAGCATCCTCGGGAGCATCCCGATGGTCGCCGAGGCAGGGCTCGCCGACCCCGGCAGCCTGGAGACCGCATCCAACGGCACCGGGCTCTTCGAACTCACCGACGTCGGAGCGGATCTGTACACGTTCGAGGCCCGCGACGACTACACCTGGGGGCCCGACGGCATCACCTCCGAGACCGAGGGGCTGCCCGACAAGCTCGAGATCAGCGTCGTCACCGACACGTCCACACGGGCGAACCTGATGCTCTCCGGAGAGGTCAATGCCGCAGCTGTCGAGGGTCCCGACCAGGAGCGCATCGAAGCGGCAGGCCACGAGTTCGCCGGAACCATCAACCCGATCGGGCAGATGCTGTTCAACGAGCGCGAGGACCGTCCGACGCACGATCCGCTGGTTCGCGAAGCGCTGATCCTCGGGTTCAACCACGAGGACACCGCCGAGGTCGTCTCGGGCGGGCGGCCGGAGGAGCTGACCTCCTGGATCACCGACGCTCCGTTCACCTGTTACAGCGAGGAGCCCGTCTGGGATCGTCCGGCATCCGACCCGGAGCGCGCCGCCGAGCTGCTCGACGAGGCGGGATGGACCGAGGGCTCCGACGGCAAGCGCAGCAAGGACGGCCAGTCGCTCGACATCAACTTCATCTACGACGCCACCTCCACCGCCCACTCGTCTGCGGCCGAGCTCGTGGCGGAGGACTGGGACGGACTCGGCATCACGACGAACCTGATCGCGATGGACGGCGCCGGCTGGTCGGAGTACCTGTACGAGACGTTCGACTACGACACCGGCTGGATCCAGATCGGTGTCGGCAGCCCCGTCACGCAGGACCTCTTCTACGGCGGAGCCTTCCCCGAGGACGGCGGCCTGAACTTCATGGGCGTCTCCGACGAGGAGTACAACGGCTTCGCAGACCAGGCCCGTGCCTCGGCGGACGCCGATGAGGCCTGTGGCTACTGGCAGGAAGCGGAGAAGGTCGTGGTGGAGAACTTCCACACCTTCCTGCTCACCGGGACGATCCGCCCGACGTACATGTCGGGTGCGACCTTCGAGATCACCGACTACCTGCAGCCGGTGACGATCCGCATGACGGAGTGAGCGGGCGGCGATGACCACGACACAGGCTTCAGAGAACCGGCCGCCGGCGACGGCGCGCCTGCTCCAGCTGCGAGAGCTGCAGCAGCGGCGCTCGCCGCGCACCGATTTCGCCATCCGCAGGATCGGGCGACTGATCGTGAGCCTGCTCGTCGTGATCCTCGCCGCCTTCTTCCTGATCCATTTCGTGCCGGGCGATCCGGTCCGCGCGGCTCTCGGCCCGACCGCTCCGGTGAGTCTGGTCGAGAGCACCCGCGCGGACCTCGGTCTTGACAAGCCCGTCCCGCAGCAGCTCCTCGACTACCTCGGGGGACTGCTGCGGGGCGACCTCGGCACCTCGATCCAATCCGGGTTGTCGGTCACCGGGACGATCGTGTCCCGCTTCCCGACGACGCTCAGCCTCGCCGCTCTCGGCTTCGCCGTCGCCGTCATCGGGGCGCTGCCGATCGGCATGGGTGCGGCGCTGCTGGCCAGGACCGGACGCGGACGCGCCGCGAACAGCGGCATCTCAGGCGTGCTCGGCGTACTGATCGCCGTGCCCGACTTCCTGCTCTCGGTCGGCCTGATCGCCCTGTTCAGCATGTGGCTCGGCCTGTTCCCGCCGGCCGGCTGGGGCGACATCGACAACGCCGTGCTGCCCGTGCTCGGCCTGGCCCTGGGGCCCATGGCGTACCTGGCACGGATCGTGCAGGTCGAGATGATCCGCGTCCTCGACTCGACGTACATCGCCACGGCCCGCGCGAAGCGCCTGCCGCAGCGGCTGATCCTGCTGCGGCACGCTCTGCCGAACATCGTCACGGCGACGCTGACGGTCGGCGGACTGCTGCTGTCGGGCCTGGTGGCGGGAACGGTCATCATCGAGACCGTGTTCGCGATCCCCGGAACCGGCAGCACGCTGGTCTCGGCGGTCGGCACCAAGGACTACCCGATGGTCCAGGGCATGGTGCTCGTCTACGCGACCATGGTGCTCGCCGTGAACCTCGTCGTCGATCTGATCCTCATCACGATCGACCCGCGCACCACGATCGCAGAAGGGTGAGCCCGAGATGACGACGTTCGTTCCGCGCAATCCGAAGACGTCCCTCGCGGGAGGTGCGACCTCGAAGCCGCGTCGCCGTTCACGCTGGCTGAGCCTCACCGGCATCGCCGCACTCGTCGGCATCGCCGTCCTGCTGGTGATCGCCGTTATAGGGCCCGACATCTGGACTCAGGCGGCATCGGAGCGCAACATCGCGGAGCGCTGGTCCTCCGCCAGCCTCGCCCACCCGTTCGGCACCGACGACATCGGACGCGACATCTTCGCCCGTGTCATGGTCGCCACGCGGCTGTCGCTTCTGCTGACGATCGGCGCGACGGCGATGCTCGTCGGTGGCGGGCTCATCATCGGTCTCACTGCGGCGATCCTGCCCCGGCCGGCCCGCCGCGCCCTCATCTGGGTGATGGACATGCTGCTGGCCTTCCCATGGCTGCTGCTCGTGCTGTTCTTCACGGTGATCTGGGATGCCTCGGCGACGGGGGCGATGCTCGCGATCGGCCTGGCGGGGATCCCCAGCATCACGCGCCTGGTCTACAACATGGCTTCCTCCGTGGCCGACCAGGACTACGTGCGCGCCGCCCGCGTGGTCGGGGTGGGGCCGGTCGGGATCATGTTCAAGCATGTGCTCCCGAACATCGCCAATCCGCTGCTCGTGCAGTCGGCAGCGTCCGCGAGCGTCACTCTCCTCTCGTTCGCCGGACTCTCGTTCCTCGGGCTCGGCGTCCAGGCCCCCGCGTACGACTGGGGGCGGCTGCTGAACGAGGGGCTCGGCCACCTGTACACCAACCCGATGGCGGCGGTCGGGCCCGGCATCGCCATCGTCTTCGCCGGTCTGGTCTTCACGATGATCGCCGAGACCGTCGCCGATCAGCCGGGCCAGGGAGTTCGCGCGGTGGCGCGGACCGGGCGCGGCGCAGCGCTGGCCGGTATCGCGAAGCGCCCTGCTCCCGCTCCGGCTGCGGGCCCTGACGACGACACGAAGCCGCTCGCAGAGGTGCGGCAGCTGCGCGTGGCCTTCCCCGACGGGGACGGCGGCGTGGTGGAACGCGTGCGCGGCGTGGATCTCAGCGTGCGAGCGGGCGAGATCGTCGGGATCGTCGGCGAGTCCGGATCGGGGAAGTCGCTGACCGCGATGGCGCTGGCCGGTCTGCTGGATGCCTCGGCGATCGTCACGGCGGAGGAACGGCGCTTCGACGACATCGACATGGCTGGCCGCCTCGGCCCGACCGCTCGCAAGCGGCTCGGCGTCGAGCTCGGCGTGATCTTCCAGGATCCGCTCACGTCGCTGAACCCGGCGCTCACGATCGGACGCCAGCTCACGGAGGTGCCGCAGCAGCATCTGGGGATGAGTCGTTCCCAGGCGCGTCAGCGCGCCGTGGAGGGGCTGGATGCCGTCGGCATCCCGAACCCCGCCGAACGCCTCCGCGACTATCCGCACCAGTTCTCCGGCGGGATGCGCCAGCGCGCCATGATCGGCATGGCCCTGACCGGGCATCCGCGTCTGATCATCGCCGACGAGCCGACCACGGCGCTCGACGTGACAGTGCAGCGCCAGGTGCTCGGCGTGCTGCGCCGCGCACAGCGCGCGACCGGCGCCGGCATCGTCTTCATCTCGCATGACATCGCACTCGTGTCCGGCTTCTGCGACCGCGTCGTGGTGATGAAGGACGGCGAGATCGTCGAGCAGCTGGATGCCGCGCGCATCAAGGAGCAGGCGACGCATCCCTACACGAGGGGCCTGATCGCCTGCCTGCCGGACATGCACTCCGACCGCACCAGGCCGCTCCCGGTCATCGGCGACGAACTGCCTACCGACCCGGAACCCGAACCCGCTCCCGCACCGGTGGAGGTGTCGCTGTGAACGCACTCGAGATCGAGGATCTCCAGGTCAGGTACGGGCGCCGCGAGGTCGTCTCCGGGGTGTCTCTCGAAGTGCCTGCAGGGAAGACGCTGGGGCTGGTCGGCGAATCGGGCTCGGGGAAGTCGACCGTCGCCAACGCTGCGGTCGGACTCGCGCCGATCCACGCGGGCGACATCCGCGTGCACGGCGTGAGCTCGGTCGGAAGACGTCGCTCGGCGAGGACCGCGCGCCGTCGCATCCAGATGGTGTTCCAGGACCCGTTCTCCGCACTCGACCCCAGGATGCCGATCGGTGAGTCGATCGCCGAGGGCCTCACTGCGGCGGATCGTGACCTGTCCCGGACGGCACGTCGCGACCGCGTCGCCGAGCTGCTGGAGCAGGTCGGCATGGATCCTGGGCGCGCGGGCGAGCTTCCGAAGTCGTTCTCCGGCGGACAGCGTCAGCGCATCACGATCGCCAGGGCGCTCGCCGGCGAACCAGAGATACTCATCGCCGATGAGGTCACCAGCGCCCTGGACGTCTCCGTGCAGTCCACGGTGCTGAATCTGCTGCGCGACCTGCAGCAGCGCCTGGGACTGACGATGCTGTTCATCTCTCACAACCTGGCGGTGGTCAGGTACGTCAGCGACGACATCGCCGTGATGCGCGACGGGCACATCGTCGAGTACGGGCCGACGGACGAGCTGCTCGCCGCCCCCGCGGAGCCGTACACGATGGAGCTGCTGGAAGCCGTCCCCGTGCTGGGCGAACGAATGGTGCTCAGCGACTGAAGCCGCCTGCGCCCGGCCTGGGTGGTTCGTACGACGGATTCAGCCCACTGTGTGACCGGCGCACATTATCGATCGGCGCGCCACCGAATAGGTTCGGAGGCACCATGCGCACACCCCGAGAGGATGCTGACCTGATGACGCGATTCGAGGCGGAAGCCGCGGGCCTGCTGGACGACCTGATCACCGTGCGGCGCGAGCTGCACACGGCCGTCGAGATCGGACTCGAGCTGCCTCGCACCCAGGCGATCCTGCTGCGCGAGCTCGAGGGCCTCGGGCTGGAGATCAGCACAGGGCGCTCGCTGTCGTCGGTGACCGCGGTCCTCCGGGGCGGTATGCCGGGCCCTGTCGTGCTGCTTCGCGCCGATATGGACGGCCTGCCCGTGAACGAGGCCACCGGCCTGGACTTCGCGTCCGCCTCCGGCGCCATGCACGCCTGCGGTCATGATCTGCACATGGCGGGCCTGCTCGGTGCGGTGCGGCTTCTCGTCGCCCGGCGGGCAGAGCTTCCCGGAACGGTCGTGTTCATGTTCCAGCCCGGTGAGGAGGGACGGGCCGGCGGCCGCATCATGCTCGAAGAGGGTGTGCTGGAGGCGGCGGGGGAGCGCCCGGTCGCCGCCTACGCGATCCATGTGGAGTGCACGGTTCCGCGCGGGCAACTCGTCACCAGGGCAGGGTCGATGATGGCCAGCGCCAGTGCGCTGCGCATGACACTGCGCGGCACCGGAGGCCACGCGGCGTTCCCGCAGAACGCGATCGACCCTGTACCGGTGGCGGCACAGCTCATCCTCGCCGTGCAGGCGTTCGGTGCACGGCGGCTGCCGGCCACAGACCAGGCCGTGATCTCGATCACGCGGCTCTCCAGCGATTCGGCTGCCAGCAACGTGCTCGCGGCCGAGGTGCAGCTGGAGGCCAACATCCGCACGCTGTCCAAGGCGACGCTGGAGATCATCCGCGACCAGCTGCCCGCCATGCTGACCGGGATCGCCGAGGCGAACGGCTGCACCCTCGAGGTCGAGTTCATCGCCTCGTACCCCGTGACCTACAACGACCCGGTCGAGACGACGTTCGCGCTGGATGTCCTCGACGAGCTGGTCGGTGCCGAGCGGGTGACCCGCCTTGAGGCGCCGTCGATGGCATCGGAGGACTTCTCCTACGTGCTCGAGGAGGTGCCGGGCACCCTGGTGTTCCTGGGCGCGGCGCCCGACGAGGGGTCGGGGCCCCTGCACTCCGAGCACGCGGTCTTCGACGACGGCGTGCTGGGGCTTCAGGCGTCAGTGCTCGCCGAGCTGGCGTGGCGACGGCTCGAGCGCGCGTGACGTCCGTCCGATCGACGGGTAAACTCGCCCCGTGCTGTTCTGTGTGAGCGCCCCTCGGGCGCGGAAGGCGGTCGCAGGCGCATCGCGCGCCGGCGGCAGAGGCTGAGCATCGGCCGGAGGCGGATCACCGTCCCCGGCAGATCGTCGTACCCGGCATCCATCTGAGCGATGCCGGCTCATCCTCGAGTCTGAACAGAAAGCATCATCATGCGTACCCTCACCGAGCGCGACATCCGCGCATCCTTCATCAACGCCTCCCGCAAGGAGGTCTCCTCCCTGACCCTCGCGCCCGGCTTCGCCGAGACCGATTTCGACCGGCTCGACTACCTGGGCTGGTCGGATCAGAAGTTCGCCCGTCGCGCCTACGTCGTCACCGAGGTTGACGGCGTGCTCACCGGCGCGCTCCTGCAGCGTGCGGAACAGCGCGTGCTCGCCCGCGCGCAGTGCTCGTGGTGCGACGACGTCACGCTCCGCAACGACGTGCAGCTCTTCTCGGCCCGCAAGGCCGGTGCCGCGGGACGCAACGGCGACACCATCGGCACCCTCGCCTGCGCGGAGTTCGGCTGCTCGCACACCGTGCGCCAGCTGCCGCCGCTGGCTTACGAAGGCTTCGACCGGGAAGCGGCCAGGGACCAGCGCATCGCACGGCTCGGCGAGAACGTCAGGGGTTTCCTGCGCGCCGTCGCCGCCTGACCCCGCTGGATCGTGGGACGAAAGCTCGCGCCCTGCGGGTCGTTGAGCGAAGGCGGCGGAGCCGCCGCAGCCGAAACGCGTTGAGCGACGAGCGCAGCGAGGAGTCGAAGCGAACCTCCGGCCCCTCAGCTCAGCGCATCGCGCACGGCCAGTACGCCGCTGAGCGCCTCGGCATACGAGGTGCTCAGCGGCGACAATCCCAGCCGGATGCCGTCGGGGAACCGGAAGTCCGGGATCACGCCGTCGGCCCACAGTCGCTTGGTCACCTCGGCGAAGTCCGGGTGGCCGATCGTGACGTGTCCGCCGCGCAGCGCGGCATCCCTCGGGCTGAGCAGCCGCACGCCGAGCGGGGCGAGCTCCTCGTCGACGGCCCGCACGACGAGGTCGGTGAGCGCCTGCGACTTCTCGCGCACGGCACCGATCGTCGCCTGCTCGATCAGGTCGAGCATGCCCTGCATCGCCAGCATCCCGAGCACGGGAGGGGTGCCGCTGATGAACTGGCGGATGCCGCCGGCCGGCGCGTACGTGGAGCCCATCGCGAACACGTCACCCGCACCCATCCAGCCCTGGATGGGCTGTCGGAGCAGGCCGTGGTGGCGCGCGTTCACGTAGGCGAAAGCGGGTGAACCAGGCCCGCCGTTCAGATACTTGTAGGTGCACCCGACGGCGAGGTCGACACCGCACGCATCGAGCTCGACCGGGATCACGCCCACCGAGTGGCACAGGTCCCACAGCATCAGCGCGCCGACATCGTGCACGGCATCCGTGATCGTCTTCATGTCGGCCAGCGCGCCGGAGCGATAGTCGACGTGGCTAAGAACGACGAGAGCGGTGCGCGCCGAGACGGCGGCCTCGATGTCGGCGACCTGCACACCGGCGACCGGGTCGGGACTGATCCAGCGCAGCGTCAGCCCGCTTTCGGCCGCGATGCCCTCGGCGATGAAGCGGTCGGTGGGGAAGTTGCCGTCCTCGATGACGATCTCGGTCCGCTCGGGGCGCGCCGCGACCGCCGCGCGCATGAGCTTGTACAGCAGCACCGTGGTGGAGTCCGCGACCACCGTCTGGCCCGCCGCGGCGCCGAGGCACAGCATCCCGATCCGGTCTCCGAGGGCGGTCGGCAGGTCCATCCACTGCTCGTCCCACGAGCGGATCAGCCGCGTTCCCCAGTCTTCGCGCACGAAGGCCGCGAGGCGGTCGGGCAGTTCTCGCAGTGGCCGGCCGAGCGAGTTGCCGTCGAGGTACGCGCTGACGCCGGCGGCCGGGACGAAGGCCTCGAGGTGGGCAGCCAGCGGATCGCGGGCGTCGAGGTCGCGGGCTTCGGCGAGCAGATCGGTCATTCAGGCCTCCAGATCGGCGGGAGTGAGGGGGCGGGCCAGCAGCGGGTCGAACGACTCGCCGGGGATGAAGAGGCACGGCGCACCGGGTACGGGGTCGAGCGCGCGCAGCAGGTCCTCGCCATCGATCCCCGCTTCGCGCAGCGCGGCGATCTCGTGAGGGTTCAGATCTGGCGGTGTGGGGCCGTTGCCCATGTCGGTGCCGTACAGCACGGTCCCGCCCGCCGCGTAGAACCGGCGGACGTTGTCGACCGCGATTTCATAGGCGCCGTCGCCGTGGATCGCGAGGGTAGAGACCCATTCCGCGGACTCCGCCTGCAGATCGATCTCGGACTCGGTCAGCCGCTCGGTGAACGGCGCATGGGCGAGCATGGTCGCGCCCAGCCTGACCACCCGTTGCGCCTCGCCCGGGCCTTCCGCGTGTGCGACGACCGGCAGCCCGTTCGCCGCGCTCAGTGCGACGATCTCCCGGAACAGATCATCCGAGAACACCGGTCCCGCCGTGCTGTTGCTGGCGATCTTGATGCAGCCGGCGCCGGCATCCTTCATCTCGGCGATTGCGCGGGCGGCGGCATCCGCGTCGGCGATCTCGCGCACCGATCCTGCCGGCGCCCACGCGCGATCGGACGGGTAGCCTCCGGGCGGCGTCAGAAACGCGCCGGCGAAGGCGATCTCGACGCCTGATTCGTCCTGCTCCCGAGAAGCGGCGACGGCCAGCACCTCCGGATTCCCGCCGAGATCGATGACCCGGCCGAGCACCGAACCCGCCAGGGCGGCGGCATCGACGAGCTGCAGGTGCACGTGATGGTCGGTGAATCCTCCGGTGACGAAGCCGCCGGGCACGCGGTGCACCTCGAGCATCACGCCCCGATCTCGGTGCGCACCGTGTACAGCTCGGGGAAGAACGTGAGCTCAAGCGCGCGCTGCAGGAATCCGACCCCGCTCGATCCGCCGGTGCCGGGTTTCATCCCGATCGTGCGCGTCACGGTCTTCAGGTGCCGGAAGCGCCAGAACTGGAAGTTGTCCTCCAGATCGACCAGGTCCTCGCAGGCCTCGTAGAGATCCCAGTGCGTCTGCGGGTGCTCGTAGATCTCGCGGATCGCCGGCACGAGGGAGGGGTGCGGGCGATACGGCTCGCGGATGTCGCGCTCGAGGATCTCGGCCGGGATCGGGATGCCGCGCCGTGACGCGTACCGCAGGAACTCGTCGTACAGCGTGGGCCGCTCGAACTCCGTCGTGAGCAGGGCGAGGTTCGCGGGGTGATCGCGGAACACCGACAGCATCCGCTCGTTCTTGTTGCCGAGCGCGAACTCCACGGCACGGTACTGCACCGACTGGAATCCGGACGAGTTGCCCAGCGCGCCGCGGAACTGCGCGTACTCGGTCGGCGTGAGGGTCGCCAGCACCGACCACTGCTGGGTCATCACGTCCTGGATGCGCTTGACGCGCGCCACCCGCTTGAGCGCCTCGCGCAGGTCGTCGCTCGCCAGCAGATCGCGCGCCGACGACAGCTCATGCAGCAGTTGCTTGAGCCACAGCTCGGTGGTCTGATGCTGGATGATGAACAGCATCTCGTCGTGGTGCTGCGGCTCGCTCACCGGATGCTGCGCGGAGAGCAGGCGGTCGAGTCCGAGGTAGGACCCGTAGGTCATGCGACCGGAGAGGTCGGTGACGATCGTGTCCTCGAGCGCCCGCTCGTTGTGCGCGGAGCCGCCGCTGGACTCGCTCGTCGAATCAGTGCCCATGATTCCTGAGGATATCCCGAACGATCGGTCAGGCGTCAGGGCTGAGTCGTGTGTGCGTCCAGGAAGTCGAGTGTCTTCTGCAGGGCGGTCTGCGCGTCGGGCATGTCGAGGTGGAACTGGTACTCGTGCGGCAGTGCCGGCTCGTGGGCCGCGGGCCAGAACAGGGTGGTCACGTCCACGCCCAGCGCTTCGAGGCGCTGGGCCATCGGGATCGACTGCAGCCAGGTCAATCCGTCGCCGTTACCGCCGGAGATGTACGTGGTGGGGAAGTCGGCCGTCACCCAGCCGATCGTCGACATCGTCGATCCGGTGGCGCCCTCGGCCCAGGTCCGGTCGCCGGCGTATGCCCACATCGCGGACTTGAGCCCCCAGCCCTCGATTCCCGAGAGCGCGGCGAGGGCGGCCAGATCGTAGACGCCGCAGTTGAGCACCGTGGCTACGAGCTGATCGGCATCCAGTGCGGGGTCGATCGACATGATCTCGGCGTAGTCCGGGTTCGTCATGATCGTCGCCATCTGACTGGCCAGCTGACTCCCGGCGGAGTCCCCGGCGAGGACGATCTGCGAGGCGTCGACGCCCAGGTCCTCGGCGTTCGCGTCGATGTACTCCAGCGCCTGGTTGAGCTGGCCCACGGCGGTCGGGTACGTGCCCTCCGGGCCGATCGTGTAGTTGACCGCGATGGTCGTGTAGCCCTCGGCAGCGAGTATTCGCATGTACGGGTCGACGTTCTCCTTCGACCCCGAGATCCAGGCTCCGCCATGAATCCAGACGACCGTCGGCAGCGGGTCGGTGGCGGATGCCGGGCGGAAGACATCCATGGTCGTGTCGGTGCCGTCGTCGCCGTAGGACACGTCGAGCGTCTCGGTCAGTTCGGTGTCGGGGACGTGCTTGTCCATCTCGGCGGCGGTCGCATCGCCGCCCTTGGTGAACACGGCGCGGATCACCATCGCGGACGGCCATGGCGTGATGGCTCCGATCGCTGCCACGACCAGCACGACCGCGATGAGGATGCCGACGGTGATCCTGGTCTTCCGCCACCGCCGATGCGGCTTCGCGTCGTCGGGAGTCTCGTCGTTCTCGTGCGCGCTCATGTATGCCCCTCCGGGAATCAGTGTGGCAGAACCGAGTGGCGCTGTACCCGTTCGGGTCGCACTTCTCGCCGGTCTGGCGCGGGCAGAACGGCAGGAACTGCGATCCGGATGCGCGTGCGCCTCACCCCGCGGCGAGCCCGTGGATCAAGCGATCGAGTCCGTAATCGAAGGCGTCGTCGACGTCGCCGCCCAGGCGGAACGCTCCGGCCAGCTCCATCTGCAGGAAGCCGGTCGCCCACGCGGTGAACAGGCGAGCGGCGTCGAGGGCGTCATCGTCGCCGACGAGCGCGCGCGCTGCGTGGAGGACCGGTGCCGCCGCGTGCTCGAGCGCATCGAGTGGAGCGGATGCCGTGAACATCAGCCGGAACCCCTCCGGACGTTCGTGCGCAAACGCCCGAAACGCCTCCGCGAGCCCGACCAGCTCCTCTCGAGCCCCCCGAGCCCCCTGAGATTGCATTCCGCGGCCGAGATCGACGGAGTTTCCGGGCATCTCGGCCGCGGAATGCAATCTCGCGGCGGCGGTGAGGCGGTGGGTGAGGTCGTCGACGGTCGCCTCGGCCACCGCGGCCAGGAGGGCGTCGCGGTTGCGGATGCGCTTGTACAGCGACGGTGCGCGCACGCCGACACGGGTGGCGACGGCCTGCATCGTCAGCCCGGCGGGTCCGTCGGACTCGAGGATCTCTCGTCCTGCTTCGACGATCGCAGTATGGGACGTGCGCTCCGGCGTTGGCATCCGAACCTCCAATGGCTATTGACGTTAGCTATGATAGCTACGTATCATAGCCATGACAACCCGAAATGGATGCTGAGGACACATCATGAAGCTCGCACCGCACCTGCACCGACTGGGCAACGACCTCGTCGCGTCGTACCTCATCGATCTTCCCGAGGGCATCACTCTCGTCGATGCCGGGTTGCCTGGGCACTGGAACGACCTGCAGCGCGAACTCGAGGCGATCGGCCGTCCGGTCTCCGATGTCCGTGGACTCGTCCTCACGCACGGCGACAGCGACCACATCGGTTTCGCCGAGCGGCTGCGACAGGAGACCGGCGTGCCGGTGTTCATCCACTCCGCCGACGCGCATCGGGTGCGCACCGGCGAAAAGCCGAAGACGCCGATGGGTCCCGCGCGCATCGGACCCGTGCTGAGCTTCTTCGCCTATGGACTGCGCAAGAACGCGATGCGCACACGGTACGTGCAGGATGTCGTCGAGGTCGCGGACGGTGACGTACTGGAACTGCCCGGCGCACCGGTCGTGATCGGGATGCCGGGGCACTCGCCCGGCAGCATCGCAGTGCACGTTCCGGCAGTGGATGCCGTGTTCGTCGGCGACGCGCTCACCACCCGCCACGTCCTCACCGGTCGTGAGGGTGCGCAGCCCGCGCCGTTCACGGACGAACCAGCAGAGGCGATTGCGTCGCTCGACCGGCTCGCGGAAGTACCGGCATCCTGGGTGCTGCCGGGGCATGGCGCGCCGTGGCAGGGTTCACCCGCCGACATCGCCGCCGCCGTCCGCGCGGCGTGAGATCGGGCGGACCTCAGCGGGTCGTTGAGCGAGCGGACCCTCGGCGGTCCCGCGGCGGTCCCGCAGCGGGTCGTTGAGCGAGCGTCAGCGAGACGAAACGGGGTGAGCGAGCGCAGCGAGTCGAAGCCTTCTCCAGGTGGACGGATGGTTTCGACTTCGGTGCTTCGCACCTGCGCTCAACCCGTTTCGTCTGCGCGGCCTCCGGCCGCTCCGCTCAACGACCCGGAGTTTCAACCGACCGAACGCTCAGCGCCCGGCGAGGACCTCGGCCGCCGTCGCCAGGGTGATCTGCGGCGGATACAGCCCCATCACATGCACGGCGGCGGCGTGGTTCTCGGCCGTCGAACCCGCACACGCATCCGTGACGACGGTCACCCGAGCGCCGGCATCCGCCGCGGCCAGCGCAGTGGAGAGCACGCAGCAGTCCGTCGAGACTCCGGCGAGCACGATGCGTCCGCCGTGACCGACGATCGACTCCAGCTCCGGGCCCCATTTCCCGAACGTCGGCAGGTCGAGCGTCGCCCGCGGCGAAAGCCCGGCGGCATCCGGAACCAGGTCGAACAGCTCGTCCGTCGGCGGCTGATCCGCGAACGGCCAGGCCTCGAAGTACTCGCCCCACGAGGTGGACCGGTCCGCAGTCGGCATCCAGCGGGTCACGAGCACGCGCCCGCCGAAGGCGTCGGCCAGCGAGCGGATCCGCGGCATGGTCTCGGCGAAGAACGGCGAACCCCATGCCGAATCGGACGAGGCGAAGATGTTCTGCGGGTCGATGACGACCAGCCAGGTCCCGTCTACAGGACCCGGGGCGCTGCTCACGCTTCCTGCCGCCGGATCGTCGCAGCCCGCGCGAACCAGGTCACCAGGAACGACAGAACCAGCGCGAAGAAGACGCCGAGGTTCGCGTACGCCCACTCGCCGTCACGCCCGCCGATCAGGAACAGCAGATAGCCCTGCCAGTTGTTCCAGGCGGCCTCTGCCGCGAAGTTGTTGACCACGAAGCCCCACCCGATCACCGACGCGACGACCATCGTGATGATCGACGTCCAGTCCCACGCGCCGTAGCGACCCTTCGCGTCGAACAGCGCATCCTCGTCGTAATCCTTCCTGCGGCGCAGGATGTCAGCGATCAGGATGCCGGCCCACGACGCCAGAGGCACGCCGAGCGTGATGAGGAACGACTGGAACGGGCCGAGGAAGTCGGTCGCGAAGAACACCACCCAGATGGTTCCCAGCGTGAGAATGACGCCGTCGATCGCCGCAGCCGACGGGCGAGGGATGCGGATACCGAGGCTGATCAGCGTCAGCCCCGAAGAGTAGATGCCGAGCACCGCACCTGAGACGAGCGCCAGCACGGCAGTGAGCAGGAACGGCACGAGCACCCAGATCGGCAGCAGTGTTGCGAGCGCCCCGATCGGGTCTGCGCCGACGGCATCCATCAGCTCCTGATCCGACCCCGCCAGCAGCAGACCGAATACGACCAGCAGCACCGGTGCGATCGCGCCGCCGAACGTGTTCCAGAACACGATCGCGCCGTCGGATGCGGTGCGCTTCTGATACCGCGACCAGTCCGCAGCGATGTTGATCCAGCCCAGCCCGAAGCCCGTCATCACCATCACCAGCGCGCCGATCACGGCACCGATGTTGCCGTCTGGCAGTGACATGACTGCCGCGAAGTCGATGTGCGGGATGGTCAGGATGACGTACAGGATCGTCACGGCGCCGGTGATCCACGTCAGCACCGACTGCATCTTCATGATCGTGTGATAGCCGAGAACGGATGCCGCGACGATGAGTGCCGCGACCACTACGGTCGCGATGATCTTCAGTGCGATGCTGTCGCCGTCGCCGCCGAGCTGCGTGATGACGGTCGCGGTGGCGAGCACCGCCATGATCGCGAGGAAGGTCTCCCAGCCGATCGAGGTCAGCCACGACACGATGCCCGGAACCTTCTGCCCGTGCACGCCGAACGCCGCGCGGGAGAGGACCATGGTCGGCGCTGAGCCGCGCTTTCCGGCGATCGCGATCAGCCCGCACAGCGCGAACGAGACGACGATGCCGATGACCGAGACCAGCGTCGCCTGCCAGAACGAGATGCCGAACCCGAGCACGAACGATCCGTAGGACATGCCGAACACCGACACGTTCGCCGCGAACCACGGCCAGAACAGGTCGCGCGGCTTCGCCGTCCGGTCGGACTCGGGGATGATCTCGATGCCGGCGCGCTCGATCAGCGCAGGGCCGGCCGCAATCTTCTCTGACATGCCCCCATATTGGCACTACGCGGAGCTGAGCAGCACCACCGCGAGCGCCGCGCCGACCAGGCCGACGATCTGACGTCGGGTGCACCGCTCATGCAGCACGAAGACGCCGAGCAGCACCGGAATCGCGGGATAGAGCGATGCCAGCGTCACCGCGACGGCGAGCAACTCCTCACGGGTTGCGAGGAGGTACAGCGTGAGGCCGATCGCCGCGCCCGCTCCGATCGTCAGCGCTTTGCCCGCGTCGGCCCATCGGAACCGCTGGATGTGTCGGATACGGAATGCCGACGGACTCAGCACGATCACGGCGGCGACCCGGCCTGCCGCCACTGCCCACAGGCCGCTCTCGGGCCCTGCCATCCCCAGCCCGACGTATTGCACGGCGACACCGGCACTTGCGATGAGCCCGTCGCGCACCGCATCAGGCTGCGCGCCGTCTGTCCTTCGACCTCGGGAAACGAGCCACAGCGCCGGGAGCACGACGATGAAACCCGCCCATGCAAGAACAGACGGCTGTTCGCCGAGAAACACCACACCGGCTAGAACGGACAGTGCGACGCCGGTGACGGCACTGATCGGCAGCACTGTGCTCATCGCTCCGCGTGACAGTCCCCGGTTGAGGAAGAGCATCGTGACAGCGCTTCCGATCCCGGAGAGAGCGCCCCACGCGAGATCAGTCGCCTCGACCTGCGTGGCGGGAACGATGAGCGCGACGGCGAATGCGCAGACCAGACCGCCGACCTGGCCCACCCAGGCCACGAACGCATAGTGAACGCGCCGTGACAGGATGCCGCCGGCGAAGTCGACCAGTCCGTAGACGACAGCGGATGCGAGTGCGAGAGCGATTCCCACTGCATCCTCCTGCTCTCGGCCCGAAGACGGGCATCAGGCCGAGAAGAACGCCTCCGCCACGCGGGTCAGGTCGTGCAGATCGCTGACCCCGGCGAGCTCGCGAGCGGAGTGCATCGACAGGATCGGGATGCCGACATCCACCGTGCGGATGCCGAGACGGGTGGCCGTGATCGGGCCGATCGTCGAGCCGCACGGCACGGTGTTGTTCGAGACGAACTCCTGCGACGCGACCCCTGCCGTCTGGCACCACTGCGCCCACGCGGCGGACCCGACGGCATCCGTCGCGTAGCGCTGGTTGGCGTTGATCTTCAGGATCGGCCCGGAACCGAGCAGCGGCTGGACGACCGGGTCGTGCTTGAAGGCGTAGTTCGGGTGCACCGAGTGGCCGACGTCGCTGGACAGGTGCCAGGATGCCGCGAACGCGCGTCGCTGCTCGGTGGCATCCGCCCCGAGACCGGCGTACACGCGGGACAGGATGTCTTCGAGGAACGGGCCGGCCGCCCCCGAGCGCGAGGCGGAGCCGAGCTCCTCATGGTCGAACGCCGCGAGGACGGCGATGCGATCCGGGGCCTTCGACGCGTCGGCCAACGCGACCACGCCGGCGTGCACGGATGCCAGGTCGTCCAGACGTCCGCTCGCGAAGAAGGCGTCGTCCTTGCCGAAGACGGCACCGCGAGCGGAGTCCGCGACGACCGCGTCGAAGCCGCGCACATCGGCGGCGTTCACACCCGCCGACGAAGCCAGCTCGCCGATCAGATCCTCCTCGAGGGGGTCGCCGAGGCCCCACACCGGCTGGGTCTGCAGCTGCCTGTCGAGGGTGAGCGCCTTGTTCGCCTCGCGGTCGAGGTGGACGGCGAGCTGGGGCAGACGCAGGAGGGCTCCCGTGTCGGCGAGGACGACGCGTCCGTCGGCGAGGGCGAGCCGGCCGGCCAGTCGGAGTTCGCGATCGAGCCACGAATTCAGGAGGGGCCCGCCGTAGATCTCGACGCCTGCTTGCAGCCAGCCGCGGGACCCGGTCGTCGGCTGGGGCTTGAGCTTGAAGCCGGGGGAGTCGGTGTGCGCACCGAAGATCTGCGCCGGTGTCGTGGGTGCGGCGTCCTTGGGGGCCACCCACGCGATGACAGCGCCGTCCCGAACCACGACGAAACGGCCGCCGGGCTGCGCGGGCCACTCATCGTCTTCCTCGAGACGGACGAAACCGGCATCCTCGAGGCGGCGGGCCACCTCGGCGGCGGCGTGGTAACTCGAAGGGGAGGCGGCGACGAAGTCGGCGAGATCCTCGACGTGGGAGAGAGCTGCGGCGGTGACGACCATGGGTTCGATCGTATCCGCGACCGCTGGACGCCGCGCGTTCACACCGTGGTGTTAGGGTGACGCTCGACAGTGCCTAGGGTTCCGGGGCTCACGCCCGACTGGTCCGAGCGGCACCACGGTTCGTCTTCGCAGACGGCCGTCATCTGACAGGACAAAAGCCCGGAGGAGCCCGTTCGTCGCGCCCGCCGACGGACAGAAGGCTCTCATGTCGGCATTCGCTCTCGTCCTCGTCTTCTCCGCCGCCGTCACGCACGCGGTGTGGAACATCCTCGCCCACGGCATCAGCCGTGCCGGCATCCCGTTCCTATGGTGCGGAGCCGTCGCCGGCGCCGTCATCTGGGGCGTCGCGATCCCGTTCACCGGCGGCATGGGTGAGAGCGACTGGACAGGCTTCCTGATCGGCGTCGGGGTCTCGGGCGTGCTGCACGTGGCCTACATGCTCGTGCTGCAGCACGGCTACCGGGTCGGCAATCTCTCCACGGTGTACGCGACAGCGCGGGGGAGCGGACCGTTCCTCGCCGTGATCGCCGCCATCGTGCTGTTGGGTGAGCGGCCCTCGGGCTGGGCGCTCGCCGGAGTTCTGGCGATCATCGTCGGAGTGGTCGCCCTCGGACTCGTCGACCGGGCGCCGCGAGGCGAGCGCGAGCGCGGGCTCGACCCGTCGATCGTCTTCGGGCTGTTGACCGGCGTCGCGATCGCGACCTACACGATCTGGGACACCCACGCCGTTCGCGAATGGGATCTCGCCCCGGTGCCGTACATGGTCGGCACCTGCGTCATGGAGATCCTCGTCTACTCCGTGATGCTGCGCCGACGGTGGCGCGAGACGGCCGCGTTCGCCAGATTCCAGTGGCGTCGCGTGCTCGTCTTCGGGTTCCTCTCGCCGCTGTCGTACATCCTCATCCTCGTCGCAGTGTCGATCGCGCCCGTGGCGCTCGTCGCCCCGCTGCGTGAGGTGAGCGTGGTGCTGGTGAGTCTCTTCGGCGTGTTCGTCCTGAAGGAGAGCAGGCCCGCCGCGCGGCTGGCGGCAGCAGGCGTGGTGGTGGCAGGAATCGTCCTGCTCGCCGGATGACCTCGTCGGTCAGCGGAAGTTGACGAGCCCCGCCTGCGCTGCGGTCACGAGGATCTGCACCCGGTCACGAAGCTGCCACTTGGACATGATCCGCCCGAGGTGAGCCTTGACCGTGCCTTCGGACACGATGAGTGCACGTGCGATCTCAGCGTTCGACATGCCCTGAGCGAGACACTGCAGCACCTCGCCCTCGCGGTCGGTGAGGACTTCCAGCTCGTCGGCGCCGACTCCCGTCGGTGCCTCGTCGCGGACGTGCTTGATGAGCAGCGACGCGATGGACGGCGAGAGAGAGCTCGCACCGCTGTACACCTCGCGGACCGCGGCGAGGATGCTGGCGGCACTCGAGTCCTTGAGCATGTAGCCGGATGCGCCCGCACTCAGCATCGGGAGGACCGTGTCGCTGCCGTCGAGCGTTGTCACCGCGAGGACTCGGACTTCGGGCCAACGCTCCGCGATCGCCGCGGTGGCCTCGATGCCGTTCATCTCCGGCATCTGCACATCCATCATCACGACATCGGGGCGATCGCCTTCGATGAACGAGATCGCTTCGAGGCCGGTCTCGGCCTCGCCGATCACATCGACCTCGGGATCGCGCGAGATGAAGTGCGCCAGCGCGGTGCGGACCAGAGGGTCGTCGTCGACGATGAGAACGCGGATTTGCGGCATGTGGGAAGCCTAACGGCGGGCAGAACTGCCCATGGCGCCAATGTAGACGTTTGGCTATCAAAGAGTGAACGGTAGTCAGATGTGCACGCTGGAGCTTACCGAGAGGATGAATACAGACATCCGACGTAAGACCTAATCTAGGTGGTGAACACTATGACCTTTTGGGAGCAGCTCGCGCGTGCCCTTGGCATCATTCGCTAGAGTACCTGGCGAATAGGAGATAATAAAGCTATGGCCCGAAGTCGGTCGAATGGGGAGGATCCCGGGGTTCTCCGATTGGCGAGGGCAGAGTCGCTGAACCTACTCGAACGCATTGCGATCCTGGTGGTCCTTGGCATTCTCATAGCCGTCGACATCTTCAATCTCGC
The DNA here is from genome assembly GCF_007988825.1 of Microbacterium aerolatum. Taxonomy (GTDB): domain Bacteria; phylum Actinomycetota; class Actinomycetes; order Actinomycetales; family Microbacteriaceae; genus Microbacterium; species Microbacterium aerolatum. Next base: position 127,167 of record NZ_BJUW01000002.1, on the reverse strand, counting down.
CTTCAACCCTGATATCGATCTACCCCAATCGCTCCTCAGCATCGCGACCACTGCGGTCTTCGCGCTGTTCCTCTGGTCGCCTTGGATCGCTGTCGCCGCGCTGGGCATCGTGTTCACGTTGTCGTTCGTCACGAACACGGAGTTCGGGGTGATCCTGGCGGCGTCTGTCGGCGTCGGCCTTGTGATGCGGCTCGGGCAAAGTGCGCTGATCCTCGTGTACGTGGGTGCCTTCCTCGTGGCGACCGGGATCGTCGCCTATGGCGATCTGGGAATCCCAGTCAACGTCGGCATTTATCTGATCATCGCCACTGTGGCTGGTGTCATCGGCTTCGCGTTGCGGATGGCCTCAGCCCGGGGCCATCGTCTGGAAGAACAGCTCGTGATCCAGGCGGAGCAGGAGAAAGAAGCAGTACTCGCCGAGCGGCGATGGATCGCCGGCGAGCTTCACGACAGCATCGCCCACCACCTCACCGTCGTGGCGTTGCATGTCCAGATGCTCGACGATCCCGACATCAGCCGTGACTCGCAAGAGGCGATCCGCACGGCCGCCAAGAAGGCGATGGCCGATCTGCGCTTCGTGATCGAGCTCGCCGATGACGGCCCGCGCACCTCGGCGGTTCAGACCGGCGACCTCGCAGAAGCCGTCGACGAGGCGCGATCCGAGATCGAATCCGCCGGGCACCCCGTCGTCAGCACGGGTGACCCGCGCGACACGCGTCTTCCTCGCATCGCCGAGATCGTCCTGGCGCGAATCGTCCGCGAGTCCGCGACGAACATCCTCAAGCACGCGGGGCCGGGGGAAGTCAGCATCCGACTCGATGTCGATGACGAGTCGGCTGCGCTCTCGATCCGCAGCCCGCTTCCGGCGACTCCCCGGCGAGACCTGCCCTCCAGTGGAACCGGCCTCAACCGCATGGCCGAGCGTGTGATCGGCGCAAGCGGCGAGTTCAGCGCCGAGGCGGTCGACGGCCAGTGGCGGGTGTCCGCCCGTCTGCCGATCGCCTGAGCCCGAGCACCCTCGCATGGGATCTGGACGAAAGTCCAACACATTGTCGACCTTGGTTGCTTATGACCTGCAATGACAAGTTCTAGCTTCGGTAGTACCCCAGAAATAGCGTCCCCAGCGCTGACCGCGGGCGTGTGAGATCTGATCGCCACGCTCGCGGTTTTTTCTGCCCGCGGCAGAGCGTTCCGGCTGCTCGTTCAGCGTGCGTTCACCCGCTGAGAGCGCCGTGGAATCTCAGGTGAACGCGAGGCAAACTCTTCCGGGTTCGGCCCGAGACGCGAGATTTCCGGTGCGACAGTGGATTTCGATCCCTCGCACCGAAAGGCCATCATGTCGCGTCACTCCGTGGCCTCAGATACCGCTGATCTCGTGGTCGTCGGCGCCGGCATCGTCGGTCTCGGCGCGGCATACGCCGCCGTGCGTCGTGGTCTGCGCGTGATCGTCGTCGATCGCACGGCATCGCCGGTCGGCGCGACGATCCGCAACTTCGGCCACCTGTGCATCGGCGCCCAGACCGGCCTCGCCCGTGACTTCGCAGATACCGCGCGGGAGACATGGCTGCGTCTGTCGACGGACGCCGGATTCTGGCTGCGGGAATCCGGAACCCTGATCGCTGCAAGCCGCATCGACGAGCTCGCGGTGCTCGAGCGCGCCTCCGTGGACGGCGGCGTTCGGATGCTGACCGCCGGAGAGCTGCGGCACCGTGCCCCGCTGCGCGCGGGTGCCGTCGTCGGAGGTGCGCACATCGAGTCCGACCTGCAGACCGACCCGCGCGAAGCCGTCGGCGCGATCGTGCGTCACCTGACCGCACTCGGGGTCGAATTCCGCTTCCGTACCGCCGTCACAGCGGTGTCCGGCATCCGCGTCGAGACCACGCGCGGCGCGATCGACGCCGGCCGGGTCGTCGTCGCGATCGGACACGACATCGACCAGCTCCTTCCCGATCTCGCAGAGCAGGTCGGCGTCATCCGCTGCGCCCTCGACATGATGCGAGTCAGCGCGACGATGCCGCGCGCACTCGAGGCGCCGCTCCTCACGGGCTGGTCGCTGCTGCGCTACGGCCGGTTCGGTGGCTACGCCGAGACCGCCGCGCTGCGCGAGCGGATGCACGCCGAACGCCCCGATCTCGCCGCGCTCGATCTGAATCAGATGTACACGCAGCTGCCGGACGGCACGCTCATACTCGGCGACTCGCACCGCCGCGCGATCCAGCCCGGTCCGTTCCAGCCGGAAGCCGCGTTCGATGCCTTCCTCGAAGAAGCGCGTGCGCTGTTCGAGATGGACAGCATCCGCGTGATCGAGCGATGGCAGGGCGTCTACGCATCCGGGCCGGATGAGTTCCTCATCGAGGAGCCGGAACCCGGCCTGCACGTGATCGCTGCGACCACCGGCATCGGCATGACCTGTGGTCTCGGCCTTGCCGAGCACACGCTTCGAACAGCAATCGAACGGGCCCCACAGCTCGCACCAGGAGGAGAATCATGACCGCCATCGAACTCGTCGTCCTCGACATGGCAGGAACGACCGTCCGCGATGACGGCGTGGTCGAGCAGGCCTTCCAGCGCGCGGCCGAACGCACCGGCGTCGCGGATCGGATGCCGTGGCCGCAGGCTCTGCAGTACGTCCGCGACACCATGGGGATGTCGAAGATCGACGTCTTCACGCACCTCGCCGGCGGTGACGTCGCCGCGGCCATCGCCGCGACCGCGGCGTTCGAGGCCGCCTATTCCGAGATCATCGCCGAGCAGGGCGTCCTGGAGATCCCCGGCGCGGCCGAGGCGATCGTCGGACTCCGCGACGCCGGGCTCAAGGTCGCTCTGACCACCGGCTTCGCACCGGTGACCCGTGACGCGCTGATCGACGCGCTCGGCTGGCACGAGCTCATCGACCTCGCGCTGTCCCCGGTCGACGCGGGTCGCGGCCGGCCCGCTCCTGACCTCGTGCTCACCGCGCTCCTTCGCACCGGCACGCCTTCGGTGCAGGCCGTCGCAGTCGTCGGCGACACGAGCAGCGACGTCGAGTCGGGCCGCCGCGCCGGTGCCGGCTTCGTCGCCGGTGTGCTCAGCGGCGCGCACGACCGTGACGCGCTCGCCGATGCGGATGCCGTTCTGGACGACGTGACAGCGTTGGCCGGGGCGCTCGTCGAGCGCGACCTCGTCGGCCGCGTTCTCGCAGCACGGACGCCGTGACATGCGGGTGCTGGCGCCGCACGAGGCGCGGTACGACGTCAATCTGAGGCCCGCCGCCACAGCGCGGGTGTGGCTCGGCGCCGGACAGGCGCACGAGACGGTCGCCGTTCCCGGGGTCGCCCTCGGTTACAACGACGCCCTGGTCGCGGTTGAGCTGTCGACCATCTGCGGGTCGGATGTGCACACCGTCGCAGGCCATCGCTCGGCACCTGCCCCGCTGGTGCTTGGCCACGAGAGTGTCGGCAGGATCATCGCGCTCGGGGAGCACGGCGTGAAGTCTGTCGACGGGGTCGAACTGCGCCTCGGCGATCGTGTGGTGTGGTCGGTGACGGTCTCGTGCGGCGAGTGCGACCGATGCACGGCGGGCTTTACGCAGAAATGCCGGACGCTCGCCAAGTACGGTCACGAACGGATCGGTCCGCGCTGGGAGCTGACCGGAGGATTCGCCAGCCACGTCCACCTGCGCGCAGGCACCGCGATCGTGCGCGTGCCCGAAGCGCTGCCGTCTGCCGTACTCGCACCTGCGTCATGCGCGACGGCGACCGCGTGGGCCGCCGTCAGCCGCGGAGCCGCGGGGCGCCCGCTCGAGGGCGTGCGCGTCCTCGTCTACGGCGCCGGGCTCGTCGGGCTGTCGGCGGTGGCGATCGCCGCGGATGCCGGCGCTCAGGTCACCGTGATCGATCCGTCGGCGCAGCGCAGGGCGTTCGCCGAGCGATTCGGAGGGACAGCCGCGACGGCACCGATGGCCCCGGCGGACATCGTGATCGAAGCATCCGGTCATGCCGTCGCCGACGCGATCGCCGCGGCGGACGTCGGAGGAACGGCCGTGCTGGTCGGCAGCGTCTTCCCCGCCGACCGCGTGCCGTTCGACGCGGAGGATGCCGTGCGGCGCCTGCTCACGATCGCCGGCGTGCACAACTACACCGGAAGGGAGCTGGCGGCCGCGGCGGGGTTCCTGACCGGCACGGGACGCGCCTACCCATTCGCGGAAGTCGTCGGGGAGGTGTTCGCGCTCGCCGAGGTGGATGAGGCGATCGCCGCGGCATCCGCACCGGGAGCGCCCCTGCGCGTCGCGATCAACCCGCGTTGATTCTGTCGCGCTCATCGCCTGCGGAAGGCGGCGCTGTCTGAGCGAGGGCCGGAATCAGCCGCGCGGCGGCGAACAGCGATGCGGCGGCGAACGTCGCCACCGCGAGCCCTGGCTGCGCGATCGTGGCGGCGGCGAGGAGCGTGCCGGCCGCGATCCACAAGAGCCTGGAGACTCGACCACGCCGCACCGGTGCGGAAGCCGCGAGAGTCGCGCCCGCAACGGCGAGCAGCGTTCCGATGCCGACATTGATCACCCAGACGCTCAACCAGGTCTCACCATCCGGCAGCGGGTCGGCGCGCGGGAGCGTCACTGTGCCGAGCCAGCCGGCTGACCACAGCAGCGGTACGAACGCGAGGACCGTGAGAGTGCGCGCCCGGGTGCTCTCTCCTCGTGCACCGAGCAGTACGAGGATCCCGCTCAGCAGCGCGACGGCAGATCCGAACAGGAGCGTGAGGCCGGGAAAGATGTAGCCGATGCCGTCGGCACACATCCAAGCACCGGCAGCCTCACCCTCGGTGCCGTAGGAACACCCGAAGTGAAGCTGTTCGCGCAGCATCCCGATCGCGCCCAGCGACGTGAACAGCGCGACGAATCCCCCGACGATCAGAGTGAGAACACGCGCCGTGATCGACGTGTCGGCGTCTCGCGCGGCCGGTCTGCCGCCTGGCCGGCCGGCAGCGGCACGAGCGGCGGAGATGTGCACAACGGTCGTCACCGCCGCCGTGGCGACCATCGGCACGAAGTAATGGCCGCGGGTCAGCACCCAGGACGCCAAGGCGGCGAGTGCGACCGATGCCGCCCCCGAGATCACGAGGGTCCGAGGAATGGGCGCGGACAGGGCCGAGGCGAGCAGGACCAGTCCCATCGGCACGACGCCGATCAGTAGACCGGATCCGCCGATCAGCAAGAGCGAGAAGACGCTCAACGGCAGCCCGAGCATGATGCCGTAGACGACTGCGGCGATCACACCGCACAGCCCACCCGCGACGACGGGCACCCACGCCGTGCGCCGTGCACCGGCGGCGATCCGAGTCGAGGTCACCCGTCGAACCTATCGCGGCCCGCACGATTGGACGAGGACGTCCCGCGGGGAGCACGCTGTGTACGTGACCTCGACTTCGTCCTCTCGCCCCGCCGTCGGCGTGGTGCTCGTGATCGGGTCATGCCTGTCGCTGCCGTTCGGCGCGGCCATCGCCGCGCAGCTCTTCCCGGCCCTTGGCGCCTGGGGCGTCACGTCGCTTCGGATCGGGATCGCCGCGCTGATCCTGCTCGTCATCGTGCGGCCGAGGACCCGTGGTTGGAGCCGTCAGCAGTGGCTCGCGGCGGTGCTGTTCGGGGTGTCGCTGGCCGGCATGAACGGCTTCTTCTACTCCGGGATCGAGCGCGTTCCGCTGGGACCTGCGGTCGCGATCGAGTTCCTCGGTCCGCTGATTCTGGCGGCCGTTCTCACCCGCCGGCTGATGGACGGCGTGTGGGTCGCGGTCGCCCTGATCGGCATGGGGCTGCTCGGGCTCGACGGGATGCTGGGTGGCGAACCGCTCGACCTCCTCGGCGTCGTCTTCATTCTGATCGCCGCAGCGTTCTGGGTGTTCTACATCCGGATGAGCGCCAAGGTCGGCGAGTCCATCCCCGGCAGCGGCGGCCTCGTGGTCGGGCTGCTCGTCGCGTCCGTCCTGCTGCTCCCGGTCGGCATCCCGACGGTCGCCGCAGTGGACGGCGACATGATGCTGCTTCTGCTCGCGTTCCTCACCGCGGTGCTGTCGTCGGTGATCCCCTACAGCTTCGAGCTTGCAGCTCTCCGTCGTCTGCCGCAGCGCGTTTTCGGGGTGCTGCTCAGCCTCGAGCCCGCGTTCGCGACGCTTGCCGGCTGGCTCGTCCTCGGCCAGTCGGCGACGCCGCTGAAGCTCGCCGCCGTCGCGCTCGTCGTCGCGGCGAGCGTGGGCACGGCGCTGGGGGTGCGTCGAGAGAAGCGCCGCGTCGACGGCAAGAGCGGCCCGGACGGGCCGCCTGCCGTCTTCACCGGCACGATCCCTATCGTTCCGAACTGACCTCACACGGGCACCGGAAGCGGATAGCGACGGCGCAGGACCACACGCTGCACGAGCGTCCATGCCACGGTGACGGTCAGATAGAGCGCTGCGGCCAGCGGCACGAACACCGCGAAAACCGCCGTCAGGTAATGCATCGCGCTCATCATGCGCAGCATCCCGGGGGAGGAGAGCGGCGAGTCGTCGACCGGCGCCGGGCGGAACACGCGCCGGGTGACCTCGGCGACGACGATCATGATCGCGATCAGTGCGAGGTACACGAGCAGCGTCGGCAACGAGAAGGGGCCCGCGAACAGCATGTGCACCAGGCTCGTGCCCAGCGAGGCGCCGAACAGATCGTGCGCGAGCAGCTCGTTCGCGTGCCCCGCGATGTCAGTGCGCAGGAACAGCGTGTAGAGGATGCCGACGACCGGAGCCTGCAGCAGCACCGGCAAGCATCCCGCGAAGGGCGAGGTGTTCTCGTCCTTGTACAGCTGCATGGTCTCGCGCTGCAGGCGCTCGGGGTTTTTCTTGTGGCGCTTCTGCAGCTCGCGGAGCTTCGGCGCGAGGCGTGCACGCGTCCGCTCGGCCTTCGCCTGAGAGACGCCGACCGGGATGAGGAGCGCGCGAATGAGGAGGGTGACGAGGATGACGGCGGCTGCGGATGCGGCGCTGCCGGCGAGAGGTTCGAGCGCTGCAGAGAGCGCGGTCAGCGCGCCGTAGGCGGCGTCGAGGATCGCCGCGATCGGCGGGAAGGCATAGATGTCCAAGGAGGTGTCCGTTCTGGGTGTCGGGAGAGTCGGCTGAAGGCCGTGCTCCCGTCACGAACGGACGGTCACACGGCGCGCACGACTCCCGGCGCCCTGGGACGCGGATGCCCGGCGGCTCCCGGGTCGCTCTGTGAGAGCAGAGTGGACGGATCGATGGCGCGCAGCGGGTGCGGGGCGGAACCCTGCCCTGCCTGCACGACGCCGAGCGTGATCGCGACGACGAGCGCGGCGACAGTCAGCAGGGCGACGGCGAGAGTGAGGGCGGCGAGGTCGAGCGATGCCAGATCGGGCATCGCGATCAGGCCGAGCGCAGACAGCATGAGCTGCATCAGCTGCTCGATCCCGTCCGCCATGTCACAGAGGCTACCAGCGACCCCCTGAGGCGTAGCCTCGGATTCATGAGCGACCTGCGCGAAGTCCTGGGCATCCGGCATCCGATTCTTCTCGGAGCGTTCGGCGGGATGTCGTCCGTCGCTCTGACAGCGGGGGTGAGCGAGGCCGGCGGGCTCGGCGCCTACGGGCTGTACGGCTACGACGGCTCGCGGATCCGTGACACGGCCGCCGCGCTGCGGGAGGCGACCGACGGGCCGTTCGCGCTGAACATCTGGCTGCCGACCGGTGACGAGGTCGAACCCGGTCCGCAGCACACCGTGTTCGCGCAGGCGCTCGAGCCCTTCTACGAGGCGGTCGGGGTAGAGATTCCGCACCGCCCCGAACGCTATCTGCCGACACTCGACGAGCAGCTCGACGCGATCTGGGATGCCGCGCCGGCGGCCCTCAGCGTCGTCTACGGAGTGCCGTCGGCCGAGGTCATCGAAGAGGCGCATCGCCGCGGCATCCGCGTCATCGGCACCGCGACGACGGTCGCCGAGGCGGTCGCGCTGGAACAGGGCGGCGTCGACGTCGTCGTCGCCTCGGGCGCGGAAGCCGCCGGGCACCGGGTGTCGTTCCTGCGTGACGCGGCGGAGTCGTTGGTCGGCACGTTCGCCCTCGTGCCGCAGGTGGTGGATGCCGTCGGCATCCCCGTGGTCGCGGCCGGCGGCATCGCCGACCGGCGAGGCGTGGCGGCGGCCCTCGCTCTGGGCGCAGCCGGTGTGCAGGTGGGCACGGCGTTCCTCGCGACCCGGGAGTCCGCGGCGAACGACGCCCACCGTGCGGCGATCCGCACGACGGCCGCCGATGAGAGCGTGCTGACTCGAGCGATGAGCGGCCGGCTCGCTCGCGGCGCCCGGAACCGTGCAGTGCGGGCGATCGAGGCGAGCGGCACGATCGCGCCGTTCCCGATGCAGAACTGGCTGACCGGGCGCTTCCGAGCTGCGGCGGGCGAGCAGAACCTCGGCGAGCTACAGTCGCTCTGGCTCGGCCAGGCTGCCCCACTTGCGCGACTCGACAGCGCTGACGAGGTGTTCGCGGAGCTCATCGTCGGGCTGTGACGTCCAGATCGCGGGGTTAGGCTGGATGACCGCGGCTGTCCGGTCGTATCACCGATCCGAGGAGCATCCGTCGTGATCCGAAATCTTTCAGAACCCTCGCGTTCGCTCGGGCGCAGGATCGCGGCGCTGGCGATGACCGCCCTGGTCGCGGCCGGCGTGCTGTTCGGCGTGGCAGCGCCGGCCACAGCTGCCGACGAGGGCGAGACCTACGTCATCGGCACCGACACGACGTTCGCCCCGTTCGAGTTCACGAACTCCGACGGCGATCTGGTCGGCATCGACATGGACCTGCTCCGCGCGATCGCCGATGACCAGGGCTTCGAGGTCGAGATCCGGCAGCTCGGCTTCGACGCCGCAGTGCAGGCGCTGCAGTCCAACCAGGTCGATGCCGTCATGGCCGGAATGTCGATCACCGACGAGCGCAAGCAGGCGTTCGACTTCAGCGACCCGTACTTCACCAGCGGCATCCAGCTCGGGGTGCTCGAGGCGAGCGACATCCAGTCGCTGGACGACCTCGACGGCAAGACCGTCGCCGTCAAGACCGGCACGCAGGGGCAGACCTTCGCCGATGACAACAAGGACGAGTACGGCTTCCGCGTGACTCCGTACCAGGACACGACGGACATGGTCGATGCGGTCAAGGCCGGCCAGGCCGTCGGCTACTTCGAGGACTTCCCGGTCCTCGCCTACGGCATCCAGCAGGGATCCGGCTTCCGTCTGATCGGCGAGCCCGAGCTCGGCGGCGAGTACGGCTTCGCGGTGAACAAGGGGATGAACCCGGAGCTGCTCGAGATGTTCAACGCCGGCCTCGCGAACGTGCAGGAATCCGGCGAGTTCGACGAGATCGTCGACCGCTACCTCGGCGGCGGCGAGCAGTCGACGCAGCCGACCGACATCATCTCGGTCGCCATCCAGTACTGGCCCGCCCTGATGGAGGGTCTGTGGCTCACGATCCTCTCGACGATCGTCGCGATCGTCGTCGCCTTCATCCTCGGCATCGTGTTCGGCTTCGGGCGCATCTCGAAGTTCTTCCTGTTCCGCTGGGTCTCGACGGCGTACGTGTACGTGTTCCGCGGCACCCCGATCCTCGTGCAGGCGTTCTTCGTTTTCTTCGCGATCCCGCAGCTGTTCCCCGGGCTCACGTTCAACCCGTTCGTCGCCGGTGCGATCACGCTGTCGCTGAACACCGGCGCGTACATGACCGAGATCATCCGCGGCGGCATCCAGGCCGTCGATCCCGGTCAGAACGAGGCGTCGCGGTCGCTGGGCCTCGGCCAGTGGAAGACCATGCAGAAGGTCGTGCTGCCGCAGGCGTTCCGCATCATGATCCCGTCGTTCGTCAACCAGGGCATCATCACGCTGAAGGACACCTCGCTCATCAGCGTCATCGGGCTCGCGGAGCTCACGTTCCAGTCGCGGCAGATCATCGCCTCGACGTACCTGTCGGCGCAGGTGCTGACCATCGTCGCCATCATCTACTTCGTCGTGATCACGCTGCTGACGCTGCTCGCGAACCGCCTGGAGAGGAAGTTCAACGCATGAGCAAGATCGACGTCCGAGACTTGCACAAGTCCTTCGGGAGCAACGAGGTCCTCAAGGGCATCGACCTCACGGTCGCCGACGGTGAGGTCGTCGCGGTGATCGGCCCGTCGGGCTCGGGCAAGTCGACGCTGCTGCGCTGCCTGAACAAGCTCGAGGAGCCCACCAGCGGCCAGGTGATCATCGACGGCGTCGACCTCACCGACAAGAGCGTCAAGCTCGACGAGGTGCGCCAGCGCATCGGCATGGTGTTCCAGCACTTCAACCTCTTCCCGCACATGACCGTGCTGGAGAACATCACGCTCGCGCCGATCGAACTCGGACGGCTCTCCAAGACGGCGGCCCGCGAGCGCGCGCTGGCTCTGCTCGAGCGGGTCGGACTCTCGGAGAAGGCGGATGCCAAGCCCGCATCCCTCTCCGGCGGTCAGAAGCAGCGCGTCGCGATCGCCCGCGCGCTGGCGATGGACCCCGAGATCATGCTGTTCGACGAGGCCACCAGCGCCCTCGACCCCGAGATGGTCGGCGAGGTTCTGCAGGTCATCCGCGACCTGGCAGAGGGCGGCATGACGATGGTGCTCGTGACCCACGAGATGGGCTTCGCACGCGAGGTCTCGGACCGCACGGTGTTCATGGACGCCGGAGTGGTCGTCGAGGAGGCTGTGCCTGCCGAGCTGTTCGGTGCGCCGAAGAGCGACCGGCTGAAGGACTTCCTCGCCAAGGTGCTCTGAGACCAGCACCACGAAGAACGGCCCGGGCGATCGCCCGGGCCGTTCTTCGTGTTCGAGGAAACGTCAGAGGATGACGGTCGAGCGGCCGTGCACGATCACGCGGTCCTCCGCGTGCCACTGCACGGCGCGGGCGAGCACCAGCCGCTCGACGTCGGCGCCGCGGCTCTGCAGCTCGGCGGCCGACTCGGAGTGCGTCACGCGCGTGACGTCCTGCTCGATGATCGGGCCCTCGTCGAGGTCTGCCGTGGCGTAGTGCGCCGTCGCGCCGATGAGCTTGACACCGCGCTCCTTGGCGCGCGCGTACGGGTTCGCGCCGATGAACGCGGGCAGGAACGAGTGGTGGATGTTGATCACCGGTGCGCCGATGCGCTCGATGAAGTCGTCCGTGAGGATTTGCATGTAGCGGGCGAGCACGACGAGGTCGACGTTGCCCTGGAGCAGCTCGAGCTGGCGCGACTCCATCGCCGCCTTCGCCTCGGGACCGGTTCCGCCGGGGATGTGCACGAACGGCACTCCGAACGTGCGCACCGCCTCGGCGAGGTCGGGGTGGTTCGAGACGACCATCGTGATGTCGACGTCGAGCTGCCCGCGCTGCTGACGCCACAGCAGTTCCATCAGGCAGTGGTCGTACTTCGACACGAAGATCGCGACGCGCTTGCGGCGTGAGGTGTCGTGCAGCGACCACTCCATGCCGAACCTCTCGGCCACCTCTTCGATCGATGCCTCCAGCGCGGGGCGGGAGGCTGCGAGCCCTGGCAGGTGGATCACCGTGCGCTGGAAGAACCGTCCGCCCTCGGCATCCGTCGAATGCTGATCGAGCGAGATGATGTTCGCGCCGTGCTGAGCGAGGACGTTCGCGACGGCGGCGACGATCCCGGGCTGGTCATCGCAGGCGATGAGCAGGCGTGCGGTATCGGTCTGAGACATGGATGCTCCTTGCAGGGGTGTGCATCGATTCTGCCGCGTTCGCGGCGGCGGTGACGAATCGGGGGCGCGAGTAGCCTGAATCCGTGACCTCCGCCGCCGAACTGATCGCCGACGCGCGTGGCGCGCTCGAGGGCATCCCGAAAGAGGGGCTCGGCGAGGAGCGCTCCTCGCGCTGGCGCGGCGACCGGATCGTGCGCGTCGGCGAGGCCTGGCACGTCGGTGTGCTGCTGCTCACCGACGATCGGACGCTCGTGACCGCCGAGATTCTGCGCGCCGCCGACCCAGGACGCCGCGGCTACACGGCCGAGTCGGCCCGCGAGCGCGCCGCGCGCAGGCAGATGGCGCTGCGCGGTGGATTCGGCGAGGGAGAGGTCGCGCACATCGGCTGGACGGTCGTCGACCTGGATGCCGTGGATGCCGGCGGCTCGTCCGGTCCGCTCGCCATGCGCGACGGCGTGCCGATGGTGAACTGGTCGGGCAGCGCGTACCGCCCGCTCGAGGCGTACCTGCGCGAGCAGCTCGAGCTGCTGCGGCCGTAGCTCTGGCTTCGACTCCCTGCGGTCGCTCAGCCCGTTTCGTCTGCGGCGGCTGCGCCGCCTCCGCTCAACGACCCGCACTGAGCTCAGTGTCTTTGCGGGTCGTTGAGCGAGCGGAGCGAGACGAAACGGGGTGAGCGAGGAGCGCAGCGACGAGTCGAAGCCGGCCCTAGCCCAGCATCGCCGCGAAGCGGCGAAGCAGGTCGGTGCCGGTGACGGATGCCGCGAGCACGCGCTCGGCCGTCAGGTCGTACTCCCGCGGGTCGAAGTACCCCGTGGTCCGGTAGTACGCCATCCGATCCACGAAGTCCTGCGGGGTGACCTCGGGGTGGAACTGCGTCGCATAAAGCCGGTTCCCCACCCGGTACGCCTGCACGGGGCAGTCGTCGTTCGTGGCGAGCAGCACGGCTCCGGGCGGCGGCTCGATCGAGCCCTCCTTGTGCGCCGTGAGCACCGACATCGCAGGCGCCGACGGGCCGAAGATCGGATCCTCGGCGGCGGCCGAGGTGATGCGCACCTGTGTGGCCCGCGTCGACTCCGGCACTGCGGAGCCGACCGTGCCGCCGAGCATCCGCGTCACCACTCCGATGCCGTAACAGGTGAAGAACGCCGAGAGCGGGCCGTCGAGCGCGGCCCGCGCGAGTCGCTCGAGGTCGCCCTCCACCCGCCGCTGCAGCTCGCCTCGCTCTTCCACGACGACGTTGAACGGTGACCCGCCGACGACGATTCCGTCGTACTGCTCCGGCACAGAGGCGTCCAGCGGCGTCTCGAGCAGATCCCACCGGTCGAGCGAGGGCACGCCGAGTGCTCGCCGGAACGACTGGTGCTCGGCATCCGCCGCGCCCTGCTCCGGCCTCACGCAGACGTACAGGATCGAGGCCACCTGAGAATTCTATTCGGCCGGGCGGGAATATCCTCCGCCGGAGCGTGTTGAACTTGAGTGCATTACGCTCAACTTCGTACTTGAGTGATGTACGCTCAACTTTTCAGGAGGACACAGTGCCCAACGACTTCAGCGACACCGGCGCAGGCTCGTTCGACGACTTCCTCGCCCGGTATCTCGCGGGCGAACAGTCCCGGCAGGCCCGATCCATCGACCTCAGCCGGTTCCTCACCGCGCGCACCCAGCGGATCCTGCAGCGCGCCGGTCGGTTCGCCCTCGAGCGCGGCCAGACCGAACTCGACGCCCTGCACGTGCTGCGCATGATCGTCGAGGACGACACGGTCGTGCGCGCGATCGAGAACATCGGCGTGCAGCCCGCGCAGATCGTCGAGGCCGTCGAGGCCCGACTGCCGCTCCCCGGCGAAGCGACCGGAGTGGCCGCCGCCACGATCACGCCGAGCGCGAGCCGCGCGCTCTTCCACGCCTACCAGGTGGCACGCTCTGCCGGCGCCACATACATCGATCCGGAGCACCTGTTCTTCGCGCTCGTGCTCGGCCAGGATGTGCCGGCCGGTCAGGTCCTCGCCCGCGCCGGCGTCACGGCCGAGGCACTCACCCAGGGCGCGCGCGAGCACGTCACCGCCCCGGTCGGCGGCGAGACCGCCGACGCGGAGGCCACGGCATCCGAGTCGCCCATGCTCGACAAGTACGGCTCCGACCTCACCGCACGGGCGCGCGAGGGCGCGCTCGACCCCGTGATCGGCCGCAGCGACGAGATCGAGCAGACCATCGAGATCCTCAGCCGCCGCACCAAGAACAACCCGGTGCTGATCGGTGAGGCGGGCGTCGGCAAGACCGCGATCGTCGACGGCATCGCGCAGGCGATAGTCGACGGCGCCGTCCCCGCGCAGCTCGCCGGCCGCCGCGTCATCGCGCTCGACCTGCCCGCCATGCTGGCCGGCACCCGTTACCGCGGTGACTTCGAGGAGCGACTCACCCAGACCATGGACGAGATCGACGCGCACAAGGACGAGGTGATCGTCTTCATCGACGAGGCGCACACTGTGGTCGGCGCAGGCGGAGCCGGCGAAGGGGCGATGGATGCCGGGAACATCCTCAAGCCCCGCCTCGCCCGCGGCGACCTGCACATGGTCGGTGCGACCACGCTCAAGGAGTACCGCCAGATCGAGAAGGACCCGGCACTGGAACGCCGCTTCCAGCCGGTCAAGGTCGACGAGCCCTCCATCGAGGACGCCGTTCGGATTCTCGAGGGGCTGAAGGACGCCTACCAGCAGCACCACGCGGTCACCTACACGGATGCCGCGCTGCGCGCCGCCGTGACGATGAGCGCCCGCTACCTGCCGGACCGTGTGCTTCCTGACAAGGCGATCGACCTGATCGACCAGGCGGGCGCCCGGCTGCGGCTGAAGCTCGGCCTGCCCGAGGACCCGTCGGCGCTGCTGGCGGAACTCGCCGACCTCGAGTCGCGCAAGAACGCCGCCGTGACTGCGGAGCAGTACGAGGAGGCCTCGCGGCTGCGCGATGAGATGGCGGCGGTCCAGGCCCGGATCGATGCGGCATCCGCCGGTCGCACCGACGACGCCGCAGCGATCGTCGACGAGCGCGAGATCGCCGAGGTGATCGCGCGTGCCACCGGCATCCCGGCCAGCAGGCTCACCGAAGACGAGCGCGAGCGTCTCGCCGATCTCGAGGCCGACCTGCACGCGCGCGTGATCGGTCAGGACGACGCCGTGGCCGCGGTGGCACGTGCCGTGCGACGCAGCCGCACCGGCATGGGCGACGCCCGCCGCCCGGTGGGATCGTTCCTGTTCCTCGGTCCGACCGGCGTCGGAAAGACCGAGCTGGCGAAGGCTCTCGCCGACCGCCTCTTCGACGACGAGAACGCCGTGATCCGCTTCGACATGAGCGAGTTCGGCGAGCGGCACACGGTCTCGCGGCTCGTGGGCGCCCCTCCGGGATACGTCGGCTACGACGAGGCGGGACAGCTCACCGAGCGCGTGCGACGCAACCCGTACTCGATCGTGCTGTTCGACGAGATCGAGAAGGCGCACCCCGACGTGTTCAACCTGCTGCTGCAGGTGCTCGACGACGGCCGCCTCACCGACGGTCAAGGCCGCACGGTCGACTTCCGCAACACGGTGATCGTGATGACCTCGAACATCGGCTCGGAGTTCCTCGCCTCGCGTTCGGGAGCGCTCGGTTTCGTGTCTTCGCAGGATGCTTCCGCGAACGGGTTCGCGTCTCAGGCCGACCTCCGCGCACGCGTGATGGGCAAGCTCCGTGAGGCGATGCGTCCGGAGTTCCTGAACCGGATCGACGAGATCGTGCTGTTCCAGAAGCTGACGCGTGACGAGCTCGGACGGATCGTGCGGCTCATGCTCCAGGCGACGTCCGCGCGGCTCGCGGAGCGTTCTATCGCTGTCGAGGTCACGGACGCCGCGGTCGAGTGGCTGGGCGAGCACGGGTACGAGCCCGAATACGGTGCGCGGCCACTGCGCCGGCTGATCCAGCGCGAGGTCGACGACCGGATCGCGGACCTGCTGGTGTCGGGGGAACTCGCGGACGGCGGCGCCGTGCAGGTGGATGCCGGAGCCGAGGGCCTCGCGGTACAGGCCCCCGTCCTGGCGGCCTGATCGGAAGGTGGCTTCGACTTCCTTCGGTCGCTCAGCCCGTTTCGACTTCGGCGCTTCGCGCCTTCGCTCAACGACCCGCACTACTGTGCCCTGCGGGGTGCGGTGCGGTGCGGTGCGGTGAGCGTCAGCGAGACGAAACGGGGTGAGCGAGCGCCAGCGAGTCGAAGCCAGGCTCCGAATCGCTCGGCCTCACCGCGAGGAGTTCGCGGTGCGTCCGCGGACGATCCCGATGAAGGTCTCGACGTCCTCCGTGGTCCGATCTCGCCGCCAGGCGAGGACGACGGGGGACGTCGGTCCTGCCAGCAGGGGGCGGTAGCCGACGTCCTTGCGCTGGTGCAGGCGCGCCAGCGACATCGGTACGACGACGATGCCGACACCCGATGCGGCAGTGGCGATGGCATCCGCCGTCGTCGCGAGCGGCGAGAACTTCGGCGCGACGGTCGGCAGCGACAGTGGGCCGAGCACGTCGTCGAGCGGGGTGATCAGCACTTCACCGACGAGGTCGTCGGCGGTGAGCTGATCTGCGGCCATGAGGTGCGACTCCGCGGATGCCACCACGACCGGAACCTCGTCATACAGCGGGATGACGTGCAGATCGTCGGCATCGTCGAGCGGTCTGCGCACGAGCGCGGCATCCAGGTCGTCTATCGCTGTGCGCTGATCGGCGAATTCGATCGGCACGAGTTCCAGGAGGACTCGCGGCATCCGCTGCTTCCAGGTGTCGATCCACTTGCCTGGTGTCGCGCCGGGGACAGCGCCCAGCCGGAATGTGCGGGGGGTGGACGTGCGCGATGCCATGCGTTCAGGCTACTCGGCTGTTCATGTCGAGTTCACGGCCACGTCAGGTTCTCTATCCGCGCTGGTCGCTCTGCGCCCGTTAGCTCGTGGAGGTCGGCGTCCCAGCCGAGCACATCACCCTGCACCCGCACCTTCGAAAGGTTCCTCCATGCAGTCCACCCTCAAGCGCGGACTCGCGCTCGCCGCCGGCCTCACCCTCGCCTTCGGTCTCACGGCCTGCGCCGCCGACACCGCCGACTCCTCCACCGACGGCGGAAACGCCGAGGGCACATTCGCCTCCGGTGACTCCGACACGCTGGTCTTCGCCGTCCTTCCCGACCACGAGGGCGCCGACCAGGACGCCCAGCCGATCGCCGACTGGATCGCCGAGATCACCGGGAAGAACGTCGAGTTCTTCCAGGCGACCGACTACACCGCCGTCGTGCAGGGCCTCGCCGCCGACCAGATCGACATCGCGCAGATCTCCGCCTTCACGTACTTCCAGTCGCAGAACGCCGGCGCCGACATCGTTCCGATCGGCGCGCAGATCACCCAGGAGGGTGCAGAGCCCGGCTACTTCTCCGTCGCCGTCAAGAACCCCGCGGCCACCGACGTGACCTCGCTCGAGGACTTCGCCGATCGCCCGGTCTGCTTCGTCAACCCCACCTCGACCTCGGGCTTCGCGGTTCCGATGGGCGGCCTCCTCGAGGCGGGTGTCACCGTCGCCGATGACGACCGCTTCTTCGGCGAGGAGCACGACCTCAACGCCAGGAAGGTCGCCGAGGGCACCGACTGCCAGGTCGGCTTCGCGCAGGACATCGACGCCGACCCGCTGATCGAGTCTGGTGAGCTCGAAGAGGTCCAGCGCGTGCAGGTTCCCGCCGCTCCCATCGTCATGCAGGCCGCTCTGCCGCAGGACGTGCAGGACCAGCTGGTCGCGGCTCTCGCCGACAGCACCCAGTCCGACCTGACCGACGCGGGCGTCGAGCTCAACGAGTTCCTCACCGACGGCTGGTTCGGCTTCGGTGCCGTCGACGACGCGTACTACGACCTCATCCGCACGCTGTGCACCGAGATCGCCGATGAGGTCGAGGCCTGCCGCGCCTGACCCTGTCCGATCCCACGTAGACGCAGCCAGGAGCAATTGACATGACGAACAGCGACACCCCCGCAGTCCGGATCACAGATCTGGGCAAGACCTACCCCGGAGCCAAAGTCCCGGCACTGGAGGGGGTGTCGCTGTCCGTCGAACCAGGAGAGATCGTCGTCCTGCTCGGGCTCTCGGGCTCGGGCAAGTCGACGCTCCTGCGTCACATGAACGGGCTGGAGACCCCTACCGAGGGGGCCGTCGTCTCCCTCGGCGAACCCGTCGCGGGGCTCATCGGTCGGCACCTGCGCGCCCTGCGCGGTCGCATCGGCTTCATCTTCCAGCAGTTCGAGCTCGTCGGCGCGCTCACCGTACTCGAGAACGTGCTCACCGGCGGTCTGTCGTCGTTGCGCGGCCCGCGCGTGGGCATCGTCACCTACCCGCGCGCCCTGCGCGAGAAGGCACTCGGCCATCTCGACAGGGTCGGGCTGCTCGAGTTCGCCTACCAGCGGGCCGATCAGCTCTCCGGCGGCCAGCAGCAGCGCGTGGCGATCGCCCGCGCACTCATGCAGGACCCCGAGATCCTCCTGGCCGATGAGCCCGTGGCATCCCTGGACCCCGAGTCGAGCGGCCAGGTGATGGCGCTGATCCGAGAGATCGCGGCCGAACGATCGCTGACCGTCATCTGCTCACTGCACCAAGTCGATCTGGCACTGAGCTGGGGCGACCGCATCGTCGGCCTGCGCGCCGGCCGGGTCGTGCTCGACACGCGCACCGACGACCTCAGCCGCGAAGAGGTCATGGAGATCTACGGCCGCGTCGCCACCACGACCAGTGAGATCGCGGCGCTCGAGGACGAGCTCGCCGAGGCGCGCGAACAGGTGCGCAGCCAGGAGGCGCAGCGTGCGGCATCCGCTCGCGACCGCCTCGCCGAGGACTTCGCGAACGAGGAGCCCGCGTGACCACGGTCGCCGAACGCCCCACGGCTATCGCCGCTCGCTCCGCACTCGTCCGGCGTCCGGCGCCGCGACTGTCCACGATCGTCTCCTACGGTGTCATCATGGCGATCCTCGCCCTCGGTGTCTGGTCGTTCATCGGACTCGACTACAGCCTGAAGAGTCTCGATACGACGGGCAAGAACATCGCCCGCTTCCTCGGGATGGCGACCCCCATGCAGTGGCCGGGCTGGGAGGTCGCCGGCGAGCGTCAGGCCGACGGCACGACGACGTACGTGACCACCTGGGTCGGTTTCGCGCCGATCTGGGAGATGTTCCTCACGATCGTCATCACGCTGGCGCTGGTGATCGCCGGTACCGCGCTGGCTGCCGTGCTCTCGGTGCCGGTGGCCTACGGGGCCGCACGCAACACCACGCCGCACGGGCTCGTGCTGGCCGCCTGCCGCGGCATCGGCGTCATCGCTCGCGCTGTCCCCGACGTCGTCTTCGTGGTGATCTTCGCTTTCCTTTGGTTCAACTCCGGGACGCTGCCGGCCATCGTCGCGATCGGCCTGCACTCGGTCGGCATGATCTCGAAGATGTTCGCCGATGCCATCGAGCAGATCGACGAGGGTCCGCGGCTCGCCATCCGCTCCGCCGGAGGCTCGAAGTCGCAGGAGTTCTGGTCGGGCGTCGTTCCGCAGGTGCTTCCGGCGTGGATCGCGGTCGCTCTCCACCGCGCCGACATCAACCTGCGCGGCACCGTCATCCTCGGTGTCGTCGGAGTGATCGGCATCGGCTACGAGCTCGACGAAGCGCTGCACGGGGGACCTGCGGGGATGCGACGCGTCATCCCGCTCGTGGTGATCATCATCGTCCTCTGCGTGCTGTTCGAGGTCGTCTCGTCACTGCTGCGCACCCGCCTCCTCGGCGTGCAGCCGACCGGCAAGGGTCTTGGCGACACGGTGGCCCGCGCCGTCGCGCGCAGCAAGCCCGCCGTCGCGGATGCGAAGAGCACGGGGACGATCAGAACGCTGGATCGCCACGCCCGCATCGAGGCGGCCATGCACCGGCCCTGGGACCGCAGCCGCATCGGCAACACGCTGTGGATCTGGGTCGGCATCCTCGTCGTCATCGGCGCGTTCGTCTACGCGGCACCCGACATCACGAAGATGCTCGCGCCGTCATGGAACGAGCTCGTCGATCCCGCGCGCGACCGCGCGATCTGGCCCCCGCACTTCGGCAGCCGCAGCGTCGCCGATGTCACGGCGGCCGTGGTGACGACGATCCAGATCGCCTTCGCCGCCACGCTCATGGGCGCGATCATCTCCGCCGTGGTCGGCCCGCTGTCAGCGCGGAACGTCGCACCGAACAGCTGGATCCGCAACACCTTCCGCGGCATCGCCCTGTTCATCCGAGCGATCCCCGATCTCGTCGTGGCGATCCTGTTCATCATCGCGGCCGGCATCGGTCCGCAGGCCGGCGCGCTGGCCCTCGGCATCGGCGGAGTGGGACTGCTCGCGAAGCTCATCGGTGACTCGATGGAGGAGGTGCCGAACGGACCGGAGCGCGCGCTCGCGGCAGGCGGCAGCACACGCACGCAGGTGTTCTTCTCCTCGACGCTGCCGATGTCGGTGCCCGCGATGGTCAGCCACCTGATGTACCTGCTCGAGCAGAACATCCGCTCGGCGACGCTGCTCGGCATCGTGGGCGCAGGCGGCATCGGATTCCTGCTGCTGAACGCCCTGCAGGGGAGGCACTTCGACGAAGTGCTCGCCTACGTGCTGGTGATCATCGCGATGGTCGTGGTCGTCGAGAGCGCCTCGATCCTGATCCGGCGCGCGCTGAAGTAGCGCGCGGACCTCGCAGACCCGACCGGGCTCAGGCGGCCAGCCAGAGACCCTTCCGGTCGGTGGCGATGCGGAGCCCCGCTGCGACGGTCTCGTCGTCACCGATTCGGGCACCTCGTGCGATGCGGGCTCCGGCGCCGATGTCGGTGCGGACGCCGATGTGGGCGCCCTCGCCGACGGCTGCACCCTCGCCGATGTGCGCGTGGGCGTCGATGTAGGCGTTCTCGCCGATCACGGCATCCGGTTCGACCCACGCTCCGCGGATCACTCTGGCTCCCGCGCCCACGCGAGCCCCCGGTTCGACATAGGCGCCGACCTCGACAACGGCCTTCGGATGCACCTTCGCGCCGTGCGCGACAAGGCCACGGCCGTTGACGTGCTTGCGATAACGCAGCGTCGTGCCCTGGTCGTCCTCGATATCGATGTAGTTCTTACCCAAGATTCCTCCCAGTCCGGACATCTCCGGATATATCAACAACCATGGGAGGGGCGAATTCATTCCCGAATCGGGATGCTGAACCGGATCGAGTGGTTCTGACCGTCAGCGCTGACAGTTCGGGCACCAGAAAGTGATGCGCTCGCGAGTCGGATCGGCACCCTGCTCGCCGCGGCGGATCAGCGTTCCGCATCGTCGGCACGGCCGGTTCGCGCGGCCGTACACCCAGGTCGTGCGTCCTGGCCGGTTCACCCCGGTGAAGGTGCGATCGACCCGCTCGCGGTTGGCGCGGATCGTGCGGGCACCGAGGTCGACGAGGGCTGCCGTGTCGACCTCTGTCGCAGGCGTGGTCGGCAGGATCCCGCGCAGGAACAGCAGCTCGGCGGCGTACTCGTTGCCGAAGCCCGCGACGTTGCGCTGGTCGAGCAGAGCGACGTGGATGCTGCGGGCATCGGCGCTCAGGCGGGCCGCCGCAGTCGCGGCATCCCAGTCGTCGGAGAGGGGATCGGGACCCAGATGCCCGACGATCTGCTCCTCGTCGCGAGTGGGGATCAGTTCGATGTCGGCGATGTCGACGCCGACGGCTTCGTGCGTGGTCGTGCCGACGATCGCGCGCACCTTGAACGCCGGATGCCGCCACCTCTCACCCGGTCGGTACAGGAACCACGCGCCATCCATGCGCAGATGAGAATGCAGCGTGTGATCGCCGATGTGCAGCAGCAGGTGCTTGCCGCGCGCCGCGCAGCCGCGGATCGTGGCGCCCGTGAGATCCGCGGTCGCGACATGCGGGACGCGCAGATCGAACCGCGTGACCTCGTGCCCGGCAAGGGCCTCGTCGAGCCGCCGCGCGGTGCGGAAGACGGTGTCGCCCTCAGGCACGGGGCGGCCCCGGTGGAGGCGGCGGCGGCGCGCTTGCGGTCGGCCCGGGAGGTGTCGCTTCCTGCCGCCCGGCGGGTGCGGGAGCGGCACTTTGCGACACCTCCCGCGTGGAGGTCGCGGCTGCTCTCCCTGGAGGTGGCTCTTCCTGCCGCCCGGCGGGCGCGGGAGCGGCACTTTGCGACACCTCCGGCGTCCGGTCGGGATTCGCGCGCCGCAGCAGGTCGTGCGCGAGGAGCGTCGAACCGGCGACCGCGGCGGGCATCGTGACGATCGCGCCGAACGGCACAAGGAAACACAGCTGCGTCGCCACGCCGAAGCCGATGACGCGGGCGCGGCCTGCGCGCAGCATCCCGGATCGTGAGTATCCGGTGAGCCCGCGCGCATCGAAGGCACGTCCGGTGAGTTCGCGGGCGAGTACCCTGCCGTTCAGGACGACGCCGATGATGGATGCCGCCACACCGCCGACCACGGGGACGAAGCCGATCACGAGCGTCACGAGCGCGACGAGCAGGCCGAGGAAGACGAGGCGGATGCCCTCACCCACGGTCGCCCAGAAACCGGTCTCGCCAGTCGGCTCCTCGCCGAGCGAGCGCTCGACGCCACGCCAGATCCGCTGGTAGAACGGGTCGCCGATCGTCAGAGTGAGGGCGGTGAAGACCGCCGCGGCGAGGGCGAGCGAGGCGACCAGCACCACAGCACCGAGGCCGAATCGCAGGACACCCTGCCACGGTGCGGTCCAGCCGTCCGCGAACGGGGTCATCCAGTCGGTGATCGGACCCAACCAGATCACGAGCGGCGCGAGCGCGGCCAGCAGAACCAGCCACGCGATGAACGCCGGGATCAGGCCCAGGGCCAAGAGCCTCGTGTTCGACTTCCACATCCCGAACCCGCGCAGCAGCGTGCCCACACCGGCGAAGAACTCCCGAATCAATAGTGGTACCTCGCTTGAAGGATGGTGACGTGCGTCGCGTCGGCGACGTACACCAGGCGGTTCGCCTCATCGATGCGCCGCGACCAGGCACCGGCTAGAGCATGCCGCAGCGGCTCGGGTTTGCCGATGCCCTCGAAAGGGTCGTCGCGCAGCACGTCCGCGATGAGCTGATTGATTCGCCGCAGAGTCTTCCGATCCTGCGTCTGCCAGTGCAGGTAGTCCTCCCACGCCTCGGGCGTCCAGGTGAGGAGCCGGGCGGTGGTCATGCGTCGCGGAGGTCGTGCTCCTCGACGCTCCCGGAGCGCGCCGAGTCCAGGGCCGACAGCAGACGCCGCGCATTCTCGGGCGAGCGCAGCAGGTAACTGGTCTCGATGAGCGAGTCGTACTCGTCCTTCGACATCAGCACGGCTGATCCTCGCCGCGAGGTGATCTCCACTTCGCTGTGGTCGAGGTTGACTCGCTCGATCAACCCGAACAGATCGCGACGTGCCTCGCTCGTGGTGATTGCCATGATTCCTCCCGACTTGTACCAGATATCGTACCAGTCTCAGATGGCCTTCCGCAGGGCGTATCCCCGCGGAGTCGGCACGAAACCGGCCTCCTGCAGGGCTGTGGCGAAGGTCGTGCCGTAGATCGGTTCGCCGTTGATCTTCTCCACGGTGAGCGTTTCGAGCCGGCGGGCGCGTGAGGTGGCGACGAGATCGGATGCCGCCGCCCGTAGCACCTCCGGATCGTCATCGAACGCCAGCACCGTGCGGCCGCCTCGTTCCAGGTACAGCACGAGCGCCCCGTCCACGAGCACGACGAGCCCGCCGGCCTTGCGACCGGGGCGGTGCGAGACGCCCTCGCGTCGCGGCCACGCGAGCGCGGCGCCGTACGGGTTCGCCGGATCCGTCGCAGCGAGAGTGATGGACCGCAGGGGTGCAGGATCGGGCAGGTTCGCGAACGTGCGCAGCCGATCGACGGTCGTGGATGCCGCGAACTGCGCCGCCCCGAGCTTCTCGATGACGTAGCCGCGCCGGCAGTGCCCGGCCTCTTCGAACCCCGCGAGGATTCGATACGCCTGGGCGAAGCCGCCGGGTGTGCCCTCGGACTGCACTGCTCCTCGCGTGACGACGCCGTAGCGATCGAGCAACAGGCCGGCGGAAACGGTAGCGCGGCGAGATGCCGTCGCCGAGGCCTCCGCGGGACCGGCCGTGGGGAGCAGCGACCACCGTCCGCCCGTGGCCGTCGGCCGTGACTGCTGTGCGGGGCCCGACAGCCCCGAGAAGGAGACGCCGCGGAACGTTCGCGCCCGCGGAGCCCGCCGCACCGACTTGTGGGCCTGCGATCCGCCGGCGAGCAACGTACGCACGGGGGCGAAGGTGTCGTTGGTGACGAAACCCGACCAGGTCAGGTTCCACAGGGCCTCGAGCACGGACTGCTCGTTCTCTGCACCGGCCATCTCCTTCAGCTGTGCGGCGAAGTAGGCGCCGCCGCGTCCGAGCGCCTCCAGGAGTGTGTGCTCGAGCGAATCCGGCGCGATCTCGGCGTCGGTCACCGGAAGTGTGAAGGGTGCGAGATCGGCGGGATGCAGCGACACCCAGCCATCGCGCCCGGGAAGCGTCCCGTGCCCCGCCCAGACGACCTCGCCACTCGAGGTGAGCTCGTCCAGCAGCCCGGGGGAGTAGTCGCGCACCCGCGACGGAAGGACGAGCGATTCCCAGGCACTCGCGGGAATCGGCACACCGGAGAGCTGCTCGACCACGGCCAGCACTCCGTCGATGCCCTCCAGGGGTCGGGTGAGGTGCTGCCAGTCCGGCAGGAATCGCGCGTACGCCTCCGGGGCGACCGGTTCGACACTGCCGCGGATCGCGGCGAGAGAGCGCATGCGCAGCCGCCGCAGAACCTCGGTGTCGCACCATTCGTTCTCCGTCGCGGCTCCGGAGGCCTCGGGCAGGAAGTACCCGCTGGTCACCCGTCCGGACTGCTCGAGACGCTGCAGCGTGTGGCGTGCGACGGCCGTTCCGAGACCGAATCGGGCGGCGACGGCATCGGTCGTGAACGGGCCGTGCGTGCGCGCGTATCGGGAGACGAGGTCGCCGAGCGGGTCGGCTACCGGTTCGAGGAAGGCGACCGGGATGCCGGTCGGCAGCGCCGCTCCCAGCGCGTCGCGGAGGCGTGCGGCATCCTCGATGGCGGCGACCCGCGAGGCACCTGCGATCGTGACAGGGATGGCGCGGCGGGCAGTGATCAGGGTGTCGAGGTGGGCTTGGGCTTCAGCGAGAGTGGTTTCGACTCGGGCGGCTTCGCCGTCCTCGCTCAACCCGTTTCGTCTCGCCTCCGGCTCGCTCAACGACCCGCGTGGAGGACCGTCCGGCTCGCTCAACGACCCGCGGGGAGAACCTTCCGGCCCACTCAACGCCTCGGTGCCGGGCCCTGAGCCTGTCGAAGGGTCCGGCTCCAACCGCTCGGCGACCTCGGCGGCATCGAGCGGGCCGAGCGTGCGCAGCAGGTCGGCGACGCCCTCGATGCCGCGGGCATGACGGTCCGGCTCCAGCCGCTGCGCCTCGCGCTCGAACTGCGCGATGACGTCGGGGTCGAGCAGCTCGCGCATCTCGACCGTGCCGAGCAGTTCGCCGAGCAGAGCGGGATCGACCGAGAGCGCCGCCGCACGGCGTTCGGCCAGCGGCGAGTCGCCCTCGTACATGAACGCGCCGACGTAGCCGAAAAGCAGGTCGCGCGCGTACGGCGACGGCTGCGCGGGTTCGGTCTCGACGAGCCGCACGCGGCGCTCGGCGATCGCGGTGGTGAGACGGCGCAACGAGGGCAGGTCGTAGACGTCCTGCAGCACCTCTCGCAGGGTCTCGAGAATCACCGGGAAAGTCGGATGCCGGCGCGCCACCTCGAGCAGCTGCGCGGATCGCTGCCGCTGCTGCCACAGTGGCGTCCGCTTGTTCGGGTTCATGCGAGGCATGAGCAGCGCGCGGGCGGCGCACTCGCGGAACCGGGAGGCGAACAGGGCGGACCCGCCCACCTCCTCAGTGACGATGTGCTCCATCTCGTCGGCGTCGAAGACGAAGAGGTCCGCACCAGGCGGCTCGGCGTCGGCATCCGGGATGCGCACGATGATGCCGTCGTCGCTCGCCACCGCCGATCCTTCGACACCCAGGCGCTCGCGCACACGCGCATTGATCGCCAGGGCCCACGGCGCGTGCACCTTCATGCCGTACGGGGAATGCAGGATGACGCGCCAGTCGCCGACCTCGTCTCGGCCACGCTCGACGGTGAGGTTCCGGTCGGTCGGAAGGGTGCCAGTGGCCTCACGCTGCTCCCGCAGGTGCGCGAGGAGGTTGGCACGGGCCTGCTCGTCGAGACCCGCGTCGATGAGGCGCTGTGCGGCCTTCTCGGGAGCGGCGGCATCCACCTCGCGCGAGAACTTTCCGAGCGCCTCGCCGAGCTCGTACGGGCGGCCGATGCCGTCGCCGTGCCAGAACGGGACCTTGCCGGGCTGTCCGTACGCCGGGATCACGTTGACCCGATCGTGCGTGATCTCGGCGATGCGCCAGCTCGTCGTCCCGAGCGTGAAGACGTCGCCGACGCGGGACTCGTAGACCATCTCCTCGTCGAGTTCTCCGACACGGCGGCCGGCGCCCTCGCCCGCGACGAACACGCCGAAGAGCCCGCGGTCCGGGATCGTGCCGCCGCTGGTGACCGCGATCCGCTGCGCGCCGGGGCGCCCGGTCAGAGTGCCGGCATCCCGGTCCCAGACCAGGCGCGGGCGCAGCTCGGCGAACTCGTCGGAGGGGAAGCGCCCGGCCAGCAGGTCGAGCGTGGCCTCGTACGCGGAGCGCGGCAGGGACTGGAACGGTGCGGACCGGCGCACGGTCTCGAACCACTCCTCGACGCTGATCGCATCCAGCGCGCAGGCCGCGACGGTCTGCTGAGCCAGGATGTCGAGCGGATTGCGCGGCACGGCGATCGCCTCGATCTGACCCGCCAGCATCCGCTCGGTGACGATCGCGGTGTGCAGCACATCGCCGCGATGCTTCGGGAAGAGCGCGGCGCGGCTCACCTCACCGACCTGGTGGCCGGCGCGCCCGACGCGCTGCAGACCGGATGCCGCGGACGGCGGGGCCTCCACCTGGATGACGAGATCGACCGCGCCCATGTCGATGCCGAGCTCGAGGCTGCTGGTCGCGACGACGCAGCGCAGGATGCCGGACTTCAGCTCCTCCTCGACCAGCGCCCGCTGCTCCTTCGACACCGAGCCGTGGTGCGCTTTGGCGAGTACGGGGTCAGCGCCCGCGGTGGAGCCCGCCTGCGCCATCATCGCGGCGGGCGGCGCCGACGCATCAGGCAGCGGCACGCCGATCCGCTCCGAGTAGATCTCGTTGAGCCGCCCGGTCAGACGCTCCGCCAGGCGACGCGAGTTGGAGAAGACGATCGTCGAGCTGTTCTCGAGGATGCGATCGACGATGGCCTCTTCGACGTGCGGCCAGACGGACCCGGTGACCTCGGTGTACTCGGCATCCGCGTCGTCGGCCGCCGGCACCCCAGGGGGCGGCGGGGGATTGGTCATGTCGTCCATCGGGACCGACACGGAGAGCTCGAACGTCTTCGATGCCTTGGGCGCGACGATCTCGACCGGCGCCGAACCGCCCAGGAACCGCGCCACCTCGTCGATCGGCCGGACGGTCGCTGACAGCCCGATGCGCTGAGCCGCAGCATCCGCCCCCGCGGCGCGGCGCAGCGCGTCCA
The DNA here is from genome assembly GCF_007988825.1 of Microbacterium aerolatum. Classification (GTDB taxonomy): domain Bacteria; phylum Actinomycetota; class Actinomycetes; order Actinomycetales; family Microbacteriaceae; genus Microbacterium; species Microbacterium aerolatum. Next base: position 99,750 of record NZ_BJUW01000002.1, on the reverse strand, counting down.
GGCGCTCCAGGCTCACTGCGAGGTGCGCACCGCGCTTGGTGGCGGCGACCGCGTGCACCTCGTCGATGATCACCGTGTGCACTCCGCGCAGCGTCTCACCGGCCCGGCTGGTGAGCATGAGGTACAGAGACTCGGGCGTGGTGATGAGGATGTCAGGCGGGTTCGTGACGAGCTTGCGGCGATCGCTCGAGGTCGTGTCTCCCGAGCGCACGCCGACCGTCACTCCCGGCGCGTCGACGCCGAGCCTTCGCGCGGACTGGCCGATGCCGACCAGCGGGGAGCGGAGATTGCGCTCGACGTCGACGCCGAGTGCCTTCAGCGGAGAGATGTAGAGGATGCGGGTGCCGACGGCATCCACGGCATCCGTCTTCTCGCGGAAGATGCTGTCGATCGCCCACAGGAACGCCGACAGCGTCTTGCCCGATCCGGTCGGAGCGACCACGAGAGCGTGCTTGCCGGCGGAGATCGCCTCCCATGCTCCCGCCTGCGCGTTGGTGGGCGCGGCGAAGGCACCCCGGAACCAGTCCTGCGTGGCCGGGGTGAACCTGTCGAGCACATCGCTCATCCCTCCATCTTCGTGCAGGCATCCGACATGCGCTCTCGACAATGTTCCTGCGCGGGTGGATGGTGGTGTCATGGCTGACCACGCGACGAACTACCAGGGCACGTTCATCGAGGTGTCCGAGGACTGTCCGATCGATCACGGCGCCGAGCCGCCGATCGCCGAGAACCTGTCCATCGCGGCGCTGCACTATCGGCTCATCGCCGAGAAGCCGTACGGCCGCACCTCCGACGACGTCATCTTCGAGACGCACGCGCTGCGCAAGGGCATCGACCCGGATGACGCGGCGGCCAGGGTGGAGTTCTTCTCGAAGGGGCAGCCGTGCCTGCGGTCCTCGCCGATCGGCAAGCGTTACGGCTGGGGCACGCATCATGATGCGGAGGGGCGCGTCGCCCTGGTGCCGCGAGATTCGGAGGAGTACGCGGCGCTTGCCGCCGATCCCTCGCTCGCGCACACCAGGGCGATGCGCAGCAGCCGGGCTAAGTAGCCGCCTCCGCCACGTCGCCGAGCCGACCGTCGGCATCGAGCTCAAGGATGAGATCGAGGTCGAGCCGGTCCAGGAACGCGTCGTCATGGCTGACGATGAGCACGGCTCCGCGGTAGGCGCGCAGCGCCTCGACGACCTGGTCGACCGTGTCGAGGTCGAGATTGTTGGTCGGCTCGTCGAGCACCACGAGGTGCGGTGCGGGGTCGGCCAGCAGCAGCGTCGCCAGCGCGGTGCGGAAGCGCTCGCCGCCGGACAGCGTGCTGACCGGGCGGTCGGTCGTGTCTCCGCGGATCAGGAACCGGGCGAGCCGGTTGCGCAGTTGCTTCTCGGGGATCGCCGGTGCGGCCAGCGCCACGTTCTCGATGACCGATCGCGAGTCGTCGAGCCCGTCGATCCGCTGCGGCAGGTAGCCGATCCGGTCGGTGTGCGCATGCGCGTCCAGCGTCGGTGCCGGCTCATCGGCGACGGGTGCCACCAGCCGCCGCAGCAGCGTCGTCTTGCCGACACCGTTGCGGCCGATGACCGCCACGCGCTCCGGTCCCTGGATCACCCAGGATCGCTCGGCGTCGCTGATCGTCGCGATGCGCCGGCCACGCGACACATCGGGATCGGGCAGTTCGATCTTCATCGAGGCGTCGCCTCGCACCCGGTGGCCCGCCGCGTCCAGAGCCTCACGCGCTTCGGCCTCCTTCTCGGCGACCTCCGTTCGCAGCCGGCCGGCCGACACCTGCGCGGCCATCCTCCGCCCGTTCGCGATGATCTTCGGCACGCGCTTCTCGACGTACGCCTTGTTCGCCACTCGAGCACGTCCGGCGAGCTTCGTCTCGGCCTCGATGCGCTGGCGCTTCTCCTTCTTGAGAGCCTGCTTCGCGTCGCGTTCGGCCTGACGGGCCGCGTTCTGCTCGGCATCCAGCCATGCCCGCCATTCCGAGTACGGTCCGCCGAACACGCTGAGCGTGTGTTCGTACAGCTCGGCAGTGTCGTCCATCAGCTCGAGCAGCGAGACGTCGTGGCTCACCACGATGAGCGTGCCCTTCCAGGCGCGCACCATCGCGGCGAGCGCTGCTCGCGCAGCGCGATCGAGATTGTTGGTCGGCTCGTCGAGCAGAGTGATCGGTGCGCGTCGCAGGCGGATGCCGGCGATGGCGACCAGTACGGCTTCACCGCCCGACAGCTCTCCGACGCAGCGGTCGAGGAACGAGGGGTCCAGGCCCGCCTCGGCCAGAGCGACCTCGGCGCGCGCCTCGATGTCCCAGTCGTCGCCGACCGCATCGAAGTGCGCCGGGTCGACGTCGCCCGCCGTGATGGCGCGCACCGCGTCCAGCGCCGAAGCGATGCCGAGCAGCTCGGCGACGCGGCGATCCGTGTCGAGGGTGAGCTGCTGCGGCAGGTAGGCGACGTCGCCGGTCGTCGTGATCGTCCCCGATTTCGGGACGAGTTCGCCCGCGATCAGCCGCAGCAGCGTGGACTTGCCAGAGCCGTTGCGGCCGACGAGGCCGGTTCGGCCGGTCCCGAACGATCCGGTGACGCCGTCGAGCGCAGTGGACCCGTCGGGCCAGGTGAAGGTGAGTCGGTCGAGGGTGACCGAGGAGTGGATGGTGGGTGTTGACATGCGTGTCTCCGGGGTGTGCGAATGCACTGACACCGGTCGCGGCGGCTGGGCGCGTCGAAGAACGACGCCGAAGGCGGCGGCGAAACCGTACAAGGAAGGGTCGTGTCAGCGCGCGGAAAGATGGGCGCGGAGGCGACGACTCAGATCAATGAACTTCCAAACACGGCGGACAGGACTCGACGATGCTACCCGGGCGTGTCGCGCGGCGCAACCGTCGGGCGTGTCGCGATATCCGTCGAGCGGCGGATGCTGTCACCGCCGCGACGACGTACCGTGAAGTCATGGCCGACCACGACATGAGCAGGAGCGAGGCCCGTCAGCGCGCCAGCTGGGGCATCGGCATCGCGCTGGGAATGGGCGTCGGCGTCGCGATGGGCTCGGCTCTGGACAACATGGGAATGGGCATCGCGATCGGCATCGCGATCGGGATCGCGTTCGCGCTCGCCTTCGGTGCGAGCGGGCGTCGGAAGCCAGGGGATGGCAGTGCCGACGAGACTGCTGACGGTCCCGAAACCGACGGCCCGCAGGATGCTGCAACTGACGGCGACGCCTTCGATGACGACGCCGATCCGGACGGCCCCGGCTCAGTCCGCTGAGCCGTCCCGCCACTTCTCCAGGAACACCCGCACGTCCTGCAGTTCGTCCTCTGACACGCTGTGCGTGAGGCCGGGGTAGACCCGGCCGGTGAGCTCTGAGTGGTCGGGCAGCCACTGCGCGGTGTGATCGATCAGTGCCTGCGGGATGACGTCGTCGTGCGTGCCGCGCCCCCAGAACACGCGAGGCTGTGACGTGCGCAGCTCCTCGTCGTCGGGCAGGTCTCCCGGGGTGGCGTAGCCGCTGAGCGCGACGATCGCGCCGAAGCGGGCGGCATCCAGTCGCATCGCCTGCAGAGAGACCGCGGCGCCCTGCGAGAAGCCGAGCAGCGCGATCTTCGGGGCATCGGAGGCCGCGGCATCCAGCCAGTGCAGCAGCGCTCGCGCGGCGGCGGTGACGGCATCCGGATGCCGGCTCTCCATGCCCTCGATCGGGTACCAGGAGCGCCCGGGCGAAGGCCACGGCGGCGTGAGCGGGGCGGCGACGGATGCCACGGCGATCCCGTCCGGCAGGAACGGGACCAGCCCGAACAGATCGTTCTCGTCTGAGCCGTAGCCATGGAGCATCACCAGCAGCGGCAGGCCGTCACGGTCACCGGGTGCCCACCGCGTGGCATCCGCGTCGATCATCAGGGGGTCGCTCACACTGACATCCTGCCAGCGCACACCGACACTGGTAGAAATGGAGCATGGCGGTGCGCACACCAGATCCAGAGCCCGACGGCGAGGACGACGACCTCTCGCAGTTCAGTGAGCTGCCCGCCGACGCGAGCAACCCTGCCTGGCTCAGTGAGTTCGAGCTCGCCGAGGCGCGGCGCCGGCTGCCGATGCTGTACGTCGAGGCCATCCCCGTGCGCACGGACGGGACCGGTCAGGTCACCGAGCTCGGCATCCTGCTCCGCTCGACGCCGCTGGGCGAGATGACCCGCACGATCGTGTCCGGTCGGGTACGGTTCGGCGAGACCGTCCGCGACGCGCTGTTCCGGCACATCGAGAACGACCTGGGTCCGATGGCGTTCCCGCTGCTGCCGCCGCAGCCGCTGCCGTTCACGGTCGCCGAATACTTCCCGCTCCCCGGGGTCAGCGCCTACCACGACGATCGGCAGCATGCCGTGTCGCTGGCGTTCGTCGTGCCGGTGACGGGCACGTGCGAGCCGCGTCAGGACGCCCTCGAGGTGACCTGGTTCTCCCCCGAGGAGGCGGCCTCCGATGCCGTCGCCGCCGAGATGGAGGGCGGCCGCGGCACGCTGATTCGCAACGCGCTCGCGAGCCTCGGCCTGCTGCGCTGATCCGCTGACGCAGAAGCGGCGAGCCCCGGAGGGCCCGCCGCATCCTTCAGTGCGGAATCTCAGCCGGCGGTAACGCCGCCGTCTGCGACGAACTCCGCGCCCGTGGCGAAACTGGCGTCGTCGCTCGCCACGAAGGTGATCAGAGCGGCGATCTCCTCAGGGCGGCCGAGGCGGCCCATCGGGGTGCCGGCGATCAGCATGTCGCGGTCGGTCTCGCCGAGGATCGGGGTGTCGATGAAGCCGGGGTGCACGGAGTTCACGCGCACGCCCTCCTTGGCCCAGCCGAGAGCGGTCGTCTTGGTGAGCAGTCGCACAGCGCCCTTGGCCGCGTGGTAGGCGGGGCTCACGCCCGAGCCGACGATGCCGTACATCGAGCTGGTGTTCACGACCGAGCCGTTGCCGCTCTTCTTGAGGGCCTCGGCGGCGGCCTTCATGCCGAGGAAGACGCTGGTCTGCGTCACGGCGACGACCTTGTCCCAGGTTCCGAGCGAGGTGACCTCGATTGGTTCGTTGTCGCCGATGCCGGCGTTGTTGATCAGGATGTTCAGCCCGCCGTAAGTCTCGATGGTCTTCGCGACCGCGTCGTTCCAGCCGTCTTCGCTGGTGACGTCGAGGTGGATGAACAGCGCCTTGCCGCCGTCCTTCTCGATCTCGGCGACGACCTGCGCGCCGAGGTCGTCCTGCACGTCTGCGATCACGACCGTTCCGCCCTCGGACGCGATGCGACGAGCCGTCGCCTTGCCGATTCCGCTTGCGCCGCCCGTGACCAGGGCGACACGTCCATCGAAACGAGTCATGATCTCCTCTTTCCTTGTGGGATCGACCCGGCGTTCGTCGGGCCTGTACTCAATGCAACAAGCGAATCTTATTTGTATTCCAGTGAATGAATCAGGCGGTGGTCAGTCGACTGAGCTCGGCGATGAACGCGTCGACGTCCTGCTCCTGGGTGTCGAAGCTGCACATCCAGCGGACTTCGCGGCGTGCGGCATCCCAGTCGTAGAAACGGAACGCCTCGCGCAGCTGGTCGGCGACTCCCTCGGGGAGCGTCGCGAAGACGCCGTTCACCTGGGTCGGCTGGCTGAACCCGACCCCGCGGATCGACCCGTCGGCGAGGCCGTTCTCGATGCCGCTGCGAAGCCGCGCGGCCATGGCGTTCGAGTGGCGGGCGTTGCGCAGCCACAGGTCGCCCTCGAGCAGAGCGATGAGCTGCGCCGAGACGAAGCGCATCTTGGACGCCAGCTGCATGGAGTACTTGCGGCTGTAGATCAGGCCGTCGGATGCCTCGTCGTTCAGCACCACGATCGCCTCGCCGAGCATGGCGCCGTTCTTCGTTCCGCCGAAGCTGAGCACGTCGACGCCGGCGTCGCGGGTGAAGGCGCGCACGGGTACGTCGAGGGCCGCCGCGGCGTTCGCGATGCGCGAGCCGTCCATGTGCAGACGCATGCCGTGGTCGTGCGCGTGGTCGGCGAGTGCGCGGATCTCGTCGGCGGTGTAGAGCGTGCCGAGCTCGGTGGACTGGGTGATCGAGACCACCAGCGGCTGCGCGCGGTGCTCGTCGCCCCAGCCCCAGGCCTCGTGGTCGACGAGCTCGGGGGTGAGCTTGCCGTTCTCGGTCGGGACGGTGAGCAGTTTCATGCCGCCCATGCGTTCCGGCGCACCGCCCTCGTCGACGTTGATGTGCGCAGTGGATGCCGTGATCACCGCGCCCCAGCGGGGGAGCATCGACTGCAGACCGACGACGTTCGCGCCGGTGCCATTGAAGACGGGAAAGGCCTGGATGCCGTCGCCGAAGTGCCCGCGGAAGACCTCCTGCAGGCGCTCGGTGTAGTGGTCTTCGCCGTAGGCGATCTGGTGGCCGTCGTTGGCGGCGGCGATGGCCGCGAGAACTTCGGGGTGGATGCCGGAGTAGTTATCCGACGCGAATCCCCGGATCGCGGGGTCATGCAGAGTGCTCACTGAAACAGCCTATGTCGGATGTCGGCGGTGACGCCTACTCTTTTCTCATGCAGCGCACCGCAGCGCAAAGGGCCTTCATCGGCGTCCTGATCAACACGCTCATCGCCAACGTGACGACGAGCTTCCTCTGGTTCGCCCTGACGTTCTGGGTGTACATCCAGACGCAGTCCGTGCTCGCGACGGGCATCATCGGCGGCGCGTACATGCTCTTCGTCGCGCTCTTCGCGATGGTGTTCGGCACGGTCGTCGACCGGCACCGCAAGCACGCGGTCATGGTCCTGTCGAGCATCGTGTCGGCCGTGGCGTTCGGCATCGCCGGCGTGCTCTACCTCTTCTTCACCGAGGATCAGCTGCTGGACCTCGGGGCGCCCTGGTTCTGGCTGTTCGCCGCGATCATCCTGTTCGGCGGTGTAATCGAGCAGCTGCGCAACATCGCGCTCTCGACCACGGTGACCCTGCTCATCGGGGAGGAGAAACGGGCCAACGCCAACGGCCTGGTCGGCACGGTGCAGGGCATCGCTTTCCTCGTGACGAGCGTGTTCTCGGGGCTGTCGATCGGATTCCTCGGCATGGGGTGGACGCTGGTCATCGCGATCGTCTTCATGGGCGTGAGCTTCGTGCATCTGCTGTTCATCCGGATCCCGGAGGCCGAGCCGGTACCCGATCCGGATTCTTCCGGTGCGCTCGACTTCCGCGGCAGCGTGCAGGCGATCCGTCTGGCTCCGGGGCTGTTCGCGCTCATCATCTTCTCGACATTCAACAACCTCATCGGCGGCGTCTACATGGCGCTGATGGATCCGTATGGGCTGACGCTCTTCAACGCGCAACTGTGGGGCATCGCCCTCGCGTTCGCGTCGACTGGGTTCCTCATCGGCGGCGCACTGGTGGCGAAGTTCGGGCTCGGCAAGCGGCCGGTGCGGACCATGCTGCTCGTCGTGATCGCCATGGGTCTGCTCGGCTCGATCTTCATGCTGCGCGAGTGGTGGCCGCTGTACGTGATCGGCATGTGGCTGTACATGATGCTCGTGCCGCCCATCGAGGCTGCAGAGCAGACGGTGATCCAGAAGGTCGTCCCTTTCCAGCGGCAGGGCCGCGTGTTCGGCACGGCGGCGGCTCTGGAGGCGAGCGCTGCTCCGATCACGGCGTTCCTCATCGCGCCGATAGCGGAGTTCATCATCATCCCGTACATGGGCAGCTCGGCGGGTCAGCGGCAGTGGGGCTGGTTGCTGGGCGAGGGGGATGCCCGAGGCATCGCGCTGGTGTGCCTGTTCGCCGGGCTCATCATGGTCGTCGTGGCGGGTCTCGCGTTCTTCACGCGCTCGTACCGGAAGCTGACGCTGCTCTACGAGCAGGCGCCGGAGCAGCAGATCCCGGATGCGGCGGTGCCGAACGAGTCTGTCGATGCGCCGCCGCCCGTGCCGGGGCAGCCTCCCGGGCTGACGGGCCCGCACGCCTGACGTCGGCTTCGACCCGCTGCGCTCGCTCACCCCGTTTCGTCTCGCTTCGCTCGCTCAACGACCCGCGGGAGCGTCTTTCGCGGGTCGTTGAGCGGAGGAGCCGAACGCTTCTTTCGCCGTTCGTTGAGCGGAGGAGCCGAACGCTCCGAAGACGAAACGGGGTGAGTGAGCCGAAGGCGAGTCGAAGCCTGATCACCTCAGCCGAGGTCGATCACGCGATCGTTGAGCTCGGCGGCGTCGGCATCCCACAGCCCCACGACAGCCGCAGCGAGCGCCTCCGGTTCCAGCGCCTTCGCCCGGAACACGATGGATGCCGCGCGCAGCGGCGCACCGGCATCCCGAGCGCTCTTCGCGAACCCGTGCGCAACCGCCCGTGCCCACGCCTCGCTCGCGGCCTTCACCGCCGCGTAGTTCGCTCCGCCGGCGAGAGGGCGGGCGACCGCGGTGGATGACACGATCGCGAAGCGCCCGGCATCTGATGCCTGCAGCAGCGCGTCGAAGGCGCGCGAAGTCGCCCGCACGGCCTCGAGCGCCGGCAGGAGGGCGGCGAGATCCTCATCGGACTGCCCGGCGAGCCCGCCGCCTCCCCGCCATCCGCCGACCAGCGGTATCACCGCGTCGACGGCCCCGAGCGTCCCCGCGAACCTCTGCATGTCGGAGAGCGAGGTCGCATCGGCGACGACGACCTCCGCACCGGCATCCCGCAATGCGCCCAGCCGTGACTCCGACCTCCCGGTTGCGATCACGCGGGCTCCGGCATCCGCCAGTGCCCGCGTGACCGCTCTCCCCGCCGCGCTCGTTGCCCCACCGAGCACGATTGTGCGTCCCGCAACAGTCACGGCGTCCCCATCGGATCAGTCGTCGGTGCCGCGGATTCCCGCGGTCGACGCGATCACCGGGCGCATCTTCTTCTCCAGCGCCTCGAAGAACATCGACAGCGGGAACTCGTCGTCCAGCACCGCGTCGGTGTACCCCTTGGGAGCGCCCGCGAGCACCTCGTCCGTCAGGCCTCGTGCCCATACGGATGCCGGGTTCGGGGTCAGCACCGAGCTCACGAGCTCGTACGCCGCCAGCCAGTGCGCCGTCTTCGGGCGGTCGATCGACCGCCAGTACAGCTCGTCGATGGCCTCGCCGAGGGCGATCACGGCATCCGGAACACCGTCCCAGTCGAACGTGAGCTGCGTATCGGTCCAGTGCAGCACGCCGCGCTGGTGCAGCCAGGCGAACAGCAGCTGTCCGCCGAGTCCGTCGTAGTTGCGCACCCGGGAGCCGGTGATCGCGAACCGGAAGATCCGGTCGAAGATCACCGCGTACTGGACGAGTCCGGCGTGCTCGAGCATCTCCTGCTCGGCATCCGACAGCGCTTCGGCGGGCTCAGCGACCGCCCGGGCGGAGAGCCGCTTCTGGATGGCCACCGACTCGCGGAACGCGGTCAGATCGCACCGCAGCTCCTCGAGCGAATACAGGAAGTACGGCATCCGCTGCTTGATCATGAACGGGTCGAACGGCAGGTCGCCGCGCATGTGCGTGCGGTCGTGGATGATGTCCCACATCACGAACGTCTTCTCGGCGAGATCCTGGTCGTCCAGCATCCGCGCCGCCTCCTCGGGCAGCTCGAGTTTCGTGATCTCGGATGCCGCACGCACCACTCGCCGATAGCGGGCGGCCTCGCGGTCCTGGAAGATCGCGCCCCAGGTGAACGGCGGGATCTCGCGCATCGCGACGGTCTCGGGGAACAGCACTGCCGAGTTCGTGTCGTAGCCGGGCGTGAAATCGATCAGGCGAAGCGAGACGAACAGCTTGTTGCCGTAGTCGCCGGCTTCCAGCTCCGCGACGAACTCGGGCCAGATCGCCTGGACGATGAGCGCCTCGACCAGCCGATCCGACGAACCGTTCTGGGTGTACATCGGGAAGACGACGAGGTGACGGATGCCGTCGATCCGGTGCTGCTGAGGCTGGAACGCCATCAGGGAATCGAGGAAGTCCGGCGCCTCGAAACCGCCGGACGCCCAGCGCTCGAAGTCCGCGACCGACGCGGCGAGATACTCGGCGTCGTGCGGAAAGGCGGGGGCGAGCGCACGGATGCCGGCCGTGATCGCGGCGACGTGCGTGCGAGCTTCGGAGTGGTCCTCCGCGGACGGGATCGACCCGTCCTTGATCTGCAGCTCGCGGAGCGCGATCGCGGCATCCTTCAGCATCCGCCACGCGGCACTGCTCTCGGCGGTGGCGGCGTCTTCGACGACCTCGGGCTCGCCGATGATGGCAGTGTTCTGAAGGGGAGTGGACATCGGGACCTCCGATCGTGGACTCAGCGGAAAATATCCGGCGAAACAGTGTGTATGCCGATATTCTTCCACCTATGGAGGATACTGTCGACCGCCGGATCATCGCCGAGATCTCCCGCGACGCCCGGGCGACGCTGGCGCAGCTGTCGGACGCCGTCGGGCTGTCCACGTCGGCCGTGCAGTCGCGGCTGCGCAGGCTGGAATCGCGCGGGGTGATCATTGGCTACCGTCCGATGCTCGACGCCGAGGCGCTGGGCAAGCCGCTGTCGGCGTTCATCGAGATCACCCCACTCGATCCGGGGCAGCCCGACAACGCCCCCGAGCTGCTCGAACACCTCGTCGAGATCGAGGCGTGCCACTCGATCGCGGGCGACGCGAGCTACATGCTGTTCGTCAGAGTCGCCTCGCCGCGCGCCCTGGAGCAGCTCGTCGGCGACATCCGCGGCATCGCGAACGTCAGCACTCGCACCACCGTCGTTCTGCAGACGTACTACGAGAACAGGCCGATCGCGGTCGAGGACTAGAGCACCGCTCCGACCATCGCCTCGCCGAGCGGCGTGCGCAGGTGCAGCATCCGTGCGCCGTCGCGTTCGCTGGCGATGAGCCCGGCGTCGCGCAGCACGGTGAGGTGGTGGGATGCCGTCGACACGGCGATCCCGGTATCCGCAGCGACCTGAGATGTGGTGCGCGCGGCGCCGGCGCCGAGCAGGATCTCAGCGCGCGCTGAGCCGAGCAGCGCGCTCAGCGCGCCGGCGACGTCGGCGGCATCCCGCGCCCACCCCGCCGTGACCCCGCGCGCCGGATAGAACAGCGTCGGCTGCGCCGGCGGCTCGGTCAGCACCATGCATCCCCACGACGACATCACCGACGGCACGAGGACGAGGCCGCTGCCGCGGCAGTCCACCTGTTCGCTGTGCCTGCGTAGCCGCACGCGCACGGCGCCGGCGCCCCAGCTGACGTTCTGGTGCAGTCCGTTGGCCATGCCGCTGATCCCCGAGGTCGCGATCGTGCGCGAGCGCACCGCGATGTCGGCCCGCAGCAGGCGCTCGAGCTGCGGCCACACCGGCGCCAGCGCGGCATCCCACACTTCCTGCCAGGCATCCGCGATCATCGCCCTCGCGCGTGCGGGCTGATCCTGCATCTCCCGCAGGGCGCTCTGGCGAGAGCCGCTGGAGCGGAGCACCATCTTCGCGAAGTCCACGCGCATCGGGTCCAGCGGCGTCGAGCGCAGCGCCTCGAGCTCGGCGGCCGGTGTCATGTCCCAGCTCGGCGCCGCGGTGAGGAAGTCGGGCAGGTACCCGTCGTCGCCGATCACGGCGGCGAGCAGGCGGAAGCCCTCGCGCGGGAGCCGGTCGCGCACGGCGCGCAGCCAGCCCCATTGCAGCGGATGCTGCTGAGGGCGCAACAGCACCCGTACGGCGTGCGCCAGTTCGTGCCCGGGAGAGATGCCGAAGCGCACGGCCTGGATGTCGCCGCGGCTGAGCACGAACTCGACGCGATGGTCCGGGTGCACTACGCCCTCGACGGGGCCCACTCCCGTCATGTTTCGAGTCACATCGAAACTCTAGGGGGCGGCCGTGTCGCTGTCGAGACTGGACGCATGAACACCGCATCCCTGCCAGACGGAATCGTCACCGCTGCGCAGACCCGCATCGGCACCGGTCGCACACGCCGGTTCGTCGGCGCCGAGCACGGCGCGGACGTCTCGTACTTCTTCGTCGAGAATCAGCCGGGCGAGGGCCCCGGTCTGCACTGGCATCCCTACTCGGAGACGTGGGTGGTGCTCGAGGGGACCGTGCGGATCCGCCGCGGCGACGACATCCTGATCGCCGAAGCGGGAGACACCGTGACCGTGCCGCCGCGCGTCGTGCACGGCTTCACCAACATCGGCGAGGGCACGCTGCGCATCCTCTGCATCCACGCATCCGCCGAGATCATCCAGACCTTCATCGACTGACCGAAACCAGGAGAATCATGTCCTTTCAGGCCTACCTCGACGCCGTCGAGACCAAGACCGGACTCACCCCGCGCCAGCTCGTCGAACTCGCTCGCGAGAAGGGCTTCGACGAGACCACCAAGGCGACGCCCATCCTCGAATGGCTGAAGTCCGACTACGACCTCGGCCGTGGTCACGGAATGGCCATGGTGCATGTGATCACCAAGGGGGCGAAGATCGACGCCAAGCACGTCGATTCCGGTGGTTCGCACGCCGATGCCGGCGACACCCTGTGGCTCGAAGGCAAGGATTCGAATCCGAACGGCGCATAGTCCCCGCCGCTAGGATTGCCCTCCGTGGCAGCATCCTCGAAGCGCAAGACGACGCCGGCCAAGCGCAAGCCGGTCCGCACCAGTGGCAACCCCGCAAAGCGACCGATCGTCGAGGCGCCACCGATCACCGCCCGCGACTGGATCGGCGCCGCGCGCCTGCGCACGCTGCCGCTGGCAGTGGCCCCCGTGGTCATCGGCACGGGCGCCGCGCAGTTGGTCGATCCTGAGCTGCACTGGGTGATCGCCCTTGCCTGCCTCGCCGTCGCGGTTCTGCTGCAGATCGGCGTGAACTTCACGAACGATTACAGCGACGGCATCCGCGGCACCGATGCCCACCGGGTCGGGCCCGCCCGCCTGACGGCCTCGGGGCGCGTGAAGCCCAAGACTGTGCTGATGATCGGGCTCGCCTTCTTCGCGCTCGCCGCGCTCGCCGGGCTCGTGATCGTGATCCGCACCGGGCAGTGGTGGATGCTGGCGGTCGGCGCCGCTTGCATCGTCGCGGCCTGGTTCTACACCGGCGGCAAGCGCCCCTACGGCTACTTCGGCCTCGGCGAGGTCTTCGTCTTCGTCTTCTTCGGGCTCATCCCGGTGCTCGGCACCACCTGGGTCCAGGCGTTCCAGCTGCCGCAGGAGGCGTGGCTCGGCGCGATCGCCGCGGGCCTTTTCGGTTGCGCGGTGCTGCTCGCCAACAACCTGCGCGACATCGATCAGGACCGCGAGGTCGGCAAGCGCACGCTCACCGTGATGATCGGGCGTCGTGCCACTCAGGCGCTGTACACCGCGTTCATCATCGTGCCGTTCCTGATCGCAGCGCTCATCGCGCTGCTCTACCCGATCGCGTGGCTCGCGCTGATGGCGCTGCTCGCCGGCATCCCCGCGATCATCATCGTGTGGTCGTACCGCCGGTCGCGCGAACTCGTGGTCGCGCTGGGGCTCACGTCGCTCACGGCGCTCGCATACGCAGGTGCGCTGTACTGGGCGTTCGTCGGCTGAGGATCAGCTCTCGCGGGGAGCGGCAGTCTCGTCGTTCGTCGAATCGAGCACTGCGTCCTCGGCGTCGGCATCCTGCGCCGCCACGTTCTGCCGGCCGACTCCGCGCGCCTCGCGACGCTCGTGGATCCCGGCGGATGCGCCTGACAGCGGCTTGCGCAGGAACAGGATCGACAGGCTCATGCCGATGAGCGCGGCGAAGATCGCCGTCAGCCACCAGAGCTCGCGCATGATCGGGAAGAAGAACCACATGATCGCCAGAGGCACGAGGAACGCCAGCAGGCGCAGCACGGTATAGGTGACAATGGGCGGGATCTTCACCCTTCCAGTGTAATCGGCGTCCTGGTGCGGCACTCCGTCGTGGACGGGGCACCGCACCAGTGAGGGATCAGCTGCTCCGTCTGATCGCTCGCACGCCGACGAGCAGACCGACGACGCACACCGCGAGCGCAGACACCCAGCCCCACGCGACAGTCATCGCACCGAAGTCGCCGGCGAGCAGTGCACGCTCCGCCTGGACGACCCAGTTCACCGGATTCACGGATGCCACGACCCGCATCCACGCCGGACCGTCATCCAGAGGGAGCAGCATGCCCGAGAGGATCAGCAGCGGGAAGATCAGCGACTGCTGCACGCCCCAGAAGAGCCACTCGCGGTCCTTGGTCCCGAGCGCCAGCGTGTACGACAGGGAGCCGAGCCCGACGCCGAACACCGCGAGCAGCCCCAAGCCGGCGAGCAGGCCGAGCGGATTGACGGAGAATCCGAACGGCCATGCGATCACCACGATGATCACTGACTGGATGACGATCGGCGCGACCTCCTTCAGCGCGCGGCCGATAAGCAGCGATGAGCGGGCGAGGGGCGCCACGAGGGTGCGCTCGTGCGAACCGGTCATCATCTCGTACTGCAGGTTCGATCCGGTGGCGCCGGTGCCGAACAGCACGATCATCACGAGGACCCCAGGGACGAACCACTGCAGCGTCTCGCCGGCGGGTGCGTTCGATCCGCTGATCAGTAACGGTGCGAACAGCCCGAGGAAGACCAGCGGCTGAAGCAGGCTGAAGATCAGCGTGAAGGGGTCTCGCAGGACCGGCTTCAGCTCTCGGGTCAGCACGTTCCAGACGTCGCGGGCGAGGTTCGCGCGGACGAGCGTGTCAGCGGTGGTCATGAGGATGCTCCTGTCGTTGCGGGTGCCATCTCTGGTGTCGAGGTCGCCGGATCCTTGTCGTCTCCTTCACCGGCTTCGCGCAGCGTGCGGCCGGTGAGGCTGAGGAAGACGTCGTCCAGGGTGGGGGGAACGCCGATGGCGCTGCGGACGGTGAGTCCGGCGGCATCAAGTTCGCGCACGACGAGCGGGAGAAGACGGTCGCCGTCCGGCACGGAGAACGAGAGGGTCGTGCCGTCCTGCGTGATCTCAGCCGGGGTGAGGCGCGCGATCTCGCGTTGCGCGGCGTGCGTCTCCGCAGCATTCGCGAAGCCGAAGGTCAGCAGGTCTCCCGCCAGGGTCGCCTTGAGCGCGTCGGCGCCGTCGTCGGCGATGATTCGTCCGCGGTCCATCACCATGACGCGCTCGGCGTATCGGTCGGCCTCCTCGAGGTAGTGCGTGGTGAGGAACACCGTGGTGCCGTGCTGGGCGCGCAGCTGGAGGATGTGATCCCAGAGGTTCGCCCGGCTCTGCGGGTCGAGGCCCGTGGACGGCTCGTCGAGGAAGAGCAGGGACGGTGCGTGCATCAGGCCGAGCGCGATGTCGAGTCGGCGCTTCTGCCCTCCACTGAGCTGTTGCACTGAGCGGTTCGCGAAACCGCCGAGATCGAGTGACTCGATCAGTTCGTCGGCTCGGCGGACGCTGTCGCGCCGCGTCATCCCGTAGAAGGCACCCTGGCTCAACAGCTCGTCGCGGACGCGCTGAGAGAAGCTGCCGCTGGTGAGCTGGCCGACGTAACCGATCCGCGCCCGCACGCCGGCCGCATCCGATCGGATGTCGTGATCCACAACCCGGGCGGTGCCGGAGGTGGGTGGAATGAGGGTCGTCAGCATGCGGAGGCTGGTGGATTTTCCGGCGCCGTTCGGTCCCAGGAACGCGACGAGTTCGCCCCGACGGGCGGTGAAGGTGAGGTCGCTGACCGCGGCGACCTTCGCCTTCTTGACGGTGAAGACCTTCGTCAGGCCTTCGCTCTGGATGATGTTTTCGTGTGCCATGGGCCGAGCGTAGAAACGGATGCGGACAGATCCTGTCCGCATGATCTGACAATCTGAGATCCATGACCGACACCACCACCAGAGCGCTCGCCCTGCTCAATCTGCTGCAGACGCACCAGCACTGGTCGGGTGCCGACCTCGCACGCAGGCTCGAAGTCACCGAGCGCACCGTGCGGAGGGACGTCGATCGACTGCGCGAGCTCGGCTACCGGATCGAGTCGGCGCCTGGCTTGGCGGGTGGGTATCGTCTGGAGGCGGGAAGCGCGGTACCGCCCCTGCTGCTCACCGACGATGAGGCGGTCACGATGGCGATCGGACTCCGCGCCGCCGCGACTCAGCATCTCGTCGGGGGTCCGGAGGTGACCCTCACGGCACTTGCCAAGTTGGAGCAGGTGCTGCCGTCTGCTCTGCGTCGGAGGGTGAACGCGCTGGCCTCGTCGGTCCAGCCGGTGGGGATGGGCGACGCTCCGGTGATCTCCCCGGTGGTGCTCAGCGAGCTCGCTCTCGCGTCCCGTGACGGCGAACGCATCCGATTGAACTACACGGATGTGTGGGGTGTCGAGAGCACGCGTCGCGTCGAGCCGCACATCCTCGCGCCGGCGGATCGCAAGTGGTACGTGCTGTGCTGGGACCTCGACCGCGACGACTGGCGCACCTTCCGTGTGGATCGGATCACGCGAGTCGAGCACAGCAGGGTGCTGTTCACCCGGCGTGAGATCTCTGAAGAGGAGGTCGCCGACCGGATCCTGATCGCGACATCCTGGTCGCCGCAGAAGATCGAAGCAGACGTCGTGATGGAGCTTCCGCTGGCGCAGATGGAGGAGCGTTTCGGCATCTGGGCGCAGGGTGCGAGCGCCGAAGATACGGCGCATTCACGCTGGCCCTTCGGCGGGGCGGACTGGCGCGAGGCGATCTATGCCCTGCTGTGGATTCCACCAGGAGTCGAGTACACGACCGACTTTCCCGAACCGCATCGGTCGGAGCTCCGAGAGGCGCTGGTCCGGATGCTGCGGGCGTTGGATGCACCACCGCCCGTAGCGCGTCACACGCTGTCATCGGACGACTCACGCTGAGATATCGGCGCATCCGCTCTGGTCAGAACGATCGCGGCCCGGTAGCGTCGGTGCCATCGCGGCGATCCGGGTGGCCCCGGGCTTCAGCTCATACCTGACGGTGTTGCGGGTTCGACTCCCGCCGTCGCGTCTATTACGCGCTTCGCGCCTGTGAGCTGTCAGGCCCATCATCGGATATCCCGCCTAGACTGGAGACGTGGCGAGAGTACTGATCGTCGGGGGCTTCCTGGCCCTCGTGTTCTGGGTGTTCAGCATCGTCGACTGCGCAGTGCAGCCGGCGACGCGGCATCGTGGTGTGCCCAAGGGCGCCTGGATCGCCATTGTCGTGCTGATCCCCGTGCTCGGCGGCATCCTCTGGTTCGTGCTCGGCCGGCGGCGGCGCAGCGACCAGGCGAGCATGCGCTCCGTGGCACCCGATGACGACCCCGAGTTCCTCCGCACTCTGGGCAAGACCGAGCAGGACGAGCGGATCCGCCGCCTGGAAGAGGAACTCGCACGCCTCGACGACGAGACCGACGGCCCCGCCGCCGACTCGCGTTCATGAGCCCATCCCCGGCAGCGGATGCCGCGGTATCCCTTCTCGCGGAACTCGTAGCGTCCGGCGTCCGCGACGTCGTGATCTCGCCGGGATCGCGCTCGCAGGCCCTCGCGCTCGCCGCCACGCACCTCGCCCGGCAGGGCGTCATCCGCGTGCACGTGCGCATCGACGAGCGCGTCGCAGGCTTCACCGCTCTCGGCCTCGCCCGTGAGACGCGCGTCCCCACCGCGGTGATCTGCACCTCCGGTACGGCGGCAGCGAACCTGCTGCCCGCGACGATGGAGGCCTTCCACTCGGGCGTCCCGCTGCTGCTGCTCACCGCCGACCGTCCGCCCGAGCTGCGCGGCGTCGGAGCGAATCAGGCCACGATCCAGCCCGGGCTGTTCGACGCGTTCGTGCGATGGCAGCATGACGCACCCGTTCCCGGCGACGGCAGCTGGGACGGCCTGGCGACGCAGGCAGTCGCCGCCGCGATGGGTGCCGACGAAACGCCGGCCGCACTTCCCGGCGTCGCCGGCCCCGTCCACCTGAACCTCCCCATGCGCGAGCCGCTGTCGAGCGCGCTTCCGGTCGATTTCGCCGCGACCGCCGGCCCCGCGCCGACGCCGGATGCCGGTGTACCCCTGATCCTGGAACGAGAGCCTCGCACCGTCGTCGTCGCCGGAGCCGATGCCGGCCCCGCCGCCGAGGAGATCTCGCACGCCGGGTCCTGGCCGCTCGTCGCCGAGATCGTCAGCGGGTCTCGCTTCGGCCGATACGTGGTGCACGGCTACCGTGAACACCTGCGGGACGAAAGCCTGGGCGGTCGCATCGAGCGCGTCGTCGTGCTCGGCCATCCCACCCTCAGCCGTGAGGTCACCGCTCTCCTGAAACGTGACGATGTCGACGTCGTCGCCGTCCGCTCCGGCGGTGAGGCGCTGAACCTCAACGGACGCACGCTCGCCGCGGCATCCGTCGACGTCGGCGGTGGGGATACTGATCGTGCGTGGCTCGGCGAATGGATGCGGGCATCCGCGGCATCCGTCATCGACCTGAGCGAGAACGCCCCCGACCAGGACGGCCTGCACTCCAACGATCCCGCCGCCCGCCGCGACGCGGTCCGCGCCGAGCTCGACGCGGTCCGCCGTCCGCTCGACCGCGAGCTGCTCGTCGACGCCGTGTGGCGCGCGACCTGGCCGCACGACCGGCTGATGTTCGGCTCCTCCCGCCTCGTCCGCGTCGCCGACGCCGTGCTCGGTGGCAAGAAGGTGCCTGTGCACGCGAGCCGGGGGCTCGCGGGCATCGACGGCACGATCGCCACCGCCACGGGCATCGCGATCGCGAGCCAGGCCGACGGCGCAGCGGGCGTCACGCGCGTGCTGCTCGGCGATCTCGCCTTCCTGCACGACGTCGGCGCGCTGCTGCTGCCGCCGGACGAGCAGAAGCCCCGCATCCAGGTCATCGTCGGCAACGACGGCGGGGGCACGATCTTCGACGGGCTCGAGGTCGCGGCATCCGCACCTCGCGCCGACCTCGACCGCGTCTTCTACACGCCGCACACCGCCGGCATCGAGCAGCTCGCGGGCGCCTACGGCTGGGACTATAAGCGCATCACAACCCGCACTGCGCTCGACCAGGCGCTCACCTCGCCCGTCGCCGGGCCGCAGATCATCGAGGTGCCCCTGCCACGGTGACCCGCGTGCACAGCTTCGGAAGCCGTCGGCGACATGCCGCCGTCCATGAGCTGGGCCGGCGTGTCAAGGGCTGTGGTCCGAAGCCGTGCTCAGGCACGATAGGGGCATGCGCAACCGAAGCTGGACCGACGAAGCGACCGAACTCCTTCGTGTGGGCGAGGGCTTCCGGCTCTCGGACGTCGACGCAGGCAGCCACCCCGGATACGGCGGAGACAAGGAATCCGGGGAGAAGGACCTCGCCGAAGGCACCGAGGCGCTCGGCGAACTACAGGAACGACTGTTCGCCATCGGCCGGGTCGGCGACGCCAGGGACTCTGTGCTGCTCATCCTGCAGGCGATGGATACAGCCGGCAAGGGCGGCATCGTCCGTCACGTCGTCGGCGGTGTCGACCCGCAGGGTGTCGAGCTCGCGGCGTTCAAAGCCCCGACCGACGAGGAGCGCGCCCACGACTTCCTCTGGCGCGTCGAGAAGCGGCTGCCGCAGCCGGGGTTCATCGGAGTCTTCGACAGATCGCACTACGAGGACGTGCTGATCGGCAAGGTGCGCGCACTCGCGCCGGCGGACGAGATCGAACGACGGTACGACGCTATCAACGAGTTCGAGGCGCGAGTGGTGGCATCCGGCACCCGCATCGTCAAGGTCATGCTGCACATCTCGCCCGAGGAGCAGAAGGACCGGCTGATGGAGCGCCTGGAACGCCCGGACAAGCACTGGAAGTACAACCCCGGCGACGTCGACGAGCGGATGCTGTGGCCGCAGTACATGGCGGCGTATCAGGCGGTCTTCGACCGCACATCCACCGCACACGCGCCCTGGTACGTGGTGCCCGCGGACAGCAAGTGGTACGCCCGGCTCGCAGTGCAGGAGCTGCTGCTCGCCGCGCTCGAGGATATCGACCCGCAGTGGCCGGCCGCCGATTACGACGTCGAGGCCGAGAAGAAACGCCTCGCCGCGAGCTGACGTCCGTAGTGGGGACGTTTCGACTCCGGCGCTGTGCGCCTGCGCTCAACGCGTTTCGTCTCGCTCCGCTCGCTCAACGACCCGCACCAATGAAACTCCGTGCTGAAGTGCGGGGCGCCCCGCGGAGGAGGCGCAGCCTCCGCAGACGAAACGGAGTGAGCGAGCGGAGCGAGTCGAAGCTTCGCCCTCAGGCCAGCGCGTCGACCAGCGGCCGGAACTTCACCCGGGTCTCCAGCAACTCGGTCTCCGGGTCGCTCGCCGCGACGATGCCGGCGCCGGCGTACGCCGTGACGCCGATCGCATCCTCCGACGCCGTGAACTGGGCGCAGCGCAGTGCGATCGCCCACTCGCCGTTGCCGTCGCCGTCGATCCATCCCACGGGGCCTGCATACCGGCCCCGGTCGAACGGCTCGATCTCGCGGATCGCCGCGACAGCGACATCCGTCGGGGTTCCCGCGACGGCAGCCGTGGGATGAAGCGCCCCCACGAGGTCCAGGGCGGATCCGTCATCCGACAGTCCGGCCTCGACATCCGTGGCGAGGTGGAACAGATTCGGCAGCTTCAGCAGGAACGGCTGCTCGCTCGACGCCATCGCCCGCACGTGCGGCCGCAGCGACTGGAGCAGGCTCTGCACGGCGTACTCGTGCTCGTCGATGTCCTTGGTGCTCGATGCGAGATGAGCCGACGCCGCGGCATCCTCGTCGGCATCCGCTCCTCGGCCGATCGTGCCCGCCAGCACGCGTGCGGTCACGGTTCCGTTCTGAACCGTGACGAGGGTCTCCGGGCTCGCGCCGATCAGTCCGTCGACGGCGAAGGTCCACGTGTCCGGGTATCCGCTCGAGAGCGCGCGCACCAGCCGGCGCAGGTCCGAACCTGCCGGAATCGTCCCGGCGAGGTCGCGCGCCAGCACGATCTTGCTGACGCCGCCGGTGCCGATGCGCTCCAGCGCCGTGCGCACCGAGGACTGATAGCCGTCGGGCGACTGCGCGCCCGGCCCGACGGTTCCCGCCCAGTGCGCACCGTACGCGCGCGGCTCGATCGTCGCACCAGGCTGGTCCTGCGGAAGGTCTTCGCCGGCCTCCGCGATCCTGGTGATCCAGCCGCGGCCCTCGCGCTTGCCGAGGATCACAGACGGCACGATCAGGATGCTGTCCGCCTCAGACCCTTCATCGAAGGTGAGCGCGCCGAAGCCGACGAGGCCTGTGCCTGGCAGGCCGACCGGATCGTCGATCTCGGCGTTTGCCGCGAGATCGCGCCAGGCATCCGCCAGGATGGCGCTGCGCAACGGTCCCTGCCCCGCGGAGACGCGGATCGACACCGGCGCCGCACCGCCGACCGCGACGACGCCCTCGCCGCGGCGCAGCCAGGCGAGCGGGGCATCCGGGTCTGCGTAAGCCAGAAGATCGTCGACCGGATCGAATTCACGGGTCTGCACGATCAGGCGGTTGCTCACCCTCCCAGGATAGTTCGCCGCGCAGGGCCCACAGGATGCCCGGGGCTAGGCTTGCCGGGTGAATCGACGCCCCGCACCCGGCACCGAGATGGTCTTCCAGTGGCGCAAGTGGGATGGTTCGCCGCACTGGCGCCATGAATGCGTCTACCTCGGCGCGGACGAATGGGGCGACTGGGTCGGCCAGCCCGTCGGGTGGCACAGCTTCCGCCCCGGCGCCGAGTTCTATGCGGCGGCCTCCAACGTGACACTGGTGCCGCCGTCTGGCGACTTCGCCCTCACCGTCAACCGCGACCACCCGATCGGCATGCGCACCTACATCGATCTCGGCTGGGAGGTGCGCTGGACCGACGACCCGCTGCTGGCGACAGGCATCGACATGGACCTCGACGTCATCCGCCTGGAACGCGATCGGGACCCTGCTGACGGCCCGAACGGCACCTGGGTCGACGACCGCGACGAGTGGGCGGAGCACAGCATCCGCTACGCATATCCGGCAGACGTGATGACGCGCCTGGAAGACCTCACACTCGATCTCGAGACGCGCGTACGCGCGCAGGAGACCCCGTTCGACGACGCCACCGCGGACGGATGGCTCGATCGTCTGGAGGCGCTCAGCCTGCACAGATCTAGACTGGATGGATGAGCCAGCCCAATCGCGCCGACCTCGGTAAGGACCCCCAGCGCGTCAGCGGCATGTTCGACCAGGTCGCGGCCGGATACGACCGCACCAACACCGTCATGACGTTCGGCAACGACGCGTTCTGGCGTGCGGCGACCACCCGCGCGGTGGCTCCGCAGCGCTACGAGCGGATCCTCGATCTCGCCGCGGGCACGGCATCCTCGTCGGCATCCCTCGCCGCCAGCGGCGCGGACGTCGTGGCAGCCGACTTCTCGCCGGGGATGCTGGCCGAGGGCAGGCGCCGGCACGGCCATCTGCCGAACCTCTCGTTCGTCGAAGCCGACGCCATGAATCTGCCGTTCGGCGACGACGAGTTCGACGCCGTGACGATGTCGTACGGGCTGCGCAACGTGCAGCAGCCGAAGAAGGCGCTCGCCGAGCTGTTCCGCGTCACCAAGCCGGGCGGTCGCCTGGTCATCAACGAGTTCTCGACGCCCCCGGGCAAGGCGTTCCGCGGGCTGTACCGGTTCTACAACGCGCAGGTGCTGCCCCGTGTCGCCCGTCTGGCCGGCACGAACGCCGACGCGTACGACTACCTGAACGAGTCGATCCGCGACTGGCCGGATCAGAAGCTGCTCTCTGCCTGGATCCGCGAGGCTGGCTGGACCGACGTCGCCTACCGCAACCTGTCCTTCGGCATCGTCGCGCTGCATCGTGCGACCAAGCCCGCGACCGCGGCGTCCGCGTCCGCGGCGGCGACGAAGCCCGAGTGAGCCACAGGTAGGGTGGGAACCGTGACTTCGAGCCCCGCCGCCCCGGGTTCGCGCCTCGCGAGCCGTCTCGGCTTCAGCGACCGCGTGTTCATCGGGCCCGCCGCCCGGCGCGTCGCCCGGCAGATCGAGGACGGGCTGGATCTCGTCGAGGGCGGCCTTGCCGAAGAGCTCCGCGTCGCCGACTCGATCGCCGACGCGTCGGCGCGCTATCTCTACGAGGCCGGCGGCAAGCGCATCCGCCCTGTGCTCACGCTGCTGACAGCGCAGCTCGGTGAGGGGAACATCCCGGCGGTCATCGACATCGCCAAGGCGCTCGAGATGACCCACCTCGGCTCGCTGTACCACGACGACGTCATGGACGGTGCCGACCGCCGGCGAGGTGTTCCCGCCGCGCATGCGGTCTGGGGCAACAGCGTCGCCATCCTCACCGGCGACATCCTCTTCTCCCGTGCCAGCCAGCTCATGTCGCGCCACGGAGACCGGGCCATCAGGCTGCAGGCGGACACCTTCGAGCGGCTCGTCATGGGACAGCTGCACGAGACGGTGGGTGCGCAGGACGGCGACGACCCGATCGAGTTCTACATCCAGGTGCTCGCCGACAAGACGGGCTCGCTCATCGCCGCGGCGACGCAGGGCGGAGCGATCTTCTCGAACGCGCCGACGGAGTACGAGGAGCCGCTGCGCGTCTACGGCGAGAAGGTCGGCGTGGCCTTCCAGCTGCTCGACGACGTGATCGATCTGTCCGCCGACCCCGCCGAGACCGGCAAGGTGCCGGGAACGGACCTTCGCGCCGGCGTGCCGACGATGCCGTACCTGCTGCTCAAGGCCGAGCAGGATGCCGCGTCCGCCGAACTCGCCGCTCGCATCGACGACGGCGTGACCCGCATCGCCGAGGGTGCCGACCCCGTCATCCTCGATCAGCCGCTGGCCGAGCTGCGCGACCACGCCGTCACGCAGAAGACGCTCGAGCTCGCGCGCACCTGGACCAGCGACGCCATCGCGGCGCTCGCACCGCTGCCGAAGGGCCCGGTGCGAGAGGCGCTCATGCGATTCGCCGAATCTCTCGCAGACCGCAGCAGCTGAGCATCCGCTCGCTGCAGCATCCGAAAGGACACCCATGACCAAGCTCAGGCTGGCCATCGTCGGGGCAGGCCCCGCCGGCATCTACGCCGCAGACATCCTGCTCAAGACCGAGCGCTCGTTCGACGTGTCGATCGACCTGTTCGAGCAGCTTCCCGCGCCCTACGGGCTAGTCCGCTACGGGGTCGCCCCGGACCACCCGCGCATCAAGGGCGTCATCAACGCGCTGCGTGACGTGCTCGACCGCGGAGACATCCGCATCTTCGGCAACGTGCGCTTCGGCGAGGACATCACGCTCGCCGACCTCAAGAAGCACTACAACGCGGTGATCTTCGCGACCGGCGCCATTCGCGACACCACCCTGGACATTCCGGGGATCGACGCCGAGGGCTCCTACGGCGCTGCGGACTTCGTGAGCTGGTTCGACGGCCACCCCGACGTGCCGCGCGAGTGGACGCTGGATGCCGAGTCCGTCGCCGTGCTCGGAAACGGCAACGTCGCCCTCGATGTGGCGCGCATCCTCGCCAAGCACGCCGAGGACCTGCTGCCCACCGAGATCCCCGGGAACGTCCATGCCGGACTCGAGGCGTCGAAGGTCACGGATGTGCACGTCTTCGGGCGCCGCGGCCCCGCGCAGGTGAAGTTCACCCCGCTCGAGCTGCGCGAGCTCGGCGAGCTGCGCGATGTCGACATGGTCGTCTACGACGAGGACTTCGACTACGACGAGGCATCCATCGCAGCGATCTCCAGCAACAAGCAGGTCAAGGTCATCGACCGGGTGCTGCAGCAGTGGCGCACGCGCCCCGGCGTGAACAACTATTCCTCGCTCCCTGAGCCTGTCGAAGGGAGGGCGAGCCGCCGGCTGCACCTGCACTTCTGGGCCAAGCCTGTCGAGATCAAGAAGGATGCCGACGGCAGGGTCGCCGCCATCGTCTACGAACGCACGCAGCCGGACGGCTCGGGCGGAATGAAGGGAACCGGCGAGATGCGCGAGGTCGCGATCGGCCAGCTGTATCGCGCCGTCGGCTACTTCGGCTCGCCGCTCAAGGATGTGCCGTTCGACAAGAAGCACGGCGTGATCCCCAACCACGAGGGTCAGGTGCTCGCGAAGGACTCCAACCAGCGGGTTCCCGGCATCTACGCCACGGGCTGGATCAAGCGCGGACCGGTCGGCCTCATCGGTCACACCAAGTCCGACGCCATGGAGACCGTGCAGCACCTCGTCAACGATCAGGGTTCCTGGTGGCAGCCGGAGCACCCGGAGGAGTCCGCGATCCCGGCGCTGCTGGAGTCGCGCGGCATCCAGTGGACCGACCTCGAGGGCTGGCACCGGCTGGACCAGCACGAGGTCGCCCTGGGCGAGCCGCACGAGCGTGCGCGCGTCAAGGTCGTCCCGCGTGACGAGATGGTGCGCATCTCCCGCGGCGAGTGAGTCCACGGCGGGGTGAGCCTGTCGATAGCCTGAGGGCATGACCGCGTGGGTGCCCGACGTCCTCGGTGACGAGTTCGAGCAGCTGACGCTGCCGCTCGGCGAGGATCACGAAGGTGAGATCGTGGCGACGCTCGTTCGAGCGCTGCCCGAGGCGCCGCCGCCCGCGCCGACCGCGTGGGAGCGCTTCGTGCGGCGGGTGCAAGGGCGCCCGCTCGTCGATCCGCCGCCGATGCTCGACGGGGTCGACGTGCTGTACGTGCACGGGTGGTCGGATTACTTCTTCCAGAAGCGACTGGCCCGGTTCTGGACTTCGCGCGGGGCGCGCTTCTTGGCCCTCGACCTGCGCAAGTACGGCCGGAGCCTGCGCGAAGGTCAGACCCCCGGATACATCGCCGACCTCGCGACGTACGACGAGGACATCGCCGCGGCACTCGAGGCGATGCGGGCGGATGCCGCGGACTCCGGCACTCGCCGCCGGCTGGTGCTGATGGGGCACTCCACCGGTGGGCTCGTCCTGAGTCTGTGGGCGTCGCGGCATCCCGACGCGGCGGATGCCGTCATCCTCAACTCCCCGTGGCTGGAGTTCCAGCTCGCGCCGCTGCGCGCCGCGATCGCCCCGATGGTGGAGTTGCAGGCGCGTCTGCGGCCACTGGATGCCGCGCCGCAGATCGATCTCGGGTTCTACGCCAGGGCTCAGGCCGCCGTCGCCGATCCGGACGACCTGATGGAGACGAACCCGCAGTGGCGCCCCGTCCCGGCGATGTCGGTGAACGCCGGATGGCTGCGCGCGATCCTGCACGGGCATCGAACGGTGGCCGAGGGGCTGTCGATCCCGGCGCCCGTGTGCGTGCTGCTGTCGGCGAAGTCCGCCCTGCCCACGCGCTGGTCGGACGAATTGACCTCGGCCGACACCGTGCTCGTCGTCGAGGACATCGCCCAGCGCTCTCTCAAACTGGGATCGTCCGTGACAGTGGAGCGCATCGACGGCGCGCTCCACGACGTGTTCCTGTCACGTAAGCAGGCGCGCGACGATGCGTACGCGCGGCTGGAGCGCTGGGTGACCGGGTGGGTGGCGGCTACCGGTAGTTGATGAACTGCAGGTCGATGTCGAGATCCGAGCCCTCGAGCAGTGCGATCACAGCCTGCAGGTCGTCGCGGCTCTTGGACTGCACACGCAGCTCATCGCCCTGGATCTGGCTCTTGACGCCCTTCGGGCCCTCGTCGCGGATGATCTTGCCGATCTTCTTCGCGTTCTCGGAGGAGATGCCGTCCTTCAGCGTCGAGACGATGCGGAACTCCTTGCCGCTGGCGAAGGGATCGCCCGACTCGAGGCTCTTGAGTGAGATGCCGCGCTTGATGAGCTTGGACTGGAACACGTCGAGCACGGCCTTGGCCCGCTCCTCGGTGCCCGCCTTGATCAGAACGGACTCGCCGCTCCACTCGATCGAAGCGCCGGTGCCCTTGAAGTCGTAGCGCTGCTCGACCTCTTTGCGGGCCTGGTTGAGGGCGTTCTCCGCCTCCTGGTGGTCGACCTTGCTGACGATGTCGAACGATGAGTCTGCCATGGCGCCATCCTACCGATTCGCCTTTCTCCGCACGATCTTGGAAACGCTTCCACGAGAACCGGCGCCGATCGCCGTTGTATTACAGCTTGATATCAGCCGTTCCAGGCATTGCCTTAATGGCGGACTGCAATGCATACTGTAAGCGCTTGCAGTTCTGCGGGCACACGCATCAAGAGAGGCAACACACCAATGAAGGTGAACAAGAGGGGCATCCTCGCGTTCGGCGCCATCGCCGCCGTTTCCACGCTCACGCTCGCAGGCTGCGCCGCAGGTGGCGCAGATGACAACGACAGTGGCGCTGAGTCCACCGATTCCTCGCTCGTCGTCTGGGTGGATGCAGAGCGCGCCGACGCCGTGCAGGGCGCGGCCGACGCCTACGAAGAGAAGACCGGCGTCTCCGTCGAGATCGTCGGCAAGGACGTCGACACCATCAAGGACGACTTCATCCAGCAGGTTCCGACCGGCAAGGGTCCGGACATCACCATGGGTGCGCACGACTGGCTGGGCGAGCTGTCCACCAACGGCGTCGTCGCTCCGCTCGAGCTCGGTGACTCGGCGTCCGACTATCTCGACGTCGCACTCCAGGCGTCGACCTACGACGGCACCGTCTACATGCTCCCGTACGCCGTCGAGAACATCGCCGTGCTGCGCAACGCCGACGTTGTCCCCGAAGCCGCCTCGAACTTCGACGACATGATCGCCAAGGGCAAGGCCGCCGGTCTCGACCAGCCGTTCGTCGTCGAGCAGGGCGCCGAGGGCAACCCGTACCACCTGTACCCGTTCCAGACCGCGTTCGGCGCCCCGGTGTTCGGCACCGACGCCTCCGGCAGCTACGACCCTGCCGACCTGCAGCTCGGCAGCGAGGGCGGCACGGCCTTCGCCGAGTGGCTCGGCGCCCAGGGCGCAGCCGGCGTCCTCAACACCGACATCGACGGTGAGATCGCCAAGCAGCAGTTCATCGACGGCAAGGCGGCCTTCTGGCTGACCGGCCCGTGGAACGTCGGCGCAGCCGTCGACGCCGGCATCAACGTCGAGATCGACCCGATCCCGAGCCCGACCGACCAGGTCGCCTCGCCGTTCGCCGGCGTGAAGGGCTTCTTCGTCAGCTCCGAGTCGGACAACAAGGTCGCTGCGAACGACTTCCTGGTGAACTACCTGGGCACCGAAGACGTCCAGCTCGCCCTGTTCGAGGCCGGCAACATCCTCCCGGCGCTCACCGCAGCCGCTGACACCGCGGCATCCGACCCGATCATCGCTGGCTTCCAGGCCGTCGGTGCCGACGCCGTCCCGATGCCTGCCATCCCCGCCATGGGCGCCGTCTGGCAGTTCTGGGGCATCGCCGAGGCCGCCATCATCAACGGTGCGGATCCCGCGGCGACGTGGCAGAAGCTGGCCGACGACGTGGCAGCAGCCATCAAGTAACACAGTTCGTTCTGTCGGGGTGGGTGCGCACGCGCTCGCCCCGACAGTGTGATGACGGGATGAAGATGAGCGACACCACCACGACGGAGCAGACGCCGCCGCCCACCAAGCGCCAGCGTCAGGCCGCGCAGATCGCCGAGGCGGCATCGGGGCGCATCGGCTGGATGCTGTTGAAGATCGTGCTCCTCGCGATCGTCGACGCCGTCGCCCTCTACGCAGTCTTCGTGCTGTTCACGCACCGCGAGTGGGTCGTGCTCGGGCTCGTCGTGCTCGTCACGGTGTTCGTCAACTACGTCTACTTCTCGCGCAAGGCGATTCCCGCCAAGTACCTCACGCCGGGTGTCATCTTCCTCGTCGTCTTCCAGGTGTTCACGCTGCTGTACACCGGCTACATCGGCTTCACGAACTACGGCACCGGACACAACGGCTCGAAGGATCAGGCGGTCGCGGCACTCATGGCCTCGGCGCAGGAGCGGGTCGAGGACTCGCCGGCCTTCCCGGTGACCGTGGTGGAGCAGCTCGGCACGCTCGGCCTACTCGTCACCGACCCTGCAGACGGCGACGTCAGCGTCGGTACGGACGATCAGCCGCTGGCTGACGTCGACGGCGCGACGATCGAGGACGGCAAGGCCGTCGCCGTCGATGGCTGGAACACGCTCAGCTTCGCCCAGGTGCTCGCACGCTCCAACGAGATCGAACAGCTCTCGGTCGCATACAGCGACGACCCCAACGACGGCGCCATCCGCACCCCCGACGGCCAGAACGGCTACCTCTACGTCTCGACGCTCGAGTACGACGAGGCCGCCGGCACCATGACGGACACCGGCTCCGGCACCGTCTACGAAGACATCGGCACCGGCGCCTTCACCTCGCCAGACGGCGAAGAGCTCCTGCCCGGCTGGCAGATCACGGTCGGCTTCGACAACTTCGTCCGCGCGGTCACCGACGACTCGATCCGCGGACCGCTCATCTCGGTGACCGTCTGGACGTTCGTGTTCGCGCTGATCTCGGTCGCCTCGACGTTCTTCCTCGGCCTCCTGCTGGCCATCGTCTTCAACAACACCCGCATGCGATTCCGCAACGGCTACCGCATCCTGCTCATCCTCCCGTACGCGTTCCCGGCCTTCCTTTCCGCACTGGTGTGGGCAGGCATGATGAACGAGAGCTTCGGCTTCATCAACCAGGTGCTCTTCGGCGGAGCATCCATCCCGTGGTTGACGGACCCGGTCCTCGCGAAGGTCTCGGTCCTCATCGTCAACCTCTGGCTCGGGTTCCCGTACATGTTCCTGGTCTGCATGGGCGCGCTCCAGGGCATCCCCGAAGAGGTCAATGAGGCCGGTGTCATGGACGGCGCGAACCCATGGCAGATCTTCCGGCAGATCAAGCTGCCGCTGCTGCTGGTGACCGTCGCGCCGCTGCTGATCTCGTCGTTCGCGTTCAACTTCAACAACTTCAACCTGATCTACATGCTCACCAACGGCGGGCCGCGCTTCACCGACGTCTCCATTCCCGTCGGGCACACCGACATCCTGATCTCGATGGTCTACAAGGTGGCCTTCACAGGCCAGACGCGCGACTACGGCCTCGCCTCGGCGTTCACGATCATCATCTTCATCGTGGTGGCCGTGATCTCGATCGTGAGCTTCCGCAAGACCAAGGCGCTCGAGGAGCTGAACTGATGACCACGACATCGTCCTCACCCGTGCGGCGCCGCACGTTCGGCGGCTGGTTCGCCGACACCGGATGGCGTCACGTCGTCGCGGTGGTGGTGAGCATCTTCGCGCTGTTCCCGCTGCTGTACGTGCTGTCCGCATCGCTCAACCCGAACGGCACGCTGACCGGCTCCAATCAGCTGTTCTCGGCGATCGGCATCGACAGCTACGTGCGCATCCTCACCGATCCGAAGAACCCGTACGGAATGTGGTTCCTCAACACGCTCGTCATCGCGGTCGTCACCGGCTTCGCCACGGTCTTCATCGGCGCGTGCGCGGCGTATGCCTTCTCGCGCATGCGGTTCGCGGGCCGACGCGTGGGCCTGGTCACGATCGTTGTCGTGCAGATGTTCCCGCAACTCCTCGCCGTCGTCGCGATCTTCCTGCTCATGTCGACCCTGGGGGACTGGTTCCCCGCGATCGGCCTGAACACCCACACCGGCCTGATCCTCGTCTACCTCGGCGGCGCGCTGGGCGTGAACACCTACCTCATGTACGGCTTCTTCAACACGATCCCGAAGGAGCTCGACGAGGCGGCCCGCATCGACGGGGCAGGGCATGCGCGGATCTTCTTCACGATCATCCTCCGCCTGGTCGCCCCGATCCTCGCCGTGGTGGGACTGCTGAGCTTCATCGGCACGGTGAACGAGTACGTCGTCGCGAGCGTCATGCTCATCGACCCCGAGCAGCAGACCCTCGTCGTCGGGCTCACCAAGCTCGTCTCGAACCCGCGTTACGCGGACTGGTCGGCGTTCTCGGCCGGCGCCGTGATGGCCGCGATCCCCGTCATGATCCTGTTCCTCTTCCTGCAAAAGTACATCGTCGGAGGACTCACCGCAGGAGCCACCAAGGGCTGAGCTCGTCCGAGCGCGTGTCCAGCCCGGTTGCGCCCGATCCCGGTCGTACGCTGGAGGCATGGCACGGGCAGACGGAAGCAACGTGGCGGTGAGCTGGATCGCGCGCGTACTGTGCGTGGGCGTGATCGGCGCGCTGCTGTGGTTCGCGACGCCCATGATGCCGGGCTTCGCGGCGTTCGTCGGCGAGACGCTGCGCATCGTGGCCCCCGCGAGCCCCTGACCCCGCTCCGCGCGGTGAATCCGGGTCCGGCGACACGTCGGCACGCCTCCATGAGCGCGTCTGCGGGCGGCGATATCCTCGCAGTGCACATATCCGACGAGAGGCGCCCCCATGAGTGACCCCGAGGTTCCCCAGCCAGAGCAGAAGTCCGACGTCGACGACGTCGTCGACAGCGCCAAGGCCGGACTCGCAGAGGCGGAAGCCGCGCGCGGCGACGTCCCTGGGCGCGCCGACCGTGCTGACGATCAGGTCGACCCCGACCTCGCGGCCTTCGAGGCCGCCGAGCAGGAGCACCCCGGCACGTTCTCCGCGCCGGACGCGCGCGAGTCCGCCGCTGCGGACGCATACGGCACCGAGACCTATCGCGCCGAGAACACGGATGCCGAGACCGAGGATGCCGTGACTGGGAATGCCGCGGCCGACAGCGCCCTCGGCGGACACGCCTCCGACCCGTCCATCGCCGACAGCGCGTACCTCGCGCCGGCCGCCGACGACACCGAGACGCGCGTCGTTCCGTCGGAGCCCGTCGCGTCAGAGCCCGCCCCGTCCGATCGAAACGGCTACGAATCGTTCGTCCCGGCGGCGGTCGTCGCCGAGCCCGTATCGCAGCACCAGCCGATCTTCGTGCAGGCTCCCGAGCCTCCGGCGGAGCGCGGCAACCGCGGAACAGCCGGAGCGATCGGCCTGCTCGCGACCCTCGCCTTCGCAATCCTGTACCTCGGTACGTGGCTCGGGCTCGGCGCACTCGCCGGCGATGTCACCGGCGAGAACATCGGGGAAGCCGCTCTCGCACCGCTGATGACCTGGGCCTTCTGGGTTCCGGTTGTCGTCTTCTTCATCGGGTTCTGGCTTCTCGGTGCCATCATCAACCGTGGCCGCTGGGGCCTGTGGGTCGTCTTCGGCATCATCGTCGGACTGTTCGCGTACGCCGGTCACATCCTGGGCCAGCTGTTCGAAGCGCCGTTCTGGCTCCTCACCGCTCGCGAGGGCGCAGAGCTCGTCAGCGGCGAGCTGCTGGCGCCGCTGGCCATCGCCGCGTTCGTCTTCGGCCGCGAACTGACGATCTGGTTCGGCGCATGGGTCGCCCGCAGCGGAGCCCGCAAGACCGAGCTGAACGAAGAGGCGCAGCGCGAGTACGAGCGCACGCTCGAAGCCGGCCCCACCCTCTCGAGGTAACGCCGACATGTCATCGCCAGACCCCCGCAGCCCTGCGCCCGCGGGGGTCTCGGCCGTTCTGGCGACGGTCATGACGACCATCGGGTTCTTCGCACTGGCCGTGTTCGGGCTCGGGGCGCTGAGCGTGACCACCGACACCGACATCATCTCGGTGCCCGGCCTCGGCCAGGCTCCCGGCATCGTCGGCATGATCATCGCACTCGCCGCGTATGCCGGCATCCTGTGGCTGGCGGTGCGCATCGCGCACCCGCGATTCCGCTCAGTCTGGGTGATCTCGATCGCCACCGCGCTCGCGCACCTGCTCGGCGTCGGCGTGACAGCGCTGGTCGAGACAGGCGAATTCGTCACGGCGCTGGCGGCCATGGGCGACCTCATCACCGGGGGAGCGAGCGTCGTGGTGCTCGCCGCCGCAGCCGTCGCGGGGTGGGCGGGCGTCGCGTTGCGGCGCACCCGCGCGAGCCGGCCGCGCTGGCCGTGGGAGCGCGACGAACCCGACGTCTGACGATGCGGATGCCGGAAATCTCCTGTGTCCGCGCGGATGACCGTACTCTTTAGGTGTGGAGCGGTCGCTAGAGACGCAGGTCGACCAGGCTGTCGAAGCCTGGTTGCGCTGGGTGCCGCGCTGGGAGCCCGCCACGCACCGCGGACGCGTCGCTCCCTGCCGTCGCTGCCTCGGCTCGCCAATCCTCTCCGCCGTCGGCATCGGGTCCAACGTTCCGCACGGCGTGCAGCACGGGCTCTCGACCCGTATCAAGACGGTCGTCGACCATGCCGTCGCCGAGTACACCGCACGAAACCTGCCGATGCTCCAGGCGGAGCTCGACCAGCAGGCAGCCCGCAACCGTGCCCGCAGCTACCGGCCGTCCGAAGACCTCGCTCCGGAGTACGAGGGCATGCCGCTGGACCCCGATCCGGTGCCCGGGGCACCGTTCCTGTTCACGATCGCCGGGCTCGCGGACGACGCAACCGGCGAACTGCCTCCGCTGCCGCCACTGTCCGACGAGGCGAAGACGGCTCTGCGCCAGGAGGTCGCGCTCGCCGACGAATACGCCAACATGGTCGGTCGCGAGATCTGCGGGATGCTGCTTCGGCACCGACTCGCGGTGCAGGCCGCGATCTCGCAGTACGTCGAGCCGCAGATCGAGGCGATGCTCGAAGAACTCACTCAAGCGCTGGACTCACCGTTCGACCCGGAGGCGCCGTAGCACGGCATCCACGGTCATTTGACCGCTTGCGTTACGCGGCATTACACTTGATCAGGTGTGTGCACGTCTCGGCGTGCCTGCACACGGGCTCCGGTCCATACCGGTCAGCCCCCACGGCATACCCATCACACCAAAAGCCCGCCTGATCAGGCGTGCCGGTGGGTCATGATGTGAAACCCATCACGCTGTCACCGTGCAGCATTATGAGGAGAGAACGTGCCAACCATTCAGCAGTTGGTTCGCAAGGGTCGCTCGCCCAAGGTCACCAAGACCAAGGCGCCCGCCCTGAAGTCGAACCCCCAGCAGGCCGGGGTCTGCACCCGCGTCTACACCACCACGCCGAAGAAGCCGAACTCGGCGATGCGCAAGGTCGCTCGTGTGAAGCTCCGCAACGGCACCGAGGTCACCGCCTACATCCCCGGCGAGGGCCACAACCTGCAGGAGCACTCGCTGGTGCTCGTGCGCGGTGGTCGTGTGAAGGACCTCCCCGGTGTGCGTTACAAGATCGTCCGCGGCGCCCTGGACACCCAGGCAGTCAAGAACCGTAAGCAGGCTCGTTCCCGCTACGGCGCGAAGAAGGGTTGAGTTAGATGCCTCGTAAGGGTCCCGCCCCCAAGCGCCCCGTCGTCAACGACCCCGTATACGGCGCGCCGATCGTCACCTCGCTGGTGAACAAGATCCTCGTCGACGGCAAGAAGTCGCTGGCCGAGTCGATCGTCTACGGCGCCCTCCGCGGCGTCGAGGCGAAGAACGGCCAGGATGCCGTCGCCACCCTCAAGAAGGCGCTCGACAACGTGCGCCCCACCCTTGAGGTCCGCAGCCGCCGCGTCGGTGGCTCGACCTACCAGGTGCCGGTCGAGGTCAAGCCTCACCGCGCCAACACGCTCGCCCTGCGCTGGCTCGTCAGCTACGCCAAGGGTCGTCGTGAGAAGACCATGACCGAGCGCCTCCAGAACGAGATCCTGGATGCCTCGAACGGCCTGGGCGCTGCAGTCAAGCGTCGTGAGGACACTCACAAGATGGCCGAGTCGAACCGCGCGTTCGCACACTACCGCTGGTAAACAGCCTCGCCCGCCCCGGCGTCGCGCCGGGGCGGGCACCCCACTCTCTTCGCAGTCTCACTGCTAGACAGAAAAGGACACTCCTGTGGCACAAGACGTGCTCACCGACCTGAGCAAGGTCCGCAACATCGGCATCATGGCGCACATCGATGCCGGCAAGACCACCACCACCGAGCGCATCCTGTTCTACACGGGCGTGAACCACAAGCTGGGTGAGACGCACGATGGCGCCTCGACCACCGACTGGATGGAGCAGGAGAAGGAGCGCGGCATCACGATCACGTCTGCCGCCGTGACCTGCTTCTGGAACAACAACCAGATCAACATCATCGACACCCCCGGTCACGTGGACTTCACGGTCGAGGTGGAGCGCTCGCTCCGCGTCCTCGACGGTGCTGTCGCCGTCTTCGACGGCAAGGAGGGCGTCGAGCCCCAGTCCGAGACCGTGTGGCGTCAGGCTGACAAGTACGGCGTTCCGCGCATTTGCTTCGTCAACAAGATGGACAAGCTCGGTGCGGACTTCTACTTCACCGTCGACACGATCATCAACCGCCTCGGAGCCAAGCCGCTCGTGCTGCAGCTCCCGATCGGTGCCGAGAACGACTTCGTCGGCGTCGTCGACCTCATCGAGATGCGCGCGCTGGTGTGGCCCGGTGACTCCAAGGGTGACGTGACGATGGGCGCCTCCTACGAGGTGCAGGAGATCCCCGCCGACCTCAAGGACAAGGCCGAGCAGTACCGCCAGCAGCTGCTGGAGACCGTCGCCGAGACCGACGACGCGCTGCTCGAGAAGTTCTTCGGCGGCGAAGAGCTCACGATCGCCGAGATCAAGGGCGCCATCCGCAAGATGGTCGTCGCGAACGAGATCTACCCGGTCCTCTGCGGCTCCGCGTTCAAGAACCGCGGCGTTCAGCCGATGCTGGATGCAGTCGTCGACTACCTCCCCAACCCCCTCGACGTCGGTGCCATCGAGGCGCACGACCCGAAGGACGAGGAGAAGGTCATCGAGCGTCGTCCCGACGCCAACGACCCGTTCTCGGCTCTCGCGTTCAAGGTCGCCGTGCACCCGTTCTTCGGTCGTCTGACCTACGTTCGCGTGTACTCGGGCCACCTCGACTCGGGCTCTGCCGTGGTCAACTCGACCAAGGGCAAGAAGGAGCGCATCGGAAAGATCTTCCAGATGCACGCCAACAAGGAGAACCCGGTCGACTCGCTCACCGCGGGCAACATCTACGCCGTCATCGGACTGAAGGACACCACCACCGGTGACACCCTCGCCGACCCGGCCGCCCCGGTCGTCCTCGAGTCGATGACGTTCCCGGAGCCGGTGATCGAGGTCGCCATCGAGCCGAAGACCAAGGCCGACCAGGAGAAGCTGGGTCTCGCGATCCAGAAGCTCGCTGAGGAGGACCCGACCTTCCGCACGGAGCTCAACCCCGAGACCGGTCAGACGACCATCAAGGGCATGGGCGAGCTGCACCTCGACATCCTCGTCGACCGCATGAAGCGCGAATTCCGCGTCGAGGCGAACGTCGGAAAGCCCCAGGTGGCCTACCGCGAGACGATCAAGAAGGCCGTCGAGAAGCACGACTACACCCACAAGAAGCAGACCGGTGGTTCTGGACAGTTCGCGAAGATCCAGTTCAACATCGAGCCGCTCGAGGTCACGGCCGACAAGACGTACGAATTCGTCAACTCGGTCACCGGTGGTCGTATCCCGCGTGAGTACATCGGCTCCATCGATGCTGGTTTCCAGGATGCGATGAACGTCGGCGTGCTCGCCGGCTACCCGATGGTGGGCGTCAAGGCGACCATCGTCGACGGTGCCGCGCACGACGTCGACTCCTCGGAGATGGCGTTCAAGATCGCAGGATCCATGGGCTTCAAGGAGGCCGCGCGCCGCGCGAACCCCGTGCTGCTCGAGCCGCTGATGGCTGTCGAGGTACGTACGCCCGAGGAGTACATGGGCGACGTCATCGGCGACCTGAACTCGCGTCGTGGACAGATCCAGTCGATGGAGGATGCCACCGGCATCAAGATCGTCCGGGCATCGGTTCCGCTGTCCGAGATGTTCGGCTACATCGGCGACCTGCGCTCGAAGACCTCTGGTCGCGCGGTGTACTCGATGGAGTTCGACTCGTACTCCGAGGTCCCCAAGGCCGTCGCAGACGAGATCATCCAGAAGACCAAGGGCGAGTAAGCCCTGAGCCCGGCCGGATGCCCCGCTCCCTGAGCCTGCTGAGCTTGTCGAAGCACGAAGGGCAGGGGCGTCCGGTCGGACAACACACAACTTCACAAAGCACTCTCTACTAAACTGAGAATCAAACCCCGTAGCGAAC
This sequence comes from Microbacterium aerolatum, assembly GCF_007988825.1. Taxonomy (GTDB): domain Bacteria; phylum Actinomycetota; class Actinomycetes; order Actinomycetales; family Microbacteriaceae; genus Microbacterium; species Microbacterium aerolatum. The sequence goes on along the minus strand of NZ_BJUW01000002.1, from coordinate 62,893 downwards.
CGGTCACAATCCAGTGCCCGGCAATCTCTACACGAACGTCCTGAGGAGGACCCAGTGGCCAAGGCCAAGTTCGAGCGGACCAAGCCGCACGTCAACATCGGAACCATCGGTCACGTTGACCACGGCAAGACGACGCTGTCCGCAGCCATCTCCAAGGTGCTCGCTGACAAGTACCCGTCTGACACCAACGTGCAGCGCGACTTCGCGACCATCGACTCCGCTCCTGAAGAGCGTCAGCGTGGTATCACGATCAACATCTCGCACATCGAGTACGAGACCCCCAAGCGCCACTACGCGCACGTTGACGCCCCGGGTCACGCTGACTACGTCAAGAACATGATCACCGGTGCTGCTCAGATGGACGGCGCCATCCTCGTGGTCGCCGCCACCGACGGCCCGATGGCTCAGACCCGTGAGCACGTTCTGCTCGCCAAGCAGGTCGGCGTTCCGTACCTGCTCGTCGCGCTGAACAAGTCCGACATGGTCGACGACGAGGAGATCCTGGAGCTCGTCGAGCTCGAGGTCCGCGAGCTGCTCGCAGGCCAGGGCTTCGACGAGGACGCTCCTGTCGTCAAGGTCTCGGCGCTGAAGGCGCTCGAGGGCGAAGAGAAGTGGGTCGACGCGATCCTCGAGCTCATGCAGGCTGTCGACGACAGCGTTCCGGACCCGGAGCGTGACCGCGACAAGCCGTTCCTCATGCCGATCGAGGACGTCTTCACGATCACCGGTCGTGGAACGGTCGTCACCGGCCGCGCCGAGCGTGGCACCCTCGCCATCAACTCCGAGGTCGAGATCGTCGGCATCCGCCCGACGCAGAAGACCACGGTCACCGGTATCGAGATGTTCCACAAGCAGCTCGACGAGGCATGGGCCGGCGAGAACTGTGGTCTGCTGCTTCGCGGTCTCAAGCGTGAGGACGTCGAGCGCGGCCAGGTCGTCGTGAAGCCGGGTTCGGTTACCCCGCACACGAACTTCGAGGGCACCGCGTACATCCTGTCCAAGGACGAGGGTGGCCGTCACAACCCGTTCTACACGAACTACCGCCCGCAGTTCTACTTCCGCACCACCGACGTCACCGGCGTCATCTCGCTGCCCGAGGGCACCGAGATGGTCATGCCCGGCGACACCACCGACATGTCGGTCGAGCTGATCCAGCCGATCGCCATGGAGGAGGGCCTCGGCTTCGCCATCCGTGAGGGTGGACGCACCGTCGGCGCCGGTACGGTCACGAAGATCGTCAAGTAAGTTCTCTTACTCCTCAGCGGGGTCGGGCCTTCGGGCCCGGCCCCGCTGTCGTATGCCCCGGCCTCTTCCATGGCGCGGCATCCGCATGCACAATGAGAGGGCCGCGGGGAGTCCCGCCGGCATCGGCCTTCGAAGGGATTCTCATGGGTGTCGACGACGTGGTGAACAAGGGCAAGGACCTGTACGAGCAGAACAAGGACAAGATCGCCGAGGCAGTCAAGAGCGAGCAGGCCGAGGACATCAGCGACAAGGTCCTCGACGGTGTCGCGGACTTCGCGAAGAAGATCGCACCAGGAGCCTCCGAGAAGATCGATCAGATCCGCGACGAGGCCGACAAATCGATCGGAAACGAGTAGTCGTTTCGGCACTCAGGCGGCGCATCTCGGGATGCGCCGCCTTCGCTGTGTTCGCGCGGGATCGCGGCGCGACACGCCCGGGTTTGCGTAAGTGAAATCCGGCATGGCAGAATAGACAGGTTCCACATTCCGGCGGTGCGCTGAGCGTCCACCGGATCACTACCAGGGCAGTGCATAGACGGTGCGACAAGCACAGTGATCTAGGCCGCGGGTAGCAGAACAAGCCCCGACAGTTCGCATCGACGTTTCGTCGTGCGCGGCGGGCTGATAGAAGAACAGTGGCGCAATGCGTCCAATGCCTCGGAGCCGCCGGCTTCGAATGGTAAGACGCTTTATAGAGAGTGAGCAGACAATGGCGGGACAGAAGATCCGCATTCGCCTGAAGTCGTATGACCACGAGGTCATCGACACGTCGGCGCGCAAGATCGTCGACACCGTGACCCGTGCGGGCGCGACTGTCGTCGGCCCCGTGCCGCTTCCGACCGAGAAGAACGTCGTGTGCGTCATCCGGTCGCCCCACAAGTACAAGGACAGCCGCGAGCACTTCGAGATGCGCACCCACAAGCGTCTGATCGACATCGTCGACCCGACGCCCAAGGCCGTCGACTCGCTGATGCGTCTCGACCTCCCGGCTGACGTCAACATCGAGATCAAGCTGTAAGGGGTCTCTCATGGTTGACATCAACGCAAAGATTTCCAAGGGAATGCTGGGCACCAAGCTCGGCATGACCCAGGTGTGGAACGCGGACGGCAAGCTCGTCCCCGTCACCGTCATCGAGCTGGCACCCAACGTGGTCACTCAGGTCCGCACGCCCGAGAAGGACGGCTACAACGCCGTTCAGATCGCGGCCGGCCAGATCGACCCCCGCAAGGTGAACAAGCCCCTCACCGCCCACTTCGAGGCAGCCGGCGTCACGCCGCGCCGTCACGTCACCGAGATCCGCACCGCGGATGCTGCTGACTACTCACTCGGTCAGGAGCTCACGGTGGACGGCCTCTTCGAGGCGGGCCAGCTAGTCGACGTCGTCGGCACCAGCAAGGGCAAGGGCACCGCGGGTGTCATGAAGCGCCACAACTTCAAGGGCGTCTCGGCATCGCACGGTGCACACCGCAACCACCGCAAGCCCGGCTCGATCGGCGCATCGTCGACCCCGAGCCGCGTCTTCAAGGGCATGCGCATGGCCGGCCGTATGGGTGGCGAGCGCGTGACCGTCCTCAACCTGACGGTGCACGGCATCGACGCCGAGAAGGGTCTGCTGCTCGTCAAGGGCGCCGTCCCCGGTGCTCGTGGCCGCGTCGTCTACGTCCGCAACGCAGTGAAGGGGGCCTAGTCCATGGCTGACTCGACTCTCGCGCTCGACGTCCTCAAGGCCGACGGCAAGAAGGCAGGCTCCATCGAGCTGCCCGCCGCGCTCTTCGACGTCAAGACGAACATTCCGCTCATCCACCAGGTCGTCGTCGCGCAGCTCGCGGCGGCACGCCAGGGCACGCACTCGACCAAGCGTCGTGGCGAGGTCTCCGGTGCCGGCCGCAAGCCCTTCAAGCAGAAGGGCACGGGTAACGCCCGTCAGGGCTCGATCCGCGCGCCGCACATGACCGGCGGTGGCATCGTCCACGGCCCGAAGCCGCGCGACTACTCGCAGCGCACCCCCAAGAAGATGATCGCCGCCGCCCTGCTGGGTGCGCTGAGCGACCGCTTCCGCGGTGACCGCCTGCACGCCATCGAGTCCTTCGGGATCGACGGAGCGCCCTCGACGAAGGCTGCCGCGAAGTTCCTCGCGACCGTCGCCACGTCGAAGAACGTTCTGGTCGTGACCGAGCGCAACGACGAGCTGACCACCAAGAGCATTCGGAACCTTTCGAACCTCCACGTGATCAGCTTCGACCAGCTCAACGCCTACGACGTGCTCGTCTCTGACGACATCGTCTTCACCAAGGCCGCTCTCGAGGGCTTCATCGCCTCCAAGACCGGTGCAACCGAGGAGGTCTCGGCATGACCGAGCAGAACGGCGCCCTCCACACGGCGTTGAACAAGGACCCCCGCGACATCATTCTGAAGCCGGTCGTCTCTGAGAAGAGCTACTCGCTGATCGACGAAGGCAAGTACACCTTCCTCGTCGACCCGCGCGCTTCGAAGACCGAGATCAAGCTCGCCATCGAGAAGATCTTCGATGTCAAGGTCGCGTCGGTCAACACGATCAACCGCGTCGGCAAGGCCCGTCGCACCCGCTTCGGCACTGGCAAGCGCAAGGACACCAAGCGCGCCATCGTGTCTCTGAAGTCGGGCACCATCGACATCTTCACGGCAATCGGCTGACCCGGGGGATAAAGGACAATCATGGCTATTCGCAAGTACAAGCCCACGACCCCGGGTCGCCGTGGCTCGTCGGTGGCTGACTTCGCCGAGATCACTCGATCGACGCCGGAGAAGTCGCTGCTGCGCCCGCTCTCGAAGACCGGTGGTCGCAACAACCAGGGCCGCATCACGACCCGTCACATCGGTGGTGGCCACAAGCGCCAGTACCGCGTCATCGACTTCCGTCGCAATGACAAGGACGGCGTCAACGCCAAGGTCGCTCACATCGAGTACGACCCCAACCGCACCGCACGCATCGCGCTGCTGCACTACTTCGACGGCGAGAAGCGTTACATCCTCGCGCCGAACAAGCTGAAGCAGGGCGACGTCGTCGAGAACGGCGCATCGGCTGACATCAAGCCCGGCAACAACCTGCCGCTGAAGAACATCCCGACCGGTACGGTGATCCACGCGATCGAGCTCCGTCCCGGTGGTGGTGCCAAGCTGGCTCGCTCCGCCGGAGCATCCGTCCGCCTCGTCGCCAAGGACGGTCCCTACGCGCAGCTTCGCCTGCCGTCGGGTGAGATCCGCAACGTCGACGCACGCTGCCGCGCCACGATCGGCGAGGTCGGCAACGCCGAGCAGTCGAACATCAACTGGGGCAAGGCCGGCCGTAACCGCTGGAAGGGCATCCGCCCGACCGTCCGCGGTGTCGCCATGAACCCGGTTGACCACCCGCACGGTGGTGGTGAGGGCAAGACGTCCGGTGGTCGTCACCCCGTCACCCCCTGGGGCCAGGCTGAGGGTCGTACCCGTCACGCCAACAAGGAAAGCGACAAGTACATCGTGCGCCGTCGCACCGCCGGCAAGAAGCGCAAGTAGGAGTAGAAGAAGATGCCACGGAGTCTCAAGAAGGGCCCCTTCGTCGACGAGCACCTGCTTCGCAAGGTCGTCGTGCAGAACGAAGCCGGTACCAAGAACGTCATCAAGACCTGGTCACGTCGGTCCATGATCATCCCGGCCATGCTGGGTCACACGATCGCGGTCCACGACGGTCGCAAACACATCCCTGTGTTTGTCACCGAGACCATGGTCGGCCACAAGCTGGGCGAGTTCGCGCCCACCCGCACCTTCCGCGGCCACGAGAAGGACGACAAGAAGGGCCGTCGCCGCTGACGCGGGGACGATAGAGGAGAGAGAAATGGTGGAGTCCATCGCACGCGTGCGACACATCCGCGTGACCCCTCAGAAGGCTCGTCGTGTCGTCGCGCTCATCAAGGGCAAGCAGGCCCAGGAAGCTCTGGCGATCCTCAAGTTCGCCCCGCAGAGCGCCAGTGAGCCGATCTACAAGCTTGTCGCGTCGGCCATGGCCAACGCGCAGGTGAAGGCGGATCGTGACGGCGAGTACCTCGACGAGCAGGACCTGTACGTGGCGAACGCCTACGTAGACGAGGGCACGACGCTCAAGCGTTTCCGCCCCCGTGCTCAGGGTCGCGCTTTCCAGATCAAGAAGCGCACGAGCCACATCACGGTCGTGCTCTCGACGCCGGAGGTCGCTGCTGCGGCCGAGGGCGACAGCAAGAAGAAGGCGAGCAAGTAATGGGCCAGAAAGTAAACCCGTACGGCTTCCGCCTCGGAATCACCACGGACCACGTGTCCCGTTGGTTCTCGGACTCGACGAAGCCGGGCCAGCGTTACGCCGACTACGTGGCCGAGGACGTCAAGATCCGCAACCTGCTGAAGAAGCAGCTCGACCGCGCCGGTGTCTCGAACATCGAGATCGAGCGCACCCGTGACCGCGTCCGCGTCGACATCCACACCGCCCGTCCGGGCATCGTGATCGGTCGTCGTGGCGCCGAGGCCGAGCGCATCCGCGGCGACCTCGAGAAGCTCACCGGCAAGCAGATCCAGCTGAACATCCTCGAGGTCAAGAACCCCGAGGCCGACGCTCAGCTCGTCGCGCAGGGCATCGCCGAGCAGCTCTCTGCTCGTGTGGCGTTCCGCCGCGCGATGCGCAAGGGTCTGCAGGGCGCTCAGCGCGCCGGCGCCAAGGGCATCCGCATCCAGGTCTCCGGCCGCCTCGGCGGCGCGGAGATGAGCCGTTCGGAGTTCTACCGCGAGGGTCGTGTGCCGCTGCACACGCTGCGCGCGAACATCGACTACGGCTTCTACGAGGCGCGGACCACCTTCGGCCGCATCGGCGTGAAGGTCTGGATCTACAAGGGCGATCTCACCGCCAAGGAACTCGCTCGTGAGCAGGCCAACGCGCCGAAGTCCCGTGGTCGCGATGACCGCGGTGGCGACCGTCGTCGTGGCCCGCGCAACGAGGCACCTGTTGCAGAAGGAGCGTCGGCATAATGCTCATCCCCCGTAAGGTCAAGTTCCGCAAGCAGCACCACCCGGGTCGCTCGGGTCAGGCTACCGGCGGCACGAAGGTCTCCTTCGGCGAGTACGGCATCCAGGCCCTCACCCCCGCTTACGTGACCAACCGTCAGATCGAGGCAGCTCGTATCGCGATGACGCGTCACATCAAGCGCGGTGGAAAGGTGTGGATCAACATCTACCCCGACCGTCCGCTCACGAAGAAGCCTGCTGAGACCCGCATGGGTTCCGGTAAGGGTTCGCCCGAGTGGTGGGTCGCAAACGTCAAGCCGGGTCGCGTCCTCTTCGAGGTCGCCGGTGTGAGCGAGGAACTCGCTCGCGAAGCACTGACCCGAGCCATTCACAAGCTGCCTCTCAAGGCACGCATCATCAAGCGCGAGGAGGGCGACGCGTAATGGCGATCGGCACCAAGGAGCTCGCCCCGGCAGAGCTCGACACGTTCGAAGACCAGCGCCTCGTTGAGGAGCTGCGCAAGGCCAAGGAGGAGCTGTTCAACCTCCGCTTCCAGTCGGCCACCGGCCAGCTGGAGAGCCACGGCCGCATCCGCGCCGTCAAGCGCGACATCGCGCGCCTCTACACGGTGATCCGCGAGCGCGAGCTGGGCATCCGTGCCACGCCCGCTCCGGTCGAAGCACCGGCCAAGAAGGCGTCCAAGTCGAAGGCGAAGAAGACCGAGGATGCCTCGGCTGACGCCGAAGGGAAGGCTGAGTAATGGCCACCAAGAAGGAAGCGGAAGCTCCCGTCTCGCACGATGTGCGTGACGAGAACGCTCGCGGTTACCGCAAGACGCAGCGTGGATACGTCGTCAGCGACAAGATGGACAAGACCATCGTCGTCGAGGTCGAGGACCGCGTGAAGCACCCCCTGTACGGCAAGGTCATCCGCCGCACGGAGAAGCGCAAGGTGCACGACGAGACCAACTCGGCCGGCATCGGCGACCTCGTCGTCATCAGTGAGACTCGCCCGCTCAGCGCCACCAAGCGCTGGCGTCTGGTCGAGATCGTCGAGAAGGCCAAGTAAGCCTTCGGCTTACTTCAAGGAGTAATAGTGATTCAGCAGGAATCCCGCCTCAAGGTCGCCGACAACACCGGCGCGAAGGAGCTGCTCACGATCCGCGTTCTCGGTGGTTCCCGCCGTCGTTACGCAGGTCTGGGTGACACCATCGTCGCCACCGTCAAGGACGCGATCCCGGGCGGCAACGTCAAGAAGGGCGACGTCGTCAAGGCGGTCATCGTCCGCACGAAGAAGTCCGTCCGTCGTCCGGACGGCTCGTACATCAAGTTCGACGAGAACGCCGCCGTCATCCTGAAGAACGACGGGGAGCCCCGCGGCACCCGTATCTTCGGACCGGTCGGTCGTGAGCTTCGTGACAAGAAGTTCATGAAGATCGTCTCGCTCGCCCCGGAGGTTATCTGATCATGGCGAACATCAAAAAGGGTGACCTGGTTCAGGTCATCTCGGGCGCCAAGCCCGAGCGTGGCGGCGACCGCGGCAAGCAGGGCAAGGTCCTCGAGGTCCTTTCCGAGCAGAACCGCGTCATCGTCGAGGGCGTGAACTACATCACCAAGCACACCCGCGTCGGCCAGACGCAGCGTGGCACCAAGACGGGCGGCATCGAGACCCTCGAGGCTCCCATCCACATCTCGAACGTCGCACTCGTCGACCCCGAGACCAAGAAGCCGACTCGCGTCGGCCGCCGGGTCGAGGAGCAGACCAAGGACGGCGTCAAGCGCACCGTCCGCGTGCGTTACGCGAAGAAGTCAGGTAAGGACCTCTGATGAGCACCGACACTGCCGCGCCGGCTGGCAAGATCCAGCCGCGCCTGAAGCAGAAGTACAAGGCCGAGATCCAGCAGAAGCTGCGGGACGAGTTCGGCTACGAGAACGTGATGCAGATTCCCGGCCTCGTCAAGGTCGTCGTCAACACCGGTGTCGGTGAGGCGGCTCGCGACAGCAAGGTGATCGATGGTGCGGTCGACGACCTCACCAAGATCACTGGCCAGAAGCCGATCGTCACCAAGGCCCGCAAGTCCATCGCGCAGTTCAAGCTGCGTGAGGGCCAGGCCATCGGCGCGCACGTCACCCTCCGTGGCGACCGTGCGTGGGAGTTCGTCGACCGTCTGGTCTCGCTCGCCCTGCCCCGCATCCGCGACTTCCGCGGACTGTCGGCCAAGCAGTTCGACGGCCACGGCAACTACACCTTCGGTCTCCAGGAGCAGAGCGTGTTCCACGAGATCGATCAGGACAAGATCGACCGCGTTCGCGGATTCGACATCACTGTCGTCACCACGGCGAAGACGGATGACGAGGGCCGGGCTCTGCTCCGCCACCTCGGCTTCCCGTTCCAGTCGGAGGACGCCAAGGCGTAACGCTTCGAACCCCCGCCCGTCGGGCGGGGGTTCCGCGTGCGCTTACAATTGAAGATCGTGTGTTCACGAAGGTCGGCGTCCGTGTAACGGGCGTCGAAACCTCATGATCGAAAGAAGACAAAAATGACAATGACAGACCCGGTCGCAGACTTGCTGACCCGTCTGCGCAACGCGAACTCGGCACACCACGAATCCGTGTCCCTGCCGTCGAGCAAGCTCAAGACCCACATCGCCGAGATCCTCCAGCAGGAGGGTTACATCTCCGGCTTCGAGGTCACCGACGCACGCGTCGGCCAGAACCTCACCCTCACGCTGAAGTACGGCCCCAACCGGGAGCGTTCGATCGCGGGCATCAAGCGCGTGTCGAAGCCGGGCCTTCGCGTGTACGCGAAGTCCACGGAGCTTCCCAAGGTCCTCGGTGGCCTCGGCGTCGCCATCCTGTCCACCTCCTCCGGTCTTCTCACCGACCGTCAGGCTGAGCAGAAGGGCGTGGGCGGAGAAGTTCTCGCCTACGTGTGGTAATTCGAAATGTCGCGTATTGGACGACTTCCCATCGAGATCCCCTCGGGCGTGACCGTTTCGGTCGACGGCCGTGAGGTCGCGGTGAAGGGCCCCAAGGGTGAGCTCACCCTGAACGTGGCCAAGCCCATCGAGGTCGCGGTCGAGGACAACCAGGTTGTTGTCTCCCGTCCCGACGAAGAGCGCGAGTCGCGGTCGCTTCACGGCCTGACCCGCACGCTCATCAACAACAACATCATCGGCGTCACCCAGGGCTACACCAAGGGCCTCGAGGTCGTCGGAACCGGTTACCGCGTGCAGCAGAAGGGCAGCTCGGTCGAGTTCGCGCTCGGCTTCTCGCACCCGGTTCTGATCGACCCGCCTGCCGGCATCACCCTGACGGTCGAGGGCAACAACAAGCTCACCGTGAGTGGCATCGACAAGCAGGCTGTCGGTGAGGCAGCTGCCAACATCCGCAAGATCCGCAAGCCCGAGCCGTACAAGGGCAAGGGCGTGCGCTACGCCGGCGAGAACGTGCGTCGCAAGGCCGGAAAGAGTGGTAAGTAACCATGGCTCTCAAGTCAAAGTCTGACGCCCGCGCGCGTCGTCACAGCCGCCTTCGCAAGAAGATCGTCGGCACCGAGGTGCGTCCGCGTCTCGTCGTCAACCGTTCGGCTCGCCACGTCTTCGTCCAGCTGGTCGACGACAGCAAGGGCCGCACCGTCGCCTCGGCGTCCACGCTCGAGACCGAGCTGCGTTCGTTCGATGGTGACAAGACCGCCAAGGCCCGCAAGGTCGGCGAGCTGGTCGCCGAGCGTGCGAAGGCCGCCGGTGTCACCGAGGTCGTCTTCGACCGCGGTGGTAACCGCTACGCCGGTCGCGTCGCGGCCATCGCCGATGGCGCCCGCGAAGGGGGGCTGGCACTGTGAGTGACAACAAGGAGAACGAAGTGACCGAAACGGCTGCTGCCGCTCCGGAGACGGCCGCTGCCACTGAGGCAGCCGAGCCCGCTCGCGAGCAGCGCGAAGGCCGCCGCGGCGGCCGTGACCGTGGCCAGGGTGGACGCGACCGCAACTCGCGCGACCGTGGCGACAACCAGTTCCTGGAGCGCGTCGTCACCATCAACCGCGTCTCGAAGGTCGTGAAGGGTGGTCGTCGCTTCAGCTTCACCGCTCTCGTGGTCGTCGGTGACGGCAACGGTCTGGTCGGCGTCGGATACGGCAAGGCCCGCGAGGTGCCCCTGGCCATCTCCAAGGGCGTCGAAGAGGCCAAGCGGAACTTCTTCCGCGTGCCCCGCGTCGGCACCACCATCCCGCACCCCGTGCAGGGTGAGGCCGCCGCCGGCGTCGTGCTGCTGCGTCCGGCTGCCGCCGGTACCGGTGTCATCGCCGGTGGTCCGGTCCGCGCCGTGCTCGAGTGCGCCGGTGTCCACGATGTGCTGTCGAAGTCGCTCGGCTCGTCGAACACGATCAACATCGTGCACGCGACCGTCGAGGCGCTCAAGAGCCTCGAGGAGCCTCGCGCTGTCGCGGCCCGCCGTGGTCTCGACTACGACGCCGTCGTTCCGGGGATCATCATCCGCAACGAGGCCAAGGCCGCTGCTGCGGCTGCTGCAAAGGTAGGTGCCTGATGGCCGCCCGTCTGAAGGTGACCCAGATCAAGTCCAAGGTGAGCGAGAAGCAGAACCAGCGTGACACGCTGCGCAGCCTCGGTCTGAAGCGCATCGGTGACACCACCGTTCGCCCCGACGACGCGCAGACGCGCGGCTACGTCAAGACCGTCGCACACCTCGTCAAGGTTGAGGAGATCGACTAATGGCTGAGAAGAACGACGCCGTCGAGGCTGAGAAGGCCCCGAAGAAGGCTGCCGCTCCCAAGGCTGCTGCCGAGAAGAAGCCCGCTGCCAAGAAGCCGGCTGAGAAGAAGGCTCCTGCGAAGGCTGCCGACGCGAAGGCTGAGGCCACGGCCAAGAAGCCCGCTGCGAAGAAGGCTGCCCCGAAGGCGGATGCTCCGGCATCCCGCCCCGGAGTCCTCAAGGTCCACCACCTGCGTCCCGTCCCCGGCGCCAACACCGCGAAGACCCGTGTCGGTCGCGGTGAGGGCTCGAAGGGCAAGACCGCCGGTCGCGGAACCAAGGGCACCAAGGCCCGCAACACCGTTCGGGTCGGCTTCGAGGGTGGGCAGATGCCTCTGCACATGCGCACTCCGAAGCTGCGCGGGTTCAAGAACCCGTTCCGCGTCGAGTACCAGGTCGTGAACCTGGAGAAGCTCGCGGAGCTGTACCCGAAGGGCGGCGATGTCACCGTCAGCGATCTGGTCGCCAAGGGCGCCGTTCGCAAGAACGAGAAGGTCAAGGTTCTCGGTAACGGCGACATCGACGTGAAGCTCACCGTCTCGGTCGACAAGGTCTCGGGTTCTGCCGAGCAGAAGATCGTGGCCGCGGGCGGTTCCGTCAAGTAACCACGTCAGAGAGGGGTCGGAGATTCTCCGGCCCCTCTCTGCGTTACGCTGGTCTTTCGGCCGCCCGCTGCGGACCGGCTACCCCTTTTCTGGAGGAACGCCCTTGTTTAGCGCTATCGCGCGGATCTTCCGCACTCCCGACCTGCGTCGGAAGATCGGTTTCACGCTGGCGATCATCGCCATCTACCGGCTCGGTTCGCACGTTCCGGCTCCGTTCGTGCACTTCCCGAACGTCGAGGAGTGCCTGCGTCTGAACGCAGGCACCGAAGGACTGCTCAGCCTGGTCAACCTGTTCTCCGGCGGCGCGCTGCTCCAGCTGTCGATCTTCGCGCTGGGCGTCATGCCCTACATCACGGCGACGATCATCACTCAGCTGCTCCGAGTCGTCATCCCGCACTTCGAGGCGCTGCACAAGGAAGGCCAGGCCGGACAGGCCAAGCTGACCCAGTACACCCGCTACCTCACGATCGCGCTTGCACTGCTGCAGTCGACGACCCTCGTGACCGTGGCGCGCAGCGGCCAGCTGTTCGGCACCACCGACATCGCCGCCTGCCAGCAGCTGCTGACGAACGACGTGTGGTGGGCGCAGCTGCTCATCATCATCGCGATGACCGCCGGCACTGGCCTCATCATGTGGTTCGCCGAGCTCGTCACCGAACGCGGCATCGGCAACGGCATGTCGCTGCTGATCTTCACGTCGATCGCCGCCACCTTCCCGTCGGCCATGTGGACGATCTTCGAGACCAACGGATTCGAAGTCTTCCTGCTCGTGCTCCTGGTGGGTGTCGTCGTCACTGGCCTCGTGGTGTTCGTCGAGCAGTCGCAGAGGCGCGTGCCGGTGCAGTACGCCAAGCGCATGGTGGGCCGTCGAACCTACGGCGGCACCAACACGTACATCCCGATCAAGGTGAACATGGCGGGCGTGATCCCGATCATCTTCGCGTCCTCGCTGCTGTACATCCCGATGCTCATCGCGCAGTTCAACACACCCCAGGACGGCTCCGAGCCGGCCGGCTGGGTGGTCTGGGTCTCGCAGTACTTCACCACGGGCGACCACCCGCTCTACATGGCGGCGTACTTCCTGCTGATCATCGGCTTCACCTACTTCTACGTCGCGATCACGTTCAACCCGGTCGAGGTCGCCGACAACATGAAGAAGTACGGCGGGTTCATCCCCGGCATCCGCGCGGGGCGTCCGACGGCCGAGTACCTCGACTTCGTGCTCACCCGCATCACGTTCCCCGGTTCGATCTACCTGGGCCTGATCGCGCTCATCCCGCTGATCGCACTCGCGACGGTCGGCGCCAACCAGAACTTCCCGTTCGGCGGCGCGTCGATCCTCATCATCGTGGGTGTCGGTCTTGAGACGGTCAAGCAGATCGATGCACAGCTCCAGCAACGCCACTACGAAGGGCTTCTCCGTTGACAGCTTCCGCACGACTTCTCATCGTCGGCCCGCAGGGCTCGGGCAAGGGCACGCAGGGCGTGCGCATCGCTTCGGCCTTCGGCATCCCCGTCGTCTCGACGGGTGACATGTTCCGCGCCAACATCAAGGGCGGAACCGAGCTCGGACAGCAGGTCACGGCGATCCTCGATCGCGGTGACCTCGTCCCGGATGAGCTGACGGGTGAGATCGTGCGCGATCGGCTGTCGCAGGACGACGCTGCGAACGGCTTCCTGCTGGACGGCTACCCCCGCAATGCGGCGCAGGTCGGGCACCTCGACGAGTTCCTCACCGCACGCGGCGAGGCTCTGGATGCCGTCATCCTGCTGGACGTCCCGCGCGAGGAGAGCATCGCACGACTGAAGCTGCGTGCCGACGAGCAGGGCCGTTCGGACGACACCGAAGAGGCCATCGCGCACCGCCTGGACATCTACGAGAACGAGACCGCACCGATCCTCGCCGTCTACGGTGAGCGCGGCATCGTCGACAGCATCGACGGTGTGGGGTCGCTCGACGAGATCACCGAGCGCATCATGTCGGCGCTGAGCGCGCGCGGCCTGACGCTCGCGGCCTGACACGTGTTCCGCCGCTCGATCTACAAGACCCCCGCCCAGTTGCGGGCGATGATCGAACCGGGGCTCATCACGGCGGCGTCGCTGGATGCCGCGGGTGCGGCGATCCGGGCGGGGGTGACGACCGCTTCCGTCGACGAGGCGGCATCCGCCGCCGTGCTCGCCCGCGGCGCTGAGTCCAACTTCAAGCTGGTGCGCGGGTACCACCACACCACCTGCATCTCGGTGAACGAGCAGGTCGTGCACGGCATCCCCGGCTCGCGTGTGCTGGAACCGGGCGACATCGTCTCGGTCGACAGCGGTGCGCAGTACCACGGCTGGAACGGCGACAGCGCGCGGACGTTCATCGTGCCGGACCCCTCCCGCCCTGAGCTGATCGCCGCTCGTTCGGAGTTGTCGGCGGCGACCGAGGGCTCGATGTGGGCGGGGATCGCGGCGATGGCATCCGCTCGTCACCTCGGCGACATCGGTGCGGCCATCCAGGACTATCTCGAGGCGAACCCGCCGGCCGCCGGCGGGGACTGGGGGATCCTGCGCGAGTACGTCGGGCACGGCATCGGACGCAAGATGCACGAGGCGCCCAGCGTCTTCAACTACCGGACGCCCGATCCGGGCGCCGAGGTCAAGCCGGGCCTCGTGCTCGCGATCGAGCCGATGGTGACCGCCGGCTCCGAGCAGACCGTGGTCGAGGACGACGACTGGACCGTCTCGACCGTCGACGGCAGTGACGGGAGCCACTGGGAGCACTCTGTCGCCGTCCACGCCGATGGCATCTGGGTGCTGACCGCGCCCGACGGCGGTGCCGCCGGTCTCGCCGCCTTCGGCGTCGAGCCCGTCCGCCCCGCCTAGCCCCCGCCCCGCCCCCGGCCGCGAGAATTGCTTTGCCGCACGAGACGGCTGCTGCCAGCGTGATTCTCGACGCGCAGAGCAATTCTCACGTGCGCCGACTCTTCCTGCACAGTCGGGCGGGTCGCGCCCGGCCTGTGGGCAACGGCGATTCGGACCCTCCAACGCGCAAGCTGGGCGGATGCCGCTGCTCCTTTCCGACCGCGCGATCTGTCGTCTCCACTGGCGCTCCATCGTTACGACGAACTCAGGATGCTGGGCGTCGACCCGCGCGCGCCCGATTGGAAGCGCCTGAGGAAGGGGATCTATGTCGACCGGGCGGCGTTCGACCGGCTACCGGCTTGGAAGCGCTACGAGGTTCGCGTGCACGCGTTTCTGCTGACGAACCCGGGTTCCATCCTCTGCTTGGAGTCCGCAGCGGTGCTTCACGGCATCCCATTGTTCGGCGAGGCGAAGGACATCCACGTCTTGCATCCCGGAGGCGCGACCACGACTCGCAACGGAGATGTCTGCTTCCACACCAGCGCTGATGCTCGCGAGATCGTTCGCGTCGGCTCTGCTCTGGCGACGTCCGTCCCCGACACTGTGTCGGATCTCGCGCGCGTACTGTCCCCGGCGAAGGCGCTGGCGGCAGCGGACGCCGTGATCTCGCCGGTGCAGGGCGGAGCGTTCAGCATCGATGACCTGCGGGCGCGTGGCTCGTTCCAGCAGAACCGGCGGGGCGTGCGTCTACGGGAGTGGGTGTGGGAACACGCGGACGTCCGGTCAGAGTCACCGGGGGAGAGCGTGAGCAGGGCGGTCATCCTGTGGTCGGGCTTCGAAGCGCCGGTACTACAGCGTGATTTCCGCTACGAGGGTGCGGTCGACCGGACCGACTTCTTCTTCGAATCGTGCGAGGCGGTAGGGGAGTCCGACGGGTGGGGGAAGTACGACTTGTCGGACCCGGATGCCGCCGAGGAGCATCTGCGTCGCGAGAAGGTCAGGGAGGACAGGCTCCGGCGACACGGCCACCCGATGGCGCGGTGGACGGCGACTGACACGTGGAAGGTGGATCCGTTGTGCCGGGCACTCGTGCAAGCGGGCGTGCGGCGGGTGGAGCATCCACACTCCGCGTTCCTGGCGACACTGCGGCGCAACCCGCGAGAGCTGCGTCGTCCTCAGGGATCGAGAATTGCCTTGCGCGCCGAAACGGATGCTGGCAGCAGCAGTCTCGACGGGCAAGGCAATTCTCGCGGGGGATAGGGCTCACAAGCGGGGCATAGGATTACGCGGGAAGATTGGGGTACCCCTTTGCCCGGACCCGCTCACAGCGCGGGCCCTGAGAGATCGGAAGAGCATGGCCGCTGCTGCCAAGAGCAACACCAACTGGTTCGCGATCGGAATCTCGATCGCCGTCGTCGTGGTCCTCGTGGCCCTCGGCGGTCTCGTCGTCTTCCTCAATAACCAGGCGGGCGCGCCGGGCGCGGCTCCGCAGAGCGCGATCGTGAACGAGGAGACCGGCGCGATCAGCTTCGGCGAGGGCGACACCCAGGTCGACACGTTCGTCGACTTCATGTGCCCCATCTGCGGCGACTTCGAAGACACCTACGGCGCCGCACTGCAGGATGCCGCAGCGGCAGACGAGATCACGCTGAACGTGCACCCCGTCTCGATCCTCGACCGCCTGTCGCAGAACACCGAGTACTCCACGCGTGCGGGCAGCGCCGTCTACTGTGTCGCAGCAGAGGCTCCCGACTCCACCCTCGACTTCTTCAACTCGCTGTTCGAGAACCAGCCCGCCGAGAACACCCCCGGCCTGAGCGACGACGAGCTCATCGCCCTCGCCGAGCAGGCCGGTGCCGGCGGCGCGGCGGACTGCATCACCGACGGCACCTACAAGCGCTTCGTCGGCTCGCAGACCGACCAGCACGAGATCCAGGGCACCCCGACCGTCGAGATCGACGGAGAGCGCATCGACAACTCCGAGATCGGCACCCGCTTCGCCGAGATCCTCGGCTGATCGCACACACTGTCAGCGCGGGCCGTTCCTTCGGGAGCGGCCCGCGCTCGTCCGCCGAGTTGCCGCAGCGCTCGTGAGCGGATAAGATAGACCGTTGGTGCCTTGCGCCCGGTTTCGGCGTGTCCGTCCAGTGCGGCATCACAATCATCCATCCACCGCAGATCGACCGATCTGCAGAAGCGTCAGCGAGGCTATGGCTAAGAAAGACGGTGTCATCGAGATCGAGGGCGTGATCTCCGAGGCTCTGCCCAACGCGATGTTCCGCGTTGAGCTCAGCAACGGACACAAGGTCCTGGCAACGATCTCCGGAAAGATGCGGCAGAACTACATCCGCATCATCCCCGAGGACCGCGTGGTCGTGGAGCTCAGCCCCTACGACCTCACCCGCGGGCGCATCGTCTACCGCTACCGCTGATCGGTCGAGAAGTAACACCCCAGGCGTTCCCGCCTGCCCGGTGAAGACAGCGAAACAGGAAACACAATGAAGGTCAACCCCAGCGTCAAGCCCATCTGCGATCACTGCAAGGTGATCCGCCGCCACGGCCGCGTCATGGTGATCTGCAAGAGCAACCCGCGCCACAAGCAGCGCCAGGGCTGATCAGCCAGATCTGACATACAACTCAATACACACAGGCAGGATCAAGAAGCCGCGCGAGCGGCCGACACCTCGGGACAGAGGCCCGGGTCCACATTCTGCTCCACACCTCTACTCATCCCAGGAGAAACCGCATGGCACGTCTTGCCGGCGTTGACATCCCGCGCGACAAGCGCGTGGTGATCGCCCTTACCTACATCTACGGCGTCGGCCGTACCCGCTCGGTCGAGATCCTCGAGGCCACCGGAATCGACGAGTCGATCCGCGTCAAGGACCTCACCGACGACCAGCTCATCGCACTGCGCGATCACATCGAAGGCACCTACAAGGTGGAGGGTGACCTGCGCCGCGAGGTCGCCGCAGACATCCGCCGCAAGGTCGAGATCGGCTCCTACGAGGGCATCCGCCACCGTCGCGGCCTTCCGGTCCGCGGTCAGCGCACCAAGACCAACGCCCGCACCCGCAAGGGCCCGAAGCGCACCGTCGCCGGCAAGAAGAAGGCCCGCTAAGCAGCGGCCAGGGAATAGGAGAAAACTTTCATGGCTGCACCTAAGGCCGCCGCGCGCAAGCCGCGCCGCAAGGAGAAGAAGAACATCGCGCTGGGCCAGGCCCACATCAAGTCGACGTTCAACAACACCATCGTTTCGATCACCGACCCGTCCGGCGCTGTCATCAGCTGGGCATCGTCCGGTGGCGTGGGCTTCAAGGGCTCGCGCAAGTCGACCCCGTACGCCGCTGGTATGGCTGCTGAGTCGGCCGCCCGCCAGGCTCAGGAGCACGGCGTCAAGAAGGTCGACGTCTTCGTGAAGGGTCCGGGCTCGGGCCGCGAGACCGCGATCCGCTCGCTCACGGCCGCCGGCCTCGAGGTGGGTTCGATCCAGGACGTCACGCCGCAGGCGCACAACGGCTGCCGCCCGCCGAAGCGTCGCCGCGTCTGATCCGGTGTTGCGAGGGATGCTCCGGCATCCCTCGCTCCGCCCGTTCAGGGCATTGACTTCCACAACTCAAGACCTCACCCACCACATGTCATATAGCGGGCATGTGATCGAAAGGAACACAGAGTGCTCATTGCACAGCGTCCCACACTTACCGAGGAAAAGATCGCCGAGAACCGGAGCCGGTTCATCGTCGAGCCGCTCGAGCCCGGCTTCGGGTACACCATCGGCAACGCGCTGCGTCGCAGCCTGCTCTCGTCGATCCCCGGCGCTGCTGTCACCAGCATCCGCATCGACGGCGTCCTGCACGAGTTCAGCACGATCCCCGGCGTGAAGGAGGATGTCACCGAGATCATCCTCAACATCAAGCAGCTGGTCGTGTCGTCCGAGCGCGACGAGCCCATCACGGCGTACCTGCGCAAGACCGGTGCCGGCGAAGTGACCGCGGCTGACATCTCGGCTCCGGCCGGCGTCGAGGTGCACAACTCCGACCTCGTCATCGCGACCCTCAACGACACCGCGAAGTTCGAGCTCGAGCTCACCATCGAGCGTGGCCGCGGCTACGTGTCGGCGACCCAGAACCGCAACGAGTACGCCGAGGCCGGGCAGATCCCCGTCGACTCGATCTACTCGCCGGTCCTCAAGGTCAGCTACCGCGTCGAGGCGACTCGTGCCGGTGAGCGCACCGACTTCGACAAGCTCATCCTGGATGTCGAGACGAAGAACTCGATGCTCCCGCGTGACGCCGTCGCATCGGCCGCGAAGACCCTGACCGAGCTGTTCGGCCTCGCTCGCGAGCTGAACGTCGAGGCAGAGGGCATCGAGATCGGCCCGGCACCTGTCGAGCCCGTGCTCTCCAGCGAGCTGTCGATGCCGATCGAGGACCTCGACCTGTCGGTCCGCTCCTACAACTGCCTCAAGCGCGAGGGCATCAACACGGTGTCCGAGCTCGTGGCGCTGTCGGAGACGCAGCTCATGAATATCCGCAACTTCGGCCAGAAGTCGGTCGACGAGGTGCGCGACAAGCTCATCTCGCTCGGTCTGTCGCTCAAGGATTCGGTGCCCGGTTTCGACGGCGCCCACTTCTACGGCGCAGGCGAAGACGAGTCCTTCTGACCTCCCCGAAATTCTGACCAGGAGTTAGACCAATATGCCTAAGCCCACCAAGGGTCCCCGCCTCGGAGGCGGCCCCGCACACGAGCGCCTGCTGCTTGCCAACCTCGCATCGGCTCTCTTCACCCACAAGTCGATCAAGACGACCGAGACCAAGGCCAAGCGCCTTCGTCCGCTCGCTGAGCGCCTGATCACCTTCGCCAAGCGCGGCGACCTGCACGCGCGTCGTCGGGTGCTCTCGATCCTCGGCAACAAGGAAGTCGTGCACATCCTGTTCGCCGAGATCGCGCCGCTCGTCGCTGATCGTGAGGGTGGCTACACCCGCATCACGAAGGTCGGCAACCGCAAGGGCGACAACGCGCCCATGGCCGTGATCGAGCTCGTCCTCGAGCCCGTCACGCCGAAGGCGAAGAAGTCGGCCCCGAAGGCTGCTCCGAAGGCCGAGAAGGCTGACAAGGCCGAGGAGAAGCCGGCTGAGGACGCTCCCGCCGAGGAGACCCCGGTCGAGGCTGCCGCTGACGCGGGCGCCGAGTCGCAGGAGGAAGGCGCAGCTGCTGAGGCTGCCGCCGAGGACGCCGTCGAGGCGCCTGCTGACGAGAAGTCCGAGTAAGACACTCTGCGAAGGCCCGCTCGTCCCATTCCGGGACGGGCGGGCCTTCTCTCGTATTCGGACAGACCGCGCCCGCGTACCGTTCCGAGGCTAGGAGCGGATGCCGCGGGCGGTAGGCTTTCGCGAGTGAGTGAACTTCAGGATGCGAGGATCCGCGGCCCTCGCGCATACCTGACATTCGTCTTCATCGGCCTGCTCGCCGGGCTCCTGTCCGGGCTTTTCGGCGTCGGCGGCGGCACGGTCATCGTCCCGCTGCTCGTGCTGATGCTGCAGTTCGACCAGCGCCTCGCCGCAGGAACATCTCTCGCCGCCATCGTGCCGACCGCGAGCGTCGGCGTGATCTCCTACGCCGTTCATGGCTCCGTGGCGTGGATCCCCGCGATCATCCTCGCGGCCGGCGCCGTCGTCGGCGCGCAGATCGGCACCAGGCTGTTGCCGCGCATCTCGCAGAGCGCGCTGCGCTGGGGCTTCGTCGGCTTCCTCGTGGTCGTCATCATCAGCCTCTTCCTCGTCATCCCCTCGCGCGACGCGGTGTTCGAACTCGGTTGGATCAACGGCGCGGCACTCGCTGTCGTCGGCGTCGGCACCGGCATCCTGGCCGGCCTCATCGGCGTCGGCGGCGGCGTCATCGTCGTGCCAGTGCTGATGCTCGCGTTCGGCACCAGCGACCTCGAGGCGAAGGGCACGTCGCTGCTCATGATGATCCCGACCGCGCTGTCCGGCACGATCGGCAACCTCCGCCACCGCAACGTCGACCTGCTGGCGGCGCTCATCATCGGCCTGTCCGCCTGCACGATGACGGCACTGGGCGCGTGGCTGGCCACGCTCATCGACCCGTTCGTCGGGAACATGCTCTTCGCCGCGTACCTCGCCTTCATCGCCGTGCAGATGACGATCAAGGCACTGCGCGCCCGCGGGCGCTGAGAGACCGACGCCGGGCCCGAGCTTTCCACGGCCGCTCACACCGACCGCCCCGGCATCCGTCGGTAGACTCGTCTGGTGCCTGTGAATTCCGAACTGGTCGGCCGCGAGTTCCCGCCGACACCGCCGTACCTCGTCGGCCGCGAGAAGGTGCGCGAGTTCGCGCGTGCCGTGTTCGCCGACGCTCCGCTGCACACCGATGTCGAGGCCGCTCGAGCGCTCGGCCACGCGGATGTCGTCGCACCGCCCACGTTCGCCATGGTCATCCAGGACCTCACGCTCCAGCAGCTGTTGTCCGAGCCCGACTCCGGGATCGTCCTGGCCCGCACCATCCACGCCGAGCAGAAGTTCACGTACTCGAAGCCGATCGTCGCCGGCGACGAGCTCACCGGGCAGCTGAAGGTCATCGGAATCCGCATGATGGCGGGCAACGCCATGATCACGAGCGAAGCTGAGATCACGGACGCGGCAGGCGACCACGTCGTCACCGCCACCAGCGTGCTGCTGGTCGGCTCCGAAGAGGAGGCAGCCGAATGAGCTACACCGTCGGAGACGTGATCGCCGAGCGCACCGTCCACCTCACCCGCGAATCCCTCGTCCGCTACGCCGGGGCATCGGGGGACTTCAACCCCATCCACTACCGCGATGACATCGCAGCGTCCGTCGGCCTGCCCGGCGTCCTCGCCCACGGGATGCTGACCATGGGCCTGGCCTCATCGGCCGTGGTCGCAGCGCTCGGAGACTCGGTGAACGTCACTGAGTACGGTGTGCGCTTCACGCGCCCCGTCGTCGTCGACCCCGAGAACGGCGCAGACGTCTCGGTGCTCGCGAAGGTCGGCGCGGTCGACGAGACCTCCGCCCGCATCGACCTCACCGTGAAGCACGCCGACACGACCGTGCTCGTCAAAGCGCAGCTGCGCGTCGCGCTCTGATGGCGGAGATCACCCCGATCCCGCTCGCAGAGCTGACGACCCTGCGCACCGGCGCCGCCCCGGAGCGGATGCTGGATGCCGCGACGAGCGAGGTGCTCGTCGACGCCCTCCGAGAGGTGTGGTCGCGCAACGACGAGTGGTTCGTGCTCGGCGGCGGATCGAACCTGTTCGTCGGCGATGAGCCGTTCGACGGCACCGTGATCCGCATCCTCACCACCGGCATCGAGCGGCTGCCGTCCCCGCACGCCGGTCGGGCGCGCCTTCGCGTGCAGGCCGGGCACAACTGGGACGAGCTCGTCGCCTACACGGTCGAGCAGAGGCTCGCCGGCATCGAGGCGATGAGCGGTATCCCCGGGACCGTCGGTGCGGCGCCCGTGCAGAACGTCGGCGCGTACGGTCAGGAGATCCAGGAGACTCTCGTCGAGGTCGAGCTGATCGACGAGTCCACCGGCGAGGTCCAGGTGGTCCCGGCATCCGAGTTGGGGCTCGGGTTCCGCACGTCGGTCCTCAAGCACCACTACGGCGGCGCACCGATCCGTCGCGCCGTCATCCTGTCGGTGACGCTCGATCTCGCAGAGGTCGACGAGGCTGGCCGGGAGATCAGCGGGGAGCAGCTGCGCCGTGCGCTCGGAATCACGGGCGACGGGATGCTCCCGCTCAGCGACGTGCGCGATCAGATTCTCGCGACGCGTGCAGCGAAGGGGATGCTGCTCGACCCGGAGGATCCCGACACAAGCAGCGCCGGCTCCTTCTTCCAGAATCTGATCGTGCCCGAGGTCGTGGCCGCGCAGTTGCCGCCGGAGTGCCCGCGTTGGCCAGTGCAGCCGGACCTCGACGCGGCCACGGTGATACCGCTGGAGTCGTTCGACGGCTACATTCCGCCCACCCCGGTCGTGCGTCCGGAGGTCAAGGTCAGCGCCGCCTGGCTCATCGAGAACGCGGGGATCTCCAAGGGATTCCGGCTGCCGCGCTCGCGCGCCGGGATCTCGACGAAGCACGCGCTCGCCCTCACCAACCGCGGCAGGGCGACGGCGGGGGAGCTCGCGGAGCTCGCCCGGTACATCCAGGCGCGTGTGCACTCCGAGTTCGGCCTGCTGCTGCAGCCCGAGCCCGTGCTCGTCGGCATCGAGCTGTAGCGCGGCTACACTCGCGGGATGAGCGGACTCGTCCCGTACCTGTTCTTCCCCGGCAACGCCGCAGAGGCGCTGACCTTCTACCGCGACGTCTTCGGCGGTGAACTGCAGCTGCTCAGCTACGAGCAGTTCGGCCGCACCGACGGGCCAGGCGACGCGATCGCGCACGGCCAGTTGAGTGGTCTGGTCGACCTGTTCGCCTCGGATGCCGCCGGCGACGAGGATGCCGTGCACATCGTCGGCGCGACGTTCTCACTGCTCGGCACCGCCGACTCCGAGACCCTCAAGCAGTGGTTCACCGCGCTCGCCGACGGCGGCAACATCACAGACCCGCTGCAGAAGCGTCCGTGGGGCGACTTCGACGGCCAGGTCACCGACCGCTACGGCATCCGCTGGCTGATCGGGTATCAGGAGAGCTGACGGCGTGAGAATTGCCCTGGCACGCGAGACTTGCGCTCGCACAGGAATTCTCGCGCGACAAACCGATTCTCACGGGCCCGTCGACGCGCGGGCGGTCAGGCGGGCGCGGCTACGAGAACAGCTTCTGCAGGCGCTGGACACCCTCGAGAAGCTGATCGTCGCCGAGGGCGTACGACAGACGCAGGTAGCCGGAGGGTCCGAACGCCTCACCGGGGACGACCGCGACCTCTGCCTCGTCGAGGATGAGGTCGGCGAGCTCCAGCGTGGTGGTCGGGGTCTTGCCCGCCCAGGTGCGGTTCAACAGTCCCTGCACGTCGGGGTACACGTAGAACGCCCCGAGCGGGTTGGGAACCCGGACGCCGTCGATCTTCGACAGCTCCGACACGATCAGGCGCCGGCGACGGTCGAACGCCTCGCGGAACTGTTCGGCCTCGGTCTGCGGTCCCGACAGGGCCGCGATCGCCGCGCGCTGCGCGATGTTGTTCACGTTGCTCGACAGGTGCGACTGCAGGTTGCCGGCGACCTTGATGGCGTCCGCGGGGCCGACCATCCAGCCCACTCGCCAGCCGGTCATGGCGTAGGTCTTGGCGACGCCGTTGACGAGGATCGTCTGCGCCGCGGCATCCGGCACCGCCTCGACGATCGAGGTCGCCTTCACTCCCTCGTACGTGAGGTTCTGGTAGATCTCGTCCGAGATGATCCAGATGCCGTGCTCGACGGCCCACTCGCCGATCGCCCTGGTCTCCTCCGCGGTGTACACCGAACCCGTGGGGTTCGACGGGGAGACGAACACGAGCACGGTCGTGCGGTCGGTGCGGGCGGCCTCGAGCTGCTCGACGGTGACCTTGTAGTCCTGGTCGGCGCCGGCGAAGACCTCGACCGGGACGCCGTCGGCGAGGCTGATCGCCTCGGGGTAGGTGGTCCAGTACGGCGCCGGCAGCAGCACCTCGTCGCCGGGGTTCACCACGGCCTGGAACGCCTGGTAGACGGCCTGCTTGCCGCCGTTGGTCACGATCACCTGGCTGGGGGAGACCTCGAGTCCGGAGTCGCGCAGCGTCTTCGCGGCGATCGCCTCGCGCAGCGCGGGAAGGCCGGGCGCGGGGGTGTAGCGGAAGTTCGCCGGATCCTTAAGGGCCTCGGCGGCGGCATCCACGATGAACTGCGGCGTCGCGAAGTCGGGCTCGCCGGCAGCGTACGAGATGACGGGCTTGCCCTCGGCCTTGAGCGCCTTGGCCTTGGCATCGACCTTGAGCGTCGCCGACTCGGCGATGGCGGACAGCTTGCGGGAGAGAGGTGCGCGTTCGGTCACACCTCAGATGGTACTCGGGTGTCTCGGACGGTTGGGAGAATCAGGCGCCGTACGACGCGGGCAGCGCGCAGTAGTCGGCGAAGCGCCGGGTCGGATGCTCGGGATCGGTCAAGTCGACGATGGCGGATGCTGCGGTGTGCGGCTGCTCGTCGCCGGCCAGTTGCCACACCGAGAAGTTCCACAGGCCCCGGGCGGTGAGGCTGAGCAGGCTCGCCGGACCCGAGACGATGACCACACGATCGGCGCGGGGGTCCTCGCGGAACGGCGCGATCACCTCGTCGCGGATCCGTTGCTCGTCGCCATCCGCGGTGTGCGCCTGCTCGACGGTCTGGCCTGCGGCGGCCAGTGCCGCGGCGAGTCCGTCGGCGGCGAGGCGGGAGCGCTCGGCATCCGCTCCCGCGACGGCGAGGAGCCGCCCGCCTCGCTTGTAGAGGTGGAGGAACTCTGCCGCGATCTCATCCCACAGGCTGCTCATGCGCCCAGGCTACGCCCGTCCCTGAAGGCCCGCTCTAGATGTGGAACTCAGTCCCAGCTATACTGATTCTCAGTCTCGCAACGTCTACTCAGGAGTGAACGATGAGCGCTGCCAATCCGTACATCCCGCCGGTCGCCGACTATGCCTTCCTCTACCGGGAGGTCTTCGGCCGCGACATCGTCGCCGCGGCATCCGGTGGGGCGATCACCGCCGACGACGCCATCGAGATCATCGCCGGCGCCGGCGAGTTCGCCGCAGAGGTGTTCGCGCCGCTCGACCGCCCCGGCGACCAGATCGGCGCGCGTCTCGAGAACGGCGAGGTGCACCTGCCCGACGGTTTCGCCGAGGCATACCAGGCGCTCGTCGAGGCCGGCTGGGTCAGCGCGACAGCCCCCGAATCGGCAGGCGGCGACGGCCTGCCGGAGTCGGTGGGCGCCGGACTCGGCGAGATCTGGAACGCCTCCAACATGGCCTTCTCGCTGTGCTGGATGCTGGGAGCCGGTGCCATCCACGCGCTCGACGCCGCGGCATCCGACGAACTGCGCGAGACCTACCTGACGAAGCTGGTCAGCGGTGTGTGGACCGGCACGATGAACCTCACCGAGCCGGAAGCCGGCACAGACCTCGGTGCGATCCGCACCACCGCGACGCCGCGCGAGGACGGCACGTACTCCATCAGCGGCCAGAAGATCTTCATCACCTGGGGCGACCACGACGCCGCGGAGAACATCGTGCACCTCGTGCTCGCCCGCACCCCGGGCGCGCCCGAGGGGGCCAAGGGGCTCTCGCTGTTCGTCGCGCCACGCGTGCTCGTCGAGGCCGACGGCTCGCTGGGCGCGCGCAACCGCATCGAGACCGTGGCGATCGAGGACAAGCTCGGCATCCACGCCAGCCCCACCTGTGTGCTGTCCTACGAGGACGCCACCGGCTACCTCGTCGGCGAACTGCACGGCGGACTCGCCGGCATGTTCGTGATGATGAACTCCGCCCGCGTCGGCATGGGCCACCAGGCGACCGGTGTCTCAGACCGGGCGCTGCAGGGCGCCGCGGCGTATGCCGCCGGACGCCTGCAGGGGCCGGTGCAGGGGCGTCCGGCCGGTGCGCCGATCGCCGAGCACCCCGATGTCCGCCGCATCCTGCGCTCCATGTCGAGTCAGGTCTTCGCGATGCGGGCCCTGGCGGTGCACGTCGGCGACCTGTTCGACCGTGCTGAGAGTGACGAGGACGTGCTTCGCACCGCGGAGCTCTTCGTGCCGATCCTCAAGGGATGGGCCAGCGAAGAGGCGCTGCGCGTCACCAGTGACGGCATCCAGGTCTACGGCGGCATGGGCTTCATCGAGGAGACGGGCGCAGCGCAGCACTACCGCGATGCGCGCATCATCCCGATCTACGAGGGCACCACGGCGATTCAGGCGAACGACCTGATCGGCCGCAAGGTGCTGCGCGATCAGGGAGCGACCGTGGCCGAGCTGTTCGCTCAGATCGATTCGAGCGTCGTGGCGCTGCGCGCGGGAGGAGGCGACGTCGCCGTCCGCGTCGCCGACCGGCTCGGCCGGGCACTGGATGCCGCGCGCCGCGCCACCGACGCGCTGCTGGCGTTCGGACCGGGGCGCGATGCCTCTGCGGTGAGCGTTCCGTTCCTGTCGCTGCTCGGCACTCTCGCCGGGGGCTGGATGCATGCGCTCGCCGTCGTCGCGGTCGCCGCGCACTCCTCGCCGGAGGGAGCGGATGCCGCCCGCCTCACGGACGCGGACTTCTACGCCGCCCACCACCTCGTGCGCGTGCACGCCCTGGCGGAGACGGTCGCCGCGGGCGAGATCGCCTAGCCCGCGCCCCCTGCCCGGCGCTCCGCGCCCCTGCCCGCGAGAATTGCCCTGCCGCACGAGACTCGTGCTGGCAGGGCAATTCTCGTGCGGCAAGGCAATTCTCGCGGCGAGGGTCAGTCCTCCTCGACCAGGAACTTCGAGTACGCCGACAGCGTGAGGAACGCCGGGAACTCCGTGCCCAGCGACACCTCGCGGAAGATCTCCGCGGCGTCGTCGAAGCGGTCGCCCGCCGATCGCGTCGCGTTCGCGAGCACCTCGGTGATCAGCTCCTCGATGTGCTCCGGCGTGATGCGGGTGCCGTCGTCCGTCGAGCGGTCCTGGTGGATCCACTGCCACACCTGCGAGCGCGAGATCTCGGCGGTCGCGGCATCCTCCATCAGGTTGTCGATCGCGACGGCCCCGAGGCCTCGCAGCCACGCCTCGATGTAGCGGATCGCGACCGACACGTTGCCGCGCACACCTGCCGAGGTGATCGGACGGCCGATGCGGAGGTCGAGCAGATCCGACGCCTGCACGTGCACGTCGTCCCGCTGGCGGTCGATCTGGTTCGGTCGGTCACCCAGCACGGCGTCGAACTCCGCCCGCGCCGTGGGGATCAGATCCGGGTGCGCGACCCAGGTGCCGTCGAAGCCGTCGCCGGCCTCGCGCTTCTTGTCGGCCGAGACCTTCTCGATCGCGCTCTGCGTGACCTCGGGGTCGCGACGGTTCGGGATGAAGGCGCTCATGCCGCCGATCGCGAAAGCGCCGCGCTTGTGGCAGGTCTTCACGAGCAGCTCGGTGTACGCCCGCATGAACGGCACCGTCATCGTGATCTCGCTGCGGTCGGGGAGCACGAAGCGCGCCCCGCGCCCGCGGTAGTTCTTGATGATCGAGAAGATGTAGTCCCAGCGTCCGGCGTTCAGACCCGCGCAGTGATCGCGCAGCTCGTACAGGATCTCGTCCATCTCGAAGGCGGCGGGCAGCGTCTCGATCAGCACGGTCGCGCGGATCGTGCCGTGCGGAATGCCGATGTACTCCTCGGCGAAGGTGAACACGTCGTCCCAGAGCTTCGCCTCCTCGCTGGACTCGAGCTTGGCGATGTAGAAGTACGGCCCGCGGCCGTTGTCGATGAGCGCCTTGGCGTTGTGGAAGAAGTACAGTCCGAAGTCGACGAGCGATCCGGATGCCGCCATGCTGCGGCCCGTGCGATCGACGAAGGTCAGGTGCTTCTCCACGAGGTGCCAGCCGCGCGGGCGCATCACGATCGTCGGAGTCTCCTCGGCAGTGACCTCGTACGTCTTGCCTTCGGCGGAGGTGAAGCTCAGCTCGCCGCGGATGGCGTCGCGCAGCGAGAGCTGTCCGCCGATGACGTTCTGCCAGGTGGGGCTGGTGGCATCCTCCTGGTCGGCGAGCCACACCTTGGCGCCGGAGTTCAGGGCGTTGATGGTCATCTTCGGGTCGGTCGGGCCGGTGATCTCGACGCGGCGGTCCTCAAGGCGCGGGCCGGCGCCGGCGACGCGCCAGTCGGCGTCCTCGCGGATGTGGCGGGTGTCGTCGCGGAACTGCGGGTCGTGGCCGCTGCCGATCTCGAACCGGCGGCGCATCCGGTCGGCGAGCCGGTCGTGTCGCCGGTTCGCGAAGCGGTGGTGCAGCTCGGTCAGGAACGCGATCGCGTCAGGCGTGAGGATCTCGTCGAACCGGTCGCGCGCGGGACCGGTGACGGTGAGCGTCGGGCCCTGCTGAATCGTCTGCGTGGGTGCGGTGGTCGGGGGAGCGGTAGGAGTGGTCATGATCGGAATCCTTTGCGTCGAGGCGGATGCTGGTGTCGTACGGGCCGGATGCTTCTGTGGAAGCGGGGGCCATGGGGAGGCTTGACACCCACTCTGAGTGAAGTTCGACCTCGCGAACGCACGAATCCACGGAGAAGAATTTCGATACTTCTGCTTTCGTGACAGAATCGGCGCCATGAGCACCGCTGAAGCTGCAGAAGACACCGACGCCCTCACGATCGGCCGCCGCATCCGCCAGCTGCGCACGGCGCGGGGGATGACTCTCGACGACCTCGCATCGGCCGTCGATCGCGCACCGAGTCAGATGTCGATGATCGAGACCGGCAAACGCGAGCCGAAGCTCACGCAGTTGCAGGGGATCGCGCGCGCACTCGGCGTCGGCATCGATGCGCTGCTGGAGGGCGAGCCGCTCGACGAGCGCAGCACCGTGGAGATCGCGCTCGAGCGCGCCATGAAGGGTCAGACGTTCCAGGCGCTGGGCATCGAACCGTTCCGCATCGCGAAGACCGTTCCCACCGAAGCGCTGCAGGCGCTGCTCGCGCTGCACGCGGAGATCGACCGGCTCAGGGACGAGCGGGCCGCGACGCCGGAGGAGGCCAGGCGCGCGAACGTCGAACTGCGCCACCTCATGCGCAGTCAGGACAACCACTTCGAGGACCTCGAGAAGCGCGCCGCCGAGATCCTGAACGCCGTCGGCCATCCTGGCGGGCCGCTGACGCAGCGCACGGCATCCGAGATCGCCGCCTACCTGGGCTTCACGCTGCACTACGCTCCCGACCTGCCGCAGACCACGCGCAGCGTCGCCGACCTCGCGAACGGCAGGCTGTATCTGTCAAGCAGCATCCCCGCGAAGGGCGATGCCCGCACCGCCGTGCTGCAAGCGCTCTCCAGCCGGATCCTCGGCCACGCCGAACCGCACAGCTACGCCGAGTTCCTGCGGCAGCGTGTGGAGACCAATTACCTCACTGGTGCCCTGCTGATCCCCGAGGCACACGTCGTGCCATCGCTGAAGGCCGCCAAGGAGCGCCGGGCGATCTCGATCGAGGACCTGCGCGACGCGTACTCGGTGTCGTACGAGACGGCCGCGCACCGCTTCACGAACCTCGCCACGCGGCACCTCGACATCCCGGTGCACTTCCTGAAGGTGCACGAGTCGGGCACCATCACCAAGGCGTACGAGAACGACGACGTGAACTTCCCGACCGATCGGCTCGGGGCCATCGAGGGGCAGATGTGCTGCCGTCGCTGGACGAGCCGGGTCGTGTTCGACGAGGACGACCGGTTCAACCCGTACTACCAGTACACCGACACCGGCAACGGCACCTACTGGTGCACGGCCAGGGTCGAGGCATCCAGCGAGGGGCTGCACTCGGTGAGCGTCGGCGTCCGCTTCGACGACACGAAGTGGTTCGTCGGGCGGGACACCCCGCATCGCGGCGTCTCGAAGCACTCGGTCGAGGTGTGCTGCCGGAGGGCGCCGGCCGACCTCGAAGAGCGCTGGCGCGAGCACTCCTGGCCGAACGTCAAGACCCCGCGCACGCTGCTCGCGACGTTGCCGACCGGGTCCTTCCCCGGCATCGACACCACGGACGTGTACGAGTTCCTCGAGGCGCACGCGCCGCGCTGACCTGGCGGCGCCCGCCTGTTCGCCGAGACGAGGTCTGCAGCACGAGACCGCGGGTCGCTGCACCCGTCTCGCGCTGCAAACTTCGTCTCGTGGGTGGGGAGGGCGCGCGCCGCGCTAGTCTGGCGGGGCCGTGACTCGGGAGGGGATGCCATGGCCGAGCAGACTGCCGAGACGGCGGACGCGCACCTCTGGCGGAACGAGACCCGCTCCCTGGTGAGCGGCGTCAACCTCGTCGTGCTGATCGCCGCGATCGCGGCCGGGGTTTTCGGCGTCTTCGACTCGATGACGGATGCCGACGGTGACCGCTTCTGGGGCAATCTCGTCGTTGCCGCGCCCGGCATCTACGCCGGGTGGTGCATGCTCGAGATCGCATGGAAACGCCTGGCGTCGATCGCCACCGTGATGCTGCGGCTGGTGTCGGCCTGCTTCTTCGCACCGGCATTCGTCGCCGCGCCGATCGCGGTGATCCAGACGATCGCCATCGCGTTCCCCGGCGTACGGGATGCCATCGCCGAGGCTCAGGCGCGCAACGGCGGCTTCCACTACTACTGGGACGAGGGGATCGGGCAACAGCTGTTCCTGGTGCCGCTGGGCGGATACGCGATAGGCATGTGCATCCCGCTCGGCGTCGCCCTCATCGTGACGCTCCCGATCATCTCGATCCGCGCGCCGCACATCGCCGCCCAGGGCTCGCACCTCGAGAAGGTCGACGGGGCCCGTCGCATCTCGACGACAGGGTTCGTGTTCGTCGGCCTCGGCGCGACGACGCTAGGGATCGTGCTGTGGGTGTTCGGCGACGGCGGCAGCATCCTCGAGTTCCCGGACGGCGTCGCGCGATTCCTGAACGCGCTGTCCTACGGCTACGCCGACTGGGATGACGTGATGTGGTTGCTCGGCGTCCTGTGCGTCGTCGCCGGGGTCGGGCTGATGGGCTGGGGATGCGTGCGCGTGCTGTTCGCGCGCGGGCGTGCCGCGCAGGGCTGACTCCTGCGGGCCTCTTCGGCGAGACGAGGGCAACTGCACGAGACCGAGGCCGCGTGCCCCCGTCTCATGCCACAGACCCCGTCTCGCCGGCAGGCGCAGCCTGCAGCAGCGCCCACAGTTCCGCTCGGGCGGGGAAGGTCGACAGGTCCATGCCGAGCAGCCGGGATGCCTGCCCCACGCGCGACCGCATCGTGTGGCGATGGATGCCGAGGGCGGACGCGGCCGGCTCGAAGCGCGCGTCATGTTCGAGCCAGACTCGCAGCGAATGCTCCAGCTCGGTGTCGGCTTCACGAAGCGGAGTGAGCCGCGATTGCGCGAGCAGCGCGGCGTCGTCGGTGCGGAGGGCCGCGAAGATGTCCGATTCCCCAGCATCCGAGAAGCGGACGGCTCCGCTGCCCCCGCGCCGCAGCGCGCTCAGCGCCTGCCCGTACGCGCGTGAGAAAGCGGGGTAGTCGACCGGATCCGAGGCGCCGATGCGGATGCCGAAACGCGTAGCGGCCTCGTCGATCAATGCGGCATCCGACTCGGGCAGACAGATCACGACGCCGCTGTCCGCCACCGCCAGGAAGGCGCGCGATCCGCGTTCTGCCCTCCGGCGCTCCCACCACTCCTCCAGCGCGCTCGGGGCCGCATCCGGTGCCACCGCGATGATCACGGGCGCCGCGGGCATCGCCCCGAGCACCCGCAGTGCGAGGGTGTCGTCGTCGGCGAGCAGGGATTCGAGCAACTGCGTGTGCAATCGGCGACGGGCACCTTCGAGCTCGTCGCTCTGTTCCAGCGCAAGGCCCGCCATTGCGATCACCGAGGTGACCACGGCACGCGCCTCCGAATCCAGCGACGGAGTGCCGATCGCGATGACGCCGCGCAATCCACGGGTGCGTCCGAGGGTGAACAGCTGCAACGACTGACCGTCGACGGCGATCGAGCGTCCGGTCTCGGTGCCGCGGGCGAGCACGCTCTCCACGTGGGTGGCGAGCTCGTCCTGGCCTGCGGGGGAGATGCCGCCGGGAGGATGCTCGAGCGCGAGCGCTCCCGACGCGTCGAACATGGCGACCCAGGCATCCAGCCTGCGGCCGAGCTCGGCGATGATGGCGACGAGCCCGTGCGGGCGCAGGGCGGCGACGGCCAGCGCGCGCTGCGTGTCGAGCGCCCAGCTGCGGCGCGCGAACGCCGCCGCCGCCACGGCCTCAGCGTGCGCTCGGGCGACCGCGATGAAGGGGGTGGCATACGGCACCTCGAACAGCGGTAGCGCCGCTCGCGCGCAGGCCGCGACGAGGTCCTCGGGCACGGCCGGGTGCCGCACACCCGTGCCGAAGCCGAGACCCGCCACGCCGCGTGCGACGAGCCGGTCGACGTACGCGGATGCCGTCACCTGGCCGTCGAACTGCCCTCCGGTGGTGAGCAGCGCGAGATCGTCGGCCAGGAACGGCGTCGGGTCGGCGAGGTCGGTGGAGTGCACCCAGCGCAGTGGGCGGTCCAGGGGTGCGTCGGACCCGGAGATCAGGCGAAGTCCGAGCGCGGGCGTCTGCAGCAGCCCGCGGAGCGTGGGATCGATCATGGTGCTCCTCGGTGACAGATGTACGTACTGGCGAACAGGTGATTCAGATTGTACAACTCGGCGAATGCATCCATCCGCGAGCGCGCCTACGCTCGCGGTATGACCCTCATCGACACCGTCCCGACCGGAGGACCGGCCCTCGCGCAGCAGCGCCGCCTGGTAACGCCGCTGCCCGGCCCGCGCTCCGCCGAGATCCTCGCGCGAAAGGCCGAAGCCGTTCCGGTCGGCGTCGCGCACACCGTGCCGATCGCAGCCGTCGCGGCAGGTGGCGGCGTCGTGGTGGATGCCGACGGAAACTCCCTCATCGACCTGGGCTCCGGCATCGCCGTGACCAGCGTCGGCAACGCCCACCCGAAGGTCGCGGCCGCCGTCGCCGCGCAGGCCGCGCAGTTCACGCACACCTGCTTCATGATCTCGCCGTACGAGTCGTACATCGAGGTCGCCGAGGCGCTGAACCGGCTCACCCCCGGCGAATTCGCCAAGAAGACCGCGCTGTTCAACTCGGGCGCCGAGGCGGTCGAGAACGCCATCAAGATCGCCCGCAAGCGCACCGGTCGCCAGGCTGTCGTCGCGTTCGAGCACGGCTACCACGGCCGCACGAACCTGACCATGGCGCTCACCGCGAAGGCGATGCCGTACAAGAGCGGCTTCGGCCCGTTCGCCCCCGAGGTCTACCGCGCACCCCTCTCGTATCCGTTCCGCGACGGCCTCTCCGGGGCGGATGCCGCGGCCCGCGCCATCACGCAGATCGAGAAGCAGGTCGGCGCCGAGAACCTCGCCGCCGTCGTGATCGAACCGATCCAGGGAGAGGGCGGGTTCATCGTCCCGGCTGACGGTTTCCTGCCCGCCGTCGCCGAGTGGTGCCGCGCGAAAGGCGTCGTGTTCATCGCAGACGAGGTGCAGACCGGATTCGCGCGCACCGGCACCATGTTCGCCTCTGAGCAGTTCGGCATCGAACCCGACCTCATCACGACGGCCAAGGGCATCGCAGCCGGCCTCCCGCTCGCGGCCGTCACAGGCCGCGCCGAGATCATGGATGCAGCGCACGCGGGTGGCCTCGGCGGCACCTACGGCGGCAATCCGATCGCCTGCGCCGCCGCGCTCGCCACCATCGACGTGTTCGAGAACGACGGCCTGATCGAACGCGCCCAGCAGATCGGCACCATCCTGCGCCAGCGGCTCGACACTCTCCGCGCCGCCGACCCGCGCATCGGCGAAGTCCGCGGTCGGGGTGCGATGACCGCGATCGAGTTCGTCGACCCGGCGACGAACGCCCCGGACGCGGCTCTCGCCGGAACGGTCGCCCGCACCTGTATCCAGAACGGTGTGATCGTGCTGACCTGCGGCACGTACGGCAACGTCATCCGCTTCCTGCCGCCGCTGTCCATCGGCGACGAGCTGCTGGGCGAGGGCCTCGACGTCCTGTCCGAGGCCCTCGCGGCATCCTGAATCCCCCCGAACCCGCAACCCACTGAGAACCGGAGTGACCATGAGCATCACCGCATCCGACGAGCAGACTCTGCTCGACAGCATCCCCACCGGTCTCTACATCGGTGGCGAATGGGCCCCGGCTATCGGCGGCCGCACCTTCGACGTGCACGACCCGGCGACGAACGCCGTCATCCGCACGATCGCCGACGCGACCGCGGAGGACGGCATCCGCGCCCTCGACGCCGCCGCCGCGGCACAGGACGAGTGGGCCGCGACGCCCGCGCGCACCCGCAGCGAGATCCTCCGCCGTGCGTTCGACCTGGTGCAGGAGCACAAGGAGGACCTGGCGCTGCTCATGACCCTCGAGATGGGCAAGCCGCTGGCCGAAGCGCGCGGCGAGGTCGTCTACGGCGGCGAGTTCCTGCGCTGGTTCAGCGAGGAGGCGGTGCGCATCTCGGGTCGCTACGGCACCAACCCCGAGGGCACCGGTCGGATGATCGTCTCGCAGCGTCCCGTCGGGCCGTCGTTCTTCATCACGCCGTGGAACTTCCCGTTCGCGATGGCGACGCGCAAGATCGCCCCCGCGCTCGCGGCCGGCTGCACCGTCGTGATCAAGCCCCCGGCACTCACGCCGCTGACGACGATCTTCTTCACCAAGCTGCTCGAGCAGGCGGGCCTGCCCTCCGGCGTCGTCAACGTCGTGCAGACGTCGTCGTCGTCGAAGCTGTCGGCGCCGATCATCGCCGACCCCCGGCTGCGCAAGCTGTCCTTCACCGGCTCGACCGAGGTCGGCCGCAAGCTCATCTCGCAGGCCGCCGAGGGCGTGCTGCGAGTGTCGATGGAGCTCGGTGGCAACGCGCCGTTCGTGGTCTTCGACGATGCCGACCTCGACAAGGCCGTCGAAGGCGCGATGGCGGCGAAGTTCCGCAACATCGGCCAGGCGTGCACGGCCGCGAACCGGTTCATCGTGCACGCATCCGTCGCCGATGAATTCGCCGACCGCGTCACCGAGCGCGTGAAGGCCATGAAGATCGGACGCGGCACCGAGGACGGCGTCGCGATCGGGCCGCTCATCGATGCGGATGCCGTCGACAAGGCCGGCCAGATGGTCAAGGATGCCGTCGACCGCGGCGCGAACGTGCGCACCGGCGGCAACGCCATCGAAGGCGAAGGAACGTTCTTCGAGCCGACCGTCATCACCGATGTGGCGAAGGGCAGCGACATCCTCCGCGAGGAGATCTTCGGGCCGGTGCTCGCGATCGCGACCTTCGAGACCGAGGAGGACGCCGTGCGCCTGGCGAACGACACCGAGTACGGCCTGGTCTCCTACGTGTTCACGGAGGACCTCGGTCGTGGCCACCGTATGATCGATGCCCTCGAGACGGGCATGATGGGTCTCAACGTGGGCGTGGTCTCGAACGCCGCGGCACCGTTCGGCGGGGTCAAGCAGTCCGGTGTCGGCCGCGAGGGCGGCTTCGAGGGCATCCACGAATACCTGTCGACGAAGTACACCCTGATCCCGAACGACTGAGAGGACGATGATGACCGCTTACGCCGTGACCAACCCCGCCACCGGGGAGACGACCGCCACCTACGACACGTTCAGCGACGCGCAGATCGACGAGGCGATCGGGCGGGCGGATGCCGCGGCATCCGTCTGGGCGGCGACCTCCGTAGACGAACGTGCGAAGGTGATCCGTCGGATCGCCGAACTGCACCGTGAGCGCCGCGACGAGCTGGCCGCGATCATCGTGAAGGAGATGGGCAAGCCGATCGCCGCGGCGGTCGGCGAGGTCGATTTCGCAGCCGACATCGTCGAGTACTACGCGGACAACATCGGCCAGATCACCGGCGACACGCCGCTCACGATCGCAGGCGACGGCAGCGCGGTGGTCCGCCGAGTGCCGCTCGGACCGCTGCTGGGGATCATGCCGTGGAACTTCCCGGCCTACCAGGTCGCACGTTTCGCCGGTCCCAACCTGGCGATCGGCAACACGATCATCCTCAAGCATGCCTCGCAGTGCCCGGAGTCGTCAGCGCTGCTCGAGGCCATCTACCGGGATGCCGGGTTGCCGGACGGCGGTTACGTGAACGTCTACGCGAGCAACGAACAGGCGGCCGACATCATCGCCGACACCCGCGTGCACGGCGTCTCGGTGACCGGCTCAGAGCGCGCCGGCGCGGCGGTGGCCGAGGTCGCCGGTCGCAATCTGAAGAAGGTCGCTCTCGAGCTCGGAGGATCGGACCCGTTCCTGGTGTTCTCGGCCGACGACCTGGATGCCGTCGTGCAGGCCGCCGTCGACGCGCGGCTCGACAACAACGGCCAGTCCTGCAACGGGGCGAAGCGCTTCATCATCGTCGATGACCTCTACGAGGAGTTCACCGAGAAGTTCGTCGCGGCGCTCGCCGCCGTGCGCGCCGAGGACCCCACGCAGGAGGACACCGTGCTCGGACCGCTCTCCTCGCTTGCCGCCGCCGAGCGACTGCAGGAGCAGATCGACCGCGCGGTCGCGCAGGGCGCGACCCTCCTCACCGGTGGCACTCGTGATGGCGCATTCTTCGCGCCCACCGTACTGGCGGACGTCACCGCCGACATGGATCTGTATCGCGAGGAACTGTTCGGGCCGGCGGCGGTCGTGTACCGCGCGGCCGACGAGGACGCGGCGGTCGCCGTCGCGAACGGCACGCCGTTCGGGCTCGGCTCGTACGTGTTCACCACGGACGCGGAGCAGGCCCAACGAGTCGCCGACCGGATCGAGGCGGGCATGGTCTACGTCAACCTCGTGCTCGCCGACAGCCCGGAGCTGCCGTTCGGCGGCGTCAAGCGCAGCGGCACCTCGCGCGAGCTGGGACTGCTGGCCGCCGACGAGTTCGTCAACAAGAAGCTCATCCGCACGGCCTGAGATCGCAGTCGGGATGCCAACCATGCGGGGCGTTGAGCGAGCGCAGCGAGACGAAACGGGGTGAGCGAGCGAAGCGAGTCCAAGCCTCGACAGTTGTGACATCGTCGGTGTGCGGGCCGACCGCGCTAGCGTTGAGACATGAAGCCCGAGCGAGTGACCCGCACGCAGTCCGTCGTGGACGGTCTGCTCGATGAGATCATCGCCGGGCGTCTCGTCGCGGGGGAGACCCTGCCCGCCGAAGCCGACCTCGCCGCTCTCCTCGGGGTGTCCCGCCTGACGCTCCGCGAGGGTGTGCGGCTGCTGCAGGCGCAGGGGGTCATCGTCCCCGTTCCCGGCAGTCGTCACCGGGTGGCTCCGGTCGATGAGTGGACCGGTCTCGAGGCCGTCGTGCGCCATTCGCGCAGCGGCGGCGCCCGCCGTCGGTCCTCCCTCGAACTGCTCGACATGCGCGTGATGTTCGAGACCGGCGCTGCCGAACTCGCGGCTCCCCGCTGCAGCGACGAGCACATCGCGCGGCTCGAAGAGCTTCTCGAGGAGATGCGCACGGCGCACGCGCACGGGGACGTGCCGGGGTTCGTGGATGCCGACCTCGCCTTCCACGACGTGATCTTCGCCGCCGCCGACAACCGGATCCTCGTGGCATCCGTCCGCCCGCTCACCACCATGCTGCAGGACTCCCGCAGCGAGACCAGTGCCGTGCTCGAGATCCGAGAGCACGCTCTGGTAGAGCACGCCGCCGTTCTCGACGCGATGCGCTCCCGATCGCCGGAGGCTGCGCGCGAGGCGATGGCCAGCCACATGCGGCAGACCCGTGACGATCTGCTGCACTACGTGCTGGGCGAGTAACGGGCGTCCGACCCGCTTGCCCGGAGGTGGATCTAGGCGTAACCTCGTTATCTGATATCGGATAACACATGCCGGATCACCAAACCCCTCTGAACGAAGGAGTTCCCGTGCACGTCGACGCGCTTCTCGCCGGCATCCCGGCCCCCGTCGATCTCGCCGCAGCCGAGGTCCGCGCATCGCTCGACCCGCACGGGGTTCTCGTCGTCCTGGACGACGACCCGACCGGCACGCAGTCCGTCGCGAACCTCCCCGTCCTCACCCGCTGGGAGAAGGAGGACCTCGCCGGAGCCTTCGCTACCGGCGCCGCAGCCGTCTACGTGCTCACCAACACGCGCTCGCTCGACGAGAAGACTGCCGCCGAGCGCAACCGCGAGGTCGTCGCCGTCGCGCTCGCCGAGGCAGCCGACGCCGGGCTGCACGTCACCTTCGTCTCCCGCGGCGACTCCACGCTGCGCGGCCACTTCCCGCTCGAGACCGACGTGCTCTCCGCCGAGATCGTCGCGCACGGCGGCGCCGCACCCGAGCTGACCCTCCTCGTTCCCGCGTTCCCGGATGCCGGCCGCATCACGGTCGACTCGGTGCACTACTGGGTCACCGACGGCGAGGCGACCCCGGTGGGGGAGACCCCGTTCGCGAAGGACGCCACCTTCGGGTTCGCGTCGTCGAACCTGCGCGACTGGGTCGCCGAGAAGACGAACGGGCGCATCCCGGCAGACGAGGTCGCCGGACTTACCGTCGACATCATCCGATCCGGTGTCGACGCCGTCGCCGACTTCCTCGCCGGTCTGTCGGCCGGCATCGTTGTCGCGGTCGACGTCGTCGAGGAGAGCGACATGCGCGTCGTCGCCCTCGCCCTGCACCGTCTTCGCGACCGCCCGGTGCTGCTGCGCGTCGGCCCGCCGTACGTGCGTGCACACATCGGACAGGACATCGCCGCGCCCGTTTCGGCCGCTGACATCCCGTTCGCCTACGACCGCGGCGGCCTGGTCGTCGTCGGCAGCCACGTGCCGCTGACCACCGCACAGCTCGAGGAGCTGCGCCGTCAGCGCCCGGACACGGTCACGATCGAGCTCGATGTCCGTCAGCTCATCGACGAGCGTCGCGAGGCGCACCTCGACGCGCAGGCGCACGCCGTGGCGGATGCTCTCGCCTCCGGCAGCGTCATCGTGCACACCACGCGCGAGCTCGTCACCGGTGCCGACGGCGATGAGAGCCTCGAGATCGCGCGCAAGGTCTCCAGCGGCGTCGTCGCCCTCGTGCGTCGTGTGCTGGCGATCGCGCCGCCCCGGTTCGTCATCGCCAAGGGCGGCATCACCTCCAGCGACGTCGCCAGCGAGGCGCTCGAGATCCGCCGCGCCACAGTCCTCGGCCCGATGCTTCCCGGCATCGTGTCGCTGTGGCAGCCGCAGACCGGCCCTGCCGTCGGCATCCCGTACATCGTCTTCGCCGGCAACGTCGGCGACACCGATTCGCTGGCCCGCGTCGTAGCGACGCTCGCCGACGCCAACTGAGATTCGAAAGGAAACGTCATGACCTCCACCGTCGCCGTCATCGGACTGGGAGCCATGGGCCTCCCGATGGCCACCCGTCTCGCCGAGCGCTTCGAGGTGCGCGGCTTCGACATCGCCGCCGAGCGCATCGCCCTGGCCGCAGACAAGGGCGTCCAGCCCGCGGAATCCGCCGCTGACGCCGTCGCCGGCGCGCAGGCAGTGCTCGTCGCCGTGCGCACCGGCGGCCAGCTGAACGATCTGCTGTTCGGCGAGACCGGGCTCGCCTGGCACCTTGCCGACGGTGCCGTCGTCATCCTCACCAGCACGGTGGGAACCGACGGCATCGGCGACATCGCCGCTCGCCTGGCTGAGCACGGTGCGCAGCTGGTGGATGCTCCGCTCTCCGGCGGCCCCGTCCGTGCCGGCGAAGGCGACCTGCTCATCGTCGTCGGTGCCGCTCCTTCGGCACTCGAGGTCGCGCGCCCCGTGCTCGACCAGCTCGCCTCGACGCTGTCGATCGTTGGAGACAAGCCCGGTGACGGCCAGGCGCTGAAGACCGTCAACCAGCTGCTGTGCGGCGTGCACATCGCCGCCGCGGCCGAGGCCCTCGCCCTCGCCGATGCCCTGGGCCTGGACCGCGAGAAGACCCTCGAGGCCCTGACCGCCGGAGCGGCGAACTCCTTCATGCTCGGCAACCGCGGTCCTCGCTCGCTGCAGGCCTACGACGAGGACGGCGCCGAGGTCCTCAGCCGCCTGGACATCTTCGTCAAGGACATGGGTATCGTCGGCAACGCCGCACGCGCCGCGCACCTGTCGACGCCGGTCGCCAACGCCGCTGAGCAGCTGTTCCTGCTCGGCGAGGCCCAGGGCCTCGGCGCGCACGATGACTCCGCCGTCATCCGCGTCATCGCCCCCGAACGTCTTTCCTGATCCCGACCACAACCAGGACGCACCCGCGTCCTCGAACCTGAAAGAAGAGATCCAGAGATGCTTCCTCTTCCCGCGCTGATCGCGATCGGAGTCGCCGGCCTCGCGCTGCTGCTCCTGCTGATCATCCGCTTCAAGATGCAGGCGTTCTACGCCCTCATCCTCGTATCGATCCTCGTCGGCCTTGCCGCAGGGCTCCCGATGACGACCATCCCCGCCAGTGGGGACACGCCGGAACAGCTCGGCATCATCCAGGCGATCATCGCCGGTGTCGGCGGCACCCTCGGGTCCGTCGCGGTACTGGTGGCGCTCGGCTCGATGCTCGGCAAGATCATCGAACTATCGGGCGGAGCGGAGTCGCTCGCCGGCAAGTTCACCAGGTGGCTCGGACCCAAGCGGGTCGGCGTCGCCCTCGTCATCGCCGCAGCGATCCTCGCGATCCCGGTGTTCTTCGACGCCGGCTTCATCATCCTCGTGCCGATCATCTTCGCGTTCTCGAAGATCGCCGTGCTCAACCCGATCAAGTTCGGGTTGCCCGTCGCGGGCATCATGCTCGCGGTGCACGTGGCGGTCCCGCCGCACCCCGGAATCGTCGGAGGCGCCACGATCCTCGGCGCCGACATGGGCTGGGTGCTGATCTTCTCGCTGATCATCTCGATCCCGCTCGCGGCGCTGTCGTTCTGGGTCGGCAAGGTCATCAACCGTCGCGAATACGTGATGATCGAGGCCACGAAGGAGATGTTCGACAACTTCGGCACCGAGAAGGCATCGATCAACGCCGGACTCCGCGACGGAGAGAAGGCGCCGAGCGCCTTCACCGTGCTCGGACTGATCCTGCTGCCCCTGGTTCTCATCATGCTCGGCACCACGGTCGCGCCGGCCTTCGAGGCCGGGTCGTTCTGGAACGGGTTCCTGTCGATGATCGGCCAGCCGATCTTCGCACTCATGGTCGCGATCGCCGCGGCGATGTTCTTCCTCGGCGTCCGTCGCGGATGGTCTGCGGGCAAGCTCGGCGAGGTCATGGAGTCGGCGCTGCCGTCGGCGGCCGTCATCATCCTCGTCACCGGTGCCGGTGGCGCGTTCGGGAAGATCCTCACAGAGACCGGAATCGGCGGCGCTGTCGCCGACGTGCTCGCAGGCAGCGGGATGCCGTTGCTGCTCGCCGCGTTCCTCATCTCGCTCATCATGCGCGCAGCCCAGGGTTCCGCAACCGTCGCGATCACCACGACCGCGGGACTCCTGCTGCCGTCCGTCGCGGTGCTGGGTCTCGACACGATCCACATCGCGCTCGTCGCGGTCGCGATCGGATACGGCGCGCTGGGTCTCAGTCACGTGAACGACTCGGGCTTCTGGGTGGTCACCCGCTACCTCGGCCTGTCGGTCAAGGACGGCCTGCGCACCTGGACGCCGCTGACCACAGTGCTCGGCGTCGTCGGGTTCCTCCTCACCTGGCTCACCTACGCCATCATCCCGATGAGCTGACGACAGCAGTCACCTGGACCCCCGATGTTCGCGAGAGCGGATGCCGGGGGCCTCTGTCGTCGGAGCGCCGGTTGGGCCAGTATTGGGGCATGGACAACTCGCAGGGCCCGGTCCTCTCGCTGACCGTCGCGCAGTGCTGGTCGCGGTTGCACGATCAGAAGGTCGGGCGGCTCATCACCCACGTCGGCGACGTGATCGATGTGTTCCCGGTCAACTACGTGGTCGACCGGGATCGGCTCGTCTTCCGCACCGCCGAAGGCAGCAAGCTCCTCGAGCTGACGATCAACGACGAGGTGATCTTCGAGGTCGACGACCACACCGACACCGACGCCTGGAGCGTCATCGTCCGAGGCTCGGCGCGCCGGCTGGAGACCGACGACGAGGTGCAGCACGCGGACTCGCTCGGGCTCGAACCGTGGATCCCCACGTTGAAGCACAATTACGTGAGCATCGCGCCGCACGAGGTCACCGGCCGCGCCTTCCGCCGTGCCGAGGAGCCGCCCCGCGACGGCGTCCAACCGTACTGACATCAGACGGCGGCCGGACTAGGGTCGGGGCATGGCCACCGTCGCAGAGAACATCGTCCGCACCCTCCGCGCCAACGACATCGACCGCGTCTACGGCATCCCGGGGGACTCGCTCAACGGCTTCACCGATGCGCTGCGCAAAGACGGCACGATCCGCTGGCTGCACGTGCGCCACGAGGAGTCCGCCGCCTTCGCCGCCACCGCCGATGCCGCGATCACCGGTGAGCTCGCCGTCGTCGCCGGATCCTGCGGCCCCGGCAACCTGCACCTGATCAACGGCCTCTTCGACGCGCAGCGCTCGCGCGTTCCCGTGCTCGCGATCGCCGCGCACATCCCCACGAGTGAGATCGGCACCGGCTACTTCCAGGAGACGCATCCGCAGGAGCTGTTCCGGGAGTGCAGCGTGTACGTCGAGTACGTCGCCGACCCCGTGCAGATGCCTCGGCTGCTGGAGATCGCGATGCGCACCGCCGTCGAGGAGCGCGGTGTCGCGGTGCTCGTGATCCCGGGCGAAGTGGCCCTCGCCGAGATCAAGGACGATCGGGCCGCGGTCATCGAGCGCGCGCGACCCGTCGTCGTGCCCAGCCCGTCCGAACTCGAGAAAGCGGCACAGCTGCTGAATGCGGCGAAGAACGTGACGATCCTCGCCGGCGCGGGCGTCGAGGGCGCGCACGACGAGGTCGTGGCGCTCGCCGACAAACTCGGAGCACCGATCGTGCATGCGCTGCGCGGCAAGGAGTTCATCGAGTACGACAATCCGTTCGACGTGGGGATGACGGGGCTCCTCGGGTTCGCCTCCGGATACCGTGCCATGGAGTCCGCCGACACGCTGCTCGTCCTCGGATCCGACTTCCCCTACGCGCAGTTCTATCCCGACGACGCCACGACGATCCAGGTCGATATCCGCGGCTCACAGCTCGGCAGACGGCATCCGCTCGATCTCGGCCTCGTCGGCGACGTGCGGGCGACGGCGGAGGCGCTGCTCCCGCGCCTCGCCGAGAAGAGCGACCGATCGCACGTCGACGACGCCGTCGCGCACTATCGGAAGACTCGCGCCAAGCTTGACGAGCTCGCCGTTCCCGCGAAAGGCAAGAACCCGATTCATCCGCAGTATCTCGCGAGGCTCCTCGACGAGAATGCGACAGACGACGCGATCTTCACCGCCGACGTCGGATCGCCCACGGTCTGGGCAGCGCGCTACCTGACGATGAACGGCTGGCGACGGCTGATCGGCTCGTTCACGCACGGATCGATGGCGAACGCGCTCATGCACGGCATCGGCGCGCAGGCCGCGCAGCCGGACCGCCAGGTGGTCGCGCTCGCGGGCGACGGGGGACTGGCGATGATGCTGGGTGAGCTCATCACACTCACCCAGAACCGACTGCCGGTCAAGACGATCGTGGTGAACAACTCGTCTCTCAACTTCGTCGAGCTCGAGATGAAGGCCGCCGGGTTCGTCACGTATGCCACCGACCTCGAGAACCCGAACTTCGCCGCCGTCGCCGAGGCC
Organism: Microbacterium aerolatum; assembly: GCF_007988825.1. Lineage (GTDB taxonomy): Bacteria > Actinomycetota > Actinomycetes > Actinomycetales > Microbacteriaceae > Microbacterium > Microbacterium aerolatum. The sequence goes on along the minus strand of NZ_BJUW01000002.1, from coordinate 19,105 downwards.
CTGGGCATCTTCGCGCGTCGCGTCGAGCGCAGTGAGGATCTGCCGGATGCCGTCGCCGAGGTGCTCGCTCACGACGGGCCCGCGCTGCTGGATGTCGTCACCGAGCGGCAGGAGCTGTCGATGCCGCCGGCGATCAGCGCGGAGCAGGTCAAGGGCTTCGCGCTCTACGCCATCCGCACGGTGATGTCGGGCCGCGGCGACGAGTTGCTGGACCTCGCGAGGGCCAACTGGCGGCAGCTGTTCTGAAGCCGCGGCGGCTTCAGCGGGTCGGTTCCACGACGGACTTGATCGTCGACGGGTCCGACGTGGACGACAGCGCCGCCTCGACCTCGCCGAGCGCGAAAGTGCCGGTGACCATGGCGTCCAGGTCCACCTGGCCACTGGCGACGAGCGCGATGGCAGCCGGCCAGGTGTTCGCGTAGCGGAAGATTCCGGTGAGCCAGAGCTCCTTGTTCTGGATCTGGGTCACCGGCAGCTCGAGGTTCGGCAGGCCCATGCCCACGAGGACCGCGCGCCCACCGGGGCGGAGACTCTCGATTCCGCCCTGAACGGCGCGCGCTGCTCCTGACGCGTCGACGAAGGAGTCGACCCCTGCTTCGCGGATGGCGTCGGCGTCGGCGATCGGATCGAGCGCGGTCGTCGCGCCGAATCGCCGCGCGGCCTCGCGCCGGGGAGCGCTGAGGTCGGAGACGAGGATCTCGGATGCACCCGAAACCCTCGCGATCTGAGCGATCGCGAGTCCGACGGGGCCGGCACCGGTGATGAGCACCCGGTCGCCCGCGCTGAACCCGGCGCGGCGGCCTGTGGCGATCGCGACTGAGAGCGGCTCGAGAAGAGCGGCGGCCCAATCGCTCACCCGGTCGGGGATCGAATGCGCGAAGTGGCTCTGAATCGTCACGTACTCCTGGAACGCGCCGTCGGTGCCGGGAACGGCGAAGAACCGCATGTGCGGATCGAGGTTGTAGTCGCCGCGCAGTGTCTCTGCGGAGGACGTGGAGGGATGCTGCGGCTCGACGGACACGCGCTGGCCGATGCGCGACGGACTCACATCCCGGCCCACGTCGACGATCACGCCGGCGGATTCGTGCCCCAGTACCAGCGGCTCCGTGACCTGCCAGTCGCCCAGGTGACCGTCCTGATAGAAGTGCACATCAGACCCGCACACTCCGACGGCAGTGACCCGCACCAGCACCTCGTCGGCTGCGGGTTCGGGCACGGCGCGCTCCTGCAGCTCGATCCGGCGGGCAGCGGTCAGAACGCTTGCACGCATGGTCGCAGGCACGTTCGCATCAGACATCTTCGGCTCCTTCGAACACCAGGCACTCATGGGGAGATCTCCTGAGATCATACAGTGCACTGTGGTGTATATAACGTAGTTGTGTTATAAAAGCACAGATAGATATCACGGGATGCCGTGCAGAGCGTTCAGAGCCGAGCAGCGAAACGGGAGCAGAGATGCGCGCAGTTGTTTTCACATCAGAGGGGCAGCTCGCCCTTGAGGAGCGGGCGCAGCCCACGCCCGGTCGCAAGGAGATACTCATCGAGACCGCTGCCGTCGGCATCTGCGGGACGGACACGCACGTGCTCGACGGCGAGTTCGAAGGAACCGTTTTCCCCCTCGTGCCCGGTCATGAGGCGACCGGCACGATCGTCGCCCTCGGCGAAGGCGTCAACGACGGTGTGTTCGACTTCCAGGTCGGCGACCATGTCGCGATCAATCCCTCCACCACATGCGGTGAGTGCGAGTTCTGCCTGAACGGGCACCAGAACCTCTGCCGATTCTGGAACGGGCTCGGCGTCGTCGCGTCCGACGGGGCATCCCAGGAGTACTTCACAGCCCCCGCCAGCAACGTGTTCAAGCTGAAGCCGGAGACCGACATCCACGAGGCCGCGCTCATCGAGCCGCTGGCGTGCGCGATCCGCGGATGGGATGTGCTGCCGCGCCGGATCGGTGACCACGTGCTGGTGTACGGCGCGGGAACGATGGGGCTGCTGATGGCACAGCTGGCGACGCGCGCCGGCGCGGCCACAGTGACCATCGTCGACCTGAACGAGGCGCGACTGGTGACGGCCGAAGAATGCGGCATCGAGCTCCGCTACACCTCGGCGGACGAGGCCGACCGCGAGAAGTGGGACGTCGTCATCGACTGCACCGGCAACATCCGTGCGATCGAGGACGCTCTCACCCGCGTGAAGCCGGCCGGATTCTTCCAGGACTTCGGGGTCGCCCCCGCGGACCGGACGGCGCAGTTCTCGCCCTTCCGGGTTTACCGCGATGAGATCTCGATCGTCGGCACCATGGCCGTGCTCAACTCGTTCGGCCGTGCTGTCGAGATGTTCGAGGCCGGCGCCATCAACGCGAAGGCGATGATCAGCCACTCGTACACGCTGGAGGACTACGAGCAGGCGCTCGAGCAGTTCCGCAAGGGCGAGGGCCGCAAGCTCCAGATCCGCCCGCACGACACCGAGTCCCGGGTGCTGATCCCGTGAGCGCTCCCGTGACCGCACCCGTGCAGAACAAGGCACGACCGGGCCTGTCCAAGACCGCGAAGCGCGGTGTCTGGATCGGCGTCATCGTCGTCGTCGTCGCGCTGATGGTCCTCGGGACCCGGTTCGTCCCGAGCGACTCGCCGCTGCTGCAGGCCGCGCAGAAGTTCGACCCGGCGACGTTCGGCGCAGAGAACTTCCCGGTCGTGCAGGAAGAGGTCGTCGATCGTGCGGTGGACGCGAGCGTCCTGGCCGAGGCCATCGCCGCGGACCCCGCAGCGGCCGCAGCCGAGTACGGGGTGGAGAGCTCGGGCGGCACCGTGTTCAGCACCACGTTCACCGGCGTGGTCGGGGAGGGCCAGTCCGGCATCTATGAGATTCAGGTCGAGGGCCTTCCGGATGACCTGCTGATCCGGGTGCAGACCGGGCCTGCGGTCACCGGCACCGAGCTGCGCGATGCCACCGGCGAGATCAAGTTCGGGGAGTTCAAGAATCAGATCGAATATCAGAATGCCGCGGCTGCGCTGAACGAGGAGCTCAAGACCCAGGTGCTCGCCGGGATCGATGCCGCCGCCCTCGCGGGCACGACGGTCACCGTTACCGGAGCGTTCACGCTCGTGAATCCGTCGGGATGGCTCGTGACCCCTGTCGAACTGGACAGCGAATGAACGCGGCGATGGATGACGTACTGCTCGAGGCGCGCGACATCGTCAAGACCTACGGCGGCACGAGGGCTCTGAAGGGCGTGAACTTCGAGATCCGCAAGGGCACCGTCACCACGCTGTTCGGCGAGAACGGCGCGGGGAAATCGACCCTGATGAAGATCCTCTCCGGTGTCGAACAGCCCACCTCGGGAGAGATCATCCTCGAGGGCGAACCGGTGACGTTCCACAACACCACCGACGCCAGGGACCGCGGCATCTCGATCATCCACCAGGAGCTCAGCCTCGCCCCGAACCTCTCGGTGCGCGACAACATCTTCCTCGGGCGGGAGATCACCGGAGCGTTCGGCGTCGACTACGCCGAGGAGACCCGTCAGACCAGGGCGCTGCTGCAGGAGATGCAGCTGCCCATCGAGCCGGACACCATGGTCGCCGATCTTCGCGTCGGCCAGCAGCAGATCATCGAGATCGCCCGCGCGCTCTCGGTGGACTCCCGCATCCTCATCATGGACGAGCCCACGTCTGCGCTCGCGGCGGCAGAGGTTCAGGTGCTGTTCGGAATCATCCACGAGCTGACCGCACGCGGGGTCGCCATCGTCTACATCTCGCACCACCTCGAAGAGGCTCTGGAAGTCACCGACCACGCCGTCGTCCTGCGGGACGGCACGATGACCGCACGCGGGGAACGCGGCGACATCGATCTGGACTGGATCGTCCGCAACATGGTCGGCGACAACTTCGATCTCGGCAGCCCGCCGTCGGGCTACGAGTTCGGTGACATCGCCCTCAGCATCCAGAACCTGCGCGTGCTCGACCCGGAGAACCCGGAGCGCGCGATCGTCGACGGTCTCAGCCTGGACGTCCGAAAGGGAGAGATCGTCTGCCTGTACGGACTGATGGGCGCGGGACGCACCGAACTGCTCGAGGCCGTCGCCGGTCGCGGCGAGGTGGCAGCGGGCCGCATCCTGCTCGGAGACCGGGAACTGAGGAACCAGACGATCGCCGAACGCATCGAGTACGGCATCGGCCTCGTGCCGGAGGACCGTCAGCGCGACGGACTCGTGCAGACGATGAGCGTCGGCCAGAACCTCACGCTGTCCAGCCTGAAGGACTGCATCGTGGGCGGGCTGCTCAGCCGGCGCTCCGAAGGCGGCCTCGCCAGGAGACTGATCGGCGAAGTCACCGTCAAGACTCCCGGAGCCGAGGCTCCGATCGGATCGCTCTCCGGCGGGAACCAGCAGAAGGTCGTCATCGGAAAGGTGCTCGCGACCAATCCCGATGTGATGCTCCTGGACGAGCCGAGCCGCGGCATCGACGTCGGCGCGAAGGGCGAGGTCTTCCGGCTGCTCGCCTCCTACGCGAATCGGGGGCTGGCTGTCGTGTACTCCACCTCCGAAGTGGGCGAGTGCCTCAGCATCGCCCACCGCATCATCGTCATGCGCCGCGGCCGCATCTCGGCCGAGTTCGGAGCCGACGCGACGAAGGAAATGATCATGGCCGCTTCCGGCGAGGCTGTCGCCGCCTGAGCGCGCTTGAGAAACGAATCGGAAAACAATGATGTCTACAACGACCACCATCATCCAGCAGAGGAAGCAGTTCTCCTTCACGAAGCTGCTCATCAGCGCACGCGCCTTCCTCGCGCTGATCCTCATCATCGTGGTGTTCTCCTTCCTCTCACCGAACTACCTCACTGTCGACAACGTGCTGATCATGGCCTCGCACGTCGCGATCTACGCGCTCCTCGGGATGGGGATGCTGATGGTGATCCTCAACGGCGGCATCGACCTCTCGGTCGGGTCGACCCTCGGGTTCTCCGCCGTGATCGCGGGATTCCTGCTCCAGGGCGTGCCGATCCAGATATTCGGCCTGGTGCTGTTCCCGAGCCTGCCCGTCGTGGTGCTGCTCTCCTGCGGCGTCGGTGCGCTGGTCGGCCTCGTCAACGGCATCCTCGTCGCCAGATTCAACGTCGCCCCCTTCGTCGCCACACTCGGGATGCTGTACGTCGTGCGCGGGCTCGCGCTGCTGATGACCAACGGACTGACCGTCAACGACCTCGCCGGTGACCCCGAGCTCGGGAACACCGGGTTCAACTGGCTCGGCTTCAACCGCATCCTCGGTATCCCGATCGGCGTCATCATCATGGGTGTCGTCGCGGTCGTGCTCGGCATCGTCCTCTCGCGCACGACCTTCGGACGGTGGCTCTATGCCTCGGGCGGCAATGAGCGCGCAGCGGAGCTGTCGGGCGTACCGGTCAAGACCGTCAAGGTCTCGGTCTACGTGATCTCCGGCGTCTGCGCCGCGATCGCGGGACTCATCCTCGCCTCCACGCTGACCAGCGCGAGCCCGAACGCCGGCAACACCTACGAGCTGACGGCGATCGCGGCCGTGGTCATCGGCGGTGCGTCGCTGATGGGCGGTCGCGGCACGATCGGCGGCACGCTCCTGGGCGCGTTCGTGATCGGCTTCCTCTCGGACGGCCTCGTGATCGTCGGGGTCTCCGCGTACTGGCAGATGGTCTTCATCGGAGCGGTCATCGTCGTCGCGGTGCTGTTGAACAGCCTGCAGTACGGTCGCAGGCCCCGCCCGGCACCCGCCGCGTCGTCGGGGCCGACCGCCAAGGGCGACGCGTCGTCCGCCAAAGCGTCGGTTCAGAGTGTCGGCCCCGAAGGCGACACGACTTCTTGACCCGTCAACTCGGCATCGCGCTGTCGCGACCGAGCCACTTATGAAAGGAAGAGCAATGATGCGTAAGAAATCACTCCTGGCGCTCGCCGCAGCGGGAGCCCTCATCCTCGGTCTCGCCGGCTGCGCCGCCGGCGGCGAGGACACCGGCGACACGGGCGGCGACGCCGCCGGCGGTGCCGGGGGAGAGGGACTCATCACGATCATCGTGAACGACCCCGCCAACCCGTACTGGAAGACCGAGGGCGATGTCGCCTCCTCTGTCGCAGAGGAGCTGGGCTACGAGACCACTGTCGGGGCGCACAAGGGCGACGCGAACACCGAGAACACGCTGATCGACACCGCCATCTCGAACAACTCCGTGGCGATCATCCTCGACCCGGCCAACGCCGACGGCTCGATCGCCGCGGTCAAGAAGGCGGATGCAGCCGGCATCCCGGTCTTCCTCGTCAACGCGGAGATCAACGAGACCGGCATCGCCAAGGCGCAGCTCGTGTCGAACAACGCTCAGGGCGCGGCCCTCGGCGCCCAGGAATGGGTGAAGCAGATGGGTGAGGCCGGTGAGTACGTCGAGCTGTTCGGCGCACCGTCCGACAACAACGCCCAGACGCGTTCCAACGGCTTCACCACCGTCATCAGCCAGTACCCGGAGCTCGTCAAGCTCGGTGAAGAGGTCGCCGACTGGGACCGCACCAAGGGGCACGACAAGATGCAGTCGCTCCTGCAGTCCAACCCCTCGCTGACCGGCCTCATCGCCGGAAACGACGAGATGGCACTCGGCGCGATCGCGGCGCTGAAGGAGGCCGGCAAGCTCGAGGGCGTCGTGGTCGGCGGATTCGACGGCGCACCGGATGCGGTCTCCGCCATCCAGGCCGGGGAGCTCGCCTACACGGTGCTTCAGCCGGTCGCCGTCTACGCCGAAGAGGCTGTGCGTCTCGCGGACGAGTTCATCCGCACCGGTGAGGCGCCTGAGGCGGAGAAGCAGTCCTTCGACTGCATCCTCATCACAGCCGAGAACGTCGACAAGATGACCGCGCCGTTCACCTACTCGGGCTGAAACCCGACCCGGGGGCGGCTGTGCGCAGCCGCACAGCCGCCCCCTCCTCTTCATCCCTGACGACGAGAGAGAACATGAGCTACGTTCTGAACGATCCGGCGACATTCGCCGATGAGTCCGCCGCGGGCTTCGTCGCCGCGCATCGAGACCTCGTGCGACGCGTCCCCGGGGGCGTGGCCCGCGCCGCAGCGACTCCCGCCGGACAGGTCGCCGTCGTCATCGGCGGCGGATCGGGACACTATCCGGCGTTCGCCGGCCTGGTCGGGGATGGCCTCGCCCACGCCGCGGCGATGGGCAACGTCTTCGCTTCACCGAGCGCGCAACAGGTCTACTCCGTCGCCAAGTCCGTGGCGACAGAGGCCGGCGTGCTCCTGTCGTACGGCAACTACGCCGGCGACGCGCTCAACTTCGACATCGCCCAGCGACGCCTGAACGACGAGGGCATCAGGTGCCGCACGGTGCGAGTCACCGATGACATCTTCAGCGCGTCACCGGACGAGGCCGACAAGCGCCGCGGCATCGCCGGGGACTTCGCCGTGTTCCGAGCTGCGGGGTGGGCAGCAGCCCAGGGGTGGTCGGTGGACGAGGTTTTCGATCTCGCCGATCGCGCGAACCGGCGCACTCGCAGCCTCGGTGTCGCGTTCACCGGCTGCACGCTCCCCGGTGCCGATGAGCCGCTGTTCACCGTTCCGGCCGGGCACATGGGGGTCGGCATGGGCATACACGGCGAACCGGGCATCGATGTGCGCCCGCTTCCCGTCGCTGACGACCTCGCCGACCTGTTCGTGGACGGACTGCTCGCAGAGCTCCCTGATTTGGTCGCCGACAGCCATGGCGCGCGGGTCGGCGTGATCGTCAACGGCCTCGGTGCGGTCAAGGGCGAAGAGCTGTTCCTGCTGTACGGGCTGATCGCCGCTCGACTGGAGAGCGCAGGCATCACGCCGGTCGAGCCCGAGGTCGGCGAGTACGCCACCAGCTTCGAGATGGCCGGCGTCTCACTCACGCTGCTCTGGCTCGACGACGAGCTCGAACAGGCTTGGGCATCCCCCGCCGCCACACCGGCATACCGGAAGGGCGCGGTCGACCGCACGGCCGCCGTACCCGTCTCCGCAGAGCAAGATGCAGCCGACTCGCAGATCGCGACGATCAGCGCCGCCGGATCCGAACAGGCCGGTGCCGCAGGCTCGACCGCTCAGCTCGTCATCCACGCCATCGACGACGTCGTCGAGGCCCACGTCGACGAACTCGGCAGGCTCGACGCCATCGCCGGCGACGGCGATCACGGCATCGGCATGCAGCGGGGCGCTCGCGCCGCCGCAGACGCGGCAGATCGTGCCGCAGCTGCCGGAGCCGGAGCGGGCACGGTGCTCGCCATGGCAGGCGACGCCTGGGCGGACAAAGCCGGAGGAACCTCGGGGGCACTGTGGGGAGCCGCGCTGCGCGCAGCCGGTCTGCGCATCGGCGACTCTGCACCGCCGACCGCGCTGGATGTCGCCGAGGCCGTGGCAGCCGGACGCGATGCGATCCAGGAACTCGGTAAGGCCCAGGTGGGCGACAAGACCCTCGTCGACGCTCTCGTGCCCTTCGCCGCGGAGCTGTCGACCGGTGTCGCCGCCTCGCTCTCGCTCGCTGAAGCGTGGGCCGCGGCCGCCGCGGTGGCGACCGCGCAGGCACAGGCCACGTCGGACCTGCTGCCGCGAATGGGTCGGGCCCGACCGCACATGGAGAAGAGCCTCGGCACTCCCGACCCCGGTGCGATCTCGCTCGCGCTGGCGATGACGGCGGCCGCAACGGTGCTCGCAGGGCGCCATACAGAACAAGGAGAGATGAGATGACTCGTACGTGGCGTGTGATCGTCGGAGCCGATGAGGCCGGCTACCAGTACAAGGAAGCCATCAAGGCGGACCTCGCGAAGGACCCGCGTGTCTCCGAGGTGATCGACCTGGGCGTGGATGCCGACAGCACCACGGCCTACCCGGTCGTGGCCATCGCTGCCGGAGAGAAGATCCGCAGCGGCGACGCCGATCGTGCCATCCTCATCTGCGGCACCGGGCTCGGCGTGGCGATCGCGGCGAACAAGGTGCCAGGGATCCGCGCGGCGACAGCGCACGACAGCTTCAGCGTCGAGCGCAGCATCCTCAGCAACAACGTCCAGATCCTCACGATGGGTCAGCGCGTGATCGGGGTCGAACTCGCCCGGCGCCTCGCACGGGAGTGGATCGGCTACGAGTTCGACGAATCCTCCGCGTCGGCCGGGAAAGTCGCCGTCATCGAGGGTTACGAGAGCACCGGATCCTGTGGTTGATCCTGTTCCTGAGAACGCCGCGCGCAATCCCGTCCTGCTCGGCGTCAGCCTCAAGCTGTATCTCGACATCGATGAAAGCGTGACGTGGGCGCGAGAGATCGCCGCGATCGCCGGTGCGCATCCGTCCGTGGCATCCGGCGCCATCCGCGTGTTCGTGCTGCCGTCACTACCGGCGCTGCCCGGGGTGATCGAAGCGATCGGTGGCGCCCCCGTGGCGGTCGGGGCACAGGACCTGTTCTGGGCCGACCGCGGGGCGTACACCGGAGCGGTGAGTGGCGCCGACCTGAGGCGTCTGGGATGCCGGTATGTCGAGGTCGGGCACGCCGAGCGGCGACAGGTCTTCGGCGAGGACGCGGGGACGACCCGGCGTAAGTTCACGGCCGCGCTGCGCAACGACCTCACGCCCGTGCTGTGCGTGGGCGAGAGGGACGAGCAGACGCCGGATGCCGCGGCAGAGCTGTGCATCGCCCAGCTGGAGGACGCGCTGCCCGCCGTGGGCGAGGAGCGCATCGGGGATCTCGTCGTCGCGTACGAGCCGGAGTGGGCGATCGGCAGAGACGAACCCGCGGACGCGGGCCACGTCGCATTCGTGACGAGACGGTTGCGACGGTACCTCGACGGGCGGCCGAACATCGGCTCCAGCGCAGTGATCTACGGCGGCAGCGCGAAGCCCGGTGTGATCGGGGCGCTGGGCGACGCGGTCGACGGATTGTTCCTCGGAAGATTCGCGCACGACCCCGACTCGTTCGAGTTGATCCTGCAAGAAGCAGCCGCGGTAATACGCTGAGAACCGGGAGGCCGAGATGTCGGGCAATGTCATCGATCCGCAGTCACGCGGCGCTCGGCAGCGCACGCGGCAACTGGCGATCAGCGAGGCCGTCATGGCCGAGGGGTCGGTTCGCATCGAGCAGCTCGCGGAGCGCTTCGACATCAGCCTGATGACGGTGCACCGCGACCTCGACGAACTAGAAGATCGCGGACTGCTCCGCAAGAGCCGCGGAGTCGCGACGGCGACGTCCACGGCGCTCGTGGAGTCGAGCGATGTGTATCGATCGAACCGGCAGCTCGCCGAGAAGGAGCTCATCGCGCACGCCGCGCTGGAGTTCATCGAGCCAGGACAGGCGATCATGCTGGACGACTCGACGACGACCCTCCACCTCGTGCCGCACCTGCATACGAAGACGCCGCTGACGGTGATCACCAACACCCTGACGATCATGAACGAGCTGCGAGGCGCACGCGGCATCGAGATGGTCGGTCTCGGCGGCGAGTACTTCAACTGGTGTTCGGCCTTCATGGGCCGCACGACGGTCAAGGAGATCGCCGAATTGCGTGCCGATCTCTTCGTCATGTCGACATCGGCGATCGTCGACGACATCAGCTTCCACCAGCGACCGGAGACGGTGGACGTCAAGCGGGCGATGTTCGAGTCGTCGAGCCGAAGACTGCTGCTCGCCGACAGCACCAAGTTCACCAGGAGAGCCCTGCACGGCATGCTGCCGTTGGTGGACTTCGACGCGGTGATCGTCGACCCCGGCACCGCGGCGGATGACGTCTCCCGGTTGCGGGAGAAGGGCATCAACGTGATCGTCGCCCGGAAGTCCGCCGGATCACGCACCTGACGGCAGCCGTCAGAGCTGCAATCGGGTGAACGCCCCCGCGGCGAGGAGAACGGTGACCTCCCCGCTCGAGGTACGGATCGTCATGCTCCGCTCCTCGGCAGCCGTGTTGGCGGCTAGCACCGTGGTGCCCTCGCCCGTCCGCGCACCGAGCGCCCACCTGCGCCCGTCCGGGTGCGGATCCCAGAGCAGCTCGGCTCCGGCGAGACCGGCGAGCGCGATGACGGCATCCTCCACCGGCAGTGCCGTGCCGGCGGTGCGGATGCCACGAGGGCCCCACTGCTCGAACCACGAGATCGAGGCGACACCCGGCACCGCCAGTGCAGCGGCGGCGGAGATGGTCCATGCCGCCAGCTCCACGGCGGCCTGGCGCGGATCCGCCGCGCCGGTGAACTGCGCCCCGTAGCCGTCCGAGAGATCTGTGCGCGTCGGTCCCGGCTGGGGAGCGGTGGCGACGTTGTTGAACCGGGGGCGGATGCTGATCGGGCCGATATGCACGGGAACGCCGTTCGCATCGGACACCGTCTGCTCGGCGACGAGCCGCTGCATCGCCACGGATTCCACGAGCTGCTCGGTGTCGAGGGCGTGGAACAGCGGCGTGGTGGTGACGACGATCCCGTCGAGGTCGGCGGGCAGTCGATGGCGTTCGCGATTGAACTCCGTGAAGTGCGCGCGGCTGCCGCCGACGACGGGGAGGTCCATGTCGCAGGAGGCCAGCGCGGATCGCAGAAGGTCGACCGTCGCCTGATCGGAGACGTGAGCGGACGGGCCGGTCGACGGGAAGGCGGCGACGCGAACCACCTCGTGGGCGGTGAGAGCGGCGACGGCGTCGTGCAGTCTCTCCGGCGCGTCGGGGTCGATGACGAATCGCACGTCGAGCGCAGCGCCTTCCGCGGCCCGGTGCAACGCTGCTCGCCAGTTCGTGCTGGCGAGGTCCAGCTCCACCAGCACCGACGACCCGATCCGAGGGAAATGCGGTGCCGGATCCGGCGCGGTCGCAGCGCCGACGCCGATAGCGGGGAACGGCCCGGCGGGCAGGAGCTCGATGACGGCATCCTCACGGCTCGCGTCGACGACAGCGGCGTGAGTCTCCTCCACGTGCACGGTCACCGACTGGGCGATCGACTCACCGGCGCTGACGGGGTAGGGGAACGGCAGGGAGAGCGGACGGCTGTAGATCTTGAACGAAGCATCCGTCCAGTTGCGCTGATCCTCGATCTCGAACACGTCACCCGTGAAGCGCAGCCCGATCCGCAGCGCGTCGTGTGTCCATCGCAGCGCCGCGATGTCGAACACCGGCTGATGAGGGCTGATCGTGCGCGGGAACCGGGTGGTCTCGGTCGTCGAATCCGTGTGTTCGACCAACAGATCCGCTCCCGCGACATGTGGCGGGCACAGGACGACCAGGCCGCTGCGGTTGGTCGCGAACGCCTCGGTCGATCGCAGGCCCATCGATACGGTGAATCGCTCGCCCTGTGTTCTCACGTCGATCGAACCGCGGAAAGACGATCCCAGCCCCTCGGAGCGCACCTGCAGCGTCAGCCCCGTGGCGGATTCGTCGACGGATTCGATCAGGAGCGCCGCGGTGTTCCAGTCGGCATCGCGGATCACTGCGCGGATGCTGCGCAGCACACCGCGGCCCCGATAGTGCAGGTCGGCGATCTCGTCACCGCGCAGCTCGAAGCTCCAGGCGCCGTGGACGCGGCGGTCTCGAGTCGTGCGATGCCAGATGATGCTGTCTCCCCTGTGATGATCGAACGTCGATCGAGCGCGCGTCGGTCAGAGCGTGGACATGCCGCCGTCGACCGCGAAGAGCGCGCCGGTGGCGAACGCGGCATCATCGCCGGCGAGGAACACCATGATGCCCTCGATGTCGGCGGGGGTACCCGCGCGTCCGGCGGGGATGCGGCTGACGATGGCGGCCCTGGCCTCCGGATCGGCTGAGATCGAGGTGACGAGACCCGTCTCCGTGTAGGCGGGGACGACGGCGTTGACCCGGATGCCGTCCCGCGCATACGCGGCGGCGACCGTGCGCGCCAACCCGTGGATGCCTGCTTTCGACGTCGAGTACGCGGTGAACTCGCTGCCCTCCCCGCGGATGCCCGTCGGGCTGCCGGTGAGGATGATGGAGCCGCCGCCTGAGCCGAGCATCGCCCTGACAGCGTGCTTGACGGTGAGGAAGGTGCCGGTGAGGTTGATGTCGATCGTGCGGCGCCAGACATCGAGGTCGAGGTCACCAGCCCTGGCATCCTGACCGAACAGCTGCACGCCGGCATTCGCCACGACGACGTCCGGGCTCCACCCGGCGGCGACGAGATCGCCGAAGGCCGTCTCGACCGACGCCTCGTCCGAGATGTCCACGACGGCCGCGCGTGCCGCCGCGCCGATGGATGCCGTGACCGCCGACGCGGCGTCGGCGTCCTTGTCGGCGATGACGACCCTGGCCCCCTCGCGTGCGAAGCGCTCGGCGACGGCCCGGCCGATCCCTGTGCCGGCACCGGTGATCAGTGCCGTCCTGCCCTCGAGTCGACTCATCTCAGCGCTCGATCCGGTCGAGGTGCAGCATTCGCGCGAGGTTCTTGTCGAGTTCGTCGTCGCGGAAGATCTTCTTCCAGTCGTCCTTGATGATGCTCTCCCTGCCGTAGTCCATCGCGATCAGGCATGCGTCGCTGAACGGGTTGTCACCGCGCAGTCCGTTGGCCAGCGCCACCTGGGTGTGACCGTACAGGATGCTGCGGGCAGCCGCCTCCGGAACGCCCATGGTCTTCACTGTCTCGTCGAGTGCCTCGTTCAGGAGCGCGCCGATCATGCAGGCGACGGTCTCCACGAGGGTCGGCTCGAGCTGGGCGAGCTGCTTGATCGTCACCCAGTGCACGTCGATGACCGGGGCGTAGATGGCGCGCACGGTCTGCTCCACGATCGCCTTCTTGGATGCATCGTCGCTCTCGATCGCCGCGATCGCGTCCTGAGGGGCGGCGATGCCGCCGAAGGTGTCGGCCCACTGCTCCGGCGTCTCGCGCTGCAGGAAGATCGAGGGGTGGCACGGGTGCGCGACGGCCTGGATGACGTCCTCACGGGTGGTGAGAAGCCCTGCGTACGCGGCGGCCGGATCCAGCGTGAGCACGATCGCACCCGACTTCAGCTGCGGCACGAGCTCGGCGGTCACCGGCCCCAGTGCGAGGTCGGGAACGGCGAGTACGACGATGTCGGCGTCGGCGACGGCGGCGGACGCATCGGTCAGCTCGCGGCCCGCGCCGATCGTGCGCTGCCGGCCTGCGGGGGAGTTCTCCACGTACCAGACGACGTGGGAGGTCTTCGCGAGGTTGTCGGACACGCGCATGCCCATCTTTCCGCCCGCTCCGATGACGGCGATCGTGTGGCTCATAGTGTGCTCCTCAGGTGCTCAAGGGCGATGCGGGTCCATTCCCGCTCGGTTCGGATGGTGGTCTCTGCGTCGCCCTGCCACGGCAGCCAGTGCTCGACGATCTCGTTGATCCCGCGCTCGCGGGGGCGCACGGTCGCCAGCAGGTGAGGGTAGTCGTGCAGGCCAGACCCCATGGGGGCACCGCTGTAGGTGAAGCCGACCCAGCCGGGCTGGCGCGCGAAGGCGAAATCCTTCACGTGCACGTTCCTGGTGAGCGCTGATGCCTGCTCGATGCACGCGTGGGGTGACTCGAGTCGCGCGACGACGTTCGCCGGATCGAGGCAGATGCCGAGCCGGAGGCTGTCCACCCTCTCAACGACGCCGACGAGCTCAGCGGTGGCGACCTGCTCGTAGGTCTCGAGCGCGAGTGTGACGCCCGCCCTCTCATACGCCGGCATCACCTCGCGCAGCTGTTTCTCCGACTCGCTGAGATCCGGAGAGGGCCCGGTGCTGTGGAGCATGCTCCGGACGAGCTCGGCGTCGAAGGCCTCCGCAAGACGCAGGAACGTGCGCAGATGCTCCGGTGCTGTCCCCTTCGTCCCGAGCTCGATCACGATGCCGAGCTCCCGCGCGACACGGGCGGCATCGCGCAGCGCCGCCGGGCTCATCTGCTCAAGGGGCGCGTAGTCGCAGATCTGGAACAGCGTCACCCCGAGGCTCCGTGCGTCCTCCAGTGCACCGATGAGGCTCAGCGGCTCGGGCGCACGGTCGGAATGCTGCCAGAAGTACGCGTAGCTGCCGAGTCCGATCATCGACGTCGTTCCATGCCGTGAGCTCCTCTTCTCGATCACCGGGCAAGTGAGTTGAGACGAGTTTGGCAAATCGGTTGACCAATTGCAAGAGTCGGAGCTGTCTGAGGCTAGGTTGAATTCATGCCCGCTTACTCTGGCGACCGCGTGGATGACATCGCCGCCGCGATCAGCCCGCTCCCTTCCGGCACCCCTGTGTCCGAGGTCGCGCGCCAGCTGATGGATCTGTTCACGAGCGGCTCGGTCGCCGCAGGCACCAGGCTTCCGCCGGAGCGTCACCTCGCCGCGGCGCTCGGAGTGGGCCGTTCTGCGGTGCGCGAGGCGCTGGCCGCGCTGGAGATCCTCGGTATCGTCGATGTGCGTCCGGGGTCAGGCACGTATCTGCGTGGCTCCGCGAGTGAGCTGCTGCCGCAGACGCTGAGGTGGGGACTGCTGATCGGGGAGCGCCGGACGGCGCAGCTGATCGAGGTTCGCGCGGGGCTGGAGATCCACATCGCCCGGCTTGCCGCGGTGAGGGCGGATGCCGGCATCATCTCGCGGCTCGATCGGAGCGTCGAACGGATGCGGGCGGCGGTGACCGAGTTCGGCGCCCTCGCCAGGGCGGATCTGGATTTCCATCACGCGCTCGCCGAAGCCGCCGGCAACGAGACGCTGACCGATCACATCCACGTGATCCGGTCGCTGCTGCAGGTCTACGACGATCGTGCCGTGCACGATCGCACCCATGCTGACCGTGCGATCGCAGAGCATGGCGCTGTTCTCGAGGCGGTACGCGCCGGCGACGCCGACGCCGCCGCAAGTGCGATGGCCGTGCACATGGAGACGGCCGGCGAACGGCTCCGCGCCGACGCCGGCGAGCTCGACGACGCCATGGGATGACGGGCCGGTGCCCGGTGCCGGTTCGCCCGCGCCCGTGGCATGCCGTACACTGGACAGGCAGTTGTCTGCATTCTTTTCCCGTGCCTTCGGGTGCGGCGGGAACGCAGACCCAGGGTCCTTACGGACTCTAGGGCGGTAGCTCAATTGGCAGAGCAGCGGTCTCCAAAACCGCAGGTTGCAGGTTCGATTCCTGTCCGCCCTGCGCGTCAGCGCCACGCTGGCCCACGAAAGGTACATTCAGGATGGATCAGGACGAACCGCGCGGCGAGATCGTCGCGGCAGGCGGCGCCGCCGGTGTGAAGAGGCTCGGCTTCTTCGGCCGCATCGCACTGTTCTTCCGCCAGGTCATCGGAGAGCTGCGCAAGGTCGTCACTCCGACCCGCAAGGAGCTGTTCAAGTTCACCGGAGTCGTGCTGGTCTTCGTGGTGATCGTGATGGCTTTCGTGTACGGTCTGGACACCGCCTTCTCGTGGTTGACGGCGCAGGTCTTCGGAGTGCCGCAGTAAGCGACGCTCCCGCGGTTCCACCGCACTGAATGGAAAGAAACAACGTGTCTGAACGATATTCCGACGACGCCGACTGGGCGACCGCCGCGGAGCAGTCCAGCGAGGACGACGAGGCGCAGGAGGGCAATGTCCTCTCCGCCGAGGAGAAGGCGTCCTCCGCTGCCGAGCACGAGGCGGTCCACGTCGAGGGCGGCGACGGTGAGGCGGACGAGGAAGGCACGGAAGACATCGACATCGACGACCCGGAGGCGGACGCGATCGTGAATGACGCTCTCAACCTGGACGAGACGGCAGAGACTGAAGCTGCCGCAGAGGTCCTGAACGACTCGACGGCCGAAGAGGCCGCAGACATCGAGGCCGCAGCGGCCGACGAGGTCGCCCCCTACGACGGCCCCGACGTGAACGGCGAGGAGGATGCCGCAGCATCCGACGCCGCCGAGGCATCCGACGACGCCGAAGAGGACCCGTACGAGGCCTTCCGCATGGATCTGCGCATGCTTCCCGGCAAGTGGTACGTCATCCACTCCTACGCCGGATTCGAGCGCAAGGTGAAGGCCAACATCGAGCAGCGCAAGTCGACGCTCGAGGTCGAGGACGACATCTACCAGGTCGAGGTCCCGATGGAGGACGTCGTCGAGATCAAGAACGGCCAGCGCAAGATGGTCACCCGCGTGCGCATCCCCGGCTACGTGCTGGTGCGCATGGAACTCAATGAAGACACCTGGTCCGTCGTCCGCCACACGCCTGGCGTGACCGGCTTCGTGGGCAACGCCCACAACCCGACGCCGCTGCGCTTCGAAGAGGCGTTCAACATGCTCAAGGCGCTCGTCGAGGTCAAGGACATCCCGACGGCGAAGAACGTGCAGTCCAAGGGCGGCGTCGCCGTCGCGAGGACCGTGCCGGCCGAGGTCGACTTCGAGATCGGCGAGACCATCACGATCAAGGAGGGTTCGTTCGCGGGCCTGCCCGGTTCGATCAGCGAGATCAAGCCCGAGAGCGGCAAGCTCACCGTGCTCGTCTCCCTGTTCGAGCGCGAGACCCCGGTCGAGCTGTCGTTCGACCAGGTCACCAAGATGTCCTGACGAAGCCTCATCCGCTTTCACGAACGCCCCGTTCGGCTCCGGCCGGCGGGGCGTTCTGCATGCGGTAGACTTACCTGGTTTGTGCGCCTTCGCGCGCCCAGACGACCGCAGCCCGGAGATGCCGGGTCCGCGGGAGAACCGGATGCTTCGGCATCCGATTCGATGAGAGGAACAGAGAATGGCACCCAAGAAGAAGGTGACCGGCCTGATCAAGCTCCAGATCAACGCCGGTGCCGCCAACCCGGCGCCGCCGATCGGCCCCGCGCTCGGTCAGCACGGCGTGAACATCATGGAGTTCTGCAAGGCGTACAACGCCGCGACCGAGTCGCAGCGCGGCAACGTCATCCCGGTGGAGATCACCGTCTACGAGGACCGCAGCTTCACGTTCGTCCTGAAGACGCCCCCGGCGGCAGAGCTCATCAAGAAGGCTGCCGGCGTGCAGAAGGCTTCGGCCACGCCGCACACCGTCAAGGTCGGCAAGATCACCAAGGACCAGGTCCGTCAGATCGCAGAGACCAAGCAGGCCGACCTGAACGCGAACGACATCGAGGCCGCCTCGAAGATCATCGCCGGAACCGCCCGTTCCATGGGCATCACGGTCGAGGGCTGAGGGGAATAATCATGGCAAAGTCCAAGGCTTACAAGGCTGCCGTCGCGAAGATCGAGGCAGACCGTTTCTACACCCCGACCGAGGCAGTCGCCCTCGCGAAGGAGACCGGCTCGGCGAAGTTCGACTCGACCGTCGAGGTCGCGCTGAAGCTCGCCGTCGACCCGCGCAAGGCGGACCAGATGGTGCGCGGCACCGTCATCCTCCCGCACGGTACCGGTAAGACCGCACGCGTCATCGTGTTCGCCACCGGCCCTGCGGCCGAGGCCGCGATCGCGGCAGGCGCGGATGAGGTCGGCGGCGCCGAGCTCATCGAGAAGGTCGCCGGCGGCTGGACCGACTTCGACTCGGCAGTCTCGACCCCTGAGCTCATGGGCCAGGTCGGTCGTCTCGGCAAGGTGCTCGGCCCCCGTGGCCTCATGCCCAACCCGAAGACCGGCACCGTGACTCCGAACCCGGCCAAGGCCGTCGAGGAGATCAAGGGCGGAAAGATCGAGTTCCGCGTCGACAAGCACGCCAACGTGCACTTCGTCGTCGGCAAGGCCTCGTTCTCCGCTGAGCAGCTCGACGAGAACATCGGCGCAGCGCTCGAGGAGATCGTTCGTCTGAAGCCGTCGAGCGCCAAGGGCCGTTACATCCAGAAGGGCGCCGTGTCGACCACGTTCGGCCCCGGCATCCCGCTGGACGTCAACGCCATCTGACGCTGACATCTTCGAAGGGCTTCCACCGTCATGGTGGGAGCCCTTCGTCGTATCGGGGAGGCCCGCGATGACGGGGATGCCGGCGCGACACGCCAGGGCGACGCGCTCGATTTGCCCGACCCGCGGATCCCGCGTAAGTTATTACTTGTTCGCCCCACAGGGAAGCGGAAAGGCTCAGAGCCTAACCCCCCTCAAGCGGAGAACCACCTCCCGATTCCTTCACTTGAAGGATCTGGACGCTTGCGTCTAGACTGGGAGCTTCCACCTCTTCTGCGGTTCATCTCGACCGCGCAGCGGATCTCAGATCCGGTCGGCGCGTCGATTTGACAGGCCGGATGAGGCGGA
>NZ_BJUW01000001.1 GCF_007988825.1 Microbacterium aerolatum | reverse complement strand
GCCGTCGTCGCCGAGCTGCTCGCGCTGCTGCCGCGCCACCGGGTTTGGGAGAGGACGGAGGGCATCCCGGCCTGAGCACGCGTCGGCTCTCGGAGCTTCCGAGAAGATCTGAGACGATGAGGCATCTCGCGACACTCTCCCAGTGAGAGACACCGAAAGGAAGCGGATGTCCGAGCTGTCTGCGGATCAGGATCTCGTGGCACGGGCCGCGGCGGGAGACGAGAGCGCCTTCCGCGAGCTGTACCGCGTGCACGTTCGGCCGGTCTACTGGATCGCGCACGGCATCCTGCGCTCCCCCGCCGACGCGGAGGACGTGACACAGGAGACGTTCGTGACCGCGTGGCGCAAGCTGCCCGGTCTCGAACTGGCGGGGGAATCCCTGCTCCCGTGGCTGGCGACGATCTGCCGGTTCCAGTCGGCCAACCGGCTGCGCACACGCCGCAGGGAGCAGGCGCACACCGCGGACGCAGTGGACGAGGACCTGCCCGACACCGTGAACGTGGAGGAGCAGGTGATCACGGCGGAGCTCGCCGAGCGGATCACCGACGCGCTCGGCACACTCGGCGAACTCGATCGTGAGATCTTCCGGCTGTGCGCTGCCGAGGGCTTTGCCTATCAGGCGGCGGCCGACGAACTCGAGGTCACGACGGCAGTGGTTCGGAACCGTCTCTCACGGGTGCGCACGCAGTTGCGCGGCACCGTCGAGGAGATGAGAGACGCATGAACGACCAGACGCCCACGAACAGCGCATCGGATCTGCCCGAGCTGTCGCAGGCCAGCATCGACCGCATCGAGACGGCGGTGTTCTCCGAGATCGCGAAGGACCGTGTCGCCGCGCCGGCAGCGAAGGCGACGGCGGTGTCGTCGAAGCGGCGCAGCCGCCGCCGGGTCTGGCTCACCGGGCTCGGTGTCGCGGCGGCCTTCGTCGCCGGGGTGCTGCTCACCCCGCCTCTTCTGAACATCACGACGGGCACGACCGCCGGCAGCGCGGGCGACACGATCGGGCTCGTCTCCGACTCCGCCGGGGGCGGAGCGGTCGGCGAAGCGCTGCCGGAGAACGCCTCGATGGATGCCGCAGACGGGGCCGCGACGGAGGACAGTGCGCGCGAGATCATCGCGACAGCGCAGGCGACCCTGCGCGTCGACGACATCGCGGGCGCGGTGGATGACATCGCGGCGCTCGCCGAAGAGCACGACGGCTACGTCGAGAACACCGACATCTCCGCGACGGAGCCGTCGGCCGACACGAGCGTTCCGGTCCCTGCGCCCGAGGGCGAGTACGGCTGGATCAGCATCCGCGTTCCGGCCGCAGACCTGACGACGGTCATCAGCGAGCTCGGTCAGACCGGCACGGTGGTCTCCTCGTCGACATCTCAGCAGGACGTCACGACGGCGGCGATCGACCTGCGCGCACGCGTCGATGCCACCCGTGCATCGGTTGACAGGCTCACGGAGCTGATGTCGCAGTCGGGCAGCGTTTCAGAACTGATCGACGCCGAGGTGGCGCTCACCGACCGTCAGGCTCAGCTCGAGTCGTACACGCAACAGCTCGCCGCTCTCGAGGACCAGGTCGCGATGTCGTCGCTGCAGGTGCAGGTGACGAAGTCGACGACGGTGGCGCCGGCGGACCCCGCAGGCTTCGCTGACGGGCTGCTCGCCGGATGGAACGGACTGATCGCGTCACTGAACGCCCTGGTCATCGCGATTGGGTTCCTCCTCCCCTGGCTCGTCGTCGCGGGGGTCATCGCCGTGATCGTCTGGGGCATCATGCGCAGGCGTCGCCGGAGTACCGCAACCGAGATTCCCTGATTTTCCGCGGTATACAAGAACTCTTGTGAGAATTCGGGACCACGCTTAGCGTGGCTCCCATGGAAGAGATCGAGGCGATCACCGCCGTCCATCAACCGGTGCGACGGCGGATCGTCGACTACCTGGGCCTGTACGGCCCCAGTCAGGTGACGAGCCTGGCTCGCTCGCTGGACCAGCAGGTCGGCAGCATCAGCCATCACCTGCGGATGCTGGAGCGGGCGGGCATCGTCGAACGAGCCGATGACCCGACCGGCGACCGGCGTACGAGCTGGTGGCAGACCGCACGCAAGAGCTTCTACTGGTCGGTCGACGACTTCGCCGATTCCCCGGCCGACGCGATGCTCGCCCGCAGCGCAGAGCGAGCGAACATCAACTCCCAGATCGCGCGCCTGTCGGCCTGGCACCGGAGTGCCGCACCGAGCCCGGAATGGAATCGCTCCGCGTTCAGCACCGACACGCTGACCTGGGCGTCCGCGCAGGAGCTTGCGGCGCTGTCCGCCGCCGTCAACGCGACGATCGAATCCTGGCGGCGTTCGATCGATCTCGAAGACGGCGTCGAACGCCAGCCGGTCTTCGTCTTCGCGCACGGATTCCCCACGGCGCCATGACGACCTCCGAACCCGCCCTGCTGCGCGAGCCGCCCAGATTCTCGCGCGACCTCGCCGTCCACGCCTGGATCACGGTCAAGGCGCTGTCCGACGCCGGCGACGCGATCTGGTCGATCGCGCTGGCCTGGACCGCGGTGCAGATCGCCTCCCCCGCCGTCGCGGGGCTCATCGTCGCAGCGGGCACCGTGCCGCGCGCGGTCATCCTGCTGTTCGGCGGCGTCCTCGCCGACCGCGCGAACGCCCGGCACGTCATGATCGTGTTCAACGTGCTGCGGGTCGGCGTGCTCGTGGGCGTCGCGCTGTGGGTGCTCGCGAACCCGCCGACCGTGCTCGTGCTGACACTGGCCGCGATCGCATTCGGCGTGTGCGACGCGTTCTACGAGCCGTCGGCGGCGACCATCGGCCGACAGCTCGTCCGCGTGGACGACCTCCCGTCGTACAGCGCAGTGATGCAGACCGCGACGAGGCTCGGAACGATGGGAGGCTCAGCCCTCGGCGGGTTCCTCGTCGCGTATGCCGGCCTTGCCGGGAGCGCGTCCATCAACGCCCTCACCTTCACCTTCGTGATCGCCTTCATCGCGATCTGGCTGCGTCCCCGGTTCGCACTGGCTCGCGCCGAGAAGGAGACCGCGCTTCGCGGCATCCTGCGCGGCTTCACGCACATGAAGGATGCCCCGACGACGCGCACACTCGTCATCGCCCTCTCCGGGCTGAACCTCGCGGTGGGCCCCGCGACCGGCATCGGTATCGCGCTGCGCGCTCACGATGAGGGCTGGGGCGCACAGGCCGTCGGCATCTTCGAGGCGCTCATCGGCCTCGGCGCCGCGCTCGGCGCGATCGCTGTCGCCAGGTGGCGGCCGCGGCACGAGGCGCTCGGCGGGTTCTGGGCGCTGGTCGTGCAGGGCGCCGGAATCATCCTGATCGGCGTCGGTCCGGTCTGGCTGACCGGCATCGGAAGCTTCGTGATCGGCCTGACCGCGGGATTCGCCTCCGTGCTCCTGAGCGCGACGTTCGCGGCTACGATCGACACGGCCTATCTCGGCCGGATGAGCGCGATCACCCGGCTCGGCGACGACGTGTTCATGCCGCTGGCGATGGCCGCATTCGGCGCGCTGGCCGCTGCGACGGCCGTCTGGATCGCGTTCGTCGTGTTCGGGCTGGCGCTCATGGGCATGATGTGGTTCCCGCTGCGCAATCCGCAGTTCCGCGAGATGTCGCTGCGGGCCGGGTAGTCGCAGCATCCCCATACGCGAAAACCCCCGGCAGAGCCGG
Source organism: Microbacterium aerolatum (assembly GCF_007988825.1). Taxonomy (GTDB): domain Bacteria; phylum Actinomycetota; class Actinomycetes; order Actinomycetales; family Microbacteriaceae; genus Microbacterium; species Microbacterium aerolatum. The sequence goes on along the minus strand of NZ_BJUW01000001.1, from coordinate 442,320 downwards.
GGGTTTCGGTGTTGTGTGACCCCAGCGGGATTCGAACCCGCGTTACCGCCGTGAGAGGGCGGCGTACTAGGCCGCTATACGATGGGGCCAGGTCTTGCGGAGCGTTTCCGTCCCGCGACAACCGTTCAAGTATGCCACGAGGATTTCACCTGCGCCAAATCGAGGCGAGGCGCGCGCGAATCCCGGGCGCGTCCCGCCGTCAACCCCGTTTGCCGTACATGCCGGAACGGAGTTGACTCTCTCCATGCGCGTAACGAAGCACGAACATGCCACCCTCCGTCTTGACGAGAGCGGAGAGAGCCTCATCATCGATCCCGGCTCGTTCACCACACCCCTCGACGAGCTCTCGAGCGTGGTCGCCGTGGTCCTCACCCACGAGCACCCCGACCACTGGACGCCCGAGCACCTCGACCGCATCCTTCGCGCAGCTCCCGCGACTCCGATCTTCGCCCCGGCAGGGGTCGCAGCCGCCGCCGGCGACTACGAGATCACCGTGGTCTCCCCCGGCGACACCGTGACGGCCGGGCGCTTCACGCTGCGCTTCTTCGGCGGCGATCACGCCGTGATCCACTCCTCGCTCCCCCTGGTGCAGAACGTCGGCGTCCTCGTGAACGACGTGCTCTACTACCCGGGCGATTCGTACGCGGTGCCCGAGGGCGTCGAGGTCGACACCCTGGCCGCCCCCGCCGGTGCCCCGTGGCTGAAGATCGGCGAGGCGATGGACTTCGTGCTCGCTGTGAAGCCCCGGCGCGCGTTCGGAGTCCACGACATGACCCTGTCGGTGATCGGCCGTGGCATGCACCGCCAGCGGCTGAAGTGGGCGACAGAGCAGAACGGCGGGGAGTTCTTCGAGCTCGATCCCGGCGACGCGCTCGACCTGTGACGCGGCGCCTGTTGCCGCAGCCGACCACACGGCTGCGGTTCCGCGAGATGACCACCTCTGACCTCGATGAGATGGCCGCGATGCTCGGCGATCCCGACGTCATGGCGTTCTACCCGACGCCGAAGACTCGGGCCGAGAGCCTCGAGTGGATCGAGCGGATGCAGGAGCGCTACGCACGCGACGGCCACGCCCTCTGGGTGATCGAGACGCACGACGGCGAGTTCGTCGGCGACTGCGGCATCACACGGCAGTCGTACAACGACACCCCGGTCAGAGAGGTCGGCTATCACGTGGTGCGCCGCTTCCAGCGTCGGGGCCTTGCGACCGAGGCCGCCGGGGCGTGCGTGGAACTGGTGCGTCGTGAGTTCGCCCCGACGCTGCTGACGGCGATCATCCACCCCGAGAACGCCGCATCGCGCAGCGTCGCCGAGCACCTCGGCATGACGCACATCGATGACGACCGCGCGCACCCGTGGATCGTGCGCACCGTGATGGGGATGACCGTCGAGGCCGCGGATCAGCCTTCGCGCTGAGGCTGATCCGCGCGTACGCGAAGATCGCGCGCCAAGTGGTCGCGCTGCTCCACGATCAGACGTCGCAGCGCAGCCGGCGCGGAATCGTTCGCTGCGAGCCAGCCGTCGACGAGATCCAGATCCGGGGATGCCGGGAACAGCCCCACCACGAGGCGTCGGGCGATCTCGATGCTGCGGTCCTGCCACGCACCGGCGACCCGCTCGAAGTATCCCTCGTCGAGTGCACCGATGAGATCTCGGCGTCCGCCGGCGCGCACGCCGTCGATCGTGGCGCTGAGGTGGTCGTTGCTCAGCTCCTCGTCCTCCCAGGCACGATGCCAGGCGACCAGACGCACCTCCTGCACCGGGCGCGACGCCAGCGCCCGCAGGGCCGCCGTCCGCCCGCTCGCGGTGTCGTCGCGCGCCAGCTCGGCAGCCACGTCGTCACCGCTCGCTTCGCCGACCGTCGTGAGCGCGGTGAGCAGCGCCCAGCGCAGATCGGGATCGACGCGCAGGCCGTCGGGCCCGCGACCGTCGAGGATCGCACGCACGTCGGTCGCACGTGAGGCATCGAAGGCGGACGCCGCGGCGAATGCCCGCGCCCATGACAGCTGGGCGTCGCTGCCGGGTGCGGCATCCGTCAGCGCGGCCCAGGTCCGCTCGAGCCAGGTCGCGCGGTGGGCGGCTCGCTCGTCATCCGGCACGTAGTGGCCGATGGCGTACGAGGCGTTGGCCAGCACGCCGGTGAGCAGGCCGATGTTCTGCTCGGCCGGGGCGTGGGCGCCGACGATCGCGAGGTATCGGGCGGCGGGCAGCTCGCCATCGCGGGCGGCGTTCCACAGCGAGGACCACACCAGGGCGCGCGGCAGCGGCTCGAGCGTGGACAGCGCCTGCTCGACGGCGTCGAGGGAGCGTTCGTCGAGCCTCGCCTTGGCGTAGGTGAGATCGTCGTCGTTGATGACGACGAGGTCGGCATCCGCGAAGTCCACCGGGGTGCGCGCGGAGGCGATGTCGAGTTCGACCTTCTCCCTCAGCGACAGCGCACCGTCTGTGAGGCCGTACAGTCCGACGCGGAGCCGGTGCAGGCGCGGGTCGGTCTGCACCAGCATCCGCCCGCCGTCGGCCGCGGTCTCCAGCGCGATCGTCGACATGCCGCTCGTCTCGAGCCAGGCCCGCGACCAGGCGCGCACGTCGCGACCGGAGACCGCCTCGAGCTCCACGAGCAGGTCTTCCAGAGCGGTGTTGCCGTAAGCGTGGGCGGCGAAGTAGCGGCGTGCGCCCTCGAAGAAGTTCTCCTCGCCGACGAAGGCCACCAGCTGCTTGAGCACGGACGCGCCCTTGGCGTAGGTGATGCCGTCGAAGTTGAGCTTCGCTGCCTCGAGATCGGTGATGTCGGCGACGATCGGATGCGTGGTGGGCAATTGGTCCTGCTGGTACGCCCACGCCTTGCGGTTCGCGGCGAAGCGCACCCAGGCGTCGGTGTACCGCGTGGCGGCGGAGGACGCGTGCGAGCCCATGTAGTCGGCGAACGACTCCTTGAGCCACAGGTCGTCCCACCAGCGCATGGTGACGAGGTCGCCGAACCACATGTGCGCCATCTCGTGGAGGATCGTGTTCGCGCGTGCGCCGCGCTGCGCGTCCGTGGCGGCGCCACGCGACAGGTACGCCTCGGTGAAGGTCACCAGTCCGGGGTTCTCCATGGCGCCGAGGTTGTACTCCGGCACGAAGATCTGGTCGTACTTTCCCCACGGATACGGGAACGCGAAGGCGTCGGTGAAGAAGTCGAGCCCCTGCTTGGTGACCTCGATGATCTCGTCCGCCTCGAGGAACTCCGCCAGAGAACGCCGGCACAGCACGCCGAGTGCGATGGTCTGGTCGTCGCGGGTCCACTCCGCGTCGACGCGATGGTACGGGCCGGCGGCGACGGAGGTGATGTAGCTCGACAGCGGCAGCGTCGGGGCGAACTCGACGGTCTTGGCGCCGTCGTGCTGGCTGACGGCGGACGCGCTCTGGTTCGACAGCACCTGCCAGCCACCGGGCGCGTGCACGACGAAGGTGTACACGGCCTTCATGTCGGGCTGCTCGAAGCAGGCCATGACCCTGCGCGCATCGGCGGGTTCGTACTGCGTGTACAGGTAGGTCTCGCCGTCGACCGGGTCGACGAAGCGGTGCAGCCCCTCGCCGGATCGCGAGTAGACGCCGACTGCGTCGATCACGACGGTGTTGGATGCCGCGAGCCCCGAGATCGCGATGCGTGCGCCGTCGTACTCGACCGGCCGGGCCTCGCCGTTCACTGTGACGCCATGGACGGCACCGCCGATGAAGTCGATCCAGGTGTCCGGTGCGGTCGCGTCGAAATGCAGCGTCGTGGTCGTGGGGAACCCGGTCTGCTCGGGATCGGGCGCCGCACGAAGATCGAGCTCGACTCGAACGGTGTGCAGTGTCACCGCCGCAGATCGCACGGCAGTCTCGTCCCTGGTCAGATTCGCAGAACTCATCGCTCCATCGTTTCATGAGGATTCGGCTCAGAGTGAGGCGCAGAGCGAAGAATCCGTTAGGCTGAGCATGTATCCGCGATGGCATGAGGAATCTCCACATGCTCATCGGTCCGAATGCCTCACCGCATGGTGGCCACTTGTTCTTCCGCCCCTCATCTATCTCACCCTCACCGGGCACGTAACGCCGCTTCTTCGCCGCTCCCCGGAGAGTCTCCGAACTGCCGAGCCGATTCATGGTCTCGGTATGACGGGTCGACGGTCGACCCATGAACACCAAAGGAAAACAGCATGGCCACTGGCACTGTCAAATGGTTCAACTCCGACAAGGGCTTCGGCTTCATTGCTCCCGATGACGGATCCGCCGACGTCTTCGCGCACTTCAGCGCGATCCAGTCGAGCGGCTACCGCAACCTCGAGGAAGCGCAGAAGGTCGAGTTCGACACGGAGCAGGGACCCAAGGGCCCCCAGGCGACGAACATTCGTCCGCTCTGATCTGAGCTTCGAAGGCCCGATCCCGCATCGCGGGGTCGGGCCTTTCTCATACCTGTTCAGCGACGGCTGAGCACCTTGAGCACGCACTGCTCCTCGACGGTGAGGTGCTTGCGCGGTCGCATCCGGCTCATCGCGCCGCGCACCTGCGGGATCGTGACCCCGTCTTCGAAGGCGGAGAACACCCGAGGGTCGATGTACGAGTCCTTCGTGACCGCCGGGGTGTTGCCGAGGCGCTCGGCGACGTGGGCGACGACATCGCGGACGACGGCCGCGTCCTCCGCGTCGTCGTCCGTCTCCATCGCGAGAAGGGCCGAGGTCGCGAGCAGCGTGCCGCCCCAGGTGCGGAAGTCCTTGGCGGAGAACTCCTCCCCCATGTGGCGCTTGACGTAGGCGTTCACGCGCTTGCTGTCGACGTCGTGGATGATGCCGTCCTCGTCGAAGAACCGGAAGATGTCGTACCCCGGCATTTCCTCGAGCTGGGAGATGACGCGTACCAGCTGCGGGTCGCGGACGGTCTTCACATGGCGACGGCCGCTCTTGCCGACGAAGTCGAACGTGACTTTCGAGCCGGACACCTCGGTGTGCTTGCGCCGCAGCGTCGTGACACCGTAATGACCGTGCTTCCGGGCGTACTCGGTGTTGCCGACACGGAAGAACTCCTGGTCGATGAGCCTCACCACGCACGCGACGACCTTGTCCTCGCTCAGACGACGGCGTCGGAGGTCCTTCTCGGCCTGGATGCGCAGACGCGGGAGCCGTTCGGCGAACCGCAGGATTCGCGCGAACTTCGCCTTCTCCTGGCGGCGCCGGAACGCGGGGCTGTAGATCGTCTGCGTGCGGCCCGCGTCGTCGACGCCCTTGGCGAGCACCTTCGTCGAGGAGGAGCGCGAGATCCCGACCTCCGTCCATGCCGGCGGGATGGCGAGGGAATCGATCCTGGCGATCTCGCGCTTGCTGGTGATGCGGCGGCGGCCGTCGCGGTACACGGTCTCGTCGTCGACGAATTCGCGGGTGATCGGCAACCGGCGTGCCCTGGGCGTCATACGTCTATTGTGCGGCCCGGCGCTCGCGGAGGACGCCGTCGTGCAGTTCGAGCACGCGATCGGCGCGCGCGAGCATCGCCTGGTCGTGTGTGACGACGACGGCCGCAGTGCCCCTGTCGTGCACGAGCCGCGCGATCAGATCCATGATCTGCGCGCCCGTCTCGCTGTCCAGTTGCGCGGTCGGCTCGTCGGCGAGCAGGATGCCGGGCGCTGTCACGAGCGCCCGTGCGATGCCGACGCGCTGCTGCTGACCGCCGGAGAGCTCACCGGGGCGCTGCTGCGCATGTTCCTCCAGACCGACATCGCGGAGAGCGTCGGCCACGCGGCGGTCGCGCTCGCGCGGATCGACGCGGCGGATGCGCAGGGGCACCTCGACGTTCTCGGCCGCGGACAGAACCGGGATGAGCCCGGCTGTCTGGAAGACGGAGGCGATGCGAGGGCCACGCAGCGCCGTGACGTCCGTCGACGGATCGGCGAGATCTGCGCCGTCGACGAGGACCCGGCCCGCCGTGGGGCGATCCAGCCCTCCGAGCATCGTGAGCAGGGTCGTCTTGCCCGCACCAGACCTTCCCGCGACGACGACCAGCTCCCCCGCCGCCACGGCGAGGTCGGCATCCCGCACCGCGAGGACGTCGCCGCCCGGGCTCGGGAAGGTTCGCGAGAGCGACTCGGCTCTCAGCACGATCGTCATTCGGCGGTCTCCTTCGGTGTGCCCTCGTCGACGTCCGGGCGTCCCTGCCCCGGTGCGACGCGAACATGATCAGGTTCGAGGGTGAGCCGCACGCGCTCTCTCAGGTCGAGCGCGGAGACGAAGTCCGCGGGGAGCTGCATGCGGCCGGCACGGTCGAGCACGGCATACTCCTGGGCGGTCCGGACAGCGCGGCCCTCGTGATCGGTGTCCGTGTGGCGCAGCGTCTCGGTAGAGGTGCGGCCGTCGCGGATGTGCACGGTGCGGTCAACGTGCTCGGTAACACCCGTGTCGTGCGTCACGATCAGCGTCGTCACGCCGCGTTCGCGGTTCACCGTCTCCATGGCGGCGAGCACCTCTGCGCTGGTGTGCTCGTCGAGCTCGCCGGTCGGCTCGTCGGCGAGCAGCACCCGCGGTCGGTTCGCGAGGGCGACGGCGATCGCGACACGCTGCCGCTGTCCGCCGGACATCTCCGCGGCGCGCTTGTCCGCGACCTCGCCCGCGCCGAGCAGGTCCAGCAGCTCGTCGCCGGCGGCGGCGCGCTCGAAACGCGGCACGACACCGGCGACCTGGTGCACCATCGCGATGTTCTCGCGCGCCGACAGGTACGGCAGCAGGTTGCGCGCGGACTGCTGCCACACGAATCCGACGCTGCGGCGCCGGTAGCCCAGACGCTCCGCGCCCTTCATGGTCACCAGGTCGTGGCCGGCGACCCGTGCCGAGCCCGCGGTGGGGCGATCGAGTCCGGCGAGGATGCCGAGCAGAGTGCTCTTGCCGGATCCGGAGGCTCCGACTACGGCGACGAGCTCCCCGGTCGTCATCCGCAGGTCCAGTCCCTGCAGAGCCTGCACCTCGACGCCCTGCGCCGTGAAGATCCGCACGAGCCCCTCGCACACGATCGCGCCGTCCGACATGTCAGCCATTGTCTCGCTCCTCTCCCATCACTGTCCCCCTTCGTCGTCCGCGCGGATCACGTCCGCCGCGCCCGCACGCGAAGCGAGGGCGGTCGCCGCGACGACCGCGCCGAAGACGCTCAGCGCGAATCCCGCCACGACGAGCAACGACCACGCACCGCCCAGATCGATCGGCGGCTGGCCCGATCCGCCAACGAAGCCGCGCAGATCCAGCTGCGGGATCACCAGCCATGCCATGGCGATCCCCGCCGCCAGTCCAAACGGCAGGGCAAGCAGCAGCGCCGGCGCCACCTCCCATGCGACGAGCCGCCCAGCGGCGCGCCGCGGGTGGCCGAGCGTGCGGAGGATGGCCAGGGTCCGCGCCCGAGCGGGCGCACCGAGCACGAGCGTCGCGACGACGGCCACGGCCAGAAGCAGAGCCACCAGCAGGCTCGCCGCGACCAGCGCTCCCTGCACGATTGCGAAGACGGGATCCTGCGCGTAGCCCGCGGCGACCGAGGCGGGCGTCTCGAACGCGGCGTCACCGCCGAGCGCCGCCACGGCCGCCCCGCCGACGGCGTCGGGATCCGCGCCTGGGGCGAGCGCGAGATAGAGCTGCGATGCCCCGGTGCCCCGCTCCCCCAGAGCCGCCGCGTTGGCAGGGTCGACGATCACCCACTGCTCGGCCGTGCCGAAGGGCACCTGCGACGGCGCGGTCCCGACGACGCGCACCTGCGTCCCGGCGACCTCGAGTTCGGCCTCGCCCGGGTCGTTCACACCGAGACGCGCGAGCAGTCCCTCCGAAACCACGACCGGCACGCCTTCGTCGGCATCCTCGGTGAGCGCGTCCGCGAGGGGCAGCGGCGTCGCGCTGCCCCTCTGAACGGTGACCATCTCGTCCCGATCGACCGTGTACACGTGCGCTCGCACCGGCTTCCCGCCGACGGACACGTCGACGGTCGAATCGCCGCGCAACGACGCCATGGCCGCGACGCCGTCGAGCGCGGCGACTCGGTCCGCGCCGGCACCGTCGATGTACGCGGCGTCGACGCGAACATCCGCACCCACGTTGATCATCGCGGAGCGATCGACACCCGAGGAGACGGTCGCGACGAACGCCACGGAGAACACCGCGACGCCCAGCCCGACCGCGGCCGCGAGCACAGGGGCGATCCGTACGACGGGTTCTCTGCGTGCCCGAGCCGGACCGAGCAGTGCGGTGAGCGACGGTCTGCGTCGACCGCGGTTCTCAGCGAGCCGGAGGAGCACCGGCAGCACGCGCAGCGCCAGGATGCCACCAGAAGCGCCGAGCAGCACAGGCAGAGAGAGCAGCAGAGGATCGACGCCGCCCGCCCGGCTCCGCGTCACGACGAGGACGACGAACACGACCGTGACGGCGAGTATCACCAGCTCCAGCGCTGCACGGCCGGCTCCGGACCGGCTCCGCTCGCCCAGGTCGCCTCGGCCGCGCCCCTCGGCATCCGTCAGCGCGCCAGAGGGCAGCACGAATGCGGGCACGACGGCGAGGAGGATCGGAACGAGGAGGACCCAGGGTGCGGCCCAGCCCGGCTGCACAGCGGCGATGCCGGCGCCGATCAGCGCGCCGAGCAGGCCCAGTGCCGCGCCCTCGCCGCTCAGCAGCGCGATGAGACGTGCACGGGATGCACCGCGTGCCCGCAGCACTCGAGCGGCAACCGTGCGGCGCACCGCGATCAGACGGCTCACGAGGGCCACCACGACGAGCGCCGCGGCGATCGGGCCGCCGGATGCGACGGCGACGACGTCCGTCATCGCATCGCCGCGAAGGGTTCCGGTGTCGATCGCCTGCGGAAGCGAGGAGCCGAACGCCAGTCCGCGGTTGAAGAACGTCGTGTCGTGCAGCGGGACCTCGACGGGGCTGGCGGTGAGCAGCCGCAGCTGCGCGGCCGTGGTCGCCGCTGAAGCCCCGTCGAGCGCGGCGGAGTCGAACGGCATCCACGCGCTGGTCTTGACGTCGCCGCTCCGAGCGGTGAGGGCTGCCGCCTCGTCGACGTGCATGAACGCGGCGGTGACAAGGGTGCGGTTGCCGTCCGCATCGACCTCGATCAGGGGCTCGACGGATCCGCTGATGAATGCCCAATCGCCGTCGTCGTCCGCAGACGGGGCGACGAGGCCCGTGAGTGTGAGCGTCGTGCCATCCCACTGGCGCACGGTGCCCGTCTCCCAGCGCAGCTGTTCGGCGATCGCCTGCGTGAGCACGATCTCGATCCCGTCAGCCGGATCGGTGATCTCAGGGAAGCGTCCCTCCACGAGGTCTGCCCGGCCGAGGAGTCCGGGATCGGAGACGAGTCCGACCTTGTTGCGCGGGACGACGGAGGCAGATCCGGGGTCGGCACTGGGGGACGGATCGACCGTCACCGTGACGCGAGGCTCGCCCAGCAGGCTGCGCAGCGGCTCCGGCTGCTCCGCGCGCTTCGCCTGCACGGCCGCCAACGTGCGGCCCCAGACCCCGACACCGGGTTCGGAGACGGCGGTGAACGCGGGAAGCCCTGGCGCGGTCGCCGAGGGCCACCGTGCCAGCTCCGGCAGGGAGTCGACCGCGCGCTGGACGGTCGCGGTGCGCCCATCGGCGAGGACGGCAGGAGCCGCGACCCCGAGATACGACAGCACCGCGATCACGACGACCAGGAACAGCGACAGAGCGGGGGTGGTGGATGCGCCGCGCATCGCGAGCGGAGTCCGGCCCATCATGCGCCCAGCCCCAGCACGATGGGCAGCACCGCCGCGGCCACGCAAGCCCCCAGAACGGAGCCCACGAGCAGCGCGTAGACCGCGACGCCCGCGATCTCGCCCGCGCGCAGGGCCCGCTGACGCGACAGCCCGAGCCCGAGCGCCCGCAGCACGAGAGTCTCGTCGCGGCGAGCACGACTCGCGGCCGAGGAGGCGGCGAGGAAACCGATCACGCCCAGCAGCGCGGCGACGAGCGCGCCGGCGGTCAGCAGCGCGGGGGCGACCGACACGACCGGCGCTGCGCTGACCTGATCGGCGGTGAGGATGCGCACTGGGTCAGTCGCTTGCGCACGCACCTGCGCCGCCGTCTCCTCGGGAGTCTCGCTGCCGATCCAGAGCTCGTTCGCGGGCAGCTCCGCACCCGCCGCGCGCAACTGGTCAGGGTCGGCGGCGACACCGAATCGCTCTCCCACACCGGGGAGGGCATCGACGATGCCGGCGACTTCGATCGGCACCGGCCTGGCCACCGAGCGCACGCGGGCAGTGAAGACCGCCCCCGTCGTGGCGCCGAGCCGTTCACCGAGACTGCGGGTGATCACGGCGGAGATCGTTTCGTCCGCGCCTGCGGGAATGGGACCTGAGAGTCCCAGGGCATCGGGCGGACCCGCGACGAGAACGGCGGTGTCGGATCCCACAGTGAGGGGCGTGCGCAGAATCTCGGTCGCGTCCGTCACGCCGCTCCACGTGTCAGCGGACCTGGCGATCGCATCCAGGCCGTCGTCCGCGATCACCCGGACGTCGCCGCCGAGAAGGGCACCGCGCGTGCGCTGCTCCGCGGCATCCGCGGCTCCCGGCGCCGTCACGGCAAACGCCACGGATGCGGCGGCGAGAGCCAGGCACAGGATCGCGACGGCGACGCTGCCCATCCGTCGGGCGATCTGCCGGATGGGCAGGATCGGAGCGATCCCGCGGCTGCGGCGCAGGAGCCGCTCGGCGACGGCGGCCAACGGGCCGATCGCGACGGGGCCGACGAGGCACGCGGTGACGAGCAGCAGCGCCGGCGCCGCGGCGGCCAGTGGGTCCGGAGCGCCGTCTGCGCGCACGACCGTGCCGGTGGCGAACAGTTGCCATGCCGACAGGGCCGCCAGTCCCACGGCGACACCGGCGACCAGGAGCAGCACGGCGGGTGGGCGCACACCCGCGTCGCTCCGCTGGGCCTCGGGACGCCTGCTGTCCGCGCGACCTGCACTGCGGACGGCGAGGAGGCCTGCTGTGACAGCCGCGGCCACGACCGCGCCGATGGCCGTCAGAACCGCGGTCGTGCCGATGCCGACGGCGACCGCGAGACCCGCCAGCGCGAGGGAGGAGCCGACCGCGGCGGAGACCGCGGCCTCGCCCGCGGCGCGGACGGCGAGACTCCGTCCGGATGCGCCTCGGGCGCGCAGGAGGACGAGCTCCTCACGACGGACCGTCGACAGTGTGGAGAGCACGGCGCCGAGCACGAGTGCGCCCAGCAGCGCGATGATGAGAAGCGGGGCGACGAGCAGTCCGCGTGTGGCGGCGACAGCGGCCGACTGGCGCTGGAGCGTGTCTCCGAGGCCGCCCAGGACTCTGGTGTTGTGCTGACGCTGCGGATCGATGCCATCGGGCAGGCTGCGCAGCGACGTGATTCCGCGCTGCATGCGCTCGAGATCGGTGAGCCGACTGGCGGCGGGGGTGATCTCCCAGGTGACCGTCGGAGCAGCGGGGAAGGATTCCAGCGCGCCCGGCGCGACGACGCCAGGGCCGGTGGCGCCGTCGCTCTGCCCCGAGACCACGGCCGAGTCGCCCTGCCAGGCGGAGTCCTCGGGATCGTCAACGGTCCAGGTGCCCACCAGAGTGAGCGTCGTGCCGTCACGTGAGACGGTGACCGCGTCACCGATGCCGAGGTGCTGTCGCGCCGCCGCGGCCTCCGGCAGTGCGATCTGGTTCGGCGACCGCGGCCACTCCCCGTTCGTGAGCGTCGCGAGATCCGGAATCCGGTCGTCGTGGAGCAGTCGCAGGGTGAACGTCTCCCCCATCGGCGTCTCGGCTGCCGCCTCGAGCTCGGCCTGGCGTGCGACGACGACGTCGACGCCCGTGAACGCGTCAGCGATCGCTTCTCGCACCTGGCCGTCCTGCGCGGTGAGATCGGGAGCCTGGACGGCCACGACTCGGATGCTGCGGGCAGCGGGCTCCGCGTGTGTGAGGATCCGTGTCGCACCGTCGGCGATCGACCGATCGGCTACGGCGTCGATCCCTCCGATGCCGGCGACGACGAGAGCCACCACGAAGGCGAGGAGCGACAGTCGGCCGACGTGTTCTCCGGCCTGCTTCGCTGCAAACCTCATTGGTCCCCTTTACAAGAAAACCCCCGCCTGAGCGGGGGTTCTTCTCTGCTGGGGTACCTGGACTCGAACCAAGAATGGCGGTACCAGAAACCGCTGTGTTGCCAATTACACCATACCCCAAGGGCGAAACCGGAGTCTCGCACCGAGGTACAACTGTACCCGAACTCAGCGGCGCCGCCAAAACGACGCGGGCGCGCCGGGCGCGTCGCGCGGGCTCAGATCTCGACCCGGCGGCCGGACTGCGCCGCCTCGATCCATGGTTCCAGGTCATAGCCCTGTGCACGGGCCTCGGCGAGGTAGGCCGAACGCGTCTCGTCGTCGATACGCGGATCACGGCTCAGCAGCCAGAGGTACTTGTGATCGGGGGTGCCGACCAGCGCATGACGGTAGTCGGGGTCGATCTTCAGCACCCAGTAGTCGGCCTTCGTGAACGGGATCCAGCGCAGGCCCTCCGGCAGGAAGGTGACTTCGAGGCGGCCCGGATGCTCTTCGTCGGGAATGCCCTGGCCGAGCGCCTGCGTCGGCTCGCCATCCTCGTCGAGGCAGCGGTTGTCGACCTTCACGGTGCCATCGTCGTCGAGCGAGTACTCCGCTGTGACGTCCGTGGCCGTGTCGTCCTCATACTTCAGCGGCAGGCGGCCGATCTCGTACCAGAGTCCGAGGTACTTCTGCAGGTCGAACGCCTCGACGGATTGCACTTGTGCTTCGGTCATCGTTCCTCCTCGTCGTTTCCCGCAACGCTACGTGCGTGGCGGAAGAACGACGAGGGGCTTGCCTAACCGGCCAGGTGCTGAGACAGTGCGGCCAGTCGCCGCAGCGACTCGTCCTTGCCGAGCAGTTCCATGGACTCGAACAGCGGAGGCGACACCCGGCGCCCGGTGAGAGCGACGCGGGGCGGGCCGTAGGCGATGCGGGGCTTCAGCTCGAGCTTCTCCACCAGCGCGGCGGAGAGGGCATCCTGGATCTTCTCAGTGGTGAACTCGGTCACCGGCTCGAGCGCTGCGACGCAGGCGTCGAGGACCTCGGCGGCGTTCGCGGGCAGGCCCTTCAGCGCGTCGGCGTCGTACGAGACGTCGTCCGTGAAGAGGAAGCCGACCATGCCCGGCACGTCGCCCAGCAGCTGCACGCGCTCGTGCACGAGCGGCGCGACGCGGAACGCGAGCACCAGCTGCTCATGGCTCGGCTCGTCGAAGAGTCCGGCCGCGGCCAGGTACGGGATCGTGCGCTCGGCGAAGTCCTTCACATCCAGCATCCGGATGTGGTCGCCGTTGATCGACTCGGCCTTCTTCTGGTCGAAGCGCGCCGGGTTCGGGTTGACGTTCGCGATGTCGAACGCGGCGATGAACTCATCGAGCGAGAACACGTCACGGTCGGGACCGATCGACCAGCCGAGGAGGGCGAGATAGTTCAGCAGGCCCTCGTGGATGAATCCGCGTTCGCGGTGCAGGAAGAGATCGGCCTGCGGGTCGCGCTTGGAGAGCTTCTTGTTGCCGGTCTCCCCCAGCACGAGAGGCATGTGCGCGAAACGCGGGACGAAGGTCGTGACGCCGGCGTCGATCAGCGCTGCATACAGCGCGAGCTGACGGGCGGTCGACGGCATGAGGTCCTCGCCGCGCAGCACGTGCGTGACGCCCATGAGGGCGTCGTCGACCGGGTTCACGAACGTGTACAGCGGGATGCCGTTGGGCCGCACCACCACGAAGTCGGGGAAGGAGCCGGCCGGGAAGGTGACCTCACCGCGGATCAGATCCACGTAGGTGAGGTCCTCGTCGGGAACGCGCAGCCGCAGCGCCGGCTGGCGGCCCTCCGCGCGGAACGCGGCCTTCTGCTCATCGGTCAGGTCGCGATCGTGGTTGTCGTAGCCGAGCTGCTTCGCCCGGCCGTTCGCCTCATTGCGGGCGTCGATCTCGGCAGCGTCGGAGTAGCTCTCGTAGAGCGCGCCGGTGGCGAGAAGCTTGTCGATGACGCCGCGGTAGATGTCGTGGCGCTCGGACTGGCGGTACGGCGCGTGGGGTCCGCCGACCTCGACGCCCTCATCCCAGTCGATCTCCATCCAGCGCAGCGCGTCGAGCAGCTGCCGGTAACTCTCCTCGCTGTCGCGGGCAGCATCGGTGTCTTCGATGCGGAACACGAGCTTGCCGCCGTTGTGGCGGGCGTACGCCCAGTTGAACAGCGCGGTGCGAACGAGGCCGACGTGCGGCAGACCGGTGGGCGACGGGCAGAAGCGCACGCGCACATCGGAGCCGGTCGCTGTCGTGGTGAGGGGATGAGGAGTAGCCATATCCCGTCAATCCTACGCGTCGGGACGGCTCTCAACGGGCGAGACCGACCGCCACCGCCGCAGTGTGCTCGAGCTCGATCCGGTCGCCGACCGAGAACTCGTCGCAGAGGTGATCGAACGCCTCCCGGAACCGCGAGCGATCGTGGCCGCTCAGGGACAGGTAGAGCGCCCCGGCGGATGCCACTCCTCCGGCGACTGAAGCCCACAGCGCCTCCGGCGACGCCTCCCAGCTCCAGGTGAGCTCTGTCACCTCGACGCTGTGCCAGCCGCCTTCGGCCAGCATCCGCCCGAAACCGGTGGCAGTGCGCTCGAAATCCTTGTCCGCGGGGAGCCGCTGCCCGGCCGCAGCGGGCAGTCCGGCACGCTCGCACACCGCTGCCCAGAACCACGACGGCGAAAGCGTCCAGACGCTCGCGACCAGAGCTGCACCCGGCTTCGCGACGCGAGCCATCTCTCGCGCTGCCGCGCGCGGGTCGGGGACGTGGTTGAGAACGAAGTTCGCCGCGACGGCGTCGTATGCGCCGGTGGGGATCGGCAGCCCGGGCAGGGCCCCGTCGATCAACGGGAGCGATGGATGCCGGTCGGCGCAGATCTCGCGCATGCTCGGTTCCGGCTCGCAGGCTGTGACGAGCCACCCGGCATCCGCCAGCCTCGCTGCCAGTGCGCCGGTGCCGGCGCCGACGTCGAGCAGCGTACGTGAGCCCGCGGGTCCGAGCCCCGCCAGGATCGCGTCGGCGGTGCCGGCGCACAGCGAGGCGTACGAGGCTTCGTATGCTCGCCCGACCCCGCGCCACTTGCTCATTCCGTGCGCATCCGCCCCAGCGGCGATGCGACGACGATCGCGACGACCAGCACGGATGCCGCCACCGCGAGCCCTGGGTACTGGAAGTACGACAGGATGATTCCCGCCAGCACTGCGCCGCCTGCCGCGGAGAAGCTCATCAGCGAGTCGCTGCGGCCCTGCCGGCGCGTGCGCAGCGCGGGCGTCGTCGCCTCGGTCAGCAGCGCGGCTCCCGACACGGTCGATGCGCTCCAGCCGAGTCCGAGCAGGATCAGCGCGGCCATGACGCCCCACGCCTGGTCGCTGGTCAGGATCGCGAAAAGGAGAGCGCCGCCGAGCAGCACCTGGCCGAGCAGCACGACGCGCAGCCGGCCCCAGCGGTCGGCGAGGATGCCGAACAGCGGCGAAAGCGCATACATCCCGGCCACATGCATCGCGATGGTGATGCCGACCAGGGACGAGATGTCCGCCGAGGTCGCATGGCCGCCGTGTGCGCCGTGGGCCATGTGCGCCAGGTGAATCGGGGTCATCGCCATGACGGACGCCATCACCACGTGCGACGCCGCGATCGCGAACATCGCGTAGCGGGCGACCACCGGGTGGTCGCGACGTTCCTCGAGCGGGTTCTGGTCGGCCCCGGCG
The DNA here is from genome assembly GCF_007988825.1 of Microbacterium aerolatum. Classification (GTDB taxonomy): domain Bacteria; phylum Actinomycetota; class Actinomycetes; order Actinomycetales; family Microbacteriaceae; genus Microbacterium; species Microbacterium aerolatum. The sequence continues at coordinate 426,529 of NZ_BJUW01000001.1, read as the reverse complement.
GCGATGATCCGCTGCGCGAGGAGCAGAGGGTCAGGGCGCAGCGCCACCAGGTACAGGATGAAGGCCGCCACCTGCGCGACCAGCGAGAACAGGTAGGAGCCGGTCTGCGGCGGCATCCCGATCGCCTGTCCGACGACTTCACCGGGACCGAGCAGCAACGGACCCGCGACTCCCCCGACGGTCGTCGCCCAGACGACGATCGAGAGATCCCGCCCGCGGTGGCGGGAACTCGCCAGGTCGGTGGCCGCGAACCTCGACTGCAGGTTGCCGGCGTTGCCCGCGCCGATCAGGATGATGCCGACCAGCAGCAGCGGGAAGACCCGAAGGGCCGCGGCAAGGATGACGATCCCGATGCCGATCAGGGCGAAGAGGTTGCCGAGCGTGAGGGCACGGCGCCGGCCGAGCTTCATGGCGAGCCGTGCGAGCGGGATCGCGCACAGCGCGGCCCCGAGCGTGACGGATGCCGTGGCGAGGCCCGACAGCGCGTCGTCGCCCGAGATGTCGGCGGCCAGCAGCGCGCCGAGAGACACCGTCGCACCGAAGGCGATGCCTCCCAGCACCTGCCCGGCGGACAGGACCGCGACGGTGCGCCGCTGCACCGCCTGCTGCTGCGCGACGGTGGGCAGGGTCATGCGACCGGAAGAGCGTCGCGCACCGTGTTGCGCAGGATGCCGATGCCGGAGACCTCGACCTCGACGGTGTCGCCGGCGGCGAACCGACCGACCCCGGCGGGCGTGCCGGTGAGGATGACGTCGCCGGGCAGCAGCGTGAACACGGCCGAGGCGTACTCGATGATGTCTGCGACGGAGTGGATCATGTCGGAAAGCGGCGCGTGCTGGCGCACCTCGCCGTTCACGCGGGTCTCGATCGTGGCATCCGCGTCGTCGAACTCGGTCTCGATCACCGGTCCCAGCGGGCAGAACGTGTCGAAGCCCTTGCCGCGGGTCCACTGACCGTCCTTGCGCTGCAGATCGCGGGCGGTGACGTCGTTGGCGACGGTGTAGCCGAACACGTAGTCGAGCGCGTCCTCGGCTTTGACGTTCTTGGCGATGCGGCCGATGACGACGGCGAGCTCGCCCTCGTGCTCGGTCTGCTCCGACAGCGTGGGGCGCACGATCGTGTCGCCGGGGCCGATCACCGAGGTGTTCGGCTTGAGGAAGAGCAGCGGCTCCTCAGGGGCGACTCCGCCCATCTCTGCGGCGTGGTCGTGGTAGTTCTTGCCGACGCAGACGACCTTCGAGCGCGGGATCACCGGCGCGAGCAGCGCGGCATCCGCCAGCGGCACGCGCTCGCCGGTGGTGTCGAACCCGGCGAACATCGGGTCGCCCGCGAGGACCACCAGCTCCTGCTCGTCAAGGATCCCGTACTGGATGGCGTCGTTGTGGCTGAACCGGGCGATCTTCACCCGCCCAGCCTATCCCCGCCGTGCTCCCCTCCGCCGTGTTGGGGTTGTTGCGGTTGCGGCCACCATTGACCCGCCGGTTCCCGGACACGCCCGTGCAGCGCGTCCGGGAAGTCGCGAGTGTTCGGAGGACTCACCCACAACAACCCGGACACGCGCCGCCGCCGGGCAAGTGCCGCCGGGTGCGGGCCAACCGATCAGGCGTCGAGGCGGTACAGCCAGCCGTGCTTGTCTTCGCGGCGGCCGTACTGGATGTCGGTGAGCTCCTCGCGCAGCGACAGCGCGAGCTCGCCGGTCGGCTGCGCCTCTTCGAAGTCCGCCGTGACGAGAGCGCCGATCGGGGTGACGACCGCCGCCGTGCCGCAGGCGAACACCTCGACGATGTCGCCGGATGCCACGCCGTCGCGCCACTCCTGCAGAGACACCGCGCGACGTTCGACGGTGTGCCCGCGGTCCTCGGCGAGCTGCAGCAGCGAGTCGCGCGTGATGCCCTCGAGGATGCTCTCGGACTGCGGGGTGACGATCCGGCCATCCTTGTAGACGAACACGACGTTCATGCCGCCGAGCTCCTCCACGTTGCCGTCCTGGTCGAGGAAGACGACCTGGTCGCAGCCCTTCTCGTACGCCTCGGCCTGCGGCAGCAGACTGGAGGCGTAGTTGCCACCGGTCTTGGCAGCTCCCGTGCCGCCCTTGCCCGCACGCGCATAGGTCTCGGACAGCCAGATGCGCACCGGCTTCACGCCGCCCTTGAAGTACGAGCCGGCAGGACTCGCAATCAGGTAGTAGGCGACCTTCTCCGCCGGGCGGACCCCGAGGAACGCCTCCTTCGCGAACATGAACGGGCGCAGGTACAGGCTCTGGTCGTCGCCGGAGGGCGTCCAGGCGCCGTCCACGGCGATGAGCTCGCGGATCGACTGCAGGAAGTACTCGGCCGGCAGCTCCGGCAGCGCCATGCGCCGAGCGCTGCGCTGCAGACGGGCAGCGTTCTGCTCGGGGCGGAACGTGTGGATCGAGCCATCGGCGTGCCGGTAGGCCTTGATACCCTCGAAGATCTCCTGGCCGTAGTGCAGCACGGCGGCCGCCGGATCGAGCGAGATCGGGCCGTAGGGCTGCACCCGCGGGCGGTGCCAGCCGCCGCGGACGGACCAGCAGATGTCGACCATGTGGTCGGTGAACGCCGTGCCGAAGCCCGGGTTCTGGAGGATCTGCTCGCGATCGGCAGGCGACTTGGCTGCGAGGTTGCGGGTCACGGCGAACTCGAGCGGGGCGAGTTCGGTTGAGGTCGTTGTCATTGTCACATCCTGCGTTCGGTGCGGGCGGAGCGCTCGTGCGTCCAGGCTACGCCTGGAGCCGGGCGATGATGGCGTCGCCCACTGCTGTGGTGGTTCGAGAGCCTGACCGATCGGCGATGTCCGCCTCGACCGCGCTGGTGACGCGACCGGCTTCCTCGCGGAGCCCGAGGTGATCGAGCAGGAGGGCGACGGACAGGATGGCCGCCGTGGGGTCGGCTTTCTGCTGGCCTGCGATGTCGGGCGCCGAACCATGAACGGGCTCGAACATCGAAGGGAACGTGCCGTCGGGGTTGATGTTGCCCGAAGCGGCGAGGCCGATGCCACCGGTGACGGCGCCTGCCAGATCCGTGAGGATGTCGCCGAAGAGGTTGTCGGTGACGATCACGTCGAAGCGAGAAGGGTTCGTGACCATGAAGATCGTCGCCGCATCGACGTGCAGATAGTCTACGACCACATCCGGGTGCTCCTGCGCCACCTCGTTCACGATGCGCTGCCACATGCCGCCGGAGTGGACCAGCACGTTGGTCTTGTGCACCAGGGTGAGCTTCTGGCGACGACGCTCCGCCAGTTCGAATGCGTAGCGGACGACGCGCTCGACGCCGTACGCCGTGTTCACGCTCGTCTCATTCGCGATCTCGTGCGGGGTGCCGGCGCGGATGGCGCCGCCGTTGCCGACGTACGGGCCTTCGGTGCCCTCCCGCACGACGACGAAGTCGACCTCGCCGGGCTCGCTCAGCGGTCCCGGTGCACCGCTGTACAGCTTCGACGGGCGCAGGTTCACGTAGTGGTCGAGGGTGAAGCGGAGCTTGAGCAGCAGGCCGCGTTCGATGTTGGCGTCCTTCAGGCGCGGGTCGCCAGGCGTGCCGCCGACCGCTCCGAGGATGATCGCGTCGTGAGCCTTGATGGCCGCGAGGTCGTCATCGGTGAGCGTGTCGCCCGTGTCGAGGAAGCGTGCGGCGCCCAGCGAGAACCGCGTCTTCTCGAACGTCACGTCGCTGTCCGCCGTGACGACGTCGAGCACCTTCTCCGCCTCCGCGACGACTTCGGGACCGATGCCGTCACCCGGGATGACGGCCAGCTTCACGACACGCGACATTCGCACTCCTTGCATCGGGATGCCCGCAGCGCTGCGCAGGCGCGGGTGCTCCCAGCGTATCGGTCAGCGTGAAGCGGGCGTGCGCAGTGTGACGGCGGCGATGACTCCGGCCGCGACCACCAGTCCTGCTCCGATCAGCGAAGTGACGGTCACTCCCGATTCGAACGCGGATGCCGCGGCATCCCACAGCGCGCTGCCCACCGCCTCCGGCAGCTGCTGCGCCGTGGTGAACGCACCGGCGAGGGTCTCGCGCGCCGCGTGAGCCGCCTCCGCCGGGACCGCATCCGGAATCACGAGCGCGCCGCGGTAGAACGCCGTGATGATCCCGCCGAGGACGGCCGTGCCGAGCACCGCGCCCAGCTCATAAGCGGTCTCGGAGACCGCGCTGGCGGCACCGGCCTTCGCGGCGGGGGCGTTCGAGAGGATCAGCTCGTTCGAGATGGTCTCGGCCGCCCCGATCCCGATCCCCAGCACGACGAAGGCGATGATCAGCGGCAGCGCCCCGTGCCCCTCAGTGGTGAAAGCCACCAGGATGTAGCCGACGACCGAGAAGACGAGAGCTGCGGGAACCACGACGTGCGGCGGGAAGCGGCGCGAGATCGGCACGATCGTGAGACCTGCCACGATCACGGCGAGCATGCCCGGCACAAGGGCCAGCCCCGCCGTCATCGGCGACATCCCCAGAACGAGCTGCAGATGCTGCGGCACGAAGTAGAGGAATCCGACGAGCGCCACGACGCTCAGCAGGTTGACGAGGATCGCCCCCGAGAACGAGCCCCGCCGGAACAGCGCCATGTCGAGCATCGGCGTCTGCGCCCGCAACTGCCGACGCACGAACAGCGTGCCCATCACGATGCCGAGCAGGGCCCACCCCGCCGCGAGGAACGTCGGTCCGTCGACGGCGAACGACTTGATCGCGTAGACGACGGGGATCATGGCCGCCATCGAGAGCAGGATGCTGATCGGGTCGATCCGGCCGGGCGACGGATCGCGACTCTCGGGCACCAGCAGCGGCGCCGCGATCAGCAGCGGGATCAGCACCGGCACGGCGATCAGGAACACCGAACCCCACGCGAAGTGCTCGAGCAGGAAGCCACCGACGATCGGTCCGAGGGCGGAGCCCGCCGAGAACGCTGATGCCCACACCGCGATCGCCATCCTCCGCTGGTCGCGGTTCAGGAAGATCGACCTCAGCAGAGACAGCGTCGACGGCATCAGCATCGCGCCGAAGAATCCGAGCAGCACGCGCGCGACGATGAGGAGGCCCGCGGTGGGTGCGAAGGCCGCCAGTGCGGAGACTGCCGCGAACCCGGTGGCGCCGATCAGGAGCATCCGACGACGTCCGAAACGGTCGCCGAGCGTGCCCATCGTGACGAGGAGGCCGGCGAGCACGAGCGGGTACGCGTCGATGATCCACAGCTGCTCGGCACCAGACGGAGCCAGCGCGACGGCGATCTCCGGGAGCGCGAAGCTGAGCACCGTGTTGTCCACCGACACCAGCAGCACCGGCAGCATGAGCACGACGAGCGCGAACCATGCGCGCGCTCCTGCGCGTGGCGCGTGGATTCCGCCGGTGTCCGTCGGCGTGGCCTGGCTCATCGAGCGCCTCTCTGTGGTGATCGTTCCTGTTACTAAACCGTCCGGATGGTATAGTAACAGAATGCCCCGGCCTCCTCTTGCCCGCGAACGCGTGCTCGACGCGTTCGAGTCGATCCTCATCGAGGACGGCGAGCGGACCGCGACCCTGGATGCCACGGCGAAGGCCGCGGGCGTCTCGAAGGGCGGTCTGCTCTACCATTTCGCGTCGAAGGACGAGCTCGCGGCGGGCATGATCGCTCGGCTCGAAGACCTCGTCGACGAGGATCTCGTCGGCATGTCGGCTGCGGAGGACGGCCCGGTGTCCTACTACGTCCGAACCTCGGTGATGGAGAACGCTCCGCTCGACCGTGCGCTCATCGCCGTCTCACGGCTGGCACAGGGCGGTTCGGCCGATGCGGCCGGCGCGCTGCGTCAGACGCGCCGCAGCTGGAGCGACGCCATCCGGCCGCACGTGCGCGACGAGACAGCGCTCGATCTCGTGATGCTCGTCAGCGACGGCCTCTACTTCAACAACTCGCTCGACGTGAACGGTCCTGAGCGTCTGGTCCCGCGAGGGGCGGAGTTGCGCGCACTCGTCGATCTGGTCGTGCGCGCAACCGCCTGAGCCCGCTCAGACCTCTGCGATCTCGATCTGCTTCATGACGCTGGCCTCGATCGCCTCTCCGACCTCGGCGAGGAGCTCCTCAGGAACGCGCGAGTCGACGGTGAGGACGGTGAGCGCCTGGCCGCCTGCCGCGCGGCGGGCGACCTGCATGCCGGCGATGTTGATGCCGGCATCTCCGAACTTCTGACCGTAGACGGCGACGATGCCGGGGCGATCGATGTACTGCATGACGATGTGGTTCGTCTCGATCGGCACCTCGATGTCGTGCCCGTTGATGCCGACGATCTTCTGCACCATGCGGGTTCCCGCAAGGGTGCCGGCGACCGTGAGGATCGTGCCGTCGGCGAGGGCGCCGCGGAGGGTGGTGAGGTTCCGGTACTCCGGGCTCTCCTTCTCGACGATCAGGCGCGCCTCGATGCCGCGCTGCTCTGCGAACAGGGGCGCGTTCACGTACGAGACGTTCTCGCTGACCACGTTGGAGAGGATGCCTTTGAGGGCCGCCAGCTTGTAGACGCTCACGTCGTAGTCGGCCAGCTCGCCACGGACCTCGATGTCGAGCGTGGTGACCGCGGATCCCGCGAGACCGCTGAAGACCTGGCCGAGCTTCTCGACCAGGGCGATGCCGGGGCGGACGAACGGGTCGATGATGCCGCCGGCGACGTTCACGGCATCCGGGACGAGGTCGCCCTCGAGGGCGAGCTTGACCGAGCGCGCGACCGAGACGCCCGCCTTCTCCTGCGCCTCATCCGTCGATGCGCCGAGGTGCGGGGTCACGACGACGTTCGGCAGTGCGAGCAGGTCGCGGGCGGATCCGCCCTCTGCGGGCGGCTCGGAGGTGAAGACGTCCAGACCTGCGCCGGCGATCTCACCCGAGACCAGCGCCTCGCGCAGGGCGACCTCGTCGATCAGGCCGCCACGGGCGACGTTGACCACGAAGGCCGAGGGCTTCATCGCCGCGAACTGCTCGGTGCTGATCATGCCGGTGGTCTCCGGCGTCTTCGGCATGTGGATGGTGAGGAAGTCGGCCTCTGCGACGAGCTCGTCGAGGCTGCGCAGCTCGACGCCGAGCTGCTGGGCGCGGGCGCTGGTGACGTAGGGGTCGTAGGCGACGACGTTCATGCCGAAGCTCTGCATGCGGGCGGCGACCAGGGCGCCGATGCGGCCGAGGCCGACGATGCCGAGGGTCTTCTCGAACAGCTCGGTGCCGGTGTAGGCACTGCGCTTCCACTGCCCGTCCGCGAGCGACGCGTGCGCGGCGGGGACGTGGCGGGCGAGGCTGAGGATGTGCGTGCAGGTGAGCTCGGCGGCGGAGATGATGTTCGACGTCGGCGCGTTGACCACCATGACGCCCGCCTTGGTGGCGGCCGGGATGTCGACGTTGTCGAGGCCGACGCCCGCGCGGGCGATCACCTTGAGCTTCGGGGCGTGGCCGAGCGCCTCGGCATCCATCTTCGTGGCCGAACGCACCAGTACCGCGTTCGCGTCCGTCAATGCCGAGAACAGCGCCTCGCGATCGGTTCCGTCGACCTGACGGATATCGAAGTCGGGGCCGAGGGCCTCGATCGTAGCGGGCGAGAGAACTTCGGCAATGAGCACGACGGGCTTCGGCACAGGCGGATCCTTCGAGTTAGCGGCACAGCGCGGATGGGGATCGATGCGCCGCACACCGTCGGGGGCGCGATCGAGTCCACCCTACCCGAGGGTGAACGGTGCCCTGTGCCGTGTGACGGAGGCGTCAGGTGGTCAGCGAAGAGAAGTTCAGCGCGCTGAGAGCGACGACATTCATCCAGAACACCGCGACGAGGGCCAGGCCCGCGAGCATCACGACCGCGAACTCCGTCGCGCCGCGGCGGCGATCCAGGGCGAAGGCGGCTGCGAACACGATGATCGGGAACAGCACCGAGAAGATCAGCACGAACCAGCCGTACGCGTTCATGCCGTACTGCGCGACCGTGACGAGGTGGGCAACGGCGTTCCATACACCGTAGGCGTAGAACAGGACCGAGACACCCAGGATCAGCGTCTTGAGGATTCCAAGGCGCTCACGCGACGACACCTGCTGCTGCTCGCTCATGCGCCCACCGCCCCGGTCATCACGAACGGCCATGGCACCAGCAGTACGGCACCGGCGAGGAGGCCGAGCACGCGCACCCAGCCGGCCGAGCGCCTCGTGAGCAGCCAGACCGCAGTGAACCACAGTGCCGGCGCTAGAACGGCGGCCCACACAGCGACCTGGTACATCAGACTCGGCACGAGGAAGAGCGCGCTCATCTCGAGGTTCAGCCCGCCGATGATCCAGCCGACCGTATAGAGCAGGTAGACGCCGCCGACGATCCCGACCAGCAGAAGCATGGGCGTGCTCAGCGACTGCGGCTCGGCAGGTTCGGCAGGTTCGGCGACCGCGCGGTCAGCGCCGAGCCGCTCGACGCTCTCGCTGTCCTTGCCGACGGCCTTCCAGCCGTCCGGGAGCTGCGCGGCCGACGCCGGCGTTCCGGCGGTCTGCTTCCTGCGCGTGCCCGCCGACCCGTCTTCGTCGCCCTCCCAGGAGAGCGCGTCGTCAGCATCCGATGTCATATACCCAGCGTAGCCATCGCGACACCCTCCGGATATGCTCAGGGAGTTCACAGAAACCGAGGGGTTCACCGTGGCTGAAGGCAACAAGGACACCGCCCTGCCGACAGAAGTCGGCTCGGCTCCGGACCGCTCCTGGTCTCCGACCGCGGAGGGCAGACGGAAGGCGACGACGTTCCGGTGGATCGCCGCCGCACTGTGGGCCATCGCGATCGCGGCCGAAGCAGTCGCGATCTTCTGGCTGCTGCGACAGCGGGAGTTCACCGGCGCGGATGGCGAGCTGGTGCGCAACCCCGACACGGGTCTCCTCGAAGAGCGGGGCGCGACCGCGCAGTTCCCGCAGTGGGCGTTCATCGCGCTGCTCGTCGCGTTCGTCGTCATCGCCGCGCTCTCGATCACCGGGTCGATCCTGTGGAAGAAGGCGAACCGCCTCGACCCCGCGAAGAAGTCCGACACGGTGCGCTTCTTCGTCCAGAACCAGCTCGGCGCCATCATCGCGGTCATCGCCTTCCTGCCGCTGATCATCCTGGTCTTCCTCAACAAGGACATGGACAAGGGGCAGAAGACCACCGCCGGCATCATCGGCGTGGTGCTCGCGGTCGCCGCCGTCGCGCTGGGCATCGACTACAACCCGCCGTCCGTCGAGCAGTACACCGCCGACCGGTCGACGGTGATCCAGCTCCTCGGCCAGGACGAAGTCGTCTGGGTCGACGGGGGCTCGGTCTACCACGTGTGCGAAGAGGTTCCCGATATCCAGACCGGCAGCGAGAAGCGCACCGGTACGACCGCCGAGGCCGTCGAGGCGGGCAAGATCCGGCTGACCCTGAAGTTCGCATCCGAACTGCGCACGTGCGGGCTGGCCGTGCCGGAGAACGCGGATGAGATCACCGATGCACTCCGCGCCATCCAGGCCGGACAGGTCGACACGCTGCTGCCCGCGCCGGTCTGGGCCGACCCCGCCGATGCCCCGATCGAGGTTCCGGATGCGGCGCCCTCGGCCGAAGAGTCTGAGTAGCCGGGCTCCCCCCTACTCCCCCAGCGCCTCCACCAGGCGGTCCTCGGCCGACGCGAGGTGCGCCGCGAGCAGGTCGGCGGCGCGCGCGCCGTCGCCGGCTGACACGGCATCCAGGATCTCGGCGTGCTGGGACGCGATGTCACGCGCGTCAAGAAGACGCCGGCCCTGAACCTGCGCCATGCACAGGCGCACCTCGTCCAGCACGCTGCGATACATCCGCGAGGTTCGGGCACTGGCGACGCCGTCGATCAGCGCAGTGTGGAATCTGAGATCCGGATCGACACTTGCGGGATCGGGCCCTGCCGGCAGCGCGAGGATCTCGGCGTTGGCGGCGGTGGCGGCATCCGGCACGATTCGGGTGGTCGCGAGTTCGCGCAGCGCGGCGCTCTCCAGGCGCGTGCGGGTGCGGTAGACATCGCGCACCATGGCGGCGTCGATCGCGACGACCCGGGCGGAGCGGTGCGCCGTCCGCACCAGCAGACCGCTCGCGACGAGCTGCTCGATCGCGGCCTTGGCGCTGGGGCGGGCGACCCCGAACGACGCGGAGACCTTCGCCTCGGTCAGCGCGGTGTCCGCCGCGATGTCGCCCGCGAGAATCTGCGCGCGCAGGCTGCGGGTCACGGCATCGACGATGCCGATCACGCCGAGCTCCGTGATGGTCATAGCGCTCAGCCTAGAGGAGGCTAGACTCGCGAGTAATCTTGTCTGACAATTCTTGGGAGGCTGCCGTGTCCACGGCTCTCGTGCACCCGCTCGACATCGACGTGCTCGGGGCCGACACGACGATCACATCCCGCTCGATCGATCGATTCGCCCGCGCGCACGATGCCTCGCACTACCTGCTCATCCCGGATGCCGTCCTGGCACCGCGGGATGCCGCCGGCGTCGCCCGCGCATTCGACGCGGTCCGCGCGGCCGGTCGCACCCTCACCTTCCGTTCGGGCGGAACGAGCTTGTCGGGGCAGGGAGTCTCCGGCGACATCCTGGTCGACACTCGCAGCCACTTCCGCGGCATCCGCGTCGAGGACGAGGGGCGTCTGGTCCGCGTCGAGCCCGGCGCCACCGTGCGCCAGGTGAACACGCGTCTCGCGCGACACGGTCGCAAACTCGGGCCGGATCCCGCGAGCGAGATCGCCTGCACGATCGGCGGCGTGATCGCCAACAACTCCAGCGGCATGGCGTGCGGGGTCACGGAGAACTCGTACCAGACGGTCGATTCGCTGCTGCTGGTGCTTCCGAGCGGGACTGTCGTCGACACCGCCGCCCCCGATGCTCTCGAGCATCTGCGGGACGCGGAGCCGGCACTGGTGGACGGACTCGCCGCTCTGCGGCAGCGATTGCTCGGCGCGCCGGAGTCCGCCGCGTTCGTACGCGCGCAGTTCGCGATGAAGAACACGATGGGCTACGGCCTGAACGCCCTGCTCGACTTCGACGATCCGGTGAAGATCCTCGAGCATCTCGTGATCGGCTCGGAAGGCACGCTGGCGTTCGTCGCCGAGGCGCGGTTCCGCACGGTGAAGGTTCGCCCCCACATCGCGACCGGCCTGCTCGTTTTCGCCTCCCTCGCCGATGCCATGGCCGCCCTGCCGGGTCTCGTGACGCAGGGACTCGCGACGATCGAGCTGATGGATGCCGCGTCCCTCCGCGTCGCGCAGGGGCTCAGCGACGTCCCGGCATCCATCGCGGCGATCGAGGTCGATCAGCACGCCGCGCTCCTCGTCGAGGTGCACGCCTCGAGCATCGATGAGCTCTCCGTCGCAGGCGATGCCGCCCTGCATCAGTTCCGGGCGCTGCCGCTCGCCGTCGAGCCGGCGCTCACGACAGACGCCGCCGAACGCGCGTCGCTGTGGCAGGTGCGCAAGGGGCTGTACACCGCCGTCGCGGGGGCCAGGCCGTCGGGCACGACCGCGCTGCTGGAGGACATCGTCGTGCCCGTCGACCGGCTGCTGGCCACGTGCGAACGGCTGATCGAGCTGTTCGAAGAGCACGAGTACGAGGACTCGGTGATCTTCGGGCACGCCAAGGACGGCAACGTGCACTTCCTCCTCAACGAGCGCTTCGACGACGCGGCGAGCATCGAGCGGTACCGACGGTTCACCGCGGATCTGGTCGATCTCGTGCTCGGCCAGGGCGGATCGCTCAAGGCGGAGCACGGCACAGGGCGGATCATGGCGCCGTTCGTGCGTCGCCAGTACGGCGACTTCCTCACCGACATGATGTGGGAGATCAAGCGGCTCGTCGATCCCGCCGGCATCCTGAACCCGGGCGTCGTGCTCTCGGAGGACGCCGAGTCGTATCTCCACGACCTCAAGCGGGTGCCGACCGTCGAGAGCGAGGTCGATCGCTGCGTCGAGTGCGGCTACTGCGAACCGACGTGTCCGAGCAAGGACATCACGCTCACGCCGCGGCAGCGGATCGTGCTGCGCCGCGACATGGCCTGGGCCGAGGAGCAGGGCGACACGGAGCTGCTGAACGAGCTGCGCGCGGACTACGACTACGAAGGCGTGCAGACCTGCGCGGTCGACGGCATGTGCGGGGTCGCGTGCCCGGTCGACATCAACACCGGCGACCTGGTGCGGCGCCTCCGCGCCGAGGAGGCTTCGAAGCTCGAGGACGGCCTGTGGGATGCCGCGGCGAAGGGCTGGGGTGCGGTGACGCGGATCGGCGGTGTCGCCCTGACCGTCGCGGAGGCTCTGCCCGCTCCGCTGGTGACAGGAATCACCCGGGTCGGCCGCGCCGTGCTCGGGGCTGACACGGTGCCGCTGTACGACGCGGGTCTCCCCCGCGGCGGGGCCAAGGCACCGTCACCGGCCTCGCCCGCGGATGCGCAGGCGGTGTTCTTCGGCGCCTGCATCGGCACGATGTTCGGCGCTGAGGGCGACGGCCACGGCTCTCGCGACGCTCTGCGGGCGCTTCTCGACCGCGCGGACATCCCCGTCGTCGTTCCGGATGAGGCGGGCGGCCTCTGCTGCGGAACGCCGTGGAAGTCGAAGGGTCATCTCGCCGGCTACGACCGGATGACCGTGCGCGTGCTCTCCTCGCTGTGGGAGGCGAGCCGGCACGGCGAGCTGCCCGTGGTCTGCGATGCGGCATCCTGCACCGAGGGACTGCACGTCATGCTGTCCAAGTCGCTCGCCGAGTATCCGGAGTATGCCGGATTGCGCATAGAGGACGCGACGACGTTCGTCGCGCGCGAGGTGCTCCCCCGCCTCGACGTGCCAGCGAAGCTCGATTCGATCGCCGTGCACCCGACTTGTTCGACGACGGCGCTCGGGGCGACCGGCGCGCTCACCGCCCTCGCGGGAGCCGTGGCGGAGGAGGTCTACGTGCCGGACGGCTGGGGATGCTGCGCGTTCGCCGGCGACCGCGGGATGCTGCATCCCGAACTCACCGCCAGCGCCACGGCCGTGGAATCGGCCGAGGTCGCCGCGGCGGACGAGGCACGTGCCGGATTCGACGCCTTCGTGTCAGCGAACCGCACCTGCGAGATCGGCATGACCCGCGCGACGGGCAAACCCTATCGTCACGTGATCGAGGTGCTCGAGGAGCTCACCCGCTAGGGGACGTTTCGACTCGCTCCGCTCGCTCAACGCGTTTCGGCTGCGGGGCTCCGCCCCTCCGCTCAACGATCCGCAGAAGATCCTCTCCGCCGGTGATCCTCGATCACAGGGGATCCAATCCCGCGGGGCCCTTCCCACAGGGGCTCCCCAACGGGCTCCATGTGCGGGGCGTTGAGCGACGAGCGCAGCGAGGAGACGAAACGGGTTGAGCGAGCCGAAGGCGAGTCGAAACCTGCACTCCCGAACGCGAAAGGGCGCCCCGAAGGGCGCCCTTTCTCAGTGACGTCGGATCAGCGCGCAGCGCTGCCGTCGACGTAGTCCTCGTCCTGCTGCTTCCAGGCGAACAGCGAGCGCAGCTCCTTGCCGGTGACCTCGATCGGGTGCTGCTCCTCCTTGGCGCGAAGCTCCTGGAACTCCTTGGCGCCGTTGTCCTGGTCGTCGATGAAGCGCTTGGCGAAAGCACCCGACTGGATGTCGGCGAGCACGCCCTTCATGCTCTCCTTGACAGCCGAGTCGATGACGCGCGGGCCGGAGACGTAGTCGCCGTACTCAGCGGTGTCGGAGATCGACCAGCGCTGCTTCGCGATGCCGCCCTCCCACATGAGGTCGACGATCAGCTTGAGCTCGTGCAGAACCTCGAAGTAAGCGATCTGCGGCTGGTAGCCCGCCTCGGTCAGCGTCTCGAATCCGGCTTGCACGAGGTGGCTGACGCCACCGCAGAGCACAGCCTGCTCGCCGAACAGGTCGGTCTCGGTCTCTTCCGTGAAGGTCGTCTTGATGACGCCGGCGCGGGTGCCGCCGATGGCCTTCGCGTACGAGAGCGCGAGGTCCCAGGCCTTGCCGGAAGCGTCCTTCTCGACGGCGATGATGTCCGGGATGCCGCGGCCCGCGACGAACTCGCGACGCACGGTGTGGCCGGGCGCCTTCGGCGCGACGAGGATGACGTCCACACCCTCGGGTGCGTCGATGTAGCCGAAGCGGATGTTGAAACCGTGCGCGAAGGCGAGGGTCTTGCCCGCGGCGAGGTTCGGCGCGATCGACTCGGAGTAGATCGTGCGCTGGTGCTGGTCCGGCGCGAGGATCATGATGACGTCGGCCCAGGCGGTGGCATCCGCGACGTTCTTGACCGGGAAGCCGGCCTCCTCGGCCTTGGCGATCGACTTGGAGCCGTCCTTCAGCGCGATGGCGACCTCGACGCCCGAGTCGCGCAGGTTCATCGCGTGGGCGTGGCCCTGCGAGCCGTAGCCCACGATCGCGACCTTCTTGCCCTGGATCAGGGACAGGTCGGCGTCGTCGTCGTAGAAGATCTCAGTACTCACGTTGTGTTTCTCTTTCCTATCGAGGTTTGTGGGATGACTCAGCCGCGCAGAACGCGTTCGGTGATGCTCTTGCCGCCGCGGCCGATGGCGAGGAGGCCCGACTGCGCGATCTCCTTGACGCCGAACGGCTCGAGCGCGCGCAGCAGCGCCTCGACCTTGCCCTGGTCGCCGGTGACCTCGATCACCAGCGCGTCAGAGGCGTAGTCGACGACCGAGGCGCGGAACAGGTTCACGACCTCGATCACATTCGACCGCGTCGTGTTGTCCGTGCGCACCTTCACCAGCATGTGCTGGCGCTGCACGGACCCGGCCGGGTCGAGTTCGACGATCTTGATGACGTTCACGAGCTTGTTCAGCTGCTTGGTCACCTGCTCGAGCGGCAGCTCCTCCACGTCGACGACGACCGTGATGCGGGACACGCCCGGCACCTCGGTCACGCCGACCGCGAGGGATTCGATGTTGAAGCCGCGACGGGCGAAGAGCCCCGCGACGCGGGTCAGCAGACCGGGGGTGTCTTCGACGAGAAGACTCAGCACGTGCTTGGACATGACTCAGACCTCCTCATCGAACGCGGGAGCGTGGTCACGCGCGTACTGGACGTAGTTGTTGCTCACTCCCTGCGGCACCATCGGCCACACCATCGAGTCGGCCGAGACGACGAAGTCGATGACCACGGGGCGGTCGTTGGTCTCGAGCGCCAGCTTGATCGCGGCATCCACCTCCTCTTCCTTCTCGACGCGGATCGCGAGGCATCCGTACGCCTCGGCGAGCTTCACGAAGTCGGGGATCCGGATCGTGCCGTGACCGGTGTTCAGATCGGTGTTGGAGTGGCGACCGTCGTAGAACAGGGTCTGCCACTGGCGCACCATCCCGAGAGACGAGTTGTTGATGATCGCGACCTTGATCGGGATGTTGTTGATCGCACAGGTCGCGAGCTCCTGATTGGTCATCTGGAAGCATCCGTCGCCGTCGATCGACCACACCACACGGTCGGGCTCGGCGACCTTCGCGCCCATGGCGGCAGGCACCGAGTAGCCCATCGTGCCCGCTCCCCCGGAGTTCAGCCAGGCGTTGGGACGCTCGTACTTGATGAACTGCGCCGCCCACATCTGGTGCTGCCCGACGCCGGCGGCGTAGATGCCCTCCGGACCGGTCAGCTCACCGATGCGCGAGATCACGTACTGCGGGGCGAGCAGACCGTCGCTGGGCTCGGTGTAGCCGAGCGGGAACTCGTCACGCAGTCCGTCGAGATAGGACCACCAGTCCGAGATGTCGGGCTTGGCGCTGCCGACGACACCGCGGTATGCGGCATCCAGGTCCGTCAGCACGTCGCGGACGTCACCCACGATCGGCACGTCCGCCGTGCGGATCTTGGAGATCTCGGCCGGGTCGATGTCGACGTGCACGACCTTCGCGTTCGGGGCGAACAGCGCCGCCTTGCCCGTGACGCGATCGTCGAACCGCGCGCCGAGCGAGATGAGCAGGTCGGCCTCCTGCAGCGCGAGCACCGCTGGCACAGTGCCGTGCATGCCCGGCATGCCGAGGTGCTGCGCGTGCGAATCGGGGAAGGCGCCGCGGGCCATCAGCGTGGTGACCACGGGGGCGCCGGTCGACTCGGCGAGCTCCTTGAGCTCGGCTGCCGCGCGTCCCCGGACCACACCGCCGCCGACGTACAGCACTGGCTTCTTGGCCTCAGCCAGCAGAGCGGCGGCAGCCTGGATCTGCTTGCCGTGCGCCTTGGTCACCGGGCGGTAGCCGGGCAGGTCGATCTTCGGCGGCCAGACGAACGGTGCGACGTTCTGCTGCGCGTCCTTGGTGATGTCGACGAGCACGGGGCCGGGGCGACCGGTCGAGGCGATCTCGAACGCCGCGGCGATCGCACCGGGGATGTCGCCTGCATCCTTGACGAGGAAGGAGTGCTTGGTCACCGGCATGGTGATCCCGACGATGTCGGCCTCCTGGAAGGCGTCCGTCCCCATCAGCGTCGAGAACACCTGGCCGGTGATCGCGACCATCGGCACCGAATCCATGTAGGCATCCGCGATCGCCGTGACGAGGTTGGTCGCGCCGGGACCGGAGGTCGCGATGCACACGCCGACCTTTCCGGATGCCGAGGCGTAGCCCTCTGCGGCGTGGCCTGCGCCCTGTTCGTGTCGAACGAGGATGTGCCGGAGCTCTGACGCGTCCATCAGCGGGTCGTAGACGGGGAGGATCGCGCCTCCGGGGAGCCCGAAGACGTCGGTGACGCCGAGAAGCTCGAGCGAGCGGACTACGGCCTCCGCGCCGGTGATCTCCGGTGCGGAGCTCTTCGAGGACGGCGGCCGGGGCACGGCCGATACAGCGTCAGCAGTCATGTCATTCCTTGGTGATCTGAATGTCGTCGACGGACGAGTGGATCATCCGGTCGTCGCGCCCTCCGCGGCGGAGCGCACGAGTCGCGAGTACTTGGCAAGAACGCCACGGGTATAGCGCGGGGGAAGCGGCTCCCAGCCAGAGCGGCGGGAGGCGAGCTCTGCCTCATCGACGAGTAAGTCAAGAGAGCGAGCTGCGATATCGACCCGTATCAGATCACCATCGCGCACGAAGGCGATGGGACCTGCGTCCACCGCTTCGGGTGCTATGTGGCCGATGCACAGGCCGGTTGTGCCGCCTGAGAATCGTCCGTCCGTCAAGAGTAGTACATCTTTTCCGAGCCCAGCGCCCTTGATGGCCGCGGTGATGGCGAGCATCTCGCGCATGCCCGGTCCGCCCTTGGGGCCTTCGTAGCGGATGACGATGACCTCGCCGGCTTTGATCTCGCCGTTCGCGACGGCGTCCATCGCAGCGCGCTCGCGCTCGAAGACGCGAGCCGGGCCCTCGAACACGGTGGCGTCGAACCCGGCCGTCTTCACGACCGCGCCCTCCGGGGCCAGCGACCCGTGCAGGATCGTCAGACCGCCGGTGGCGTGGATCGGGTTGTCGAACGTGTGGATGACCTCGCCGTCGATCGGGTCGGGGTCGAGGTCTGCGAGGTTCTCGGCGAGGGTCTTGCCCGTGACGGTGAGAGCATCGCCATGCAGCAGCCCCTCGTCGAGCATGGCCTTCATGATCACCGGGATGCCGCCGTGACGGTCGACGTCGTTCATGACGTACTTGCCGAACGGCTTCATGTCGGCGACGTGCGGAACCCTGTCGCCGATGCGGTTGAAGTCGTGCAGGCTCAGTTCGACCTCCGCCTCGCGGGCGATGGCGAGCAGGTGCAGGACGACGTTGGTCGACCCGCCCAGGGCCATGGCGAGGGCGATGGCGTTCTCGAAGGCTTCCTTGGTGAGGATGTCGCGTGTCGTGATGCCCTGGCGCAGCAGGTTGATCACGGCCTCGCCGGAGCGATGCGCGAAGTAGTCGCGGCGGCGATCGGCTGCCGGCGGGGCTGCGGAGCCCGGCAGGCTGAGCCCCAGCGCCTCTGCGACCGACGCCATCGTGTTCGCGGTGTACATGCCGCCGCACGCGCCTTCGCCGGGGGCGATCGCGCACTCGATGCGCTTGAGGTCCTCCTCGCTCATGAGCCCGGCGCGGCAGGCGCCGACGGCCTCGAACGAGTCGATGATCGTGACGTCCTTCTCGGTGCCGTCGGAGAGCTTGACCCAGCCAGGAGCGATGGACCCTGCGTACAGGAACACGCTGGAGAGGTCGAGGCGGGCGCTCGCCATCAGCATGCCGGGGATCGACTTGTCGCAGCCGGCAAGCAGGACGCTGCCGTCAAGGCGCTCGGCCATCATGACGGTCTCGACCGAGTCGGCGATGACCTCGCGCGAGACGAGCGAGAAGTGCATCCCCTCGTGGCCCATCGAGATGCCGTCGGAGACGGAGATGGTGCCGAACTGCAGCGGGTAGCCACCGCCGGAGTGCACGCCCTCCTTGGCTCCCTGCGCGAGCCGGTCCAGGCTCAGGTTGCAGGGAGTGATCTCGTTCCAGCTGGACGCGATGCCGATCTGCGGCTTGTCCCAGTCCTCGTCCCCCATCCCGACGGCGCGGAGCATGCCTCGGGAGGTGGTGGCCTCGATGCCGTCGGTGACGACGCGGCTGCGGGGCTTGATGTCGATGGGCGCGTTCGAAGAAGGATCTTGCGAGGACATGACGGCAGTCTATTCCCGTCCGGCAGCGCGCTCGGACGCCAGCGCCTCCAGAAGAGCGGCGATGTCTTGTGGAGTGTCCACACGGACTGCGGCCGCCGTCTCGCCGGGCCCGACGCGCACGCCGAGGTCGCCGGACTGGAGCACCCGCATGGCGTCCTCGTCTGTGACGTCGTCCCCTGCGAACAGGATGCCGGTGGCGTCGAACTGCTCGCGCAGCACGCTCATCGCGGTGTCCTTGCCCTCGACGCGCGAGGAGAACTCCAGCACCCGGTGGCCGGAGCGGCGCCGCCAGTGCGGGAATCGCTCGGCGACCAGCGCGTCGATCTCTGCGAACGCCGCGGCCTCGACCTCCGGTGTCGCGCGCCGGGTGTGGATCCCCATGCCGAAGGTCTTCGGCTCGAGTCCGACGCCCTCATAGCGGTCGACGATCGGCTGCGCGGCGGCCCAGAGCTCCTCGCGCGCACCGTCCTCGGTCGAGGATCCGGGGGCGTCCGAGTCGCCGATGCCGGGGAACCAGTACTGCGCACCGTGGGATCCGGCCAGCGAGACGATCGAGTCGTCGGCGTGCTCGGTGATCACGCGCAGGTCGTGCATGCTGCGTCCGGAGACGTAGGCGACGAAGGTGTCGGGCAGGGCTGCGAGCCGGTCGAGCTGCACCTTGACCTCCGGCAGCGCGCGTGCGGCCATCGGGTCGGGCACGAGCGGGGATGCCGTTCCGTCGAAGTCGAGCGCGATGACCAACCGTGGGGTGGTGGCGATGGCGGTCAGTGCGTCGTCGGCGGTTCCGGGCGTCCAGGTGCGGGTCACGGCGGGTCTCCTCGTCGGGGGTCGATTCCCGACCAGCTTCTCACGCGTGCGGAGACCCGAGCGCACGCATGACGGCGCTCAGGCGTGCCGTGCGCGCACGGCGGACAGCGCCTCGAGGAAGGACGACGACCAGGCGTTGACGTCGTGCTCGAGCACGCGCTTGCGCAGCGACCGCATCCGCCTGCCCTGCTCGGCCGGCTCCATCTCGACGGCCGTCATGATGGCGTCCTTCAGGCCCTCGATGTCGTGCGGGTTCACGCGCACCGCCTGGCGCAGTTCGTCGGCGGCTCCGGTGAATTCGCTCAGTACGAGCACGCCGCGGTTGTCGGCCCTGGTGGCGATGTATTCCTTGGCGACGAGGTTCATGCCGTCCCGGAGGGCTGTGACGAGCATGACATCGGCGGCGAGGTAGAGGGCGACCATCTCCTCGCGCGGGAACCCCTGGTGCAGGTAGCGGATGGCGCTGTGGTCCATCGTGTCGGTGTCGCCGTTGATGCGGCTCACCAGAAGCTCGATCTCGTCGCGCAGGTGCACGTAGGCGTCGACACGCTCACGGCTGGGACTTGCGACCTGGATCAGCGTGACGTCCTCCACCTTGAGCCGGCCCTCTGCGAGCAGCTCGCCATAGGCCTTGATGCGGTGGCGGATGCCCTTGGTGTAGTCGAGTCGGTCGACGCCGAGGAGAATGCGCTTGGGGTGGCCGAGGCTCTCGCGGATCTCCTTCGCCCGTGCCTGCACCTCGGGCTTGGCGATGAGGTCGAGGTACGGCGATGTGTCGATCGAGATCGGGAACGCCTTGGCGAGAACCGGACGCGAACCGGTCTCACCGGGAACATCCACGATCGACGCCTTGACGTTGTACTGCAGACGACGCCGCACGGCGGCGAGGAAGTAGTTCGCATCCTGCGCGCGCTGGAAGCCGATCACATCGGCACCGAGCAGCCCGCGCAGCACCTGGTCTCGCCAGGGCAGCTGCGCGTACAGCCCGTGCGCGGGGAACGGGATGTGATGGAAATAGCCGATCGTTACATCTGGACGCAGCGCGCGCACCATCTCCGGCACGAGCTGCAACTGGTAGTCGTGCACCCACACGGTGCCGTTCTGCGCCACAGCGTGCGCTGCCGCCTCGGCGAAGCGCCGGTTGACGGTCACGTAGGCGTCCCACCACTCCCGGTGATACTGCGGGGGCGCGATCACATCGTGATAGAGCGGCCAGATGGTGTCGTTCGCGAATCCCTCGTAATACTCGGCGACCTCCTGCTCACTGAGGGCGATCGGGATCAGGCGGATGTCGTTCGCGACGAACGGCTCGAGCTCGAGATCGGCCTGACCGGCCCAGCCCACCCACGCGCCGTCGACGGACTTCATCACCGGTTCGAGAGCCGCGACGAGCCCTCCCGGAGAGGTGCGCCAGGTCTCCGAGCCATCCGCTCCCACGACCCTGTCCACCGGAAGACGGTTCGCGACGACGACGAATTCTGCGGTATTCATGGGAGCTCCTCGCACCAGTGGCCTGTCCCCAGGCTACCGAGTGCGCGGCCGGGTGCGGCTGGCGAACCAGTTCAGGATGCCGGCGACGAGCACGATCGCCGCCGCACATGCAGGCAGCATCAGCGCCGGGGCGGTGCCGAAGGTCTGCGCGATCTCGCCCGTGACGGCGGAGCCGATCGACTGGCCGACGATCACGGCTGATCCGAGCATGGTCATCACGGTCGCCGACCTGCCCAGCGGACTTCGGGCGGCACCGAAGCTGTACTGCGTCACGAGCGTCGGGCCGATGCCGATGCCCATGACCGCCAGCACGGCGGCCATGCCGGCCGGAGACTCGACGAAGCCGAGCAGCAGGGAGCCGAGCAGCAGGATGGCGGCGAACACCAGCCAGCGGGACCGCAGCGAGAAGCGCGGCGGCAGCCAGGCGACGCCGAGTGCGAGGATCGCGGATCCGACGCCCATGACGCCGTAGAGCAGCCCCGCTTCCTCCGGCGCTCCCCTGTCGGCCATGAAGGCCGTGAGCGAGGTCAGCGTGGCGCCGAAGAAGAGCCCGACGCCGAGGATGCCGATGACCACGACGAGCAGTTGCGGACGGAACAGCTCCGACGTCGCGGACGGCGCCCGCCCGTCGCTTCCCCGCTCCGCTGAGACGTGACGCCCGCTCGGATGCAGCGCGAAGGCCCCGACGAACGCGACCGTGAGGGCTGCGGCGCCGATCAGGGGTGCCCACGGCGCGATCCAGGACCCTGCGATGCCGACGAGGAACGGACCGAACACGAACACGGTCTCATCCGCCGCTGATTCGTACGCCATGGTCCCGGAGAGCGTGCGTGCGCGCTGCGGTTCCGGCATCCGCTCGTTGATGATCGCGACCAGTCGCGATCTGGACATCGGCGCTACCTGCGGCGCGGTCGCGCCGATTCCGAAGGCGGCGAGCAGCACGAGCGGGTCCACGGCGGCGCTGTAGACGACGAGGGTGAAGACGATCAGCATGGCGCTGTTGGCGATCGCGAGGATCACCAGGACGGCGCGCTGGCCGAAGCGGTCGGCGGCGGCACCGAGCAGCGGTCCGAAGCAGGCGGTCCCGATGCCGACCGCGGCGGACGTGAGACCGCCGAGCGACAGCGACCCGCGGGCCGAGACGACGACGGTGAGGACGCCGACGACCATCATGGCGAAGGGCAGACGCGCCACGAATGCGATCAGGAAGTAGGGAAGCCCGGCGGTGCGGAGCAGGCTCGCCGATGCGGGCCCTCGGGAAGGGGCGGATGCGTGTGTCTGGGTCATCGCTCTCGCGCGCCCGAACGGCGCGGGATCAGGTGCCGCCGCTTTCCGCCGGGATGCCGACGGCCGGTAGATACACAGCTTCGGGCGCTCGCGCGCCGCGTCGATCTTAGCGATCCTCGCTGAGTGTTTCCAGGCCTTTCTCGTGCGAGAACGGATGCCGGTAGCGTGGGGCCATGCGCTACCTCTTCAGCACCGGACTCGTCGCAGCGATCTCGGCAGGAGTGCAGTTGCTGCGCGGCACGCGCGACGAACCCATCACCTGGCGGTCCGTCATCTCCTGGTTGAGCTGGGGAATCACCCTGGCGCTCGCGATCGGCGCCGTGGTGGACATGCGACGTGAGCGTCGCGGCGACCACGTAGACGCCGACTCGCCGCAGTCGGTCAAGAAGGCGAAGAAGGCCCAGCGCCTGCAGTTCCGGTCGCAGAAGGCGCTGAGCGACGCCCAGGGACACGCCAAGGACCGCCGCTGACGCGACGGCCCACAGCCTGCGCTCACCGGGTGAGGATCAGCGCCTCGCCCTGACCGCCGCCGCCGCACAGTCCCACCGCGACGGTGCCCGTCCCGCGCTTCGCGAGCTCGTGCGCCATGTGCACCACGAGCCGGTTCCCCGAGGCGCCGATCGGGTGACCGATCGCGATGCCGCCTCCGTGGATGTTCACGATGTCGCTCGAGATGCCCAGCTCGGTCTGCGAGCGTGCGACGACCGCGCCGAAGGCCTCGTTGATCTCGACGAGGTCGAGGTCGGCGGCCGTGATCCCCTGCTTCTCGAGAGCGCGGGCGATGGCCCGGGCGGGCTGCGCCTGCAGCGAGTTATCGGGTCCGGCGGTCTGACCGCTCGCGCCGATCGTGGCGAGTACCGGCCACCCCTGGGCCTCGGCGTTCTCGCGGGTCGTGACGACGACGGCGGACGCGCCGTCGGAGATCTGAGACGAGTTGCCCGCCGTGATCGATCCGCCCTCGGCGAATGCGGCGCGGAGCTTGCCGAGCGTCTCGACCGTCGTGTCCGGGCGGACGCCCTCGTCGCGGTCGACGACGATCGGCTCGCCACGGCGCTGCGGCACCTCGACGGCGACGATCTCGGTGTCGAACGCGCCGGCGTCTGCACCGGCGGCGGCACGCTGGTGCGACAGGGCCGCCACCTCGTCCTGCGCCTGTCGGGTGAGCTCGAAGCGCTCGTTGTGGCGCTCGGTCGATGCGCCCATGCTCTCCTGGTCGTACGCATCCGTGAGCCCGTCGTGGGCCATGTGGTCGAGCACCTCGACCGTGCCGTACGTCCAGCCGTCGCGAGAACCCATCAGCAGGTGCGGAGCGCGGGTCATGGACTCCATGCCCGCGGCGACCACGGTTGTGGCATCCCCGGTGCGGATCATGCGCGCGGCGTCGATGATCGCGGTGAGACCGGACAGGCAGACCTTGTTGACGGAGTGCGCCGGGACGTCCCAGCCGATGCCTGCGCCGATGGCCGCCTGACGTGCCGCGTTCTGGCCGGAGCCCGCCGCCAGCACCTGGCCGACGATGACGGCGTCGATCGCGGACGGGTCGATGGATGCCTGCGCCAGGGCGCCCTTGATCGCGAAGGAGCCGAGCTGCGGAGCGGTGAACGACGCGAGCTGCCCCTTGAGGCGCCCCTGCGGGGTGCGTGCCGCGGCGACGATGACGATGTCGCTCATGAGATCTCCTTCAGTTCGTCCGCCACGATCAGAGGCGGTTCGGTCGCGTCGATGACCTGCTGAACGCTGACTCCTGGCGCGGTCTCGACGAGGACGAGTCCTTCGTCTGTGACGTCGATCACGGCGAGGTCGGTGATGATGCGGTGCGCCACTCCCCTGCCGGTCAGCGGCAGCGAGCACTCGTTCACTATCTTCGCCGATCCGTCCTTCGCGACGTGCTCCATGAGGATGATGAGGCGGCCTGCGCCGTGGACGAGATCCATCGCGCCGCCGGGGCCCTTGACCATCTTCCCCGGGATCATCCAGTTCGCGAGGTCACCGGTGGCGGAGACCTGCATGGCCCCGAGGATCGCGGCGTCGATCTTGCCACCACGGATCATGCCGAAGCTCGTCGCGGAGTCGAAGAACGCCGTGCCCGGGAGGGTCGTGACGGTCTCCTTGCCGGCGTTGATGAGATCGGGATCGACGGCGTCCTCGGTCGGGTACGGGCCGACCCCGAGGATGCCGTTCTCGGACTGCAGCACGACCGTCACACCGTCGGGCACGTAGTTCGGTACGAGGGTCGGCAGCCCGATCCCGAGGTTCACGTAGGAGCCGTCGGTGAGTTCGGCGGCGGCGCGCGCTGCCATCTGCTCGCGGGTGAGTGCCATGATCAGGCTCCTTCCGTCTTGGTGACCGTGCGGCGCTCGATGCGCTTCTCGATGTCGGTGCCGACCTCGACGATGCGGTGGACGAACACACCGGGCAGGTGCACGCGGTCCGGGTCGATCTGCCCGGGTTCGACGAGCTGCTCGACCTGTGCTATGCAGATCCGGCCCGCCATGGCGGCGAGCGGGTTGAAGTTGCGCGCGGCCTTGTTGAAGACGAGGTTGCCGTGGCGGTCGCCGGCTGCGGCGTGCACGAGTGCGAAGTCGGTGGTGATGGCCTCTTCGAGGACGAAGTCCTTGGCTGTTCCGTCGACGTCGAAGGAGCGCACGTCCTTCACGGGCGAGGCGACCGCGATCGAGCCGTCGGCGTTGTAGCGGCGCGGCAGACCGCCCTCGGCGACCTGCGTGCCGACGCCGGTCTGGGTGAAGAAGGCTGCGATACCGGATCCGCCGGCGCGCAGCTTCTCGGCGAGGGTCCCCTGCGGGGTGAGTTCGAGTTCGAGTTCGCCGGAGAGGAACTGCCGCTCGAACTCCTTGTTCTCGCCGACGTACGACGAGGTCATCTTGCGGATGCGCTGGGCGTTCAGCAGGATGCCGAGGCCCCAGTCATCGACGCCGCAGTTGTTGCTGACGATGCTGAGATCGGTCGTGCCCTGCGCGAGCAGCGCCTCGATCAGCGCGATCGGGTTGCCGGAGAGCCCGAACCCTCCCACGGCCAGGGACGCACCGTCCTGGATGTCGGCGACGGCTTCGGCGGCCGATGCCCATTGTTTGTCGATCACGCAGCACTCCTTCGTGTGAGGTCTTCTTCCAGCATCCGCCCTCGTCATCCCGGGCCGAAGCCCGGTCTTGCGATGTGGGCGATTCTGAGGGTAGCGTCCACATTATGGACACCCCAGGGCGCTCGGTTCCCGGCGCGCAGGCCGTCGCGCGCGCGTCGCGCCTGCTGCGTCTGGTCACTGCCGGCGGAGAGGACGGCGCGACGCTGCAGTCGCTCGCGCAGGCGGCCGATCTGTCCCGGTCGACCACCCATCGCCTTCTCAGCGCGCTGCGCGCAGAGGGGCTCGTCGATCGCGACGAGGAGAGCGCCAGATGGATGCCGGGACCCGAGCTGTTTCTCATGGGATCCGTGGCCGCGGCCCGGTACGACGTCACGGCGCTGGCACGCGATATCGTACGATCGCTCGCCGTCAAGACGGAGGAGAGCGCGTTCCTCTCGGTGCGCCGCGCCGACGAGACCGTCTGCCTGCTGCGCGAGGAGGGTTCGTTCCCGATCCGGTCGTTCGTGCTCAGCGAGGGCGTGCGCTTTCCGCTCGGCGTCGCCAGCGCGGGGCTTGCGATCCTGTCGTTCCTGCCTGACCACGATGTGGATGCCTATCTCGAGCGTCATCCCGAGCTCAGCGAGCGCTGGGGACGCACTCACGGGCTCGCTCCGCTGCGGCGACGGCTGGCCGAGACCAAGGAGCGCGGCTACGCCGTGAACCCCGGCCTGATCGTCGAGGGCAGCTGGGGCATGGGTGCCGCGGTCTTCGACCGCAGCGGTCGCCCGGAGTGGGCGCTGAGCCTGACCGGCGTCGAGTTCCGGTTCGGCCCCGATCGCCTCGCTCAGCTGGGGCGGACGCTGATGGCGCACGCGCACCAGCTCTCCTCCCGGATCGCCGGCGCGCGCCGCTGAGTGCGGTCCGCCGGTTACGCCCCGACGACTCCGATCGCCGACTGCACGAGCGGCGCGAGCGCTGCGGCGCCGCGGTCGCTCATGACGATCGTGTAGTGGTTCAGGCCGTCGATGTGGCGATGGCTGATCTCCGGGTGCTCGGCGAGCAGCCGGTCGCGGTGGGCCGGCGGGTACAGGCCGGGCTCCTCGTTCTGCAGTCCGCGCGGCACGGTGACGAACAGCGTCGGGTGCGCGAGGTGTGCGAGGGCGTCCGCGAGCGCGGTCCCGAGGTTGAGATCGGCGGTGTCCTCAGCGGCGGTCTGGTAGCCCGTCGCCGGGCGGAACCTCTCCCCGTCGGGCAGCAGGTCGTACGCGATGTAGCGCTCGAGCGCCGGGCTCCAGTCGGCCTCGAACGCCGGGTGGTGCCGCCAGAACACCTCGGTGTACTCGTCGACGTCTTGCCAGCGCTTCGACAGACGGTCGGCCGTGGGCCCCAGGATGATCGAGACCAGCTCCTCGGGCGCGACGCCCGCGGGGACGTCGAGCGGGAGACCGCCGTCGATGAGGATCAACTGTTGAACCCGCTCGGGGTGCAGGTGCGCGAGCACAACGGCGACGAACCCGCCCATAGAGTGGCCGATGACGGGAACTGCGGTAAGCCCGAACGCATCCAGGACGGCGAGCATGTCGGTCGCGTGCGCGGTCATGCCTGCGGGACCGTCGATGCCGCTGCTGGCACCACGACCGCGCAGGTCGGGGGCGATCACGCGGATGCCCGGCAGCTGCTCGACCAGGAAGGGCCAGGCCAGGTGCGAGGACGTGACGCCGTGGATCGCGAGGATCGTGGGGGCGTCTTCCGTGCCCTCCGCCGGATCCCAGACGCCGACCCGCAGGTCTCCGCCTGACACCGGGATGTCGACGGTGCGGTAGGTGTGCGTGCTCATCGTGAGGTCCACCCGCCGTCCATCGTGTAGGAGGCGCCGGTGACCATCGCGGCGTGGGGCGAGGCCAGCCAGCCGGCGAGCGATGCGACCTCGGTCGCGTCGACGAGGCGCTTGATCGCGCTTTCGGTGAGCATGATCTTCTCGACGACTTCGCTCTCCGGGATGCCGTGGACCTTCGCCTGATCGGCGATCTGCTTCTCGACCAGTGGTGTGCGCACGTAGCCGGGGTTGATGCAGTTGCTCGTGACGCCGTGCGGACCGCCCTCCAGCGCAGTCACCTTCGACAGCCCCTCCAGTCCGTGTTTGGCGGCGACGTAGGCGGCCTTGAACGGGCTCGCGCGCAGCCCGTGCACGCTGGAGATGTTGATGACGCGGCCCCAGCCGCGTTCGTACATGCCGGGAAGCGCGGCGCGGATGAGCAGGAACGGCGCTTCGAGCATGATCCGCTGAATGGCCCGGAACGCGTCGGGGTCGAACTCCGCGATCGGACTGACCCGCTGGATTCCGGCGTTGTTGACCAGGATGTCGGCTTCCAGCGTCAGGGCATCGAGTGCGCCCGTGTCGGACAGGTCGACCGCCCACGCCTCGCCGCCGAGCGCATCTGCGTGCTCTTCGGCCGCGTCCCCGTTGAGGTCGGCGATCACGACGTGCGCACCGCGCGAGGCGAATTCCTGCGCACAGGCGAGTCCGATCCCGCTCGCTCCCCCGGTGACGACGGCGCGGCGGCCCGCCAGGTCCTGCTCAGTCATCGTCGCTCTCCCTCTCCTGCATGAGTGTCGGCGTGCCGGCCGTGTGGGGCCGGAGCGCGTTGCCGATGAAGCGCGTCATGCCGTCGATGACGGCGTCGTCGATCCGTGCGGGCGGACGCCCGTCGGCATCCCGCTCCCAGAGCAGGTAGCGCATGCCGATCAGCTCTCCGGCTCCCATGAGTGCCCACGCCGCGACCTCTGGGTCGAGCGCGGGGTCGACGTCGCCTTCCCGCTGCGCGGCACGGAGCCCTGCACGATACCCCTCGACGATGCGCTCGTAGTGGATGCGCAGCGTGGCAGGCGAGACGAACTCGGCCTCCCGCACCACGCGGTAGAGCGCGGGATGCGCCGCCGTGAAGCGGAAGAAGCCCTCGAACCCGAGACGCTCCGCCTCGATGCGGTCGGTGGCCTGCGCCATCGACTCGGACATCGAGTGCCGCACCCTGCGGTTCAGGTCGATCACGAGCGCCTCGAAGATCGTCTGCTTGCTGTCGAAGTACAGGTAGAAGGTGCCCAGGGCCACGCCGGCGCGCTCGGTGATCTTCACGATCGACGCCTCGTGGTACCCGAGATCGGCGAAGACCGCCTCGGCGGCCTCGAGCAGCTTGCGCCTGGTCGCCTCGCCGCGCTTGGTCAGCGGGCGTCCTGTCGCGGGCGAGACCAGCTCGTCCGCGCTCATCGTGTCAGCGGACTCGTCCATCAGCATCCTCTGTCTCTCGCTCTGCTGTCAGCTGTGCGGCCATCGCGCGGAGTCTGGCGCGGGCGACCTTCTCGATCGTGGAACGCGGCAGTTCGTCCAGGAAGACGACGTGGGCCGGAAGCTTGAAGGCCGCCAGCCGCTCACGTGCGAATGCCAGCAGTTCATCGGCGGACAGCGCGTCGCGGGCGACGACGAACGCGACGCCGCGCTCCCCCCAGACGCGGTCCGGTGCGCCGACGACGGCGACCGAGCGGACCAGCGGGTGCTCCCCCAGCGCCTGCTCGACCTCGGCCGGGGCGACGTTCTCGCCGCCGGAGACGTAGATCTCCTTGAGCCGGTCGACGATCCGGTAGATGCCGTCGCCATCGCGATGCGCGAGATCGCCCGTGCGCAGCCAGCCCTGCGAGCGGGCTCTGGCCGTGGCATCCGGGTCGTCGAGATACTCCGCGAAGGTGCCGGGGCCGCGCACCCACAGCTCTCCGGTGGCCGCACCGGCCAGTGGCAGGCCGCTGGCGACGTCGACGATGCACACGTCGACGGAGGGGTACGGTCGTCCCACCGTCCCCGGGTGCGCTGCGAGTTCGGCAGCGGGAAGCGCCAGCACGTTCGGGCCGGCCTCGGTGAGTCCGTACCCTTGTGTGAGGGCGACTCCCCGCGCGGCCCATGCCTCGACGAGGTCGACCGGCATGGTCGCCCCTCCGACGAGCACGTGGCGCAGTGACGACAGATCGGCATCCGCCCATCCCGGCGTCTCCATCAGCATGCGGTACTGGGTCGGCACGCCCATCATGGTCGTGACCCGTCGCTCGCAGATCAGTTGCAGCACCCGCCCCGGCTGGAAGGACCGCTCCAGCACGACGGTGGCCCCGCTCCACCACGCGAGCAGCGGCTGCACGTTCCAGGCCGCGACGTGGTACTGCGGCAGCATCGCCAGGACGACATCGGTCTGGATCATCGGCATGGTCTGCGACAGCGCCATGTTGGTCCAGAAGCAGTTGGCGTGGGTGAGGACGACGCCCTTCGGCGCCGCCTCGCTGCCGGAGGTGTAGATCACCAGCAGTGGATCGTCGTCGTGCACGGCGCGGGATGCCACGGCCCCTGCCGCGGGCGGCACAGAGGTCTCGACGCCGGTGACGCCGAGGAACACGTACGCGGGGGCGTCGTCGCCGAGCGTGCGCAGCGCGGCACCGGCGAGCGCGACGTGCTCGTCCTCGACCAGCACCAGCTCCGGTGCGCTGCGCCTGATCAGTTCGGCGAGTTCGGTGGGAGTGAGCCGCCACGACAGGGGGATGAAGGCGATTCCGAGGAACGCGCAGGCGAAGAACGCCACGACGTGGTCGGAGGAGTTGCCGGAGACCGTCGCGATCCGCTGGCCTGGGCCGTACCCGGCATCCTTCAGGCGCTGCGCCAGGCGCTCCGCCCGCGCGGCCAGGGTCGCATAGTCGAGTGCCACACCGCGATCGTCGATCGCGATCTTCCCGGGATGCGAGGCCGCGCGATCGCGGAGCCACCTCCCGACCGTGTGCGGTCCGTCGACTTCCGCGATCATCGCACGCTCACCTCGGCCTCGACCGACTCGCTGTCCTCCAGCGCGCCCAGCGACCCGGGTGCAGCCGCTGCGGCGCCACGGCGGCGGCGCAGACTGTCGACGGTTCCGGCAATGCCGCCGGGCAGGAACATGACCACAAGGATGAACAGTACGCCCAGCAGGAACAGCGGCTCCGAGAGCGGGATGCGCAGGAAGTCGGGAAGGGCCTGGATCCCCTCGGCCCTGGCGAGCACAGTGAGCCGCTGGTCGAGGATCGTGTAGAGCACGCCGCCGGCGATCGCGCCCCACCGGAATCCGACGCCGCCGAGCACCACCATCACCAGAACGGTGATCGTGAGGTCTGCGCCCACAGCACTGGGCTGGGTGCCCGACTGCAACAGCAGGTAGGCGATGCCGGCCAGGCTCGCGCACAGGGCGGCGATGACGAAGACGATGAGCTTCGCCCTGGCCGGGCGCAGGCCCAGCACCTGGACGCGCAGCTCGTTCTCGCGCGCCGCCGCCGCGAGGTGGCCGAGGCGGGACTTGTCGACCCAGAGGACGATGAGATAGACGAGCACGAGCACGATGAGCGCGAACCAGTAGAGGTTGCGGGTGTTGATCACGCCGACCAGCCAGTCCGGCACGCTGTCGGTGTGCAGGCCGAGGCCCTCCTCACCGCCGGTGATCGCCTGGTTGCGCCTGACGAGCACGGATCCGGCCTGCGCGAACGCGAGGGTGACCATCGCGAACGGAATGCCGTTCACCCGCATCGCGACCGCGCCGGTGACCAGTGCGATCACCATCCCGCCGATGAGGGCGACGAACACGCCCTGCCACAGCGGGAGAGCGAAGGCGTCGAGCAGGATGCCGAGGCCGTACGCTCCGGCGCCGAAGTAGAGGGCGTGCCCGAACGACAGCATGCCGGCCGATCCCAGCAGCAGGTTGTACGACAGCGCCAGGGCGGCGAACACCATGCACAGCGAGAGCAGGGCCAGCGAGCCCGGCGTGTAGGTCGGGCCGGGCAGGATGCCGGGCAGCGAGAGATTCAACAGCGGCAGGATCGCCATCACGATGACGAGGACGACGCCGACGACGACGGGTGCGAGGGACTTCAAGATCGGACCCTGAGCGGGGCCCACGCGCCCCGGAGGCTCCGGGCGGCGCGGAGCGCTGTTCGGAGTGGGGCGTGGGGATCGAAGGGTCATGATGCCTTCCTCCCCATGAGGCCCGCAGGACGCACGAGCAGGACGACGGCGAGCAGGATGACGACGATGAAGTCGCCGGTGCCGCCGAGATAGGTGTTGGCGACCTGCTGCAGGACGGCGACGAGCACCGAGGCGATCGCCGCGCCCGTCAGCGAGCCGAGCCCGCCGACCACTGTGACGATGAACGCGAAGATCAGCAGGGCCGAACCGAGATGAGCGGAGACGTAGGTCATGGCGTGCATGGCCAGCACCCCGCCTATACCGGCCGCCGCGCCGCCGATCGCGAACACCAGCGTGAACGAGCGGCGCACATCGATGCCGAGGGCGGTGACCATGGCGCGGTTCTCGACGCCGGCGCGGATGATCATGCCGTAGCGGGTCTTCTTCAGGAAGAGCACGAGGCCGGCGAGCACGAGGGCCGCCGCGATGATCAGCACCCAGTACTTGTTCGGGATGCTGGCGCCGAGGACGTCGGTCGTGCTACCGAGCCACGACGGGCCGGTGATGTTGATGGCATCCGTCCCCCAGATGCCCTCGAACAGGGCGATCGCGGCGAACGAGAGGCCGACGGTCACGAGCACCTGCTCGATGTGCCGTTCGTACAGGGGTCTGATCAGGATGAGCTCCGTCAGGGTGGCGAACACCGCGCCGACCACGGCGCCGACGAGGATCGAGAGCAGGAATCCCGGCCAGGTGTCGGCGCCGATCGCCTGCGCGACCGCCCAGCCGACGAAAGCGCTGAGGGTCAGGAACGCGCCGTGCGCGAAGTTCAGCACGTGCATGAGGCCGTAGATGAGGCTCAGGCCGCTGGCCACGAGGAAGTACAGGGCGCCGAGGCCGACTCCGATGATGAGTGTGAGGATGAGGGCGCTCACTGGTGCACCTCCGCGCTGACGCCGAGAAGTCTTCGGGTGAGGTCGGGGTCGTCGAGGATCTCGTTCGCGTCTCCGGTGTGCACGACGCGTCCGCCGGCGATCACGACGGCGCCGCTCGCGAGCTGCCGGACGACTTCGAGGTTCTGCTCGACGAGCAGGACGGGAACGGTTTTGGCTGCTTCTGCCAGCGCCTCCGCGACCTCCTGGACGATCTTGGGCGCGAGACCCTTGGTGGGCTCGTCGACGAGGATGATCCGGTTGTCGTTGAGGAGGGCGCGGGCGACGGAGACCATCTGCTGCTGCCCGCCCGACAGTGTGCCGGCGCGCTGGTCGCGTCGCTGGACGAGGTCGGGGAAGAGTTCGGCGACGAAGTCGTGGCGCGGTGCGCGCTGGCGCTCCGCGAGGGCGAGGTTCTCGGCGACGGTGAGGCCTGCGAAGACCTCGCGATCCTCGGGGACGTAGCCGACGCCGCGCTGGACGATCTTGTGCGTGGGAAGGCTGTCGATCCGCTCCCCTTCGAGGAGCACCTCGCCGCGCCTCGAGATCAGACCCAGGATGCCGCGCAGCGTCGAGGTCTTGCCGACGCCGTTGCGACCGAGAACGGCGGTGATGCCGGTGGCGGGGACGTCGAAGGAGACGTCCTCGACGACCTGCTGGCCAGCGATCGAGGCGCGCAGGGATCGCACCTGCAGGATGGGGTCGGTCATGCTGTCGCCCCCGTTCCGAGATAGGCGCTCTGCACTGTCGGGTTCTCCATGATGTTCTGCGGGGTGTCCAGGGCGATGATCGTGCCGAAGTACATCACCGCGACCAGGTCCACCAGGCCCATGAGCACATCGATGTGATGCTCGACCATCAGCACCGTGCAGCCGCTGGCGCGCTGCATCTCGCGGATGTTCTCCACGAGGCCGGCGACGTCGCCTGAGGCGACGCCTGCCATCGGCTCGTCGAGGAGGACGAGCCGGGAGTCGGTGGCCATCAGCGACGCGATCTCGAGCTTGCGCTTGTCGCCGTGGCTGATGTCTCCGGCCGGCGTGTCCAGCCGGTGTGCGAGTCCGACCTGCTCGAGCACCTCGATCGCCTGCGCGGTCGCCGCGTCCTCGCGACGCGGGAACTTCAGCAGTGAGTAGCTGCCCCCGTGGGCGGCCTGCACGGCCACCCGGACGTTCTCGAGGATGCTGAGCCTGGGGAAGAGACTCGATGTCTGAAACGTGCGCCCCAGTCCTGCCCGAGCCCGCTTCGGGACGGACAGTCCGGTGATGTCGTCGCCGTCGAGGAGGATCCGGCCGGCTGTGGGCCGGATCACGCCCGAGATCGCGTTGAACAGCGTGGTCTTTCCGGCGCCGTTCGGTCCGATGACCCCCACGAGGGAGCCGGGTGCGATGTCGAGGTCGACGTCCTTGAGGATCGTCGCTCCGCCGATCTGGAGACCGAGGCCCTCGACGCGCAGCGCCGCACCTTCCGGTCTGCGCTCGGACAGGACTGGGGTGTCGTTCATGGAGTGCTCAGCCTTCCGATCACGGAGCGACGTCGGCGGCGTCGACCGTGGCGACGAGCTCGGGCACGAATCCCGAACCGTCGGCGACGAGCTTCGCCTGGTACATGTCCTGCAGGAGGGCGTGGTCCTCGGCCCGCACCGTGTTGGTGCCCTTCGGTCCCTCGAACTCGAAGCCCTCGAGAGCGGTGATCATGGCATCCACGTCGCCCTTGCCCTCTCGCACGGCCTGCACGAGCATGATCGCGGCGTTGAAGCCGTCCGGGCTGAACAGGTCAGGCGTGCCGCCGGCGGCCTCGATCGCCTCGACCATGGCGGTGTTGACCTCGTTGTCGGGCGCTGCCGGGAAGTAGTGGTTCAGGAAGTTGATCTGCTCGCTCGCCTCGCCGTACGCGCCGAACGTCGCGGCGTCACCGAGGCCCGTGACCACCGGGATGTCCTCGAGCACGCCCTGCTGGCTCATCGCCTGCCACATGGCACCGGAGGTCGCGCCGGCCCATGCCACGAACACGAGGTCGGGCTGAGCGCTCAGCACCTGCTGCGCGAAGGGGGTGAACTCGGTGACATCTTCGGCGACGAGCACCGGGGTGACGGTCGCGCCCTGGCCGCCGAGGATCGCCTCGACGGCGGCGACGTTGCCCTGACCGAAGGCGTTGTTCTGCGCGAACACGGCGACCGTCTTGCCGTCGATGTCGTCGAGGAATGTACCGGCCGTGGCGACGTCCTGTGCGGACTGGCGGCCGGAGCGGAACGTGTACTCGTTGATGCCGGTGACGGCGTCGGCGGCCGCCGGCCCGGAGATGAACAGCACCTTGTTCTGCTCGGCCTGTTCTGCCATCGCGAGCGCGACGCCGGACGAAGCGCTGCCCAGGAGCACATTGACTCCGTCGCCGATGAGCTCCTTCGCGGCGGTCACGGCGGTGTCGGGGTCGCCGGCATCGTCGCGGTACTCGATGGTGATCTTGGTGCCGTCGACCTCGTTCGTGCCGTCGGTCGCGTAGTCGAGGCCGGCCTTGAACGCGTCGAGGTACTGCTTGCCGTAGCCGGCGAGCGGACCGGTCTCGCTGGTGATGACGCCGGCGACGATCTCGGCGGGGCCATCGCCCTCGCCTTCGCCGCCGCCACCGGTCGCGGCCTGCGGCGCACAGGCCGCCAGAACGAGGGCGGCCGTGGCGACCACGGAGCCCAGGAGCAACTTCTTCGAAACTCGCATGTGAATGCCTTTCGCCCTTGGAAGGTCTTGATGCTGAACCTGAAAGCTGATTCAGGTTACTTGAACTGTAAACGGAGTGCTGCATTGGGTCAAGCGCACAATACATACCATGCGGTATATAGTTGATGGTATGAATCGTGATGAGGTCATCTCGTCGATCGTCGTCTCGGCGCACGCCCTGGCGCGGATCGCCGCACAGGATGCCGCGAACGACGCCCCTGCCGCCCAGTGGCGCGCCCTCACGCTGCTCGAGCGCGAGTCCGGCCAGCGGGTCGGCGCGCTCGCGCGGGCATCGCGCACGACTCAGCCGGGAATGACCCGGCTGATCGGCGATCTCGAGCGCGCCGGGCTCGTGACCCGCTCCCCCGATCCGTCGGATTCGCGGGCGATCGTGGTCGACATCACGGCGGCAGGTCACAACGCGCTGACGGACTGGCGCGAGTCGTTCCGCGTCACGCTGGCCCCGCGCTTCGCGGATCTGGATGCCGCGGACTGGGAAGCGCTTCATCGTGCGGCGGAGATCCTCGCCGCACACAGCATCGAACAGTCCTCGCAGAATGGAGAACGCGAATGAACAAGGCCGAGACGACGGCATCGATCTGGCGTCAGCCGGCGCAGGTATGGGCGGTGGCGTTCGCGAGCGTCGTGGCGTTCATGGGCATCGGGCTTGTCGATCCGATCCTCCCGGCCATCGCCGACTCCCTGGCGGCCACGCCCACCGAGACCGAGCTGCTCTTCACCAGCTACCTGCTCGTGACCGGGCTCGCCATGCTCGTCACCAGCTGGATCTCGAGCCGGATCGGTGCCAAGGCCACCCTGATGATCGGACTCGCCCTCATCATCGTGTTCGCCCTCGCGTCCGCCCTGAGCGGCAGCGTCGACGCGATCATCGGCTTCCGCGCCGGGTGGGGCCTCGGCAACGCGCTGTTCATCTCGACGGCGCTCGCAACGATCGTCGGGTCGGCTTCCGGGGGAAGCGGCGCGGCGATCGTCCTGTACGAGGCGGCACTCGGACTCGGCATCGCCATCGGCCCGCTCCTGGGCGGCCTGCTCGGCGAGGTCAGCTGGCGCGGTCCGTTCTTCGGCGTCGTCGTGCTCATGGCAATCGCGTTCATCGCGGTGCTCACGCTGCTGCGCGGCCCCGCTGAGAAGCGTGAACCGGTGCCGTTCTCGGCGCCGTTCAAGGCGCTCGGCCGCCCGGCGCTGGCGATCCTCGCGGTCGCGGCCCTGTTCTACAACATCGGGTTCTTCGTCCTGCTCGCGTTCTCGCCGTTCCCGCTCGGCTTCGGCGCGATGGGCATCGGGCTGACCTTCTTCGGCTGGGGTGTCGCGCTGGCGATCACCAGCATCTGGGTCGCGCCCTGGATGATGCGGCGCATGTCGCGCACCGCGATCATCCTCACCGTGCTGCCGCTGCTCGCCGCCGACCTCGTCGCGGCCGGTTTCGTCGCAGAGACGGCACCCGCACTGGTGACCTTCATCATCATCGGCGGACTGCTGCTCGGCGTCATGAACACGGTCCTCACCGAAGCCGTCATGGAGGCGACCGACCTGCCGCGCTCTGTCGCATCGTCCGCGTACTCTGCCGTGCGCTTCATCGGCGGCGCGATGGCTCCGCCGATCGCCGCACTGCTGTGGCACGCGTTCAACTCCACCGTTCCGTACCTGTTCGCCGCGGCGTCCGTGCTGATCGCGACGCTCACCGTGTTCCTGGGGCGGAAGGTCCTCGCGCGCATCGACGACGAGCCGGCGGACGCTCTCACAGAGGACGCCGAGGCGATCACGGTCGGCGACGCCGGCTGAGCCGTTCGCTACGGTGGGGCCATGAGTGAAGCCGCACCTCTCCCCGAACGCAGCCGCCTCGTGAGGCAGCACCTGGAATCCGCCGGCATCGAGTCGGAGATCCGGGTGCTGCCTGATTCTGCGCGCACAGCGGTCGAGGCGGCATCAGCGATCGGCTGCGATGTCGCGGCCATCGCGAACAGTCTTGTCTTCGTCGCCGACGGTGAGCCCGTTCTGGTGATGACGAGCGGCGGCCACCGGGCGGACGTCGGCGTGGTCGCCGCGAGCATCGGCGCAGGGCGCGTGGAGATGGCGCCGGCATCCGTCGTTCGCGAGGCGACGGGGCAGGCGATCGGCGGCGTCGCTCCCGTCGGACACCCCTCGCCGCTGCGCACGTACATCGACGATGCGCTGGAACAGTTCGAAGAGATCTGGGCCGCAGCGGGGCATCCGCACACGGTCATGCCCCTGACGTTCGAGACACTGCGGCAGCTCACGAACGGTCAGGTCATCGCCGTCGCGTGAGAGGCGCGCTCACGAGGTGCCGTCGCCTTCGCCGTCTTTGGGGATCACACTGATCTCGCCGTTCGGCTCGAGGTGAGCTCGCTGCACCTGTGACACCTCGCTGAGTCCGTGGGCACGGAGTTGCGTGAGCAGTTCGTCTTCCGTGATGAACTCTCGTCGCATCGTCCGACGGTCGAGCCGGCCGTCGATGACGAGCGGTCGCGGCTTGCGTTTGAGCAGCACGGCCAGGCGTGGCCATCGGTAGGTCAGCGCGTCGAGGATCACGCTCCAGACCAGGACGGTCGCGACGGGCACGAGTCCGTCCAGCAGGTTCGTCCCTCCCCCGGTGAGGGCGTCCCCGAGGGCCGAGCCGACCAGGACGATGACCAGAAGATCGGACATGCCCAGACCACCGGATTCCCGCTGGCCGACGAACCGCATCAGCACCAGCAGAGCGAAGAACAGCACGGTGCCCCGAAGAAGCAGCTCCAGCACGGGTGTTTCCGTGGTGAACAGAATGGTCCAGTCAGGCATCGCGCCTCCCGCAGAGAATCGGTGTGAGGAAGCGTAGTCCAGCCTGTGTCAGTGGAAGCAGAAAAGCCTCGGAACACTGGCGAGAGTGTTCCGAGGCTTATCCGTGCACCCCCAGGGACTTGAACCCTGAACCCATTGATTAAGAGTCAATTGCTCTGCCGATTGAGCTAGAGGTGCGTGGCCCGGGTTACCCCCGGCCGAGGAATTACATTACCAGTTTCGCAAGCGCATGCGAAATCGGGGCCGCCCTCCGCGCGTCGCCCGGCCCACTATCCTGAGTACGTGACCGAATCCCCCGCAGCCGAAGGCTTCGCATCCGATCTCGCGCTGGCGCTCCGGCTGGCGGATGCCGCGGATGCCGAGTCGCTGCCGCGGTTCGACGCCGGTGACCTGAAGATCTCCACCAAGGAGGACAGGTCGCACGTCACCGATGCCGACCTCGCCACAGAGCGCGCGCTGCGCGCGATCCTCGCCGAGGAACGCCCGTCGGACGGGATCTTCGGAGAGGAGTTCGGCGTCGAGGGTGACGCGAAGCGCCAGTGGATCATCGACCCGATCGACGGCACCGCGAACTTCATGCGCGGCATCCCGCTGTGGGGCACCATGATCGCCCTCGCGATCGACGGCGTCCCGCAGGTCGGCGTCGTCAGCATGCCCGCCCTGGGCCGGCGCTGGTGGGGCTCAACGGGCGCAGGCGCGTGGACGGCCGCCCACAGCGGACCCCGCCGCATCGAGACCTCAGCGGTCGCATCCCTGGATGACGCCGCGGTCAGCTTCCAGAGCATCACCCAGTGGGCGGATGCCGGACACCTCCCGGCCCTGCTGCGCGTCGTGGACCGGGTCTGGCGCGACCGCGCCTACGGCGACGTGTACGCGTACATGATGCTCGCCGAGGGACGGCTCGAGATGGTCGCAGAGTTCGACGTCAAGGAGTACGACATCGCCGCCGCCGTGCCCATCGTGCGAGAGGCCGGTGGCAGGTTCACGTCCTTCGACGGTGCCGACAGCATCTCGGAGCGATCGTCGCTCGCGACAAACGGCATCCTGCACGACGCCTTCTTCGAGCTCACCCGCGCGAACGACTGACCGGAAGAACCGATGAATCCTCGCACTCCTGCCCTCGCATTCACGTCGATCGCACTGCTGGCTGTGCTCGCCGCCTGCGCACCGCAGCCCGAGATCGCCCCGACGACCACGCCGTCCCCCACCTCTGACACCGAGCCGGCATCCACGCCATCACCGGAGCCCACACCGTCCGACGCCGCAGAGGAACCTGCCGCAGATCCGACGTGCGAGACGCTCATCGCGCCGAGCACGATCGAGATCTTCGAGGAGCACGGCTGGACGTACCGGGAGGATGAGTTCCGCGTCGGCGCCGACGTCGTCGAGGGCGGTCTGCAGTGCGTGTGGGGCGACTACACGGTGGCGTCCGACCATGTGCAGGTGTTCGGGTGGGCGCCGCTCCCCGCGGACGAGTCGGCCGCCGCGCAGCAGAAGCTGCTCTCCGAGGGCTGGGCCCGCGCCGATAAGGACGATCACACCTACATCACCGAGGATCCGCAGTTCGCGATCGCGGTGGACGAGGCCGGCTACGGAATGACCTACGAGTTCGGCGACGGCTGGGTCACACTCGCCGACACCATGCAGAGCCTGGTGCTGATCGAGCGCCCCTGAGGGTACGACGAAGGCCCGCTCCCGGCGTGATGCCAGGGAACGAGCCTTCGTTTATCAGTGACAGCGGCGTGGTGGTGCCAAGTATGTTTTCTGATGTGTCTCATGTCTCACTCGAGATCATGTCGTCATCAGTTCGATGGACTCGATGATACACACGCCCGGTCGTAGCTGCTGACATCTGTCCCGGGCCGGGTGCTTCCAGGGCTCACTTTGGTGGCCTGGCGCCCATACGACCAAGTCCCGCTCGCGAGCAGTGGCTCGCGACGCCAGGTGTCAGGGATCTCGAGGACGATCATGGCCGGGGGGCCATGACCCGTTCCAGTCTGCAAAGCGCCGCGCCGCGGTGCGGGTTGCTTCGGCGCGCTGCTGCCAGCGTCGCGCCGAGTGCGGTGCCGTCTGAGATCCAGTCCGCGATGCTTCGAGCATCATCGACTTGAACGCGTCAAGTTGCGCTCGCTCCGCAGTAAACATGTTTCGCATGAGATTCGCTGGAGTGAGGCTTGTTCTGCTCAAGATCGCCGCCGCCCTTGTGACGAACTCCATTACGTCCCAAAGCAGATGTTGAATGTCGCGCCACTCGTCATCGACCCGTATGACCAGCCCGAGGGGTATCGCTTCGATTCCGAACTTAGTGATGGGATCGACGCATCGATAGTACGCGAATTCGGCCCTGTTCACGATTGCAGGTAGCGGGTCAACCCAATCGATCCAGTGCTCACTTGTTCGTGGCTCGATCTCGGTGAACATCATGACGAATTCTGGGTCTGGTATCACGGCGAGCTCGAGCGGAGCTTCATGTTTGTCTGCGTTGTGGACCCGATGGAACAGGGAGATCACCGCGTCGCCGGTGACGAAGGGCTGGATTGCACGGAGCGAGCGAATCATGGCCTGAGGTAGCGCCTTGATGTGCGCCTGACCAAGCATGGACTTCCACGCGGATTCAGTGACCGCTATAGGAAAGTAGGTGTTGCGACGCTGTTTGTCTGTGAGCGGCGGGTTGGCCGCATCTGTCACTGCCTGGGTCATCGCTATATCCAGGACCGACTGCGCGCGCGCCAGTATGTCCCGTAGATCCTCGACGAAATCGTCGGGAACGAGATCGCCTCGGACTCCGTAGCGGTAGATGATTCTCCGATTCCCGTCCCTAATCGGGATACCGCGAACAACTACGTTAGTACTGAGGTGCTGCGTCGATGAACGCAGGAAGTTGAAAGACTCGTCGATCATTCGTCGATGACGTTTCGCCCAGACGGGCTCCGGCTTCTTTACTGACATGTTCTCATTCCTACGCGCGGCTTCAGACGTTAGGGAGCCATCCCGGCACAGAAGTGACTTCGACGAGACCTCTGCCCCTTCCATCCGTTGGCCTCTTGCGCGCTCTACCACCGCGGCGAGCACTCGGAGGCTAACGCGTGGATGGATAGTTCGTGAGA
Organism: Microbacterium aerolatum; assembly: GCF_007988825.1. GTDB lineage: Bacteria > Actinomycetota > Actinomycetes > Actinomycetales > Microbacteriaceae > Microbacterium > Microbacterium aerolatum. The sequence continues at coordinate 385,763 of NZ_BJUW01000001.1, read as the reverse complement.
GAACGTCTGCCCCGCACATCCTTAGGCCCTGTCGCTCGTCCCTCCATCGACCAGTTCTAGTCGTCCGCATCTTCCGGAGCCTGCGCGCGCACGCCGGAGATGATTGAGCGCAGCGGCTCACGCCAGTCCGCTCGCGCCAATTCGAGTTGGAACTCACCTCGAAGAACCTCGTGCACCTCACCCGCAGTGAGACGCCAGCTTGCGGTCACTTGCTGAGGAACCTCATCGGGCCCATCCGCGAAAAACACGAGAATGACATCTTCATCGGGAGTCGTTACCCTTTGCTCCGCATGCAGGCGCCGCAGCTCGATGACAAGTTCCGCAGGCTCCTCCACTGCAACGCGTATGGAACCGTTGTACGCGTCCGGGGACACGACCGGCTGTATGCCGCTTAGCGCGGCCCCATACAAATAGGAGTCCTTTCCCCAGTCAGTCGGTCGAGTCGAAAAGACGTCGACGGTGTTGCCTTGCTTCTCCCAATACAGCGCAGTGACTGATGCGTCAAAGGTCATATCAACTCGGACATCTCTCAGCGATGTGGTCGTGTTGTTGACGATCTGCAACGCGAAGGGACGGGTCATCTGAGAAGCAAGTTCGTGAAGTCCGGATGCGGGCGCCGCGAACGCCTCACCTCGCCATTCCTCGACCTCGTCGAGGAACTGCTGGCGGCTGCGGCGATCCGGGCTGAATGAACCTTGCAACGCAGAGAAGGGGGAACGAGAAACCGTAGTCTCGACCTGTGCTTCCAGGCGCTCCGTATGCCAACTCACCAGACCACGGAGTTCTGCCGCATCGATGACCAGCGCTTGAAGAAAACCGACCGGCTCAATGATCACGTCCAGAGTCCTGCTCTGCAGCCGCGCCCCGGCCCTGGAAATCATCGCGACCAGTTCCGGCCCGGTCGCCTTCCGAGTGGCGCCCTCCACTCGGATGTATACGTCACCACTCACCAATGAATCACTGGACTGAAGCACTGGCCGGACTCGAAGGTCTGGCGGATCCACGATGAGGAGGACGTAGTCTCGGCCACCGCCGGCTGGCACCAGGTCGATATCCCAGCCGGGCGGATCGGATCCTGCGAACGCCTCAATGTCGCGTTCAAGGTCCATGAGCTCGAACTTCGGTACGCCGGCGATGCCATCGAGAGTCAGCCCCAGCACCATGACCGCATGCCCGTCGAAGTGCCGTCCTGCTTTGGCGGGGTCGCGGTGAGATGCTCCGAGAACGAACTTCACGACCTTTCGCCTGTCGGCCTTGTCGTTCAGATCGAAGCCGCTCTTCAGTTCGAGGTAGTGTCGTTCAACTCGGTCGTCGCTCGCTTCCAATGCTGCGAGGAACGCCGCCCGTGCTCGATTGCCAGTCGGCAGCTTGCTCGTGTCCACGATCCCCATAGGTCGATTCAATCTCATCAGCTGCCCTGGCACCGAGCCGCTCGTCAAGACCAGGGCAGTTTCAATACTGTAGACGCGGCGCGCCTCTGAACATCTCTTGGCAATCCCGTCTCGGCCATGAACACGAGCGAAAGCAACGAGGACGTAACCCATTCGAGCTCGAAAAGGTCTCGTTCGGCATCATCGTTACCGGTGTGAGCGAGGGTGTTGCGCGCCCGATGGAGATCCTGTGCCCATGCTTCGACATCGGGGACGATGCGCTCCACCGCCACTTCATCCGGTATCCCAGCCAATTGACGAAGTCTTGTGCGGTACGACACCTTGTCCTTGAGAGGATGCGTGCCAGCCATTCCGGCGCTCAGCGCCTCCGCCACGATGGCAATAAGCAACAGACGAGCCTCGGTGTAGGTGGGCCTCGCATACTGCAGGCCAAAGAAGACGTTCGACGCATCGGCTGTGCGCCGTCTGAGTCGTATCCAGGCGGGAACGAGATCCGCGAACGGAAGATCGGCGCAACGGAAACGGAACTCCCAATCGTGGGGCGCCTTCCTGTCTGGCTCTGCGGTGTGGATCCGTCCGCCGAACGATTCGACGCGAGTCTCGTACTCAACCGCCGAACCGTCTCGGTCTGCCATCACCTGATTGTCTCGGTGGATGAGCGTGAGCGAGATCTGCCCACACGGCCGTCCTGCGGCGAGGGTGAGCAGATCCATGAACTCGAGGATGACGCGGTGGTAATCACGTGCAGGTCGAGGCTCGGGAGCGTGCACGACAACATAAGCAGCGACAAAGCTGCTGACGCTTACTCTCGCATGGAGCACATCGGACCGAAAGGGCTGCGGTGTCCGTCGGGCAGTGATCGTCCATCCGTCGAACTCTGCGGTCAGATCTTCGATACGACCAACCGATGCGGCCTCACAGTCAGCATCACCGTTTCGCTGAACCTGGTCCTCGATGCCTAGCCAACCGGTGAGGTTTTCGATCTCGACGATGGCCGAGCGGAATGCAGGCTCGTCGTGCTCGACATGAGCGCCGATGAGCGCGTCCTGAACCGTGATGTCGAGGCGTGAGCGGTCCCGATGCGAGAACCCATCCATGGCGGTGGGGAAACAGTTGAGCAGCGTGACCGGCTGATCACGCACGAGACCATGTATCACCTGAACGCGTTCTTGCTCGATGGCTCTTGCCTTCGGATCGTCCGGATGCTCCAGGGCGGCCGCTGAACCCAGGTCAAGACTTCCTATGAGCTCAAGGGCACATCGACCAGCATCGTCAACGACGAGCTGACCAGGTGCGGCGTCGGCCGGTTTCCCAGGCAGCCACCAGTGCCCTCGAAAAGTCCGTTCGCCCATGTCTCTTCTCGCTCGTCCGCCGCAGTGCCCCGCTGAGGTTCACGTTAGATTGTTGGCCCGACGTTCGGAACGCGACGAGCCTGCGGTGCAACTCACCGTCACCGAGTCGTTACGTCTGGGGCGTTAGTCGGCAACAGTTCCTGAAGTGAGACTTCGAAAACCTGGGACAACGCGAGAAGAGTCAGCAGAGTGGGGTTGGCCGGCGCCCCTGACTGGGCCTCGCCGCGCTCATAGCGCAGGTAAGTAAGCCTGGAAAGCCCCGCTCGGTAGGCGACTGTCTCCTGAGACAGCCCCTTCGCTTCGCGCAAACGACGAATCTGGAGCCCAAGCGTGAAGGCGAAATCCTGCCACGCGCTGCTCTCGCTCGTTGTCCGTCGTCCCACACATCAAGCCTTGCGAGAAAGCAATGGGTCATGGTTTTGTCTATGTGACATAATTTCCACAGCCATACGAAACATTCACTTCCTCGACGGAGCGCACCAGCGCGTCTCGACCTGCACGTGTGCCGCTGCGCATCGGCTCTGGGTCGCCACGATGCGTTCGCCCCGTCCAGGTCGACCCCGATTGTTGAGTAGCAGTGACTGATTCGCGACCGATCTGGTGGCGTGCCACCGAGGCGCCTCCGCCGGCGGCATGGTGTGACGCGTTCGACGCGCTCACCACTGATGAGCTTGCGGACCACCAGGGTCTAGGAGCAGGAATCTATATTGCGCGCGTTCGCCGCCGCACGGGGCGCGGACCGACCTTTTCCGAACTGTTCGCGGAAATCTTCAAGGACACGCCTTTGCATCCGGAGTGGCCTGAGGATCTGACGAATTCGCAACGCTCGGCGATTCGGAATTCGTTTCGCCTCCATGTCGCTATCCAATGGAAGCGACGAGGATGGATCAGCTGGGATCCGGGGGTCGCCCGTAGCCTGCGAGTGGGACCAACGTTTCGGGAGCGCTCGCGTGCCCGGCAGGCTGCGAGGGCACAGTGACTTCAGACCCGTACAGGCCAGTGGTCGCGGTCGATGTCGATGGTGTGCTGCGTGTGCCGAACGCGAAGCCCGGCCTGGAGTTTCGTGACGGCATCATCACGGCCGAGATCACGATGAGTAGAGCGGCATACCCCACGCTCTTCCACGCCATGTTGCGCCCGGACGATCCTGATGAGTGGACGGAGACTCATAGTTTCTCGGGGATCGGGGCGGACTGGATACGCAACTTGATTAATCGCGGTGTCGAGGTGGTGTGGGCGACGACGTGGCTGGGGCACGCGAATACCTACTTCGCGCCGGCGCTGGGGGTGCCGTCGCTGCCGGTGGGTGTTGTGGACGATGGCTGGTCGGATTGGTCCTCAGCTTCGTGGAAGTCACGCCAGCTGGGCAGCAACTGGGCCGGAAGGCCGCTGTTGTGGGTGGACGACGTGCCGGTTCTGTATCCAGAGGCGCGGCTTGATCGGCTCCGCCGTCCCGTGGACCGGGCACTGACGAGGTCGTTCATCGTGCCTAACCCCACCTTCGGAATTCGTGCGGCTGACGTCCAGATTCTCGACGAATGGCTCGCCCTCACATCGACCGAGGCCGGTCAGCGGGAGCTTCGCCGGCAGCGCCAGCTGCAGTTCCGGCGCCGCCGCGACCGTTTCAGACGCGAACGGTGGGGCACCGAGGCCGCCTATCGGCGGTGGCGGAAGTACAGGCGTGCACTCAACGAGGTGTTGGCTCCGGACAGCGTTCTAGGGAGCACCCTCACCAGTGAACTTGCCGAGCACGAGGGCAACCTCAGCCTTGCTGAGATCGCTTTTCTGCGCAAGGAATGGGGCGACCGAGCAGACCCGCCCGCCGAGGAGCTGCTTCGAGTCATCGAGTCCGTCCGCCGGCTGGAAGACGATGCTTCCACGAAGCCGTAGGTCTCGCCGCGCGCGAAGGCGCGCTTGCCCCGTCTGATCTCCGCGTCGAGCGGGCTTGGCACCGGTCTGTCTGCCGAGGTGCTGCAATTGTCCAACGACCTGTTGGACAATTTGCGTCGAGACGGCGCCAGCCGGATCTGCATGTCGGACCCCCACGAGAAGATGAGCCATGCACATTCACGCGACCGCGACGATTCGAGGATGGGCGTGATGGTCTTCGAAGCCTGGCATAGGCAGCGCGAGGTGCCGCGGGCTCTCCTCGACGACGCACGCCCGGGGCACCTGTGGAGTGAATGTGATTGTGCAACGACCCATTGCACAATTCGCGCGTGTCGGCGTGAGCGCGGTCGCTGCCGAAGCTCGCGGACGGTCGGCCGTCGTCGCGTGGAGTACAGCGACGGGGCGTGGGACGCTCTGGAACACTGCCCAAGCGTCGACGCCGCCTGAGTGCATCGGACGGAATTCAGATATGGCCGGGCAGACCGGGACGGCGTCTGCCGAAGGGCAAGCCGAAGGGGCGCAACGTCGCCGCCCAGATCACCAATGAAGCCGCGGCCGCTGAGACCATCACACGTCTCGGCGCGCCACGCACCATCACCTCAGGTGACCGCCACCTCGACGTCGGGATGATGCGGCGGGCGGACGAGGCCATTCAGCCCGCGCACGGTGCCGGCGCCGCCGGCATCCGCCAAACCGCGCGGGCAGGCGTGCTCGCTGGAGAAGACGTCATCGCCGAGTTCCGCCGCTTCGCAGGGCGGTAGCCCCGCGGGTGCGTGCGCGGTAGTCCTTGGTCCGCGCTTACTGTGCGCAGCCGAGGTGGTTGACGACGACGTACGTGCGTCCCTTGTAGCCGTTGGCCCAGTCCTGTACCTTCGCGAGCCCCTCGGCGTAGCTGGGCTGGGGACCTTGCGGGCCGCCCCCAACGGACACCCAGATCCGTTCGAAGTAGGGGTCACCGTACGGCCCGTCATGTGTTGCTGACAGCAGGCAGGAGTAGGCGACGAGGTCGAAACCTCCGAGGCGTTCGGCTTCGGTCTCCAGCGCCTCCATGGCCAAGGCACGGCTGGCGTCGGCGGCGCCGTTGCTGGGCTCGATGCGCCCGAAGTCGGGAGAGGCGGCCCTGATGTTCTTCTCGACCTGCAAGCGCACGGCCTCAGGGACCGGAACCGCCCAGTCCACGACGATGTGCTCGTCGCCGACGGGATACGCGGTGAGCAGTTCGCTCTTGTCGGCGTTGATCCGCTCCGCCCATTCAGGGGTCACAGAGTCCCCGGCGGCGAACACGGGGACGAGGCTCTGGCCGGTGGTGGCCATTCGGCCTGATGTCGGTGGTGCGGGCTCTGCGGCGCAGCCGGTGAACGCGAGCACGGCGACGAACACGTCCGCAGCGAGAGTTGCAGTCTTGGACAGCATGATGGATCCCGTCGTGTCAGTGGTCAGTGAGGACTATCGGCCGACAAGGGGCAGTTCGTTCAGTCCGCGGAGAGGATGTACTTCTCGCGGAGATCACTCTCGGCGACCCACCGCGTGGCCCAACCGGTGCCCGTTTCAGAACGCGAACGGCCGCGTCGGCCGGCTGGTGATGTTCGAACTGTGCCTCACAAACAATGTGATGCCGTTCGTCGTGTTGGACGACGAGAAGGCGGACTACTTCCGAGGTCTCGCCGAGTACGCCGATGAGCCCGAGCTCCTACGCGACACATTCCGCTACTTCCAGGACGTCTACTACGCACGCTTCGAGACGTTCATCCCCCGAGGCTGATAATCGCGGTGGACACCCGAGGTGGCGCTCCGACCAATTCGCCACGGGTCGTTGGCGAACTCGTATGTCCGTTCTCGGGAGCTACGCCTTGTGGCCGCCTCTGGCGAGGTCGATGGCTGGCGAGGACGGGTGCGACGGTTCACGCGGTGGCGATGTCGGGCCAGTCCCGAGCGGCAGCTTCGGCCTTGTCCTGTTCCCGTCCGCCGGAGGCGAAGGCATCCAGCATCGCCTGCGCGCGAGTGACGAACCGCAGCCCGCCGTCTTCCTCAATGCCGGACATCTCGTTCGAGGTTGGGGCGACGAGCTTTGTGCCGTGCAGCGGTTCCGTCTCAGTCAGCCCGAGACGCGTGATCATTTTGCGCGGGTCGTGAACATAGATGATGGGAACTGCTGCCAGGGAAGTGACTCGGTCTGGCCGGGTCGCAACCAGTCCGGAGATTGCATAGTCGATGCCGGCTGCGGTCATGAGGCGCGGAAGATCCTGCCATTCGCGCTGGCCGGGAGCCTCCACGTAGATCGGCCGGCCGGCGCGGCGGACGAACTTCGCCGCGTTCCCGGCTGCCACAGCCAATGCGAGGACGTCAGGCGGCGACGGCGGCTTCACCCAGCCCACTCGACGCCACGCATCAAGCCATCGAGGATCCGCATCTTTAGGACGCCCCTCAAGGATCGCGCGCGCAGAAGCGATGGCGCTGACGTCACCCGCAGAAACCACCGTCTGGCCCGACAGCACCATCCCCACGCCGTTCAGCAACTTCTGCAACGTGCCCCAGGTCGGGTCAAGTGTCCCGCTTTCGATGCGGCCGACCGTGGACGCGGACACTCCAGCAAGCCGCGCGAGATCAGCTCGGGATAGACCGCCCACGGCGCGAATGCGCCGGACAATAATCGATGCCTCCATGCAGCCCCCTCGCGTCTACGCGAGCCTACGCGGGCTTCCTCGAGACGCTCATCAACCGCCCTGTGCCTTCCCAATTCTCCAACGGGTCGTTGGAGAAGTTCAGCACCAGCGCATCGACGAACAAAACCGCCAACCTGTCCACCTCTGGCTTCGGCTGAGCCGCACTCGCCGATGCGCCGGGGCGACTGTTCAGCACGCTGCTGGACCGCTTCGTTCGCGATGGTGGACGCCCGAGAGTGGCGACCACTGCGCGAAGAGCAGGCGAGAGCCATGGCTTCCGAGCGCTGAGCAGGGTAATGATGATGTAACCGAGGCCGCGTGTCCCCTTGGTATACAGGAGCCAACGATGAGCGATAGCCCTCTCCCGCCGAACCCCGACGAGCCCCGACCGGACGGCGACGAACCAAACCCATGGGCGGACATCATCGGCCCGTGCTACACGACGCAGTCGATTGCCCGCGCCCTCGGCTGGACGGGACCGCAGGTGGCTGACGCTGCCGCATCACTTCACCTGCTGGAGCTGCGCACCGAGGACGGTGTGCTGCTCTACCCGCAGTTCCAGTTCTGGAACGGAGCCGTGGTGGATGGTCTCCCTGAGGTCCTCCGTGTTCTTCGCACGGGGACCGAATCGCGATGGACGTGGGCGCAGTGGTTGAACACGCGGCTCCCCGGCAGCGACGGTGTCGACGAACCGAGCTATATCGAACGGCTGCGGGAGGGGCAGCTCGACTACGTGCTCCTGGAAGCCAAACACGACGCGTGGTCGTGGAGCTCCTAATGGTTCACTGTGGAACTGTCACGGCTCGATGATGTCCCCTGGCCGGACATGGATGCTCGGTTCTACATGCATGGGTATGACGAGCTGCACCTGGCGGTGGAGCTTCTTCTCGGAGTACTCGAGCGGGAAGGTCGACCCGATGCGTAGTGGTCGTCGCATCGTCCGGTTCACGTCCGGCGGGCGGGAACGGCGGTGACGGCGCTATACGGGATTCGTACCGCGGGCGGCTTGTTCGTCGTGGATGTCGCGGCGGGCCTGGTGATCCACGCGCCTTTCACCATCACTCCGGTGGGGCAACCGGGGTGGCAACCGGCGATGCTCGCACTCGACACGTTGCAGGGGGACCCGGTTCGACCTATTGACAACGAGGAAGTGCTTGATGAGATCGCGTTCTGGGGCGGCATCCTCAGGTCGGAGGATTCCGCTGACGGTGAGCGGATCTTGTGGTGCGTCCCGCTTCGGATCTTCGAGGACGACCCGATCCACGCGGGTTTGGTCGTGGCGGGCGGGTTCGTCTTCGCCCGCGAGGAGATGACCTCGTTCAACCGGCTGCAACCGGGCGGCGCGAGCGCCGGCATGCCAGACATACGGGCCGTACTTGGTCGATACGCCGATGATGAGTCTGTACTCGCGTTCGAGGTCCCACGCGGGTTCGTACTCACCCCGGGTCGGCGCGGCCGCGCCGACGCCCACCGACAGATCCCGGCCGAGCTGGAGGCTGTCACGCTGTTCGTTACCGCGTCCGGGTCCGTGCACGCCATCTCCGCAGCCGGGTATTGGTCGAAGATCACCTCACGCTCGCATGCCGTACCGGCCGGAGCGGGGAGTTGGCACAGTGGACTCGTCGTCGCCGTGCCCACCAGCGTGGCCACCACGGCCGACAGCGTCGGGGAAGCGATACAGCACCCAGACTCCCGACGGGGCGTCGAGCAGGTAACGCTCGGCGACCACCTCTACGTCCACACGCGCGCCCAGTGGACGCTCACCACGCCTATCGTTCGCATCCTCGCCGGCATCCTCGTCGACCGCGTCGACGATAGGGGCACGTACGTTGTTGCGGGGCCGGACGCGGCATGGATCGTCGAGGACAGCGTGCTCCTGCCAGTCCACGACGGCGACATCCTGCCCGCTCCCGTTTTCCTGGCCGTCGGCGACCGTGTCGGGAGCTCGGTGATCACGTGCGTCGTGTGGCTGCAAGAAAGCACAGCACCGACGACCGCGGCTTGACCGCTCGATGGTTGGAACGACTGGGCGTCCCTGCTCAAGGTGTCTAGGCACAGGCTGAGGTGTTTTCTCACCGACACTGGGCTCTTGGGTAGGGCGCGCGTTGTGCCTAGATCAGCTCGAGGCGACGAGCATGAACCCGCCTGGCAACGATCTCAGGCGTGTTGCTGGTATGCGCACCGATGACGGCATGCTGCTCTATCCGCAGTTCGAGCTCTGGAACGGAACCGTGGTGGGCGGGCTCCGTGAGGTCCTCCGTGTTCTTCACACAGGGATCGAGGACTCGTGGACGTGGGCGCAGTGGCTGAACACACGACTCCCCCGGCAGCGGCGGCGTCGACGAACCCAGCAACATCGAACGACTACGGGACGGGCAGCTTCAGGATCGTGCGCGAGGGCGTCCTTCTTGGTGGCGTGACGGGCGGTGCGCCCTGGCGGATGTCGACCGTCGCGACTCGCCCCCGGTGCACCAAACATCCTGCTCACGGCGCTGATCGTCAGTCTTCAAGGCTGGGTGGGATTGAGCCTGTGGACTCAGCGCTTGACGATGACGATGTTCGCGCCGTTGTCGGGGTGGTAACCGAACGTGGCGTCGTAGCCGTCCCACTTCTCCGTCAAGCGCCCGGAAGATGCGGTGACGGCTCTGATGTTGGACTGCACGTATCCTGGGACGGGCAGCTCTTCGAACACGCAGTCCATCGCCAGGGCAGTAACACCCAGCGGGTCGATATCTTCGCTCTTAGTCTGGATGATGAGGGCCGCTCCGTCGTCCTCCACGGTGAGCACGCCCTCGTACAAGGGCGCTGCAGTCTCCATCAGGTCTCCGGAATCCCAGTCATTCTCCTCGAAATACTTCACCAGCGCCTTGGTTCCCCCGCACACCTCGTAAGTGCGCTCGATCTGTGTAGGCTGCGTGACGGCATAGACGACGCCTCCAGCGGCGGCAACGACGACGACCGCGCCGACGGCGACGATGGCCGGGAGCTTCCAGCTGCGCTTCCGCGACGTCTCAGAGAACTTCTGAGTGGCGAACGACGCCGGCTCCGTTTCTGAATGCGCGGGCGGAACGGCATCGGCACCCCGCGACGGATCCGACGGCTGAGCGGGATTGGGGTTGTGATCTGACATGGGGCTCGTTTCTCAGAAAGTGGCTACGACCATTTTGGTGGGATGCACGGGCGTTCTGCCCCTTCCGAGTCTGGCCTAGACCGCTGACATCTGAACCATTCGACTAGGAGCATCTCAGCAAAACCCGGGCGCGACTACCCGAACCGCCAACGGTTCCAAGTCGTCCTCTGGGATGTCGATGACGTTGAGTGGCCTACTAGGGAGCTGCAGTTGCCTGCACGCGCTCGGGAAGCTGAGGCTTTCCATGGCCACCCCGAGGATCGACAGCCCGGCTGTGAGCGAGGCCGCGGCGTGGTTCCTCTATGCCGACCGCATTGAAGTGCTCCATGCCTGCTGCACGCGAGATACTCGATGCCGCGCCATCACCTCGGAGCAGGTCTGCCTGTGGATCGTATACGAGGCGAGACCACTTCAGTCCGGGAGTACATCGTCTGACGGCCAAGACCTGCCAAGGTGGTTGCCAAGGTCAAACTCCGGAAAAATCCCAGTTTGCAGCGGTAAGACGTGGCACCTGCCAAGGTTGCCAAGTGTGGGGTGCCCTATGTAGGGGATTTCAGGAGAGAAGTTCCCCTATTTGCTACTTACTTACTTTTCTCTCTCATGAACACTATCTACTATTTGGCAACCTTGGCAGCGGTCTCCGATCCCAGTCGAGAGTAAGGAAAGCTCCAGCCAAGGTGACCTTGGCAGGTCCTTGGTTTCCTTGGCTGATTCGCCCCATTCACCCTGAGGTACGGCGTCGTACTGGGGCTACTGGGCGCGCGCCTGCACAGCGCTACCCCACACCCAGCATCGGAAGATCTGGTCGCCGGCCCGGAACTCGATCCCTGCAGCCAGCGGCGTTGACCTGGCGAGCTTGGCGTCGACGCGCACGGCTTCGGATCCGAACCTCACCCAGGCGAGGACCGGTTTCAGCGGCTGCGGGTAGATGGTGAGCGGGTGCTCACGCAGAGCAAGCTCGCGGTCGGTGAGCGACTGCAGCGAGCCTGCTTTCGCCGCTGCAAGTATCGCCCGGTGCTGCGCCTGCATGTCGTAGTACGGAGCGAGTCGCTTACTTGTCCCCACGTCGGCGTTCCTCTCTCCGACCGACTTTCACTCTAGCAACCTTCGAAGCTATGTTCTATCATCGATGTCATGCTCACCACCGTCGAACACCCTGTGACCCTATGGCTCAGCAACGACATCCCCGTCCGCATGGTCTACGGTGGCCAGCGGTGGAGAATGACCGACACCCCGACCCGCCTGCGCCACTCAATCTGGAGTGCGCCGCTCGAGGCGCACCACGGCCTCTACGGATGGCGATTCCAAGGCACGAACGACCAGGGCACCTCCCTCGTCTTCGACGTGTACAAGGGAGAGCACGGCTGGCACGTCCATAAGAGCTACGAGTAGCGGCGGCTCCTCCAGGGCAGAGAGACCCGCCAGCTGCGGCATCCGGCGATTCGAGGCGAATTCAGTTCTTGGACCCTGCGAACGCGAGCGTCCCACCCAGCCCGATCATCATCGCGCCCCCGGCGCCGGAGAGCGTTGAGATGCGGCGCGGAGATCTGGCGAACCACGCGCGCGCAGTGCCGGCGGCTAGGGCCCAGGTGCTGTCGAAGATTAGAGCGATTGCCTGGAACGCAAGGCCGAGGGTGAGCAGCTGTGCCCACACGGGACCGGCGGTAGGCGCGACAAACTGCGGGAGCACTGCCACGAAGAACGCGATGGTCTTCGGGTTTGCGAGCCCCACGACGAAGCCTTGGCGCAGCAGCCTCCACGACGACAGCGATGGGCGACCCGTATCCACGACGTGCGCGTTCCGGTGCCGGATTGCCTGGATCCCGAGCCAGACCAGGTAGAGCGCGCCTACGACCTTGATCACGGTGAACGCGACCGCGGAGGCGGCGACAATCGCGCCGACTCCGAAAGCCACAGCGACAACAGCGGGGATCGTCCCGAGCCTGTTCCCCACGACGCTAAGAACTCCCGCTCGCCGACCGTACGCGATGGACCGCCCGATGACGAACAGCACGCTCGGCCCGGGAATCACGATGATGACCACGGATGCGAGCGCGAACGCGAGAAGGTTCTCGACGGGGATCATGAACATCAACGTACTCGGTCGGATCGCACGCCGTCGGCCGACCGCATGCGCCTCTCCCGTCTTCCTCACTAATGACGAGGTAGTTACGTACCGCTCGACGACACCGCTCACGTTCTCAGGCCGCCGCATCGTGCCCGGACCTCGAAGAGTTCCATGAGGTGGTCTGGTTCACGAAGCATGAACTGTGGCTAGTAGTACTGCGGGCCGTGTCGCATCTGAGACGGTTGCCGAGCACGACGCGTGCGTATGCAGTTCTTGAACCTGCCCGCCTTCAAGACAACTTCTCGGCGTCGCAGCGGCCGGACTCGCTTCAATCGCCCGGTAGTGACGGCGGTCATCAGACTGACGCGTAGTAGCGCTGGTAGGCAAGCATCCTTTCGTGCAGCCTGAATCCGGCGTCTCCGAGCTCGTCAGTCTTCGCAGAGTGCTGCTTGTACGCTTCCTGCGACACGTCATGATCGAGCCGGGTAGTGAAGTGATCGCCCCGCGTCGACACCAACGGCAGAAATTTATCCAACCACGCCTGTGCTCCCTCAGTCAGCGCCCGAAAATGCGCGGACAGTTCGTCGTTGTGAGCAACGCGAGTCATCGGCAGCTTGGAAAGCTCCTCGATACGACCAACCGCCCCGCGAGGAATCTCATAGGGGAAAAACATGCCGAGCATCGTGAGAGTCTCCTCGTTGGAGGCGTACTCGAACAGCTGATCAGCGAGCTTTCCGTCCAGCTTGCCAAGAGCCGTTGACGTTTGAGCCAACGCCTCGGTGGCTTTCAGTTTTTCTCTGAGGGCGCTGGTCTCCTCGACGGCGCGCAACGCTGTCTCTCGCTCGTCGACTGCAGTACGCTCCGCGATACTTGCCGCCTCTCTCGCGGCGGCCGCCTCATTCGTCGCCGTCACGGCCTTCGCGCTTTCAGAGGCCGCTGCGCGCGCCGCAGCACCTGCCTGCTCTTTTACTGCGGCGAGATGCGCGGTCAACAACAGGATGCAGATGATGAGCGCGGCGATGGAAACCCAGAGGACCCAGACTGCGTTCTCATTGACCCAGCTGCCGACCTGGAGGAACCCAAGCAGGATCGTCAACGCCGCCGACACGACGGTGCCGAAGACCGCGAGCGGTCGAAAGATGAATCTTCTGTTGTCCGTGCTCACGCTCTGAGACTAGCGGCCGCCCACGCGAGTGCCGATGCAGCCTAGGGCGCAACTGAGACCTACGAAGCTTCACATCACCCTGGGTCGGTATCGCAGTTCTCATCCTCGTTGGAGTCGGCCTGCTGATACCCGCGAGGTCGGAACAGTCGTGACGCGCAATCTCCTTATCGGATGCCACTCTAGATAATCGCAGGGGTTGCACGCATCGCGCCGAATGCGTGTACAGTCAATCCAACGGGCTCTTGCACCAGGCGAGAGCCCACGACGCGCTTGCTTCTCGCGAGCGGAATGGAATCATCATGAGCAACGTGCTTTTCGTTTCCGTCGCCCAGTCCTACCAGCCCGGCATGTCCGCCGACGAGCTCGTAAGGGTCGCGCAGCGGGCTTGGGCCATCACGGAGAGTCGCGGTCACGAGATGACCCACCTCGTCGCAGTGTACGAGGGTCAGCCCCTCATGGCGTGGACAGTCGTCGACGCCTACAAGACCGACGAGACGTACAAGACCTCCGGGTCGGAGCGCCCGCGCATCGGGTTCTCCCTCGGCTCCCCCGTCCCCATCGAACCGGCGTGGCACTTCACGCGCGAAGAGTTCGGGAAGAAGCTGCGCCGCGGCGTGACGTTTGAGTATGGCATTTGACCGACAGACGTGAAGCCGCCCGGACGCTCGGGCGGCTTCATGACCTTCGAAGCGTGGGCGACCACCTACTCCGGGATCGTCGACACCCGCGGACGTGAGGAGCGCCCCCTGTGGCGCTCTGCACGGATCTGCCGAAGCTACTGACTGCCCCTTGGACGGCCACCAGTCTGACCGTATTTCGCGTGACTCTGATGCGAGCGCGTCGCTGAACCTTCTCGTCGACGTCGAAAGGGTTCAGTTCATGATGTTCGACAGCACCGCGTTGTAATCCGCTTCGAGGGCAGAGCGAAACCAGGCCCTGGCGGCGTCAACGTTCACTGCGTGGCCACCAGCTGTGATGCCGAGCAGCTGAGGGAGCTCCCAAACGCTAGAGTGCCCGAACCGTGCGGCGTAAAACCCGACGGCGTTGATACCGTAGCCATCGTCGGGGTCGTCCATGAGCGCGTACCCGAGGATCTGGTAGATGTCAGCGCTCGTGGGGAAGAACGCCCGAGCACCGGTGGTCTGGTGCGGAGCGCTGGTGCCGGACTTGAAGTCCAGGAGCATGTCGCCGGCGATGATGTCCGCTTCTGCTTGCACCAGGTCTCTGACCGCAGGGAAGGCGACAGGCGCTTTCCGCGCCGGTTCCAGGTGCGGGTAGAGGTGCTCGGCGGCGACTGCTTCGAGTTCCCGGAGCTGGCGGATGCCATCATCGGGGGTGATGCCGAGGAGCGCGTCGATGCCGGCCGCGTCGCGCACGGCTTTCTCGAGTGCACTGTCGGGGTTGGCGTGCCCGCCGCGGACGATGCTGGCCAGTTCCGCCAGCACCCAGATGTACCGGTAGAAGTCATCGTCGGTGGCACGACCGGCTTTGTCCTCGTGCGCGTACTCGGTGAGCCGCTGCGCAATCAGGCCGTACACGGGACGCCACACGTGGGATGTGGGCGGGTTCAGCGGCACGTAGTCGTCGATGAGGAGGAATCCGCTGAGGATGTCGAACGCTGTCCCGACGGTGCCGGCGTTCGCGTCCCCGGGGTGGACGATGATGTCTCCGGCCGCGGCGCGCACGAGCCTTCGAAGCTCCAGCGTCGCGGGGTACATCGCCCTCATGTGCCGTGAGACGTTCGACTGCTTGTCCTCGAGCAGTCTTGTGAAGATGGGCCGCATGGCTCGAACGTAGCAGCGGCCGTTGATGTGACCGCGCCTGAGGACCGGACGACGAGCCGGACGGTGTCGTCCCTGAACGTCTTAGTTCGAGCCACCGACGAGCGCCCCCGGACATTCACTCGTAATCGGCTCTCTCAACAGCGTTCCCCACCGTTACCGTTCGGCGCACCGTATTGAGAATACGATGTCGCCATGCCAGACAATCTCATCTCGACATCAGCCGATGATGACCACGCCGAGGGCACACCTCCCCGAACTGGGCAGACTCTGCGCCTGGGGAGCCTGGCGCCGAAATTTGATCCCCCTCGTCACCAGTTGTACTTCGACCTCCTCGAGCGCGCTATCGCTCACGGTGGCAGTCGGAACATCGCGCTGACTGGCGCATACGGTACCGGTAAGAGCAGCGTTCTTCAGCACCTCAAAGAGCATCCCCGATACCGGGAAAAGACGGTCACCCTCGCTCTCTCCACAATCGCTCCGCGAAGCACATTCGATGGCGATGAGACTGCTTCGTCACCACCCTCACAGGTAAACCTCATCCAGAAGGAGATCGTCAAACAGCTCCTGTACCGAACCGCTGTGGCCGAAGTTCCTCGAACGCGGTTTCACCGTGCGAGCGTGCCGCCCCGGTTCCGTGGCCTGCGAAGCGCCCTTGTCATCGGGCTGAGCATCGCGTTGGTCCTCTTCGCTCTTGGCCCGCTGCACCCGCTGATCACGAGCTGGTTCGATGGTTGGTGGCGCCACGCTCTCGCCTATATTGTCGCGACCGCGCTTCTGGTGGGCGCAACGTGGCTTGCTGTGCGCATCGTGCGCTCGCGACCGCTCATGAGCGCCTCCGTGAACGCTGCGATTACGACGGTCACGCTCGCGAAGAAGTCGGACACCTATTTCGACGCATACCTAGACGAAATCGTCTACTTCTTCGAGGCGACGGGGACGACGCTCGTACTGATCGAGGACATCGACCGGTTCGAAGACGCCGAGATCTTCGACACCCTTCGCGCGCTCAACAACTTGCTGAATGAATCTCATCAGCTCAACCGACGCATCGTCTTCGTCTACGCGATCCGCGACAGCGTGTTCGAGAAGATCGGCGCCGATGCGCCGGAGAGGGAAGGCAGTACTCAGCTTTCCGACCGCGCCAAGGAGGCACTGAAGCGAGCCAGCCGCACCAAGTTCTTTGACGTGGTCATTCCTGTCGTGCCGTTCATCAGCCCAGACAACGCGCGAGATGTGATGTCGAAAGCGATGAAGAGCCCGGACTTCAAGATCAAGCCGGCGTTGATCCGGCTGGCCGCCCGACATGTCGCCGACATGCGAATGATCCACAATGTTCGCAACGAGTTTGAGGTGTACCGTCAGGAGCTCGTTGTCGCGAAGCGTGCTCTTCCGGATATCAACGACAACCTGGTCTTCGCCATCGTGCTGTTCAAGAACACACATCTCGCGGACTATGAGAGCATCAGACACCGCGATAGCTCGCTGGATCACCTGTACGTCTCCTGGCGGGCGCTCGTCGCGCGAGCGATTCCTCTGGCGACCCGACGACTCACCGAGTATCGAACGGCAACCCGCCCCGCGCCCACCGCCGAAGAACAAGCTCGAGCGCTTGGGCTACGTCTCCATGCGCTTCGGGATGTTCTCAACGACTCGGCTCCCGGCACCTTCACAGTGTCGCTAGCCCCTGAGATTGACGATGCCATCACGACGCCGTCTGGGTGGGCGTCGGTCGCTGAAGACGGCGAAGTCGTACTGAGTCTGAACCGCAATAACGGCACCTCAACCGCGTTCGCCATCTCAACCGAGAGTTTGACGCGTCTCCTGGGAGCCCCCGTCAACCCGGCTGATTGGGCGACGCGGGACACCAAGCTGGCTGCGGCCCAGGAGCGCCAACTCGTCGAGACGGTCGCCCTCCTGCGCCATCACACTTGGGCACAGCTGCACACGCGACAAGATCTGACGATCCCCGCCGATGAGTTGGATCTCACCGATGAAGAGGATGCTCGGTTGCGGGCAATCCTAGGCCAGAGAACGGAGGCAAGCTTCGCAGACCTCGTGTCCGCCATCTTGCCATCCGAAATGTCGCGCGAACTCGTGCGGCATGGATACATCACGTCGCACTTCGCCCTCTACGCGTCGAACTACTACGGGAAGCATCTCAGCAAGGCCGCCCGCGAGTACATCTATCGATGCATCAGCCCCGGCGTGCCCGATACGAACTATCCCCTCACCAAGCGTGACATCCAGCACATCCTTCGTGAGCAGAAGGCCGATAAGAACGACCGAGCGGATCTGTTCAATGATGCGAGCGTTCTGAATATTGATTTCGTTGACTACCTGCTGCGAGAGCGTCCTGTAGCCGCTTCTCTCGTAGGGCGGCAACTTGGAAAGATGGGCGACGCGAAGTTTGAGTTCCTCGATGCGTATATGTCGCAGGGCGCCTCGCCTGGCGCGCTCCTCGCGACGATGGTTCCCCATTGGCGGGAGGCCACGCACTACGCTGCAACAGCGAGCGCGGTTGCCGATGACTCACGCCTAGCCGTTCTCGATGCTGTGCTTGCAGAGATCCAGGACGATAGCCAGGCGTCCAGCGCGTCCGTTGCGGCAATCATCGCGGAGCACTATCGGCGGCTCACGAGTTTTACGTCTCCCTCGTCGACGGCACACGCCGCTTTCGTCATCGGTCTGCTCGACGGCCACGGCAATCAGATACCCGATCTGACTCCTCTTTCGGCTGATTCTCGGGATGCCGTACTTTCGCTCGGCATGTTCCCTGTGACCCTTGTCAACCTCCGCGCGTTCGTGCCTAGCGGGAATGTCGATCTTGGCGCTCTTCGTCAAACGAATCGCGATCTCTATAACCACATCCTTCAGAACATCGCGGACTACGCGCATCTGACCCAATCCAAGTCGCAGTCAGTCACCATGGTGGAGAACGTCTCGCAACTCGTGACGCTGATCCGAGATGTGCAGGCAGTGGACCGCGAGAAGCTCTCGGTGGTGTTTGACGCGACACTCCCCATGCAGGTACCAGAGCTGTCTGTCTTCGAGATTGACGCCTGGCCAGAGATAGTCGCAGCGCAGAGGGTGGTGCCGTCGGCAGTCAACGTCGCTGCGTATGTAGAGCAGTACGGTGTGGACCAGCATCTCGCGAAGTTGCTGAAGCCTCGTAAGATCCTCGATCCCGCGAAGCTCGATCCAGCGACGCGCGTGGATTTGGCGCATGCGATCCTTCGGGCGAGGGATGTCATCTCCTCGACTCTCGCGCGGGTACGTACCGTATCGACGCTCGACACCGGCAAGTTGGAAGCATCCGCTCTCACCCCTGAGAGCGGCGATCTTGTCGCAAGGCTGCTTGCTGCGCGGCTTCTGGAAGATGACGCGAGCGCGTTTGGCAGCGCACTCATGGTCGATTGGGTAACGCTCGAACGGACCATCAAGGTGTCAAAGCAATTCGCCGCTTTCGTTGTCCCGGCGATCTTGCCAAGTCGATGGATCGCTTCGTTCCTGCGTAGTACTGTGCCGACGCAGAAGGCCAGGACTGCTGTCGTGACGGGTCTTCCGGCGTTCCTGTCCGGGGCGACTAGGGCGGAGGCGCGCGGGATTGCATCCGTTCTTCTCGCCCAGGAGTGGAGGCTTCGTCCGGCCCGCATCTCGGGATTGCAACAAGCAGGTGCTCTCCGAGAGCAAGTTGTGGCGCTCATGGCTAATAGCGAAACGTTGGTCGACCTTGACGATGCTCGCCAGATCCTCCTTGCTCTGGGAGGCGACTATGCTCGTGTCGCTAGTGGCGGTAGTGGGCGGCCGCACTTTCCGCACGACGCCCCACATCGCGCGGTCATTGAGCGGTTTGTCGGTACCACGGTCA
Organism: Microbacterium aerolatum; assembly: GCF_007988825.1. GTDB lineage: Bacteria > Actinomycetota > Actinomycetes > Actinomycetales > Microbacteriaceae > Microbacterium > Microbacterium aerolatum. Next base: position 366,452 of record NZ_BJUW01000001.1, on the reverse strand, counting down.
AGCACGTGAGAGAGGAAACCTTCAAGCGTTTAGGCCTCAGGTACGTTGCTCGTCTCCAGTAGCGCCGGCACACAAGCTCATAGCCCGTCTGCCTTTCGAACTGCACGATTGATGGGGACCACCGTTGGCGACGGCTCCTTGGGGGAGCTCGCGACGAAGTAGGCGTACAGAGCCTGAAGGTGCGCGTCGCGCTGAGTCTCGAGTTCGACAATTCGCTCGCGGGCAGCCTCAAGATCCTGCTTCTCTCGTCGCGCCACCTGTTCCTTCGGCGACAGCCCTTTGTTGACCGGGTTCAGCGCGGCGAAGCGCGCGTTGATAGCGAAGGGGGTCTTTTCTCTTAGGTCTTGGGCGAAGGCTCGGGCAACCGTAGGGTGGGACAGGCTCGCCAACTTCTCGATCTGCCGTTTGGTGCGTTGCAACTCGTCGTTGCTCGCGATCTCATCGATGGCGTCGGCGATACGACGAAGGACGTCTTCGCTCACGGCGATGTTGCTCGACCTCATTCGGATTCCCCCAAGAGCTCTGGCGGACGGAGGGCTCGCAGCTCCTTCGCGATCTTGGCCCGGCCACGCCGCAGGTTAGTCTCCAACGCGGGGTGCAGGTTCGATGCGTCCAAAGCCCGGTCATGTCGCTCGAGCTGCATCTCCCAGACTGGCACATGAGCTTGATGAAGAACCGCGTTAGGGCAATCGGTAGTGAAGCAGACATGGTCAGCGAGCTTGGGCCCGCCAGGTCCGCATGCGGCCGTCTTCTCTCGATAGGCGCAGTCGTTCACGACTCCCAGTGTGTAGTTCTCGGCGACGCGAGCGATTAGCTGGTCTGCACGCTTTGGGTCAGAGATGACCTGGACGCGGATGTTCTCGAGCTGATCTCCGGAAGGTCCTGCAATGGGTGTACCGGAGAAGAGCAGACGCTTCAAGTCCTGGCGGATGGCTTTCGTCCGCTCGTCGGTGATGACTGTCGTCGCGGCGTGGTGCTGGTCCCGCACATATCCGCTCGTCGCGCGAATCGAGGCCTTGCCGAGCTGGATGCCCACCCCGATCTCGGCCCCGGGGTAGGTAGCGGCGTAGACCGCGAGCGTGCGCCGAAGGGATGTGGCGTTGATGGCGTCTCGGGGACGCAACAAAATGGGGTTCAGATCCAGGTCCGTGCCCCGTCCAACACGTTCTTCTGGACCGGCGTTGACGAATGCGATGAAACTCTTGAGATCGCGCGCGAAAGCATACTCGCCTCCCTCCCCACCCTGCCCTGTCTTGCCGCTGCGAGAGAACAGTCGGCCAGTGAGGCTTAGCTGCTCGAGCGCATCGACGGCAGTTTGAACGACGGACGGCACCCACCACGAGCGGGCTTTCCCTCCTACCTCTTGACTCTTGTACGTCATGGACCTCACGGAGGGAATGACCGCTGAGATGTCGAAGGCGTCTCGTCGAAGAGCCTGAAGTTCACTGTCCCGCATGCCGGACATGCTGGAGATCATGATGTAGCAGGCAGCACGAAGCACTCCAGGGAGGTGCTCGGCCTCCGCAAGGCCTATCTCCGCTGCCCACGTGTCTTCGGTCGGCATCAGACCGCCGTATTCCATACGACCTGCGGCAACAGCGTCCTCGATGAGTTGGATCGCCTCCGGGGTGTAGTTGTGACTTGTGCGCTTCCGGACGTTCTCGCTGATACCGAGAGTGCGCCAGATCTGTGAGAAGTTGATGCCGCCGCGCGCCTGATGCTTGGAGCGACCGACGCCGGTGTGCAGTGGGATGAGGTACCCGCCGTCGAGATGCTGTTGCAACTTATCGACCGCCGACTGCCCCGTAACTCCGCGACTGAGGTACTCGCTCGGGCGCGCGGCTCGGAACGCTCGTTGCATGTCGATGATGAGCGGTGAAAGTCTCGTGATAACTGTGTCTGCAGCGACCATGAGGGGTTGCCATGTCTCCCAAGGCAACGGCGGGGTCTTATTGCCCTTGTCCGTGGACTCCCCTGCGACATTCGACGCGTTCTCCGCGGGCCATGGCTGGAATGACAGCGGATGCTGTGCCAGAGGTGCGAGCATCGCGATCTTCTTCAGCGCCACGACGTAGTGGCGCACGGTACTGGGGCCATTCGGCCGGCCGTCCTCGCGGTGTTTGCCACTCCTGAGATCACTCAGAAAGTCATTGGCATGGTCTTGGTTCCAATCGCCGAAGGTGCGCAGCCCCTTGCTCTCGCCCCAGGCGGTAAGAATTGCGAGGTCGGTCACCGTGCTGAGTATGGAGGACAACGTTGCGACCTTCCGGCGGATCGCGACGCCGGCGAGGACAGCGACAGGATGATGGGGACGACCTTGCAATAGGACATGAAGTTTGACGTCGTTGCGGTATCCGGCCGGAATCCTTGCGAAGCGGACCCAACGACTGGGGTGCCCGAGGGGCCTGATGTCTTGATAGTCCCAAGTGTCATCCTCGAACCTTGACCCGTGAGGAAGGTCGTCGTGAATGTAGTCGTCGGGAGGAATAGATGGCGGGTTGCCCTCAGTGGTATCAGCGGCGCGCTCACCCATCGACTGGACCTCTCATCTCGTGGCGCAGTCCGAGGTCGACGAGCACCTCATCTGTGTGCTGGCGGGCTTCGTCTACTGCTGTGGGCGGGAACATCTGAAGGATGGTGGTCGTGGCTGCGTGGATTGCCCCCCACACCTTCTGCCACGTTGTCTTATCGGCGGCGGCGTCAGGAGCCGACACAGAATTGACGAGGATGAGCGCAGGGAGGTGCTCGGTAGTAACGATTGCGTTGGGGCATGTGAAGCAGGTACCCATTCGCGACATGGGGCAGACCTTTCCGAGAGGTGCGTGTGGAGAGTTTTCAGGGTCTCGACAGCCCGTGAGCGCGCCGCCGACGCTCTCCGGTAGCGAAGTCTCGTTGAGCTGCATCACCTGGCTGGTGGTCGGGTCGATTTGGACTATTCCGTCGCCCGTATCAACCGTTGGCCCGAGGGCACGGTCGCGCAGCTCCGAGATTGATCTCACCAACCGCTCACCCGCGTCCTGCCGGAGGGTCGGACTGTTGGTGTAGTGGTCGAAGAGCATGTCCTGGGTATGTCGTCGCTGGGTGCGGAGGTAATGGGCCGGCTCAGCGATGATCTCGGCCGCGATGGCGGACTTTCGGAAACGTCCTATATGGTGCGGCAGCGAGATCTCGCCGCGAACGTATGAACCGAACCAATCAGTCAGGCTCAGCCGCTTCCATGGAGCCGGGGTCGGCATACCTGATTCGTTCTCCAGCATCCACAGGCTGCGCTCCCGCGTCTGTCGCCGCAGGGGCTCCCCGAGCGCGATGAGGGCATCGAGGTAGCGGACCGTTGTCGCGTGCTTGCGACGAGTCCAAGTTACGTCTTCGACGATGTGTGCTCGGTTCTTGCGGAGGGTGACTGTGTAGCTGTCTGCGATCCGCCCAGAAGCAATCTGCTCGGTTGACATTCCTTCGCTTCTCGGGTCCGAGGACGTAGCAGTGATGTCGTCGAGCTTGAGAATGCGGAGGACTTCCGGGGGCTCTCCCGTACTGATGCAAAGAGCAACATGGAACGCGATGATGACGTCCGCGACCGCTCGGGTGGTCCACTCCCCGTCGGGGCGCACGAGTGACCGGACGGCGGCCTTGATCCTCCTGAGCTCATCGTCGGAATAGTCTGCACGTGGTTGGCCCCTGATATGGGCGAGCCGGGTGGGTTGTCGGACCTTGGTATATACCTCTGGGTGAAGTGACCCCGGGTGCCGGTCCTCGATATAGCGCAGGAACGCGAACATGATGACGGCATACCGGTACGGAGTGTCTGTATGCACCTCGGCTTGCATCGTCAATAGTGTGGATTCCCAGGAGACGATGTGGCGTCTGCGAAGGTCACCCAACGAATGGTTGCGGGTGTCGAACCCAATCTGCGAAGCCATATGTTTACAAAGCCGCACGATAGCGCCGCGAATGATTCCCACTGCGCTTGGGTTTACTTCCGCGATCTCAACCCAGCGCGCGGCTAGAGCATGCGCGAGTTCGGGCGTTGGGAGATCATCGGTGCGGATGAATGAATGCGCGCGCCCGTAAGGCGTGGCATATTCTGCAACGTACTCGGCCACGCTCACAGCCCCTTTACGAGGTTGATGATGCCTGATCGGAGGGCACCCGGGACCTGGTCTGTATAGCTCTCGGCATGGTACAAGTAGCCATGCGTTGTTGACAGGCTCGCGTGGCCGAGGAGACCTTGCACGACGAGAAGCGGGCTTGCGATCAGCGCGTAGGGATCGCCATTGACATCTCTTCCCTCTCGCATCAATGTGGCCAGGGTACGGACCGCGAAGGTGTGACGAAGAATGTGGGGGGTTACCGCAAGGTGCGCGGGTGGAGCGTACCTATGAGGACCGAGGCTGGCGACTCGGTGATTGGCATCGGTGAACAGCCGGTTGAATCGGTCAATGGCCGGGGCACGTCCGCCCTCGACGAGAAAGAGTGCCAGGGGGTCGATGAGGCCGTCGTCGCGGATCCAGACGGCGGTGCGGCGTAGCTCGTTGGGTAGGCGCTCGGGACGAATAGTGCGGCCGTCGATGCGGAGCGCGGTGCCGTTGGCGGTGGGAACGGGTTCGGCGATGGTGAGTGTGCCGTTCCGGCGGTGGCGGCGAAGGGTAGGTTGTGCACGCTCGACCAGGTACTCGCGCTCGCCTCGACGATAGTGGTCGATGGCGTCGGCGAGGCAGTCGATGATGTGGACGTCGCGCGGTTTGTTGCCTTTACCGACCCGTTCGAAGACGTGACTACCTCGTGCAAGGTTCGTAGGGACGTCGAGGTCGAGAAGGAAGTTGGCTTCTTCGCGGCGTAGTCCTGTGCTGGCGAGGGTGAGGCCAAATGTGTAGTCGCGTTCGGGGTACTCTGGTCGGTCATTCGGGACGGCGTCGCCGCGGAGTCCGTGGTCGAGAAAGTAGGCGAGCTGTTCCTCGGATAGAAAGCGGATCCTCTTGGTGTCCTTCTCGGAGGATTTGAGGGTGTTGCGCTGGCGGCTGCCCCATCGTGGGACTGGGTCGGTGTTGAGCCAGCCCTTGTCTCTTGCGTAGGCGAAGAAGAGAGCGATGTTGCTGACTTCGGTGTTCCAGGAGCTGCCTGCCAACATCACCTGTCGGCGCTTCTTGTACTCGTTGAGGTGCTCAGTGGTGGCGTCGGTGAGGTCGGCGTCGGGTGATGTTTCGCGAATGAAGTTCAGAAAGCCTACGAGTGCGCCGGCATGGTTGCCACGGATGTTGCGCATCGGATAGGCGCGCTGGCGGGTGGCATCAAGAAGGTAGGCGTTCACGTGCCGCAGTGTGTCGAAGCGTCCAGAACCGTCGGTCACGAACGGCGTTCCATCCGGGATTCGCTGGACGTCCAGAATCTCGCGGAGCACGGCTCCCGGGATCAGCTGCCCATCGACCTCGATGTCAGAAACACGCGCGCGGTCCACCGCCCTGACAAACAAGGCAGTGGACCGCGCGCGTGATGACTTCTTCACTAGTGACAGCGACCGTTCTCCGGGACGTCGAACCTGTCTCGGATGATACACATGGTGCGCAACGATCTGAACCTCCACCTTGACTGTGGTGATACACATGTTTGACACCATCCGTGGAGCTGGGGGGAATCGAACCCCCGTCCAACGCTGAGTACCCACGGCTTCTCCGGGCGCAGTCTGTGAAGACGTTCTGCTCGGCTCCGACCTTTGTCACAGACACCTAAGTCGACAAGCCCAGCCTGGGAAGAGTCCCGCGTGACGTCCAGACGCCGTCACACAGCAAGATTCCTAGATGACGCCAGGATCCGTATCGGAATCACATACGGTCTGACGGACTATCGGGCTCGCTTATGCAGCGAGGGCGAAGTCGTTGCGCTTTGTTTCGGCAACTATTGTTTTGCAGGGAGCGTTCACGAGATAACCCTGCATCCTCGGCCCGCTTCTCGTGGATTCACAGGCGCTGTCGAAACCGATCAGCCCCGTGGTCCTTCTTGCGAAGGGACCGCTGTCACTCTGTGGAATTACCAACTCGGATGCCGAAACACCCGAGCATCACAGGATACAACGGATCGGGAGCACACGCTATTCCTGGCGTAGAGTCGCAGCCATGAGCGATGTCACCATCACAGTCCGCGGCGAGAACGAGGTGCGCGTCGCACCCGAGCGGGCCACGATCCACGTCACCGTTCGCGCCGAAGGCCCCGCCCGGGCGACCGTCGTCGAGCAGGTCGCCGAGCGCGCCGAACCCGTGCGCACTGGCATCGCCGAACGGCAGGATGCCGGTGCCGTCATCGAATGGAACAGCAAGCGCCTCGCGGTCCGCGCCGAGCGCCCCTGGAACGACCAGGGCAGGCAGCTCGCCCCCGTCTACTACGCGAGCATCGACTTCGCGGCGACCTTCACCGAGGCATCCGAACTGTCGATCTGGGTGTCGGAGATCTCGGCGTGGGACGGCGTGGACGTCGGCTGGGTGAACTGGCATCTGACCCCGCAGACCCGCGCCGACATCGAACGCGAGGTCGCCTCCTCCGCCGTCGGGGTCGCACTGCAGCGCGCGCAGGCGTACGCGGCCGCCCTCGGGCTTGAGTTCGTGACGCCGGTCGAGATCGCCGACACCGGACTCATCTCCCGCGAGCAGGCTCCACCTCAGATGCTGAAGGCACGCGGCGCGGCCTTCGCCGCAGCGGGCTCGGCCCCGGTCATGGAGTACGAGCCAGAGGACATCGTCGTCTCAGCGACGGTCGAGGCGCGGTTCACGGCGCGCTGAGCCGCGAACGGCGGCGAGCCCGCTCAGCGCGCGAACGGCGCGAGATCCGCGGCCAGGCGCTCAGAGACGTGCGCGTGGATCTCCGTGCCGTGCTCGCCGTGCTCGGCCGACACCAGGATGCCGGTCTCGTGCACGGCCGCGACCAGGTCTCCCCTGCCGTACGGCACGAGCGCACGCACCTCGACAGCCGGCTTCGGCAGCGCGACGTCGATCGCCGCCCGCAGCTCTTCGATCCCCTCGCCGGACCGCGACGACACGAAGTGCGCGTTCGGCTCGAGGCCCTGCAGCACCAGTCGGTCGTCGTCTGCGATCAGGTCGGCCTTGTTGAAGACCACGATCTCGGGCAGGTCGCGCGCTCCGACGTCCCCCATCACATCGCGCACCGTCTGCAGCTGACCGGCGGGGTCGGGGTGCGATCCGTCGACCACGTGCAGCACGATGTCGGCGTCGCCCACCTCCTCCAGAGTGGAGCGGAAGGCTTCGACGAGCTGATGCGGCAGGTTCCGCACGAACCCGACGGTGTCGGTGAACGTGTAGACACGGCCGTCTGCCGTCTCGGAGCGGCGGACCGTGGCATCCAGCGTCGCGAACAAGGCGTTCTCGACCAGCACGCCCGCGCTCGTGAGCGCGTTGAGCAGGCTCGACTTGCCGGCGTTGGTGTACCCGGCGATCGCGACCGAGGGAATTGTGTTCCGCTTGCGCTCGGCGCGCTTGGCGTCTCGCGCCGGTGCGAAGTCGCGGATCTGCCGGCGCAGCAGCGCCATGCGCGTGCGGATTCGACGGCGATCCAACTCGATCTTCGTCTCACCGGGACCACGCGAGCCCATACCGGCGCCGCCCGCACCGACCTGGCCACCGGCCTGGCGGCTCATCGAGTCACCCCATCCGCGCAGACGCGGCAGCAGGTACTCGAGCTGCGCGAGTTCGACCTGCGCCTTGCCCTCGCGGCTCTTGGCGTGCTGGCTGAAGATGTCGAGGATGACGGTCGTCCTGTCGATCACCTTGACCTTGACGACGTCTTCCAGCGCGCGTCGCTGGCTGGGCGCGAGCTCGGCGTCTGCGATCACGGTGTCGGCACCGGTCGCGGCGACGAGGTCCTTCAGCTCCTGCGCCTTGCCTCGGCCGAGATAGGTGGCAGGGTCCGGATGCGGGCGCCGCTGCAGCACGCCGTCGAGCACGACTGCTCCGGCCGTTTCTGCGAGGGCTGCGAGCTCGCGCAGTGAGTTCTCGGCATCCGTCTGCGCGCCCTGCGGGTACACGCCCACCAGCACGACGTTCTCGAGTCGCAGCTGGCGGTACTCGACCTCTGTGACGTCTTCGAGCTCGGTGGAGAGGCCGGCGACGCGGCGCAGCGCGTGACGGTCCTCGAGATCCCACTGATCGCCGTCTCGGTCGCCGTAGGCGGCGGTCGCCGCATCCTGCAGCGCCTGCGCGGCACCGAACACTCTCGCTTCGGTGCGCTTCTCTGCGCTCGCCAGCACGCGGTCGAGGGTCTCGTCGCTGTGGGGGTCGTCTGTGGTCTTCGTCATCCTCTGCCTTCTATGTTCGGCGTATTAACCTTAACCCGCCCGTCCGGTACGCTCACCGTATGGGGTCCGATCACTATTTCTCTGCGACCCCGGCAAGTGCGGAGAACCTGCGGACCATTCGTGTGCGTCTTGCAGGCACGGACCTCGAGGTCACGACCGCTGGCGGCGTGTTCAGTCCCGACCGCCTGGATGCCGGAACCGCAGTCCTGCTCGCCAACATGCCTCCGGTGCCGCCGGGAGGTCATTTCCTCGACCTCGGCAGCGGCTGGGGGCCGATCAGCCTCACGATGGCGATGGCGTCTCCGCATGCGACGGTGTGGGCGGTGGATGTCAACGAGCGTGCGCTCGATCTCGTCCGACGCAATGCGGAAGCCTTCGGCCTCACCAATGTCAACGCCGTGCTGCCCGACGATGTTCCCGATGATGTCTCGTTCCGGACGATCCGCTCGAACCCGCCGATCCGGGTGGGCAAGAACATCCTCCACGACATGCTCGAGCGCTGGATCCCGCGACTCGATGAGCGCAGCGACGCCTGGTTGGTCGTGCAGCGCAATCTCGGCGCGGATTCGCTTCAGCGCTGGCTGGCCGCGACCTTCGCCTCCGGCTACAGCGTTCACCGCACTGCAACGGGCAAGGGATACCGCGTGATCAAGGTCCGCCGCCACGGCACGCCGCCGACGGAGCCGATCGCGCTCGCCTGACGGCCCAGGCGCCGCGCTTCGCGTGTGCCGCGCCTCAGACCCGCGCGTTGTTGCGCAGGCTGAAGCCCGCCCCGCGGTGCTCGTCCGGAAGCCGGTCTCCGCGCTCGAACAGCTTGTGGCGGAGCGTGCCGGGCGTGTACTCGGACCGATAGACGCCACGGCGCTGGAGTTCGGGCACGATGAACTCGACGATGTCCTCGAACGTTCCGGGCGTGATCGCGTAGGCGAGGTTGAAGCCGTCGACGTCGGTCTCGTCCACCCACTCCTGCAGGAAGTCGGCGACCTCTTCGGGCGAGCCGACCACGCGCGGGCCGAGGCCGCCGATGTTGCCGAGCCTGGCGATGTCGCGGACCTTCCACTCGGTGCCGTCGTCGTTCGCCTGCTGGAAGTTCGCCACGGTCGACTGGATCGCGTTGCTCTTGACGTTGCCGATCGGCTCGTCCAGGTCGTACTGCGACAGGTCGATGCCCATCCAGCCCGACATGAACACCAGCGCGCCCTCGTCGCTGGCGTACTGCAGATAGTCCTCGTATTTGGCCTGGGCCTTCTCGCTCGTCTCATCGGTGATGATCGTCAGCAGCGTGTAGATCTTCGCGGAGTGACGATCGCGGCCGGCCGCCTCGAGGGCGTCGCGGATGCGTTTGACGGTCCCTGCGAGCACCGTCTTGGTGGGCGCTGCGACGAAGATCGCCTCGGCGTTGCCCGCCGCGAACGCGATGCCCCGTGGCGACGCACCTGCCTGGTAGATCACCGGCGTGCGCTGCGGCGAAGGCTCGGAGATGTGGATGCCGGGCACGGTGAAGTGCTCGCCGTGGTGCCCGATCTCGTGCACCTTGGCCGGGTCGGTGAAGACTCCGCTCTCCCGGTCGTTGACCACGGCGTCGTCCTCCCAGCTGCCCTCCCACAGCTTGTAGGCGACCTCGAGGTACTCGTCGGCGACGTCGTAGCGCTGGTCGTGCTCGAGCTGGTCGTCGTGCCCCATGTTGCGGGCTGCGGAGGGCAGATACCCGGTGACGACGTTCCAGCCGATTCGCCCCTGGGTGAGGTGATCGAGTGTGGTCATGCGACGTGCGAACGGGTACGGATGCTCGTATGCGGTGCCCGCGGTCACACCGAAGCCGAGGTGCTCGGTGACGGCGGCCATGGCACTCACGAGCAGGATGGGGTCGCCCACCGGAACCTGGGCGCCGTGACGGATCGCGGCCTCGTTCGATGCGCCGTAGACGTCATAGGTGCCGAGGACATCGGCGATGAAGAGCCCGTCGAAGTGCCCTCGCTCTAGGAGCTGCGCGAGCTCGGTCCAGTAACCGAGCTCCTTGTATCTGGCGGACTGGTCGAGCGGATGCCGCCACATGCCGGAGGACTGGTGGGCGACGCAGTTCATGTCGAAGGCGTTGAAGCGGATCTGCTTGCTCATGCGCACCATCGTGAACCATGCCGGAGTGCGATGCCGCATCGCTTGTCATGCGACGACGCATTCGCAGGTCGCCGGGGTGCTGTGCGGGGTCAGATCAGGTCTACGGTGCCGCTGTACACCAACTGCGCCGGTCCCGAGAGAGCGACGTGCTCGCCGTCCTCGGCGGGGAACATCCGCACGCCGAGAGCGCCGCCCGGCACCTCTACCCGCCAGTTGTCCGGGGCGCGTTCGCCAGCCCAGTGGCGCACCGCGAGGGCGGTCGCGGCGACTCCGGTGCCGCAGCTGAGGGTCTCGCCCACACCGCGTTCGAAGACGCGCATCGTGACGTGGCCGATGCCGTCGCGTACGAGCGGCTCCCCCGGCACCACGAACTCCACGTTCGCGCCGTCGGGCAGGGATGGCTCGAGCTCCGGGATGTACTCCAGTTCGAGGCCGGCGAGTTCCTCGTCGGACGCGAGCGCCACCACGACGTGCGGGTTGCCGACGTCGATGCCGAGGCCGGGGCGTGCGACGTCGAGTCCGCGAGCCTTGGCGAGGGGGTCGTCACCGGAGAGCCGCCACCTGCCGAGGTCGACCTGGTAGCCGTTCGTGCTGGTGGTCACATCGCGGACGCCGGCGCGGGTGCCGATCGGGAGGGTGGTGCCCGGTTCGATCGTGGCGAGCCCGGCACGCAGCAGATAGTGCGCGAACACCCGGACGCCGTTACCGCACATCTCGGCGATCGATCCGTCGGCGTTGCGGTAGTCCATGAACCATTCGGCCGCCGGCTCCTCGGCGAGAGCGGCTGCTCCCTCGGGGATGGCCGAGGAACGGACCACTCGCAGCACCCCGTCCGCGCCGATGCCGAAGTGACGGTCGCACAGCGCCGCGACCTGCTCCGCCGAGAGGTCGAGGTCGCCGTCGGGATCGGCAATGATCACGAAGTCGTTGCCGGTGCCGTGCCCTTTGGTGAATGCGACCATGCCTCCAGTCTAGAGATCCGCGGCCGACCGGCCGATACCGCCTGATGATCTGGCGCGCGAGCCTCACACGGCAGAGGATATGGGTGAGGAGGCGGAGATATGGGCAAGAAGGACATCAGCCAGGTCGGGCCCGTCGGCAAGGCCACACTGGCTGTGATCGGCGTGGTCCAGGTCGCGTTCGCTGCTCTGGCGTTCTGGGATCTGGCTCACCGTGAGGCGGATGAGCTGCGCGGACCGAAGCCGGCTTGGATACCGGTCATTCTGGTGAACTGGATCGGACCAGCGGCTTACTTCACGTTCGGCGCCAAGCGGAGAACGCGATAGCGACCGCATAAGAAGGCGCGGTTGCGGGCGACATCGAGCAGTTCCAGATCGAGCATTCTCGGCAGCACGGGAGAACCGGCGCCCAGTGTGACCGGCGCGTACTGCAGCCATACCTCGTCGAGCAGGCCGGCGTCGGCGAACTGCCCGGCGAGGTCTCCCCCGCCGACGATCCAGAGGTCTTTTCCTCCGGCCGCCTCGGTCATGGCGGCGTGGACATCGGGCACTTCGCCGTGCGTGAGTCGCACGTCGGCGCCTGCGGGTACGCTCAACTGTCGATGGGTGAACACCCACGTCGGCTGCTCGTAGCTCCACACGCCGTTCTCGTGCTGCATCACCCACTCGTAGGTCGAAGCGCCCATCGCGAGTGCGCCGATCCCCGAGATGAACCCGGGGTACGCCATCGGCCCGTTCTCATCGATGTCCTGCTTCAGCAACCAGTCCAGGGAGTGCTCGGGGGTGGCGATGAACCCGTCCAGGCTGCTCGCCGTGTAGTAGTGGGTCGTCATCCCGCCAGGATGTCACGGGGGTCGGACAACGGCGAGACCCACTCGATGTCGGGATATCGCTTGAACCACGACACCTGCCTGCGCGCGTAACGGCGGGTCAGCGCCTGGGTGTCCGAGATCGCTTCGGCCTCCGTCATCTCCCCCGCCAGTTGCGCGAGCGCCTGCGCGTACCCGATCGCGCGGGGCGCGGTGGTGCCCTCTTCGAGGCCGCGTTCGCGGAGCGCCGCGACCTCATCGAGCATCCCCTGCTCCCACATCCGCTCGACGCGGCGGTCGAGTCGCTCGACGAGCTCGGGACGGTCGACCTGGAGTCCGAGGATGCGTGTCTTCGGATGCCACAGTGCTGGAGCATCGGGAAGAGCCGCGCCATGATTCTCGGCGCCCTGCGCGAGGACCTCGAGCGCACGGATGACGCGGCGGCCGTTCTTCGGATCGACACGCACCGCGGTGACGGGGTCTGCCTTCTCGAGCCGGGCGAACAGCGCTCCGGCGCCGAGTTCGTCGAGTTCGCGTTCCAGGCGTTCGCGCACGGCCGGATCCCGCGGCGGGAAGCGGAAGTCGAAGATCACGCTCGACACGTACAGTCCTGAGCCGCCGACGAGGATCGCGTCGCCGCCACGGGCGTGGATGTCGTCGATCGCGGCCCGCGCGAGCGGCTGGTACCAGGCGACGGCGGCGTCCTCGGTGACATCGCGGACGTCGAGCATGTGGTGCGGGATGCCGCGGCGCTCCGTCGGGGTCAGCTTCGCCGTGCCGATGTCCATGCCGCGATACAGCTGCATGGCGTCGGCGTTGACGATCTCCGCCGGATTGCCGCGCGTGCGCAACGTCTCGGCGAGGCCGAGTGCGAGGTCGCTCTTGCCGGTACCGGTGGCACCGACCACCGCCCAGAGGCGCCCGCCGGGCGCTCCCGGGGCGGACACGCCTGAGTCAGACACCGACGCGGAGCGTGGGCAGCCCGAGCGACACCGCGCGCGGAGCGCCGGATGCGCCTGCGGGAGCCGGCACGCCGCACGACTCCGCCTGCGCGCGGTCCCAGGCGTCGCCGCCGCGGGTGCGGCGGATGCGCAAGGGTGCGCCTGAGGGGTCGTCCGCGAGGAGGTGGAACGGCGCCCCGTGGGTGATCGTCACTGTCACGATGTCGCCGGGGCGCGGGAGCTCCGATCCCTCGGTGACCTCGAAGTGGACCAGACGGTTGTCCTCCGCGCGACCGGTGAGGCGGTGCGTCTCGGCATCCTTCTTGCCCTCACCGACGGAGACGAGAACCTCGACCTCGCGGCCGACCTGCTTCTGGTTCTCTTCGAGGGAGATGCGCTCCTGCAGGGCGATCAGGCGGTCGTACCGCTCCTGGACGACGACCTTGGGGACCTGGTCCTCCATGGTCGCCGCGGGCGTGCCCTCGCGGATCGAGTACTGGAAGGTGAACGCGTTCGCGAACCGCGCCTGCTCGACGACGCGCATGGTGTCTGCGAAGTCCTCCTCGGTCTCGCCGGGGAAGCCGACGATGATGTCGGTGGAGATCGCCGCATTCGGCATGCGCTCGCGGACGCGGTCCAGGATGCCGAGGAACTTCTCGCTGCGGTATGAGCGGCGCATGGCCTTGAGGATGCGGTCGCTGCCGGACTGCAGCGGCATGTGCAGCTGCGGCATCACGGACGGGGTCTCGGCCATGGCGTCGATGACGTCGTCGGTGAAGGCGGCGGGGTGCGGGCTCGTGAAGCGGATCCGCTCGAGGCCGTCGATCTGACCGGCCGCGCGCAGCAGCTTGCTGAATGCCTGACGGTCGCCGAACTCGACGCCGTAGGAGTTCACGTTCTGGCCGAGCAGGGTCACCTCGATCGCGCCGTCCTCGACGAGGAGGCGGATCTCGTTCAGGATGTCGCCGGGTCGACGGTCCTTCTCCTTGCCCCGCAGGCTCGGAACGATGCAGAAGGTGCAGGTGTTGTTGCAGCCGACGGAGATGGACACCCAGCCGCTGTGCGCGGAGTCGCGCTTGGTGGGCAGGGTCGAGGGGAACACCTCGAGCGACTCGAGGATCTCGAGCTCAGCATCGTCGTTGTGCTTGGCGCGTTCGAGGAGCCCGGGAAGGGATCCCATGTTGTGCGTGCCGAAGACGACGTCGACCCAGGGGGCCTTGTCGAGGACGGCTTCCTTGTCCATCTGTGCGAGGCAACCCCCGACGGCGATCTGCATGCCGTCCTTGCGGCGCTTGACCGAGGCCAAGTGGCCGAGCGTTCCGTAGAGCTTGCCGGCGGCGTTGTCGCGCACGGCGCAGGTGTTGATGATCACGACGTCGGCTTCAGAGCCGGCATCCGCCCGCACATATCCGGCACTCTCCAGGGAGCCGGAGAGTCGCTCGGAGTCGTGCACGTTCATCTGGCACCCGAAGGTGCGCACCTCATAGGTACGCTGGCGACCGTCGGCGTCGACAGCCGCTGGCGACGCCGTGATGATGGTCGGTTCGCTGCGCGGAGTAGTCATGGTGCTCCCATTCTACGAGCCGAATCGGAAGCTCAATCCGAGTCGACGAACCGTACGCCGCTGGTCGGACCGCCGAGCGACGCCTCGGTGAGCGCGGTGCGTGCCGCTGTCACGGCGACGGACCCGCCGTAACCGCGACGGGCGAGCTGCCCCATCAGGCGGCGCAGTGCGGTGTCGAAGTCGAGCCGCGACAAAGAGCGTGCTTTCGTCCTGGCGAACTCGAGCGCCCGTTCTGCGTCGTCGTCGGGCAGGTCGCCGAGTGCGACATCGATGACATCCCGAGGGATGCCGCGCTGCGAGAGAGCGCGGGAGAGCGCGACGCGCCCCTGCCCCTTGCGCTCGATGCCGGAGATGACCAGGTGCTCGGCCAGCAGTGCGTCGTCGAGATAACCGCGCTCGCAGAACCTGTCGATCACGTCGTCGATGCCGGCGCCGTCGAGATCCTGCCCGCGGAGCACCTGCCTGGCTTCGGAGACCGAGAGCGAGCGAGCCCGCAGCTTGCGCACCAGCACCTCTTCGACGCGGCGAGCGGTCTCATCGGCGTCACCGGCATCGCCGCGCGGCGCGCCGCTCTCGTGCCGCGCACAGGCCTCGTGCTTCACACCGGTCTCGTGTTGCGCACCGGCCTCGTGCGGCGCGACGTGGGCGATATCGCGAATCGGCGCTGCAGTCGCACGCCCGTCGTGGGCGACCGGTGGTTCGGGCGCAGGCGCGAGCTCGGACGCTCGCGTCATCTTGCCGCCGAAGAGCGGGATGACGGGGGCGAGGCGGTCCTCGCCCCCGTCATGATCCTGAGACATCAGGCCGGACGACGCTGCGCGAGCTCGTCTGCAGCCGGCACGGCCTCGGGGGCCGCGGCTCCGCCGATGCCGAGCTTCTGCTTGATCTGCGTCTCGATCGTCAGCGCGATGTCGGGGTTGTTGATCAGGAAGTTGCGGGCGTTCTCCTTGCCCTGACCGAGCTGATCTCCGTCGTAGGTGTACCACGAGCCCGACTTCTTGACGATGCTGTGCTCGACGCCGAAGTCGATCAGGCTGCCCTCGCGCGAGATCCCGACGCCGTAGAGGATGTCGAACTCGGCCTGCTTGAACGGCGGCGCCATCTTGTTCTTGACGACCTTGACGCGGGTGCGGTTACCGACTGCGTCGGTGCCGTCCTTGAGGGTCTCGATGCGTCGGATGTCCATACGAACGGATGCGTAGAACTTCAGCGCCTTTCCACCGGCCGTGGTCTCGGGCGAGCCGAAGAACACGCCGATCTTCTCGCGCAGCTGGTTGATGAAGATCATGGTGGTGTTGGTCTGGTTGAGTCCACCGGTCAGCTTGCGGAGCGCCTGCGACATGAGGCGGGCCTGGAGTCCGACGTGCGAGTCGCCCATCTCGCCCTCGATCTCGGCACGCGGCACGAGGGCTGCGACGGAGTCGATGACGATGAGGTCGATCGCGCCGGAGCGGACGAGCATGTCGGCGATCTCGAGCGCCTGCTCACCGGTGTCGGGCTGCGACACCAGAAGTGCATCGATGTCGACGCCGAGCTTCTTGGCGTACTCGGGGTCGAGCGCGTGCTCTGCGTCGATGAACGCGGCGATGCCGCCGGCGCGCTGGGCGTTGGCGATCGCGTGCAGGGTCAGAGTCGTCTTACCCGAGGACTCCGGACCGTAGATCTCCACGATGCGTCCACGAGGAAGGCCGCCGACGCCGAGCGCGACGTCGAGAGCGATGGAGCCGGTCGGGATGACGGCGACAGGTGCGCGCTCGTCGCTGCC
Source organism: Microbacterium aerolatum (assembly GCF_007988825.1). GTDB lineage: Bacteria > Actinomycetota > Actinomycetes > Actinomycetales > Microbacteriaceae > Microbacterium > Microbacterium aerolatum. The sequence goes on along the minus strand of NZ_BJUW01000001.1, from coordinate 350,000 downwards.
CAGCCGCATGACCGAGCCCTTTCCGAACTGGCGGTCGATCTGGGCGAGAGCTGATTCCAGAGACTTCTCGCGGTCTGCGGGTGTTGGCATGACGTGCTCCTCATGTGTTCGCGTGGTGCCGCCTGTAGGCTGTCGCGGCTGCCCCGGCTGGGGCGGACTCTCCGACAAGGCGTATGGCTTCTCGGCCTGCATTCACCGTACGAGGGGCCACCGACATCGAGTCGGAACTCCCGCCAACGGTGGAATACAGCACATCGAAACCACTTGTGCAGAACGATACGCGCACTTCGAACACATCTTCGACGACACGCCGAAAGCGGAGTCGAGAGGGATTCAGCTTCGCCGCGGTTCCAGGCGTCCGACGCCATAGCGGCGCGCCGGCGGAACATCGTTCTCCTCGCACAGCGCCAACCAGATGTCGCGCGGTGGCACGCCGGCATCCAACGCCTCGGAGGCCGTTCGGTTCCCGACCGCGCCGAGCACCAGATCGGTCATCAGTGCGACAGATCGCGCACCGAACTCATCTTCGACCGCACGAAGGAACTCGCTGCGCCGCATCGACTTGCTGGATCCGTCGGTGCGTCAGCGCAGCGACAGCTCTGGTTCGACCGAGGCCACCAGATCGTCGGGGACGACGTCGGGGAAGACCTGGATGCCCTCGAGCACGGAGATCCGGTCACCGACTTCGCGCATGATCATGGAGATGGGGACGTCGAGCGCTTCGGCGACCGAGGCGAGGATCTCGCTGGACGCTTCCTTCTGGCCGCGTTCGACTTCGCTGAGGTAACCGAGCGCAACCGAGGCCTTGCTCGCGACCTGCCGGAGCGTGCGGCCCTTCTGCAGGCGGAAGTCCCTCAGCACATCGCCGATTTCCTGTCGAACAAGAATCATCGGAACCTCCTCTCCATTCCCCAGATCGGAGCAATCTCCGAACGGATCGCCAGTCTAACGCGACTCGCTGTTGAAAACGCTACCGTTTCACGCTGTGCTTTCGTTGAGAATGACACATCTTCGACAACGCTCACGCGGCAGCCGCTATTCCCCCACGGCATCCAGTGCCGCGGTGATCGCCGCGCTCACGGACTGCGCACGCACCGACGCCCGGTCGCCCTCGAAGCGGAATGCTCTCGTGTGCACCCCGTCGGGTGTCGCGACGCCGATGTGCACGGTGCCGACCGGCTGCCCGTCCGGCGAATCCGGGCCGGCGATCCCGGTCGTCGAGATGCCCACGTCTGCGATCCGGCCGTCCACTCGCACGGCGGTGCGCACCCCGGTGGCCATCTGCGCAGCGACGTCGGCATGCACGGGACCGTGCTCTGCGAGGATCGCGGCATCCACTTTCAGAAGCGTCGTCTTCACCGGCGTCGCGTAGGCGACCACACCACCGAGCAGGGTCGCGGACGCGCCGGGAACCGAGACGATCTCGGCGGTCAGTGCACCGCCGGTGAGCGACTCGGCGACGCCGAGCGTCCACCCGCGAGCCGTGAGCGCCGCGACGAGTCGCGCGGCGTCGCTGTTCACCGGGCGGTCCGGGATCCGCGCACCTGCGAGATGACGTAGTCGACCCCGCTGGCGACCGTGAGCACGAGCGTGGCGTACATCAGCACGATCCCGACGCCCGTCCACCAGTCCATCCCGATCAGCTGGTGAAGCGGCAGCAGCCACCAGCTGAGCGCGACGCCCTGGAAGGCCGTCTTGAGCTTTCCCATCCACGCCGCGGCGACGATGTGCGTGTTCGCGACGATGAAGCGGTGCACAGTGATGCCCCACTCGCGGATGAGGATGATGATGACGATCCACCACGGCCACTCGCCGAGGATCGCGAGTCCGACGAATCCTGCTCCGGTGAGCAGCTTGTCGGCGATCGGATCCCAGAGCTTGCCGAAGTCGCTGACGATGTCGTACTTGCGGGCGAGATACCCGTCCACCCAATCGGTGGAGATCGCGACGACGAACAGCACGCCGGCCACCCAGCGGATGACGAGGTCGTCCAGTCCGTATGCACCGCCCAGCAGGAGCAGCACGAAGAACACAATGGCGAGCGGGATCCTGGCGATCGTGATCGCGTTCGGCAGCTGCCGCGGGATGGCCATCAGTCGCGACCCGTCAGGCCCCAGGCGTCTTCGTCGCCCTCACCGTCGTCGACGACCGGCATGCCATCGAACTGCGCCTCGATCGGGTCGCGTCCGTAGTCCACCGACCCCATCTCGGCAGCCGCTGCCGCAGCAGGAGCGGCGGGCGCGGGAGGCGCGGCAGGAGCATCGTCGCCGCGGAGCTTCGCCATCACTGCGGGCAGCTGCTCGGCGGTCACCAGCACGTCACGCGCCTTCGAGCCTTCGGAGGGCCCGACGATCTCGCGGGACTCGAGGAGGTCCATCAGGCGCCCGGCCTTCGCGAACCCGACACGCAGCTTTCGCTGCAGCATCGAGGTCGATCCGAACTGCGACGACACGACGAGTTCGGCGGCTGCGAGAAGCACCTCGAGGTCGTCGCCGATGTCCTCGTCGACTTCCTTCTTCTTGGCGGGGTCCATCGCCTCCTGCACGTCGGCGCGGTACTCGGGGCGAGCCTGCGCCGTGACGTGCTTGACGACCGCGTCGATCTCGCTCTCCTCGACCCATGCGCCCTGAAGGCGGAACGGCTTGGACGAGCCCATCGGCGAGAAGAGGGCATCGCCCTGGCCGATCAGCTTGTCGGCTCCCGGGGCGTCGAGGATGACGCGGCTGTCGGTGACGCTCGTGACGGCGAACGCGAGGCGGGACGGCACGTTGGCCTTGATGAGACCGGTGACGACATCGACGCTCGGTCGCTGGGTGGCCAGCACCAGGTGGATGCCGGAGGCACGGGCGAGCTGCGTGATGCGCACGATCGAGTCCTCGACGTCGCGGGGAGCGACCATCATGAGATCTGCGAGCTCGTCGACGACGACCAGCAGGTACGGGTAGGGCTTGAGCACGCGCTCACTGCCTACCGGCACCTCAACCTCGCCGGCGCGGACCGCCTTGTTGAAGTCGTCGATGTGACGGAATCCGAACGACGCGAGGTCGTCGTACCGCATGTCCATCTCCTTCACCACCCACTGCAGAGCCTCTGCGGCCTTCTTGGGGTTGGTGATGATGGGGGTGATCAGGTGCGGAACGCCGGAGTAGCTGGTGAGCTCGACCCGCTTGGGGTCGATCAGGACCATGCGCACATCGGCAGGCCGCGCCCGCATCAGCAGGCTCGTGATCATGGAGTTCACGAAGCTCGACTTACCGGAACCGGTCGAACCCGCCACCAGCAGGTGCGGCATCTTCGCGAGGTTCGCCACGACGATGTTGCCGCCGACGTCCTTGCCGACGCCGATCGTCATCGGGTGGGCGCTCTTCTGAGCCGCGGGCGAACGCAGCACGTCGCCGAGCGCGACCATCTCCTTGTCGGCGTTCGGGATCTCGATTCCGATCGCACTCTTGCCCGGGATCGGCGAGAGGATGCGCACGTCGTTGGATGCCACGGCATAGGCGATGTTGTTGCTCAGCTGCGTGATCTTCTCGACCTTGACGCCGTGGCCGACCTCGACCTCGTACTGGGTCACCGTCGGACCGCGCGAGAAGCCGGTCACCGTCGCATCGACCTTGAACTGCGTGAACACGCCCGTGATCTGCTCGATGACACGGTCTGTGGCCTCAGACCGGATGACCGGCGGTGGGCCCTCGCGCAGGACTGCGGTGGACGGAAGCACGTACGGCGTGCTGGGGGCCTGCAGACCGCGGTCGCCGGGGCCCTCGGTGCCGAAGCCGGACAGGCCCGGCAGCTCGGGTTGCTCGCCCGTGTCGCCCGAATCATCCATGAGCGCGGTACTGCCGTGACCGGCGAGACCCGCCATGACGCCCTCGACGTCGGTGAGGACCTCGGTCGCGGCATCCGAGGGACCCGCGAGGATGACCGCCTGGTCGTAGGCGGTGTTGTCGGAAGGAGCGTCCGTCGGGGTCAGCAGCTCGGTGAGATCCTGCGAGCCGATCCCCTCGTCGGGGTCCTCTTCGCGACCCGTCTTGTTGCGCCGCCACCACGGCAGCGAGTCGTCGGGCTGTTCTTCGGAGTCGTCAGCGACGGGCTGCGCCTCGGGGGTGCTGCGCTCGGCGCCGAACATCCAGGCGTACAGGTCTCCCAGACGAGGACCGATCTTGTTCGGCGGCGTCTTGGTGATGATCAGGATGCTGAGCGCGGCGAACACCACCAGCACGATGTAGGCGACCACGTCGGTCAGGTACGACAGCGGCTCCCCCAGCATCCAGCCGAACAGGCCGCCGGCGGCGCTGAGCGCCGGCATGCCCTGCTTCGGCTCGGGCTGCCCTCCCGCGACGTGGCAGATGCCTGCGATCGAGACGACGAGCAGGCCGAAGCCGATCCCGATCCTGCCGTTGTCGTGCACGGACGACGGATGCCGGAACAGCCAGCCGGCGAGGAAGAGCAGCAGCACCGGCATCAGGAACGCCGTGCGGCCGATCAGGCCGCCGACCGTGTAGGCGCTGATGTTCTGCGCGACCTCGTTGCCGATGAAGAACCACTCGTCGACCGCGCCGAGGCAGGCGAGGATCACCAGCAGGAACGGGAACCCGTCGCGCCGCTGGTCCTTCTCGAGCGCCTCGGGGCCGAACGCACGGAACAGACCGCCCACGCCGTGCGCGAGCCCCGTCCAGGCGCGCACCACGAGCGGAGGCCTGTCGACCTCGTCGATGTACTTCTTCGGCGCCGGAATCTTCTTGGTCGGGGCCGTCTGCGCCTTGGCGCGCGAGGGTGTCTTCTCGGACGCGCGCGAGGTCTTCGTGGTGCGACTGGCCATACTCACAGACTACGTTCGGCCGCCGACACTACCGCGCAATGACGCGGCTTTCGGGCCGATTCAGGCCTCGATGACGAGCGGCACGATCATCGGGCGGCGACGCAGCTTCTGGTTCACCCAGCGGCCGATCGTGCGCCGCACGACCTGCGAGAGCGCGTGCGTGTCGCGGACGCCGTTGCCGGACGCCTCCTTGAGCGCTGCGACGATCTTGGGCACCACGTCGTCGAAGACCGAGTCGTCCTCCGCGATGCCTCGCGCGTGGATCTCCGGCCCGGTGATGATCTGCCCGGTCGCGGCATCCACCACGACGATGATCGAGACGAAACCCTCCTCGCCCAGGATGCGGCGGTCCTTGAGGTCGGCGTCCGTGATCTCGCCGACGGTCGAGCCGTCGACGTACACGAATCCGATGTCGTACTGGCCGGCGACGCGAGCCTCGCCGTCCTTCAGGTCGAGGATCGTGCCGTTCGAGGCGAGGAACGTGTTCTCCGCCGGGATCCCGGTCTCCTGCGCGAGCTTCGCGTTCGCCATGAGATGCCGGTACTCGCCGTGCACGGGAAGGACGTTCTTCGGCTTGAGGATGTTGTAGCAGTACAGCAGCTCGCCGGCGGCGGCGTGGCCGGAGACGTGCACGCGCGCGTTGGCCTTGTGCACGACGTTCGCACCGAGCTTGGTGAGACCGTCGATCACGCGGTAGACAGCGTTCTCGTTGCCCGGAATGAGGCTCGAGGCGAGGATGACGGTGTCGCCCTCCCCCGGTTCGATCGCGTGGTCGAGGTTGGCCATGCGGCTGAGCACCGCCATCGGCTCGCCCTGCGACCCGGTGGACATGTAGACGATGCTGTCGTCCGGGATGTCCTTCGCCTTCTTGTAGTCGATCAGCACGTTCTCCGGCACCTTCAGATAGCCGAGATCGGCGGCGATGCCCATGTTGCGGACCATGCTGCGACCCAGCAGAGCGACCCGGCGGCCGTTCGCGTGCGCGGCGTCCAGCACCTGCTGCACGCGGTGCACGTGGCTGGAGAAGCTCGCCACGATCACGCGGCGCTGGGCCTTCGCGATCACCTGGTCGAGCACCGGCCCGATCGACTTCTCGGCGGGTGTGAAGCCCGGGACGTCGGCGTTCGTGGAGTCGACGAGGAACAGGTCGACGCCCTCCTCGCCGAGGCGCGAGAACGCGCGCAGGTCGGTGATGCGGCCGTCGAGCGGCAGCTGGTCCATCTTGAAGTCGCCGGTGGCGAGCACGAGCCCGGCCGGAGTGCGGATCGCGACGGCGAGTGCGTCGGGGATCGAGTGGTTCACGGCCACGAACTCGAGATCGAAGGGCCCGACCTTCTCCTGCTGCCCTTCCTTCACCGTGAGGGTGAAGGGCTTGATCCGGTGCTCCTTGAGCTTGGCCTCGACGAGAGCGAGCGTCAAGCCGGATCCGATCAGCGGGATGTCGCTCTTCAGGCGCAGCAGATACGGCACCGCGCCGATGTGGTCCTCGTGACCGTGCGTCAGCACGACGCCGACGATGTCATCGAGGCGGTCCTTGATGGGCTCGAAGTCGGGCAGGATCAGGTCGACGCCGGGCTGATGGTCCTCGGGGAAGAGAACACCGCAGTCGACGATGAGGATCTTGCCGTCGAACTCGAAGGTCGTCATGTTGCGGCCGACCTCGCCGAGGCCACCGAGCGGGATGATGCGGAGTGTTCCCTCCGCGAGCTGTTCAGGGGCGGCGATGGGAATGGACATTCATGTCTCCTCAGTCGAGCACCTCAGTGCTCGTATTGCTGTGGGCGCACTCTGCGCCCGTCGTCTCAGCGCGTCGTGCCGTGCACCTTCGGCAGCGCACCGCCGGCGGCCGCATTGCGGTCGGGGCGGAAGTTCGAGAAATCGGCGCCGGGCACATCCGTGACGACCGCGAGCTCGTCCTCGATGAGCGCGGCCTCCCACTCCTCCGGACCCACCAGAGGCAGGCGGACGCGGGGGCTGGAGATGCGGCCGAGGCCGTGCAGGATGTACTTCGCCGACACGGTTCCGGGAACGTGGGTCATCGTGGCCCGCACCAGCGGCTCGAGGCGCTTGTGCTCGGCGGTGGCGGTGGCGAGGTCGCCGCGGTTCACGGCATCCACGATCGTTCGGTACGGCGTCGCGGTGATGTTCGCGGTCACGCCGATGAGGCCGGAGGCGCCGATGGCGAGGTGCGGGAGGACGTTGGCGTCGTCGCCCGAGAAGTACATCAGGTCGGTCTGGTTCAGCACGCGGCTGACCTCGCTGAAGTCGCCCTTGGCGTCCTTCACGGCGAGGATGTTCGGGTGCTTCGCCAACCGGAGGATCGTCTCGTACTTGATCGGCACGCCGGTGCGGCCCGGGATGTCGTAGAGGATCACTGGCAGATCGGTCGCGTCGGCGACGAGGCGGAAGTGCGTGAGGATGCCGGCCTGAGTCGGCTTGTTGTAGTACGGCGTGACGATCATGATGCCGTCCGCGCCGGCCTTCTCGCTGGCCTTGTACAGCTCGATGGCGTGCGCGGTCTCGTTGGAGCCGCCGCCCGTGATGATCTTGGCGCGCCCGGCCGAGACCGACTTGCCGACCTCGACGAGCCTGAGCTTCTCGGGGTCGGTGAGAGTGGAGGTCTCCCCCGTCGTGCCGGTGACGACGATGCCGTCAGCGCCGGCGGTGATGACGTCGTCCATGTGCTTCTCTGTGGCATCCCAGTCGACTTCGCCGTCGGCCGTCATCGGAGTGACGAGCGCGACGAGTACCTGTCCGAAGGGGTTGCCCGAGTGCGTCATGCTCCCAGCGTATCTGTTTCGCCCGTGCCGGATCGCCCCGGATAGGCTCGCGACCATGACATGGCAGACCAAGGATTCGCGCGTCGTCTACGAGAACCCGTGGATCTCCGTGCGAGAGGATGCCGTGACCGGACCAGCCGGCGACGGCATCTACGGTGTGGTCACCCTGCGCAACGCAGCGGTGTTCGTCGTCGCGCTCGATGACGAGGACCGCGTGTGCCTCATCACGCTCGATCGCTACACCGTCGGGCGCTCGGTCGAGGTGCCGGCGGGCGGCAGCGACGGCGAGGATCCGCTGATCGCGGCGCAGCGCGAGCTGCTCGAGGAGACCGGCATGCGGGCCGAGGTGTGGACGCAGATCGGCACCATGAACGCGCTCAACGGCGTAACGATCGCCCCCGAGCACGTGTTCCTCGCCCGCGGACTGAGCGTCGCGGACCAGGATCCCGGCCACGGCGCCGCGCACGATGACGAGGGCATCGAGGAGGCGTCCTGGGTGCCGTTCTCAGAGGCGCTGGCGATGGTCGCGGACGGTCGCATCGCGGACGGCGAGACCGTGGCGGCGCTCGCATACGCCGGCATCCATCTCGGGCGCTTCGCCTGAGCGAGCGGCGAGAGGGCGATTCGGCACGGTCGACGCGCCCGTCACCGTGCCGGACTGCCCTTTCGGCGGCAGATCAGACGCGACCGCGGCGAGCGGCGCGCGCGGTGAGCGAGGGCGGCAGCACCCGCGTCAGCGCCACCACGAGCTTGTAGCGGAGCGACGGGACGGAAACGGCCTTGCCGCGTGCGGCATCCCGCAGGCCCTCTCGCACGACGTCCGGCGCGTTCAGCCAGCCGATCGCGGGGATTCCCTCGCGTCCTGGCTCGAGGCCCATCCGCTCATGGAAGGTAGTGTGGGTGAAGCCGGGGCACACGGCGGTGACGCTGACGCCGTCGGCCGCGTATTCGGCGTTCGCCCAGCGGCTGAAGCCGATCAGCCACTGCTTGCACGCGGAGTACGTCGAGCGGAAGATGAACCCGGCGACGGATGCCACGTTGATGATCCGTCCGCCGCGGCCGCGCATGGCGCCAAGTGCCGCGTGCATGAGCCGCATCGGCGCCTCGACGTGGATGCGAAGGTGCCGCACCTCGTCGTCGATGTCGTTCTCGGCGAAGTGCAGCGGCAGTCCGAACCCGGCGTTGTTGATGAGGAGGTCGATCGGATGACCGTGGTCGGCGATCCGGGCGACGACACGCGCCACGCCTTCTTCCGCCACGAGGTCGGCGACCATCACCTCGACCGAGATGCCGTGCGCGTCACGCAGCGCGGCGGCCAGGGCGTCGAGGGGTCCGGCCGATCGCGCGACCAGCACCAGGTCGGCGCCCCGCGCGGCGAGCTGGCGGGCGAACTCCTCGCCGAGGCCCGCGCTCGCACCCGTGATCAGCGCGGTCGGCATCAGCGCTCGTACCCGAGGAACCGGTATCGGATGCCGGTGCGGGAGGTCTGCCACTCCCCCTCGTCGACGAGCCGCCAGCCCTCCTTCGACGGAGCGTAGGCGTCGCCGGCGACGTCGAGGTCGAGCTCGGTGACCTCGAGCCGATCGGCCTCTCCGATCACCTGTGCGAAGATCTCGGCACCGCCGATGATCCACACCTTCTCGAGTCCGCGGACAGCGCCGGTCAGGTCGGCGGCGCGCCGCGCGCCATCGGCCTGCCAGTCCTGCTGTCGCGTGATGACGATGTTCTCGCGACCCGGCAGCGGGCGGAAGCGCTCCGGCAGTGAGTCCCAGGTCTTCCGCCCCATCACGACGGGAGCCGTGAGCGTGATCTCCTTGAAGTGCGCGAGATCCTCAGGCACGTGCCACGGCATCCCGCCCTCGGCGCCGATGACGCCCCCGGCGGCCTCCGCCCAGATCAGGCCCACCCAGGTCATACCGCCACCGCCGCCCGGATCGCCGGGTGATGCTGATAGTCCTCGACGACGAAGTCCGAGAATTCGTAGTCGAAGATCGACTCCGGCTTCCTCGCGAAACGCAGCGTGGGGTACGGGTACGGCTCGCGGGTGAGCTGCTCGCGCACTTGCTCGACGTGGTTGTCGTACACGTGGCAGTCGCCGCCGGTCCAGACGAAGTCGCCGGGTTCGAGTCCTGCCTGCTGCGCGATCATCATCGTCAGCAGCGCGTAGCTGGCGATGTTGAACGGCACACCGAGGAACATGTCGGCGCTGCGCTGGTAGAGCTGGCAGGAGAGCCGGCCGTCGGCGACGTAGAACTGGAACAGGGCGTGGCAGGGCGCGAGCGCCATGTCGGGGATGTCCGCGGGGTTCCAGGCCGAGACGATCAGACGTCGCGAATCGGGGGTCGCCCTGATCTGCTCGATGACCTGCGCGAGCTGATCGATGTGACCGCCGTCCGGCGTCGGCCATGACCGCCACTGCACGCCGTAGACCGGGCCGAGGTCGCCGTCCGCGTCGGCCCACTCGTCCCAGATCGTGACGCCGTTGTCCTGCAGCCACGCGACGTTGGAATCGCCGCGCAGGAACCAGAGCAGCTCATACGCGATCGACTTGAAGTGCACGCGCTTGGTGGTGATGAGCGGGAAGCCCTGTGACAGGTCGAACCGGATCTGACGGCCGAAGACGCTGGTGGTCCCCGTACCGGTGCGGTCATCCTTGTGGGTGCCGTGCTCCAGCACGTCGCGGAGCAGATCTTCGTACGGCGTGGGGACGGCTTCGCTCATGCCTGACACGATACCCGGCGCCCCGTCATGTGCGGTCATATCGGCTCCGCTCGGTGCGGCCTCGCCCTATCCTCTGAGTGTGCCCGTCTCCACCGCTCTGCTGATCGCCGGCGGAATCGTGCTGCTCGCGGTCGTTGCGGGATTCGTGCTCCGCGCGCAGGATGGCCGCCGACGCTCCGGCGGCGCGGTGCGCGTCCGACCGGCAGATGTGCCGGGCGGGGAGCTCGCAACCGCCGCGCTGGTGCAGTTCAGCACCGAGCTCTGCGCGCGGTGTCCTCAGGTGCGGCGACTTCTGGGCGACATCGCGACCGCCCGCGGCATCCCGCACGTCGAGATCGATCTCACCAACCGCAGTGATCTCGCGACCCGCTATCACGTGCTCCAGACCCCGACGACGTTCCTCGTCGACGCCTCCGGCGCCGTCCTGTCCCGGTGGGGAGGCGTGCCCGATCGGCGTTCGATCGAGGATGCCGTCGCCGCAGCCTCGACCTTCCAGGAGCAGTCATGACACCTCCCGCAGGCATCGATCCCCGCGGCCCCCGCTTCGCGGCGACCATCACCTCCGTGCTGCTGCTCGCCGCCCTCGTGCTCAGCCTCACCGGGCTGTCGACCGCGCAGGCCGACGTCGCGACATTCGGCTGGTTCGCGTATCAGCCGCTCGCCGATGCCGCCTTCGTTCCCGGCGGCGGATGGGCGATCGCTTCGGCATCGCCCGCCCAGCGCGCCCTCGACCCCGGCTTCCTGCTGCTCCTCGTGATCGCGCTGCTGTTCCTGTGGGGCGTCGCCTGGCCGCGGACTGCCCCGTGGGGCGTCGTCTTCCGCCGATTCGTGCGTCCGCGGCTGTCTGCTCCGGCCGAGCTGGAGGATCCCCGTCCGCCGCGCTTCGCGCAGGGTGTCGGTCTCGCGGTCGTGACGATCGGCCTGGTCCTGCACCTCGCCGGCGTGCCGTTGGCCCTGCCGATCGCTGCCGGGGCGGCCTTCGTCGCGGCGTTCCTGAACGCGACGTTCGCGTTCTGCCTGGGCTGCCAGATCTACCTGCTCCTGCAGCGCGCCGGCCTCATCGGCAGAGCAGCGCCTGCCTGAGCGACGGTTCCCCGCACGCACACGGGTCGATAGGCTGGCCGCACACCACGCCACGACTCTGGAGGAATCATGCCCGTCACCAGTGAAGCCACGACCACCTGGAATGGTTCTCTCATGGAGGGGTCGGGCAACGTCGCCTTCTCCTCGTCGAACCTCGGCACGTTCCCGATCAACTGGAAGGCGCGCAGCGAGGGCTCCGACACGACCACCACGCCGGAAGAGCTCATCGCCGCCGCGCACTCGTCCTGCTTCAGCATGGCTCTCTCGAACGCGCTGGCCGACAACGGCACCCCGCCGGAGCGCGTCAACACGACAGCGTCGGTGACCTTCAAGCCCGGCGTCGGCATCACCGGCAGTCACCTCAACGTGAACGCCAGCGTGCCCGGCCTCACGCCGGAGCAGTTCCAGGAGATCGCCGAGGGCGCGAAGACGGGCTGCCCGGTCTCACAGGCGCTGGCCGGAATCGACATCACCCTCGAGGCCACTCTGGCCTGACCCTTCGACAGGCTCAGGGACCGGGAGCATCCTTCGCGAGCCGGATCGCGTCACGGATGCTGGCGCGGGCGTCCTTGCGGCGCCCCGCCGCGTCCTGCACCACACCGAGCCGGTAGCGTGCCCGCCAGTCGTCCGCTGCGGCCTCGGCCTCGGCCGCATAGCGCTGCACGATCGGCTCGGCATCCGCCTTGGCGATCCGCCCGCTCGGGGTGAGTTCGGTCTCGGCGGGCGGCATCCCGCCCTCGGCATCCAGTTTCGTCCCGAGCCGCTCGGCCTGGATCCCGAACTGGACTTCGCGCAGGATCGCCCAGGCCCCGATCAGCGGGAGCACGATGAGGGCCGCCCCCATGGCGATGCCGATCGGCTCTCCGCTCGTGAGGTAGAGGAATGCCCACTGTCCGGTGAGGACGAAGTACAGGACCAGGCAGAGTCCGACGACGATCACGCCGGCGCGAGCCATCACGAGCGCGCCTTGATTCCGATGTCGATCATGTTCTCCAGACCGACGACGATCCCCTGCGCCTCGGCGGCGTACGGCACGGCGAGGCGGATGCCCGGCGCGTAGGCCTGAGCAGGCTCGACCGTGTCGTGCGTGACGGTGAGCGTCTCACCCGGGCCGGACAGGATCACGTCCTGGCGGGCGACCACACCCGGGCGGCGCAGCGAGTGCACCGGAACGCTCGCGACCTGCTGACCTCGCGCGCGCTGATCGGTGTGCGGCGCACTGACAGGGCCCTGCTCGGAACGAGCGGCGGCGACGAGCTCGGCGGTCCGCACGGCCGTGCCGCTCGGCGAATCGATCTTGGTGTCGCGGTGCGCCTCGACGATCTCCACAGAAGAGAAGAACGGGGCGGCGGCGGCGGACAGCGCCGACCCCAGCACGGAGCCCAGCGAGAAGTTCGGGATGAAGACAGCGCCGGTGCCGGCGGCCTCGACCAGAGGACGCATCAGCGCGATCCGCTCGGCGGACCAGCCGGAGGTGCCGACCAGCACGTTGATGCCGCGCTCGACGGCGGCGCGCACCACATCGACGCTCACCTGCGGCGTCGACGCGTCCACGACGAGATCCACGCCGTCCAGTTCGCTCAGTGCGCTCGAGGATGTCAGCACCCGAGTGACTTCGAAGCCTTCGAGCTCGTCGATCACCTGCCTGATGATCGTCCCGAGCTTGCCGGACCCGCCGACGAGTGCCACCTGCTTGGTCATACGACCAGTCTATTTCCGGTCAGACCGGCATCGCGTCCGGCAGGCCGGTCCGCAGCTCCATCGGCAGATGGCTGAGCTCGTTGTGGTTCACCAGAGTCCATGGCCGGCCCTGCTTCTGCGCGATGACCGTCAGGCCGCAGTGCGCCTGGTTCAGCGTCATCCAGCGCCACTCGGGAGCACCCAGCACCTCGCGCACGAACCAGGCGATCACGAAGTTGTGCGTGATGAGCACTTCGTGCACGTCGCCCTGCTTGCGGACCAGGAACTCGTTGACCGCGTCGGCCATCTGCGCGCTGCCTGCCTCGATCTCGGCATCCGTCACCGACCCGAAGAACGACTCGTACACGGCGGGCGTGTCTTCGCTGATGCCGGTGGGCACGCAGTCGAACAGCAGCGCCGACGGTTCCGGCGTCACTGAGGGGAGCCGTTCGGCGATCGCCCGCGCTGTCTCGGTCGCCCGCAGCAGCGGGGAATGCCAGATCGCGTCGAGCGGAAGCCCTGAGAGTCGATCGGCGATCAGTTCCGCCTGACGCTGCCCCCTGGGAGAGAGTGGTCCGTCGTCGACGCCGTGCTCGGCATCCTGATGTTCGCCATGTCTGACCAGATATATGTAGTGCGTCACAACCCGCTCGCTTCGTCGCCAGCCTTCACAGGGGCGATTCCACCCTACAAGGATTGCAGGCGCCGAGCGCCGATCATCGGCCGATTCAGCCGCGGGTTCGGTTCTCAGGCTCCGGCGCGGGTGAGTTCCAGGACCTGGGCGCGCGAGAGCGACACGCCGGCGCCCTGCATGAGCTCGTCGACGTGCTGGGTGGCGAAGCTGTTCACGATCGGGGCGACCACAGTGCGCTGTGCGAGCAGCCACGCCATCGCCACTGCGGCGACCGGTGCGGCGACCTCTGAGGCGACCTGGTCGAGCGCGCGGAGGATGCGGGTGCCTCGACGGTTCAGGTGACCGCGCAGCTGATCGCCGCGCACGCCGCGGGACATGAGCGCCTTGCTGCGGTGGCGGCCGGAAAGGAATCCGTGCTCGAGCGCGTGCGAGGGCGTGACCGCCAGGTTCTGGGCACCGGCGACCAGACGCAGGTCGCCCTCGAACCGGTCACGCCGGATCAGGTTGTACGGCTCGTCGAGCACTTCGATGCGGGGATAGCCGGCGGATGCGAGGATCCGCGCCTCGACGAGGCGCTCCGGCGCGAAGCCGAAGGCACCGACGGCGCCGATCTTGCCGGCGTCACGCAGCCACTCGACAGTGGCGAGTGTGTCCTCGAGGTTGGTCGCCCTGTCCAGCGTGGCATCCAGGTAGAGCACATCGATGCGCTCGACGTCCAGCCGCCTGAGCGACCCTTCGACAGCGCGAACGAGGTTGACCGAGCCGAGGCCCGGGTTGTCGGCGTGCGATCCGATCCGTGCACTGAGGATCGTGCCTTCGCGAAGTCCGCGCGATCGCAGCCACTGGCCGATGATGTGCTCGCTGCGGCCGCCGGAGAAGCCGTCTGCAGTGTGGATCGCGTTGCCGCCGAACTCGACGTATCGGTCGAGGATCGCGTGGCTGGTCTCGAGATCGACGTTCCAGCCGAACTCTGCGGCGCCCAGCATCAGCGGGAAGCTGGAGAACCCCGTCTCGCCGAGCGGGACCCGGATGTGCTCCCCCACGCCTGGGCCGACGACAGGAATCGGTGCCGACGGGTGCTCGGCCCCTTCTTGGGCGTGGGCGGGCTGATCAGCTGCTCCTGTGCTGAACAATCGCATCCTTCACCACCCCCCGCGCGCACCCTGGGTGCGTACTTCGAGGGTAAGCGACGTCCGCGAACTCGCCGACCATTGCCGGTGACGTGAAGTGAACTTCCCATAACGTTTCGATCACGGCGGGTACGACGAAGGCCCGGATCCTGCTCGTGCGGAGCAGAATCCGGGCCGACGTTGCTTGGCTTACGCCTCGGTGGTCTCCGCCTGCGCGGCCTCTTCGGCAGGAGCGTCGTCGAGCACGGGCTCGAGCGACAGCTTGCCGCGGTCGTCGATCTTCGTGATCTTCACGAGGAGCTTCTGACCGACAGAGAGGACGTCATCGACGTTCTCCACGCGCTTGCCACCGGCGAGCTTGCGCACCTCGGTGACGTGCAGCAGGCCGTCCTTGCCGGGCAGCAGCGAGATGAAGGCGCCGAACGAGGCGATCTTCACGACGGTGCCGAGGAACTGCTCGCCGACCTCAGGGTTGGTGGGGTTGGCGATCGCGTTCACCTGGGCACGGGCAGCCTCGGCCGAGGGGCCGTCGGTCGCGCCGATGTAGACGGTGCCGTCCTCCTCGATGGAGATCTGCGCGCCGGTCTCGTCCTGGATCGCGTTGATCGTCTTGCCCTTCGGGCCGATCAGCTCACCGATCTTGTCGACCGGGATCTGCACGCTGATGACGCGCGGCGCGGTGGGCGCCATCTCGTCAGGAGCGTCGATCGCCGAGTTCAGGACGTTCAGGATCGTCAGACGTGCGTCCTTGGCCTGGGTCAGCGCTCCGGCGAGCACGTCGGACGGGATGCCGTCGAGCTTCGTGTCGAGCTGGATCGCGGTGATGAACTCGCTGGTGCCTGCGACCTTGAAGTCCATGTCGCCCAGCGCGTCTTCCGCACCGAGGATGTCGGTCAGCGCCGCGTAGCGGGTCTCACCGTCGACCTGGTCGGAGACCAGGCCCATCGCGATGCCGGCGACGGCTGCGCGCAGCGGCACACCGGCGTTCAGCAGCGACAGGGTCGACGCGCAGACGGAGCCCATCGAGGTCGAGCCGTTGGAGCCGAGAGCCTCGGACACCTGACGGATCGCGTAGGGGAACTCCTCGCGGCTGGGCAGCACCGGCACGAGGGCGCGCTCGGCGAGGAAGCCGTGCCCGATCTCGCGACGCTTCGGCGAACCCACGCGGCCGGTCTCACCGGTCGAGTAGGGCGGGAAGTTGTAGTGGTGCATGTAGCGCTTGCTTGTCGTGGGCGACAGCGAGTCGATCTGCTGCTCCATCTTCAGCATGTTCAGCGTGGTGACGCCCATGATCTGGGTCTCGCCGCGCTGGAAGATCGCCGAGCCGTGCACGCGCGGGATGACCTGCACCTCTGCGTCGAGCGGACGGATGTCGGCCAGGCCGCGACCGTCCATGCGAACACCCTCGGAGAGGATGCGACCGCGGACGATGTTCTTCGTGACGGACTTGTAGGCACCGGACACCTCGCCGGCTGCGGACTCGGGCAGCGTGCCGGCCTCGACGGCCGCAGCCACCTCGGCCTTGACGCGGTCCTTGACCTCGTCGTCGGCGCTCTGACGCTCCTGCTTGTCTGCGATCTGGTAGACCTTCTCGAGGTCGGCCGTCGCGGAGGCTGCGATGAAGTCGTACGTGGCCTGCTCGTACGCGGGGAAGACCGGGTAGACGCCCGGCTCCTTCGACGAGTGCGCAGCCATCTCGGCCTGCGCCTCGACGAGCTGCTTCAGGAACGGCTTGGCGGCCTCGAGGCCACCGGCGACGATGTCCTCGCTCGGCTTGACTGCGCCGCCCTTGATGAGGTTCCAGCTGTTCTCGGTGGCCTCGGCCTCGACCATCATGATCGCGACGTCTTCGGTGCCGTCGGCCTTCTTGACCACGCGGCCGGCGACCATCAGGTCGAACACGGCCTCGGAGACCTGAGCCTCGTTCGGGAACGCGACCCACTGGTCGGCGTTCTCGCCCTGGCCGGGGATGAGCGCGAGGCGCACACCGGCGATGGGGCCGGAGAACGGCAGACCCGAGATCTGCGTCGACGCGGATGCCGCGTTGATCGCCAGAGCGTCGTAGTACTCGCCGGGAGCGATCGAGAGGACCGTGATGACGATCTGGACCTCGTTGCGCAGGCCGTCGACGAACGACGGGCGCAGCGGACGGTCGATCAGACGGCAGACCAGGATCGCCTCGGTCGAGGGACGACCCTCACGACGGAAGAACGATCCGGGGATCTTTCCTGCTGCGTACGAACGCTCTTCGACGTCGACGGTCAGCGGGAAGAAGTCGAAGCCTTCGCGCGGGTGCTTGCCTGCGCTGGTCGCGGAGAGGATCATCGTCTCTCCGTCGAGGTAGGCCGCAACCGAACCCTGCGCCTGCTGAGCGAGGCGACCGGTTTCGAAGCGGACAGTGCGGGTGCCGAAGCGGCCGTTGTCGAGAACGGCCTCGGCGGCAGTGATTTCAGGACCTTCCAAGAGGTCTCTCCTTCTTTGTTTAGACTCGTCCGTCCGTGTGACGACCGAGATCATACGTACCCGTGCGCATTCGCGCACGCGGACTGCGCACAGCAATCCAGTTTCAGCTTATCAGCGCGGGCGTGCACTTCCGCGGTCTCAGCCGACTTCGACACCGCGCATGCTGGACGAGCGGCCGATGTAGACGTAGCCATCGTGCTTGGCGACTCGGCCGTCGCCTGCGACTCGACCGCGCATCCGACGCCACACCCAGGGAAGGGCGTGCTCGCGCCACCAGCGGGCCTTGGTGGTGGCATCCACATCGTGCAGCACCTGATCGAGCGCGCCGAGCGTCTCAGCGTGCGGTACTCCGAGCAGCTCGCCGGCACGGTACGCGAGGAAGCGGTGCCCCCTGCTGCCGAGGTGCACGAGGTCTTCGCCCCAGTTCGGCCGCGACGCCAGCGCGGGATGCAGGTCGGTGTCGAGGAAGATCGCGCCGTGCCGCTCGGCGATACCGGCGAGATGGACGGCGAACGCCGAGAACCGAGCTGCGAACAGCCCCGCTGCCCTGCGATCGGGCAGGAACGGCGTCACCAGCAGCACGTCTGCGCCGTCATCGCGCAGTACCCGAACGACCTCCTCGACCTCCGCGGCGAGCGCGGGCACGTCTGCGTGCGACCTCACGAGATCGTTCGCGCCGATCAGGATCGACACCAGGTCGGGCCGCAGCTGCCTGGCGCGTGCGAGTTGCTCGCCGCGCACGTCCCGCACGCGACGCGACCGGACGGCGAGGTTCGCATAGTGGATGCCGCCACCAGCCGAGAGCAGCAGGGCGAGCCGGTCCGCCCAACCGCGCAGTGTCCCGTCCGGCGCGGGGTCGCAGAGCCCCTCCGTGAGCGAGTCGCCGAGGGCGACGACACGCTGCCACCGCCTGGCAGTGCCGACCTGTGAGGGTTCCGGCCGGAGCACGCGTCGGGCACGCAGTGCGCGATCCACCCGCTGAAGCTCGCGCGCCTCTTCGAAGTGGCCGAGCAGCTGATCGCAGACGGCCTGCCAACTGCGCCCCTCGACCGCAGTGCGCCCCGCCGCGCCGAACGCGCGACGCTTACGTCCGTCGCCGGCGAGATCCATGACGCGCATGCGCAGGTCCGCCAGGTCCCCTGGCCGATACAGCCAGCCGTCGACGCCCATCCGGATCAGATCCAGCGGGCCGCCGCGGCCGGTCGCCACGATCGGGACTCCGCTGGCATGCGCCTCCTGGAGCGTCTGCCCGAACGTCTCACTCTCCCCCGGATGCACGAAGACATCGAAGGATGCCATCGCCGTGGCGAGCTCGTGCCCGTCGAGGTGTCCGAGGAACACGGCATCCGGCATGAGGGCCGTCAGCCGCGGACGCGCCGGACCGTCGCCGACGACCACGAGACGGACGCCGGGAACCCCGTGCAGCACACGAAGATCCTCGACCTGCTTCTCGGCGGCGAGGCGCCCGACGTAGCCGACCACGACCTCATCCAACGAGCGACGCTGCCACTGCTCGACGCGGGCGCCGGGGTGGAAGCGCTCCGCATCGACCCCACGACCCCATCGACGGAGCCGGTCCACCCCGAGCGCACGTAGCTGCTGGGTGGACTCCGAGGACGGCGCGAGAGTGAGAGTGGCACGCCGGTGCAGGCGCAGGATGTGGTTCTGAGCGAAGTTCGTGGTGGCTGCGACGCGGTACCGCTCGGCATAGGCGGCGACGTCCGTCTGGTACGCCGCCACGGCGGGAAGGTCCAGGCGAGCGGCAGCGAGCACGCCGCGCCAGCCCAGCGCGAACGGGGATGCGAGATGCACGACGTCGGGGCAGAACCTCGACAGCGACTCCGCGATGCGGCCAGTCGTGGCCGTGCCGACGCGCACGTTGCGGTAGCCGGGAAGCGCCAGGCTCTTCACCGGCTCGATGGACGCGCCGTGCATCGAGGTCGGGATGCCGACGGCATCCGGTGCGATCACGTGAGCGTCGTGACCGGTGCGCTCGAGGTGGCGCATGATCTGCAGCACAGATCCGGTGACGCCGTTCATGTGCGGCAGGAAGGACTCGGTCACGATCGCGACTCTCACGATGTCAGGATGCCCCGCGATCACGACCCCGCTGAGCCTCAACCGGCCCTGGAACCGAGAGTTCACCCGTTGCACGACTTTCCTTCACCGGCTGTCCCCGATTCGGTTTCCGTTCACCTACGGAGCACAACGTGAAGGAGTGATTCCCGACGCACTCCTCGACGCGGTCGACGGACCATGGGCTCTGGTCGTCATGACGGCCCTCGTCGTCGGCGACGCATTCTTCGTGATCGTCCCCGGCGAGATCGCCGTCACCGCACTCGGTGCCCTGTCGATCTCATCCGGCGCTCCCCCGCTGTGGGCCGTGATCGTCTGCGCCACCGCAGCAGCCGCCTCGGGCGACATGCTCTGCTATGCGATCGGTCGCTGGGCGGGCGTCGAGCGCTGGCGATGGATGCGTGCGCAGCGCGTGCGGCGGGCGCGCCGTTGGGCGCACGACCGCCTGCAGTCGGGCACGGCGGTCGTGTTGTTCACCGCACGATTCATCCCGTTCGCCCGACTCGCCGTCAACCTCGTCGCAGGCGCCACCCGCATCCCGATCCCTCGCTACACCGGCCTGGTCGTGCTCGCCGCGGCCGGCTGGGCGACCTACCAGGCCGCCGTCGGCGCCCTGTTCGCCGTGATCCTGCCGGGCGGCCCGGTGGTGGCGATCGTGGTGTCGGTGGTCGTGGCCGTCGTGATCGGAGCCGTCATCGACCTGCTGATCCGTCGACGCAGCCGGAGGCCCACGACCTTTCCGCCATCCGCCGGGCGCGACTAGGCTGACCGCATGAGCACCGAAGAAGGCGCAGCGTCCCCCTCGGACGACATGAAGCGCAAGTTCAAGGAAGCGCTCGAGAAGAAGAACGCTCACCATCGCGACGGTGAGTCGCACATGGACGGCGACTCCGCCGTTCACGCGGTGAACGCCCCGCAGACGCGGCGCGAGTTCCGACGCAAGAGCGGTTGACCGACCAGAAGGCGCCGGCCCATGCGGGCTCGGCGCCTTCGTGCTCGGTGCGTATCACTCGCCGGCGAGACCGCCCAGCAGATGACCGAAGGACCGGCCTTCACCCAGGTAGTTGGCCGGGTCGAAGGGGTCGCTCGAGGTGACGGCGTCCTTGCGAGCGACGGCCTCTGCGAGTTCGCGCGCCCCCTTCTCGACGCGCTTGCTGAGCGGAGCGACCTCGTCGCCCGTCCCGCCCCAGTCCGCGGATGCCGCGAACACGCCCGTCGAGACAGCCTCAGCGTGCAGATATGCGAACAACGGGCGGATCGCGTAGTCGATCGCCAGCGAGTGCCGTGCGGTTCCGGCGTTCGCACCGATGAGGACCGGCTTGCCGGTGAGCCCGTCGGGGTCGAGCACGTCGATGAACGACTTGAACAGCCCGGAGTAGCTCGTCGAGAAGATCGGGGTGACCGCGATCAGGGCGTCGGCCGAGTAGACGGTGTTGAGCGCCGACTCCAGCTCCGCCGGCGCGAAGCCGGTGAGCAGGTTGTTGGTGATGTCGTGTGCGAGGTCACGCAGCTCGATCACGTCGACGGTCGCCTGGATGTCCCGCTCCGCGAGCTCCTTCACGGTCTCGGCCGCCAGCTTGTCTGCCAGCATCCTGGTCGACGACGGGTTCGAGAGCCCGGCGGAGATTACGGCGATGCGTCGCTCCGACATGGTCACGCCTCCTTCCGGCCGAGGCCGAACGCGGCACCCGCGGGCGCCGGAGTGTCCTGGTACGGGGAACCGGCGGTGAGGTTGTCGCCGCGGTTCACACCGGGCCGCGCTTGGCGGGAGGGTCCGTCTCCGTATACGGCCTTGACGCGCGCGGCGTGGGTCGGAGCATCCGGAACGCTCGCCGGACGGTTCTTCGCCAGTTCGCGGCGCAGGGCGGGCACGACCTCGCCGCCGAGGATGTCGAGCTGCTCGAGCACGACCTTCAGCGGAAGCCCGGCGTGATCGATGAGGAACAGCTGACGCTGGTAGTCGCCGAAGGTGTCGCGCATCGCGGCGTAGCGGTCGATGACCTGCTGCGGCGAGCCGACCGTCAGAGGCGTCATCTCGGTGAAGTCCTCCATGCTCGGGCCGTGGCCGTAGACGGGCGCGTTGTCGAAGTACGGACGGAACTCGTTCACGGCATCCTGCGACTTGGCGCGCATGAACACCTGGCCGCCGATGCCGACGATGGCCTGCTCGGGCGTGCCGTGGCCATAGTGCGCGAAGCGCTGGCGGTACAGCTCGATCAGGCGCTGGTAGTGCTCCTTGGGCCAGAAGATGTTGTTCGCGAAGAAGCCGTCTCCGTAGTACGCGGCCTGCTCGGCGATCTCCGGGGTGCGGATCGAGCCGTGCCACACGAATGGAGCCACACCGTCCAGCGGACGCGGGGTCGAGGTGAACCCCTGCAGGGGCGTGCGGAACTTGCCCTCCCAGTCGACGACGTCCTCATCCCAGAGCTTGCGCAGCAGCGCATAGTTCTCGATCGCGAGCGGCAGGCCCTGTCGGATGTCCTGTCCGAACCACGGGTACACGGGCCCGGTGTTGCCGCGGCCGAGCATGAGGTCGGTGCGGCCGTCCGAGATGTGCTGCAACATGGCGAAGTCCTCGGCGATCTTCACCGGGTCATTCGTGGTGATGAGCGTCGTCGAGGTCGAGAGGATGATGCGCTCGGTCTGCGCGGCGATGGCGGCGAGGGTCGTGGTCGGCGACGAGGACCAGAACGGCGGGTTGTGGTGCTCGCCGACGGCGTAGACGTCGAGGCCGACCTCTTCGGCGTGCTTCGCGATCGTGATCGCGTCCTTGATCTTCTGCCGTTCGCTGGGCGTCTCACCCGTGAGGGGGTTCTGGGTGACGTCGCTGACAGTGAAGAGTCCGAACTGGATGCCTGAGGTTTCGGCCTGGTCGCTCATATTGGTGCTCCGGGTTCTCGAGGCGGATGCGGTGGCATCCGTATCTATGCAACTGAATGTATCTGGTAGAACGCCACCCGTTCAACTTTATTCCCGGACGGTAGCCTTCAATGATGAGCAGTACCCCGCAGACCCCGGCCGACGTTCTGACAGGCCCGGTCGCACGACCGCGCAGGCGGGTCCCCTTCTGGGATAACGCGCGCTACGCCTGTATCGTCCTGGTCGTCCTCGGCCACGCGATCCAGCGCCTGACTTACGACTCCGACATCGCGATGGCGCTGTACCTGTCGTTCTACGCCTTCCACATGCCGGCGTTCGCGATCATCGCCGGGTATTTCTCGAAGTCAGCCCCGCCGAACAAGAAGCAGATGGCACGGGTGATCACCGACATCCTCGTTCCGTACATCATCTTCGAGCTGCTCTGGACCCTGACGAAGTGGGCGTTCGAGGGCGAGGCGAATCCGAACCTGACACAGCCGTCCTGGACGCTGTGGTTCCTGCTCGCTCTCGGGATCTTCCGCCTGGTGCTGCCGTACCTGGCGCTGCTGCGCTGGCCGCTGCTGTGGGCGCTGCTCATCTCCGTCGGCGCGGGATACCTGCCGAACGTCGATAGCACGTTCTCGCTGTCGCGCACCCTCGGGTTCCTGCCGTTCTTCGTGCTGGGCTGGTGGGTCCGCGAGCACGATCTCGTGAACCGGCTGCGGCTGATCGACTTCCGCCCGTGGTGGCTGCGCGCCCTCGCGGTGCTCGTCTTCGCGGTCAACGGGTTCATCGCGTGGAACTGGATAGGCGTCTGGAAGAGCGTCGATCTGAACACCTGGTTCTTCTACAACGACTCCTACGCCGCCCTCGGCGCGCAGGCGTGGTGGTCCGGCGGCATCCGCCTGCTGCTCATCGTGATCGGACTGCTGCTCAGCGTCGCCTTCTTCATCCTTATCCCGCGGGGCACGCACTGGTGGACGAAGTTCGGCCAGTACACGATGTACGTCTACCTGCTGCACTCGTTCGTGCTGTACCCGTTCCGCGAATCCGGCATCCTGCGCAATGCGGAGCCGACCTGGATCTGGCTGCCGACCGTCATCCTGCTGTCGGTCGTGATCGCGCTGGCGCTGGCCACGAAGCCGGTGCGCTGGGTGTTCCGACCGCTCGTCGAGCCGCGCGCGCGGTGGTTGTTCTCGGATGCCAGGCTCACGGAGGGTCCGCGGCGCGACGACCCGACGGGGTCACGGCGCCCGCGCGAGCGCTGACCGTGCGTCAGGCGGCCGGCTGACCGATGCGGATGCTGCGCGATGCGTGCGCGACGTACCAGACCAGGACCGCCAGCAGCAGGAGCTCGGCGGCGATGTAGCCGTAGTGCAACCAGGACTCGCCCGGATCTCCCCCGGCGATGATGACGTCGCTGCGCGCAGCGAGCGCAGGTCGGATCAGGAACGACTCGACCGCCATGATCAGCCACATCGCGCCGATCAGCAGCCAGCCGCTCTTGGTCTCGCGCGGACGCGCCTGTCCGATGAGCGTGAGTGCCACCAGGATGATCCAGCCGGCGATCGACAGCGAGATGAACACGAGGCGTCCGATGCCCAGGCCGAGCGGTGTCGTGATGCCCGGTGCGAGGAACTTCAGCGGCGTCTCGATGAAACTCAGGCCGACGATCAGGCCGATCCAGACCGCGGGCAGTAACAGACGAAGCGAAATCCACAGTCGAGGCATGGTTCCAGGCTACCGACGGTAAATCTTCGAAACACTCGACTGCCGCCGTGGAATCTCGCCGTACGCTCAGGACATGGCTGATCTGAACCTCCCCGTCCTCGACCTGTCCCGGCTCGACCAGGGGCCGGAGGCCGCCGCGCAGTTCCGCGACGACCTGGCCGCTGCCGCGCACGATGTCGGCTTCTTCTACCTCGTCGGCACGGGCATCGAGCCCGAGCTGTTCCGTCGCCTGCAGCGGGCCGCGCGCGACTTCTTCGCACTGCCGGATGAGGAGAAGCTGGCCATCGAGAACGTGCACAGTCCGCACTTCCGCGGCTACACCCGCATCGGCGGCGAGCTGACGCAGGGCAAGGTCGACTGGCGGGAGCAGATCGACATCGGCCCGGAGCGCGAGCCGGTAGAGGGCGGCCCGGCATTCAACCGCCTGATCGGCCCGAACCTGTGGCCCGCCGCTCAGCCCGAGCTGCGCGAGGTGGCCGAGTCGTGGCGCGAGCACCTGACGGGCATCTCCCGGCGCCTGCTGCGCAGCTGGGCCGAGGCGCTCGGCGCAGAGTCGACGCACTTCGACGCCGATTTCGGCGACCCGGCGAGCCTGCTCAAGATCGTGCGCTACCCCGGCACGGACGCACCAGAACCACAGCAGGGCGTCGGCGCGCACAAGGACTCCGGCGTGCTCACCCTGCTGTGGGTGGAACCCGGCAAGGGCGGCCTGCAGGTCGAGCGAGACGGCGCCTGGGTGGATGCTCCACCCGTCGATGACGCGTTCATCGTGAACATCGGCGAGATGCTCGAGTACGCCACGGGCGGCTACCTCAAGGCGACCAACCACCGGGTGATCTCGCCGAAGGCGCCAGAGGACCGCATCTCGGTGCCGTTCTTCTTCGCCCCCGCGCTCGACGCGAAGCTGCCGCTGATCGAACTCCCCGAGCACCTCCGCGCCGAGGCGACCGGCGTCTCCGGAGACCCGAGTAACCCGATCCACAGCCTGTACGGAGAGAACGCCCTGAAGTCGCGGCTGCGCGCCCATCCGGACGTCTCCGAGATCCACCACGCCGACCTGCTCGCGGCGCCGACAGCCTAGACGAAGGTGAACAGCGGTTAACTTGTTCCGCTAGACGAACGGCCAGAACCTCTTATCCGACAGGGGTTGTGGCCGTTCTTTTTTGCCCATATGTTAACGAGCAATCACATTGGGCCCCGCGGGTTCTCGCGCAAGGACGCGGCATCGAAGTGGATGCCGAGGTTCGGGCTCACGATCTCGGAAACAGGTGTCTTCATGCCAGAAATGACTCGCCGTACCGTCCTCACACTGGGAGCCGCGCTCGGGTTCGCCGGTGTCGTCGCCCCCACCGCCGCGTGGTCGTGGTCGCCATCCCGCTCGATGCTCGGCACCGGCGACGGTACCGATCCGTCATGGGTGTGGGACGACGATCTCGACCGCATCATGGCGAACGTCGTCACGAGCGGTCAGGTGCCGCCGTGAACACGGCGATCGGCAACTGGGTGAACAACAACGATCCTCTGCCGGCGGGACTGCCCGCGGAGCTGACCTCGTTCCTGCAGCAGTCCACCCAGCTGCCGGCATGGGCCGACATGAACAAGCTCCGCCTCGCGGCCGACTTCAACCGTCGCCGCGATCTGTACCGAGACCATCCCGATCAGCAACATGGACATCCTCGTCACCTTCCACAGCACCGGGACCTTCGCCCACAAGAAGATGAAGGAGTGGGGCATCAAGATGTCGGCAGCTGAGGAGGATGCATTCCTGCACCACTGGCAGGTCGCGCTGCACCTGCTCGGCGTGCACGATCAGTACATCCCCGCGACGTGGGCCGATGCGCATGCGCAGTCGGACCAGGTGCTCACCCCGATCCTGTCGCCGACGATGGAGGGCAAGGAACTGGCCGAGGTGCTGCTCGGCCTCACCGCGCAGATCGACCTCGGCGTCACTCGCGGATTCCTCAACGAGTTCGTGCGCTACCAGCTCGGCCATGACATCGGCGACTGGCTGGGCCTGAAGCGCGATTACATCTCAGCCGCGACGATCAAGAACGGCTGGCCGCTGTACATCAAGTTCCGCGAGGGCTTGCTGCCGATCGCGCCGGTGTCGACGAAGCTGTTCGACAAGCTCATCAAGGGCATCGCCATGGCGTTCCTCAACAAGGGAGAATCCGGCAAGACCACGCCGATCACGATCCCGGACGGCAACCGCGCGAGCTGAGTGAGGTTTCGACGATCGGAGCCCGATGGCAGACTGCTGAGCATCGTGATCACCATCTTCACCATCGGGCACTCCGATCGTTCGATCGACGAGTTCCTGTCGCTCCTGCGAGCGGCAGAGATCGAGCGCGTCGTCGACGTGCGCCGGCTACCGGGGTCCCGTCGCAATCCTCAGTTCGACGAGGATGCTCTGCGTGATTCGCTCGAAGCCGTCGGAATCGCGTTCACGCGCATCCCTGAACTGACCGGCCGCCGTCCGGTGTCGAAGGATATCCCGTTCGAGACGAACGCGTTCTGGCAGAACCGCAGTTTTCACAACTACGCGGACCACGCGCTCTCCCCCGACTTCCGGTCGGGTCTCGATGAGCTGATCGGCCTCGGCGGAGGGCTCCGCACGACGGTGATGTGCTCAGAAGCCGTCTGGTGGCGATGCCACCGGCGGATCATCGCGGATCACCTGCTCGCACGCGGTGAAGAGGTGATCCACGTGATGGACAACGACCGCCTGACTCCGGCGGAGCTGACCGGAGGGGCCGTCGTCGACGGCGACACTGTCGTCTACCCGGGGTGAGCGGGAACGACGAAGGCCTCCCCACACCGTGGGGAGGCCTTCCAAGAAGTTTTGCGCGATTGAACGCTGGTCGTTATCGACGGAGTCCGAGGCGCTGGATCAGCGAGCGGTAGCGCTCGATGTCCACACCCTGGAGGTAGCCGAGCAGACGACGGCGCTGACCGACGAGCAGGAACAGGCCACGACGCGAGTGGTGGTCGTGCTTGTGCTCCTTGAGGTGCTCGGTGAGGTCCTTGATGCGCTGCGTCAGCATTGCGGCCTGCACCTCGGGGGATCCGGTGTCACCGGGGTGCGTCGCGTACTCTTCGATGATCGCCTTCTTGACGTCTGCTTCCAGTGCCATAGATTCGATCCCCTCTCACTCATTGCGCGGCGCCCGACGCCTGATGCGTGGGCTCTCTTTATCCGCGGCCGATCAAACGGCAACCTGTAGAGTCTACCAGCCCGCCGCGGGCGGCAGGGACACTGCACAGAGCCGATAGCCTCGACGAGTGAACAGCGCGCTGATCGATCTGCGACCCTTCCGTGCCAGCGCAGCGTTCACCCGGCTGTGGGTCGGATCCACCCTCGGCGGACTCGGCGGCCAGCTCACCCTCGTCACGATCATGCTGCACGTGTTCGAGCTCACCGGCAGCACATTCGCGGTCTCGATGGTGGCCGTAGCCGGCCTCGTCCCGATGATCTTCGCCGGTCTCTACGGCGGGATGCTGGCCGACGCGTTCGATCGCCGCATCGTCGGGCTCACCGCCGCCGTCTTCACCTTCGCGTCGACGTTGCTGCTCGCCGTTCTCACCTGGTCGCACCTGGAGACGATCTGGTGGCTCTACGTCCTCAGCGTCATCAACGCCGCCGCGAGCTCGGTGAGCCTGGCCACCCGCAGCGCCATCATCCCGCGTCTGCTCCCCCGCGAACTCCTCGCCTCGGCATCCGCACTGAACGGCATCACGATCGGCGTGATGGTCATGGTCGGCCCAGCCCTCGCCGGCGTCCTGGTGGCCACCACCGGCTACGGCTGGACCTACACGATCGACGTCATCCTGATGCTCGCGATGTTCATGGGGCTGTGGACGCTGCCGTCGCTGCGCCCGGAGGGGACGATCGTCCGCCCAGGACTGGAATCCCTCGTGGACGGCTGGCAGTTCCTCAAGCGCGCGGGCAACATCCGGATGCAGTACATCCTCGACATCATCGCCATGACGTTCGGACAGCCCGTCGCGCTGTATCCGGCGCTGGGCACCGTGCTCCTCGGCGGCGGGGCCGTGACGACCGGAGCGCTGACCGCTGCGGTCGCCGCCGGCACGTTCCTGTCGAGCCTGTTCTCCGGTCGCGTCGTGCGCTATCGCTGGCACGGTCGCGGCATCCAGCGCGCGATCCAGGCGTACGGCGCATCCATCCTCGCGTTCGGCGTCGTGCTGCTGATCGGGGTCTGGATGCCGCCGGCCAGCGAGACCGCGGTCAATCTGAGCCTCATCATCGCGGCGTGCATCGCCCTGGCCGCCTCCGGTGCCGCCGACAACATCAGCTCGATCTACCGCAGCACCATGATGCAGTCGTCCGTGCCGGACAGCATCCGGGGCCGTCTGCAGGGCATCTTCGTGATCGTCGTGACCGGCGGCCCGCGCCTCGGAGCCCTGTACGCCGGAACACTGGCGACCCTCACGGCGCTGTGGTTCCCGCCGCTGCTCGGCGGGTTCATCGTCATCGTGCTGGTGGCGCTGCTCGTGCGGCTCACGCCGCGGTTCCGCGACTACGACGCAGAGAACCCCGCGCCCTGACGGACACGGGGTTCCCCGAAGAGCGGACTCAGTCCTGCTGGAGCGAGCCCTGGAGGTCGAGCGTGATCGTGACGTCCTTGCCGACGAGCACTCCGCCGGTCTCGAGGGCGGCGTTCCAGGTCAGGCCGAACTCCTCGCGGTTGATCGTGGTGGACGCCGAAGCGCCGGCCTTGTAGTTGCCGTACGGGTCCTGGCCGAAGCCGCCGAACTCGAACTCGAAGCTGACCGGCTTGGTGACGCCGCGGATGGTCAGGTCGCCGTCGACGAAGAAGTCGCCGTCCTGGACGCGGGCCCCGGTGGAGACGAACTCCATGGTCGGGAAGGTCTCGGTGTCGAAGAAGTCTGCCGAACGGAGGTGGCCGTCGCGGCCCTCGTCCTTCGTGTCGATCGAGGTGACGTCGACCGATGCCTGCACCTGGGCCTCGAGCGGGTTCTCGGGTGCGACCAGGGTGGCGCTCTTCATACCGAACGTGCCGCGCACCTTCGAGATCATCATGTGGCGGACACTGAAGGTCACCTCGCTGTGTGCGGGGTCGAGGGTCCAGGTGCCCGAACGGTAGCCGGGGATGTCGATCGTTGTCATGCGGGGTTCTCCTCAAGTTCAGAGCGGCCGCATCTGCGGCATTCACACGGGGATAACTCGTATGCGTTCGCATATATTCCGAGATCGCCCGAAAAAATGGCAGACCCCCGTTCCTCACAGGAGCCGGGGGTCTGCCATACAGTCGATCGGATCAGCCGACGGCCACCAGATCGATGATGAAGATGAGGGTCTTCCCGGAGAGGAAGTGACCGGCGCCGGCAGGACCGTACGCCAGGTGCGGCGGGATGACGAGTTCACGACGACCGCCGACCTTCATGCCGGGGATGCCCTCCTGCCAGCCCTGGATCAGGCCGCGCAGCGGGAACTGGATGGTCTCGCCGCGGCCCCAGGAGGAGTCGAACTCCTCGCCGGAGTCGTACTCGACGCCTGCATAGTGCACGGTCACGGTGTCGCCGGGCTTCGCCTCGGCGCCGTCGCCCTCGATGATGTCTCGGATGGCGAGCTCTGCAGGAGCAGGGCCGGTAGGGGCGTCGAACTCGGGCTTTGTGCGATCAGTCATGGATCCATACAACCGGAGGCTCGAGGCTCGGTCAATGCGACACCACCAGCCCACAGCGAACACTTCGGAGGTTTCGACTCGCTGCGCTCGCTCAACCTTGCTACGACGAGGGCTCAACGCGGCTTCGCCGCATTGAGCCCTCGCGTAGCAAGACTCAGCGCCCGGTGCTGCGGCGATGCCTGCGAGTCTCCCGGGCGCTGAGTTGATCTGAAACCAGGGTGCACCCGGTCGCGCGCCATGTCAAGAGCTCGGCCCGTCAGTACGCCAGCAGCGCGGCCCTCGTGGCGCGGGTGCGGGTGAGAAGTGCACGCTCGTCGTCCGCGGCGAGCGGGTCGCGTCCGGTGATCGCGCGCTGCCGGACGGCGGCGAGGGAGGTGGCGTCGCGGATGAACTGCTTCATGAGTGGACGCCGGTCGCCCTGCAGCGTCGACGCCCACTGCATCCCGACCTTCCGTCCCGCCGGGGTCGCGAGCATCATCACCTCTTCCGGCGTGAACCAGCCGGCCGCCGAGTACTCCCCCAGCCGCTCGCGCGTGACGCGCGCCTCCTCGCGCCGCAGCGCGACGATCCCCAGGATGAAGCCGATGAACAGCGGCACCTGCAGGGTGATGTAAAGGGCGAAGAAGTCGGCGAAGATCGCCGAGCCGTTCCAGAATCCGTGCAGCAGCATGGCCGCTGCCAGTCCGACGCAGCCCGTGCCGAGCACGGCGCGCTTCGATGCGTGCCGCCGCGCCGCGAGGCCCATCGCGAATCCGGTCAGGGCCGTGAACATGGCGTGCGCGAAGGGTGAGAGCAGTCCGCGCATCACGAAGGTCGCCGTCAACTGGGTTCCGCCGCCCTCGATCACGCTGATGGCGAAGTACTGGATGTTCTCCGTGAACGCGAACCCGCCGCCGATCAGCGCTCCGTAGACGATGCCGTCCACAGGACCGTCGAAGGCGCGCCGCCCGATCAGGAAGATGACGTAGACCCCGAGCCCCTTCGCGATCTCCTCGATGATCGGGGCCTGGATCACGCTGCTGAGGACCTCGGTGCGCAGCCCGATCGCCACGGTGATCGCGAGGTCGACGAGGAGGGTGATGCCGACCGCGGCGATGGCTCCCCAGGCGATCGCGAAGGCGATCATGGTCTTGGGCTCCGGCTCCCATCGGTCGATCAGATACACCCCGAAGAAGACGATCGCCAGCGGGATCACGGCGAGGACGAGCCCGATTCCGGATGCCACTGCGCCCAGCGCGAACACGAAGTAGCCGATCAGCGCGAGCAGAACGAACCCGAGGACGCCGAACAGCCAGATCGACACCGTGCGACCGCGCCTGGCGGGAACCGGGAGCGCGGGAAGCGCCGGGCCCGGGGCGGTGACCGCCGGCGCGGGCGGTGTGTAGACGGTCGGCTGCGCCAGGGCCGATTCGTACGCCGGCGAAGCGCCCGGTCCTCCGAAAGTCATAGCCAAATCCTAGAGGTCACCACCTAAGCCGACGCGGATCCGCGACCGGTAGCGTAGAAGCATGCGTTTCGCCCATCTGCGCGGCTCCGACTCCGCCGACATCCAGCTCGCTGTCGTCGAAGGCTCCGCCGCGATCCTCGTGTCCGACCTGCTCTCGCCCGCTCCGGCAACTCTCCAGGAGGTCATCGAGGGCGGGGATGACACTCTCCGGGCGCTGCGCGCGGCACTCGCCGAGGGCACGTCCCCGCGGCATCCGATCGACGGGTTTGCGTTCGCGTCCGCGGTGCTGGACCCACCCGTCATCCTCGCCGTCGGGCTGAACTACGCCGCCCATTCCAGTGAGCTGGGCCTGAAGACCGACACCGCGCCGACCGTGTTCACCCTCTGGCCGAACTCGCTCACCGGGCACGACACGACCACCGAATGGCCGCGCACCCTCAGCGAGTCCGTCGACTACGAGGCCGAACTCGGTGTGCTCATCGGCCGGCCCGCGAAGGATGTCCCTGCCGAGCAGGCGCTCGATCACGTGTGGGGATACACCGTCGTCAACGACATCACCGCACGCGACATCCAGTTCGCCGAGGCGCAGTGGTCGCGCTGCAAGTCCTTCGACGGCTTCACCCCGACCGGCCCGTTCGCTGTCACGGCCGACGAGGTCGCCGATCCGCAGGACCTGCACATCTGGACCGTCATCGACGGGCACACCGTTCAGGATGCCAGCACCGGGCAGATGGTCCGCTCCGTGGCCACGCTCATCGCGCACCTCTCGCAGTCGATCACGCTGCAGCCCGGCACGTTGATCTCGACCGGTAGCCCCGGCGGCGCCGGATACTCGCGCGACCCGCAGATCTTCCTGCGCGATCACTCCACCGTGACGGTCGGCATCGACGGCATCGGTGAACTCACCACGCACTGCCGCATCCACGGCTGACACCCCTGGAACTTGAGTGGCCCAGGACCGATGAGGTCCTGGGCCACTCGGCATCTCGCGTACGGGACGTCAGATCTGGATCATGTCCTCCGGCGGGATCACGTTGATCGCGGAGGTCACGGCCTCGAGGCCGGAAAGACGCGCCGGCGAGAGCTGCTTGGTGACCTCTTCACGCGACATCAGCTCGGCCTCCACCACGAGGTCGGCGACGTTGCGGTTGGTCAGCAGCGCGGTCTTCGCGAGCGCCGCGGCAGCCGCGTAGCCGATGAACGGGGTCAGCGCCGTGATGACGCCGACGGATGCACCGACCATGGCGCCGAGGCGATCCTCGTTCGCGGTGATGCCGTCGACGCAGTTGACGCGCAGGGTCCACATCGCCTGCCGCATCCAGGTGATCGACTGGAAGATCGAGTGCGCGATGACCGGCTCGAAGGCGTTCAGCTGCAACTGCCCCGCCTCGACGGCCATCGTCACCGTCGTGTCGGCGCCGACGACCGAGAACGCCACCTGGTTCACGACCTCTGGGATGACCGGGTTCACCTTGCCGGGCATGATGCTCGACCCCGCCTGCTTCGCGGGCAGGTTGATCTCGCCGAGCCCCGCCTGCGGTCCTGAGGAGAGCAGACGCAGATCGTTGCAGATCTTCGACAGCTTGATGGCGTTGCGCTTGAGCGACGACGAGAACGACATGAACGCACCGGTGTCGCTGGTCGATTCGACCAGGTCGGTCGCGGTCTCGAGGTCGAGTCCGGAGATCTCGCGCAAGTGCTTGAGGACGGCGCGGGAGTAGTCGACGTGCGTGGTGATGCCGGTGCCGATCGCGGTCGCACCCATGTTGATCTCGAACATGAGCGAAGCGTTCTCGGTGAGACGCGAGTGATCCTCGCCGAGAGTGGTCGCGAAACCGTGGAACTCCTGACCGAGGGTCATCGGCACGGCATCCTGCAGCTGGGTGCGGCCGACCTTGAGCACATCGTGGAATTCGACCGCCTTGCCGAGGAACGAGCGGCGCAGCAGGTCCAGCTCGTCGAGCAGCGAGCGGAGATTCAGCGAGAGGCCGATCTTGATCGCCGTCGGGTAGACGTCGTTCGTGGACTGGCTGCGGTTCGTGTGGTCGATCGGCGACAGAAACGCGTAGTCGCCCTTCTCCCGGCCGGCCATCTCGAGCGCGACGTTGGTGATGACCTCGTTCGCGTTCATGTTCGTCGAGGTGCCTGCGCCGCCCTGGATGACGCCGACGGTGAACTGGTCGTGGAACTCGCCGTCGATGACGCGCTGCGCTGCGGCGTCGATCAGGTCGGCGCGCATCGCGTCGAGGACGCCGATCTGCTTGTTCGCGCGTGCGCTGGCCTGCTTGACCATCGCGAGCCCTCGGATCAGATCCGGATAGACCGAGATCGGACGCTTCGAGATCGGGAAGTTCGCGTCGGCGCGGGCGGTGTGGATGCCCCAATATGCGTCGGCGGGAATCTCCATGCTCCCGAGCGAGTCGGTCTCGGTGCGGGTCGATGCGGGCGCGGCAGAAGCCATGTCACTTCCTTGTGGGTGGTGGCGGATCGATGAACGGGGGATGTCTCCATCCTATGCCGCCTTCGTGACGCGCCTCCCAGGATGTGGCGATGTCAGTGCCCGACGACGATGATCAGGATGCCGGCGATCACGGCCATCGCGCAGAGCACGAAGCAGGCGTAGGCGCCCACGAGTGCGACACGCTTCTGCGCCTCGCTGAGCGGGCTCTTCCTCGCAGCCTTCGCAGCCTGCTTCGCGGCGCGTCTGGCCTGCTTCTCGGTGATCACGGTGATGGCGTCCGTGAACGCCGCCGGCGACACCACAGGCGACCTGCCGGAGCGCACCAGCAGGCGGAGTCCGACGGCGTAGAACGTGACAACGGCGGCCGCACCGATCAACGCGGCAGCGAACACCTGCAGAAAGGCCAGCCAATCGATCGTGACACTCATCGCTTCGCCTCCCGCTGCGCGGCCTCTTCGTCGGACACATCCCATTCGGCGAGTTCCGCGCGCCCGCGACGGCCGGCGCTCAGCGTCTCCCACTCTCGCGCGGCCTTCTGCGCCTCGGCAAGCTTCTGGTTGGCGCGCTCTGCGGCCTTGCGTGCCGCCTTGACCTCGGCCTCGGATCCACCGTTCTTCTTGAGCTTGCGCGCCCTGCGGCCCGCTTTCTCGGCCTCCTCGGCCTTGCGCTCAGCACGATCGAGAGCACGGAGGAGTTCGATGCGCGTCTGACGGCGCGTCGGCGGGGGCGTCTCGGGAAGCTCGACCGCGTGGCCGGACTCGGCGACGTCGCTCATCGCGTTCTCGGAGGTGACGGCGTTCTTGCGCGAGCGGAGATAGAGCCCGACGATGATGGCCAGGGCGAGGGCTGCGTCGATCGCCACGCCCCAGCCGCCGAGCCACACGACCAGGAGTGCGGCCAGCGCGCCGACGCCACCCGCGGCCGGAAGTGTCAGCAGCCAGCCGATCGCGATCCGTCCTGCTGTGCGCCACCGCACCGTGGATCCGCGGCGGCCGAGACCGGAGCCGATCACCGATCCGGAGGCCACCTGGGTGGTGGACAGCGCGAAGCCGAGCGCGCTCGAGGCGAGGATCGTGGCCGCGGTCGAGCTCTCCGCGGAGAATCCCTGGGCGGGCTTCACATCCGTGAGCCCCTTGCCGAGCGTGCGGATGATCCGCCAGCCGCCGAGATAGGTGCCCAGCGCGATCGTGACAGCACAGGCGATGATCACCCAGAGGTAGGGGTCGGCGTGATCGGAACTCTGCCACCCGATGGTGATCAGGGCGAGGGTGATGACGCCCATGGTCTTCTGAGCGTCGTTGGTGCCGTGAGCGAGGGCGACGAGGGAAGACGTGAAGATCTGTCCCCAGCGGAAGCCGTCTCGTCCGTCGGGCTTGTTGTCGTATCGCCTGGTGATCGAATACGCGAGCTTGGTCGCGACGAACGCGATGATGCCCGCCGTGAGCGGAGCGATCAGCGCCGGCAGCACGATCTTGGACAGGACCATGCCGAAGTCGATGCCGCCGAGCCCCACGCCGACGAGCGTCGCGCCGATCAGGCCGCCGAACAGCGCATGCGAGGAGCTGGAGGGCAGGCCGAGCAGCCAGGTGAGCATGTTCCAGGTGATCGCGCCGATGAGTCCGGCGAAGATCACGGACAGGAACAATTCGGCGCCGGATTCGAGGATCGCGCTCTCGTTGATGATGCCGTGGGAGACGGTCTTGGAGACCTCTGTGGAGAGGAACGCACCGATCAGGTTCAGCGCCGCCGCGAGCAGAACCGCGGTCTTGGGCTTGAGCGCACCCGTGGCGATCGGAGTCGCCATCGCGTTTGCGGTGTCGTGGAACCCGTTGGTGAAATCGAAGAAGAGCGCCAGCAGAATCACCAGCACGACAATGAGGACTGCGGTTTCCACCGTTAGCTTTCGGTTGTCTGAAGAAGGGGATGTGCCGACGTGATCGGCGTGGTGAACGAAGAGTTCACCGTGGGTTTGACTTCCGTTAACCGGCCCCGACAAATCCTCGCATCGTCCTCGGCGTCGGTCAACTCGACACGGGATAGCGTGGGATGGTGACCAACGCTCCCATCGCCGCCCGCCGTTCACACGTTCGCAGCCACCACGGCGACAGTTTCGACGACCCGTACGAGTGGCTGCGCTCCAAGGACTCCCCCGAGGTGATCGCACACCTCGAGGCGGAGAACGCCCACACCGACGAGGCGACTGCGCACCTGGAGGGCCTGCGCGAGCAGCTCTTCCAGGAGATCAAGGGGCGCGTGCAGGAGACCGACCTGTCAGTGCCGTCGCGGCGAGGCGACTGGTGGTACTACAGCCGCAGCGAGGAGGGTTCGCAGTACGGCATCCACTGCCGCGCGGCCGCGGAACCGGGCGACTGGACTCCCCCGGTCCTCGAACCGGGCGTCCCCGTGCCCGGCGAGGAGATCCTGCTGGACGGCAACGTCGAGGCCGAGGGGCACGAATTCTTCTCGCTCGGTTCATTCGATGTCTCGGATGACGCGACGAAGCTGCTCTGGGCGCCGGACTACGAGGGCGATGAGCTGTACACGATCCGGGTGCGCGACCTCATCACGGGTGAGACTCTCGCCGATGAGATCCCGCGGACCGGCGGAGGCTTCTTCACGCCCGACGGCGCCGCGATCGTCTACACGACCCGTGATGAGGCATGGCGCCCCGACACCCTGTGGCTGCACCGCCTCGGCACTGCCGTGTCCGACGACGTGAAGCTGTTCCATGAGCCGGACGAGCGGTTCTGGCTCGGCGCGGGCATCACGCGCAGCCGCCGGTACCTCGTCATCGCCGTGGGATCCAGCATCACGAGCGAGGAGTACCTGGTCGATCTGCAGGGCGACGTCACGGCCGAGCCGCAGCTGGTGTGGCCGCGCAACGAGGGCGTGGAGTACGAGATCGACCACGCCGTGGTCGACGGCGAGGATCGGTTGCTGATCCTCCACAACGACAAGGCTCTGGACTTCGAGCTGGTCTCCGTCGCGGCATCCGACCCGCAGGGTGAACGCCACGTGGTCATCGCGCACGAACCCGGTCGGCGGCTTCTCGGCGTGGACTGCTTCCGCGATTTCGGTGTTGTCGGATATCGCAGCGAGGGATTGGAGCGGGTCGGGCTGCTCGACTACCGGACGGATGCCGTCGACGAGCTGCGCTTCGATGAACCGCTGTTCTCGGCGGGCCCTGCCGGGAACCCCGAGTGGCACTCGCCGTTCCTCCGCCTGTCGTACACCTCGTTCGTGACGCCCGCCACCGTCTTCGATCTGGACCTCGCGACGCGCGAGCTCGTACTGCGCAAACAGCAGGCGGTGCTGGGCGGGTACGAGCCGTCCGAGTACGGGCAGGAGCGCCGTTGGGCGACTGCGCCTGACGGCACCAAGGTGCCGCTCTCGCTGGTGTGGAAGAAGTCCTTCGGCGATCCGGGCGCGGAGGTGCGCCCGCTGCACCTTTACGGCTACGGCTCGTATGAGCACTCGATCGACCCCGGCTTCTCCGTCGCCCGGCTGTCGGAGCTCGACCGCGGCGTGATCTTCGCGGTCGCGCACGTCCGCGGCGGCGGAGAGATGGGGCGCAACTGGTACGAGGACGGCAAGCTGCGCAACAAGCGCAACAGCTTCACCGACTTCGTCGCCTGCGCCGAGCACCTGATCGACACCGGAGTCACCGCCCCGGAGCGGATGGTCGCCGAGGGCGGCAGCGCGGGCGGACTGCTGATGGGGGCAGTCGCGAACCTCGCCCCGTCGAAGTTCGCCGGCATCCTGGCATCCGTCCCCTTCGTCGACGCGCTCACGTCGATCCTCGATCCCTCGCTGCCGCTCACGGTCATCGAATGGGATGAGTGGGGCGACCCGCTGCACGACGCCGATGTGTACGCGTACATGAAGTCGTATACGCCGTACGAGAACGTGCAGGACGGCGTCGCCTACCCGCGGATCCTCGCGATGACCTCGATCAACGACACGCGCGTGCTCTACGTCGAGCCGGCCAAGTGGGTGCAGGCGCTGCGGCACGCCGGCGCACAGGACGTGCTGCTCAAGTGCGAGATGGCCGCGGGTCACGGCGGCGTCAGTGGCCGGTACAACGCCTGGCGCGAGCGCTCCTTCGAACTGGCCTGGATGCTGGACACGCTCGGCCTCGCCTGAGCCGGCCGCCGGGCGCCGGGCGCCGGGGATAGCGTCCCGCCCGGGTGTGGATCCCGCCCCGCCGCGACGGCCGCGCCGCCGTGTCCAGCTAATTGCGGGTGCGGAAGCCCCACACCCGCAGGTTGTCAGACAGGGTCAGAATCGTGTCCGACAACCTGCGGGTGGGATGCCGGCAGACTCCTCGGACATGACTCTTTCTCCACAACAGACACAAGCAGACAGTTGTCCACCGAACGCGTGATACAGGGGTCGATCCCTCTGGTGCCTGCGCTGTGATGGCCGGATGACTCGTCCCGCGCCCTTGCCCGCATCGCTGCTCCAGACGCCGTTCGCCGTGGCCGATGCACGCGAGCTCGGCGTCTCCCCATCGCGGCTTCGCGCTGATGACCTCGAGATGCCGACCCGAGGCGTGCGCCTTCTGCGCGCACCCGCCGCTGGCGTGCCGCTCCCCGTCGACGAGACGCCCACGGCGCGCATGCAACGGCTGCGTGCAGAGCTGCTCGAGCGTGCACGGCGGTTCGCGCCTGCACTGACCGAAGACCAATTCGTCAGTCACGGCAGCGGGCTCGCGATCATCGGCGCGCCGATCCCCTACACGAGCGCGAATCGGCTCGACTTGCACGTTTCTGCACGCCGGCCGAAACCTCAGCCGGCACGCCGTGGAGTGATCGGTCACCGGCTGCAGGTGCGACCGCCTGATCGGCTTCGCGTGCACGATCTGCCGATCGAGCTTCCGGCACGCATGTGGCGGCAGGCCGCATCCACCTGGAACGTCGACGATCTCATCGCGGCTGGTGACTTCCTCATCCACCCGCGCAACGCGTTCGCGACGATCGAGGATCTGTGGAACGAGGTCGACGAGGCAGGTGATGTGCGTGGGCGGCTGAAACGTGCGCTCCCGGAGATCCGCGAGGGCGCGGAGAGCGCGCAGGAGACCGCCCTCCGTCTGGCGATCACCCGTGCCGGTCTACCGGAGCCCGAGCTCAACTGGTGTCTTTACGACCACTCCGGTCGATTCGTGGCTCGGCTCGATCTCGCGTACCCCGAGTACCGCGTCGCGTCGGAGTACGACGGGCGGCAGCATGCCGAAGCCGAGCAGTTCGCGCGCGACGCTGACCGCTGGGAGTCCATCCGAGTGCTGGACTGGCAGCTCGTGCGCATTCTGAGCCATCATCTGCGGCCTGATCCGCAGATCGCCGTCGACAAGGTGGCATCCGCGCTCATCGCCGCCGGCTGGCGTCCCGGTCGGCGTTGATCGTGTCCGGGTTGTTGTGGGTCGAGGGCCGTGGCACCCACAACAACCTGGACGCGCCGAGTGAGCATGTCCGAGAACATGCGGCTCTGGTCGGCCAGCACCCACAACAACCCGGACACGCGGAACCGGCCGGGCGCGGGCCGAGCGCGGGCCGCGCGCCTGCGGTGCGGCCGGCTCAGCCGAAGAGCGCTGCGGCCTCGTCGTAGCGGTAGCGCGGCACGGTGTTGAGCTCGCCGAGGGCCTCCTCGAACGGCACGCGCACGATGTCGGTGCCCTTCATGGCCACCATCTGTCCCCAGGCGCCGTCGACGATCGCATCCGCCGCGTGCAGTCCGAGGCGGGTGGCGAGCACCCGGTCGAAGCCCGACGGCGAACCGCCGCGCTGAATGTGGCCGAGGATCGTCGCGCGGGTCTCCACGCCGGTGATCCGCTCGATCTCAGGGGCGAGCTGATCGCCGATGCCGCCCAGTCGCGGACGGTTGAAAGCATCCAGCCCCTTGTCGCTGTACGCCTCGTCCATGCCCTTGAGCGTGAAGCCCTCCGACACGACCACGAGCGGTGCACGGCCGCGGTCGTGCGCGCTGGCGACCTGAGCGGCGATCTCGTCGATCGACATCGGCACCTCGGGGATGCAGATGACGTGCGCGCCCGCGGCCATCCCGGCGTGCAGAGCGATCCAGCCGACGTGCCGGCCCATCACCTCGGCGACCATGCAGCGCTGATGCGAGTCGCCGGTGGTGCGGAGGCGGTCCATCGCGTCGGTGGCGATGTTGACCGCGGTGTCGAAACCGAAGGAGTAGTCGGTCGCGCGCAGATCGTTGTCGATCGTCTTCGGCACGCCGAGCACCTTGATGCCGTCCTTCGCGAGACGGTCGGCCGCGGCGAGCGTGCCCTCGCCGCCGATGGCGATGATGCCGTCGATCTTGTGGCCGTACAGCGTCTTGGCGATGTTCTCGGCTCCGCCGCGCTCCCCCTCGTAGGGGTTGGTGCGGCTCGTGCCGAGGATGGTGCCGCCGACCTTCGACAGGCCCTTCACCTCGTGGCGGGTGAGGGGCATGAAGTCGCCCTCAACGACCCCGCGCCATCCATCGCGGATGCCGACAAACTCCAGGTCGTACGACGTGGTGCCCTTGAGGACGATCCCGCGGATGACCGCGTTGAGGCCGGGGCAGTCGCCGCCGCTGGTGAGGATGCCGATCTTCATGCTGATGCCTTCAGACGTTGAGGGAGAGGGACAGGCGACGCTGCCTGTTCTCGACCCTAGTGGGCAACACTGGCGGACGCCATTCGGAGCACGCGAAAACGATCGATCTTGCGCCTGCCGATCGGCGATGTCGCACTTCCTCGCCGATTCCGGAGCGCAAGCCCCGAAATCGGCGACAAGAAATGCGATTCTTACGCGCCTCCGAGCGCCTCGCGCAGCAGGTGCATGAGCGCGCCGAGCTGCACGCTCTCGCTGGCCACCTCATCGACGCTCTCGCCGTCGAGGGCCCGCGCGGCGAGACCCTGCTTCTGGTCGATGAGCTCGGCGATCTTCGTGTCGATCGTGTGCGCGGCGATGATGCGCCACGCGGTGACCGGTTCGTCCTGCCCGATGCGGTGCACGCGGTCGATCGCCTGGGTCTGCTCCGCCGCGGTCCAGCTGAGTTCGGCGAGTACGACGTTCGATGCCGCCTGCAGGTTCAGTCCGACACCCGCAGCGGTGAGCGAGCACACGGCGACGCCGACGCCCTCATCACCGTTGAAGTCGTCGATCGCCTGCTGGCGCGCGGGCGTCGTCTGATCGCCGCGGATCGAGACGTACCGGATGCCGGATGCCGCGAAGTGCGCCTCGGCCTGATCCATGACGTCGATGTGCTTGGCGAAGAACACGACCTTGCCCACGGAGCGCTGCAGCTGCGCCGCGTAGTCGGCAGCGAGCACGGCCTTGGCCTGACCGATCTTGCGCACCATC
The DNA here is from genome assembly GCF_007988825.1 of Microbacterium aerolatum. Classification (GTDB taxonomy): domain Bacteria; phylum Actinomycetota; class Actinomycetes; order Actinomycetales; family Microbacteriaceae; genus Microbacterium; species Microbacterium aerolatum. The sequence continues at coordinate 309,092 of NZ_BJUW01000001.1, read as the reverse complement.
GTGAAGACGTTGTCGCCGCCGGTGCCTGCCGCACGGGACTCCTCGAGCTCACCGGTCGCCACCAGGCGCACGATGTCGTCGTCGATCTCGCCCTCGGCGAGTCCTCGATCCCCTCGCGCTTCGATGATGCGGCGGTACTTCGCAGCCAACCGCTCCCCCAGCTCGCGCTCGGCCTGACGGATGCCACGGCCGAACTCGTCATCCAGCTGCACGGGCAAGTCGGCGATGAGCTTGTCCGGCAGGTCCGCCGCGACGTCCTTCTTCTTTCGCCGGACGATGCCCATCGAGATGACGGCGTCGCGCGCCTCGCCGTAGAACGCCTTGTCGGCTGGCGTGAAGCCCGTGGCATCCAGCTTCTCCATCAGCTCGGCGCCCGGCTTGTCGCCCGTCGTCCAGCCGAGGAAGCGCCAGATCGCGTCGAAGTCCTCGACGTCGTTGATCAGCGGCGTTCCGGTGAGCGCCATCATCAGCGGGTCGCGGGTGCGCTCCCTGATGCGGGAGGCCAGCGCCAGGACGTTCTGCGAGCGCTGCGACGAGAGGTTCTTGATGAAGTGCGCCTCGTCGACGACCATGCCCTGCAGACCGATCGAACCCAGCCACGACAGGTGCCGGTCGAGGATCTCGTAGTTCACGATGAAGACGTCGGCGAATGCGTCGATGTCGGTGCCGTCACCCTGGATGACCGTCGCGCGACGCTGCGGCGTCCACCGCTCGACCTCGCGGGCCCAGTTCATCTTCACGACGTTCGGGACGACCACCAGCAGCGGGTACGCGTCCGCGATGGATGCTGCGAGGACCGACTGCGCGGTCTTGCCGAGGCCCGGCTCATCCGCGAGCAGGAAGCTGCGGTGACCCGCCCTGACCGCCTCGAGGAAGCGCGACTGGTGCACCATGACCTCGAGACCCTTGGGCGAGATGTGGTCGTACTCCGGCAGCGGCGGGAGCTCCATCGTCGCCGTCGCGCCACCGGCGCCGGTCTCGAACGCCTTGTACAGCGGCCCCATCAGCTCCCAGCCGTCGAGGCGTCGCCGAGGCGTCGTGGTGGGACGCGGCGTGAGGTCGGGTGCGAGGAACGGGTTCGCGAGCTGACGCGACTCAACGGACGGCGGGGTGACCTGCTTCTCGGCCAGCGCCGCGGGCACGACCGGCGCCTGCACCGGCGCGACGTCCGTGATGATGAGCTCGTCGGGCGCGAGCTCTGCGCCGGACTCGAGCAGCCAGTCGCGCCGCATGCGCTTGGCGACCGGGCTGGTGGCCTGGTCGGCCTCGAGCAGCTGGATCAGCGAGGTGTCGCGCGCGGCGGTCTTCGCGAGGATCGTGGCCACTCCGTCGAGCCGCTTGAGCAACTCGGCGCGCGCGGCGTCGCCGAACGCATCATCCGCCTTCACCCTGGCGCGCTCCTCGCGCACCAGGAAGGCGATGACCTGGAACTTGACCCGGTTGGTGGGGCCGAGCTTGCCACGCTGCGCCTTCGCCTCGATCTCGCGCACCTTGCGCGCGAGGATCGGGATCAGCGGGGCCTCGTCATCACGACGAGATGTCTTCTTGCGCCGCGTCGCGGCGGTTGCCGAAGTCGGCATGCTCCTCCTGAGCGTGAATACCGGATCGCCGTGGGAGACGGTCCGTGCCGTACGAGTAATCCGCGTGTGGGGTGAGCCAGGACCGTGCGGACGTCGTTCTCGCGCTCAGCGATGCGCGAAATCCGCACCAGCAACGTCGAGAACCAGACTCATTCTAGGGCATCGGTGGCCAGAAGCGCGCGGGCAGCGTCGACATCCGCCGACATCTGCTTCATCAGCGCGTCGATTCCTTCGAACGCCACCATGCCGCGCAGCCGCCGGGTGAACTCCACCGTGACGTCATGGCCGTACAGATCGAGCGTGTCCTCATCGATCACGTGCGCCTCCACCTGGCGGACGAGCACGTCGTCGAAGGTCGGGTTGGTGCCGACGGAGACGGCGGCGGGATGCCGGATGCCGGTGTCGTGGTCATCGAGCCAGCCGGCGTACACGCCGTCGGCCGGTACGAACGCGTCGACGGTCTCGGACAGGTTCGCGGTCGGGAAACCGAGCTCCCTGCCGCGCTTGTGCCCGTGCACGACCTCGCCTCGCACGTCGACGGGGCGGCCCAGCACCTGCGTCGCCGTGGCGACGTCGCCCTCTGCCAGCAGCTCGCGGATCCAGCTGGACGAGACGCGCCGCTCGGAGCCCTCGACGTACACGTCGTCGACGACGTCCACGGAGAAGCCGTACTTCGGACCCAGCTCACGCAGCAGTTCGGGTGTGCCTGCGCCGCGGTGGCCGAACCGGAAGTCCTGCCCGACCAGCACGGTCGAGACGTGCAGGGCGCCCACGAGGATCTCCTCGACGAACTGCTCGGCCGAGTGCGATGCGAGCTCCTTGTCGAAGGTCAGCACGAGGGTGGCGTCGATCCCGAGCGCGCCGAGGAGCTCGAGCTTGCGATCGGTGGAGACGACGTTCTCGGGGCAGAGCTCGGGGCGGAGCAGCGCGAGCGGGTTCCGGTCGAAAGTGACGGCGACCGAACGGGCTCCGGATGCCGCGGCATCCGCCTTCAGACGCTCGATCACCGCGCGGTGGCCGGCGTGCACGCCGTCGAACTTGCCGATGGCGACCGCGGAGCGGCCGAAGTCGGCGGGAACCTCGCCCGGGTCGCGGAAGACGATCACGCCACGGCCTCGGCGGACGGCACGGCGGCCCGGGCGGCGGGACGGTGCGTGCGGAGCCACCAGATCCCGAACACGGGCAGCACCAGCGGGATGAACAGGTACCCGCGACCGAACACCGACCACACCGAGTCGTGCTGGAACAGCTCGGGCGTCGTGAGACTCAGGGTGCCGACGATGAGGACTCCGGCCAGCTCGAACACGATCGCCACCCACGCGATCGTGTACCACCCGCGTCGGCTCGCGAAGACGAGGCCGAGGGTGGCGACGATGTAGACGACGGCGGCGAGAGCGGAGAGCGTGTAGGCAAGCGGCGCCTCGTCGAACCGGCGAACGATCTGCACGAAGCTGCGTCCGGTGGCGGCGAGGGCCATGACCGCGTAGACGATGACGAGAACGCGGCCGATGCCGGTCATCCGAGAGCGGGTTTCGGTGGTGGTCATAGCGCCTTCCATCCTAATCGCGCCCGTTGCCGCTGGATGCCGTGCGCTATGCGACCTGAATGGTCCAGATGACTTCCATGCGCCACAGCATGATGGCGACCGCGAACGCCAGAAGACCGAGGATGACCGTGCTCCACCGGCTGCGCTCCAGCAGAGCCCAGGTGACGCCGCCGATCGGCAGCAGCGCAGCCGAGACCAGATAGACCCAGAACTCGAGCAGATCGCCGGTGGGCGGGTTGCCCGCGAGCGGGGCGATGATCGCGATGACCACCTGCACGATGAGCAGCAGCTCGACGAGGGCCAGCGCGCCCACCGTGTAGTCGCTCGGGCGCCTGCCCATGAGCCCTGCGATGACGCAGAACAGGCCGACGGCGACCGCGACGACGATCTGGATGCTCGTGAACCACAGGATCATCGGGACTCCTCGGGCATGTTCATGGCGCTCTTCAGATCGCGACCGCGCTTCTCGATGATCCCCACCAGGGCGCCGTTCTGGTCGATCGCCGCTGCGATACTGCCGTCCAGGCGTGCTGCCTGCTCGATGAGCCGCTTGCCGTGGCGCAGGTCGCGCGCATCGTCCGCGGAGACGTCGAGCCGCTGCAGCACCTTCGAGGCGGCATCGCCGGGCGTGAGTGTCGGTGCGCCGTCGAGGGCGTCGATGCCGACGGCATCCGCAACGTCGAACGGGCCGACCTTGGTGCGGCGCAGCGCCGTCAGGTGTCCCCCGACTCCGAGGCTCTCCCCCAGGTCGCGAGCGAGCGCGCGGATGTAGGTGCCGGAGGAGCAGTCGACCACGACGTCGAGGTCGATCAGCCCCTGCTCGCGCCGCTCGGCGACCACGTCGAAGCGGGACACGGTGACGGCTCTGGCCTTCAGCTCGATCTCTTCTCCGGCCCGCACCCTGTCGTAGGCGCGTCGGCCGTCGACCTTGATCGCGGAGACCGAGCTCGGCACCTGCGAGATGTCGCCGGTGAGCGCGGTCACGCCCTCGGCGAGCTGCGCCGACGTGACGGCATCCACGAGGGCGGCGGCCGCTCGGGCCGTCGTCTCTCCCTCGGCATCGTCGGTCGTGGTCGCCTCTCCGAGCCGGATCGTGGCGCGGTAGGTCTTGTCGGCGCCGACGATGTAGGTGAGCAGGCGCGTGGCGCCCTCGATGCCGATCACCAGCAGCCCGGTGGCCATCGGGTCGAGCGTTCCGGCGTGCCCGACCTTGCGGGTTCCGAACGCGAGACGCGTGCGGGCGACGACGTCGTGACTGGTCAGCCCACCGGGCTTGTCCACGAGGAGGATGCCGGGTGCGACCATTCCTCCAGCCTACCGACGCGCGAGGCGCCCCTGCGTCAGCCGCACATCTCGTAGGGCGGCTCATCGAGCGTCGTGACCGTGACGGCGTTGGCCTGATCTCCGGTGTAGTACTCGAAGAAGATCGTCGTGCCGTCCCCGGGGACGCTCAGCCACGTGCCGTCGCCGATCGGCGCCTCGCCCTCGGCGGCATCCGGGTACTGTGCACGCACCTCGTCCCTGGTGGATCCGATGCCGAGGCCCTCCGTCGTCCGCGGCCCGACACCCGGTGTGACGGGATCTGCGGCGGAGGCGGATGCCAGCACGATCGGCGCATCGTCGGACTCCGTGCCGCGCACGAAGTTCATGCTGTAGCTCTGATCCTCTGCGTTCCACCAGGCCGTCCAGGAGCAGTTGTCGTCGTTCATCCAGGACTCCGGGAGTTCGGACAGGGTTGCGGTGAAATCCCCGCCTGCCTCGATCGGGCCGATACCTGTTTCTGTCACAGTCCAGGTCGACGGATCTTCCAGGTCGACAGGCGGCTCCGACGTAGGCGAAGGTGCGCTCGATGTAGGCGATGGTACGGGTTCCGTGGTCGTCGCCTCGGGTACCGGGCTCGCCGTCGCACATCCGGCTAACATCAGCGCCCCGAAAGCTGCGGCCATCATGAAGGCGGTTCGTCTGCGAGACATCTCTGACTCCTCTGCTCTCCGCGGCGCCCGGTGCCGGACGCTCCGCATAGGCTAACGAGGTGCCCGACCGTTCGACACCCCCATCGCGTCTGAGCTCAGAGCTGTCGAACTGGTACCGCGCGAACGCCCGCGATCTGCCGTGGCGGCGCAGGCAGTTCCACGACGAGTACGGCGCGTGGGGCACCCTGGTGAGCGAGTTCATGCTGCAGCAGACGCCGGTGAGCCGCGTCATCCCGCATCTCGAAGCGTGGCTGAGGCGCTGGCCGACGCCGGCGTCGATGTCACGTGCGACCCCGGCGGAGGTCGTTCAGCAGTGGGCGAATCTGGGATACCCCCGACGCGCGCTCTGGCTGCACAGGGCGGCCATCGAGATCACCGACCGTCACCGCGGTGAAGTACCGCGCGACGTCGACGCGCTGCTGGCTCTGTCGGGAATCGGGGACTACACGGCGCGCGCCGTCGCCGCGTTCGCCTACGGCGACCGGCACCCTGTCGTCGACACGAATACTCGGCGCGTTCTCGCTCGCGTGCTCGACGGCAGGTCGCAGCCGGGCCCGGCTTCGCGACGTGATCTGGTGACCATGGCGGCCCTGCTCCCCCAGGCGGATGCCGACTCCGCTGTGTTCAACGCCGCAGCGATGGAGCTCGGCGCCGTCGTGTGCACCGCGCGATCCCCGCGCTGCGAACGCTGCCCGGTCGTCGACGTCTGCGCCTGGGTCGCGGCCGGGCGCCCCGATACCGGCGATGAGCGACGGCGGCAGGCCCGCTATGAGGGCTCGGACCGTCAGGCGCGCGGCGCCGTGCTCAAGGTGCTGCGGGATGCCGCCGGCGGCGATGTGCCTGCGGACGCGGTGATCCCCGACTGGCCGGATGCCGGACAGCGCGACCGTGCGATCGACTCGCTGATCGCCGATGGCCTCGTCGAGGCCGCAGAAGGGTGCCTGCGCCTCCCCCGATGACGGTGGGATCAGAAGACCCGGCCGGTACGATGCGCCAGCACGGCCAGCTCGACGCGGTTTCGGACGCCGAGCTTGTCGAAGAGACGGCCGACGTGCACCTCGACGGTGCGCACCGAGACATCGAGTGCGGTCGCGATCTCACGGTTCTCGCCACCCGATGCCACCCGCATCGCCACTTCGATCTCTCGCTCGGTGAGCAGCGTCTCCCAGGCGACGCGGCTGGCCGCGAGCGGATCGGCGTCGCGGATGACCGCGATCGGCTCGGTCACGGGGTCGCTCTGCGCGGACAGCGCGATCGTCAGCCTGGCCAGCCGCGCCTCGACGGCGTCCTTCCAGGCGAGCGCTCCGGCGTCCTCGAACAGACGGGATGCCGCGCGCAGATGACGCCGCCCCGCCGACGCGTCTCCGCGCGACAGGCAGGTCGACCCCAGCAGCGCCTCCACGCGTGCGCGATCGAACGGAGAGGTCAAGCGCCGGCCGGTCTCGGCGATCTCATCGTGCTCACGTCGCCACGACGATTCGGGGAGCGTGCGGATGCGATGCAGGAGCAACCTGGCCCGGGTGGTCTCTGGCGGCTCGACGCGCGGTCGGCGCGCAACCGGCCCGACCTCGTCGAGTCCCGGAATACCCAGCGCGGGTTCCGGGGCGCCCCGGTCGTGCCACAGCGTCACGTCGATCGCGGCCTGTTCCGCCGCGCCGCCGAGATAGGCGCTGAGGCCGCTGTCCACGAGCCGATCGAGCCGGATGCCGCCGGGGAGCGTCGCGGCGAGCGATCGTGCCAGCGGGCCGGGTGTGCCATGGACGGCAATGTCGAGGCGCTGGACGAGGACGACACCGAGACCGGCGAACGGGATGCCGACGGGCAGTCGGACGGATGCCGTACCGAGCAGTTCGCGTGCAGCCTCGACGTCTCCGCGCCAGAATCGCAGGAGCGCTTCGACGACGGCCAGATAGGCGTCGGCCAGCGGGCTGCGCTCGAAGCCGGGGATCAGCGGATCGGTCTCGCCGGTGGGCCGTGCGTGCGCCAGGGCGAGGATGCGGAGCCCCTCGTCGATGTCACCGCGCACTGCCGCGTGCAGCGCGCGGACCATGGTTCCGGAGAACGGTCCGCCGGAGGAGGGCTCCACAGCCTCGGCCTCGCCGGTCAGCATCCAACACAGCGCGACGGCGGCATCGCGCACCGCGCCGTCCGCTCCTGCGCGTGCGTCCGCCTCGCGGAGCGCGGCCAGCCATGCGCGCATCTCGTGAGGCGCACCCCGCTCCGCACAGGCGACGGCGGCGAGGCTCGCGGTGCGTGCCCAGTCGCGCCACCTTCCGGGATCCGCGGCGCGCGGGCGGTGCTCGGCCGGGTCGATCATCGCGATCATCCCGTGCGTGTTCGTCTCGGCGACGACCGCGATGCCGAGCGCCTTCGCGTGGAGGGCGTGGTCGGCATCCGAGAGAGGACCCAGGCGTTCGGCGGCGTCCTCGAAGCACCCTGCACTCATCGCTGCGGCTCCCGCGACCGCTCGCGCCCACTCGCACGACGCGCCGTCGGCGTGCTCGGCGGCTTCCGTTGCGACGACGAACGCGTGATCCGCGTGACCGGCTTCGGACAGCGCCAGCGCCATCTCGATCAGCGGCGCAGCGACGTCGGGGATGCGCTGCAGCGCTCCGCTGGCGCGATGCCACAGGGCCGCGTCCTCGTCGCCGAGATCGCGGTGTGTTCGCTCGAGCAACTCGTGCGCGTGCGCGATCTCCAGGGCTGACGTGGTGTGCTGCAGCCAGATCGTCGCTCGACGATCGCAGAGCGTGAAGCGCCCGTGCGATACGGCGAGCAGTCCGTTCAGCCGACCGGCGAGAAGCTCGTCGGGTGCCCGGCCGGTCGCGCGCAGCAGCACCTCGACGTTGTCGGTGACGCTGAGCCCCGCCACGAGCAGCGTGAGTCTGTCGTCCGGGTCGAGCAGGAGCCCGTCGAAGCACGCCGAGATCGACGGCACGAGCGGCAGCAGCCGAGGCAGCATCCGCTGACCTGCGCGCTGCGCGGAGCTCAGCGCGCCGCAGGTCTCGCGCACCGTGACCGCATCGCCTTCAAGACGGCGCAGCAGCGAGCCGATCACGTGCGGTGCGGCGTTCAGGTCGCTCGCGAGAAGTTCGGCCGCGATCTCGGCGACGAGTTCGCCCTCCAGGGCAGGACGCGACGCGGTGAGCGGGTCCTGCCGCCAAGCGCTCGTCACAAGCCGTATCCCCCCGAATACCGCGGTCGTGGACCGCCGGCACGCCGACGGTGCCGCTCAGGGTATCAAGGCGGGCGCCCTGCGGCTACTGCTCCTCGTCCTCCGAGGCCTCGGTGCGATACGGGTCGGCGTCGCCCGCGTGCTTCGCGGACGATGCGAGCTTCGCCACCTCGGCGTCGCGCTCCTGAGCCTGGCGCAGCAGTGCGGTGATGTTGTCGGCGTTCTCGGGGAGTGCATCGGGGATGAACTCCAGAGTCGGCACGAGGCGGGTGCTGAGCTGGCGCCCCACCTCACTGCGAAGCATGCCGGTCGCGGACGCGAGAGCGGCACCGCTCGCGATGCGCTCCTCCTCGGTTCCCAGCACGGTGTAGAAGGCGGAGGCGTGCTGCAGGTCGCCGGAGACCCGGACGTCGGTGATGGTGACGAACCCGAGACGCGGATCGCGCAGCCCCTTCTCCAGGCGCTCGGCCAGGATGACGCGGATGCGATCCGCCAGACGTGCCTGTCGTTCTCCAGCCATTTCCTTCTCCTCTGTGACGAATGAGGGGCGCCCGCAGGCGCCCCTCATGATCGATCGGATCAGCCGCGAGGCTTCTCGACCATCTCGGTGGTCTCGATCTCGTCGCCGACCTGGATGTCGTTGTACTTGCCGAGGCCGATACCGGCCTCGTAGTCGGTGCGAACCTCGGTGACGTCATCCTTGAAGCGGCGCAGCGACTCAATGGCGAGGCCATCGGCGAGCACGACGCCGTCACGGATGATGCGAGCCTTGGCGTTGCGTGTGATCGTGCCGGAGCGGACGATGACACCCGCGATGTTGCCGAACTTCGAGGAGCGGAACACCTCGCGGATCTCGGCGACACCCGACTGGACCTCTTCGAACTCCGGCTTGAGCATGCCCTTGAGCGAGCTCTCGATCTCGTCGATCGCGGAGTAGATGACCGAGTAGAACCGGACGTCCACGCCCTCACGGGCAGCGGCCTCGCGGGCCTTCGGGTCGGGGCGGACGTTGAAGCCCACGATGATCGCGTTGTCGATCGTCGCCAGGTTCACGTCCGACTCGGTGACAGCACCCACACCGCGGTGGATGATGCGCAGCTGAACCGAATCGTCGACCTCGATCTTGAGCAGCGACTCCTCCAGCGCCTCGACGGCACCGGAGACGTCACCCTTGATGATGAGGTTGAGCGTCTCGACCTTGCCCTCTTCGAGCGCACGGGTGAAGTCCTCGAGCGAGATGCGCTTGCGCGCCTTGGCGAGCAGAGCGTTGCGCTGGACGGCTTCACGCTTCTCAGCGATCTGACGAGCCATGCGGTCCTCTTCGGTGACGATGAAGACATCGCCGGCACGGGGCACGGAGTTCAGACCCTGAACCTGCACCGGACGCGACGGGGCGGCGAATTCAACAGAATCGCCGTTCTCGTCGAGCATGGCGCGGACGCGGCCGAAGGCAGTGCCTGCCACGATCGAGTCGCCGACGCGCAGCGTTCCGGACTGGATGAGCACCGTGGCGACCGAACCGCGTCCCTTGTCGAGCTTCGCCTCGATGGCGACACCGCGAGCGGACTTGTTCGGGTTCGCGGTCAGGTCGAGTCCTGCATCGGCCACGAGCAGCACCGCGTCCAGAAGCTCCTGGATTCCGGTGCCCTGGCGGGCCGACACGTCGACGAACATGACGTCTCCGCCGTATTCCTCGGCGACCAGTCCGTACTCGGTGAGCTGCTGGCGCACCTTGGCCGGGTTGGCCTCCGGCTTGTCGACCTTGTTGACCGCGACCACGATCGGCACGTTCGCCGCCTGGGCGTGGTTCAGAGCCTCGACCGTCTGCGGCATGATGCCGTCATCTGCGGCGACCACGAGGATCGCGAGGTCGGTGACCTGTGCACCACGGGCACGCATGGCGGTGAACGCCTCGTGACCCGGGGTGTCGATGAACGTGATGGCGCGCTCGATCTCTTCGTGCTCGGTCCAGACCTGGTAGGCACCGATGTGCTGGGTGATGCCTCCGGCCTCACCCTCGATGACGTTGGTCTGACGGATCGCGTCGAGAAGACGGGTCTTACCGTGATCGACGTGACCCATGACGGTGACCACAGGAGGACGGATCTCGAGGTCGTCCTCGCTCTCCGCCTCCAGCTCCTTCTCGAGGTCGAGACCGAAGCCCTCGAGGAGCTCCTTGTCCTCGTCCTCGGGCGAGACCATCTGGATCTTGTAACCGAGCTCCTCGCCGAGGACCTCGAAGGTCGCCTCGTCCAGCGACTCGGTGGCCGTGGCCATCTCGCCGAGGTTGAAGAGGATCGTGACGAGGGTTCCGGGCTGAACCGTGTAGCCCGTCAGGGTCTCGATCTTGTCAGCGAAGTCCGCGATCGATGCGCCGCGGCGCATGCGGATGGTCTCCCCGTTGCCGCGGGTGACGTTGACGCCACCGACGACCGGGGCATCCCGCATCTCGAATTCCTGCCGCTTCGCCCTACGCGACTTGCGCTGCTTGGACTTGCCGCCTCCCTTTCCGAAGGCACCTGCAGTACCGCCACCGGGTCCGCGACCGCGGCCACCGCCGCCACCAGGGCGACCGGCGAAGCCGCCGCCCGGACGTGCGCCGGGGCCACCGGGGCCACCGCCGCCGGGACGACCGGGGCCACCGGAGCGCTGCTGGAACGGTGCACCGGGACGACCGCCCTGACCGCCGCGAGGGGCGCCGGGACGGGGCGAGCCGGGACGAGGTGCACCCGGACGGGGTGCGCCGGGGCGCGGTGCCTGCGGACGCGGGATGTTGCCCGGCGTCGGGCGCTGGCCCATGCCCTGCGCGGAAGCGAAGGGGTTGTTGCCGGGGCGGGGGCCTGCGGGACGCTGGCCCATGCCCTGCGCGGACGAGAACGGGTTGTTGCCGGGACGCGGTGCGCCGGGCTTCGGTGCTCCCTTGTCCGCCGAAGGGGCCTCTGCGCTCGGCGCAGGTGCGGCGGGGGCCGCCGGCGCCTCAGGCGCTGCGGGCGCCTCGGCGGCCGGCTTCTCCTCGGGGGCAGGCTTCGGGCCCGGCTTGGGGCCGGGAGTCGGTGCCTTGGGGCCGGGCTTGGCTGCGGCCGGCTTCGCGGCGGCAGGCTTCTCCTCGGTCTTAGGCTTGATAGCGCCGTCCGCCTCGATGGCGGCACGGAGCTTGCGAGCCACCGGCGGCTCGATCGTCGACGACGGGCTCTTGACGAACTCGCCGAGCTCCTTCAGCTTCGCAAGTGCGATCTTGCTGTCGACGCCGAGTTCAGCGGCGATCTCATGTACGCGTGGTTTGGCAGCCACAATTCTCCTGTCTGGGTCGGTCTGCCCAGACAGGGCAGACCACTAGTCGCGGACGGGTCTCATTTCGAGCCGTTCACTTTGTTTCCATAGCCGTTCAGCCTTTGTTCTTCGGAAAATGCTGTTCGATGGTCTGCATGTCTTCGCCCTCGGGAAACCCGATCGACTGCGACACACGTAATGCTCGTGCGAAGGCCCGGCGCCGGATGGCGTTCTCCAGGCATTCCCGCGTCGGATGCACCCACGCGCCCCTCCCCGGCATCACGGCGCGCTCATCGAAGATGAGGACATCATGGTTTGCCACCACTCTGAGAAGAGCGGATCGGGAAGCACGCATGCGACAGCCGACGCATGTTCGTACTGCATCCATCCTACACCGCGCCGCTGGGTGACAACTCCGCGACCCGGCCGTCAGTCCAGGATGCTGTCGGGCTGGATGTCGATCTTCGCCCCCGTGAGCTTGGCGGCGAGGCGGGCGTTCTGGCCCTCCTTGCCGATCGCGAGGGAGAGCTGGTAGTCCGGCACGAGGGCGCGGACAGCCTTGGTGCCGGCATCCAGCACGAATGCGCTGGTGACCTTTGCGGGCGAGAGCGCGTGCGAGACGAAGGTCGCGAGGTCGGCGTCGTGGTCGACGATGTCGATCTTCTCACCGGCGAGCTCCTCGGTGACTGCGCGCACGCGACGCCCCAGTTCACCGATGCATGCACCCTTGGCGTTGATCGACGGGTCGTTGGCCTTGACCGCGATCTTCGTGCGGTGTCCGGCCTCGCGGGCAAGCGACACGATCTCGACCAGTCCCGCGGCGATCTCGGGGACCTCGAGCGCGAACAGCTTGCGCACGAGCCCCGGGTGGGTGCGCGAGACGGTGATCTGCGGCCCCTTGAGGCCCTTAGCGACGCTGGTGACATAGACGCGCAGACGCGAGCCGTGCGTGTACTCCTCACCGGGGACCTGCTCCTCCGGAGGCAGGATCGCCTCGACGGTGCCGAGATCGACGTGGATCATCCGCGGGTTGGGGCCCTGCTGGACGACGCCGGCGACGATGTCGCCCTCCTTGCCGCGGAACTCGCCGAGCACAGCATCGTCGGCGATGTCACGCAGACGCTGGCTGATGACCTGCTTGGCCGCGAAGGCGGCGATGCGGCCGAAGTCGTCGGGCGTGGCATCCTCTTCGCCGATCACGGCGCCCTCGTCATCGGTGACGGGCTGGAGGACGGCGACGTGCCCCGTCTTGCGGTCGAGTTCGACGCGCACCCCCTGGGGCACCGCGCCATCCGCGGAGACGTGCTTGCCGTAGGCGGTCAGGATGGCCTGCTCGATGATCGCGACGAGTTCGTCGAAGGGGATCGCCTTCTCCTTCTCGATTCCGCGCAGCAGCCCGAGTTCAATGTCCATGACGGTCTCCGTATTCAGCTCTTCGCCGCGGCATCCTGCACGCGCGGCATCCGTACAACGATACCCGCTCCGCGGGACGACTGTCAGCGAGCGGAGCCGAGTTCGTTGATCGCGTCGATCAGGCGATACAGGCCGCCGACCTCGCGCTGGCCGAGTCGGAGCGCGAGCCGCGGCAGCTCGACGCGGTCCTTGTCGGCGAGTTCGACGGCGTGCGCATCCACGAGCTCGATGCGGCCCTCGGCGACGATCGAGGCGAACTCCTCGTTGAGGCGCTCGATCTCGGCGTCTGTCGGCCGGTGCTTCAGGCGCAGGATGAGGACATCGTCCACCCAGCGCAGCGAGTCGTAGTTGATCCAGAACCCGGTGATCTCGGCGACCGCCTCCTCGGCGGAGTCCGTCACGAGCACACGATCGAAGTCATCCGGCGAGATGACCCCGGCCGGGATCAGAGTGTCGACGACGAAGCGCTCCAGGCCGCGCCAGAAGGTGCCGCCTGGCTCGTCGAGCAGGACGATCGGCATGGGTTCGGCCTTGCCGGTCTGCTGCAGCGTGAGCAGCTCGAACATCTCATCGAGCGTGCCGAATCCGCCCGGCAGGCAGATGAAGCCGGTCGATTCCTTCACGAGCATGAGCTTGCGCGTGAAGAAGTACTTCATCTCGACGGAGTGCGTCTCGTCGGCGATGACAGCGCTGGGCTTCTCCTCGAAGGGCAGTCGGATCGACACCCCGAGCGCCATCTTCTCGCCCGCGCCCTCCGCCGCAGCCTGCATGATGCCGGGCCCCGCTCCGGTGACGACCATCCATCCACGCTCCGCCAGCACTTCGGCGACGGAACGAGCCTGGTCGTAGAGCGGGTCGTCCTGCCTGGTGCGAGCGGAGCCGAACACGGTCACCTTCGGCACCTCGGCGTACGGCTGGAACAGGCGGAACGCGTCCCGCATCTCAGCCAGCGCAGACGAGGCGATCTTGAGGTTCAGACGGTCGGTGCCATCCTCGCCGAGCTGGATGCCGGTGCGCAGGATCCTGCGGATCAGTGAGCGGTTCGCCACGATGCCGGCATCGGCGACCAGCTGCTCGATGTCAGTTGTCTGCTCGTCCCGCTCCGCCTCGGTCATGATCAGCGGGTCAGCTTCTCGATCGCCTCGGCCAGCGAGAGGCTGTCGCGCTCACCCGTCCGGCGGTTCCACAACTCGACCTGGCCGTCGGCGGCGCCGCGTCCGACCACGAGCACTCGCGGCACGCCGACGAGCTCGGCGTCGCCGAACTTCACGCCCGGCGAGACCTTGGGGCGGTCGTCGTAGAGCACGTCGAGCCCTGCGGCCTCGAGATCGGCCGATGCCTGCTCCGCGACGTCATAGGCGATCTGGTCGCGTCCTGCCGCGACGACGTGCACGTCGAAAGGCGAGACGGACGCCGGCCAGATGAGGCCCTTGTCGTCGTTGTTGAGCTCGGCGATGATCGCGAGGATGCGGGTGACACCGATGCCGTACGAGCCCATGGTCACGGTGACGAGCTTGCCGTTCTCGTCGAGCACCTTGAGCCCGAGCGCCTCTGCGTACTTGCGACCGAGCTGGAAGACGTGGCCGATCTCCATGCCGCGGGCGAGCGAGACGGGTCCGGAGCCGTCGGGAGCCGGGTCGCCGTCGCGGACATTGGCGATCTCGACGATGCCGTCGGCCTCGAAATCACGGCCGGCGACCACGGAGTACGCGTGCTTCTGGTCGAGGTTCGCTCCGGTGATCCAGCTGGTGCCCTCGGAGACGCGGGGGTCTACGAGGTAGCGGATGCCGGTGGCGGATTCCTCGCCGAGGACGGCGCCGGTGGGCGACCACGGGCCGATGTAGCCCTTGACCAGCAGCGGGTTGGCCTCGAAGTCCTCTGGTGTCGCGGTGGAGACCTCGGCGGGCGCGAAGGCCACCTCGGCGCGCTTGTCGTCGACCTCGCGGTCGCCGGGGATGCCGACGACGACGAGTTCGCGGGTGCCGTCGAGGTGGGTCAGCGCGAGCACGACGTTCTTCAGCGTGTCGGCGGCCGTTACGTCGCGGTCGAGCACGGCGTTCGAGTGCGCGACGAGCGTCTCGATGGTCGGCGTGTCCGGCGAGTCGAAGACGGTCGCCGCGGGGGCGTCGTCGTAGGGCAGAGCGTCGGGGATCGCGGTCGTGAAGGCCTCGACGTTGGCGGCGTAGCCGCCCTCGCTGCGCACGAACGTGTCCTCGCCGACCGGGGTCGGGTGCAGGAACTCCTCCGAGCGCGAACCGCCCATCGCCCCGGCATCCGCCTGCACGATCGCGTACTCGAGGCCCAGGCGCTGGAAGATGCGCTCGTAGGCGTCGCGCTGGGCCATGTAGCTGACATCGAGCCCTGCGTCGGATGCGTCGAACGAGTACGCGTCCTTCATCGTGAACTCACGGCCGCGGAGCAGGCCCGCGCGCGGTCGTGCCTCGTCGCGGTACTTGTCCTGGATCTGGAAGAGGGTCAGCGGCAGGTCCTTGTACGAGGAGTACAGGTCCTTCACGAGCAGCGTGAACGCCTCTTCGTGCGTCGGGGCGAGCAGGTAGTCGCCGCCCTTGCGGTCCTGCAGGCGGAACAGCAGGTCGCCGTACTCGTCCCAGCGGCCGGTCGCCTGATAGGCCTCGCGGGGCATCAGGGCCGGGAAGTGCACCTCCTGCGCACCGGCCGCGGCCATCTCCTCGCGGATGACGGTCTCGATCTTGGCCTTGACCTTGAGTCCCAGCGGCAGCCAGGCGAAGATGCCGGCGGCCTGCGGCCGGATGTACCCGGCGCGGATCAGCAGCCGGTGACTGGCTACCTCGGCACCTGCCGGGTCTTCGCGAAGCGTACGGAGGAAGAATTTCGAGAGACGTGTGACCACGCGTCAAGTCTAGGGACTCTAGTTGAGCCCGCGCGTCCCCTCGGGGATGACGCCGTCGGCGTACAGGCTCTTGGCGACATCCTGCAGTGCCGTGAGGGCGACGCGCTGCGTCATCGGGCCGTACGAGATGCGCGCAACGCCGAGCGCCTCGTACTCGGCTGCGGTGAGCGCGCCGGGGAGGCCGATGACGCTGATCTTCCCTCGTCCGATCCCCTCGACGAGCTGAGTCGTGACGTCGGCGTTCAGGATGCCGGGGACGAAGACGCAGGTGGCCCCCGCGTCGAGGAAGGCACGGCCGCGGTCGATGGCATCCTTGATGCTCTCCTCGATCGGGCGGTCGCCTGCGCGCACGAACGCGTCGGTGCGGGCGTTGAGGGCGAACGGCACGCCCTCGGCTTCACCGGCCTTGACGATCGCCTCGACGACGGCGACGGAATCCGCGAAGGGCTTGAGGCGGTCCTCGACGTTCGCGCCGACGATTCCGGCGCCGATCGCGAGGCGGGTGGTCTCCCCCGCGTCGTCGTATCCGTCGTCGAGGTCGGCGCTTACGGGGAGCTCAGTGGATGCCGCGATCCGCCCGACCATGTCGATCATGAGCTCGCGAGGGATCTGGCCGTCCGCATACCCGAAGGTGGCGGCGATGGAGTGGCCTGCGGTGGCGAGCGCGGTGGTCTCGGGAAGGGCCGCGATGGCCTTGGCTGAGACCACGTCCCAGACGTTGACGACCCGGAGGATCTCGGGAGCGTCGTGGAGCGAACGGAGAGTCTGTGCCTTCTCTGCAACGGTCATGGCTTCACGCTAAACCCTTCGCGGCCGTCCTGGGCCGGAATTAGTGTGGGGGCATGCCTCAGCGTCGATCACATGTCGCCCCGTCCGCCGCGCAGAGCGAGCTCGCCGAGGCTCTCGCCTCACTTCGGGTGTCGCTGGACGCGCCGGTGGAGTTCTCGCCGGAGGCGATCGCCGAGGCATCCGCCGTCACGCCGCCCGCGCCGGGGCTCGACCTGCGCGATGTGCCGTTCGCGACGCTGGATCCGCTGGGATCGAGGGACCTCGATCAGGCGTTCCACCTCGCCCGCAGCGGCGACGGCTTCGAGGTGCGCTACGCGATCGCCGACGTCCCCGCCTTCGTCGCCGCGGGCGGAGCGCTGGATGCCGCTGCACGGGAACGCGGCCAGACGCTCTATGCGGCGGACGGATCCATCCCGCTGCATCCGCGGGAACTGAGCGAGGGGCGCGCGTCGCTGCTGCCCGGCGAGGACCGCCCAGCACTGGTGTGGACTTTCGCGCTGTCCGCGGCGGGGGATGTGGAGGACTTCCGCCTCGAGCGGGCCCTGATCAGGTCGCGTGCGCAACTCGACTACGAGAGTGCACAGCGTGCGCTGGATGCCGGTGAGGAGTCGCCGGCGTCGCTGCTGCCGGTGATCGGGGAGCTGCGACTGGAGAAGGAGCGGGAGCGCGGAGGCGCGAGTCTGAACATGCCGGACGAGGAAGTCGTGCAGCGCGAGGACGGGACGTACGGGATCGTGCGGCGCACGCCGCTTCCGATCGAGGACTGGAACGCGCAGCTCTCCCTGATGACCGGCATGGCGGCGGCCTCGCTGATGCTGGAGGCCAAGGTGGGCGTGCTGCGGACGATGCCCGAGCCTGATGCCGCGGCCTTCGCGGCGTTCCGTCACCAGACCGAGGCACTCGGCCGGCCGTGGACCACCGGCGAGTACGGAGAGTATCTGCGCAGCCTGGATCGCGCGGACCCGCTGACGCTGCCCGTGCTGGAGGCTGCGGCATCCCTGTTCCGCGGGGCGGGGTACGTGACGTTCGACGGGACCGTGCCCGCCGATGTCGAGCAGGCGGCGATCGCGGCGCCGTACGCGCACGCCACCGCTCCCCTGCGTCGGCTCGTCGACAGGTGGGCGCTGGCGATCTGTCTGGGCGTCTCGGATGGCTCCGGCGCACCGGCGTGGGCACGCGATTCCCTCGCCGAGTTGCCGGATCTCATGCAGGCGTCGAACCAGCGCGCATCCCGGTTGAACGCGGACACGATCAACCGGGTGGAGGCCGCGCTCATGCGGCCGCTCGTCGGGTCGACCATCGAAGCGACGGTGATCGAGCTCCGCAACGGCGGCGAGCGCGCCGACGTTCAAGTATCCGATCCGGCCGTGACGGCATCCGCGCCGGTGCCGGCGGGCGTGAAGCCGGGCGAGACCGTGACGCTCCGCGTCGTCACAGCGGACATCGCGAAGGGCGAAGTGGAGTTCGCGCTGACCTGAGTCAGCTGCGACCGGATCGGTCGAGGAGCTTGCGCATGAGAAGTTCGTGTCCTGGTCCGTGGGGAAGCGGATCCCCGGTTTCGTCGACGTGCTCGAACCCGTTGCGCGCATAGGTCGCGATCGCCGTGGCGTTCTCCGGCATGACCGACAGCCATAGTTCGGGGGCTAGAGGGGCGGTCCACGCCTCTACCGCTCGGATGAGAGCATCGGCGACGCCCGCTCCACGAGCTTCCGGCGCGACCCACATCGAGATGAGCTCGATCCGCTCCCCCAGCATCCCGCCGGCCATCGCGACGGGCGTCCCGTCGAGAACGGCGATGAGGTTCAGGATGCGCGGGTTCTGGAACCTCTGACGCCAGCGCTCGTCTGGTGCTTCCTTCCAGTCTTCGTAGCGTGAGCCGAAGGCGGACGAGCGTCCTGCAGCGCGCGCAGGCGCAGCGTCCGCCACTGACGCCAGTCCGCCTCGGTGAGCGTCTTGATCACGAGCATCCGTTCACTCCGCACCGATCTCGTCGTCGTCGAGGATGCGGCGCAGGGTACTCCGACCGAGCGCACTCATCGGCGGATTGGAGTGCTGGTAGTACCAGACGAGTCCCATGGCCTGCTGGAACGCCCAGGCCGCACCTCGACGCCACTCCAGATCGTCCGGACCCAGCCCCTCCCGGAAGACGGCTCGGGCGTCGGCATCCAGAAGATGCCACCCGGCGACGAGATCCAGTGACGGGTCCGTCGGGCCGAAGCCTCCGCCGTCGAGGACTCCGGCCAGGCGGCCTTCGCGGATCAGGAGGTTGCCGGGGATGAGGTCGCCGTGGGTCATAGCCAACGCGCCCGCACCCGGGAGCAGCCGCATCCGCTCCCACAGGGCGCGGAGACGGTCGACCGGGAGCAGATCGGTGCTCTGCCTGAAGCAGGTCGCCATCCACTCGTCGGAGTCCTTGAGGTCGCCACCGCGGCCGATGCCGCCAAAGGCTCTCCCCCTGGTGTCGACGTCCCGCAGCGCTTCGACGAGCTTCACGAGATCGCCGGCGAACTCAGCGGAGTGCGACACGGAAGTGGGCGTCGCGACCGTACCGGGGATCCAGGTCTGGATCGACCACGGGAGCGGGTGGCCCATGTCCGGTGCGCCGAGGGCGACGGGCCGCGGAGCCGGGACCGGGCACGCGTCGGCGAGCTCGGCGAGCGCGACGGCCTCTCGTCGGAGCGTCTCGGCGATCGGGCCCGCCTCGCCCGTGAGCGGAAAGCGCGCCGTGTAGTCCTCACCCATGCGGAAGATAGCGTTGACCGTGCCTGCGCCGGGGACGGGACGGATCGCAAGAGAGCGCCACTCGGGGAACTGATCGTCGACCAGCCGGCGTACGGTCTGCTCGTCGATCTCCAGCTCATCGTCGTGCATCTTCACGCACACGACGCTATCGGCATCAGCGAAGCAGGATGCCGGCGCATACCGGATGGCTCTCGAGCGGATGGGCGCATCGGCCGAGGACGTGCTCTTCATCGACGACAACGAAGCGCCGGCTCGGGGCGCGGAGAGTTGTGGCATCCACGCAGTACTGCATCGCGACAACGCGACGACGATCGCGGCGATCGAGCGCTTCCTGGCGAGCTGACGTCGCGGGCCTCCCGTCACCTGCTCAGGCTGCCGGCACCGCCGTGGTCGTCATCACCAGAGTCTGCGGATCACTCATCTCCAGCACGACCGAGATCGACGCGAACGCGCTCAGCGAGCTCACGTGCGTGCCGCCGCACGGCATCACGGCATCCCCCTCGGGAAGCTCGCAGCGCCAGCGCCGCCGGTCGATGATCGTCGGACCGTCCGTCTCGATGCCGCTCGCAGCTTCCGAGGCCACCCAGCTCACCAACTGCGCGTTGATGCGCGCCTCGCGTTCCGGCAGCGTCGTCGCGAACGTCTCCGTGTCGAAGCCGGCCTTGCGCAGACTCTTCCCGAGTCGGTACTCGTCGACGCTTCCACCCTCGTGGATACGGCTCGTCTGATTCGCCCGCCCCTCGAAGTCCGGGTTCCCGAGGGCGTCGATGCCGGGATCTTTTCGCCACAGGTCGGCGACGGCGAGATCGAGCGCCAGCGACGCCAGGTGACAAGCCGTGTGACCGCGGCTGAGACCGTCGCGACGCTCCTCATCGACCTCGAGCGTGACGGCCGCGCCGGAATCGAGCCACGCTGGCGGCTCCGTGACGTCGAGCCGGTGCCCGACGTGCCACGTCCATCCCTCGGCACCTCGCTTGACCGGGATGTCCGCCCCGACGGCGAACGAACCGTCGTCGCTGACGGCGACCATGACCGCCTCGACGACCCTGGCGGACTCATCACCGGCCCGGATCAGGCCAGCATCCCCCGGCTGATCCGGCCAGGTGTGGTCGACGGGGTGGAACGGCGTCTGCTCGACCACG
Source organism: Microbacterium aerolatum (assembly GCF_007988825.1). Lineage (GTDB taxonomy): Bacteria > Actinomycetota > Actinomycetes > Actinomycetales > Microbacteriaceae > Microbacterium > Microbacterium aerolatum. Next base: position 288,590 of record NZ_BJUW01000001.1, on the reverse strand, counting down.
ACGACAGCACCCTCCGGGCGCGCGTGCGCTGCCGAAACGGTGCTCTCCGCGCGGACTTCCTCAGCTGCGAACGTGACGACGGTCGCCGACATCACGCGGTGATGACCTGCGCCGTGCCGGTCGCGGCGTCCGGCCCCATCTCGTCGGCGATGCGGTTCGCCTCTTCAATGAGCGTCTGGACGATGTCGGCCTCCGGCACGGTCTTGATGACCTCGCCCTTGACGAAGATCTGGCCCTTGCCGTTTCCGGATGCCACGCCGAGGTCGGCGTCACGCGCCTCACCGGGACCGTTGACGACGCAGCCCATCACGGCCACGCGCAGCGGGACGGTCATGTCCTTCAGGCCCTCCGTCACGGAGTCGGCAAGCGTGTACACGTCGACCTGGGCGCGACCGCACGACGGGCACGACACGATCTCGAGCTTGCGCTCGCGCAGGTTCAGCGACTGCAGGATCTGGTGACCGACCTTGACCTCCTCGGCCGGCGGCGCCGACAGCGAGACGCGGATGGTGTCGCCGATGCCCTCCGACAGCAGAATGCCGAAGGCCGTGGCCGACTTGATCGTCCCCTGGAACGCCGGGCCCGCCTCGGTGACGCCGAGGTGCAGCGGCCAGTCACCCCGCTCGGCGAGTTGGCGATACGCCTTGACCATCACGATCGGGTCGTTGTGCTTGACCGAGATCTTGAAGTCGTGGAAGTCGTGCTCCTCGAACAGGGAGGCCTCCCACACGGCACTCTCGACGAGCGCCTCGGCGGTCGCCTTGCCGTACTTCGCAAGGATCCGCTTGTCGAGAGAACCGGCGTTCACGCCGATCCGGAGCGAGACGCCGGCAGCCTTCGCCGCCTCGGCGATCTTGCCGACGTTGCCGTCGAACTCGCGGATGTTCCCCGGGTTGACGCGGACCGCGCCGCAGCCGGCATCGATCGCGGTGTAGATGTAGCGGGGCTGGAAGTGGATATCGGCGATCACCGGGATCTGGCTCTTCATCGCGATGATCTTCAATGCGTCGGCGTCGTCCTGGTGCGGCACGGCCACGCGCACGATCTCGCAGCCCGAGGCGGTGAGTTCGGCGATCTGCTGAAGCGTCCCGTTGATGTCGGTCGTCTTGGTCGTCGTCATCGACTGCACGCTGACGGGAGCATTGCCACCCACCAGCACCTTGCCGACGCTGATCTGACGGGACTTGCGACGCGGGCTCAGGACTTCGGGGACGCTCGGCATCCCAAGATTGACTGCAGGCACGCTCTCAAGGTTACGCGGCCCAGATCGACAGGGGCTGGAAGCGCATTCGCGGCATGCCGCACTGTGATAGTTTCGGCCCATGCGCACAACCGCCTGGTGGCCCGCCTTCTAGGCGGTGCGTTCGCATTTCACGAATTCAGACCGCCTCCGGGGCGGTCTTTTCGTTTGCCCGAGCCGGAGCACTGCACAGGAGACATCGATGACCGATACCGCAGCCCTGCTCGCCGAGCTGGTGGAGGATGCCGACGCGTCCTTCGTCCTGATCGCACGAGACGGCGCACAGAGTGTCGAACTGCTCACCGGCCCCACCCGCGATGTCGACCTGCTCGCGGACATCCCGCTCACGATCGACGGAACACCGCGCGAGGTGTTCGCCATGGTCCCCTATCGCCAGGTGCGCGAACGCGGCTTCGCGGCCACCGACGACGGTACCCCGCTGCGCTGCCTGATCGTCGACGAGCACCGTGATTTCCCGCTCGACGACATGCTCGCCGCTCTGCCCGCCGCTCCCGTGCCGCTGGAGGATGCCGGATTCGACATCAGCGATGAGGACTACGCCGAGGTCGTCAGCCGCGTGATCGCCGAGGAGATCGGTCGTGGCGAGGGCGCCAACTTCGTGATCCGCCGCGACTACACCGCCACCGTCGACGCCGAGGAGCGCAGCACCGCCCTCGCCTGGTTCCGCGCGCTGCTCACGCACGAGCGCGGTGCCTACTGGACCTTCGCGGTCATCACCCCGGGACACATCGCGGTCGGCGCCAGCCCCGAGGCCCACGTGGTCGCCCGCGACGGCATCGTCACCATGAACCCGATCTCCGGCACCTTCCGCCACCCGGCTGGCGGCGCCACGAAGGCGACCCTGATCGACTTCCTCTCCTCCACGAAGGAGACCGAGGAGCTGTTCATGGTCGTCGACGAGGAACTCAAGATGATGAGCGCCGTCTGCTCCGACGGCGGGCGCATCACCGGCCCCCACCTCAAGCAGATGTCGCGCCTCACCCACACCGAGTACATGCTGCGCGGCCGCAGCCGCCTCGACCCGCGCGACATCCTGCGCGAGACGATGTTCGCCCCGACCGTCACCGGCTCCCCGATGCAGAACGCCTGCGCCGTGATCCGCCGCCACGAGACGACTCCGCGCGGGTACTACTCCGGCGTCGCCGCCCTCTTCACCCCGAACGGCGAGGGCGGACACGACGTCGACGCACCGATCCTCATCCGCACCGTGTATCTCGAGGACGGGCGGCTGCGCGTGCCCGTCGGCGCGACGCTCGTGCGCCACTCCGACCCGTACGGCGAGGTCAGCGAGACGCACGGCAAGGCCGCCGGCGTCCTCGGCGCGATCGGAGCGATCCCGCGCGACACCGCCGCCGCGGTCAAGGCGGACCCCGATGAGCCCTCGACGGACACTCCCCTCGCCGACGATCCGGAGGTCTCCGCCCTTCTCGCCTCGCGCAATTCCCGCCTGGCCGAGTTCTGGCTGAACCCTCAGGAGGACGGGTCGACCGGTCCGTTCGCCGGCCGCACGGCTCTGGTCGTCGACGCCGAGGACCGGTTCACCACGATGCTGGCGCACCAGCTGCGCCACCTCGGCCTCGATGCGAGGATCATGCCGTGGCACGAGGTTCAGGATGCCGCGATCGACGCGGCCGAGCTGCTCGTCGCCGGCCCAGGGCCCGGAGACCCGCGCGATGCTAGCTCGCCGCGCATCGCCCGCATGCGCGAGCTCGTCGGCCGCCGCCTGGACCAGGGCGCTCCCCTACTGGCGGTGTGCCTGAGCCACCAGATCCTGGCGGATCGGCTCGGCCTCGACCTCGCGCCGCTCGCAGCACCGCATCAGGGACTGCAGAAGACGGTGCCGGTGTTCGGCGAGGAAGCGTCGATCGGGTTCTACAACACGTTCACGGCACAGGTCTCCCCCGGCTCCGAGACGAGCGGCGTGTCCGCCGACCCTGCCACCGGAGACGTCTACGCCCTGCGCGGCGACGGCTACGCCAGTGTGCAGGGACACCTCGAGTCGATCCTGTCTCGCGACGGTATCCGCACGCTCGAGCGCCTCATCGAGCACGCCCTGCGCATCAGCTGATCACTGGAACAGGTTCACCGGGTTCACGACGTCGGCGATCATCAGCAGCGCCCCCATCGCGATCAGAAGCACCGCCACGACCACAGTCAGCGGCACGAGCCTGGTCGCGTCCACCGGTGCCGGCGGCGGACGGCGGAACAGCTTCGCCCACGCGCGTCGGATGCCGTCCCACAGCGCCACCAGGACGTGACCGCCGTCCAGCGGCAGCAGCGGGATCAGGTTGAACACGAACAGCGCGATGTTCAGCGATCCGAGCAGGCTCAGCAGCACGACGAACCGGTTCAGGATCGGAGCATCCGTCGACGCGACCTCACCGGCGAGCCGTCCGACGCCGACCACGCTGAGCGGCCCGTCCGGGTCGCGATCGGCGCCGGTGACCAGCGACGATCCGACGTCCCAGAGCTTGACGGGCAGCTGCACGATCAGCTCCGCCACGCGCGCGACGTTCTCCCCTGCCATGGTGGCGCCCGTGCCGATCGGTTGCGGCACGAAGCCCATCTGAGCCCCCATGCCGACGTAGCCGACCTCTGCGACGACCTGCTCGCCGTCGGCATCCAGCCGCGGTTGACCGCCGGCATCCGTCAGCGCCCGCTCCGCGGTGATCGGCGTGATCGACAGATGCAGGTTCTCGCCGTCACGGGCGACGACCATGTCCAGAGTCTGCCCTGGCGACGCCTGCACGATCGCGGTCGCTTCTGCGAAGTCGTCCAGCGGCGTCCCGTCGATCGAGACGAGCACGTCGCCGGGGAGCACGCCGGCCTCGGCGGCGGGCGATGCCGGATCGCCGGGCTCGCATTCGGACTGCGTCGTGCCGGCCGGGAGCACGCACTCGTTGACGCTCGCGATGGTCGTCGTGCCCTGCTGAAGCCCGATCCCCGACGCCAGCACCGTGAAGATCACGATCGCGAGGATGAGGTTCATCACGGGACCGCCGAGCATGACGATGATCCGCTTCCAGACCGGCAGCCGGTAGAACACGCGCTCCTCGGAGCCCTCTGCGATCGTCTCGTCGTTCGCCGACCTGGCGTCCTGCACGAGAGAGGCGAACAGACCGCGCACCGGCTTGCCGTCGGATGCCGGATACATCCCCGACATCGAGATGAACCCGCCGACCGGCAGCGCCTTGACGCCGTACTCGGTCTCGCCGATGCGCTTGGACCAGACCCGCGGACCGAAGCCGATCATGTACTGCCCCACCCGCACGCCGAACAGCTTCGCCGGGACGAGGTGTCCGATCTCGTGCAGCCCGATCGACAGACCGAGGCCGATCAGCATGAAGACGATGCCGACGGCATAGAGCAGGATTTCCACGAGCCAACGCTACTGCGCGCGGACTAGGAATCAGCCGCATAGGCTGGAGCGGTGACCTCCCGGCAGCTGCGACTCCTTCGTGGATTCGCCGCATCGTCGGTCGCGACCATCATCGCCGCGGTCTCGCACACCATCGGCGGCGGGCCCGCACCGCACCCGTTGCTCGTCGCCGCTCTCAGCGTCTTCCTCACACCCATCGCCGCTCTGCTCGTCGGCAGACGCCTCAGCCTGCCGAGGCTCGCGATGACTGTCCTGCTGTCGCAGAGTGTCTTCCACGTGCTCTTCGTCGCACTGAACGCCACCGCCGCGCCGGGCGCCGCTGCTGCCACGAGCGCCGGACATCAGCACGCCCTCGTGCTCGCCCCGCTCGGCGAGGGCGTCGCCCCGGATGCCGGGATGCTCGCCGCGCACGTCGTCGCCGGCATCCTCACCGTCGCCCTGCTGTGGCGCGGCGAGAGCCTGCTCCGCGCGGTCGCACGGTGGGCGCGTGCGATCCTGCACCGGCACGTGCCGCAGCCGCACACCGGCTGGCCGACGCCGGCATCCATTGCACCGACTGCACGCGTCTTCGTCTCCACGGTCCTCGTGGGCGACGTCACTCTTCGAGGCCCACCCGTTCTCTCCCGCGGCTGACCAGCCGCACACGTGTCACTTAATTCACCCATCGCGGATCCCGCGCGCAACAGTCGCGCCCGCACGCAGAGTCGACTCTGCACACGTACAGGAGAAACCATGCTGAAGACCCCTCGCGGCGCGCTCGTCGCAGCCCTGGCCGCCGGCCTCGTGCTCGCAGCCCCTGCCGCCGCCCAGGCGCATGTCGGCGTCAGCCCCGACGCCATCACCCCCGAAGGATCCGCCGTGCTCGCGTTCTCGTTCACTCACGGGTGCGAGAACTCGCCCACCACGGCGCTGCGCATCACGATGCCGGACGGCCTCACGTCTGTGTCGCCGACGATCGACGCCGCGTGGGATGTGGCCGTCGAACGCGCCGACAACGGCCTCGTGTCGGCGGTCAGCTACACCGCCACCGCGCCGATCCCGCACGACCTGCGCGGCGAGGTGACGATGGCCGTGCGCCTCGGCGAGGACGCACCTGAGACCCTCGCGTTCCCGGTCGAGCAGCAGTGCGAGACAGGAGTGAACGAGTGGGTCGAGATCGCCGAGGAGGGCGAGGACCCGCACGACCTGGACTCCCCCGCCCCGGTCGTCACCGTGGGTGACACCGCGGATGCCGTGAGCGAGACCCACGGCACTCATGCGGGCGAGATCGATGCGGCCGCATCCGCGGCGGACCCCGCACCGACCATCGGGATCGCTCTCGGCTCCGCAGGACTGCTCGCCGGTGTCGTCGCACTGGTGATCGCGATCAGGGCTGCACGCCGCAGCGCACGCTGAGATCGTCCGCCCCGTCGATTCCTGGGGCGCGCCGGGCATCTGCTCGACGCGCCCCAGGGATCGCACGTGAGATCATTGGAAGGCTATGTCGACTCAGCCCAGCCTCCCCCCTGTGCTCCGTCCGGACGCTCCGCCACAGCGGGCCCTGACGGACCTCGCCGCCCGATTCGGCACCGCCACCCGCGGTGCGATCGATGGCGTCACCCTGACCGGAATCACGCTCGCCACTGCAGACCTGCGTCCCGGCGACGTCTTCGTCGCCATCCGCGGGGTGAACCAGCATGGCGCTGCCTTCGCCGCGACAGCGGCCGAGAAGGGCGCCGTCGCGGTCGTGACGGACCAGGATGGCGCAGACATCGCGGCCGAGACCGGACTGCCGATCGTGGTCGTGGACGACCCCCGCGGCGTGCTGGGAGCACTCAGCGCCTGGGTGTACGGAACCGGGGCGGATGACGACCTGCCGCTGCTGTTCGGCACCACCGGGACGAACGGCAAGACCAGCGTCACGCACCTGCTGGAGGGCATCCTCCGCCAGCTCGGCGCAGTGACGGGACTGTCGTCCACCGCCGAGCGGCACATCGCCGGCGACGTCATCATCTCCCGCCTCACCACGCCAGAGGCCTACGAGACCCACGCGCTGCTCGCACTGATGCGGGAACGCCGGGTCGAGGCGGTGGCCGTCGAGGTCAGCGCCCAGGCGCTCTCCCGCCGCCGCGTCGACGGCATCGTCTTCGACGTCGCCGGCTTCACCAACCTCTCGCACGACCACCTCGACGATTACGCCGACATGACGGAGTACTTCGAGGCGAAGTTGCCGCTGTTCCGCCCCGATCGCTCCCGCCGCGCGGTGATCTCGCTCGACTCCGCCTTCGGCAAAGACGTCGTTGCGGCATCCGAGGTGCCCGTGGTGACCGTGGGGACTCCCGCGATCGCCGCCGACGCCGACGAGGCATCCTGCGCCGACTGGGTCGTGACGATCGACGAGGAGCGTCAGCGCGGCACACGGTTCACGATGACCGGCCCTGAGGGGCGCACCCTGACGACCGTCGTCCCCGTGATCGGCCCGCACATGGCCGCAAACGCGGCCCTGGCCATCGTCATGCTGCTCGAGGGCGGCTACGCATGGGAGCGCATCACCGAGGCCCTCACGCGGGACGGCCGCATCGACGCCTACCTGCCGGGACGGACCGAGCTCGTCTCCGGTGAGCAGGGCCCTGCGGTCTACGTCGACTTCGGGCACACTCCCGACGCCTTCGTGAAGACCCTCGCCGCCGTCCGTCGTGTCACGCCCGGACGCACGCTGATGCTGTTCGGCGCCGACGGCGACCGTGATGCCACCAAGCGCCGCGACATGGGGCGCACTGCGGTTGAGGGCAGCGACATCCTCGTCATCACCGATCACCACCCGCGATTCGAGGACCCTACGTCGATCCGCGCGACGCTGATCGCCGGAGCGCGCGAGGCACAGCCGGATGCCGAGATCCACGAGTTCTCGCCCCCGGAGACGGCGATCGTCGCCGCCGTTGGCATGGTCGAAGAGGGCGACGCGATCCTCTGGGCCGGTCCCGGTCACCAGGACTACCGCGACATCCGCGGGGTCCGCACGCCGTACTCGGCGCGGGAGCTCGCGCGTCGCGCGCTCCGGGATGCCGGATGGCCGGTGCCCGAGCCGCACTGGCCTGTGCCCTACGCCGACTGAGCCGTTCGGGATCGGGGAGGCTTCGACTCGTCGCTGCGCTCCTCGCTCACCCCGTTTCGTCTCCGGCGCTTCGCTCCTGCGCTCAACGACCCGCAAAAGGCGGTCCGCTGGACGTTCAGCGTCCACGCGGGACGTTGAGCGGAGGAGGCGAAGGCTCCGCAGACGAAACGTCCCTCGGCCACGTACAGGTGAGGCGAAACGCCTACTGCTGCGCGATGAGGCGGTCCGCCTTCGCACGGGCCCAGGCCTCGGCATCCGCCAGCGTCTCGATCGTTAGCTCATCGGGCGCCTCGTGCGCATCCACGACGCGCGCGACCGTGTCCACGATCCCGAGGAACGACAGCCGCCCCTCATGGAACGCGTCGACCGCCTGCTCATTCGCGGCGTTGAACACGGCGGGGAACGTCCGTCCAGCCCGCCCGACGCTCTTCGCCAGGGCGACCGCCGGGAACGCCTCGTCGTCGAGCGGCTCGAAGTCCCAGCTGGTCGCCTGCGTCCAGTCCAGCGGACGCCCGACACCGCCGATGCGGTGCGGCCAGTCCAGTGCGAGCGAGATCGGCAGCTTCATGTCCGGCGGCGACGCCTGAGCGATCGTCGAGCCGTCGATGAACTCGACCATCGAGTGCACGATCGACTGCGGGTGCACGACGACCTGGATGTCGTCATAGTCCACATCGAACAACAGGTGGGCCTCGATCACCTCGAGCCCCTTGTTCACGAGCGTCGCGGAGTTCGTCGTGACGACCCGCCCCATGTCCCAGGTCGGGTGCGCGAGCGCCTCGCCCGGGGTGACATCGGCCATCTCGTCTCGTGTGCGCCCCCGGAACGGGCCGCCGGATGCCGTCACGACCAGGCGGCGGATCTCATCATGCGTTCCCGACCGCAGTGCCTGTGCGAGCGCCGAGTGCTCGGAGTCGACCGGGACGATCTGTCCCTCTGCAGCCGCCGACTTGACCAGCTGGCCGCCGACGATCAGCGACTCCTTGTTCGCGAGCGCGAGCGTGCGGCCGGCCTTCAGCGCCGCGAGGGTCGACCCGAGCCCGATGGAGCCGGTGATGGCGTTGAGCACCACATCCGCATCGACGTCGCGGACCAGCTGCTCGGCCTCCTCGGCGCCCAGCGCCGTGTGCTCCACCTGGAACTGCTCCGCCTGCTCGGCCACGAGCTCCGCGTTGCGGCCGGCTGCGAGTCCGACGAGTTCGAACCTGCGAGGGTTGGCGCGGATCACCTCCAGCGCCTGGGTGCCGATGGAGCCGGTGGAGCCGAGGAGGATGATGCGACGCATGCCGCCAGCCTATTGCCCGGTGCGAAGCGTTACGCGGCAGCCGGGTGCATCGTGGCGAGGATGTCGATCACGAAGACGAGGGTCTGACCCGTGAGATCCTCGTCGTTGATCTCGCCTTCGCCATAGCCGAGAGCCGGGGGAATCACGACGAGCACCTGCGAGCCGGCCTTCTGTCCGGCGAGCGCCTCCACGAAGCCCGGGACATAGCCGTTGCCCTCGCTCGAGATCGGTGCACCATTGGCCCAGGAGGAGTCGAAGACCTCGCCGGACTCCCAGCCCACGCCGTGGTACTGGAGCAGCGTGGTGTCGCCGTCCTCGACGGCGACGCCGTCACCCTCCTTGAGCACCGAGATCTGCAGCTCGGTCGGGGCGTCGCCCTCGGGGATCTCGACGGAGGGAACGCCCTCGTCGTCGAGAGTGACCGCCGGCATGCCGTCGACGGGAGCCTGCTCCTCGCCCCACGCCGCGGTCGGGACGACATCGAGGACGTCGAGGATGTAGAACTGGGCCGCGGCGTCGTCGGTCGTCGGGAAAACGATCGACAGGCGGGAGCCGACGCTCGCGCAGCCGATGAGCTGGCCGAGCGGGGCATCCGCCGTCAGCTGTGCGGGAAGAAGCTCACCCTCGGTGTACCCGGCGTCCCCGAGACGCTCGCCGGAGTCGCCGTCGAACGCGCTGAGCGCGTAGCTGACGTAGTCACCGTCCGCGATCGGATCGCCGTCGCCCTCGCTCAGTACGCTCCGCTGTGCCTCGTCGACCTGCTGACCGAGCTCGAAGGTGGCAGTGGAAGCGGCGCCGAAGTCGCCTTCGACATCCACCTCTTCCGACGCCGTGCCGGAGTCGACCGCCGCGGAACACAGATCCGCTGCAGTGCCTTCGGCGTCATCGCCTGTCTTTCCATCGGTCCCCGAACAGCCGGCCAGCAGAAGCGTGGCGGCTGTAAGGGTGGACAGGGCGATGAGTGAGCGTGTGCGCACAGTGATACCTCGGATCTTGAGCGGGGACCAGTACATCCTCTCGCACTCGCCTTTGCTCCCGCTGAACGACGCTCATTCCACGGGCGGAATGGATCCGGGAGTAGCCTGATCTGATGACCTCTGCGCAGTCCGGCACCTCTGAGACCCCCACCGTAGAGACCTCGGACCAAGGCGCGACGCCGCGCCGCGCCGGCTTCACCTATGCGCTCGGCCGCGCCGTCATCGGACCGCTGGCACGTCTCATCTACCGGCCGCGCGTCGAGGGCCGCGACCTGGTTCCCACGGACGGCCCGGTCATCTTCGCCAGCAACCACCTGTCGTTCATCGACTCGATCGCGATCCCTGTCGCCGCACCGCGCCCGGTGCACTTCCTGGCCAAGTCCTCCTACTTCGAGGGCACCGGTCTCGGCGGTGCCGCCAAGCGGTCGTTCTTCGAAGCCATCGGAGCGATCCCGGTGCGCCGCGGTGCGGGCCAGGCGGCGCTGGACGCTCTGGACCAGCAGCGTCAGCTGCTCGAAGAGGGTCTCACCGTCGCGCTCTACCCCGAAGGGACGCGTTCGACCGACGGCCGGCTCTACAAGGGCCGCACTGGTGTCGCGTTCCTCGCGCTGCAGACCGGCGCACCCGTTGTTCCTGTGGGTCTGATCGGCACCGACAAGGTGATGCCGAAGGGCGCGAAGCTCCCGTCGATGAAGGAGCGGATCACGGTACGCTTCGGCGCGCCGATCGACGTCTCCGTGCACGGGCCGGCGACCAGCGGCAAGGCGCGTCGCCTGGCGACCGACGAGATCATGGCCGGCATCCACGCCCTCAGCGGTCAGGAACTCGCCGGCGTCTACAACGAGCCGCCAGCGCAGAGCCCGATCGACAAGATCAAGCAGGCGCTCCCCCACGAGCGGCGCTGACTCGGACGCCCCGCTGAGCGCAGCTCATCCGAGCGGTCCCTGAGCCCGTCGAAGGGTCAGCGGGACGTCACCACGGCCTCGTGGCGAACCGGGAAGTTGACCGAGTTCGCGATGAAGCACATCCGATGCGCCTCCTCGTGCGCGTGCTCGGCGCGCTCGATCATCGCAGGCTCCGCAACGACGACCTCGGGCCGCAGCAGCACGTCCGTGAAGGCTCCCCCGCTGCGCCCGTCCTCCGTCATCACGCCGGTGGCGCGATCGCGATAGGACACCACCACGACGCTGGCTGTGACGCAGGCGAGCAGATACGAGAGCAGGTGGCATTCGGACAGCGCCGCCAGGAGCATGTCCTCCGGGTTCCATCGGGTGGCATCGCCGCGGAACGGCTTGTCGGCGGATGCCAGGACATCGGGCTTGCCATCGACCGACAGCGTGACGTCCCTGGCGTACTCGCGGTAGCCGCTCGTCCCGGTGCCGAGGTCTCCCGTCCAGGTCGCGGTCAGCGCGTAGCGGTGTTCTCCCAGAGCCATGGCGCCAGTCTCGCATGCCGCAGACGGCGTCGCACGGCATCCCCGGATAGGCTGGAGCGGTGCTGGAGACTCTTACCGTCGCGGATGCCGTTGAACTCGCCGTCGTCGAACGGAGCGGATTCGTCGAATCCCGCCACGCCGGCGCCGCGATCGTGCTCTCTCCGGATGGCGAGGTCGTCCGGAGGCTCGGTAATCCCGACGCCCTGTTCCTCCCCCGTTCCAGCCTGAAGCCGCTTCAGGCCGTCGCGTGCATCACCGCGGGTGCCGATCTCGAAGGCACGCAGCTCGCACTCGCCACAGCGAGCCACGCCGGCACCGATCGGCACGCCGACGTCGTCAGAGACGTCCTCGCCGGTGGCGGCCTGACCGAGGACGCGCTCGCCTGCCCGCCCGCATGGCCGGGCGACACCGCGACACGCGACGAGCTCGTCCGCGAGCACGGCCAGCAGACCCGCATCCGCATGAACTGCTCCGGCAAGCACGCCGCGATGCTGCGCGCCTGCGTCGCGACGGGCTGGCCGACCGAGGGCTACCTCGCCCCGACCCACCCGCTGCAGGTGCACATCCGCGAGGTGGTCGAGCGGCTGACCGGCGAGAAGATCGCGCACAGCTCGGTCGACGGCTGCGGTGCCCCGGTCCACGCCATCACGCTCACCGGCCTGGCACGCGGCATCCATCGCATCGGCACGGCCTCGGAGCGCTCTCCGTTCGCGCTGCACCGCGTCGCCGGCGCCCTCGTGCGCGCCGTCAAGGAGAACCCCTGGACCATCGACGGCCCCGGCCGACCGGACACGATCGCGATCGAGAAGCTCGGCGTGTTCGCGAAGGGCGGCGCGGAGGGTGTCATGGTCATGGTCGCCCCGAACGGCGCGACCGTCGCCGTGAAGATGCTCGACGGCGCCGGACGCGCAGCGACGATCGTCGCGGCGACGCTCCTGGCGCGTGCCGGAGCCCTCAGCGACGCCGATGTGGCCGCGCTGGCCGAAGAACTTCCCCTCGCCGTCCTCGGTGGTGGGAGCGACGTCGGGATGATCCGTCCCGGCGCCGGCATCTGATGCCCTGACCCGGGGCCGCACAATCCCTCGATGGAGAGGGTGGAGAGGAAATCGCGATGAGGATCAGCGTCCCCACCGAGATCAAGAACAACGAGTACCGCGTCGCTCTGACGCCGTCGGGAGTGCACGACCTCGTCGCCGCAGGTCACGAGGTCTTCGTGCAGTCCGGCGCCGGTGTCGGGTCATCCATGCCGGATGGCGAGTACGCCGACGCGGGCGCGACGCTGCTGGATGACGCAGCCGAGGTCTGGGAGCGCGCCGAACTGCTCCTGAAGGTCAAGGAACCCATCGCCAGCGAGTACGACCATTTCCGCGACGATCTGACGCTGTTCACGTACCTGCACCTGGCCGCCGACCGGCCGCTCACCGACCGGCTCATCGCCGACGGCGTCACGGCGATCGCTTACGAGACCGTCCAGCTCCCGGGCGGCAGCCTTCCCCTGCTCGCCCCCATGAGCGAGGTCGCCGGCCGTCTCGCTCCGCTCGTCGGCGCGAACACTCTCCTGCGCTCGAACGGCGGTCTCGGGCTGCTGATGTCAGGCGTGCCCGGAACGCGCCCGGCGCGAGTGACCGTGATCGGCGGCGGCGTCGCCGGTGCGAACGCGGCTGTGATCGCCAGCGGCATGGGCGCGGATGTCACAGTGTTCGACACGAACATCCCGCGGCTGCGGATGCTCGACGATCATTTCGCCGGCCGGGTGAAGACCGCGGCATCCAACCCGCTGGACCTGCGCAGGGCGGTGCTGGACTCCGATCTCGTGATCGGTTCGGTGCTGATCCCTGGCGCGCGCGCCCCGAAGCTCGTCACTAACGAGATGGTCGCGCAGATGCGCCCGGGAAGCGTGCTCGTGGACATCGCCGTCGACCAGGGCGGATGCTTCGAGGACACCAGACCGACCACGCATGCCGATCCGACCTTCGCCGTGCACGACACGGTGTTCTACTGCGTCGCGAACATGCCGGGGGCGGTGCCCAACACCTCGACCTCTGCGCTGACGAACGCCACGCTGCCGTACGTGCGCAGGATCGCCGCACACGGCTGGCGCAGCGCGCTGGGGGCCGACGCCGCCTTCGCCGCGGGTCTGAACGTGGCCGGGGGCGCTGTGGTCAACGAGGGAGTCGCGGTCGCGCACGGCCTGGAGGCCCGACCGCTGGACACCGTGCTCTGACGCTCACGGCGCGGGCTCGACTCGCCGCGAGACGGAATCGGTGCGCCGCGAGACGGAATCGGTGCGCCGCGAGACGGAATCGGTGCGTCGCGAGGCTGGGTCGAGTTGCGGCACGACCAGGCGACGCGGCGCATGACCGTCCACGATGCTCCACACGCGACCCCTGTGCGTCTCGGCGTAGGGAGGGAGTTCGCGGCACGCGGCGAGAGTGCGCAGCTCGGTCGGGCATTCGGCGAGCACGAGCATCTCCCCCTCCGCGCGGATCCTCTGCCACAGCGCCCACTGCCGCTGCCAGCTCTCCGCGTCGCCGACGATGATCCGCCGCGCCGTCTCGACAGCGGCGGACTCGTCGCCGACCGGGATCACTTCCCGATCCGGATGCGCGGTGCGCAGCCCCTCGACGACACGTCGCACGCCGTGTGCGACGACGCCGACGACGTGCGCCTGAGGCTCCCACACCGCCGGCGCAGAGACGACGATGTCCGGCGAGCGATCGGTCCAGGCGATCTGCACCTCCCTGTCACCGACCCGCGCGCGTCCTGCCGGCCGATCGCGGAGGTAGCCGTCGCTGTCTCCTCCCGCTGCCAGGTGCTCGAGCTTCGTGGTGGTCCTCAGCAGCATCCGCACCGGCAGCGCGTCGATGACGCGGGCGAGCTGCCCCGTCACGCGTGCGGCCGTGACGACCACTGTGCTCTCCCGTGCGGTGGCCGAACGGATCAGCTTCTCGAGACGCTCCAGCACCAGCAGACCGTGCTCGGCGGGGAACTCGGACACGAGCCGATCGATGTCGTCGCACAGCACGAGACGTGGCGAGCCGCCCGATCCTTCGTCGAGATCCGCGATCACGTCCCAGGCTGCTTCCGGCTCGGACGGGATCAGCACAGCGTCGTCGCACTGCGCGGCGAGGAGCCACAGCACCGCCGAACGGCCGGAACCGCCGCCACCGACGACGGCGATCCCCCGGTCGACGCCTGCCCGCAGCGTGAACGGAATCTGCCGCTGCTGTTCGGGCTCGTCGCACAGCCCGAGAATCAGAGTTCGCTGGTCATCATGCGGGTGCGAGAGGTCTTCCAGCGGAAGGCGACGCGGCAGTGGAGGGAGCCACGGGCTTGAGGGCGCGGCAGCACCTGCCCATCGCGTACCGGCCGCGCGCAGATCGCCTGCGCCGGTGAGCGCGATCCGCGTGGCGACGGCGTCGGAGTCCTGCGGCCTGCGCACGAACGCCAGCCCGCGCGATCCCGCACCTCCGGGGAGGCTCGCGGCATCGTCCGAGCCGATCACGAGCCTGCTGTCGGCGGCTTCCGTGACACGCAGGCTCACGCGCAGCGGGCAGTTCGCCGCCAGCGCGTCGCGTATGACCCCCGCCGCTCGTTGCGTGCCGAGGATCAGATGCATTCCGAGCGCGCGCCCTCGTGCCGCGATGTCGGTGAAGACGACAGCGAGGTCGGGATGCTCCTGCAGCAGCGCCGCGAACTCGTCCACGACGATCACGAGCCGGCCGAGCCGACCGTCCGCCTCGGCGATGTTCCGCGCTCCGACGTCGGCTAGCACTGCTTCACGGCGACGGAGCTCGGCGGTCAGGCTCTCCACGCCCCGCCGTGCTCCTTCTTCGTCGAGATCGGTCACGACGGCCGCGACGTGCGGCAGATCCCGCAGCGGGTCGAAGGCCGTCCCGCCCTTGAAGTCGGCGAGCACGAACGACACGGTCTCGGGGCTGTGGGCACGCGCGATCGACGCGATCCAGGTGACGAGGAGCTCGCTCTTGCCCGAGCCCGTCATCCCGGTCACGATCGCGTGCGGCCCGTCCTCGACGAGGTCGAGCAGCAGATCCCCGTTCTCGGTACGGCCGATCGACGCGGCAAGGCCTGTGCTGCCCGGATCGGTCGCGAGATCCAGTTCGCCGAGCGCGACGGCATCCGGCAGCCGAGCCGACTCGCCCTCTCGCACCACGCTCGTCTCGGCGATCGAGACCGCCTGCGGGCGCGAGACGCACTCCACCGTGATCTCCTCGATGCCGGAGGTCGTCCGCAGGCGCGCATGCGCGGGATCCGCGATGTCGACGACCGTGGTAACGCCCTCGGGGACCTCACCGTCCTTCGCGCACAACCTGAGCTGAGCTGACGCATCGGCCGCATCGTCTTCACCGAAGGTGACTGCCAGCCGCCACGCGCCGCGGTGAGCCCGGCCGGCGTGCGGGAAGCCGCTCAACCCCAGCGCCTCGATGCCTGCTCCGCCGATCGCGAGCTGTGAGGGGGAATGGCGCAGGCACAGCTGCACGACAAGTGCGCGTGCCGTTGCCTCTACGACCGGTGCAGGTCCGCGCAGACACGCGCCCCGCCCCATCGGCACCACGAGCGGAGCGTCGGTGAGACGAGCTGCGCGCTCCCGGAACGCCCTCGTCCGATCGCTCTCCTCCCCCGTCACGCGCAGGCCGCTGCGTCGCGATCCGGAACCTATGACGATGGGCGTCGTCTCGTCGACTGGCTGCAGGTCGCGCAGCGGCGGCTCCTGAAGGTTGGCCGCGGCATCCGGGTGCACGCGTCGCAGTTCACCGCGCTCTCGTCGGTGGCGGCTGCGCAGTTCCTGCTCGGCGCGGCTCCATCCCGTGGCCTCATCCTGTGCCGCCCTGCGCCGCGTGCGTCGACGCGTACGCACTCCGTCGAGGAGCGCGGCGACGATCATCAGCGGACCGAGGGCGGCGAAGCACAGCGCGAACACCGAGCCGGTGATTAGCCACAGCACGACGCCACCGGCGATCGGCACGACGGCGGCGAGGACGGGCACGGGCTGCCGCGCCGGTTCTGCGGCGGCAACGGGGAGCGTCAGGGGATCCGGATCCATTCCCCCATTCCAGGGGAACGCGGATCAGCGGATGCCGTTGTCCACAGCTCTGCGCGCTATCGGTCGTCCTCGTCGGATGTGGAGGACGAGTCCTCTACCGTCGTGATCCTCGCCGTGTCGGCATCCGACCCGTCGTCTGTCTCGCCCGTGCGCTCCACCTGCACCACGATCAGCGTCACGTTGTCCCTGCCGCCGTTCTCGAGGGCGGCGGCCAGCATCGCGTCGACCGCTTCGGCGGGTTCTTCGTGCTCGCGAAGGAAATGTTGGATGCCGTAGTCGGTGAGCTCCTTCGTCAGTCCGTCGGAGCAGATCACGAACCGGTCGCCGTCCAGCACCTCGATGCCGAGGTAGTCGGGCGGGGTGAGCTCGCTGGCACCCACAGCGCGGGTGATGACGTTGCTGTACGGGTGCCCCTCCGCCTCCTCAGGGCTGAGGCGGCCCGAGCTGATCAGCTCCTGGACGACCGAGTGATCGGTGGTCACCTGCACCAGACGCTGTTCGCGCAGCAGGTAAACGCGGGAATCGCCGATGTTCAGCGACACCCAGCGCGGCTCATCCTCGACGATGTCGAAGAAGACGCCGGTCAGCGTGGTGCCCGTCCCCTCGTCGGTCGTGTCGGGATGCGATGCGATGTCCTCCACCGCGCGCACGAGCGCGTCTTCGATCGCCCCGGTCGTCACCTCGCCGGATTCCACGACGGACTTCAGCCGCGCGACGGTGCTCTGGCTGGCGATCTCACCACCCGCGTGACCGCCCATGCCGTCGGCGACGACGAACAGGGGGTACTCGGCGAGGAACGCGTCCTGGTTGTTGTCACGGCGCAGGCCGGTGTCGGTGACGCCTGCCCAGGTCAGCGTGATCTCATCACGGTCGGTTACGGCGACGCGGTGGGTATGCGTGGTCGTCTCAGACAAATGGGGCCTCCGTGCGGGAGGCGGCGTGTCGGGCCATACACCTACGTTATCGGAGCGCGGCACGAAAACGGCGCGGGGCCTCGATCAGATCGAGAGCCCCGCGCCGATTCGATGTCACGCAGGCGGCTGGTTGGGATTCGCCGGCGGCTGGTTCGGACCCGCGGGCGGTGCCGGCGGTGCCGGCGGTGCGGCCGGAGGCGGCGTCGTCGGCGGAGTGGTCGGCGCGCCCGGCGGAGTGGTCGGCGCAGCGGGCGGCGTACTCGGAGCCGGCGGCGGTGTCACCGGTGCGGACGGAGGCGCCGGGGGCGTTGCAGGAGCACCGGGCGCCGGCGGCTGGTAGCCGGGCGGCTGGTAACCGGGCTGCTGGTAACCCTGCGGCGGCGCGTAGCCCTGCGGGGCGCCGTAGCCGGGCGCTGCACCGGGCGCCGGTGCTGCAGAAGGCTGGACCGGGATGCCGTCCCAGACCGTGCGGTCACCGAAGAAGGCGTTCCCACCCCACGGTGCCGGCGGGATGTGCGCGTTCCAGCGCGACTTGTCGAAGGCCATGATGCCGAGCCAGACGATCGACAGGAAGATGTAGAGGACGACCCATGCGCCCTCCTTCTGCAGCTTCTGCCCGACGCGGTACGCGGCGAGCACCATCAGCGCGAACGCGGCGAATCCGAGGATCTGTCCGATAACGGGGATCCAGCTGAGCAGGATCGTGGCACCGAGCGCGTACAGGAACAGCCAGGGGCTCAGATCTCCCAGCTTCAGGAAGATCATGCTGTTGTACACCGGGACCCACGCGCGCCACTTGCCCTGGACGCCGGCCTTCTCGAAGATCTTCATCAGGAACAGCGACGTCAGCACGTAGGCGGCGATCGCCAAAATGAAGCTGAAGAGGATCACGATGCCGAGGACTGCCGCCGCACCAGTGTCGTAGTAATAAGAACTCATAAGCCCCTCCGTGGAGTCTGCGACGCATTCCGCATCGCGTGAAACACACTAGCGCGACTGTGAACGACTGCAACAGCCACACGCGGCGGGCGTCAGGACGCGACGACGAGCTCGATCACGCCGTCCTCTTCCGCACGGCGGATCAGGATCCCGCTGGACGCCGCCCAGGTCTCCAGGCCGCGCAATCCGCGTGCCCGGGGGCGGTCCTCGGCCAGTGCCCTGACGAGCTCGCCCTTGGCCTTCTTGTTGAAGTGGTTCAGTGCGCGGCCCTGCTCCGTCACCACGCGGACGTACGCCGATGGAACGGATGCCGGCACGGGCCCGAGCGCCACATACGCTTCGCTGCGCAGGTCGAGGACGAAATCCGGCTCCTCCTGCGCGATGACGGCCCTCACGGCATCCGCCCAATGCCTGCGAAGCGGCGCGACGCCGGGGAGGGACGTGCCCGCCGCGAGGCGATACGACGGGATGCCGTCGAGCGCGCCGACCGGTCCGAACGGCGCGGCATGCACCCAGACGTGCGCCCCCAGCCACCTGCGCGCCGGTGCGCTCAGCGAGGCGGCGTCCAGCGCGTCGTAGAGCACGCCGGTGTAGCGGTCGACGGCGGGCATGGTGGGCGCACTGCGCAGCACGCGATTGTGCGAGATCTCGTCGAGCTGGCGGTCGCTGAGCTTGAGGACGCGCTTCGACTCGGCGGGATCGTGCGCGAGCTGCACGAGCGCGTCGACGACCTCAGCACGCCGGGAGGCGAGGTCGGGAAGTGCCAGTGCTTCGAGCGCCAGCGGGGCGCCGGAACCGCCGGGACGCTTGGTCTCGGAGGGAGGGAGAAGGATCTTCATGGGTTCCCGTACAGGCGAGAACGCGCCCGCCCGCCACCGAGATGGTGACGGACGAGCGCGTCCGCGATGAGTTGGATCAGGCGATGAGCGCCGCGTTGCCCGCGACGATCGTCAGCTGGCTGCCCTCCATCGAGAGGAAGCCGTCCTGGGCGTTGGCGAGCACCTTGGAGCCGTCGGGCTGGGTGATGCGCACCTGACCTTCGGCAAGGATCGCGAGGATCGGCTCGTGGCCGGACATGATGCCGATCTCGCCTTCGACGGTCTTGGCGACGACGAGCGACGCCTCTCCCGTCCAGACCTCCGCGTCGGCGGAGACGAGGCTGACCTGCAATGCCATGATCAGCCGTTCTCCTTCTGGATCTGAGCCCACTTCTCCTCGACGTCGGAGATGCCGCCGACGTTGAAGAAGGCCTGCTCTGCGACGTGGTCGAAGTCGCCCTTGGCGATCGCGTCGAACGACTCGATGGTCTCCTTGAGCGGAACCGTCGAACCCTCGACACCGGTGAACTTCTTCGCCATGTAGGTGTTCTGCGAGAGGAACTGCTGGATGCGACGTGCACGCGACACGACGATCTTGTCCTCTTCGGAGAGCTCGTCGACACCGAGGATCGCGATGATCTCCTGCAGCTCCTTGTTCTTCTGAAGGATCTGCTTGACCGTCGTGGCGACGCGGTAGTGGTCCTCGCCCAAGTAGCGGGGGTCCATGATGCGCGACGTCGAGGTCAGCGGGTCGATGGCCGGGTACAGACCCTTCGACGCGATCTCACGGCTGAGCTCGGTCGTCGCGTCGAGGTGCGCGAAGGTCGTGGCAGGAGCCGGGTCGGTGTAGTCGTCGGCGGGGACGTAGATCGCCTGCAGCGAGGTGATCGAGTGACCGCGGGTCGAGGTGATGCGCTCCTGGAGGACGCCCATCTCGTCGGCGAGGTTCGGCTGGTATCCGACGGCGGAGGGCATGCGGCCCAGCAGCGTGGAGACCTCGGAACCGGCCTGCGTGAAGCGGAAGATGTTGTCGATGAACAGCAGCACGTCCTGCTTCTGCACGTCGCGGAAGTACTCCGCCATCGTCAGAGCCGACAGGGCGACGCGCAGACGCGTTCCCGGCGGCTCGTCCATCTGGCCGAAGACGAGGGCGGTCTTGTCGAAGACACCCGCTTCTTCCATCTCGGCGATCAGGTCGTTGCCCTCACGGGTGCGCTCACCGACACCGGCGAACACCGACACACCGCCGTGGTCCTGCGCGACGCGCTGGATCATCTCCTGGATGAGGACGGTCTTGCCGACGCCGGCACCGCCGAACAGGCCGATCTTTCCACCCAGCACGTACGGCGTGAGGAGGTCGATCGACTTGATGCCGGTCTCGAACATCTGGGTCTTCGACTCGAGCTGGTCGAAGTTCGGCGCGGAACGGTGGATCGGCCAGCGCTCGGTGATCTCGATCTGCTCGCCGGGCTCGGCGTTGAGCACCTCGCCGATGACGTTGAAGACCTTGCCCTTGGTGACGTCGCCGACGGGGACCGAGATGGCCTCGCCGGTGTCGCGCACCTCCTGGCCGCGGACCATGCCGTCGGTCGGCTTGAGGGAGATGGCGCGAACGAGGTCGTCGCCGAGGTGCTGTGCGACCTCGAGGGTGATCTCGGTCGACTCGTCGCCGATCGTGATCGTGGTCTTCAGGGCGTTGTAGATGTCCGGGATCGAGTCGTGCGGGAACTCGATGTCGACGACCGGGCCCGTGACGCGTGCGACGCGCCCGACGACCGCGGTCCCAGCCTCAGCTGTGGCGGTGGGGGTCATATCTTCGTCTCTTTCTTGAGGGTCTATTTGCTCGACGCGAGGGCGTCGGCGCCGCCGACGATCTCAGCGATCTGCTGCGTGATCTCCGCCTGACGCGCGTTGTTGCGCAGACGGGTGTAGTCGGTGATGAGCTTGTCGGCGTTGTCGCTGGCCGACTTCATCGCCTTCTGCGTCGCGGCCTGCTTGGCGGCCGACGACTGCAGCAGGGCGTTGAAGACGCGGCTCTGGATGTACACCGGCAGGATCGCGTCGAGCACGGTTTCTGCATCCGGTTCGAACTCGTAGAGCGGGTAGACCGCCCCGTTGGGCTCGGGGGATGCTTCGTTCTCCACGATCTCGAGCGGAAGCAGGCGCACGGTCTCGGGCGACTGCGTCATCATGCTGACGAACCGGTTGTAGACGAGGTGGAGTTCGTCCACGCCGCCGTCCTCGCCACCGCGGTTGAACGCCTCGAGCAGCGTGGCCGAGATCTCCTCCGCGGTCTTGAAGTGCGGAGTGTCCGTGTCGCCGGTCCACTCGGCGGCCGCCTTGATGCCGCGGAACTGGAAGTACCCGACGGCCTTGCGTCCCACCAAGTAGTACACCGGCTCGCTGCCCTGGGAACGGATCAGCTCACCGAGCTCCATCGCCTCGCGGAGGATCTGCGAGTTGAAGGCGCCGGCGAGACCGCGGTCGGACGAGAACACCACGACCGCGGAGCGGCGGATGGTCTCGGGCTCGCGGGTGAGCGGGTGATCGACGTTGGAGTATGTCGCGACGGCCGAGACCGCCTGCGTCACTGCCCGCGCGAAGGGCGACGACGCGCGCACGCGCGCCATCGCCTTCTGAATGCGCGAAGCCGCGATGAGCTCCATCGCCTTCGTGATCTTCTTGGTCGTCTGAGCAGAAGAGATCTTCTGCTTGTAGACCCTGAGTTGTGCGCCCATTGTTCAGTACCCGCGCGTTACGCGCGACGACCCTTGACGATCTTCTCCTGGTTGACGTCGTCCACATCCTGTGCGGCGTGCTCCTCGTTGCCGACGGCGCCGATGGACTGGCCCTTGCCGCCCTGGAACTCGAGGATGAAGGCGTCGACCTGCTTCTCGAGCTCGGCGACGACGTCATCGCTGAGGACGTTCGTCTCGCGCAGCGTGTCGAGCACCTTGGTGTTGCGACGCAGGTGGTCGAGCAGCTCGCGCTCGAAGCGCAGCACGTCTGCGACCTCGATCGTGTCGAGCTTGCCGTTCGTGCCGGCCCAGATCGAGACGACCTGGTCCTCGACCGGGTACGGCGAGTACTGCGGCTGCTTGAGCAGCTCGGTCAGACGCGCACCGCGGTCGAGCTGACGACGGGATGCCGCGTCGAGGTCGCTCGCGAACATCGCGAACGCCTCGAGCGAGCGGTACTGCGCCAGCTCGAGCTTCAACGTTCCGGAGACCTTCTTGATGCTCTTGACCTGAGCGTCACCGCCGACTCGCGAGACCGAGATACCCACGTCGACCGCAGGACGCTGGTTGGCGTTGAAGAGGTCGGACTGCAGGAAGATCTGGCCGTCGGTGATCGAGATCACGTTGGTGGGGATGTACGCCGAGACGTCGTTCGCCTTGGTCTCGATGATCGGAAGACCCGTCATCGAACCGGCACCGAGCTCGTCGGACAGCTTCGCGCAACGCTCCAGCAGGCGGGAGTGCAGGTAGAAGACGTCGCCGGGGTAAGCCTCGCGGCCCGGCGGACGACGCAGAAGGAGCGAGACGGCACGGTAGGCCTCGGCCTGCTTCGACAGGTCGTCGAAGATGATCAGGACGTGCTTGCCGCCGTACATCCAGTGCTGGCCGATGGCCGAACCCGTGTAGGGGGCGATGTACTTGAAGCCGGCCGGGTCGGAGGCGGGGGCGGCGACGATGGTGGTGTACTCCATCGCACCGGCGTCCTCGAGCGCACCCTTGACGGAGGCGATCGTGGAGCCCTTCTGGCCGATCGCGACGTAGATGCAGCGCACCTGCTTGTCGACATCGCCGGAGGCCCAGTTGTCCTTCTGGTTGATGATCGTGTCGATCGCGATGGCCGTCTTGCCGGTCTGGCGGTCGCCGATGATCAGCTGACGCTGACCGCGGCCGACGGGGATCATGGCGTCGATGGCCTTGATGCCGGTCTGCATCGGCTCGTGCACGCTCTTGCGCTGCATGACGCCGGGCGCCTGCAGCTCGAGCTCGCGACGACCCTCGGATGCGATCTCGCCGAGACCGTCGATCGGGTTGCCGAGCGGGTCGACCACGCGGCCGAGGTAGCCGTCGCCTACGGCGACCGAGAGGACCTCGCCCGTGCGACGGACTTCCTGTCCGGCTTCGATACCGGCGAAGTCGCCGAGGACGACCGTGCCGATCTCGTGCTCGTCGAGGTTCAGTGCGAGGCCCTGCGTGCCGTTGGCGAACGTCAGGAGCTCGTTCGCCATGACGCCGGGCAGGCCCTCGATGTGGGCGATGCCGTCCGCAGCGTCCACGACGGTGCCGACCTCGGTAGCTGCCGCGCCGGTGGGCTCGTACGCAGCGGCGAAGTCCTTCAGCGCGTCACGGATGACGTCGGGGCTGATCGAAAGTTCTGCCATTGTCTTCCCTTTGTATCTGGGTGCACGGTTTCCCGCGCGAAGTCGTATTAGCCCGCGAGCTTCTGTCGAAGATCGGCGAGCCGCGCGGAGATGCTGCCGTCGATAACGTCGTCGGCGACCTGCACACGCAGTCCGCCAACGACCGTGGGGTCGATCACTTCATTAATGGAGACCTGACCGTCGTAGCGTCCGGCCAGTGCGTCGCCGAGTCGGGTGCGCTGAGCAGCCGACAGCGGGGATGCCGTGTGCACCGTGGCGACGATGCGACCGCCCTGAGCCGAGACGATCTTCATCGCTCGGTTCAGCAACTGGCGCACGCGTCGTCCGCGGGGCTGACGCACCAACGAAGAGACGATGAGGAGGGTTGCGGCGCTCGCCTTGCCACCGAGGAGCTTCTCGACGAGAGCGCCCTTCGCGTCGTCGTCGCCCAGTCGGCCGCCGAGCGCGAGCTCGAGTTCCGCGTTGGCTGCGATGATGCGCAGGAACGAGAACAGCTCCCCCTCGATGTCCGACTTGGGTTCGGCGATCGCCGCTGCGCGGATGGCCAGCTCTTCGATGCCGGCGACGAGGCCTTCGGCATCCGACCAGCGCTGCGCGACGGCGATCGAGACGACCTGCCGGGTGGTGCTCGACGTGCCGGCGAACACCGACGCGACGAGCTTCTCCCGCAGGCCCTCCGGGGCGGCAGGATCGGCAAGCGCGCCGCTCAGCTGCCCGGACTCGCCCACCAGACGCGCCACGGTGAACAGCTCACCGGCCGTGTCGAGGGTGACGTCCTTCGCCTGCGCGAGGGTCGCCGTCGAGGCCGCGAGTGCCTGAGTGGTCGCGCTGCCCATTACTTGGCCGCCTTCTCTGAGGCCTCGAGGTCTGCGAGGAAGCGGTCCACGACTGCGGTGGCGCGTGCATCATCCGACAGCGTCTCGCCGACCACGCCGCCGGCGAGGTCGATTGCGAGCGTGCCGACCTCAGAGCGGAGCGCGACGAGAGTCGACTGACGCTCGGCCTCGATCTGGGTCTGCGCTGCAGAGGTGACGCGTGCGGCCTCGGTGGTCGCGGTCTCCTTGGCCTCGGCGATGATCTTCTTGCCGTCCTCACGGGCGGACTCGCGGATCTCACCGGCCTCGGCGCGTGCCTCGGCGAGCTGGCGGGTGTACTCCTCGAGAGCCGCTTCCGCCTGCTTCTGCGCCTCGTCGGCCTTGGCGATGTTGCCCTCGATCGCGGCGGACCGCTCGTCGAGCATCTTCGCCACGTTCGGGAGCGCGACCTTCCACGCTACGAGCAGGATGATGACGAAGCAGACCGCTGACCAGACGATGTCGTACATCGCCGGCAGAAGCGGGTTGTGCTCCGCCTCCTCGGCTGCGAGCGTGACAAGAGCGTTCAGCATCCTGTCTCCTTACGTGTGGTGGGAACGGATCAGTAGCCGAAGAGGAACGCCACGCCGATGCCGACGAACGCGAGGGCCTCGGTGAAGGCGATACCGATCCACATGGTGCCCTGGAGCTTGCCGGACAGCTCAGGCTGGCGGGCGATGCCCTCGATCGTCTTGCCGACGACGATACCCACACCGATGGCCGGGCCGATGGCCGCGAGGCCGTAGCCGACGTTGGCGATCGAGCCGGTGATGTCGACGTTGATCTGGGCGAGAACAGAGATGGGATCCACTGGATCTTCCTTTCATAGTTGGGGAGCCGGAGCGCCCCGCTAGCTGTGTTTAGTGTTCGTCCGCGACTGCGAGCTGGATGTAGACCGCGGTGAGGATGGTGAAGACGTACGCCTGGAGGAAGGCCACCAGGATCTCGAAGGCGGTGAAGGCGAAGCCGAATGCGAGCGTTCCCGCACCCAGCACCGTCCAGAAGCCGCCCATCGAGAAGATGAAGAACTGGGTCGCCGCGAAGAACAGCACCAGCATGAGGTGGCCGACCATCATGTTCATCAGCAGTCGCAGCGTGAGCGTGACCGGACGGACGATGAAGGTCGAGATGAACTCGAGCGGCGCGACGATGATGTACAGCGCCGGCGGAACTCCGGGCGGGAAGAGCGAGTTGCGGATGAAGCCCCAGGGGCTCTTGCGCACACCGGCGTAGATGAACGTCACGTACGAGATGACCGCGAGCAGCAGCGGCACCGCGATGATGCTGGTTCCGGCGATGTTCAGGAACGGGATCACACCGGTGATGTTGAAGAACAGCACCATGAAGAAGATCGTGGTCAGCAGCGGCAGGAACCGGTCGCCATCCTTCTTGCCGATCATGTCGTGCGCGATGTTCACGCGGACGAGATCGAAGCCCATCTCCAGCAGTGCCTGGCCGCGGCCGGGAATGAGCTTGAGCTTGCGAGTGCCGAGCCAGAGGATCAGCACGACGACGAGCGTCGCGAGGAACTGCACCAGGTGGATGCGGTGGACCGAGAGCGGGCCGATGCTGAAGAGGATCTCCGGGAAGAACTCCGCGATGGACGGTGGGTGGAATTCATCCGTTGCGAATCGGACGAGGAGGCTCGCGGCGTGAGTCAACGTTGCTCCAGCTTCTGGGCATCGATCAGGATCGACGCGAAGATTGGGTGAGGGATTCGAGCTGAATCTGAGCTTTTCGCACGACGCAAGAGCCCGTCCAGCGAATCCGGATTCAGACTATCAAGATTTTTTCGGCGTCACGAATCCTCGTGCTCCTCGGGGTTCTTCGTCGGCAGAGCGACGTCGGAGACGTGCGGAACGCGGAGGCGCGTGAAGGCCACGCCGTCGATGACGAGGCTGACCACGATGCCGGCGACGAGCGAGAGGAAGATCACTTCAGGGACGACCCAGCTCTGCCCGCGCAGGATGACGATCGCGACGATGAAGATGACGAGTTTGAGCAGCCAGCCGCCCATCACGATCCCGAAGAAGACCGTCGCGAACATCTCCTTGCCGTACCAGCGGTTGGCGACCAGCACGCTGATGGGTGTCAGCACCAGGAAGATGACGGCGAGGCCCACCCCCGCCAGTCCGCTCCACAGTCCGTCCGCCCCGGCCACGAGGTAGCCGATCCCTCCCCCGAGCACGATGAGCGCGACGGCGGCGATCCCGGTCCAGAGAAGGACGGTGCGCAGCACCGGGTTGATCGCGGGGGCGGCGGATGGTTCGGGTGTATCGCTCATCGGGTCTCCAGGGTCGGCTCGGTGGGCTCGTGGGGAGCTGGGTGGTCTGCGGGTGCGCGCGGCGCACGACGGGTGGGGAGCAGGGTGACGGTCAGGCAGGCGGCGACGCCGACGACGCCGAAGGCGACGCCGGGCAGGTACTGTCCCACCCAGTCCTCGCGCGATCCGACGTACATCAGCAGCACTGCCAGCGAGATCACCGCTGTCCACGCGTAGAAGATGAGGACGGCGTCGCGGTCGCGGTGCCCGAGGTCGAGCATGCGGTGGTGCAGATGCTTGCGGTCCGGCGCGAACGGGGAGCGCCCGGCTCGCATGCGGCGGAACACGGCGAGCCCGAAATCCAGCAACGGCAGCATCACCACCACGATCGGCAGCAGGATCGGAATGAACGCACCCAGCAGCTGGGAGCGACCGAACTCCTCCGAATCCATCGCGGCCGAGGACATCTGCCCGGTGAGGGCGATCGCCGAGGTAGCCATCAGCAGTCCCATCACGAGTGCGCCCGAGTCGCCCATGAACAGCTTCGCCGGGCTCCAGTTCAGGGGCAGGAAGCCCAGGCACGCGCCGATCGCGACGGCGGCGAGGAAGGATGCCAGGTTGAAGTAGCTGCTCGCGCCGGTGTCGCGCGTGAGGATGTAGGAGTACGCGAAGAACACACCGTTCGCGATGAGGCAGACACCGGCGACGAGCCCGTCGAGCCCGTCGATGAAGTTCACCGCGTTCATGACGACGACGATCGCGAACATCGTCACGGCGATGCTGACCCAGCTCGAGACGATCACCATCTCGCCGAGCGGGAGCGACAGGATCTGCAGGCCGCCGACCACCGTGATGATTCCCGCCGCGAGGAACTGCACTCCCAGCTTGATGAACCAGTCCAGGTCCCACAGGTCATCCATCACCCCGATCACAGCGATCAGGAACGCGGCTCCCAGCACCGCCCACATGGTCTGCGGCGGCATCCACATGATGCTGAAGAACGGATTCGCGGCCGAGACGCCGATCGCGGCGGCGATGCCGAGGAACATCGCCACTCCCCCGAGTCGCGGGGTCGGCGTCGTGTGCACGTCGCGTTCCCGGATGCCGGGATAGAGCTTGAAGCGCAGGCTGAGCTGCCAGACGGCCCACGAGCAGACGAATGTGATGGTCGCCGTGAGGATGATCGTGAAGAGGTACTGCTTCACGCCGTGCCGTCCGCCGTGCCCTCCGGCAGTTCCTGCGGCTCGAGGAGGTCGCCGAGGACGCTCTCCAGCCGTCGCCTGGTGACGGCACCCTCGCGAAGGATGCGCACGCGCGGCTCCACCGCCTCGTCGGCGCCACGACGCACAAGCGATGTCGCGTCGATGATCGTGGAGGCGATGCCGGTCTGGCTCGGCCCGCCGTCGAGATACACGGCGACGCTGTCAGCCAGCATCCCCTGTGCCATCTCGGCGGACGTCGCCGCGCTCTTGCCGGTGAGGTTGGCGCTGGACACCGCGAGCGGGCCGGTCTCCTCGAGGAGTTCCAGCGCGACGCGCTGATCCGGCATCCGCACGGCGACCGTGCCGAGTGTGTCCCCGAGATCCCAGGAGAGCGAGGGCTGCGCGGGGAGGACGATGGTCAGCCCGCCGGGCCAGAACTCATCGACCAGTCGCTGCACAGGCTCGGGGATCTCCTCGACGAGCGCTGCCAGTGCGGACTGGCCCGCGACCAGGACGGGCGGCGGCTGGTCGCGGCCGCGGCCCTTCGCGTCGAGCAGTCGCTGCACCGCCGACGGCGTGAACGCGTCGGCAGCGACGCCGTACACGGTGTCGGTGGGCATGACGATGAGCTCGCCGCGTGCGATCGCCTGACGCGCGTGGCGCATTCCGGCGAGCAGCTGCGCCTCGTCGCCGCAGTCGAAGAGTGAGGACATGACCTTGACAGTCTACGGGCACAGCCCTCGTCGAACGTGAGCCGCAGTCGCCCGAGCCTAGGGTCTGAGCGCGGTCGTCGCCCTGTCGCGCTGCGTCAGATCGCGGTGCGTCGTCGGAGCGCGCCAGCCGTCGTCGGTGAGAAGCCCGCGGATCTGCTCTCCCTGCAGCTCGCCGTGCTCGATGACGAGGAGTCCGCCCGGCCGCAGCAGACGCATCGCCCTGTCGCTGAGCACCCGGACCACGTCGAGCCCGTCGGGCCCGCCGTACAGCGCCATCGACGGGTCGTGCAGGCGCACCTCGGGATCCCTCGGGATCGCGTCGTCCGGGACGTACGGCGGATTCGAGATCACCACGGCGGCCGTGCCGTCCAGCTCGCCGAGGGTATCGGCCAGATCGCCCAGCACGAGCGTGAGATTGTCGGCGTCCGCGGTGTTGCGTGCCGCCCAGGCGTGCGCATCGGGCGAGAGTTCCACGGCGAAGACCCGAGCGTGGGGCACCTCGGTCGCCATCGCGAGCGCGATGGCACCGCTGCCGGTGCACAGGTCGATTCCGATCGGCGTGGGGTCGGCATCCGCGAGGAGCGCGTCGATCGCGAACTGCGCGACGGTCTCGGTCTCCGGTCGCGGAACGAAGACACCGGGCCCGACCGCGAGTTCCAGGTGCCGGAACGGAGCAAGTCCCGTGAGGTGCTGCAGCGGCTCGCGCGCGGCACGGCGTGCGATGAGCGCGTCGAGGGCTGCCGCATCCTGTTCGGTCAGCCGATCCCCGCGGATGAGCGCGGCCTGCACCTCGCCGCGTCGCAGCCCGCGCACGTGCCCTGCGAGCAGCTCCGCGTCGACGAGCGGATCCGGCACTCCGGCGGCCGCGAGACGCTCGGCGGCGGCGCGTACGGCGGCGGCGAGGGTCGTTTCCGGCATCCCTTCAGAGTACGTGTTCCGCGACGACCTCTTGTCACATTGGTCCCCGTCCCGCATCCGCTCGAATAGGCTGTGAAGGCACCGTTCCGCGAGTGAAAGGCCAGCCATGCCCGGTATCCACAACGACATCACCACCGCCTTCGGCAACACGCCGCTGGTTCGCCTCAACCGCGTCACGGAGGGTGTCGGGGCCACCGTTCTCGCGAAGCTCGAGTACTACAACCCGGCCTCCAGCGTGAAGGACCGCATCGGCATCGCGATGATCAACGCCGCCGAGGCCGCTGGCGAACTGAAGCCGGGCGGCACGATCGTCGAGTCCACCAGCGGCAACACCGGGATCGCTCTGGCGATGGTCGGCGCCGCGCGCGGCTACAAGGTCATCCTCACGATGCCCGCCTCCATGTCGAAGGAGCGGCGCGTGCTGCTGAAGGCGTTCGGCGCAGAAATCGTCCTCACCGACCCGACCAAGGGCATGAGCGGCGCGATCGAAGAGACCAAGAAGATCGTCGCCGAGACGCCGGGTGCCGTCTGGATCAAGCAGTTCGAGAACGCGGCCAACCCGCAGATCCACCGCGAGACGACGGCGCAGGAGATCCTGCGCGACACCGACGGCGACGTCGACATCTTCATCGCCGGCGTTGGCACCGGCGGAACCGTCACCGGCACCGGCCAGGCACTGAAGGCGGCGAAGCCCGACGTGCAGGTGATCGCCGTCGAGCCGAAGGACTCCCCCGTGCTCACCGAAGGGCACCCCGGCCCGCACAAGATCCAGGGCATCGGGCCCAACTTCGTCCCCGATGTGCTCGACCGCGACGTCCTCGACGAGGTCATCGCCGTCGACTTCGACGAGTCGCTGCGTCTGGCACGCGAACTCGCGGCGACGGAGGGCCTGCTGGTCGGCATGTCGTCCGGTGCAGCCCTCTCGGCCGCGCTGCAGGTCGCCGCACGTCCGGAGAACGACGGGAAGACGATCGTCGTCGTGATGCCCGACACCGGTGAGCGCTACATCTCCACGGCACTGTTCGAGGACCTGCGCGAGAGCTGAACCGCACATGGGACCGATCTCGCGAATGCGCGAGGACATCGCCGCCGCGCGCCTGCGCGACCCTGCCGCGCGCACCGGGCTCGAGGTCGCTGTGCTGTACCCCGGCCTGCACGCGATCTGGGCGCACCGCGCCTCGCACGCGCTGTGGCGCCGCGGGCTGCGCTTCCTCGCGCGGGCGAACTCGCAGCTGGCGCGGGCGGTGACCGGCATCGAGATCCACCCCGGGGCGAAGATCGGCCGGCGCTTCTTCATCGACCACGGCTCCGGCGTCGTGATCGGCGAGACCGCAGAGGTCGGCGACGACGTCATGCTTTACCACGGGGTCACGCTCGGCGGACGCACGCGCGATGACACCGGCAAGCGGCATCCCACCCTCGCCAACGGCGTCGTCGTCGGAGCCGGCGCGAAGATCCTGGGGCCCATCACGGTCGGGCGCAACACCGTGGTGGGCGCCAACGCGGTTGTGACGAAGGATGCGCCCGAGGACAGCATCCTCACCGGTGTGCCCGCGCGTGCGCGCAAGCGGCGCGGACACGACGACTTCAGCGACCTGCGGCTCGCGTCCGACTACTCGATCTGAGTCGTCGGCGTCAGCGGCTGCGCCGCTCCTGTGCCTTGCGCTTGAGGAAGATCATCGGCAGCAGGACCGATCCGATCGCCGTGATGATCCAGACGATCACCGAGCCGAGGATCCAGCCGACGGCATCCGTGATGCGCAGGCCCCCGATCGGGAGAAGCACGACGACGATGAGCGCGATCAGCGTGGAGAAGATCCCGATGCCGCCCAGCAGCACCGGGGCGTAGCGATCGGCGAGCTTGGCGATCCACGGGCTCAGCACGCTCTGCAGGATCGCGAAGATCACGATGCAGATCACGAAGCCCCACCACTGGTCCCACTGGATCCGGAATCCCTCGAGGACGAGGTCGGCGACGATGAGGCCGAGCCCCGCCGAAGCGAGGTACATGATGGTGCGGAACAGGAACGTGATCACGCCCCGAGCCTAGTGCGTCAGGAATCCTGTCCGACAGCGGCCAGACGGGCCTCTTCGTCGGCGGAGATGGCGCTCTCGATGAGCGGATCCAGTGCGCCGTCCATCACCTGGTCGAGGTTGTAGGCCTTGAAGCCGGTGCGGTGGTCGGCGATCCGGTTCTCCGGGAAGTTGTAGGTGCGGATCCGCTCGGAGCGGTCCATGCCGCGGATCTGCGACTTGCGGGCGTCGGATGCAGCGGCATCCCGCTCCTCCTGCTGCTTGGCGAGGATGCGCGCCCGAAGCACGCGCATGGCGGCCTCGCGGTTCTGCAGCTGGGACTTCTCGTTCTGCATCGAGACGACGATGCCGGTGGGAAGGTGGGTGATGCGCACGGCGGAGTCGGTGGTGTTCACCGACTGGCCGCCTGGTCCCGAAGAGCGGTAGACATCGATCTTCAGATCGTTCTGGCTGATCTCGACCTCGTCGGGCTCGTCGACCTCGGGGAAGACGAGTACGCCGGTGGTGGAGGTGTGGATGCGGCCCTGCGACTCGGTCGCCGGCACGCGCTGCACGCGGTGCACACCGCCCTCGTACTTCAGGTGCGCCCAGACGCCCTGGGCGGGGTCGGAGGACGATCCCTTGATCGCGATCTGGACGTCCTTGTAGCCGCCGAGGTCGGACTCGTTGCGATCGAGGAGCTCGGTCTTCCAGCCCTTGTGCGCGGCGTACTGCATGTACATGCGCAGCAGGTCGGCGGCGAACAGCGCGGATTCCGCGCCGCCTTCCCCCGCCTTGATCTCCATGATCACGTCGCGGGCGTCGTCCGGGTCGCGCGGGATCAGCAGCCGCCGAAGTCGCTCCTGCGTCTGCGCCGCGTTCTCCTCGAGTGAGGGGATCTCCTCCGCGAACGCCGCATCGTCCTTGGCGAGCTCGCGTGCGGCCTCGAGATCGTCGATTGCTGCGACCCACGCGTCATGCGCGGCGACGATGCGGCTGAGCTCGGCGTAGCGGCGATTGACGCGCTTCGCGCGGGCGGCGTCGGCGTGCACCGCCGGGTCGGAGAGTTCCTCCTGCACCCGGCGGTGTTCGTCGATCAGCGCCTGGACGGACTCGAACACGCGTCTGCTCCGGTCGGGTCAGCGGATGCTGTTCTCGTGGCTGTGGCTGGAGCCACCGGCCGCGGGAGCGGGCATCGACTTCTGCATCTGCACGAGGAACTCGACGTTGGACTGCGTCTCCTTGAGCTTGCCGAGCACGACCTCAAGGGCCTGCTGGGTGTCCAGGCCCGCGAGGGCGCGACGCAGCTTCCAGGTGATCTTGACCTCGTCCTGCGACAGCAGCATCTCTTCGCGGCGCGTGGACGACGCGTTGACGTCGACGGCCGGGAAGATGCGCTTGTCGGCGAGCGAACGCGACAGGCGCAGCTCGCTGTTACCGGTGCCCTTGAACTCCTCGAAGATGACCTCGTCCATCTTGGAACCGGTCTCGACGAGAGCCGTGGCGAGGATCGTGAGGGATCCGCCGTTCTCGATGTTGCGCGCCGCTCCGAAGAACCGCTTGGGCGGGTAGAGGGCTGCCGCGTCGACACCGCCGGTGAGCACGCGGCCCGAGGTGGGCGTCGCGATGTTGTAGGCACGGCCGAGGCGGGTGATCGAGTCGAGCAGCACGACGACGTCGCGGCCGAGCTCGACCAGGCGCTTGGCGCGCTCGATGGCGAGCTCGGCGACGGTGGTGTGGTCCTCGGCGGGGCGGTCGAAGGTCGAGGCGATGACCTCGCCCTTGACGGTGCGCTCCATGTCGGTGACCTCTTCGGGGCGCTCGTCGACGAGGACGACCATGAGGTGAACCTCGGGGTTGTTCTGCGCGATCGCATTCGCGATCTGCTGCAGGACGATCGTCTTGCCGGCCTTGGGAGGCGCGACGATGAGGCCGCGCTGGCCCTTGCCGATCGGGGCGACCAGATCGATGATGCGCTGGGTCAGCTTCTCGGGAGCGGTCTCCAGGCGCAGGCGCTCCTGCGGGTACAGCGGGGTCAGCTTGCCGAACTCGACGCGGGTGGCGGCATCGTCGACGGACAGGCCGTTGATCGAGTCGACCTTCACGAGGGCGTTGTACTTCTGGCGTCCCTGCTGCTCGCCCTCACGGGGCTGCTTGATGGCGCCGACGATCGCGTCGCCCTTGCGCAGGTTGTACTTCTTGACCTGTCCGAGCGAGACGTAGACGTCGCTGGCGCCGGCGAGGTAGCCGGTGGTGCGAACGAACGCGTAGTTGTCGAGCACGTCGAGGATGCCGGCGATGGGGATGAGAACGTCGTCCTCGCCGATCTCGGTCTCGAACTCGTCGGATGCACCGCCGCTGCTGCGGCGCTTGTTGCGCTGGCGGCCACGTCCGTTGCCGTCGTCGTCCGAGGCGTTCTGCTGGGTGTCCTGACCGTTCTGCGAGCCGTTCTGGCCGCGGCCGCGGTTGCGGCTGCGGTTGCGGCTGCGGCTGCGGCCGGAGCCCTCTTCGCCGTCGCCCGACTCGCCGTTGCCGTCAGACTCGGACTGCGACTGCTCGCCCTTGTCGGACTGCGCACCCTTCTCGGACTGCCCGCCCTTGTCGGACTTGGAGCCCTTGTCGGACTGCCCGCCCTTGTCGGATTTGGCGCCCTTCTCGGACTTCTGCGCGCCCTTCGCGTCGCCGTCGCCGGCGGCCGCGGCGTCAGCGGCGGGCTTCTCGTCGGCGAAAGTCTCGGCGGGCTTCTCGTCGGCCTGGGCCTGGTCGGCCTTCTTGGTGCGACGGCCGCGGCCGGTCGTCTTGGGTGCTGCCCCTGCAGGGGCCTCGGCGGGCGCCTCTGCCGTCTCGGATGCCGTCGCTGCGGTGTCGGTGCCCGCCGGAGCGGCTTCCGCGTCAGCCTTCTTCGCGCGGCTGCGACGCGGAGCCTTCGCCTTCGGCGCGGCCTCCTCCGCAGGTGCCGCGTCCGCGGCGGGTGCTGCGGCGGCAGCCGCTGCGTCAGGGGACGCCTCAGCGGCCTGCGCCTGCTCCGCCTTGGCAGCGGCAGTGGCAGTGGTGGCCCGACGCGGAGCGCGCTTGCGCGGCGCCGTGGTCTCGGTTGCTGCGGCTTCGGCAGCGGGTGCTTCGGCGACGGGCGCCGCCTGATCGTTCTGGGTCTCGGAGAAATTCTCCACGAGTACTCCCTTATATGTCGTGGGAAATGAGCGTTTCTCGCGCACAACGGGTGCTGCGCGCGATCGCACGGACAGACGCTTTGCGCCCGCCAGCCAGAACCTGGAAATCAGTTCTGGGGGTTGCGTGCGGATCTCGCAGAATTGCGATGGGGGCCAGATTCACGAAACTACGTGGAGCCCTCCGCTCGTTCCCTTACTGTACCACCACGCACATCGACGGCCAGCATGAGGCCCTCCCACGGGGTGTCGGTAACGGATTCGGCGAGCTCGACGGCATCCTGACGCGCACCGGGGCCGTCCGCGAGGACGAGAACGCTCGGTCCTGCACCGGAGACGACCGCGGCGAAGCCGGCGGCGCGCAGTGCCTGCACGAGCGTGTGGGTCTCCGGCATGGCCTCGGCCCGGTAGTCCTGGTGGAGCCGGTCCGCAGTCGCATCCAGCAGCAGCTCGGGGCTCTGGGTGAGCGCCGCGATCAGCAGCGCCGAACGCGAGACGTTGAAGACGGCATCCTCACGCGAGACGTGCGGCGGCTGCAGCGAACGAGCGAGCGTCGTCGACATGGTCCGCTCCGGGACCAGCACGAGCGGCGCCACACCGCGATGCACGAGCAGCTTCTTGTGCTGCGGACCGTTCTCGCCAGTCCATGCGATCGTGAGCCCGCCGAACAGCGCGGGTGCGACGTTGTCGGGGTGGCCCTCCAGCTCGGTCGCAAGGCGCAGCAGATCGGCGTCCGAGAACTCGACCTCGCCCGCGAGCAGGCCCTTCGCGGCCAGTACGCCCGCGGTGACGGCGGCACCGGACGAACCGAGCCCCCGCCCGTGGGGAACGCCGTTGCGGGCCGTGATCCGCAGTCCCGGCATCTCGCGGCCGACGTCCTTGTACACGTGGTCGATCGAGCGGACCACGAGGTTCGATTCGTCCCTGGCGATCTCGGACGCGCCCGACCCGGACACCTCGATCTCGAGGCGGTCGTCATCCAAGGCGGTGACAGTGAGCTCGTCGTAGACGCTCAGCGCGAGCCCGAGCGTGTCGAAACCGGGGCCGAGATTCGCGCTCGTGGCCGGCACCTGCACCAGGACGGTGCGCCCTTCCATCACTCGCCTTCCACGCGCAGCACGGAGACGACCCGCTCGACGACGTCGCTCGCGGCGAGCGCCTCGACGGTGTCGCTGAGTGCCTGCTCGGCCGCACGGTGCGTTCCGATGATGAGACGCGCCGTCCCGCTGCCGTCGGCCGGAGCGGACGACTCGGTCCCTGAGCCAGTCGAAGGGTCATCGACCGTCTGCACCACGGTCGCGACGGACACACCGCCCTCGGAGAGGGTGCTCGCGACGGCCGCGAGGACGCCGGGCTGGTCGTCCACTTCGAGCGTGATCTGGTAGCGGGTGATGACGTGCCCGATCGGAACGGTCGGCAGGTTCGCGCGGGTGGACTCCCCCACGCCCACACCACCGGCGATGTGGCGGCGAGCCGCGGAGACCACGTCGCCGAGCACGGCGGAAGCGGTCTGGACGCCACCGGCGCCGGCGCCGTAGAACATCAGGGATCCGGCGGCCTCGGCCTCGACGAACACGGCGTTGTTCGCGCCGTGCACGGATGCGAGCGGGTGCGTGCGCGAGACGAGGGCCGGGTACACCCGCACCGAGATCGACTCGGAGCCGTCGACCGTGATGCGCTCGCACACGGCGAGCAGCTTGATGACGAAGCCAGCGGCGCGCGCCTCTTCGATCATCGACGGCGTGATCGAGGTGATGCCCTCGCGGTGGACGGCATCGAGCGGCACCGTGGTGTGGAAGGCGAGGGATGCCAGGATCGCGGCCTTCTGCGCGGCGTCGTAGCCCTCGACATCCGCGGTGGGGTCGGCTTCCGCGTAGCCCAGACGCTGCGCGTCGGCGAGCACCTCGGCGAAGTCGGCGCCCTCTGTGTCCATGCGGTCGAGGATGTAGTTGGTCGTGCCGTTGACGATTCCCATGATGCGCACGACGCGGTCACCGGCGAGCGAGTCGCGCAGCGGGCGGATGATCGGGATCGCCCCGGCGGCTGCCGCCTCGTAGTACACCGAGGCGCCGACCTGATCGGCCGCCTCGAAGAGCTCGGTGCCGTGGGTCGCGAGCAGCGCCTTGTTGGCCGTGACGACGTCTGCGCCGGAGTTCAGGGCGAGCAGCAGGTTGCCCTTCGCCGGTTCGATGCCGCCCATCAGCTCGATGACGATGTCACTGCCGACGATGAGGCTCTCGGCGTCAGTGGTGAACAGCTCCGCAGGGAGCTCGACGTCGCGCTTGGCATCCACATCGCGCACGGCGATCCCGGCGAGTTCCAGCGATGCGCCGGCGCGGTCGGCGAGCTCGTCGCCGTGGCGCAGCAGCAGGTCGGCCACCTGCGAGCCGACGGCGCCTGCGCCGAGCAGCGCCACCCGCAGTCGTCGGTACTGATCGCTCGATCGGGGCTGGGTCATCGTGCTCCTTCGTTCTGGGTGATCCCGGCATCCCGTGCCAACAGGTCGTCGATGGTCTCGCCGCGAACGATCACGCGCGAGGTGCCACCGGAGACTGCGACGACGGCGGGACGGGGGACGTGGTTGTAGTTGCTCGCAAGCGACGCGCAATACGCGCCGGTGGCGGGAACCGCGAGCAGGTCGCCCGGGGCGACATCGGCCGGGAGGTACTCGTGGTCGACGACGATGTCACCGGACTCGCAGTGCCGTCCGACCACCCGGGCGAGCGCGGGCTCTGCCGTACTCGTGCGCGAGGCGATGCGCGCGGAGAACTGCGCGCCGTACAGGGCGGGCCTGGCGTTGTCGCTCATGCCGCCGTCGACGCTGACGTACAACCGCTCCGCGCCGGAGCCCAGTCGCACGGGTTTGGTCGTGCCGACTTCGTACAGGGTGACGCCGGCGGTGCCGACGATCGCGCGCCCCGGTTCGAAGGCCAAGATCGGCAGCGGGATGCCGCGCTGTGCGCACCCCGCGGCGACGACGTCGACGATCTCGGTGGCGAGCTGCTCGATGGGTGTCGGGTCGTCGACGCTCGTGTAGGCGATGCCGAACCCTCCGCCCAGGTTGAGGATCGGGATCTCGCCGCCTTCACGCAGTTTCTCGTGCAGCTCCAGCACGCGGGAGGCCGACTCCCTGAATCCGGCGACGCCGAAGATCTGCGAGCCGATGTGGCAGTGGATACCGACGAACTCGAGCCAGGACAGCTCTCGGATGCGGGCGACGGCGGTCTCGGCATCCGTGAAAGGCATGCCGAACTTCTGGTCCTCGTGAGCTGTGGCGAGGAAGTCGTGGGTCTCGGCGTGCACCCCGCTGTTGACGCGCACGAGCACCTTCTGCACAGTGCCGAGCCGCTCTGCGGCCGCGGCGACCCGCTCGATCTCGATCGCGCTGTCGACGATGATCGTGCCAACGCCGACAGAGACCGCGCGGTCGATCTCGCTCGGGAGCTTGTTGTTGCCGTGGAACCCGATGCGGGCAGGATCCACGCCGGCGGCGAGCGCGACTTCGAGCTCGCCGCGCGTGCAGACGTCGACGTTCAGGCCCTCCTCGGTCACCCACCGCGCGACCGCAGTGGACAGGAACGCCTTTCCGGCGTAGTACACGCGGGCGGTCGTACCGTGCTGCGCTGCGGCCGATGCGAAGGAATCGTGGAAGGCACGGGCACGGCCGCGCACCTCGTCCTCGTCGAGCACGAGCACCGGTGTGCCGTGCTCGCGCACGATCTGCGCCGCCGGCATCCCCCCGATCACGAGCGCACCCTCTTCGTCACGTGCCGCGGATGCCGGCCACACGCCGTCCGCGAGAGAGTTCACGTCTTCGGGCACGACGAGCCAGTCCGGGGCGAGCGAGTCTGCAGGGGAAAGCACACAGCACCAATCGTCGGAGGGGAGGCCTCGGCGAAGACGGGCCGCGCGAGGTTGCCCCGATTCTATGGCACCTGCCAGGCTCCCCCCGCATCACGCAAGCCCCTCCCGCAGACAGATCACGATTCATTACGGTGAGTGCCATGGAGAGCAAGACCAGCGAGACCAGCAAGGCCGACGAGCACACCAAGAAAGCGGGGGGCATCGCCGGGCTGATCAAGAAGGTGATCGCCTGGGCTCTTGCTCGCAAGCCCGTCCGCGCCTACCTGCTCTACTCGGAGCGGCACGGTCCGATGCTGGCCGACAGCGTCACCTACCGCGCGCTGTTCAGCGTGTTCGCCGGTCTCCTGCTGGGCTTCTCGCTGGCGGCGATCTGGCTCGCCGGTAATCCGGACGTGTTCAAAGCCATCCTCGACGCCATCGACGGGGCCGTCCCCGGCCTGCTGGGCGAGGACGGCGTCGTCAAGGATCCCACCAAGATAGAGGCGCCTCTCGGACTGAACATCGCCGGGATCATCTCGCTCGTCGCTCTCATCGGCGCGGCGCTCGGCGCGGTCGGGTCTCTGCGCACGGCCGTGCGCAGGATCGCGGGTGCGGTGCTGGACGACATGTTCTGGCTCTGGGTAATCCTGCGCAACATCGCTCTCGCGATCGGCATCGCCGCAGCGTTCATCGCGGCGGCCGGGGTCACGTTCATCGCGCGCATCGGCATCGGCTGGGCGGCGGGTCTCTTCGGCCTGCCGGCGGATGCACCGGCGGCGGAGTGGGGGCTCCGGGCCATATCGCTGGTGGTCGTGTTCGCGCTGGACAGCCTCCTGATCTTCGGGGTCTATCGGCTGCTGTCCGGTCAGCCCGCGTCCGCTCGTTCGGTGTGGCCCGGCGCGCTGCTCGGCGGCGCAGGGCTGCTCGTACTGCAGGAGCTGTCCAGCCTCTTCGTCGGCGGTGCCACCTCGAATCCGCTGCTGGCGTCGTTCGCCTCGCTGCTCGCCCTGCTGATCTGGCTGAACCTCAGCTCGCAGGTGATCCTCATCGCGTGCGCCTACATCGTCACGGGCACCGAGGAGGAGCAGGAC
This sequence comes from Microbacterium aerolatum, assembly GCF_007988825.1. Lineage (GTDB taxonomy): Bacteria > Actinomycetota > Actinomycetes > Actinomycetales > Microbacteriaceae > Microbacterium > Microbacterium aerolatum. Next base: position 248,963 of record NZ_BJUW01000001.1, on the reverse strand, counting down.
CGGGTGCTCGCGCGCGGTGCGCAGACCTTCGCGCAGCGGCGGGTGCAGCGGGCCCGGCACGACGTGATGGTCGAGACTCGCGCGCTGCGGAAGGCGGAGGAAGCCGAGGCAGCGGAGCGCGAGGGCTAGAGGGCGTCCTGCGAATGGGTGAGGACGCGGTAGCGAAGGTGGGTTTCGCTCGCGAAGGCTGATGTCTCGACGCGTTCCAGCTCGATGCGCTGTCCTAGCCCTGCGAACAGCGAGATGCCCTCGCCGAGCAGGACCGGCGCGACGTCGAGGTGGAGCTCGTCGACGAGTCCGAGAAGGAGGCACTGTCGCGAGATGCTTCCTCCGAGCAGACTGACCCACTTGTCCCCCGCTGCCGCCTTGGCATCCTCGACCGCCCGTGCGATGTCGTCGACCACGAAGGTGTAGGTGACGCCGTCGCGTTCGATCGGCTCGTGCTCGGTGTGGGTCATGAGATATACCGGCACCTTCAGCATCCCGCCATAAGGGATCTCGCCGTCTTCGATGGTCTGCGTCCTGTTCGCTCCCCCGACGACAGCGCCGATGTTCTGGATGACGTTGTCGACGTGGGTGTCGTCTTCGGGAGCCGAGGGTCGGCCGAACATCCAATCCACCCCGCCGTCCGCATCCGCGATGAGTCCGTCGAGGGTCATCGTCGCGTGGACGATCACTAGAGCCATGATCTGCTCCTTCCATAGGGGTGAGCCGGTCTGCTCACCTGTAGGGAAGATATCGGCCGAGGCAGCGCTAGTTGTGATGTCCAGGCAGGTTGTTGAGTCTGCTGACGGGCGGGGCTCCGATCGCGGAGTGGTGCCTGTGATGATTGTAGAAGTGCAGCCAGCCGGGCAGCGCGTTGCGGCGTTCGTTCTCTGAGGAATAGAAGCGGGCGTAGGCCCAGCCATCGGCGAGGGTGCGGTGGAAACGCTCGATCTTCCCATTCGTCTGCGGCCGGTAGGGGCGGGTTCGCTTGTGCACGATCCCGAGTCCAATGCATGCCTCCCGCCAGGCATGGGAGCGGTAAGCGGACCCGTTGTCAGAGAGCACCCGCTCGACGGCGACGCCGCGATCGGCGAACCAGGCGACAGCGCGTTCGAGCACGCCGATAGCGGTGGCGGCCTTCTCGTCCGAACAGATCTCGGCATAGGCGACGCGGGAGTGGTCATCGATGACGGTGTGCAGAAACGCGGTGCCGATACGAGGCCGGTACTCGCGTCCGCGTTCACCAGTCCGGCGTGCCTGCGCCTGGGCATTGGCTTTGCTCTGCTGTCGACTGAGGAACTTGTGCCCTCCGCCGTCAGGGATGTTGCCGAACTTCGTGACGTCGACATGGATCAGGGATCCAGGATGGTCGTGCTCGTAGCGGCGGATCGGTTCACCGGTGACCCGATCAATGCGGCTGAGCCTGTTGATCCGGCAACGCACGAGGACGGCATGAACCGTCGACGCCGCGACGCCGAGCTCACCGCCGATCTGGACCGGCCCCAGCCGACGACGCCACCGCGCCTTCACGATCCGTTTCACCACCGCGGGCGGCGTCTTCGTCGGCATCGAGTATGGCCGACTGGAACGATCAAACATCCCCGCGGACCCTTCGGTCCGAAACCTCGCCGCCCACTTGCGCGCCGTCGGCGGCGAGGTCATGAACATCTTCGCCGCGACGGCGACCGGCCAATCGTCTTCAACGATGAGCTTGGCCAAGCGCAGACGAGCGCGCGGAGCGAGAGCAGCGTTAGCGTGGGACACGAAGGCCTCCTGTGTGCGAAAAGTGGTTCCTAGACAGCTCCACTCTCGCAACGGGAGGCCTTCACCCGTCAACAGCTCACACGCAATTCACGCAACAACGTCCCTGGACATCACAACTAGTCGCAGGTGCCGTTCTGCTGAAGACTCTCGTCGGTGGCGATCGCGCCGTCGACGTCGACGTCGATCACGGCCTCTGAGCCGTCGATCTGCAGTCCGGTCACGGTGAGCCCGGCCGGCAGCTGATCGGCGATGCAGATGCGCTGCGGCTCGGTGATCTGCGCTGCGGCCCCGCCGAAGCGCTCCGCGATCTCGGCTGCGTTCAGGCTGAGCCCGGCGACCTCGAGCTTCACTGGCGTGAGGAGCACGTCACCGGCATCCGCGCCCGGTGTCACCGTCAGCGCGACCGGAATCGGCATGCCGAAGACGTCGAAGCTGCCCGACGCCGTGACATCCGGCTCGGCGAACGTGATCTCGTCGATCGGCAGATCGGAGGCTGTGATGAGCGAAGTGAACTGCTGCTGATCGATGCGCACCGTGCCGTGGGCCTCGGTGAGGTCGCCTCCGCGCAGCGGTACTCCGGTCGCCGTGACGTCGGCGGCTCCTGTGACGCCCCCGAACGTGACGGAGTCGGTCGACAGGTGCAGCTCGTCGAGCCGTCCGCCGATCAGTTGCGGGAGCAGGATGCCGGCGGCATCCACTTGGAGCTGCTGGTCCTGGGGCAGATCGAGCTGCTCGATCACGATGCCGCGGACGACGCCGGGGAGCACGGCTCGTGCGACGAGCTCCGCAGCGACGACGAGGGCGGCGAGAACCACGACCACGATCAGGAGCACCCACGGCCAGCGGGCACGTCGCTTCGCGGGCGGCGCCGGTGCTGCCTGCTCGTCACCGCCCGGGATCACGAGCGTCGGATGCTCCGCCGACGGCTCCGGGTACGGCAGCGTGGGGTGCTCGTCGCTCATTGGTTCCTCCGTGGGGAGCGTTACATCCGCTCCGGCGCGGAGACGCCGAGCAGGTCGAGACCGTTGCGCAGCACCTGACCGGTGGCGTCGTTCAGCCATAGGCGGGTGCGGTGCACGCTCTCGATCGCGTCGTCGCCGAGCGGAGTGATGCGGCAGTTGTCGTACCAGCGGTGATAGAGGCCTGCGAGCTCCTCGAGGTAGCGGGCGACGCGGTGCGGCTCGCGCACCTCGGCCGCGAAGGCGACGATGCGCGGGAACTCCTGCAGTGCGCCGAGCAGTGCGGACTCCGTCTCGTGCGAGAGCGTCTCGGGGGCGAACTCGGTGCGGTCGACGCCGGAGTCGGCGGCGTTGCGGCTGGCGTTGTGCGTGCGCGCGTGGGCGTACTGCACGTAGAACACCGGGTTGTCGTTGGTGCGCTTCTGCAACAGTTCCGGGTCGAGGTCGAGCGGAGAATCGGCGGGCGAGCGCTCCAGGGCGTAGCGCAGGGCGTCCGTGCCGATCCATGCGCGCAGGTCGTCCATCTCGATGATGTTGCCGGCGCGCTTGCTGAGCCGCGCACCGCGGATCGAGACCAGCTGTCCGATGAGCACCTGGATGTTCTTCTCCGGGTCCTGGCCCGCTGCGCCGGCCACGGCCTTGAGCCGGTGCACGTAGCCGTGGTGATCGGCACCGAGCATGTAGATCTTGTTCTCGAAGCCGCGGTCGCCCTTGTCGAGGTAGTAGGCGGCGTCGGCGGCGAAGTAGGTGTATTCGCCGTTGGAGCGGCGGATCACGCGGTCCTTGTCGTCGCCGAAGTCGGTGGTGCGCACCCAGACGGCGCCGTCGAGGTCGAAGACGTGGCCCTGCTCGCGCAGCCGGTCGACGGCGCGGTCGATGAGGCTGGAGCCGCTGTCGTCCTTGGCGTGCAGGGTGCGCTCCGAGAACCAGACGTCGAAGGGAACGTTGAACTGGTCGAGCGAGTTCTTGATCTCCTCGAGCTGGTACGCGTAGGCGAGATCTTCGGCGACCTGCAGCTGTTCGGCATCCGGAAGGTCGAGCAGGTCGGGGCGCGCCTCGAGCACGCGGCCGGCGAGGGTCGTGATGTACTCCCCCGGGTATCCGCCTTCCGGAGTCGGCTCTCCCTTCGCGGCGGCGAGGACGGATGCCGCGAACCGCTGCATCTGGGCGCCGGCGTCGTTGATGTAGTACTCGCGGACGGCGTTGGCGCCGCTGGCGAGGAGCAGGCGGACGATCGAGTCGCCGAGCGCAGCCCAGCGGGTGTGACCGATGTGCAGCGGTCCGGTCGGATTCGCCGAGACGAACTCGACGTTCACGCTCACGCCCTGCTGCGAGTCGTTGCGGCCGTAGGCGTCGCCGGTTTCGACGATCGTCTTCGCAAGCACGCCGGCTGCTGCGGCATCCAGGCGGATGTTGATGAATCCAGGACCGGCGACCTCGGCGCTGGCCACCCCGTCGATGCCGACGAGCTCATCGGCGATCTGCTGGGCGAGTTCGCGCGGGTTCGTGCCGAGCTTCTTCGCAAGGCGCATCGCGAGGTTCGATGCCCAGTCGCCGTGGTCCCGGTTGCGTGGACGCTCCAGCGGGATGTCGGCGGCGTCGATGTCGAGCGTCTCGTCGGGTCGCAGGGAAGCCGCGATCGGCGTGACGACGGCGAGGATGGCTTCGGCGAGAGTGTCGGGGTTCATAGCCCATCAAGTCTATGGCGCGGAGGATGGGTGTTTTTCCGCGCTGAGTTGGTGTTGCGCGAACGATCGCCTACCCTCATCCCATGGGGTTGGGGAAGATGCGGCGACGCGGCCGCGTGACTGCGCTGAGCATCGTGCTCGCGATGGCTGTTTCCGGCGTGATTCTGGGCGTGTGGCGGCCGTGGGTGCCTGCCGCGATGGATGCTCCGATCCTCGCCTCGGAAGAGGTCCTGACGGTGGCTCCGACGCCGCTCGTCCTGCCCGAGCATCCGCGGGTGCTCGTCTTCGGCGACTCGTGGACGTACGGGTCCGCTGCGAGCGAGCCGACGCTGGGTTACGCGTACGTCCTGGCGGAGCTGCTGGACGGCGAGACGATCGTCGACGGCGTACGCGGCAGCGGGTACCTCAAGCCGGGGCTGGACGGGCCGGCATTCGGCGAGCGCATCGCCGCACTCGACCCGGACCTCGCTCCCGATCTCGTCATCGTCCAGGGATCCATCAACGATCGCGCTCAGGGCGCCGACGGCTACCGCGACGCGGTGACGGCCGCCTGGGATGCTCTGACGTCGAAGTATCCGGAAGCGGCGATCGTCGTGCTGGGGCCCGCCCCGCACGAGCTCCCCGTCGGCGCCGGAACCGCGCGGATCGATCAGGATCTCGCTGCTCTCGCCGGCGCTCGGGGCTGGTGGTACATCTCGGCCGTGCAGGACGAGTGGATCACGGATCTGAACTACCTCGCCGTGATCGACGTCGACCTCGGGAACAAGCATCCCTCCACCGACGGGCACCGTTATCTGGCTGAGAAGGTGGCCGCAGCGCTCGCCGACATCGAAGCGGCGCCGGTGACCGAGGCCGGCGGTGCGGAGAGCACGCCCGACCAGTGATATCGTCGTTCGGTACGCCTCCGTAGCTCAGTGGATAGAGCGCCGGTTTCCGGTACCGTAGGTCGCAGGTTCGACTCCTGTCGGGGGCACAAAGGGTTGTACGAGTAACGAGCAAGCCGCCTGGTTTCAGGCGGCTTTTCTCGTAGGTGCTCGGCGATCTCCGCTGAGAGATCAGCGCATGGGCACGGAAACGTCCGATCCGCCTTCGGCGGTGATGCGCGCGCCCATCTGCACGAGTTGCGGTTCGGGGCTGAATCCGCCTGCGAAGATCGCCTGTCCCTGCGTGAATCGTGGAGATCGATTCAGAAGCTCGGTCGGGATGAACCCGAACGCGTCGGCGAGTGCCGCGAGGTCGGTCGGGGCGTTCATCCGCATCAGGGCGACGTTGTCGCACTGCGACAATGCGTTCGGGTGCACTTTCGACGGACGCTGCGTCGAAAGCACCAGCCACAGACCGTACTTGCGCCCCTCAGCGGCGATCTGGACGATGCGTTCGGTCAGCAGACGCTCTACGGGGGTCGTGGGATCGGGAGTGCACAGATTGTGAGCCTCGTCGATCACGATGAGGCGTGGCTGGCGTGCTTCCCGGTTCTCCCACAGGTGGTCGAGCACCGCCAGGGCCGCCGCCTTCAACTCCCCCGGCTCCCGGAGCGAACCGAGGTCGAGCACGGTCGCGTCGTGGTTCTCGTCGACGACGTCGCATGCGTCGCGGCCACCCCAGGCCCACACGTCCCACTCCGTGATTCCCAGGTTCTCCAGCCGCATGACGAAACGCCGTTGATCCGGGTCCCCGTCGCGCCGTAGCCAATCGATGAGCTCGCCCCGCTGCGGCGGATCGCTCCGCATCTGCTCGCCCACGCGAAGGGATGCGTTGAAGGACTCCGGTTCCGCGACCGGGTCGAGCTGCATGATGGCCGCTCTGCTCCGCGTCGGAAGATCGACGAAACGCACCTGAAGGGGCTCGTCGCCTCCCGGTCCGAGCACGCGGATCCGTCGCTCCGCCCACCGTGCAGCATGGGTGGCGCTTGTCTCGGGTCGTGCCTCTGCCAGGCGAACGAAATCCGAGTTGGGGTCGAAGATGAGCACGGGGAGACGGGTGGCGAGCATCACCTGCTCCAGGACCACGCCCAGCGCATACGTCTTCCCGGAGCCACTCTGCCCGCACCAAAAGGTGTGTCGGTTGAACTTGCCCGGCGCGAGCCCCGCAACGGCTCCGGAATCCACCTGAGTGCCAATGATGAGCTGAGTGTCCACACCCGTACCGTACCGACAAACCGGCACCGAACGGGAGGACCCACTAGTGCACGAAGGCCTTGAGGATGACGAAGACGACTCCGAACGACGCCGTGACCAGCGCACCGCCGATGCGCCGGATCATCCCGCTCCCTCGCCGAAGAAATGCCACGTAGCCCAGGAACGCGAGGATGACCGTCCCCGACCACAGCGCGATCTCATTGGCCAGGTCGTCCGGGATCAATCGGGTCGTACCCGCCAGAAGGATCAACGCCGGTACCCCCGCAGAGCTCAACATGCCCAGAGAGTGCCGTACTGAAAGAGCGACCGCTGTCCCCACCGCGAGACGCGGCCCCGTTTCATCGCCGAGTCGAGCGACCGCTCCCGCGTATACATGTGCGGCCCAGAACACGAGCACGGTGACGCCCACCGTCAGCAGCACCACCGCAGACGTCTCGCCGTGCGCAGAAGACACGGCGATGAGCCCGCTGACCAAGATCGTGCCGTAGACCGCCGCCTCGGTGCCGAAACCGGGGCGAAGCGCCCGATGGGTGCGAAGTACCGGATGACTCTCGGATGGCGGGCTAGGACGCATAGCGCCGAGCATAGAGTGCCCAAGGCGCCGCGTATCACGCGCATTCAGTCAGTCGGCGACCTGTCGTCGCTCCAGAGGAACTCGCGCGACGACGGCGCCGGCGATGAGCGCCCCGAGGCCGCCGGCGGCCATGTCGCCGATCGTGTCGTCGTATGCCACGAAGATCTCGTCGCTGATGAAGGTGTGACCCACCCACTCCACCATCTCCCAGACAGCGCTCACAGCGAGACCGAGCGCGGGCACGATCACCATCGGTGTCCGCGCTCTGAAGCCCGCATCCACAGGAGAACTGACGACTTCCCACCTCACGAGCAAGAGATACAGCATCGCGGCGATGACACCCGTCGCCACAACGTGGATCACCAGATCCCATCCGGCAATCGCCGAGTAGAGACCGAGCACATTGCTCCACGCTGCGATGAGAAGCGTCACGCCATAGACGATGTCGAACGAGGCACGCATCCCGACGAACCTGGGCGCCAGAAGCCCGGGCAGCGCGAACGCGAGGATCCCCGCGTCTGTGGGCGAGAACCAGATCGCTGCCACGACGATGCTGAGCACGCCGATCACACGGATGGTGTCGGCCGCGATCTCGCCGATGCTCTGCGGCCGTCGCAGGAAGTTGTCGATCATCGGGATCCTCTCTCGCCTGAAAGGCGGAGCACGGCCTGTACCGGTAGATGGTCCGAAGCCCACCCGCCGCCGTACGGCCCGCCGTTGATGCCGACGGCGTCGACCTGGACGTCCTCCGACACCATGATCGCGTCTATGCGTCGCCCACCTCGGCGTGGCGCCCGGTAACGGGCATAGGTTCCCCATTCCGGCGTCAGACGTGAGGATGCCGCATTCCAGGCATCCCGGAGCGCACCTGTCTCGAGCATCGCCGCCACAGTGGCGGATTCGGGATCGCTGTTCAGATCCGCTGACACGATGGCGGGAACGCGCTCGCGCATCGCCCACCGCCGGATCTGCTCCGCGGATCGCACACGCGAGCGCGACGAGAACGGGTCGAGGTGCGTGTTGAGAACGACGAACTCCGCGCCGGTCGTCGCATCTCGGAATACGGCACGGACGACGACACGAGGCAGCCAGTTGCCCCAGGAGCTCGAGCCCGCGACGTGTGGCTTGTCGGACAGAGCGAGCTGTGTCCACTCCAGCAGCCGAAGCCGCTCGGCGTCGTACACGATCGGACACCCCTCGCCGGCACCGTCGGCACCGCGTCCGTGGCCGACGTAGCGGTAAGACGGCCCAAGCGCATCGCGCGCCACTTCCACCTGGCTCGGGAGCGCCTCCTGCGCTGCCAGCAGTGATGGTCGCTCCGACGCGAGCAGTGCACGTAGCCGAGGCGCCCTACGCGTCCATCGATCTGCGGGCCGCCACGCGAGCGCCCCCCATTCGCCGCCGGACGTTCAGGCTCATGATGTGAAGGCCCGGGCCGGCGACGTGCCCGATCATCGGAGTGACGCGCGAACTCATCGGAAGCGCCCACGCAGCCCCGACGCCGCACGAAGCATCAGGAGGCGCTGCCAGCGGATGGGCGGGAAGTCCCGCGGCCAGTGCACGAGGACTGTGGCGAACCCTCGACGGATGCGACACGCGAATCTCCGCACGTCGCCGAAAGGACGCATCGACATTCCCATCTCGGCCTTCCTCACGTAGCGGATGCGGTGAGAATCGCCGAGATGGAACGCCAGATCGAAGTCGTCGTGCAGGGTGGCATCCAGGTGCACCGCAGCGCGCACACGCTGCCAAGCCGCACGCCGGAATCCCATGTTGGAGCCGAACACGGGCAGGTGCCCGAGGGCGGCCACCCCGGCGAGGACGTAACTCCCGAGGTATGCGGCGGCGAGCGGTGTGCGCAGCATCCGCGGGCCGTCGACGAAGCGCGCACCGCCGGTGAACACTGCGACATGCGGTTCGGCGGCGAAGGCCTGGCGCATGATCTGCACCCATCCACTGCCGGGAACGCAGTCGGCATCGAGCCTGAGGACGATGTCGGTCGTGGCGCGGTCGTACCCGCACGCGCTTGCGGCAGGGATCCCCGGCGCCTCGCAGCGCACCACTGTGGCGCCCGCGTCCGCCGCCACCTGGGCCGATTCATCCTCCGAACCGTTGTCGACGACGATGACCTCATCAGGTGCCTTGGTCTGCAGGGACAGAGCGCGCAGACAGCACCCCAACGCATCGGCGTCGTCCTTCACCGGGATCACGACGGAGACGGTCAGGGAGCGCGACGGGGCCGCTGATCGCTGTTCGGTCAAGGTAGCCCCCTGAGTTGCCGGCGTTCAGCCTCCCGACGGGTTCTCGAGCGGCCTGCCCTCCTCATCGGTGGTCTCGTCTTCGATGACCTCGTCGGTGTCCTCCGGGGCGCCGCCGGATGCGGTGTCGGCTTCCTCGTCGGCTCCGGGTGTTCCGTGAGTGTTCTTCGGATCGCTCATCATCTCTCCTGTCGGTCGGTTCCCCGAACCGTACGCGCATGGATCGAAGCGGTTCAGGGGGTTGACTTGCGTCACCATGTGGCGAGGCTGCGGGTCGATCGCCGCGTATACCTCAGACGGTGCGCTTCGCCCAACCCCCTCTGACATCACGAAATGATGAAGGAGCCTGGTCGGCAACGACAGGAGGTTCTTCATGACTGACGCAAACGCACCGCAGGGCGAAGGCCAGCTCGCCCACGACGACCCCACCACCCGGCATCCGAAGGTGTCACCGCCGGAGCAGGATCAGCCAGAGCCCGGACTCGACGTCCGCGCCGAGCCGACGCCGGATATCGGCCTGGACTCGTATGTGGGTCGCGACCGACTCCAGGGCCGCCGCGCTCTTGTCACCGGTGGTGACTCCGGTATCGGCGCCGCGGTGGCCATCGCCTTCGCCAGGGAGGGTGCCGACGTGGCGATCGCCTATCTGCCCGCAGAAGAGGAGGACGCCCGTCGCGTGGTCGACGCGATCGAGCAGGCCGGGCGAACCGCGGTGGCGCTGCCGGGCGATCTGATGGACCGCCACTACCGCGCGCGCCTCGTGGATGCTGCCGCCGACGGACTCGGCGGACTCGACATCCTGGTGAACAATGCCGGAAAACAGGTCATCAGCGAGTCACTGGACGAGCTGACCGACGAGCAGATCGACGAAACCTTCCACGTCAACATCACATCCATGTTCACGCTCTCGCGGGCTGCGCTGAAGCACATGGGTCCTGGTTCGACGATCGTCAACACCACATCCATCCAGGCGTACGAACCATCGCCGAATCTGCTCGACTACGCATCCACGAAGGCGGCGATCAACAACTTCACAAAGGGCCTCGCGCAGCAGGTGGCCAGCCGTGGGATCCGCGTGAACGGTGTGGCGCCGGGACCCGTGTGGACAGTGCTCCAGGTGACGGACGGACAGCCCAAGGAGAAGCTGCCGAAGTTCGGCCAGAACACACCACTGGGACGAGCGGGGCAGCCGGTGGAGATGGCACCCGCCTATGTCTTCCTCGCGTCCGGCGAGTCGAGCTACGTGAACGGCGAGACGCTCAACGCCAACGGCGGGACCCCGACTCCCTAGAATCTCTGCGCCTATCGGGGTGCGCTCCTGAGCAGGCGCTGATCCCGGCGTAACCACGTCCGTGCCACGCCCTACGATGGAACCGAGGTTCCCGGCATCCATCTCCAGCACGAACGAGGTTCGAGACTTGCAGTACATCTCCACACGCGGCGGCACACTCGGACAGTTCAGCGATGTCCTCCTCGAGGGGCTCGCCCCCAACGGCGGCCTCGCAGTTCCCGAGGCGCTTCCCCACCTGAGTGCGGCAGAGCTCGAGCGTCTGCGTCCGCTGACCTATCCCGAGCTCGCGACCGAGATCATCGGCCTGTTCGCCACGGACATCCCGCGTGACGATCTCGCCGGGCTGACCTCGCGCGCGTACGGCGACGGCAAGTTCGCCGCTGACGAGATCGTGCCGCTGAGCGAGCTCGGCGACGACATGACGCTCGTGGGCCTGTCGGAAGGACCCACCCTCGCCTTCAAGGACATGGCGATGCAGTTCCTCGGCGAGGCTCTCGAGTACGTGCTCGAGAAGCGCGACCGCGTGCTCAACGTCCTCGGCGCCACCTCGGGCGACACAGGCTCCGCTGCCGAGCACGCCCTCCGCGGCCTCGATCGCGTCTCGGTCTTCATGCTCTCCCCGCAGGGGCGCATGAGCGCCTTCCAGCGCGCCCAGATGTACTCGCTGCAGGACGAGAACGTCCACAACATCGCGGTCGAGGGCGTCTTCGACGACTGCCAGAACCTCGTCAAGCGGCTGAACACCGACCTCGACTTCAAGCGCGCCCACAGCCTCGGCGCCGTGAACTCCATCAACTTCGGTCGCATCTCCGCCCAGATCGTCTACTACGTCTGGGCGTGGCTGCGCACGACCGACGAGGTCGACACCGACGCGCGTTCCACGTTCGAGGTCTCGTTCGCCGTGCCGTCGGGCAACTTCGGCAACATCCTCTCCGGGCACTACGCCCGCAGCATGGGCATCCCGATCCGCAAGCTCGTCCTCGCCACGAACGAGAACAACGTGCTCGACGAGTTCTTCCGCACCGGCCACTACCGCCCGCGCAGCTCCGCGAACACCCTCGCCACCTCGAGCCCCTCGATGGACGTCTCGCGCGCCTCGAACCTCGAGCGCTTCGTGTTCGATCTGCTCGGCCGCGACCCCGAGCGCACCGCCGCCGCGTGGCACGAACTCGAAGAACGCGACGAGATCGACCTGTCCGCCGAGCTGAACCGGTTCGAGGAGGAGTTCGGGCTGCTCAGCGGCACCAGCACGCACGATGACCGGCTCGCCACGATCCGCGACTTCCGCGACAGGACCGGCGTCACGATCGACCCGCACACCGCGGACGGCGCCAAGGTCGCCCGCGAGCACATCGAGACCGGCATCCCGATGCTCGTCCTCGAGACGGCCAAGCCGCAGAAGTTCGCCGATCTGATCTCCGAGGCGCTCGGAGAGACCGTCGAGCCGGATGACGACACCCGCGCGCTGCTGGCAGCGCCGCAGCGCGTGACCGACATGCCCGACGACGAGCAGCAGCTCCGCTCGTACATCTCCGAGCGCGCTCTGCACGCCTGAGCCGACATCCGATATGAACGCCAAGGTCGACTTCAAGAAGACGATCGACGCGTACCGGGCACGCAAAGGCAGATTCGACCTCGTCGAGGTGCCCGCGCTCGGCTACCTCATGATCGACGGCCACGGCGACCCGAACAGCGCCCCTGAGTTCACGACAGCCGTCGAGGCGCTCTACCCGCTCGCCTACACCCTCAAGTTCGCCAGCAAACAGGGCCTCGACCGCGACTACGCCGTCATGCCGCTCGAGGGCCTGTGGTGGGCCGATGACCACGCCTCGTTCACCACGTCGCGCGACAAGGCGCGGTGGCACTGGACCCTGATGATCATGCAGCCCGAGTGGATCGACGAGGCGATGTTCGCGGATGCCGTCGCCAAGGCATCCGCCAAGAACCCCTCGGCGCGGGTGGGCGAGGTGCGCCTCGAGACGCTCCACGAGGGGCTGTGCGCGCAGACGCTGCACGTCGGCTCGTACGACGACGAGGCGCCGGTGCTCGCGAAGATGCACGAGGAGTTCATCCCCGAGCAGGGCATGCGGCTGAGGGGCACGCACCACGAGATCTACTTCAGCGACCCGCGCAAGGGCGACCCAGCGAGGCGCCGGACCCTACTCCGTCAGCCGGTGGCGGTCAGCTGATCCCGACGGCCATGGCGGTCACCACGATCGCCACGAGCGGCAGTCCGCCCTGCATCGCCGCAGACTTCGCCATCCTCGGGTTCGACAGCACCAGCACCAGCGCCGCCGCGAGCATCATCGCCGTGCCGGTGAACACGAGCGTCAGCCCGACGGTCGCAAGTCCCGACAGCACCAGCACGATGCCGAGCAGCGTCGCGATCGCGAGGAACAGGTTGTAGAAGCCCTGGTTGAACGCGAGCGGCTTCGTGGTCTCGGCATCCGCCTCGCTGGCGACGCCGAAGATCCTGCGGGTCTCTGGTTCGGTCCACCGCAGCGACTCGAGCGCGAAGATGAACACGTGGAACGCCGCCGCAAGGGCGGCCAGCAGCAGGCCGATGATGAGCATGAGACCGATTCTGCACCCCGCCGGCAGGTCAGACCAGGAACACCGGCAGCAGCCCGGGGTTGTGCGCGTGCACGAGCACCGCGAACACGACGGCGTCGAAGAGCAGATGCACCGTCACGACGTATGCCAGCGAGTGCGTGCGCAGGAAGATGAATCCCTGCAGCAGCGCGAACGGGATCGTCAGAACCGGCCCCCACTCCCGGTACCCGAGCTCCCACAGGAACGACACGAACACGATCGCCTGCAGCACGTTCGCGACGGCATCCGGAAAGTGCCTGCGCAGCAGCGCGAACACCGTGCAGATGAAGAACAGCTCATCCCAGATGCCGACCGCGCCCACACCGACGAACAGGCGCGCGATCAGCTCGGGAGAGTCCACGACCGGCCAGTTCTGGAACACGCCGCTGGTGATGAAGTAGAACGGCAGGATCAGCCACCCGAGCACCAGCACGGCGATCAGCCATGTCCACTGCAGCCGGCCCCAGCGCTTCCCGGTGCGCCACGGGAAGCTGATCGCCCGCTCGCGGAACACGAACCGCGAGATCAGGTACGGCACGACGACGGCGCCGCCGAGCGCGAGGGTGAACCGGAGCATCGCCAGGTTGTCGAGTTCCGCGGCCAGCGGGATGACGCTGACGATCAGCAGCCCGATCGCGATGAGCGAGAGATCGCGCGTGAGCGAAGGAGCGGATGCCGTGACATCCCTGGCTGTTTCCAGACGTGCACCGGCGCGGACAACGGGCCGATCCACCGTCCGCCACCGCTCGATCAGCCAGGCCGCCCCGATCCCGGCGGCGAGGAGTACCCAGCCGAGCCACGTCCACTCGGCGACGAAGAAGGCCGGAGCGGCGAGGCAGACCAGCAGCGCAGGCGCGAGGCCGGGTGCCCAGCGGACGCCGGCAGCCGTCACGCCCGGGGCTTCCGCCGGTAGACCAGATCCCGGATCTCGCGCCCCTTGGCGATGCCCTTGCGCTCGAACGCCGTCATCACACGACCGTCGAAGCGCTCTGCCCACTCCCCCTCGAACGCGCGCTCGAACAGCGGCTCGGCGTCGAGCACCTCGCGCATCTGCAGCGCGTAGTCCTCCCAGTCCGTCGCCAGGCGCAGCAGCCCGCCGTCGGAGAGGGCACGAGCGGCAGCATCGCCGAAACCGGGCCGGATCAGCCGGCGCTTGGTGTGCCGCTTCTTGTGCCACGGGTCGGAGAAGAAGATCCACACTTCGGTCGCCGCCCCCTCGGGGAGATACGTCGACAGGACCTCCGGTGCGTTCGCCTCCACCAGACGCAGATTGCGCACGCCGGCCTTGTCGGCGTCGAGCATGGTGCGGGCGAGCCCCGCCCGGAACACCTCGACGGCGAGGAAGTCCTCGTCAGGGCGCGAGGATGCCGCCGACACGATGGCGTGCCCCTGGCCGGAGCCGATCTCGACGATCAGCGGCGCCTCACGGCCGTACTCCGCCACCGGATCCATACGCGCCTCCGGATGCACGCTGGTCCAGGCGACATCCCGCGGCACATCGAGCAGGTAGTGCGGAGCCAGCTCGGCGAAAGCGCGCTCCTGGGCCTCCGACATCCGTCCGCTCCGGCGCACGAAGGAGACCGGTTCATCGCGGAAGGTGCGGGGTTCAGGCATGCATCAAGAGTATCCGGAGCGCCCGCGCGTCAGCGGCCGGCAGGCTCGGTGACGAAGTCGATCAGCTCCTCGACCCGGCCGAGCAGTGCGGGCTCGAGGTCGCGGTAGGTGGTGACCTTGCCGAGGATGTGCTGCCACGCACGACCGGTGTCGCCCTGCTCCGTGTGCGGCCAGCCGAACGCCTTGCAGATGCCGGTCTTCCAGTCGGTGCCGCGCGGAATCTCCGGCCAGCGCTGGATGCCGAGCACCTGCGGTTTCACGCACTGCCAGACGTCGATGAACGGGTGACCGACGATCTTCAGGTGCCGGCCGTGCGGACCGCGCATGATCGCGTCCGCGATGCGGGTCTCCTTGGACCCGGGGACGAGGTGGTCGACAAGCACGCCGTACCGGCGCGCGCTGTTCGGGGGTGCGCTCTGGAGCAGTTCATCGAGCTTGTCCACGCCTTCGAGGTACTCGACGACGACGCCTTCGACGCGCAGGTCGGCACCCCAGACCTTTTCGACGAGTTCCGCGTCGTGCTTGCCCTCGACGAGGATGCGGCTGGGCAGCGCGGTACGCGCCCGCTGGTCGCCGACGGCGAAGGATCCGGATGCCGTGCGGCGGACGGCCTGCTTCACCGGGGCCGGTGCGGTCAGGCGCACGGGTTCGCCGTCGATCAGGAATCCCCCGCCGAGCGGGAACACTCGCTTTCGGCCGACACGGTCCTCGAGCTCGACGTTTCCGCCCTGCACCCGCGTGACCGCTCCGCAGTAGCCGTCCCCGGCGACCTCGACGACGAGATCGCGCTCTGCGGGCACGTCGAGAACCTTCTTGGCGCCACGGTCACGCCATCCCGCGGCGAGCACGTCGGAACCGTACATGTCGTCCATGCCTTCAAGGGTATGCGTCGGCGTTCGCTTCTCGGTGGCGACACAGACTGTTTCCCTAGAGTCGCTATCGTCTGTCACCGCCAGTGAATAGACTCGGAGCGCCAGGGCCCAACGATCCCGCGGAGGGAGTGCAATGCGAACTCGGTTGACGATCATGCTGGGGTTGATCGCAGCGATGTTCGTGTCGGGGGCGGCCGTCTCCGCCGCCGTCGCCACGCCGCCGGTGACGCTCGATTCGGGCTTCGTCACCGACGATGCGGGAGTGCTCTCCTCGGGCGAGATCGAGGCCGCGAATGCGCGACTCTCCCAATTGGCCGAGGCGGACGGCGGAGATCTCTACGTCGTGTTCGTCGACCAGTTCACGGACCCTTCCGACAGTGTCGAGTGGACCGACCGGACCGCGGTGGAGAACGGGCTCGGCACCGACCAGTACCTGGTCGCTGTGGCCGTGGATGCCGGTCAGTACGCGATCTCCGCGGACGAGAACGGACCGCTCAGCGATGGCGAGATCGATCGCGTCGTGCAGGCCATGGAGGACGAGCTGCGAGCGAGTGACTGGAGCGGGGCGGTCTTCGCCGCGGCCGGCGCCTTTCCCGGGCAGTCGACGTCCGATGGCAGTGGCTTCGTCTGGGTGATCATCCTGCTGGTGGCACTCGCCGCGCTGATCCTGATCATCGTGCTCGTCGCGCGATCGCGGAAGAAGAAGCAGACCGCGCAGGTCGCGGTTCCCGATCCGAACGATCCGTATGCAGCCATCAGCGACGAGGACCTCGAGAAGCAGGCCGGCAGTGCTCTCGTGCAGGCGGATGACGCGATCACGTCGAGCCGGCAGGAGGTCGGCTTCGCGGTCGCTCAGTACGGCGACGATTCGAGCGAAGTGTTCGTCCAGGTCGTCGAGGCCGCCCGGGCGAAGGTCGCCGAGGCGTTCTCGATGAAGCAGCAGCTCGACGACGAGATCCCCGACACGCCGCAGCAGCGACGCGCATGGCACATTCGGATCATCCAGCTGTGCGACGAGGCCGACGACCTGCTCAATGACAACATCGAGGCCTTCGAAGAGCTGCGCAAGCTCGAAGCCGAAGCGCCCAAGGCCCTGGAGCGCATAAAGGCGCGACGCACGACGGCGGAGCAGACGGTCGTCACAGCCGGCCCCGCTCTCGCGACGCTGCAGCAGACCTACGATCCGGCGGCGCTGGCCCCGGTCGCGGACAACCCCGCCCAGGCGCAACAGCGCCTCTCCCTCGCCGACACGGAGATCGCCGAGGCCGCAGCCGCCATCGCTGCGGGCCGCAACGGAGAGGCCGCGTTCTCCATCCGCACGGCGGAGGAAGCAGTGGAGCAGAGCGAGAACCTCGTCGACGCCGTCACCACCCTGGGTGCGAATCTCGTCGCCGTCGAAGGCGAGGCGCAGGCGATGATCACCGATCTCGAAGCCGACATCGCGGCTGCCGGGGCGATCGCCGATGCGCAGGGGCAGCTGGCCCCGATCGTGGCGAGGACGAGGTCCAACATCGACGCCGCGCAGACCGCCCTCCGGTCCGCCGCGCGCAACCCGCAGCAGGTGCTCGACGACCTCACCTCGGCCAACGCCGAGATCGACGCCGCGCTCGGCCAGGTCCGGCAGGCGTCGGAACAGGCACAGCGCGCGCGGAGGTTGCTCGAGCAGCGACTCACCCAGGCACAGGCGCAGATCGCCACGGCCGGCGATTTCATCACCACTCGCCGCGGAGCAGTCGGAGCCACCGCGCGCACGCGGCTCGCCGAGGCGAACTCCGCGTTTGCCGAAGCCGTCGCCGCGCAGGCCGCGGATCCGGTGCTCGCCACTGAGCGGGCGACTCGCGCCTACAGCCTCGCCTCCGAGGCGCTCTCGTACGCGCGCAGCGAGGTCGACACCTTCAACGCCGGCGGCTGGTCCGGCGGCGGCTACAACCGCGGCAGCGACCTCGGGGGTGCCATTCTCGGCGGCATCATCGGCGGACTGTTCAGCGGCGGCGGCGGAGGCGGCGGTGGCGGCGGCTGGAGCTCCGGCAGCAGCTGGCGCTCGAGCGGAAGCAGCCGCAGCAGCAGGCCCTCGAGCTTCGGCGGTGGTTCCCGCAGCAGCTCACGCGGCGGCGGCCGGTCCAGAGGGGGCCGGTTCTAGTCCGCTCACTGTTCTCACGACCTCGAAAGACTCCGTTCCAACCGAAAGGAAACACCATGGCCAAGCAGTCCATCTTCAGTCGCATCTCGACGCTGGTGAAGGCGAACATCAACTCCCTCATCGACCAGGCCGAAGACCCGCAGAAGATGATCGACCAGCTCGTCCGCGACTACACCAACAACGTCGCCGATGCCGAAGCCGCCATCGCCGAGACCATCGGCAACCTGCGGCTGCTCGAGCGCGACCACGAAGAGGATGTCCAGGCCGCGAAGGACTGGGGCAACAAGGCACTCGCCGCCAGCCGCAAGGCCGACGAGCTGCGCTCGGCGGGAAGCACCGCCGACGCGGACAAGTTCGACAACCTCGCCAAGATCGCCCTGCAGCGTCAGATCAGCGAAGAGCGCGAGGCGAAGGCAGCTGAGCCGACGATCACCTCGCAGACCGAGGTCGTCGACAAGCTCAAGAGCGGCCTGAACGGCATGAAGGAGAAGCTCGGCGAGCTCAAGGCCAAGCGCAGCGAGCTGCTCGCGCGCGCCAAGGTCGCCGAGGCTCAGACCAAGGTGCAGGATGCCGTCTCGTCGATCAACGTGCTCGACCCGACCAGCGAGCTCGGCCGCTTCGAGGACAAGGTCCGCCGCCAGGAGGCACTGGCGCAGGGCAAGGTCGAACTGGCCGCGTCCAGCCTCGACGCCCAGTTCGAGAGCCTCGACGACCTCGGCGAGCTGACCGAGGTCGAGGCGCGCCTGGCCGAGCTGAAGGCCGGCGGCTCTTCGCAGGCGCAGTCGCAGATCGAGTCCTGAGACTCCCGCGTTGATGGAGGGTGAACCCTGATGGCCCGATTCCTGGTCGTTCCCCAGTGGCAGGGCTCACCCTCCACGCGCGCGATGCTCCTCGTCGACGGCGCGTCGGCGATCGCGGGCGACCTTCCCCGCAATGCCACCACGGTGCTCGACGTCCCGCTGGAGGCCGGCGAGTCCCTCGGCACGGGCGTCCACCGTCTGAGTTCACTGCAACGCATCCGCGCGATGGTCGCGGAGGCGATGACACCGGACACCGTGATCATCGGGGGCGACTGCAGTGTGACCGTGGCAGCCCTCGACACCATCGACCGCGAGGATCTCGCCGTGGTCTGGTGCGACGCGCATCCCGACCTGCACACCGATGAGACCTCACCGTCGGGCGCGTTCTCCGGGATGGCACTGCGAGCCGTCCTGGGCGAGGGCGAACCTCAGCTGGCCCTGTCCCCCGGACTCCCTGCGGAACGCGTGATCGTCGTCGGCGCCAGAGTGCTCGACGACGCCGAGCAGGAGCCCCTGTCGCGTCTCACTCGGCTCTCGGTGGCGGATCTGGCCGAGCCCGATGTCCTCGCCGACGCCGTGGCCGCGTCGGACGCCGCTCGTGTGTGGATACACATCGACGTCGACGTTCTCGATCCGGCCGAGATCGCCGGCGTCTCGACGGCCGCGCCGTTCGGTGCGTCCGCCGCGGCGCTGGCAGCGGCGATCCGGGCACTGCGCGCGCGTGTGCCCCTCGCCGGCGCGACGATCTCCGGTTTCGCTCCCCGCACGCCGCTCGACGCCGTGGAGGATCTCGGGGCGATCCTCCGGCTCGTGGGCGCGGTCGCATGATGGCGCGATACCGTGCCACGGCGGACTGGCGACCGACGGCGGAGGCGGCCCTCGCGCGCGGCCGCCGTTTCGATCGCCGCATCCCGTCGTTCCTGCTCCGGTCTCCGATCAGCCGTGCCGGTTACGCGTGGGGAACCATAGTCGGCTGGGTGTGGGGCACGCTGTGGAGCACCGGCCCGGTCGAGCGCCGGAACGGTCTGTGGATCTTCCGCGGCATGCCGAAGTGGACGTTCAATCGCGGCGGCGTCTGCGTCGGCGGATGCTATCTCACCGGCGCGGCCGCGCCGAGCGAGGCGGTGCTGCGGCACGAGGCCGTGCACAAGGCTCAGTGGCTGCGCTACGGGTTCCTGATGCCGGTGCTGTACCTGTTCGCGGGTCGCGATCCGCTGCGCAACAGGTTCGAGATCGAAGCGGGCCTCGAGGACGGGAACTACGTGCGGTCTTAGAGGGCCGGTCCCTGAACCGGCAGCAGACCGAAGCGCTCCGGGGCGCTGATCGTGTCCGCCGGGACGCAGAGTGCGCCGGTCAAGTGCTCGACGATGTCTGCGGTGCCGAGGTAGCCGCCCAGCAGGGTGACGTGCGTCGGAAGTTCGCCGTCGCAGAGCATCTCATCGGCCCATGCGCACGTCGCACGGGAAAGCGCCGTGCCCGGCGTGCAGGAACGGCCGCTGCCCGGGGCACCCGAGCGCGCCGAGCGGGCGAGCCAGGTCACGGTCATACGTGCGGGCGCCTCGATCACTCCGATGTCGCTCGCTTCGGGAACCTCGATGAACACACGACCCGATGCGCACAGCGGGAGCGTGGCCAGGAAGGTCTCGAGCTCCAGCAGCGAGTTCTCGTCAGCCGTCACCAGGTGATGCGAACGCAGGCGCGCGGCCCGACGCTGGGCCCTGCCGCTGCGGATGTCGGTGGAGATCGTCATGATGCGTCCATCGTAACACCGATGAAGGGTTGCCTTACCTTGCTCGCTCGGAGCTCCGTGTCAACGAGTGATCAGTGTGGAGCGGAGCGTCTGCAGATCGTCGTCGCTCAGCCCGTGTGCGATCAGGTAGTCGCCGGCCGATCCCCAGCGTTCGTCGACCTCGTCGAGCAGGCTCTGCATGACCGCCGCGGGAGAGAGCGTGGCGAGCGCTACGGCGTTCTCGGCGTGCGGATGCTGCGCCCGCAGAAAGGCGGTGATCCGGCGATTTCGCTCCTGCGGCAGCAGGGACTCCGTCAGCGCGTAGTCGGCGACCACGGCATCCCTGTCCGCTTCGACGGCGGAAAGAGCGAGGGCGACCGTGACGCCGGTGCGATCCTTGCCGACCGTGCAGTGCACGAGAGTGCGTTCTTCACGGGCGATCACGCGAACGGCATCCGCGAGCCGCTCCCCGCTCTCCTCGAGCAGGTGACGGTACATCTCCTCAAGGCCCATGTCGTCGTCGAAGAACGACGCCACCGAGCCGAGGAAGAGCGGAAGGCTCGTCGTCGTCACCGACCTCACCGCAGACGGAGCCTCGGCGACCTCCTGCCCGTCGCGAAGGTCGATGATGTGTCCGACACGGTGCTCGATCTCGGCGACCCCTGCCGCGGTCGCGGCGACGAGGCTCCCGGAGCGCAGCAGCACGCCGTCTCGGATGCGTCCCCCCGCAACCGGCATCCCGCCGACGTCACGCGCGTTGAAGACGCCGCCGATCTCGAGGACCGTCACGCCGTCGCCCTGTCGCCGCGCGGAGGGACCGGGTAGCGCCCGGCGACCACGACGCGGTTGAACGCGTTGATCGACACGCATGCCCAGCTGAGCGCCGCGTACTCCTTCTCTGTGAACACACTGCCGACGCGGTTGTACACCTCGTCCGAGATTCCGCCATCGTGGATGAAGGTGAAGGCCTCGGCCAGTTCGAGGGCGGCGCGCTCGCGCTCCGAGAAGACCCCGCTCTCGCGCCATGCCGGAATCTGGGTGAGCGTGTCGATGTCGAGCCCGGCCTTCACTGCGCGGTCGAGGTGCACACGGGTGCAGTAGGCGCATCCGTTCAGCTGCGAGCAGTGGATCATCACGATCTCCTTGAGGCGATCGTCGATGCCGTTCGTGCGGCAGATCTCCCCCACCGTGCGCGAGAACTCCTCCAGCGCCTTGTAGGCGCTCGGCTCGGTCTTCGACAGGTGCACTCGCGTCTCACTCATGTCCCCCAGCTTAGGCTCAGACCCCACGGCTAGCGTGGGTGCCGATGGCGAGCTCTCAGCGCATATCGAGTCTTGACGGGGTCCGCGGATGGGCCTCGCTGGTCGTCGTGATCTACCACTGCAGCCTCATCGCGATGCCGCACCTGGACGGCGTTCTGGCCGCATGGCTCACGCAGAGTCCCAGCAAGCTCGCGTTCGCCGGCACCGAGGCTGTGCTCGTCTTCTTCGTCCTGTCCGGGTTCGTCGTCGCGCTGCCGGTGCTGCGCGACGGGTTCTCCTGGCTGCGCTACTACCCGACTCGAGTGCTGAGACTGTACGTGCCCGTGTGGGGTTCCGTGGTGCTCGCCACCGCGCTGATCGCGCTCCTGCCGCGGGATCCGACGAGGATGCCGGATGGATCATGGATGCAGAACGCCCAGGCCACGACCGTGACGTGGGGCACGTTCTTCGAGGAGGCGCTGCTGCTCCCGCAGAGCTACGACATCAACAACGTGCTGTGGTCGCTGCGGTGGGAGCTCATCTTCTCTCTCACGCTTCCGGTCTTCGTGGGGCTGGCGGTGCTGCTGCGCCGCCACGCGCTGCTCGCCGCGTCCGCGGCGTGCGCGCTGACGGTTCTCGGCCGCATCGTGGATGTGGAGGCCCTGGTGTACCTGCCGGTCTTCCTGCTCGGCACGCTGATGGCCGTCCGCCTAGACGACCTGCTCGCGTGGTTGCAGCGCCCCCGAAGCCGCGCGTTCTGGCCGTGGCTGACCGCCCTGGCGCTCGCCCTGATGATCGCCAGCTGGCTCGCACGGCCTGTCGCCGCTCCTGGAACCGTGTTCGGCCGCACGCTCTGGGGACTCGCCGGCGTCGGTGCCGCGCTCGTCATCATCGCCGCCATGGGCTGGCCGCTGCTGCGGAGCCTGCTGGAAGGGCGTGTCTCGCAGTGGCTCGGGCGCACGTCGTACAGCCTCTATCTGGTGCACGTCCCGGTCCTGGGTACCCTCGCCTATCTCTGGGGCAGCGACCGATGGGCGCTGGTGGCAGCGGTCGGCACACCCCTCAGCCTGCTCCTCGCCGCCGCATTCCACAGATTCCTGGAGGCACCGTCGCATCGCCTCGCGCGTTTCGCCGGCACCGTGGCATCCGAGCGGCTGCCGCTCACGCGTCCGAGTGGTCGTATCCGCCGCTCAGACGCGTGATGCGGCGCTTCGCCCTGCCTGCGGCCCGGCGAGACCGCGTGATGAAGGATCCCGAAGCGGATGCGGCGTGCTTCCGTTCGTACGCCTTCTCCATCTCGCGCGCCCAGGCACGGGTCACCGCCTCGTCGCCGAACCGGGATGCCGTCGCCTGCGCACGTCGCCGCATGGCGGCGACATCGTCGTCGGACATGCGCTGCAGCTCGACGATGCGCTGTGCCAGTGCGTCGACGTCGCCGGCAGTCACGAGGAAGCCGTTCCTGCCGTCCACGATCACGTCGGATGGGCCGTAGGGGATGTCGTAGGCGATCGGGATGCAACCCGCGGCCATCGCTTCCACGAGCGCGAGCGGGAGCCCCTCCGCCTTCGACGTGAGCAGCATGAAGTCCGCCGTCGCGAAAGCGGCTCGAGCTGCGGGGTCATGACCACGCAGCCGCACGCGGTCCTGCGCGCCCAGAGACCGGATCGTCTTCTCCAGCAGCGGGCGACGCTCTCCCTCGCCGAACACGTCCAGCGTCGCCGTCACGGACGCCGACGCCCTGTTCACCGCCTTCACTGCGTGCGAGACGCGCTTGCGCGCGATCAACGACGCGAGCATGATGCCGCTGCCGCGGACGCGGTCGCCGACGGGGCCGCCTTCGCCGATCACGGGATTGAAGCCGTTCGGTATGACGGCGAGATGCGCCTGAGGGCCGAGATCGCGCATCAGATCGTCGCGCTGGCCCTCGGTGAGCACGACCACGGAGTCGAAGTCGCCCAGATTCTCGAGCACGTCGCGCCGTGACGAGCTGAGCGCCCTTCCGTCCGCGGTGCGGTGCGATCCGTGCAGCACGTGCATCGTCACGACGTTGCGCCGCCGGTAAGTGCGGGCGAATCGCGCGGCGGTCTTCGAATCGACGATGAGGAAGCTCTCCTCCTGGCCGATCACCTCATCGAGCCAGTACCGGTAGACGCCCCAGACACTGCCCCAGCCGCGCACCGGAGACCCTGCCCCGTCGTAGAGGACGACGCTGCGCTCGCGCGTCTCGGGGTCGCGCCGATCGCTGACCAGCAGACTGCCATCCGCGCGGAACCGGTCTACGGCGAGGATGCGATCGTCTTCGGATGCCCTCCGCTCCCTGAGGAGCACGACGGCACCGCGCCGGTGATCGCGGACGTCCGCGTCCGGGACGATCGGGCTGTGGACGTGCGCCGGCGGTTCGTCGGCCGCCGTCACCTCATGCGCGCGCAGCCACTCCCAGATGTTGATGATCCGGATGCCGTCGATGAGTTCCCCGCTCGCGCGGAGTCGCCGCTCGAGATCCGGGTAGTCCAGCCGGTCGTCGAGAGTGAGCACGTCAACGGGATGGTGCGCCAGACGGACGAAGGCCCTGGAGCGGTGCATGAGCGCTCCCGTCATCCCGCCGAACGAGTCGGGAATGCTCCAGCTCAGCGCGAACTGCTTGCCCGGACGGAAGCGCGGGGAGAGAATCGACTGCCGCATGGAGCACGACAGTAACAACGTCCGCTGTGAGCGACCACAGGAGCGCGAAATACAGAATGCATCGCCCGGTCGCCATCTGTTCAGCATTGTAGCAACCTGTTACGCACATTCGCTGGGCAGATTGCTCTCAAGTTTCGCGCGGCCACGCTGTTCAGAGCAGAATATGGGCGTGATGACTGAGACCAGCGAGTTCAGCTACCTTCCCGGCCAGGCGCAGGCGCTCAGTCTGCCGGTCCCCTCCGCCGAACGCCTCTCCCTCACGCTTCCCGACGGGCGGGAGTTGAGTGCGCTGCATTACGGCGACGGCGTTCCGGCGATCACCCTGCTGCATGGGGCGGGTCTCAACGCGCATACCTGGGACAACACGGCTCTGCTGCTGCAGCAGCCCGTGCTCGTGATCGACCTCGCCGGTCACGGCGACTCCAGCTGGCGCGACGATGCCGACTACACGGCGCACACGCTCGCCCCCGACGTCGCACTCGCGCTCGAGGCATGGACGTCAAAACCTCAGATCCTGGTCGGGCAGTCACTCGGCGGACTCACGGCGGCTGCCGTGGCATCCACCCATCCGGAACTCGTCCGCGAACTGATCGTCGTCGACATCACCCCGGGCATCGACACGAGCGGCGGCCCCGCTGCGCTGCGCGCCTTCTACGAGGGCCCAACGGATTTCGCGACCAGGGACGAGCTCGTCGACCGCGCGATGGCGCTGGGGTTCGGCGGTACCCGGCCCGAGA
Organism: Microbacterium aerolatum; assembly: GCF_007988825.1. GTDB lineage: Bacteria > Actinomycetota > Actinomycetes > Actinomycetales > Microbacteriaceae > Microbacterium > Microbacterium aerolatum. The sequence continues at coordinate 223,899 of NZ_BJUW01000001.1, read as the reverse complement.
CCGAGCGCGGTGTATTCCTCAATACCCGGGTGCGCACGGACGGACGCGTGGAGTGGAAGCACCACTTCGCCCACCTCGCCGCCAAAGCTCTGTCGGCGCCCACCCCGGAGTCCGGCGTCGGCTGGGCGGATCTCGCCGGTGTCTCCGCTCCGCTCACCCTGGTGCGCGCGACGCGCGGTTTCGTCAGCGAAGCCGATGCCGAGGAGCTGAAGCGCCGCGTGCCGGACGCCCGCATCGTCGCGATCGACGCCACCCACAACGTCCAGGAGACCGCTCCCGCCGAGCTCGCAGAGCTCATCCGCGCGGCTGCCGACGCCGTCGGCTGAGGAATGTGACGTCGCATTCCGTCGTTCAGTTCACTTCGCACCACCACTTCTAGGCTCTACCCGAACCGGCACACAGCATCTGCCGCCCCGAGAGGATCCCGCAACCACATGTTCCGACGAACCAGACGCCTCGCCGTCATCTCCGCGCTCGCCGCGACCGCCGTCATCCTGAGCGCCTGCACCGGGTCGGCCCCCGAGGTCGTGCAGACCTCCGGCGGCGATCCCGACCCGGACGCCACCCTCACCGTCGGACTCGTCCTCGAGCCGACTAACCTCGACATCCGCCACACGAGTGGTGCCGCGCTCGAGCAGATCCTCGTCGACAACATCTACGAGGGCCTCGTGACCCGCACGCAGGAGAACGAGATCGAGCCGCGACTCGCCTCCGACTACGAGGTCTCCGAGGACGGGCTCACCTACACCTTCACTCTCAACGAGGGCGTGACCTTCCACGACGGCGCCGCGCTGACGTCCGCAGATGTGGTGTCCTCGTACGAAGCCGTCCGCACCGACGACACCCTGCAGGGCTTCGCGGAGTTCGCCGGTGTGGCATCCGTCGAGGCGCCGGACGAGAGCACGGTCGTCATCACGCTGACCGAGCCGAACCAGAACTTCCTGTTCTCCCTCACCGGACCTGCGGGCCTCGTCTTCAAGAGCGGTGACGACACCGATCTGCAGAGTGCCGAGAATGGCACCGGCCCGTTCACGCTGCAGAACTGGAGCAAGGGCAGCACGATCACGTTCGACCGCTACGCCGACTACTGGGGCGAGCCCGCCGGCGTCGCCGAGGTCGTCTTCGAGTACATCCCCGACTTCACCGCGGGCGTGAACGCCGCCCTCGACGGAAGCCTGGACGTGCTCACCGCCGTCGATCCGAACCTCACCCCGCAGCTGGAGGATTCCGGCGAGTTCGTCCTGACGAAGGGCCGCACCACCGACAAGGCGACCCTCGCGTTCAACAACGCCAAGGCTCCGCTCGACGACGTGCGCGTGCGCGAAGCTCTCCGCCTCGGCATCGACCACGAGGCGCTCATCGAGGCCGTCGGAGCGGGTGAGCCGCTGTACGGACCGATCCCCGAACTCGACCCCGGCTACGAGGACCTCTCCGAGGTCGCGCCGTACGACCCTGCACGCGCCAAGGAACTCCTCGCGGAGGCAGGTCAGGAGGATCTCGATCTGACCCTCACGATCCCGTCGTTCTACGGCACCACGGTGCCGCAGGTGCTGGTGTCGGACTTCTCGAAGATCGGCGTCACGCTCGAGGTCGACTCGGTCGAATTCCCCACCTGGCTCGAGGACGTCTACACGAACAAGGACTACGAGCTCAGCTTCGTGCTGCACGTCGAGCCGCGCGACTTCGGCAACTTCGCCAACCCGAACTACTACTTCAACTACGACAACCCCGAGGTGCAGAGCCTGTACGCCGAGGCGCTCGCAGAGATCGACCCTGACGCCTCCGCCGACCTCCTGGCCGAGGCCGCGCGTCTGGTCTCCGAGGACCACGCGGCGGACTGGCTGTACACCGGCCAGACCATCACGGCGGTTCGTCCGATCGTCACGGGGTTCCCGCAGGACTCGATCAACTCGCGCATCAACCTCGCGGGCGTGACCGTCGCCGCTGAGTGACGCCGGGTGATCCGCTACACGCTCACACGGGGGGTCCTGCTGATCGCAGGGCTCCTCGTGTCGAGCGTGCTCATCTTCCTCACTCTCCGGGTCTTCCCCGGTGACGTCGCCCAGCTGATCGCCGGCACTCAGGCGTCACCCGCCACGGTCGAGGCGCTGCGCGAGTCCCTCGGGCTCAATCGCCCGCTGCCCGTGCAGTACGGCGAGTGGATCGGCGGCGTGCTGACCGGCGACCTCGGCACCTCGCAACTCAGCGGGGCCTCGGTCGGCGCCGAGCTCGCCGAGAAGGCGCAGGTCACGGTGCCCCTCGGCATCATGTCGCTCGTGGTCGCCCTGCTCATCGCGGTGCCCTTCGGCGTCTTTTCCGCGCTCCTGCGGGGACGGCCCGGCGGCACGGCGCTGAGCGTGACCGCACAGGCCCTCGCCGCAGTGCCGGTCATCTGGGCCGGAATGATGCTCATCGTCGTGTTCGCCGTGTGGCTGGGCTGGCTGCCCGCCCAGGGATTCCCGCGCGGCGGGTGGGATCACCCGTGGCAGGCGTTCCGCGCGCTGATACTGCCGGCGCTGACGATCGGGATCGTCGAGGGGGCCATGCTGTTGCGCTTCGTGCGCAGTGCGACGCTGCAGGCGCGCGGGCAGGACTTCGTCCGCACAGCCGCCGCGAAGGGCCTCACCCGCAACCGCGCGCTCATCCAGCACGGCATCCCGGCCGTCGGTCTGTCGATCGTGACGGTGCTGGGCCTCCAGGTCGCCGGCATCGTCGTGGGTGCGGTGATCATCGAGCAGCTGTTCACCCTGCCCGGCATCGGGCGGATGCTGGTGGCCGACGTCGGAACCCGCGATCTCGTGAAGGTGCAGAGCGAGCTGCTCGTCCTCACCGGTCTCGTGCTCGTCATCGGCTTCATCGTCGACCTCGTCCATCACTTCGTCGACCCACGACAGAGGGAGGCATGATGCCCCGCTGGCTGCGTCGCCTCTGGAGCAGCGCGACAGGACGCTTCGGTCTCATCGCGGTCGCGGTGATCGCCGTCGTCGCCATCATCGCCCAGTTCTGGACGCCGTTCGATCCGCGCGAGGCCGACGTACGGGGTCGCTGGGCAGCGCCGGGGTGGCCGCATCTGCTCGGCACCGACGGAACCGGCCGCGACATCCTCAGCCTCATCATGGCGGGCACCCGCACCACCGCCTTCGTGAGCATCGGCGCCGGCATCGTCGCCACGATCGTGGGCATCGCGCTGGCGGCGCTCGGCGCGCTTACCTTCCGCTGGATGCGCGAGACCGTCGCCGTCCTCGTCGACATCCTGATCGCGTTCCCCGTGCTCATCATCGCGATGATGATCTCCTCGGTGTGGGGCGGGTCGCTGTGGGTCGTCATCTGGGCCGTCGGCATCGGCTTCGGTGTGAACATCGCCCGCGTCACGCGCCCGGAGCTCCGTCGCGTTCAGCGAAGCGACTTCGTCCTCGCCGGGCGCGCCTCCGGGCTCACCGCTGCGCAGAACCTGGTGCGCCACCTGCTGCCCAACGTCGCTCCGGTCTTCATCGTGCAGCTGTCGTGGTCGATGGCCGTCGCGGTGCTCGCCGAGGCCGGCCTATCATACCTGGGCTTCGGCGCCTCCGTCACGGAGCCGTCGTGGGGCATCCTGCTGTCCGATCTGCAGCGGTACATCAGCATCCACCCGCTGTCGGTGATCTGGCCGGGTCTTGCCATCACGATCACGGTGCTCGCTCTCAATCTTCTCGGCGACGCGCTGCGAGAGGCGACCGACCCGACGCTGCAGCACCGTTCGGCCGAGACCCACACACCGGTGGTGGTCGCATGAGCCTCGAAGTGCAGGATCTCGTCGTCGAGGTCGACGGCCGCCGGGTCGTGGACGGAATCTCCTTCGAGGTTCCCGACGGCGCACGCCTCGGCCTGATCGGCGAGTCGGGCTCCGGCAAGTCGATCACGGCCCTCGCCGTGCTCGGCCTGCTGCCCGACGGCGCGCAGGCGCACGGCAGCATCCGCTGGGACGGCACCGAGCTGATCGGGATGCCGGACCGGGAACTCGCCCGCTTCCGCGGCGACGACATCGGCATCGTCTTCCAGGAGCCGCGCACGGCGCTCAACCCGATCCGCACGGTCGGTCGTCAGATCGCGGAGTCCATTCGCATCCACACCGGGGTGGGCAAGCGCGAAGCGCGCGCCCGCGCGATCGAAGAGGCCGCGCGCGTGCGCCTGCCCGACCCGGAGACGATCGTCGACAAGTACCCGCATCAGCTCTCGGGCGGTCAGCGGCAGCGGGTCGCGATCGCGATGGCGCTCGCCTGCCGGCCGCGGCTGCTGATCGCGGATGAGCCGACCACGGCGCTCGACGTCACCATCCAGGCCGAGATCCTCCAGCTGCTGCTCTCGCTCGTCTCGGAGCAGGGCATGTCCCTGATGTTCATCACCCACGACCTCGCCGTCCTCGCGCAGGTCGCCACGCACGGCGTGGTCCTCGAGAACGGCAGGCTCGTCGAAGCCGCGCCGGTGCCGACGCTGCTGTCCGCGCCGGCATCCCCCGTCACCCAGGGGTTGCTGCGCGACGCCACCGCGACGCTGTGGCGACCGGAAGGCGGCGGTGCATGAGCCTCATCGAGACCCACGGGCTGAGCCGGGAGTTCCCGGTGCCGAAGCACACGATGTTCGAGCGCGCCCGTACGCAGTCCGCACTGCATCCGACCGATCTGCGCATCGAGGCCGGCGAGTCGATCGGCGTCATCGGCGAGTCCGGCTCGGGCAAGTCCACTCTCGTGAGGCTCCTGCTCGGTCTGGACCGGCCGACCGCCGGCACCGTGGACGTCGACGGGAAGCGGGTGGATGCCGCGGCATCCGCCCGATCGCTGCACTGGATCCGCCGGGCGACCGGACTCGTGTTCCAGGACCCGTACGCGTCACTGGATCCACGCATGAGCGCGGGGCAGATCATCGCCGAGCCGCTGTGGGCCCTCGGGATCGACGGCGACCGGCGTGCGCGTGTGCGGGAGGTGCTGACGCAGGTCGGTCTGGATCCGGCGATGGCCGAGCGGTACCCGCACGAGTTCTCCGGCGGGCAGCGACAGCGGGTCGCGATCGCCCGTGCCATCGTGCACCGCCCGCGCATCCTGGTCGGCGACGAGCCGCTCTCCGCCCTCGACGTCACCGTGCGCGCGCAGATCCTCGAAGTCCTGCGCGGCCTGCTCGAGACGGAGGACCTCACGCTCATCCTGGTCTCGCACGACATCGGAGTGGTGCAGAACCTCTGCGACACGGTCGCGGTCATGAAGGACGGCCGCATCGTCGAGCGCGGCTCCACCGCCGATGTGCTGCTGCACCCGCAGCAGGACTACACCAGGCGACTGCTCTCCGCGATCCCCGTCATCCCCGGCGGCGACGCGGCTTCGGCTTGAGCGAGCGCTGCAGGTAGACCGTGCCGAGCGACCGGCCGAACTTGAACCCGACGCGCCCCATCCGCCCCACCTCGGCGAAACCGTGCCGCTCGTGCAAGCGGATCGACGCCTCTGCGCCGCTGTCGCTGATCACGGCCACGATCTCGCGCAGGCCGATCTGCTCGCAGGCCTCGATCAGCGCCTGCAGGAGCGCCGAGCCGAGCCCCTTTCCGCCGGCCCCGGGCCCGAGGTATATCGAGTTCTCGACCGTGTAGCGGTACGCGGATTTGCTCGCCCACGGCTGCACGAGCGCGTACCCGATGACCTGGCTCGTGGGAGTCACTGCGACGAGGAACGGCAGCTTCAGCTTCGTCAGCATCGCGAACTTCTCGCGCCAGTAGCGGTGCGTCGACGGTTTCTCGTCGAAGGTGACGACGGAATTCTCCACGTAGTGGTTGTAGATGGCCCTGACATCGGGCAGATCGCCCGCGCGCGCAGGGCGGATCGTGAACGAGAACTCGTCCGGCGCGGGCTCGGGTGCGCGCAGGTGGCGCGGCAGCCGTCGACGCTGGTCGCCGGGCTCGAACTGCATGCGTTCAGCCTATAGTTCGCGCTCGACGCGCCAGTCCACCGGTTTCGCGCCCTGCTGTTCGAGCAGCGCGTTGGCGCGGGAGAACGGCCGGGAGCCGAAGAACCCCCGTCTGGCCGACAGCGGCGAAGGGTGCGGCGAGGCGATCACAGGAGTGTCGCCGAGGAGCGGCTGCAGGTTCGCGGCATCCCTCCCCCACAGGATCGCGACGAGCGGCTGGTCGCGGGCGACGAGCGTGCGGATGGCGAGCTCCGAGACCTGCTCCCAGCCCCAGCCGCGGTGGGATGCGGGTGCGCCCGGCCTGACCGTGAGCACCCTGTTCAGCAGCAGTACACCCTGGTCGCTCCATGCCGTCAGGTCGCCGTGCGGGGCCGGCGGGATGCCGAGATCGCTGTGCAGCTCGGCGTAGATGTTGCCCAGGCTCCTCGGCAGCGGACGCACGTGGCGCTCGACCGCGAACGACAGCCCGATCGGGTGCCCGGGCGTCGGATAGGGGTCCTGGCCGGTGATGAGCACCCGCACATCGGCGAGCGGGCGCTGGAACGCGCGCAGCACGTGCGCGCCGTCCGGGAGGTACCCGGCACCGTTCTCCTGCTCCGCGCGCAACCGGTCGCCGAGGCCGCTGATGACTTCGGCCACCGGCGCGAGCGCCTCCGCCCAGCCGGGATCCAGCAGGCCCTCGTCCGCCAGCTGTGCCAATGACCGAGCCGGCACAGGCGTCAGTCCTCGAGCTCCGGCCGGACCCGCAGCGGGCCGCGGGCCAGCATGTGCTGCGCGGACTGCGCGACGGGACGCATCGTGATGAGGTCGAGGTTCACATGGCCGGGGGCATCCAGCGCGTAGCCGATGACATCCGCCACGTCGTGCGCGGTCAGTGGAGCGTCCACGCCCGCGTACACGGCGTCGGCCGCGACCTGATCGCCGCCGAGCCGGTTCAGGGTGAACTCCTCGGTGTGGACAAGCCCCGGCGCGACCTCGACGACCCGGATCGGCTCGCCGTTCAGCTCCTGACGCAGGGCCTTCACGAGCATCGACTCGGCGGCCTTCGCGGCGTTGTACCCGCCACCGCCCGCGTACGCGGTCTGAGCGGCCGTCGACGTCACGAAGACGAGGTCGCCATGGCCGTCCCCTGCCGCGGCACGCCGCAGCAGGGGCAGGATGCCGGCGACGAGGCGCTGCGTGGCCAGGACGTTCACGTCGTACATCCACTGCCAGTCCGCGGTGGAGCCGTTCTCGACCCGATCGGTGCCGCGGGCGCCTCCGGCGACCTGCACGAGGGCGTGCACGGGGCCGGCCGCATCGATCTCGGCGAGAAGTGCTGTGACGGCATCCTGGTCGGTGAGATCGCAGGCGATCGCGGACGCGCCGGTCTCATCGGCGAGCGCCTGAAGGCGGTCCGCGCGTCTGGCGACGCCCACGACGTCCCAGCCGCGGGCGCGCAGGTCGCGCACCGTCGCCTCGCCGATACCCGAACTCGCCCCAGTCACCACTGCACGTCGTGTCGCCATGCCTCCACCGTACGGCTTCCGCGCGCGATTTCCGCTCTCGCAGGTGTTACGTAACATTTCCCGGGCTTTGTCGACACACGCGGGATTCCGTACGCTCTCTGGAACGGCATCCGCCGGATCATCTCAGCACAGCCCAGGAGGCACACATGTCCGCACCCGAGACCTGGCGTTTCGAGACCAAGCAGATCCACTCCGGCGCCGCTCCCGACCCGGTGACCAAGGCCCGCGCCACGCCGATCTACCAGACCACGTCGTACGTGTTCGACAACGCCGACCACGCGGCGAACCTGTTCGCCCTTGCCGAGTTCGGCAACATCTACACGCGCATCCAGAACCCGACGCAGGACGTGCTCGAGCAGCGGCTCGCGGCGCTCGAAGGGGGCACCGGCGCCCTCGTGCTCTCCAGCGGCCAGGCGGCGTCGACGTTCGCGGTGCTGAACATCGCCAGGGCGGGCGACCACATCGTCTCGTCGAGCTCGATCTACGGCGGCACGTACAACCTGTTCAAGTACACGCTCGCCAAGCTCGGCATCGAGGTCACGTTCGTGGAGAACCAGGACGACCTCGAGGAGTGGCGTGCTGCAGTGCGCCCGAACACGAAGCTGTTCTTCGCCGAGACCATCGGGAACCCGAAGATCAACGTGCTCGACATCCGCGGCATCGCGGACATCGCGCACGACAGCGGCATCCCGCTGATCGTCGACAACACGATCGCCACGCCGTATCTGATCCGTCCGTTCGAGCACGGCGCCGACATCGTCGTGCACTCGGTGACGAAGTTCCTCGGCGGCCACGGCACCACGATCGGCGGCGCGATCATCGACGGCGGCAAGTTCGCCTGGTCGGAGAACGCCGAGAAGTTCCCCGAGCTCACCCAGCCGGACCCGTCGTACCACGGCGCCGTCTACACGGCCGCGGTCGGAGACGCGCTCGCGTACATCATCAAGGCGCGGGTGCAGCTGCTGCGCGACCTCGGTTCGTCGATCGCACCGCAGAGCGCCTGGAATCTGATCCAGGGCATCGAGACGCTGTCGCTGCGCATCGAGCGCCACGTGCAGAACGCGCAGGAGATCGCCGAATGGCTCGACAACCACTCCGACATCGCCACGGTGAACTACTCGGGTCTGCCGTCTTCGCCCTGGTACGCGAAGGCGAACGAGTACGCCCCCAAGGGTGTCGGCGCCGTGCTGTCGTTCGAGTTGAAGGGCGGAGTGGAGGCCGGTCGCGAGTTCGTCAACAGCCTGGCGCTGTTCAGCCACCTCGCCAACATCGGCGACGTGCGCTCGCTCGTCATCCACCCGGCATCCACGACGCACTCGCAGCTCACCCCGGAGCAGCAGCTGACCGCGGGCGTCACGCCGGGTCTGGTGCGGCTGTCGGTGGGTCTGGAGAACATCGACGACCTCAAGGCCGATCTTGAGCAGGCTCTCGCCGCCGCGCGTCGCGTCTCGGAGGCCGCTCGCGCCTGACCCTCGAATGTGGGGATGCCCCGGACTCTGCGGTTCGGGGCATCCGCGTTTCCGGGCATCCGCGTTTCCGGGCATCCGCGCCATCTTGTGACATCCGCGGCATCGATCGATGGCGCCTCTGTCACAAAGTGCCGAGCGAGCCCGCCACGTAACGTTGGCCGCGCTTCCCGCCTGGCAGGCGAGAATGGAGGCATGGACTGGCAGAGCACCTCGGAGGACACCGTGCCGTCGGCGCGCGTGACCGAGGCCGATGCTCGTCTGCTCCGTGCTCGCCCTCCGGTCACCGGCGCGTGGCGTGACGGCGATCCGGCCGGCGCGCGCAGGTTCGCGTCCTTCGGCGCCTTCCGCACCGAGAGCGGGCAGGAGCTGCCCAGCATCCGCATCGCCTACGAATCGTGGGGCGAGCTGAACGCCGCCCGCGACAACGCGATCCTCGTGCTGCACGCGCTCACCGGCGACAGCCACCTGCGCGGCGACGCCGGCCGCGGGCATCCGACGGCCGGCTGGTGGGAGGACATCGTCGGGCCGGGCGCCCCTCTCGACACCGACCGATGGTTCGTCATCGCGCCGAACATGCTCGGCGGATGCCAGGGCTCCACCGGTCCGGCGAGCATCGCCCCGGACGGCTATGAGTGGGCATCTCGCTTCCCGTACTTGACAGTGCGCGACCAGGTCGCCTCGCAGGTGCGCCTCGCCGACGCGCTCGGCATCGACCGCTGGGCGGGCGTCGTGGGCGGCTCCATGGGCGGGATGCACGCGCTGGAGTGGGCGATCACGCACCCGGAGCGCGTCGAGCGTCTGGCCGTCCTGTCCTCTCCGCCGGTGAACACCGCCGACCAGATCGCGCTGAACTCGGTGCAGCTGGAGGCCATCCGCATCGACCCGCGCTTCCAGGGCGGCGAGTACTACGACCAGAGCATCGGCGAGGGCCCGCACCGCGGCCTGGCGCTGGCACGGCGCATGGCGCTGCTGAACTACCGCAGCCCGATCGAGCTGAACCAGCGCTTCCAGCGCTCCTGGCAGTCCGAGGTCTCCCCGCTCGGCCGTGGCGGACGATTCGCCGTCGAGTCGTACCTCGACTTCCACGGCAACAAGTTCACCCGCCGCTTCGACGCGAACAGCTATCTCACCCTCGTCGAGGCGATGAACTCGCACGACGTCGGTCGCGATCGCGGCGGCGTCGAGACGGCGCTGCAGTCCGTCACGGCGACGACTCTCGTTCTCGGCATCGACACCGACCGACTGTTCCCGGTCGACGGGCAGCACCGCATCGCGCGCAGCATCCCGAACACGATCGACGGGGATCAGGCGGTCGTGCTGACGAGCGATTTCGGGCACGACGGCTTCCTCATCGAGACGGATGCTGTCGGCAGGCACCTGCGCCGGTTGCTCGAGGCCTGACGCTCAGTCGCGCGCGTACACCCAGGGCAGCACCGAGGTGTCGATGCGGTGTCGGCCCTCGCCGCCCTCGGGATGCTCCGCATCTCCGCCCCATACGAACACTCCGCCGCCGATGAGGTGCGTCTCGTACAGTTCGGGGACGGATGCCGCCGCCAGCGCCTCGTCGACCGATGACCGCTTCGCGAGCCAGTCCAGCGTCACCCAGGTGGGAGGGAACAGGAGCGCCTCGGCTGCGGCATGACGGCGGAACGCCTCGGACGGCGTGAGCCACTGCGCGTCGATGACCTCGTCGGGCGCAAGCCGCAGTACGTCGCCCTCCGGCGCACCGGCGAGGAAGAACCAGGTGCGCACCCGCTTGGGCGCCTCTGCCGGCGGCACCCAGCAGGACAGCACGTGCAGGCCCTGCGGCCGCAGCCCCACCTCCTCCGCGCACTCACGGGCAGCGGCACGAGCGGCGATCCGCTCCTCGCTCTCCCCCGGAACGACATCGGCGTCTTCGACGACACCGCCGGGGAACACCCATGCGCCGGCGAACGACCCACGATCGGGGCGGCGGATCAGCAGCGTTTCCAGACCATCGGCGCCCTCGCGCAGCAGCACGGCCGTTCCGCCCACGAGCATCGTCGCATCCATGCCCTCACCCTATTGCGACGGCCACCCGCTCGCTGCGGTAGGCGATCGCGGCGATCGCCAGTCCGACCAGGGCGAGCAGCGCCCCGATCCATGCAGGTGCTGTGAACCCCCAGCCGAGTGAGATCACCGTGCCGCCGAGGAAGGCGCCGAGGCTGTTGCCGATGTTCAGCGCGGAGTGGTTCAGCGCGGCGGCGATGGACTGGTTGTCCCCTGCGACGTCCATCAGTCGGGTCTGGATCGCGGGGCTCAGTACCGACGACACCAGCCCGACACCGAATGCGAGAACCGTGAGCAGGATGATCTGCGACGACAGCAGCGCCAGCAGCACGAGCACCAGGGCGAGCCCGCCCATGCCCACCAGCAGCGTGCGACGCAGGTCGCGATCCGCCATGTATCCGCCGAGCAGATTGCCGACCGTCATCCCGAGACCGACGACGACGAGCACGATCGGCACCGCCCAGTCCGGAGAACCGGCGACATCCGTGACGAGCGGGGCGACGTAGCTGTAGACGGCGAAGAAGCCGCCGAAACCGATCGCGCCGACCCCGAGCGTGAGCCAGACCTGCCCGACGCGGAACACGCCGAGCTCCGAGCGCAGCGTGCGTCCCGGTTCTCCCGGACGCTTCGGCACGAAGGCGGCGATGCACGCGGTCGCGGCGGCGAACACGAGCGTGACGACCAGGAAGGCCGTCCGCCAGCCCCACTGCTGCCCGAGAAAGGTGCCCAGCGGCACGCCGATGACGTTGGCGATCGTGAGTCCGGTGAGGATGAACGCCACACCCTGGGCGCGCTTGCCGGGGCCGAGCACGTCGGCGGCGACCAGCGCTCCGATGCCGAAGTACGCGCCGTGCGGCAGTCCCGCGAGCAGGCGCGACGCGCCCACGAGCTCGAAGGTCGGCAGGACCACGGTCAGGGCGTTGAACACGGTGAGCGCAATGGCCAGGCCGATCATGACCCGGTGCCGGGGGAATCGAGCGACCAGCCCCGCGATCGTCGGAGCGCCGATCACGACGCCGAGCGCGTACAGCGAGACGAGGACACCGGTCTGTCCTATCGCCTCTTCAGGTGATGCTGCCCAGAGTTCCGGGCGCAGGTCGCGCGCGATGTCGGGCAGGAGGCCCATGACGACGAACTCGGTCATGCCGATGCCGAAGGAGCCGATGGCGAGGGAGAGGAGCGCCATCATCGCCGCACCCCTCGACCTGGTCGAGGAGTGGTTCACCCGACAATGCTACTGGGCTTCGTCGTCTCCGATCGCCGCTTCGAGGCGGTCGATCTTGGCGTCGAGCTCGCCCGAGTAACCGGGCCTGATGTCGGCCTTGAGGACGAGCGACACCCGGGAGCCGAACGGCATCACCGCCTCAGTGGCGCGCTTCACCACTGACATCACGGTGTCCCAGTCAGGCCCCTCGATCTCGGTGAACATGCTCGTGGTGCGGTGCGGCAGTCCGGATTCACGGACCACCCTGACGGCGGCGGCGACCGCGTCGTGCACCGAGCCGTCGGTGTTTCCTGTGCCGGAGGGTGCGACGGAGAAGGCGATGAGCATGGTGTTCCTCAGTTTCTCTTGGCGGAGCGAGCGATGGGCACGCGGATCAGTGCCCGAACGGCAATGACGAGCAGCACGATCACGAGCGCGTTGCGCGCGGTCAGCAGCAGGACCGGCACGAGCTCGGCGCGCAGCAGCCCGTCGTAGGTCAGCGGGTAGACGAGGCAGGTGAGCCCGGCGAGTATGAGCACGAGAGCCGCCGGAATCCCGGCGCGCGTGCGGTCGAAGATGATCCACAGGATCACCGGTGCGATCAGCCAGGTCTGGAACTGCGGCGAGCCGACCTTGTTCGTCACGATCAGCACGGCCACGAGGGTCAGCGCGAGCGGCGGGAACAGTCGCGGGAAGGACGCGCCGCGGGCCGCTTTCACCGCGCCGAGGAGGAGCACGCCGATCGCGGCGAGTGCCATGAGCGGGGTCAGCAGCGTCGAGAGCACCTCGACTCCCGGGGCGCCGATCTGGAAGGTGAGGATCTCGAAGCTGTAATCGATGGATGCCGCGCCCGCCGCCGCCATCCACATGAACGGTGTTGCGGCGACCGCCTCGATCTGCAATCCGCGACCGGTCTGCTCGAAGATGAAGCCGAACAGGTGCCGGTCGGCGCCGAGCAGGAACAGCACGACGACGATCGCAGCACTGGTCGCGAGGAAGACGAGCAGGATCCGCATTCGCGTGCGCGCAGCGGCAATGGCCGCGACGACGAGCGCGCCCGGCCAGATCTTCACCCACGCGGCGAGCGTGAGAACGGCTGCGGCCACGGTAGGGCGTCTGACGAGCCAGCATCCACCGATCACCGCGAGCGGCACCGTCACCGCGTCGATGCGGTACATCGCGATCGGCCCGAACAGCAGCAGCGCCGCGGTCCAGAACCAGCCGGCCGAACGTCGCGCAGCGGTCCCCACACGGCCCACGAGCACGCCGAAGCCGACGGCATCCAGCGCCGTGATCAGCACGGCCCAGCCGATCAGGTACGCGCCCGTCGTGCCGACCAGGCTGTTCAGCGGCCACGCGAGCAGCTGGGTGAGGAACATCGGCAGCAGGGCGGGCTGCGGGTACACCCAGGATTCGGTGATGCCGACGATCGCTCCGCCGCTGAGCGCGGACGCGGACCACGGCTGATAGACGAGCACGACGTCGCCCATCGGCTGCGTCGGATACACCCATCCCAGCCAGGCGACGAGTACGTGCGCGGCGAGGAAAGCGGCCCACAGGCCGATGACGCGCGGCTTCACGACAGCAGATCCCCGATGGCGGCCGGGATCGCGCGTGCGAGATCGAGGGCGACGATCGGATGCCCCGGGCCGCTGTCCTGCACACCGGACGCGATCGCGGCGGCATGTGCGTGGAGCCACGCGCCGGATGCCACGACATCGGCCAGCGGAGACTCCGGGTTCGCCGCGATCAGCGCGCCCAGCATCCCGGCCAGCACGTCGCCGGTGCCGGCCGTGGCCAGCCAGGACGGCGCGTCGGCGACGCTTCTGGCAGACCCGTCGGGAGCGGCGATGATCGTCGGCGCCCCCTTGAGCAGGACGACCGCGGCGAGCGCTGCCGCCACCTCGACGGCATCCGCGGCGCGGTCTCCGCTGCCCTCGGGCGACAGGCCCATCCTCTCGCGCAGCCTCGCGAACTCGCCGGCGTGCGGGGTGACGACCAGCGGGGCCTCAGCGCGGGGGGCCAGATCGAGGGCGCCGGCGTCGACGACGACGGGTGTGCTTCCGGTGAGGATCTCGCGCAGCGCGCGCTCCTCGTCCCAGGACCGGTGCGATGGGTCCGTGCCCGAGCCGATCACCCAGGCTCCGACGCGCGTGCGTCCGATGTCCGATGCGGCCACGGTCTCCGGGCGGCGGGCGATCACGGCATCCGCTGCTCTGCCCGCGCCCACGTACCGGACGAATCCGGCGCCGGTGCGCCATGCCGCTTCGACGCCGAGCACGGCGGCTCCGGGGTAGGCATCCGATCCGGTGCGGATCGCGACCACGCCGCGCGAGTATTTGTCGTCGGATGCCGTCGGCACGCACAGCAGCGGGACGGTGTCCGCACGGGACCATTCGCGCACCTCGACCATGGGTTCAACGCTAGCGCGCCGACCGTCCGGACGGCGGTACTACGGTCGAAGGGTGAGTCTTCTCTTCTCCCCGCTCAGCCTTCGTTCCGTCACGTTCCCGAACCGCCTGTGGGTCTCGCCGATGTGCATGTACAGCGCCGTGGATGGTCTCGTGCAGGAATGGCACCACGCGCATCTGGCCCAGTTCGCCTCGGGCGGGGCGGGTCTCATCGTGGCGGAGGCCACCAGCGTCGTGTCGGAGGGACGCATCTCCCCGCGAGACACCGGCATCTGGAACGACGAGCAGCGCGACGCCTGGGCGCCGATCGTGCATGCCATCCATCACCGCGGCTCGCTCGCCGGCATCCAGCTCGCGCACGCCGGGCGCAAAGCCTCGACCTGGTGGCCGTGGGCGGATGAGCGCGGGTCAGTTGCGGAGGCGGACGGCGGATGGCAGACGGTCGCGCCGTCGGCGATCGCCTTCGAGGGTTTCGACGAGCCCGTCGCCCTGGATGCCGCGGGCATCGAGCGCGTCGTGGACGGATTCGCCGCCGCGGCACGACGAGCGCTGGACGCCGGCTTCGACGTGCTCGAGCTGCACGGTGCGCACGGCTACCTGCTGCACCAGTTCCTCTCACCGCTGTCGAATCAGCGGACCGACGAGTACGGCGGGACGCTGGCCAACCGTGCCCGCCTGCTGCTGCGCATCATCGACGAGGTGCGCGCCGTCGCGGGCGACGGTGTGCCCGTGTTCGTGCGCATCTCCGCTACCGACCACGCGGACGGCGGGTTCACCCCTGAGGAGGCGGCGCAGGTCGCCGAGTGGGCCATCGAGCACGGTGCCGACCTGATCGACGTCTCCAGCGGCGGCCTGGTGGCCCACCAGCGGATCGACGTACACCCGGGCTATCAGGTGCCGCTCGCCGCGACCGTGCGCAGGTCCGGCCGGGTGCCGGTGAGCGCCGTGGGACTGATCACCGCCGCAGAGCAGGCCGAGCAGGTGCTGTCGGAGGGGGCAGCCGACGCGATCTTCGCGGGGCGGGAGTGGCTGCGCGACCCGCACTTCGGGCTGCGCGCCGCACACGAGTTGGGTGCGGAGACGGACTGGCCGCCGCAGTATCTGCGCGCACGCTGGCGCTGATCCCGCGGCGGCCGCCGTCTACCGTCCGTGCACCCTTCTGGTGGCATCCTGAACCTCGCCGACGAGCTCTTCGAGGATGTCCTCGAGGAACAGCACGGCCGTGGTCTCGCCCTGCGTGTTGCGCACCTTCGCGAGATGGCGGCCGGCGCGTCGCATGAGAGCCAACGCGTCCTCGAGGTCGGTGTCCTCCTGCACGGGCACCATGTGGTGGATGCGCTTGGACGGGATCGGCGCGATCGTCTTCGCGGCCGCGTCCTCCCCCTCCGACGCCCGCAGGATGTCCTTCAGGTGCACGTACCCGAGCGGGGTGCTCTCCTCATCCACGATCACGTAGCGGGAGAATCCGTAGCGGGCCACCGCACGCTCGATGTCGTCCGGGGTCGTGGTCTGCGGCAGGGTGACGAGATCGCTCAGTGACACGGCGACGTCGCGCGCCTTCTTGTCCGTGAACTCGACAGCCTTTGCAACGGCACCCGACGTGTCGGTCAGTACACCCTCACGGCGCGACTGGTCGACGATCGTCGCGACCTCGTCGATCGTGAACGTGGATGCCGCCTCGTTCTTCGGCTCGACGCGGAACAGGCGCAGCACGCCGTTGGCGGCAGCGTTGAGCACCCAGATCACGGGGTGGAACACCTTGGATACCCACACCAGCGGCGGCGCGAGGATCAGTACCGCACGGTCGGGGATCGAGAACGCGAGGTTCTTCGGCACCATCTCGCCGAACACGACGTGCAGGTACGACACCAGCAGCAGCGCGACGACGAATCCGGTGATGTCGACGACCGGTTCGGCCCATCCGAGCGCGTGCATCGGCACGGCGAGGAGGTGATGGATCGCGGGCTCGGAGACGTTCAGGATCAGCAGCGAGCAGATCGTGATGCCCAGCTGAGAGGTCGCGAGCATGAGCGTCGCGTGCTCCATCGCGAACAGTGCGGTCTTGGCCGCCCTGGAGCCCTGCTCCGCCCTCGGTTCGATCTGCGAACGGCGGGCCGAGATCACGGCGAACTCGGCGCCGACGAAGAAGGCGTTCGCGACGAGCAGGATCACGAGCCAGACGATTCCCATCCAATCGCTCATCGGGTCACCTCCTCATTCGCGACGTCGACCGGCACTGGCGTGTAGCGGATGCGGTCGACGCGGCGGCCGTCCATGCGGACCACCTGCAGAACGCCGGAGTCGAGGCTGACCTCGTCGCCGGCGGCGGGCACGCGTTCGAGCACGCTCATGATGTAGCCGCCCACGGTGTCGTACACGTCTCCTTCCGGCACGCGCACCCCGGTGCGGCCCAGCAGTTCGTCGGGTCGCAGCTCGCCCGGGAAAGTGACCGAATCGCGGCCCTGGACGATGCCGGCGCGGCTGCGGTCGTGCTCGTCGGACACTTCGCCGACGATCTCCTCGACGAGGTCTTCCAGAGTGACGATGCCGGCGGTGCCGCCGTACTCGTCGACGACGACCGCGAGCTGGTAGCCCTTGGCGCGCAGCTCGGAGATCAGCACGTCCAGGTGCAGGGTCTCGGGAACGCGCAGCGGTTCGGTCGACAGCGCACCGACGGGCACCTCACTGCGACGCTCACGGGGAACGGAGACGGCGGCCTTGAGATGGACGACGCCGGTGATGTCGTCGAGGTCGTCGTCGTACACCGGGAACCGGCTGTGGCCGGTGCGACGGGCGAGCTGGATGACATCCTCGGCGGAGTCCCCCGCCGCGATCGCATGCATGCTCGGACGCGGCGTCATCACGTCGTCGGCCGACAGCCGGGAGAAGGTGAGGGTGCGATCGAGGAGCGACGCGGTGTCGGCCTCGAGCACGCCGGCGCTCGCCGACCGCCGGACGAGTGAGGAGAGCTCCTCGGCCGTCCGCGCACCGGAGAGCTCTTCCTTCGGCTCGATCCCGACAGAGCGGAGGATGCCGTTGGCGCTGCCGTTGAGCAGCAGGATCGCCGGTTTGAAGACCGTCGTGAACGCGACCTGGAACGGAACGACGAGCTTCGCCGTCTGCCGCGGCAGTGCCAGCGCGAAGTTCTTCGGCACGAGCTCGCCGAGGATCATGGAGAGCACCGTCGCGAGGGTCATCGCCACGACGGTCGCGATCGGGCTGACCGCCGCCTCGGAGATCCCCCAAGCCGTGAGCACAGGGCGCAGCAGGTTCGAGAGAGCCGGCTCCATGGTGTAACCGGTCAGCAGCGTGGTCAGCGTGATGCCGAGCTGCGCGGAAGACAGATGTGTGGAGGTGTGCTTGAGGGCGCTGATCGTCAGCGACAGCCGCGATTCGCCGCGTGCCTGTCGCGCTTCGAGCTCAGCGCGGTCGAGGTTGACGAGCGCGAACTCGCTGGCGACGAACAGGCCCGTCCCCACCGTGAGCAGGAGCCCCACGCCCAACATGACGTAATCCATCAGACGCTCCCCTCCTCGGAGTGGCAGCGCGGGCAGTGGGGCGAGGTACTACAACTGGGAGGGTCGTCCATGGTGCATCGATTCTACAGAATCGGCGGCCGGTGCTCTCTTGTTTTCGCTGTGAGTTCTGCGGCGCCGCCGCGCGGCATCCGCCGTGGTTTCAGAGTCGCGCTGTCCTTTCCTGATTCGCGCTGCTGTTCGCTGTTCACGCTGCAGAAGTTCGAGCAGCGCGAACAGATATGGGCCGCGCGAAGATGCGCACCGTTGTCACGCACGCTTCCGCGGCGGAGGAAACCGCGAGGGCAACCCGTCGGCCACGAGGATGCTGTAAAGGCGGGCGGGATCCCGCTGATCAGGAGTGCGCCACCGGGAGAGTCCGGATACCTGCCTGCGCAGCGCATCGCCCCGGTCCTTCTCTTCGAGAAGAGCCTGCTCCGGGGTGCGGCCGGCGAGGATATCGGGATCGAAGTACTTGCCGACGCCGTCGAACTCGCCGACGTGGTCCTGCTCCGGAAAGTAGAAGTCCGACCGCACCGTGCGCCCGCTGGGAAGCACGAACTCCTTCTGCAGCTCGGGTCGTGGGAACCCCAGGCGGTCAAGCAGAACCCGCGCCTCGCTCTCGCGCACGGAATCCGAGAGCTCGGTGCTGAACTCGAGCACCGCGGGGACGCGCCCGACTCCACGGCGTCGGTTGGTGTCGAAGGCGCCCAGCAATTCGTCATGCCGGGCGAGCGGACCGCCCGAGCGATGCTCCCACAGGACCTGATCGGCCGCCACCACGCCAGCTGTGAACGTCGCCTCGGATGCGAGGTCGACCACCGTCTGCGCTGGCGAGGTCACGAGATGCCCGCGCCACTCGACCAGTTCGACGCCCTCGAATCCCAGTGCACGACGACGCACAGCACCAGATGAACGCCCGCCCCCGCTCTGCGCTATGCGCACATCCACGAGATTCGGCCGTGCACCGATGCGATCGATGGTGTGAATCGCAGCCGCAGCGCTGTGCGTGAGCACGATCGGACCGCGCGCGCGATCGGCGACTTCGAGCACTCGGACCAGGTGCTGCTGAATCGGCTTCAGGTTCTTCCACGCGGTTTCGCGCACGTAGCTGCCTGCGACGACTCTCCGGTACATGCCGCTGAGCACCGACTGCCTGAGCAGGCGGTCGTTGAGCGGAACGCCATCGCGCTCGCGGCGCCGGTGCACGGTGATCGGATGCTCTGTCTGCATTGACATGTCCGAACGCTGGCACAGCGGCGAGAGCATCCGATCAGTTTCTCGTCGTTGTCGAACAACTCGACGGCATCCCGCAATGTGCAGAACGAGTCGCGGCACCCGTGAGCCTCTTCGCGCTGTCCAAAGCTGTTGACGCTGCAGAGACTTCAGCAGCGCGAACAGGAAAGAGCAGCGCGAACCAGGAAAGAGCAGCGCGAGTTGGGAAACAGCCGCAGCGAGCGCTACCAGCTCACCGGGAGCGCCTTGCCCTCTTCGTAGCCGGCGGCGGACTGGCGGCCGACGAGGGCGCGCTCGTGGAACTCCGGTACGGATGCCGCGCCGGCGTAGGTGAAGGACGAACGCACGCCGGAGGTGATCATGTCGAGCAGATCCTCGACGCCTGGGCGCAGCGGGTCCAGGTAGATCTTCGACGAGGAGATGCCCTCGGCGAACAGCTCCTTGCGAGCACGCTCATACGCGTCGAGGCGCCCGAACCTGGCCTGCACGGCCTTGGTCGATGCCATCCCCCACGACTCCTTGAAGATGCGCCCGTCGGCATCCGCCAGCAACTGCCCCGGCGCCTCGATGGTCCCGGCGAACCACGAACCGATCATGACGGATGCCGCCCCCGCCGCGAGCGCGAGCGCGACGTCGCGCGGGTACCGCACTCCCCCGTCGGCCCAGACGTGCGCGCCGACCGCGCGAGCGGCCTCGGCGGTCTCCAGCACGGCGGAGAACTGGGGTCGGCCGACGGCCGTCATCATGCGCGTGGTGCACATCGCCCCCGGGCCCACGCCGACTTTCAGGATCGTCGCCCCGGCATCGACGAGGTCTTCCACGCCGTCGGCCGTCACGATGTTGCCTGCCACGAGCGGGATGCCGAGGTTCAGCGCCGACACCGTGGCGAGAGCGCGCAGCATCCCCTCCTGGTGTCCGTGCGCGGTGTCGAGGACGAGGACGTCGACGCCTGCGCCGGCGAGCGCCCTGGCCTTGGCAGCGACGTCGCCGTTGATGCCGATGGCGGCGCCGACGGCGAGGCGTCCTTCTGCGTCGACGGCCGGCGCATAGAGCGTGGAGCGCAGCGCGCTGCGCGCGCTGAGCGTGCCGACCAGGTGCCCGTGATCGACGACCGTGACAAGCTCGGTCCCAGTCTCGGTGATCACGTCGAAGGCGGCGCGCGCATCCGCGGCATCCTCCGCCTCCAGCGACGGAGTGCCGGAGTGGACGAGGTCGCCCAGTCGCGCATCGGGAAGCGCGTTGGCCAGACGCGTGGCGGGGAGTACGCCGTGCACTGCCGACGCCTCGACCCGGCCGATGCCCTCCGCCACGACGATGCCGTGCCCGCTCATCGGGGGCAGCAGCCGGAGCGCATCCTCGACCGTCGCCGCCGGCGAGAGCACGAGCGGCGTGTCCCACGCCACCGGCTGCGCCTTCACATCGCGGATCGCGCCGTCCAGATCCTGCAGCGGCATGTCCTGCGGAAGGATGCCGAGACCGCCGCGTCGCGCGAGAACCGCAGCGAGCCGCTGGCCGGTCACCGAGTTCATGTTCGAGGCGACCAGCGGGATCGTCGCCGGCGTCCCGTCCTGCGGAGCGAGATCGACCTGAAGGCGACTCGTGACGGCCGATCGGCGGGGCACCAGGAACACGTCGGAGTACGTGAGATCCACGGCTGGCTGTTCGCTGACGAACTTCATGGTTCCACGGTAGCTTTTCGCGCCGCGGTTCGGGCGCGTCACGTCACCTTCCGGGGTGCCTGAACACGTTAGGCTAGAAGGCGGACGCGCGAACCCGGGAGCCTCCCGAACTCGCGCGCGAACAAACTTCAGCGATGAAAGAGGGCGATAACGCGTGGCCAACCAGGTAGCCGGCGTCGGGGGTTCGGACGACGGGGATTTCGGAGCCAATTCCTGGCTCGTCGACGAACTGTACGAACAGTTCAAGGCCGATCGCAACTCCGTCGACAAGGAGTGGTGGCCGATCCTCGAGAACTACACGCCGGATGCCGCACCCGCTGCGAACGCCTCCCCCGCGGCGAGCGCACCGAATGACCAGCATCCCGTCACCGCGCCCGTGCCGGTGATCGGCTCTCAGCCGGTGGCGAAGACCACGGCCAAGCCCGCCAAGCAGGCTCCGATCCCCGCCCAGGCGCCGAAGCCCGCTCCCAAGGCGAAGCCCGCCGAGGAGACCGCGGCCGACGAGGACAAGGTCACGACGCTGCGCGGCATGACCAAGACGCTCGCCGCGAACATGGATCAGTCGCTCACAGTCCCGACCGCGACGAGCGTCCGCACCATCCCGGCGAAGCTGCTGATCGACAACCGCATCGTCATCAACAACCACATGGCCCGCTCGCGCGGCGGCAAGGTCAGCTTCACGCACCTCATCGGCTGGGCGCTGATCCAGACGCTCAAGGAGTTCCCGAGCCAGAACGTCTACTACGCCGAGATCGACGGCAAGCCCTCCGTCGTCGCTCCCGCCCACGTCAACCTCGGCATCGCGATCGACCTGCCCAAGCCCGACGGCACCCGTGCCCTCATGGTGCCGAGCATCAAGCACGCCGACACCCTCACGTTCACCGAATACCTCGCCGCCTACGAGGACCTCGTCACGCGCGCCCGCGGCAACAAGCTGACCGCGGCCGACTTCGCCGGCACCACCGTGTCGCTGACGAACCCCGGCGGCATCGGCACCGTGCACTCGGTGCCGCGCCTGATGAAGGGCCAGGGCTGCATCATCGGCGCCGGCGCCCTCGAGTACCCCGCCGAGTTCCAGGGCGCGAGCCCCAAGACGCTCGCCGAGCTCGGCATCGGCAAGACCATCACCCTCACCAGCACCTACGACCACCGCGTCATCCAGGGTGCAGGCTCCGGCGAGTTCCTCAAGAAGGCGCACGAGCTGCTCATCGGCCAGCGCGACTTCTACGACGAGATCTTCGCGGCCCTGCGCATCCCCTACGCGCCGATCCGCTGGAACGCCGACATCGCGGTCGACCTCGCCGAGCGCGTCGACAAGCAGTCCCGGGTGCAGGAGCTCATCAACTCCTACCGAGTGCGCGGCCACCTCATGGCCGACATCGACCCGCTCGAGTACGTGCAGCGCTCGCACCCCGACCTCGAGATCGAGAGCCACGGCCTCACCTTCTGGGACCTGGACCGCGAGTTCGTCACCGGCGGCTTCGGCGGCAAGCGCGTCATGAAGCTGCGCGACATCCTCGGCGTGCTGCGCGATTCGTACTGCCGCACCCTTGGCATCGAGTACATGCACATCCAGGACCCAGAGCAGCGCCGGTGGTTCCAGGAGAAGGTCGAGGTCAAGTACCAGAAGCCGGGCCACGACGAGCAGCTCCGGGTGCTCCGCAAGCTCAACGAGGCCGAGGCGTTCGAGACCTTCCTGCAGACGAAGTTCGTCGGGCAGAAGCGCTTCTCCCTCGAGGGCGGCGAGTCGCTGATCCCGCTGCTCGACGAGATCCTCCAGGGTGCAGCCACCGCGGGCCTCGACGGCGCCGCGATCGGCATGGCCCACCGCGGCCGCCTCAACGTGCTCACCAACATCGCCGGCAAGACCTACGGACAGGTGTTCCGCGAGTTCGAGGGCACGCAGATGCCCGGCAACCAGCGCGGCTCAGGGGATGTGAAGTACCACCTCGGCACCGCAGGCACCTTCGTCGCCGACGACAAGTCCGAGCTGCCCGTGTACCTCGCAGCCAACCCGTCGCACCTCGAGACCGTCGACGGCGTCCTGGAGGGCATCGTCCGCGCCAAGCAGGACCGCAAGCCCATCGGCACGTTCTCCTGGCTGCCGATCCTCGTGCACGGCGACGCCGCGTTCGCAGGACAGGGTGTGGTCGTCGAGACCATGCAGATGTCCCAGCTGCGCGGCTACCGCACCGGTGGCACGGTCCACGTCGTCGTGAACAACCAGGTCGGTTTCACCACGACGCCGACGGATGCCCGCACCTCCGTATACGCGACCGACGTCGCCAAGACGATCCAGGCGCCGATCTTCCATGTGAACGGCGATGACCCCGAGTCGGTCATCCACGTCGCACAGCTCGCCTTCGAGTACCGCGAGCGCTTCCACCGCGACGTCGTGATCGATCTGGTCTGCTACCGCCGCCGCGGTCACAACGAGGGCGACGACCCGTCGATGACGCAGCCGCTGATGACCGACCTGATCCAGGCCAAGCGCTCGGTCCGCAAGCTGTACACCGAGGCGCTCGTCGGCCGCGGCGACATCACCGAGGAGGAGTACGCCCAGGCGAAGGAAGACTTCCAGAACCGTCTCGAGATCGCCTTCGCCGAGACGCATGCGGCCGAGACCGGCGCCACGCCGATCGCCCCGGACCTTCCCGCCGTCGACGAGACCGTCGGCGAACCGGATATCACCGGTATCTCCTCCGAGGTCGTCTCGCTCATCGGCGAGGCGTTCGCGAACAAGCCCGAGGGCTTCTCGGTGCACCCGAAGATCCAGCAGCTGCTGGACAAGCGCGTCGAGATGACCCGCACGGGCAACATCGACTGGGGCTTCGGCGAGCTGCTCGCATTCGGCTCGTTGCTCGTCGAGGGCACCACGGTGCGCCTGGCCGGCCAGGACTCTCGCCGCGGCACGTTCGTGCAGCGTCACGCCGTGCTGCACGATCGCGCGAACGGCCAGGAATGGCTGCCGCTGTCGAACCTGTCCGATAACCAGGGCCGCTTCTTCATCTACGACTCGCTGCTGAGCGAGTACGCCGCGATGGGCTACGAGTACGGCTACTCGGTCGAGGCTCCTGAGGCGCTGGTGCTGTGGGAGGCGCAGTTCGGCGACTTCGCCAACACCGCGCAGGCCGTGATCGACGAGTACATCTCGTCGGCCGAGCAGAAGTGGGGGCAGCACTCCAGCGTCACGCTCCTGCTCCCCCACGGCTACGAGGGACAGGGACCGGACCACTCGTCGGCCCGCATCGAGCGCTTCCTGCAGCTGTGCGCGCAGGACAACATGATCGTTGCACGGCCGTCCACTCCGGCATCGCACTTCCACCTGCTTCGCCGCCAGGCGTACGCCCGCCCGCGCAAGCCGCTCATCGTCTTCACGCCGAAGGCCATGCTGCGTCTGCGCGGCGCCACCAGCAGCGTCGAGGACTTCACTCGGGGCCGGTTCGAGCCGGCGCTGGACGACGACCGCGGGCTGACCCGGGATGCCGTCAAGCGCGTCCTCGTGCACTCCGGCAAGATCCACTGGGACCTGCGCAGCGAGCTCGACAAGAACCCGAACCCCGAGATCGCCCTCGTGCGCCTCGAGCAGCTCTACCCGACGCCGATGGACGCGTTGAAGAAGATCACGGACTCCTACCCGAACGCCGAGCTGTTCTGGGTACAGGACGAGCCTGAGAACCAGGGCGCCTGGCCGTTCCTGGCCCTCGAGTTCGACAAGGTCCGCGAGCGCGGCTTCCGCGTCGTCGCACGCGCGGCGTCCGCGTCGCCGGCGACGGGCTCGTCGAAGGTCCACGCCATCGAGCAGGCCGACCTCCTGGCGCGCGCACTCACCCTGGGCTGAGCGCCCGGGCGCCCCGTCCTCGGTGTCCGGTAGTGCTCAGTACCAGATGCCGAGGACGGGAGCCTGAGCTGCCCGGAACGCGTCGTCGATGGATGCCGCGACCTCTGCCGTGGCATCCAGCCGTCCTGCGGCGCGCAGCTGAACGGCGCTGACGCCGCCGACGTAGATCGCCGAGAGCGCGCCGATGTCGAGAACGACGTCCGCCGCGCCCGACTCCACCGGCGTGACCGCAGCCGAGCCGTCGGTGACGGTCAGGCGCCACGACCCTGCGGCGAACTCCAGTGCATCGTCCACGCGCAGCACGATGTCCAGCGGCGCGCGGTAGGTGCGCGCCGACAGCGCGGCCTGGATGTCGAGGATGCGCAGCCAGCCGTGATCGTGCACCATGACCTCGACCCCGCGGCGATCAGCGACCAGCCACGGCAGCGGGTCGTCGATGGGACGCAGGTCTGCGGTCACCCTGTCGACGAGATCGTGCTGCAGCGCGAACGCCCACAGGGCCGTCAACGCATCGGCGGTGACCGTCGACAGCAGCGAGATCGCCATCTCCGAGCGGAAGGCGCCCGGGATGTCGTTCAGCGTGTACACCATCACCCCGCGCACGTTCCCGTGCTCGTCGAGATAGCGGACGCCGCGCACCTTCGCCGCGGACGAGTTGCCCGGCGCGACGCCGGTCATCCGGCCCCAGCGCAGGTCCCACCCCGCGATCTGCCCTGCGCGCTGGGTTCGCTCGACCTCGTGCACTGCGGCGAGGGTGGATTTCAGTGCTTCCTTCTCGAGGTACTCGACGCGACCGGCGGGCGACGGCGCCGCCCACCCCGCACGTCGCGTGTCGATCGTCATCTTCGCGACGGGCACGGCGGATGCGAAGCCGTAACGGCCGTAGATCGTGGCCTCCGACACCGTGAGACCTGCGACGGGAACGCCGGCGGATGCAGCGGCCCGCAGCTCGCCCTCGAGCAGGGCACGCGCGATGCCGCGCCTGCGGTGCGTGCCGGACACCGTGACGGAGCTGATCGCCCACATGTCGACCTCGCCGCCGGGAACGGTCAGCGGGGCGACCCAGGAGTTCACGGTCGCGACTGGCCAGGTGCCGACGGCCGCACCGGCCTCGAACACCCCGACGTTGCGCCGGTCCCGTATCCCCGCACGATCGGCCGCGACGACATCGGCCGCCGGCTCCTCGCCGAGGAAGCCGCGCGCGTCCGCACGCAGGAACGCCTCGGTGTCGGCATCCGACCCTGTGTCGATGAGCCGGTAGGTCAGGTCCTGGCCTGCCAGGCGCTCGGCGGATGAGGGGTCGACGGGGGTGCGGCGTGCGTCGGTCATCGTCCCAGCCTATGGGAGCGCGCCGACGCGGGTCAGTGCGCTGCGACCTGCGCGGCCCGGAGCTTGGCGAGCACCTGGTCGCGCAGCTCCTCGGGAGCGGTCTCCTTGCATGCGCGCGCCACGACCTCGGTCAGGGTGCTGGCGACGAGCGCCTCCCCCTGGCAGGACGGGCAGTTCTCGATGTGCTCACGGATCTGCGCGTGCTCGGTCTTGCACACCTCGTTGCGGAGGTACTCCTCCAGATCCTGACGGGCCTTGTCGCAGCCACAATCGGTCATTTCTTGCTCCTCGTGGTGGCCGCGGTGATTCCCCGTTCCGCGGCGTAATCTGCCAGCAGCTCCCGCAGCATCCGCCTGCCACGGTGCAGACGGCTCATCACGGTGCCGATGGGGGTCTTCATGATGTCGGCGATCTCCTGATAGGCGAAGCCCTCGACGTCCGCCAGATAGACGGCGAGCCGGAAGTCCTCAGGAACCTGCTGCAGGGCGTCCTTCACGACGGATGCCGGCATCCGGTCGATCGCCTCGGCCTCCGCCGAGCGGCCGTGCGTGGCCGTGGTCGATTCCGCACCGCCCATCTGCCAGTCCTCGAGCTCGTCGATCGTGCCCTGGAACGGCTCCCGCTGCTTCTTGCGGTAGATGTTGATGTACGTGTTGGTCAGGATGCGGTACAGCCACGCCTTGAGGTTCGTGCCCTGCGTGAATGACGACCATGACGCGAACGCCTTGACGAACGTCTCCTGTACGAGATCGGATGCGTCGGCGGGGTTGCGCGTCATGCGCATGGCCGCCGCGTACAGCTGATCCATGAAGGGGATCGCCTGTTCCTCGAACTCGCGCTGAGCGGCGCCTGTGGCGTCTGCAGGTGTCGTGTCATCCATCATCGGCCAGTCTAGGCCGACGACGTCTTCCAACCGACGTTCCAGCGTCGCGATCATCGCCTCTCCTCCCTCAGCGTTCTCGGGGCCATTCACTAAGGTTGGAACCGATGAGCGACACGACGTATTCCCCTTCTCCTGCCACGGGCGCCTACACAGCGCCCGCAGCCGCCGGCGCTGTGCACTCGACGCTGACCATTCCGGGCTCGAAGTCACTCACCAACCGCGAGCTGATGATCGCTGCGATCGCCGACGGCCCCGGCCGTCTGATCGCTCCGCTGCACTCGGATGACTCCCGCCGCATGATCGAAGCGCTCCGCGCCCTCGGCATCGGAATCGAGGAGTCCGACGGCGACGGCGAGTTCGGTCCCGACCTCGTCGTGACGCCGGCCCCGCTGCGCGGCGACGCCACGATCGACTGCGGCCAGGCCGGCACCGTGATGCGGTTCATCGCGCCACTGGCCGGACTCGCCGCGGAGGACGTGCACCTGACCGCCGACGAGAGTGCGCTGCACCGCCCGATGGGGGCCATGATCACCGCCCTGCGCGACCTCGGCGTCGACATCGACGACGAGGGCACCTGGTCGCTGCCGTTCACGATCCGCGGTCATGGCCGCATCCGCGGCGGGCGCATCGAGATCGACGCATCGGCATCGAGTCAGTTCGTCTCCGGTCTCCTGCTGGCCGCTCCCCGGTTCGACGTCGGCCTGCACCTCGTGCACACCGGCGACCACCTGCCGAGCCTGCCGCACATCGACATGACCATCGAGTCGCTGAGCCGTCGCGGCATCCGCATCGAGCGGCCGGCGACCGGCGAGTGGCTGGTGGAGGGCGGCGTCCCCCGCGCCAAGGAGATCGCGATCGAGCCCGATCTGTCCAACGCCGCACCGTTCCTGGCCGCGGCGATGGTCACCGGCGGCGAGGTCTCGATCACGGGCTGGCCGCTGCACTCCACTCAGCCCGGCGCGCTGCTGCCCGACATCCTCCAGGCGATGGGCGCGCACGTCGGCCGGCACAGCGGCACCATGACCGTGCGCGCAGGCGACGGCATCCGCGGCCTCGACCTTGACCTGTCCGCCGCGAGCGAGCTCTCCCCCACCATCGTGGGGCTCGCCGCCTTCGCCGACGCCCCGACGACGATCCGCGGCATCGGGCACATCCGCATGCACGAGACCGACCGCATCGCCGCGCTGATCGGCAACCTCACCGCTCTCGGCGGCGAGGTCGAGGAGCTCTCCGACGGGCTGCGAGTGATCCCCCGCCCGCTGCACGGCGGGGCCTGGGCGGCGCACCACGACCACCGGATCGCGACCACGGGTGCGCTGATCGGTCTGGGTGTGCCAGGTGTCGTGATCGACGACATCGGCACGACGGCCAAGACCCTGCCCGAGTTCACCCGGCTCTGGGAGCGGATGCTGGACGGCACCGCTGCGTCGGACACCGTGGTGGGAGGCACCGGCGCGTGAGCTGGCTCGACCCGGACGACGACCTCGACGACGAGTTCGAGGAGTTCGACGAGAGCAGCATCCGGGCCCGCCCGAACCCCAAGGCGAACCGCCCCCGCACCAAGCGGCGCCCCGCGCACGAGGACGCCGAGGTCGGCAGGGTGCTCGGCGTCGACCGCGGCCGATACAGCGTGATGCTGGACGAGGGCGCGGACGACGAGCGCATCATCACCACCACGCGTGCGCGCGAGCTGCGCCGCACGCCCATCGTCACCGGCGACCAGGTCAGGGTCGTCGGCGACACCTCGGGCGCCGAGGGCACCCTCGCCAGGATCGTCGGCATCACCCCGCGCACCTCGCTGTTGCGTCGGAGCGCCGATGACACCGACCAGGTGGAACGCGTGATCGTCGCGAACGCCGATCAGATGCTCGTCGTCGTCGCGGCCGCCGATCCTGAGCCGCGCCCCCGCCTCGTCGACCGCTACCTGGTGGCGGCTCTGGATGCCGGCATCCGCCCGCTTCTCGTCGTCACCAAGACCGACCTCGCCGACCCGGCTCCCTTCCTGGCGCACTTCGACGGACTCGACCTGCAGGTGTTCACCAGCGCGCAGGACGAGATGCCCACCGACGAGATCGGCGACGCACTCGTCGGACACTCGACCGTGTTCGTGGGGCACTCCGGCGTCGGCAAGTCGACCCTCGTCAACGAGCTCGTCCCCTCCGCGGGACGGGCGACCGGGCACGTGAACCAGGTGACCGGACGCGGGCGCCACACCTCGTCCTCGACCGTCTCGCTCCGCTACGAGAACGCGCACGGCACCGGCTGGGTCATCGACACCCCAGGGGTGCGCTCCTTCGGCCTGGGGCATGTGGATCCGGCGAACATCCTCGCCGCATTCACAGAGCTCGCAGAGATAGCGGAGAGCTGTCCGCGCGGCTGCACGCATCTGGCCGATGCGCCGGACTGCGCGCTGATCGAGGCGGCTCAGGCCGGTGATCTCAATGCCGCCGAACTCGCGCGTCTGGATTCGCTGCAGCGTCTGCTGCAGACCTTCGCCGACAAGCAGAACTCCGCCGACAGGTAGCGGCAAGTAGGCTGGTGGGGTGACGAACCTGCGACTGGAACCCGGTACCCCCGCCCCTGATTTCTCGCTGCTCGACCAGGATGGAACGCCGGTGACGCTGGCGGATCTGCGAGGGCAGAAGACCGTGCTGTACTTCTACCCAGCGGCGATGACGCCGGGGTGCACCACGCAGGCGTGCGACTTCCGCGACAGCATCGCTTCGCTCGAGGGCGCCGGCTACCGCGTCGTCGGCGTCTCGCGCGACGAGCCGTCGAAGCTCGCGAAGTTCCGCGACCGTGATGGTCTCACCTTCCCGCTGCTCAGCGACCCCGATCACGCCGTGCACAGCGCCTACGGCGTGTGGGGCGAGAAGATGAACTACGGCAAGGTGGTCGAGGGCGTCATCCGCTCCACGTTCGTCCTCGACGAGCAGGGTGTGATCACGGTGGCGCAGTACAACGTGAAGGCCACCGGACACGTCGCCCGGCTCCGCAAGACGCTCGGCGTCGACGCCTGATCAGCTCTCGGCGGGGGCTTCGGGCTCGGTCTCGGCTCTGCCCTCGCGACGCGACGCCGCGATCAGCAGCACGAACCCGGCGAGTCCGGGCAGCCCGACCCCGAGGATGAACATCCACGGCACCGGCTGGACGCCGAAGGATGCCAGTGCGAGCGCGACGGCGAGCACCTGCAGCACCACTCCGCCGGAGCGCGCCCAGGTGTGCCCGCGGCGCGTGCCGAAGGCGAAGGCGAACAGAGCTACGGCTCCGATCAGGGTCAGGACGATCAGCGCGATGGCCGTCGGGAGCACGACCGCCTGTCCCGCTCCCAGCCCGAACAGCTCGATGACGGCGAAGAACGTCAGCGCCGCGCCCTCGATCGCGAGCACCGCGGCCGCCGCTACGGCCAGCCGGGGTGAACCCGCAATGCTGTCTGACACGCTGCCTCCTGAGAAATCAGATTTGTGGGCAGAAAAGCCTTGATTTCGTGCCCTGGCTGTAACACAATGTTAACAGTCATGTGCTCCCACAGCGGCGTGGGGCGAGCATCCGCTCGCACTACTGATGAGCGGCGTACCCGTTATCGCCGCTCGTAATGGAGCCTTCGCATCGCGAACGCTCACCGATCATCCACACCGAGGAGCCCCCATGGATTGGCGCGACAAAGCTGCCTGTTTGACCGTCGACCCCGAGCTGTTCTTCCCCGTCGGGAACACCGGCCCCGCCGTCGACCAGATCGAGAAGGCGAAGACTGTCTGCGCCACCTGCACGGTGACCGAGATCTGCCTGCAGTACGCCCTGGAGACCAGCCAGGACTCCGGCGTCTGGGGCGGCCTCTCCGAGGACGAGCGCCGCGCCCTCAAGCGCCGCGCCGCACGCGCCCGCCGCGCAAGCTGAGAGCCGGAGATCCCGAGTCGGTTGGTTTCGACTCGGCCCGCTTCGCGAGCCTCGCTCAACCATGAGTCGAATCGCGTCAGGTCCGCTTCGCGGACGAGACCCGACTCGACTCATCACCGGTTGAGCCATCGGAGCGGGATGTCGATCGACACCTCCGTGCCCTCGCCCTCGGCTCCGCGCCACTCGATGCTCCCGCCCAGCTCCCCCTGGATCAGGGTTCGGATGATCTGCGTGCCCAGGCCCTGACCGACGCGTCCCTCCGGCAGACCGTGCCCCGAGTCGCGAACCGACACATGCAGTTTGTCCTCGGTGCGCGCGGCGTCGATCGTGACGGTGCCCTCCTTGCCGGCGAGGCCGTGCTCGACAGCGTTGGTGACGACCTCGGTGAGCGCCAGCGCGAGCGGCGTGGCGTATTCGCTGGGCAGCACGCCGAACTGCCCGGTCGACTGCGTACGCGCCCTGGTGTTGGGTGCCGCTGCGACCTCGGCGACGAGCTTGAGCACCCGATGGAAGACCTCGTCGAAATCGACCTTCTGCGTGAGCCCCTGCGCGAGCGTGTCGTGCACCACGGCGATGGCGTCGACCCGTCGCATGGCCTGGGTCAGGGCATCCCGCGCTTCGTCGGAGTGCGTGCGACGCGCCTGGATGCGCAGCAGTGAGGCGACGGTCTGCAGGTTGTTCTTCACCCGGTGATGGATCTCGCGGATCGTCGCATCCTTGGTGATGAGCTCCTGCTCCTGGTGCCGCAGCTCGCTGACGTCGCGGCACAGGATGATCGCGCCGATGCGCGTGCCGTGATCCTTGAGCGGGATCGCGCGCAGCGACACGGTGACGCCGCGCGCCTCGATGTCGGTGCGCCACGGCGCGCGGCCCGTCACCACGACCGGCAGCGACTCGTCGACCTGACGGGTGGCCGGAAGGATGCGCGTGGTCACCTCGGCGAGCGACTCGCCCTCCAGCTCGTCGTCGAAGCCCATCCGGTTGAACGCCGAGAGCGCGTTGGGGCTGGCGAACGTGCTGATGCCGTCGACATCGATCCGGATGAGCCCGTCGGAGGCTCGGGGCGCACCGCGGCGCGGAGAGGTCGGTGCGGCGAGGTCCGGGAACTCGCCGGAGGAGATCATGCGGAACAGGTCGTTCGCGCACTCGTCGAACGTGATCTGCTGACGCGACGGCGTACGCACCTCACCGAGATTCGTGTGCCGGGTGACGACGCCGATCACGGGCGGGGCCTCGCCGTCCTTGCGTCTGGCACGCACGATCGGCACCGCGCGCACCCGGGTCGGGGTCTCCTCGAACCAGTCCGGGGACGACGAGTCGACGATCTCACCGGAGTCGAAGGCGCCCTGCACCTGAGTGCGCCACTGCGGACGCACCCGCTCCCCCACGATGTCGCGGTAGAAGAGTGTCGCCGCGCCGCTCGGCCGGGTGTGCGCCACCGCGACGAACGAGCCGTCCTCGGTCGCGACCCAGATCACGATGTCTGCTGAGGCGAGGTCCGCGAGCAGCTGGCCGTCGCCTGCGAGACGGTGGAGCCATTCGACGTCCTCGTCGTTCAGGCAGCCCTGGGCATGGACGAGATCACTGAGGGTTGACACCCTTCAAGACTAGTCAGCGCGCACGGCTGTCAGAGCACGGCGAACGACGTGGCGCGCCAGCGGTGGTCCAGCCCTTCCAGCCGGATCGCGACCGCCCTGGTGCGACCGGGGCCCGCCACGACGACGACCGCCTCCACGATGCCGTCAGCGGGCGTCGTCTCGTGGATCGACAGCACGTCGAACACGGGTCTCGCCGGGGCCGTGCCCCGCGCGCTGCGGGCACGGGCAGACAGGTTGGCTCGCGCGCCGAGCCTTCGGAACGCCTCTTCGCTGAACCAGCGCGCGAGCTGATCGATCTCGCGCACGCCGGCGAAGACCTCGAGCACTCCCTGAGTGAGACTTCGCAGCAGCGGCTCGGGGTTGGGCAGGTCCGATGCGGGGGTGGGCTGCGGTGCGAAATACTCTTGAAGCGTCATCATCGTCACTCTCGGTACGTGGTGCGTGCCAGTACAGCACGGGCGCACACGCGCTCGCCGGGCTGTTCGCAGAAGATGTGGATAACTCGTACGCGGCCCGCTGCGTGTCCCGTACTCTCATCCGTGTGCACTGGGATCGCCTTTTCGAGGACCTCGAGGGTCAGCTCGCCGCCGAGTGGGAGGCGGAGCGCGCGGCGCTGGATGCGGAGTCCGAGCGACTGCGCATCTCGAAACTAACCCTGCGCACCCGGCTGCTCCTGCTGCAGCAGAACGACGCGCCGGTGACCGTCAGGCTGTCGGGCGGCGAGCATCATTCCGGCCGCCTGCGTGCGGTGGGAGCGGACTGGATCGCCGCCCAGCCGGTCGAGGGCACGAGCGCGCTGATCGCGCCGATGGCGTCGGTGACGGGCGTCGAGACCCACCACGGCGCACTCCTGGACACGCTGGAGGACGTCACGGTCGCCGCGGACGGCCTTCGCGAGCGCATGACGCTGGGATTCCTGATGCGCGACTTCGCGCGGCGCCGGCTGGCCGTGCGGGTGGCCCTGACCGACGGCGACGTGCTGCACGGCACGATCGATCGCGCTGGACAGGATCATCTGGATCTCGCCGTGCACGATGCGGGCGAAGCCCGCCTCGCCGGCGCCGTGCGCGCGTTCCGGATCGTGCCGTTCACGACGCTGCGCTGGCTGCGCACCGCGGGCTCCGCGATCTCTGCGTGACTCCTAGGGATGCTGCGGGCCGCGCCCCTGCGGACCCCACACTTCCGGGAAGCTCGCCTCATCGGCCTGGCGCCACAGCGCCATCCGCCGCGCCTGCTCGGTCTGCTCGGCCAGGTAGTCGGCGATGCTCGTCTCCTCCACCCGCCAACGGGCCGGAGAGCCCAGCTTTGCGCCGCGCAGATGGCCGGACATCACCAGACTGATCACCTCGTCGACGTCGATGCTCAGCAGCTCGGCGACCTGCGCGGGCGCGAGGAAGCGAGGAGCAGACGCGGGCGAATCGGCCATGGCTCCATTCTGGCTGCGCTGCCCACCCACCCCGCACCACTCGCCCGTCCTGTGGATAACTTCCGCCTCGAGTCGGTCGATTCTGTGACGATGAGGGCATGACGACGAAACCGCGTGCCCGGCGCGCATTCTGGGGTGATATCCGGTTCCTCATCGGCATCGCCCTTGTCATCCTCTCCATCGCCGGCGTCTGGCTCATCGTGTCGTCCTCGCGCGAGACGACGCCGGTGCTGCAGGCCAACCGCACGATCACCCAGGGCGAGGCGCTGACCTCCGATGACTTCCAGGTCGTCGAGGTGAGCCTCGGCGCCGTCGCCGACGGCTACCTGGCGCCGCAGGATCTCGTCGCGGGCATGATCGCCGCACGCACGGTCGAGAGCGGCGAGCTGCTTCCGGCAGTCGCCACGGCGGATGCGCAGAGCGGCCGCACCACCAACATCGTGATCGACAGCAGCGTCGGCATCCCGGAAAAGGTCGAGAGCGGCACGCCCGTCGAGCTCTGGTACGCGCCTCGGCTCGAGGACGACGGCGAGTTCGACGTGCCGCGCATCCTCGCCGCCGACGTCGTCGTCGCCTCGATACCGGAGACCGACGGCATGCTCACGCAGCGCAGTGCGGCTGTCGAGATCGTGATCGACCGCGCCGACGTCGCCGACGTGCTCGCCGCGATCACCAGCGGTGCCGCCCTTTCGATCGTCCCGCTCGGAACCGGCTCATGACCTCGGCCCTGATAGCCCTGCCCGAGGAGCGCGGCAGTGTGCTCGGAAGCGAGCTCGAGCGCATCGGCGTCCACGTCGTCGGAGTCGTCGACGTGTCGGAGATCGCGCCCGCCCTGCTTGCAGAAGCCGACGTGCTCATTCTGCCGGCGACACGCGCCGCTCTGAGCGCAGACCTGGTGGCAGCCTGCGACCGCGCCGGGGTGCGCATCGTCACCCTCGGTGTCGGCGAGACGCGCCTGCTCAGCCGATACGGACTGCCCGAGGCGCTGCCCGAAGATGCCGACGTCTGGCGGATCGCCGACGCGCTGTCCGCGGAGACACCGCCAATCGCCGCGCGGCCGGTACCGGCACGCCGCAGGATCGTCGCAGTGTGGGGTCCGCACGGCGCACCCGGCCGCTCTACCATCGCGATCCAGTTGGCGCTGGAACTGGCTCGCACCGGGCGCCGCTGCGCCCTGATCGACGCCGACACCGTCGCCCCGTCGCTCGCCCTGCTGCTCGGCCTCGGCGACGATGCCCCCGGTATCGCCGCAGCCTGCCGACGTGCGGAGCTGGGCGGGCTGGATGCCGCCGAGCTCAGCCGCGTCGCCGTCGCCATCGAGACCAGCGCAGGCGCCGTGGACGTTCTCGCGGGCCTGAACCGTCCGTCTCGCTGGCCGGAGCTCTCCGCCGACCGGTTGAGCACGACGCTCGGCGTGTGCCGCGACTGGGCCGAGGAGACCGTGATCGATGTGTCAGCGGCCTTCGACGCCTACGAAGAGGTTTCGGACGACCTGTCCGGCCCCCGGCGTCATGCCGCCACGACCGCCGTGCTGCGCGAGGCCGATGTCATCGTCGCCGTGACCGGCGCCGACCCCCTCTCGGTCTCGCGCTTCCTCCGTGACCACGCCGAACTCCGAGGACTGGTGGGGCCGGCCGCCCGGATCGCCGTCGTCGCCAATCAGGCGCGGCCCGGTCCGCTGGGAATCGACGCGCGTGGGCAGATCAGACGCGCGCTCGAGCGCTTCGCGGGGATCACGGACGTGACCTTCCTGCCCCACGATCAGCGAGCGGCCGATGCCGCCCTGCTGCACGCGCGCCCGATGGCCGATGTCACACCGCGCTCGGCGCTGGTCGCGGCGGTGCGGCGGCTGGCCGAGCATCTCGAGCCCGCCCGGCCGCGCACCGCGGTCACTGCCGATAGTCGGCGAGGAAGTTCCCGAGCCGTTCGATGGCTTCGCCCAGCACGCGGGGTTCGGGCAACGTCACGACGCGGAAGTGATCCGGAGTGGGCCAGTTGAACCCGGTCCCCTGCACGAGCAGGATCCGCTCGGCGACCAGCAGGTCGTAGACGAACTTCTCGTCGTCGTAGATCTCGTGGACCTCGGGATCCAGACGCGGAAACGCGTACAGCGCGCCCTGAGGCTTCACGCACGATACCCCCGGGATCGACTCGAGTCCCTGCCAGGCGATGTCGCGCTGCTCGTGCAGACGCCCGGACGGCGCGATGAGCGAGTCGATCGACTGCACGCCGCCGAGTGCGGCCTGCACCGCGTGCTGCGCGGGGACGTTCGGGCACAGCCGGGTGGAGGCGAGCAGCGTGATGCCCTCGAGGAACCCCTTCGCGTGCTGCTGCGGGCCCGTGATGACCAGCCAGCCCGACCGGAATCCGGCGACGCGGTACGTCTTGGAGAGCCCGTTGAAGGTCAGGCACAGCAGATCCGGCGCGAGCGTCGCCGTTGGGATGTGCACGGCATCATCGAACAGGATGCGGTCGTAGATCTCGTCGGACAGGATCAGCAGTTCGTTCTCACGGGCGATCTGCACCATCCCCTCCAGCACCTCGCGCGAGTAGACCGCGCCGGTCGGGTTGTTGGGGTTGATGATGACGATCGCCTTGGTGCGCGGTGTGACCTTGGACCGGATGTCCTCGAGGTCGGGCTCCCAGCCGTTCTGCTCGTCGCAGAGGTAGTGCACAGGGGTGCCGTCCGCGAGGCTGGTCATCGCCGTCCACAGCGGGTAGTCGGGAGCCGGGATCAGGACTTCGTCGCCCTCGTCGAGCAGAGCCTGCATGGTCATCGTGATGAGCTCGGATACTCCGTTGCCGAGATACACGTCATCCGGACCGAAGGAGGGGAAGCCCGGGGTCTGCTCGTAGCGGCTCACGACCGCTCGGCGAGCGGAGATGATGCCCTTGCTGTCGCTGTATCCGTGCGCGGTCGGCAGCGCGGCCAGCATGTCGTGCACGATCTGGTGGGGTGCTTCGAACCCGAAGATGGCCGGATTGCCGGTGTTGAGCTTGAGGATGCTGTGACCGTCGGCCTCCAGGCGCGCCGCCTCTGCCGGAACCTTTCCACGGATCTCGTACAGGACGTTCTTGAGCTTCGACGACTGGTCGAAGTGGCGCGACTGGGTCATTGAGAAAGCCTACCGGCATTCACCGGCAGGCTTTCTCAACGTGCCTCAGCGCTTCTTCTTGCCTGCGGCCCGTCGCTGCTCGCGGTTCTGCGGGGTCTGCGCCGGAGCATCCGTGCGCTGGCCGAACGCGCCACGCGGGGCCTGCTCGCCGCTCGCGGCCTCCGCATCCGGCGCCGCCTGCTTGACCTGGCCGCGGTCGTTGCGCACCTCGACCTCGCCCGCATCGTTCGGCGCGGAGTATTCGAGCCGCTGTTCGCCGCCACCGGTGACGAGGCCCTTCGCCTCGACCTCGGTCGCCTCGGAATCGGGGGCACGACGCACCTCGACCTCGAGGTTGTAGAGGTAACCGACCGACTCCTCCTTGATCTGACTCATCATGGACTGGAACATCGCGAAGCCTTCGCGCTGATATTCGATGAGCGGGTCGCGCTGCGCCATCGCCCGAAGGCCGATGCCGTCCTTGAGGTAGTCCATCTCGTAGAGGTGGTCACGCCAGCGGCGGTCGAGGACCTGCAGCACCACGCGGCGCTCCAGCTCACGGGTGGCCGCTTCGCCGAGCGTCTCCTCGCGCTTCTCGTACGCGATCTTCGCGTCCGAGAGCAGCTCGCGGGTCAGCCCGTCGGTCGTGATGCCGCCCTTGCGGCCGCGCCCCTCGGCGACGACCTCGTCGATCGTGACGCTGACCGGGTAGAGGGTCTTCAGCTCAGTCCACAGCGCATCGAAGTCCCAGCTCTCGGTGTGACCCTCGCCGGTGTGGTCGGTGACGACGCCGGTGATGGCGTCCTCGATGAAGTGCTGCACCCGGTCCGCGATGTCGTCGCCGTGCAGGATCTGACGGCGGTCGGCGTAGATCGCCTCGCGCTGGCGGTTGAGGACGTCGTCGTACTTCAGGACGTTCTTGCGCATCTCGGCGTTGCGCGATTCGACCTGCGACTGGGCGCTGCGAATGGCGCGCGAGACCAGGCCCGACTCGATCGGCACATCATCCGGGAAGTTCGTGCGAGCCAGGATCGCCTCGGCGGCGCCGGACTGGAACAGCCTCATCAGGTCGTCAGTGAGGCTGAGGTAGAAGCGGCTCTCTCCGGGGTCGCCCTGTCGGCCCGAGCGCCCGCGCAGCTGATTGTCGATGCGCCGCGACTCATGACGCTCCGTGCCGAGCACGTACAGGCCGCCGGCTTCGGTGACCTTCGCGCTCTCCTCGGCGACGACCTCCTTCATGGCCTCGTACGCCTCGTCCCAGGCGGCCTCGTACTCCTCCGGCGTCTCGGCCGGGTCGAGCCCCTTGGACTTGAGCTCCTGCACGGCGAGGAACTCGGCGTTTCCGCCGAGCATGATGTCGGTTCCGCGGCCGGCCATGTTGGTGGCGACCGTGACGCCGCCGAGGCGGCCGGCGCGGGCGACGATCTCGGCCTCGCGCGCGTGGTTCTTCGCGTTCAGGACCTCGTGCTTGATGCCCTTCTTCGCGAGGAGTCGTGAGAGGTACTCGCTCTTCTCGACGCTCACGGTGCCGACCAGAACAGGCTGACCGGTCTCGTGGCGTGCGGCGATGTCCTCGACGACCTGCGCGAACTTCGCCGTCTCGTTCTTGTAGACGAGGTCGGGGTTGTCCTTGCGGATCATCGGCCTGTTCGTCGGGATCTGCACGACGCCGAGCTTGTACGTCGACATGAACTCGGCCGCCTCGGTCTCGGCTGTACCGGTCATGCCTGCGAGCTTGTCGTAGAGGCGGAAGTAGTTCTGCAGGGTCACCGTGGCGAGGGTCTGGTTCTCGGCCTTGACCGGAACGCCCTCCTTGGCCTCGATGGCCTGGTGGATCCCCTCGTTGTAGCGGCGTCCCACCAGGATGCGGCCGGTGTGCTCATCGACGATCATGACCTCGTCGTTCATGACGACGTAGTCGGTGTTCTTCTTGAACAGCGCGAGCGCCTTGATCGAGTTGTTCAGGAACGAGATCAGCGGCGTGTTCGCCGATTCGTACAGGTTGTCGATGCCGAGGTAGTCCTCGACCTTCTCGATGCCGGGCTCGAGCACGCCGATCGTGCGCTTCTTCTCGTCGACCTCGTAGTCCTCGCCGGCCTCGAGCGTGCGTGCGATCTTCGCGAACTCGGTGAACCAGCGGTTCGCCTCACCGGAGGACGGACCGGAGATGATCAGCGGGGTGCGCGCCTCGTCGATGAGGATCGAGTCGACCTCGTCGACGATGGCGAAGAAGTGCTCGCGCTGGACAAGGTCCTCCTTGCGCCAGGCCATGTTGTCACGCAGGTAGTCGAAGCCGAACTCGTTGTTCGTGCCGTAGGTGATGTCGGCGGCATACTGCTCGCGGCGGACCGCGGGCGTCTGACCCGACACGATGATGCCGGTGGTCATGCCGAGCGCGCGGTAGACGCGTCCCATCAGCTCGGCCTGGTAGGACGCGAGGAAGTCGTTGACGGTGATGACGTGCACGCCCTGACCGGCGATCGCGTTGAGGTAGGCGGGGAAGGTGGCCACCAGGGTCTTTCCCTCACCGGTCTTCATCTCGGCGATGTTCCCGAGGTGGAGCGCCGCGCCGCCCATCAGCTGCACGTCGTACGCACGCATGCCGAGGGTGCGCTTGGCTGCCTCACGCACCGCGGCGAACGCCTCGGGCATGAGCTGATCGAGCGTCTCACCCTTCTCGAAGCGCTCGCGCAGCTCGGTCGTCTCGTTCGCGAGCTCGTCGTCGGTGAGCTTCTCGAAGTCCTCCTCGAGCGCGTTCACGGCCTTCACGACCTGGTTCAGGCGGCGGAGGACGCGGCCTTCGCCCGCGCGCAGCAGCTTCTCAAGAGGATTCGCCACTTAAGTCATCTCCCTTTTGTGGGTCAATCCCAGCCACCCAGATCGGGCTTCGGTGCCGGGCATACCTCGCCATGTTACCGGCCGGTGACCTTTGCGTCGTCTGCGTACGAACACGCCGCAGCGGCCGGATCTGGTGCCGGCTGACCATTTCCGTGTATATATTTACTCAGCAATCATTTCAGGAGGTCGCATTGTCCGTTCGCCAGAGCCTGCTCGCCATCCTCGACCAGGGGCCCTGCTACGGCTACCAGTTGCGGGCGGAGTTCGATCGCCGCACCGGTTCCACGTGGCCACTGAACGTCGGCCAGATCTACAACACCCTCGAACGCCTCGAGCGGGACGGTCTGGTCGAGCGCGGGGAACCTGACGATCAGGGCCACGTGTACTGGCAGATCACGGATGCCGGATCCGCCGAGGTCGCGCAGTGGCTCTCCTCCCCCGTCGTCCGCACGCAGGCGACCCGCGATGAGCTGGCGATCAAGCTCGCCGTGGCCGCCACCCTTCCCGGAGTCGATGTCACGGCGGTCATCCAGGCGCAGCGACGCGCGTCGCTCTCACACCTGCAGAGCATGCAGCGCGCGAAGTACGCCGGCGGCGACCCCGAAGGTTCGGCAGAGCTCGCGTGGTCGCTGGTGGTGGACTCGATGATCTTCGCCGCCGAGGCCGAGGTGCGCTGGCTCGACCACACCGAGCAGCGGCTTGCGCCGCATCCGGATCACGCGATGGGACTCGAACTCGCGACAGAGCGCCCGAAGCGCGGGCGTCCCGCGAACCAGGAGGCGACGGCGAGATGACCGAGACGATTCTGCAGCTGGTCGGCATCACGCAGCAGTACGGACAGGGCGCGACTGCCGTCTCGGCACTGTCGGGCGTAGACCTAGAAGTCCGGCAGGGCGAGCTCGTGGCGATCATGGGCGCGTCCGGCTCGGGCAAGTCGACGCTGCTCTCGGTCGCCGGAGGCCTGGCGACGCCGACCGGCGGTGAGGTGATCATCGAAGGCTCGTACCTCAGCGAGCAGTCCCGCGCCGAGATCGCAAGGCTCCGCCGCCGATCGCTGGGGTTCGTCTTCCAGGACTTCAACCTCATCCCCACTCTCACCGCGCTCGAGAACGTGACGCTCCCGCTGGAACTCGACGGCTTCCGCGGGCGCGTGGCCCGTCGTGCGGGTAAGGACGCTCTCGCATCCGTGGGCCTGGCGGACAAGCTCGCCTCCTACCCCGACGATCTCTCCGGAGGGCAACAGCAGCGCGTCGCGATCGCCCGCGCCGTGGTGGGCGGGCGGCGCCTCATCCTCGCCGACGAGCCGACCGGTGCGCTGGACTCCGTCACCGGCGAGATGGTGCTGCGGATGCTGCGAGCGCGTGTGGACGCCGGCGCCGCGGGGATCCTCGTCACCCACGAGGCTCGGCACGCGGGGTTCGCCGATCGTGTCGTGTTCCTGCGCGACGGGCGCATCGTGGACGAGGCGAGGCATGAAAGTGCCGAAAGCCTCTTGAGCGGCACCGCGCGATGAGTTCGACACTCGAGAAGCGAGGCGGCCGGCCCGGACCGACCGCCACGCCTGCACGCACGAAGCGGAGAACCGGCACGTACCGCGCCCGGTGGCGAGTCGCCTCTCGTCTCGCACGCCGCCAAGTGCGGCGCACGGTTTCATCGAGCATCCTGATCGCTACGCTGATCGCCCTTCCCATCGCCGGGATGGCGGCATTCTCTGTCGTCGTGTGGAGCACAGTCTCGACGCCCGAGGAGTCGGTGCGCGCCGAGCTCGGTCAGATGGAGGCGTGGGTGCAGCCGGTCGGAGTGCCGGATGCTGGATTCTGGCAGTCGCCGACCGAGCCCGGGTGGAACGGTTATCCATTCCAGAACGATCAGATGACCATGCCGGAGGGCGACCCGCTGCCGGATCCCGTCACCGCGCTCCCCTCCGGAACCGAAGCGATCGCGGTGACCGAAGGCCAGGTCCGGGCGGAGACAGCGACAGGCCTGGCGTCGCTGCCGGCGTGGGACGGCGAGGTCTGGGACTCCCGGTTCCAAGGTCGATTCGATCTCGTCGACGGGCGGATACCCGCAGCCGCCGATGAGATCCTTGTCACCCCGGCCGGGCTGGAGCGTTTCGGGATCACGATCGGTGATGACATCGAGCTCGACGCGTCCAGCGCAACCTTCACCGTCGTGGGGACGATGACCGCGGTGTCCACGCCCTCGACGCAGACCGCTCTCTTCCTTCAGTCCGACACCCTGACCGGCGCGACGAAGTGGTTCCTGCCTGACGACGCCCTGAGCTGGGGAGATGTCCAGGCCCTCAACGAACAGGGGGTCGTCGCGTACTCGCGCGAGGTCGTGCTCGATCCGCCGCAGGCGACGGAGTCGGACGATTGGGTGACGTTCAGTTCAGGCGACGGCGCCGTGCAGGGCTACGTCATGATGCTGGGCGCCGCCGGGCTCTTCGCCGCATACGTCGTGGTCATGCTCGCCGGTGCCGCCTTCTCGGTCGCGGCTCGACGTCAACAGCGATCACTCGCGGTCGCCGCGAGCGTCGGAGCAACCGGCGCAGACCTCAGGCGGACCATCGTCCTGCAGGGCACGGTTCTCGGAGCCGCCGGAGGTGTGATCGGGCTCGCCCTCGGCGTCGGCCTCGCGGCGCTCGTGATGTGGCTCACCGACGACGGCTCCGGCACCCGCTACTGGGGCTTCCATGCCCCTTGGGCGGTGCTTGCCTGCATCCTGATCTTCTCGGTCCTTGTGGGAACGGCATCGGCCGCGATCCCGGCACGCTCTGTCGCGCGCTCCGACACGCTGAGCGCACTGCGAGGCGCACGACGACCGCAGACCCCACAGGCTTCGCGGCCGATCTGGGGCTCGATCATCCTCGTCGTGGGCGTGGGGCTCACGATCCTGAGCGCTCTGGCGATGGCATCGATCAATGCGATCGCCTACACGGAGCTGGCGGCCGATTCGCCTCTTCGAGTGATCCCGCCATCCGGAATCGTGATAGGCCCGATCCTCGTGCAGATCGGCATCCTGCTCTCCGGACGCTGGCTGCTCTGGCTCGCCTCGCGCGTGCTCTCGCGCATCGGACTCGCCGCGCGCCTGGCATCGCGGGATGCCGCAGCCAACGCCTCGCGCACGGTTCCCGCGTTCGCGGCGATCGGAGCGACGGTGTTCATCGCGGTCTTCGCGATCTCGCAGTCGGCGATGCAAATGGGCAACTCGAATCGGAACTGGTTCTACCAGGGCCCCGTCGGCTCGCTGTCCGTGGAGTTCTACCCGAACGGGAACGGGATCGTCATGCCAGTGAACGCCGAGCAGGCCGACGACGCGGCTGACGCCGCCCTGGAACTGGTCACGGATGCCGGCGCGACGAGCGTCGGAGTCATCCGGAGCCAGTCGGACACCGGTTACTACTCCTCGCCGCAAGACGTTCCGGCCGAGGATCACTGGATCATCGCAGTGATGCCCGAGGAGTACCTGATCGACCCGACGACGGAGATGTCGTACCGATACACCGGGCAGTGGCCGATGAATCCGATCTCAGTGGTTGAACCCGGCGCACTGTCGACGGTTCTCGGCATCGATCTCTCCCCCGCTCAGCTGAGCGCCTTCCGCTCCGGAAGCGCGCTCGTCGCCGATGAACGCTGGGTCACCGACGACACCATCGACGTCGCGTCATGGACGGCCCGCGAGTCATATGAGGGACGTGTCCCGGACAATGTCTGGCAGCGCCAGCCCGAGCAGCCTCCCGCCGCGGAACCGCAGTGGCAGCAGGCGATCGACGCGATCGTGATCGATGCGTCCGATCAGCCGCTGGCGATCGTCATCTCTCCCGAGACCGCCGACAGGCTCGGGATGGTGATCCAACCGGTCAAGGTCATGGCTGCTCTCGCGCATCCGCTCGAGATCGATGACGTCGACCGCGTCTATTCGCACGCCACGCTCCTGAGCACCTCTGACGTGGCTCTCTCGCCGTCCTATGAGCGCGGCCCGTCCGACGACATGTTCTGGATGTTCCCGATCCTCATCGGCGTTGCGGTCCTCGTCCTGGGCGCATCCGCAGTCGCGCTCGGTCTTGCACGATTCGAGCGGCGCCCCGACGACGCCACGCTCACCGCGGTGGGCGGCACCCCGGGGCTCCGCAGACGGATCGGCTTCTGGCAGGGTCTCATCATCGCCGGGTTCGGCACGATCGCCGGAGCCGCCGCCGGTGTCCTGCCCCCGATCGGCTTCGCGATCCAGTCTCGGGGCGACCTCGTCGTCTCCGACGTGCCGTGGCTTGCCCTGGCTGCCCTGGCGTTCG
Source organism: Microbacterium aerolatum (assembly GCF_007988825.1). Classification (GTDB taxonomy): domain Bacteria; phylum Actinomycetota; class Actinomycetes; order Actinomycetales; family Microbacteriaceae; genus Microbacterium; species Microbacterium aerolatum. Next base: position 179,717 of record NZ_BJUW01000001.1, on the reverse strand, counting down.
CCCTGCCGCTGCTCATCGCCGCAGTCTCCTGGCTCATCCCGCCACGCACGCCTGAGCTCACCCGCCGCACGGTGATCGCCTGATCCACAGCGCGCGCATGGCGTACGGAAAGTAGGATCGATCCATGGCTGGTTTCTGGGGTAAGCGCAAACGCGAGCAAGAGGCTGCACAGGCGGCGCAGGACGCCGATCTGGCCCGTCGCGCAGAGCAGGCGCTCGTCGCCGCCGACGAGCGGATCCGCACAGCGGGCGACGAGCTCGCGTTCGCCGAGGCCGAGCTCGGAATCTCGCTCACGAAGGATCTGAAGGCCGCGCTGGACTCGGTCAAGACCCACCTGCGCGAGGCCTTCCAGCTGCACCAGCTCAATCACGACGAGATCCCCGACACCGACGAGGAGCTCCGCACCCGCAACGCCCGCATCGTGCAGCTGTGCGACTGGGCAGAGGACCTTCTCGACGAGAAGACAGCCGCGCTCGCCGATTCGGTCGCCCGCGTGCGGCAGGCTCCGCAGGTCGTCGCGCAGGTGCGCAAGGATGCTGAAGCGCTGACCGCGCGGATCCCGCAGACCCGTGCGACGATCGAACGGCTCACGTCGCGGTACTCAGAGTCGGCGATGCATCAGATCACGGCATCCGCCGATGAGGCCGAGCAGCTGATCGCCTTCGCAACGCATGGCGCAGAGGTGTCCGAGCGGCGCCGAGCGGCACGCCAGAACGAGGAGGCGAACCTCGCGCTGGAGACCGCGACCGAGGCCACTCGACGCGCGAGCGCCCTGCTGGACGCCGTCGAAGACTTCGAGATCGAGGCGCTGCGCGCAGAGTCCACGCTCGCCGAGGTCGTCGCAGACTCGCGCGGAGACATCATCGCGGCACGCACCGCTCCGAAGATCCCCGCTGTGACGGCGGCCGTCACCGATCTCGAACAGGCCCTCGACGCACTCTCGCCCGCAGGAACCCGCAATGACCCGTTCGCCGAGCTCACGCAGCTCCGCACGGCCAACTCCGCCCTGGACGACGCCATTGCCAAGGCGAATTACCGGGCGCAGAACCCGCTGCCTACTGTGGCGCACGTGCAGCACTCGCTGGACGATGCGGACCGTCAGCTGGGCGTCGCCCGCGGACTCATCTCCGGGCACCGCGGCTGGATCGGCGCTGACGCACGCACGCGCTTCGCCGAAGCCGAGCGCCTGCGCATCGACATCCCCGAGATGATCGTCCCCGAAGAGACGCGGGAGCAGGCGATGGCGGCGTCCCGCCGCGTCGCTCAGCTCGCCGCAGAGGCGCTTCAACTCGCACAGCGCGACATCGACTCGGCCCGCCCGCAGCAGCAGGGTTGGGGCGGCGACGGCTGGGGCGGCGGACGCCGCGGCGGCGGCGGCAGCGACATCATGGGCGGCATCATGGGCGGCCTCGTGATCGGCAGCATCCTGGACGGCATCTTCGACTGAAGTCTGGACAGACTCACGGCAGCGAAAAGGCCCGGCACCTCAGTGCCGGGCCTTTTCGCAAGATCAGGACGCCAGGGCTGCCTCCTCGGGCGATGCCTGGGTGGTCAGTGAGATGACGCCGTAGTCCCAGCCCTTGCGGCGGTAGACGACACTCGGGTGATCCGTGCGGGCGTCGACGAACAGGAAGAAGTCGTGGCCGACGAGTTCCATCCGGTCGACCGCCTCCTCGACGGTCATCCACTCTGGGTCGAAATTCTTGGTCCGAATGACGACGGGCGAGTACTCCTCGGCCTCTTCGCTCTGGGTCGGGATGGCTCCGGTGGCGACGGCCTGGAGCACGTCGACGGATGCGGGCTGCACGTCGATGCCCTCGATGGAGCCGCTGCCCTTCTCGTAATGCGCGCCGCGCGGGTGCTGTCGGCCGTCCACGCGCTTCTCCTTGGCGCGCCGGAGCTGTTCGGCCATCTTGTCGACGGCGAGATCGAGGGCGACGAACTTGTCTCCGTCGACGGCCTCCGCGCGGACGACGGGGCCCTTGCCCACAAGGGTGAGCTCGACGGTCTCGTCCGGGACGCGACCTGCGCGGTAGGCGCGATGCGTGACCTTGATATCCAGCCGCTGCGCCCGCGAGGCGAGCTGCTGAACACGGGCGATCTTCTCTTCGACAACGGTTCGGAAGCGATCAGTGATACCCACTCCGACGCCAACGATGCTTGTTTCCATTGCTGCCTCCTTGTCCCGGTCCTCCCGGCCAAGGGCGGACCGTGGTCGCCTTGTGTCCCCCTACCGTAGCCCTCGTTTCCCCGGAAGTCACGAGTCATTCATGATGTGTTTCCCGTGACTCTGTGCGCTTCGGAGTCGCGGCGAGCGCCACCGCCCCGCACACCCGGAATCCCGCCGCCGTGAGCGCGCGGGCTCCCTCATCGAGGGTTGCGCCGGTCGTCACGACGTCGTCGAACAGCACCACGTCGCGGGTGGCCCGGGCGTGTCGCGCGCGCATGCTGCCTTCGACGTTCTGCCTGCGCTGCAGGATGTCGAGTTCCCGCTGGTCTGCGGTGCGCCGCGTCTGCGTCAGCATCCGCACCGTGGCAAGACCCGCTCTGCGCATCAGTAGTTCCGGCACCCGGTAGCCGCGGCGCCGGAACGCCGCCGTGCCCGTCGGCACCGGAACGGTGAGGGCCTCCGGGTGATCGGCGAGCACGAGAGCTGCGGCCTCGGCGAGAGCGGCACCGAGCGGACGGGCCAGCAGGGTCTCGCCGTCCTCCTTCACCCGTCGCAGGCATCGGGCGGCGACGCCTCGGAACGGCAGCGCCGCGAGCACCGGCATCCCGGCGGGGGTCTCGAGGTGCACCGGACGCGCGACGAGCTCCGCTCGGCAGTCGTCGCACAGCAGGGTTCCCGGCGCGTCGCATCCTGCGCAGCATCCGGACAGCACGAAGGCCGCGATCTCGTCCGCCAGGACCGTCCAGTCGACCATGAGCCGATCCTGGCCCTCATCGCGATGTCGCGGTGCCCCACCGGCACCATCTGTGCACGCGGGGCGGCTGTGCAGAACGAGTGCGGCTACTGACCCGCGTGCGTGCCGAGCACGAGCACGTCGGACAGCCCCATCTGCCAGGTCGTGCCGCGCTGGGCGAACAGCACGCCGTCCTCGTCGAGGATGCGTACGGCGGCACTGGTGCGGCCACCGGAGAGCGCCTGCGCGCCGGTCGGCGCCGCAGCATAGGTGCCCGGCCCGCCGACGTCCTGCGTGAGCACCAGCCGGGCCTGCGCATCGTCGACGAGCACGGCGAGAGAGTCCCCGCCGACCCAGGACATCCCGAGCACCGCCCCCTCGACCTGCGCGACCATATGCATCGGGCCGAACTCGACCGGCTCCGCCGCCTCGTCGCGCACGATCGCCGAGAGCACGATCCAGCGCTGGCTGCCGATCGTGACGACCGCCGCGGCACGCACGCCGTCGGCCGCGACGCGGAGCTGTGCGATGGAGGAGGCCTCGGGGAACGCACCGACGACGTCGACGCCGGTGACCTCGGGGCGCCACGCCTTCACAGCATGCGGCGACGCGGAGGGCACCGACCAGGTGTATCCGTAGGGATCCATTGACGGTGCGATCAGTCCGGGCCTGCCGTCGAGCTCGTCGCGCCTGCCGTCCGAGACCGTGTACACCAGGCCGGAGTCGAGTTTCACCGCCGCCCGCGCGTCGTCCGCCGCCACGTCGATGGACGTGACGCTCGGCGCGAGCGCCACGATCTCATCGCTGATCCCGTCCACGGGCACGATCTCGTCGCCGACGTACGCGCCGAACTCGTTCCCGGTCAGCACGACGGGGCTCGTCTCCTGACGCCCTGCGTCGACGACGGTGCGTCCGGCGTCGAGGTCGCGGCCGTTCACGAGGAGCCGCGCCTCGGTGACGCCTGCGGGTCGCAGTGTGGCCTCGAGCTGCGTGCGCATGCGGGACAACTGCGTGGCATCCAGCGTCGCCGCGGCGGCGGTCAGTTCCACCGTCGCCACCTTCTCGGGGCTGATCGGGACCGAGTCACTCGCGAGGGCGACGTCGCCCGGGAACGCGCTGCGCACCGCGGGCGCGAGCCATTCGCTGGGCTCTCCGCTCAACAGCGACTGCGTGAGCGTCGTCGCGATCGTCTGACGGCGCGGATACCACCTGAGGTCCGGCACCAGATGGGTCCAGCTCTGGTCGAAGTACTGCAGCGAGTACCGGCGGAAGACCTGCGGGAACGCCTCGGCATCCAGCACGATGCCGTCGGCGGCCGCCGTGATGCGCCACTCCCCGTCCTCGTTGCGCGCGACCTTGAACGCCGCGACCGAGGCGTCGCCGGGGAGCTCGGCGTAAGCGCCGTCCTCGTCGACGCGCGCCACCTGGTGATCCAGCAGCACCCGCACGTCACCGGAGACCGCGGCATCGCCCTCCTCATCCAGGTCCACGGTGAACTCGCGGGCACCGGCGCCCGAGTCGATCGTGACGCTCTCGCTCGGGCGCCACGTGGCCGCCAGCTCGGGGCTGAGGAACTCCCGCGCGATCGCCCAGCCGTTGTCCGGGGTCAGGGCGGCATCCAGGAAGCCCTCGACGATCTCGCCGGGGCTCGCTCCGGCGAGCGGCCGCGCGGCGATCTGGCTGATGTCCGGATCGAGGTCGGCCTCGTCCAGGGCGAGCCCGACGTTGACCTCGCCCGAGACGGGCAGGCTCGTGCACCCGGTGAGCACCGCCATGAACGCGGCGAGCGCGAGGACGGCGAGACTGCGGTGCCTGCGGCGGGTCATGAGTCGTCTCCGGTGGCTGTGGGAATCGAGTCGGTGAAGTACACCTCGCGCAGCTCGGTCAGCTGAATCGGCTGCGTCATCCCGTTGACGTCGGCGACGTTCTCCTGCGGCTCCAGCGGCACCGGCGACGAGCCGTCCGCGTGGTCGTGGCTGCGTGGGATGGTGAGCACGAAGTTGGTTCCCACCGCCAGCTCGGACCAGACCGCGAGCGTCCCGCCGTGCAGCTTGGCATCGCCGAGTGCGATCGAGAGTCCGAGTCCCGTGCCGCCGATGGTCCGCTGACGTGAAGGGTCCGCGCGCCAGAAGCGGTCGAAGACCCGCTCGGCGTCAGCGGGACTCATGCCGAGCCCGAAGTCGCGCACGCCGACGGCGACGGCGTACTGGTTGCTGTCGACGGTGATGACGATCGGATGCCCCTCGCCGTGCTCGATCGCGTTGCCGATGAGGTTGCGCAGCACCCTGCGCACACGGCGCGCGTCCATGTCCACCGGTGAGTAGCCTCCCGGCGCGACCAGCCGCAGCTCCGACCCTCGCCCCTCCGCCAGCGGCCGCATCTGGTCGATGATGTCCTCCGCGAGCTCTGCGAGGCTGGTCGCCTCCAGCTCGAGCTGCACGGATCCTGCGTCGTAGCGGCTGATCTCGAGAAGATCGCTGAGCAGCGTCTCGAAGCGCTGCACCTGTGTGTGCAGCAGCTCCGTGGTGCGGCTCGTGGTCGCATCGAACTGATCGCGCTGGTCGTTGAGCATGTCGGCGGCGAGCCGAATGGTGGTCAGAGGCGTCCGCAGCTCGTGCGACACATCTGACACGAAGCGCTGCTGCACGAGCGAGAGCTCGCCGAGCTCCTTGATCTGCGACTCGATGCTGTCCGCCATCGCGTTGAACGACTGCGCGAGGGTGGCCAGCTCGTCCTCGCCGTGCACCGGCAGCCGCACCTCGAGATCGCCTGCCGCGAGGCGCGCGCTGGTCTCGGATGCCTCGATGATCGGTTTCGAGACCAGGCGCAGCACGATCCAGGAGATTCCCGCGACGATCGCGATGAGTACGAAGCCGGCCGCCCACAGCGTGCTCTGCACGAACTGCAGCGTCTGCTGCGCGTCGGCGAGGTCGTAGGCGATGTACACCTGGAACGCGCCGATGCCGGGAAGGAACAGCTGCTGGCCGACGACGATGCCGGGCGCGACCGATCCGTCGCCCATGGGGATGGCGATCGACTGCCACGACTGCCGATCGGGGAAGGAGACCACGCGCTCACGGAGGCCCGCGCTGATCGCGTCCTCGCTCAGGCTCGGATCCGTGAGGAATCCGCGGACCCCGCTGCCGACGGGGATCTCGTCGATCTGGAGCGCGATGACGCGCGAGGACGAGGACGCCCGCGGGATCGTCTCCTGCACGTCGCCCCACAGCGCCCGAAGGCCGGAGGGGTTGTCGGTCACCTCGGCGGAGTCGACCCTCTTCTGCGCCTCCGCCACAGCTCGCAGCGCATCGGAGAGCACCTCATCGCGGCGGGATTCGAAGAGGTTGTTCTGGATCACGAGCGCCATGATCACGCTGGTGACGAAGATCGCGAAGGACGTCAGCAGCAGGGTGATGGTGATGGTGCGGAACCGCAGCGAGCGGCGCCAGAGCGTCGTGACCGCCTCCGGCCAGCTTCGCCAGTCGCGCCACAGCGCGGTGGTCGCACTCATCGGCTCTGGTACCTAACTGCTGACGCTGCCGGCCCGGTATCCGACGCCGCGGACCGTCATGACGATCTTCGGCGCGTCCGGGTCGAGCTCCACCTTGGCGCGTAGCCGCTGCACGTGCACGTTGACCAGTCGCGTGTCCGCCTTGTAGTGGTATCCCCACACCTGCTCGAGCAGCATCTCGCGCGAGAACACCTGCTGGGGCTTGGATGCCAGGGCGACGAGCAGCTGGAACTCGAGCGGCGTGAGCGGGATCGGCGTCGTGCCGCGCCGCACCTCGTGCGCGTCGACGTCGACCACGAGATCGCCGATGCGCAGGATCTCGCTGGTCGCCTGGGTTACGGGGCGCAGGCGGGTGCGGATGCGCGCCACGAGCTCCTTCGGGTTGAACGGCTTGACCATGTAGTCGTCCGCGCCGACCTCGAGCCCCCGGACCACGTCGGCGGTGTCGCCGCGTGCTGTGAGCATGATGATCGGGATGCCGGATTCCGCGCGGATCCGCGTGCAGATCTCGATGCCGTCCATGCCAGGGAGCATGAGATCCAGCAGCACCAGATCCGGATGCTGCGTGCGCCACTCCTCGACGGCCTTCGCACCGTCGGCGCAGAAGACGGGCTCGAAGCCCTCGGTGCGCAATACGATTCCGATCATCTCGGCGAGCGCGGTGTCATCATCGACCACGAGGATCCGTGAGGTCATCTGATCCCAGCCCCATCTTTCTACCCAGGCGCGCCGCCGTTCGGGTGAAGGCTGGACGCAGTCATGTTCAGCGTACTTCATGACAACATTTCGATCACGGTAGCGCCTTCGCGCGTTCCCGGTATGCGCCCTCGGGTATGACACGATGGTTCTGCACGTTCGGAGGGAGCTCGATGAGCGCGGGGAGTCAGATGAACACAGCATCCTGGACGCCGGCCGTCAGGCCAGGACTCATCCCGCTTCACCCGCTCACCTTCGGAGCACTGCTGGCGAAGCCCTTCGCCGCTCTCCGCCACAACCCCAAGGTGCTGTTCGGCTTCGCGATCGTCGTGCAGCTGGTCGTCGCCGTGATCACGCTCGTGGTGGTCGGAGGCGTCGCACTCTTCAGCTTCGTGCGGCTGGAGTCGCTCTCCCCGAGCAACCCCGATTTCTATCCGGTGATGTGGGGAACCATCGCGATCAACGGCCTCGTGGTCCTGGTCATGGGTTTCGTGAGCCTCGCTTTCACGGCGGTCATACAGGGCGTGGTCGCCGCAGACATCGGCCACGCCGCCCTCGGCGAGAAGCCGACGCTCGGCCGGCTGTGGCAGATCATGCGGCCCTCGTTCTGGCTTCTGGTCGGATGGAGCGTCCTGCAGGCTCTCGCGGGGATCGTGCTCGTCCTCGTGATCGGCGGCATCATCGTCCTGGGCGTGACCGCCGGTGCCGACGGCTCGGCCGGAGGCGTCGCGCTCTCGGTGGTGATCGGCATCCTCCTCGTGCTCGCCGCGATCCCGCTGTGGGTGTGGCTGAGCACCAAGCTGCTGCTGGTGCCCTCGGTGCTCGTCCTCGAGCGGGCTCGGCTCCGCACGGCGCTGGTGCGGTCGTGGCGTCTGACCCGCGGACGGTTCTGGAACACGTTCGCCGTGATCTTCCTCATCAACATCATCATGAGCGCCGCCGTCAGCATCGTGAGCTTTCCCCTTTCGCTGCTCGGCTCGCTCTTCGTTCCCGTCATCGCCCCCACCAGCGGCAACGATGCCGCCGAGATCGCCGGCATCCTCATCGCCACCGTCGCGCCGCAACTGCTGGTGTACGTGCTCCAGGCCGTCGCCATCGTCGTCCAGTGCGCCGCAGCCGTCTTCATCTACCTCGACTGCCGGATGCGGTACGAGGGACTCGACCACAGCCTGATCCGCCATCTGGAGCGCCGCGAGCTCGGCGCGACGCCGGAGCAGCTCGGCGATCCCTTCGCCGTCGATCCTGCGCGCGCCGTGAGCAGCGCCCCGCCGCCGAAGCCCGCACCGGCGTATGCCGCGCCGCCTGTGGGCTGGGGGCAGTACCCGGCTCCTGCGACACAGGCCGCTCCTCCTCCGCCGCCACCGGCATCCCCGACGTCGCCACCGGCGTCGCCGGCGTCGCCGGCCGACCAGGGTCCGTGGGCAGCGCCCGGATCCGGCGGAGCATGATCCCTCTCACGGCCGATCCCTACGCCCCGGACGGCGACGAAGCACGCCGCTGGGCCGAGGAGGAACTGCAGAATCCACGCTACGCGGACGCGAAGCCGACCTGGTTCGACTACCTCGCGGAGGATGTCGCCGAGTTCATCAACGGACTCTTCTCGCCTGACACCGGGCAGCAGGTGGGCAGCACGGCGCTCGTGATCGTCGCCGTCGTGATCGTCGCGGCACTCATCACCGTGCTGATCCTGTGGGGCCGGCCGCGCGCAGCGCGCCGTGTGAAGCGCCGCGGCGTCGATCTCCTCGGCGAGCGCGACGACCGCACCGCCGCTCAGCTCCGCGCTGAGGCCGAGCGCAGGGCTCGTGACGGCGATTGGGACACTGCCACAGTGCTCCGGTTCCGCGCACTCGCACGCGGTCTGCTCGAGCGCGACATCATCGACCCGGCCCCCGGCGCGACCGCGCAGGCGATCGCGCGCGAGGCCGCCTCGGCCCTCGCCGCCCATCACGTCGAACTGACCGCGGCGGCCGGAACCTTCGACCAGGTGCGCTATCTGCGCCACCCCGCCACCGAACAGAGCTACCGAGACCTCGCCGCGACCGACGACCTGGTCTCGACGACGCGTCCTGTCGCCGGACGCGAGCCCGCGGCGGTGACCTCGTGACGGGCACGGCGGCGACCAGCACGGCAGCGATCGGCACGGCGGTACGCGAGAAGGGGCGGCTGCGCTCCGCCCTCGGCTGGCTGGCGATCGCGGCGGCGGTGATCGTCTTCGCGCTGCTGATCGGCGCGCTGAGCTTCGGCGCACCCGATTCCCGCGGAGCCCTCGACCCGGAGAGCGCCAAGGGTTCCGGAACGCTCGCCCTCGCCGAACTGATGCGCGATCAGGGCGTCGAGATCACCGTCACGCGCACCAGGACGGACGCGATCGCCGCGATCCGCGACGACAGCACTCTGGTGATGGCCGACCCGTTCTCCCTGTCCGACGAGGCCGTAGAGGCACTGATCGAGCCGGCGGACCGCACCGTGTTCCTCTCCAGCGCCTCCCGTCTGCTGCGACTGCTCGACCTCGGCGAGAACGCCGCCCCGCCGACATCCGGCGCGTTGGACGCACGATGCGACCTGTCGGAGTTCGCGAACGTCGGCGCCGTGCAGCCCGATCGCTTCTTCTCCCCCGCCGACGGCGTCACCGGATGCTTCCAGAGCGACGGGGCCGCCGGCCTGCTGGTGGACGATCGCACAGGCGACCTCACGGCGCTGATCGAGGGCGTGCGGCTGTTCGGCAACGAGCATCTCGCCGAGAACGGCAACGCCGCACTGGGCCTCGCGCTGCTCGGTCAGACCGGTCACGTGGTCTGGTACGTGCCGTCGTTGGCCGACAGCGACCTCGAGGCGCAGTCCCCCGACACCCTCGCCACGCTCACGCCGGAGTGGGTGACCCCGGCCATCCTGCTCCTGCTGCTGGCGGGCATCGTCGCGGGCATCTCGCGCGGCCAGCGATTCGGACCGCTCGTGACAGAGACCCTGCCGGTCACGGTGCGAGCCTCCGAGACCATGCACGGCCGGGCCCGTCTCACCGCGAAGGCCGGCGACGCAGCCCATGCCGCCGCCGCTCTGCGCGACGGCTCACTGCGCCGCCTCGCCGCACGCCTGGGGCTGACAGCCCGTTCGACGGCCGCGGAGATCGCGGACGCGGCATCCGACCGGCTGCGCATCCCGCGCGGCTCGCTTCACCAGCTTCTCGACGGCCCGCTGCCGGGGACGGACGCCGAGCTCGTCGACACCGCTCGCCGACTGGCAGAACTCGAGGCGGCCGTCGACACCGCCGTCCACGTGGAAAGGAACACAGAGTGACCGACACAACCACGACCGAAACAGACGAGGCGCAGCTGCGTCAGGCCATGCACCGCGTGCGCGCCGAGGTCGACAAGGCCGTCATCGGACAGGCCGGCACCGTCACCGGGCTCCTGGTCTGCCTGCTCTCGCGCGGCCACGTGCTCCTGGAAGGCGTTCCCGGCGTCGCCAAGACTCTCGTGGTCCGGGCCTTCGCCCGCGCGCTGGGCCTGGACACCAAGCGCGTCCAGTTCACCCCCGACCTCATGCCGGGAGATGTGACCGGCTCGCTCGTGTACGACGCGCGCACCGGCGAGTTCGAGTTCCGTCAGGGACCGGTGTTCACCAACATCCTGCTCGCTGACGAGATCAACCGCACGCCCCCGAAGACCCAGGCGGCGCTGCTGGAGGCCATGGAAGAGCGTCAGGTGTCGGCCGACGGCGCCAGCCGCGACCTGCCCGATCCCTTCCTCGTCGCAGCCACGCAGAACCCGATCGAGCACGAGGGCACCTACTCGCTGCCGGAGGCGCAGCTGGACCGGTTCCTCATGAAGCTGGTCGTCGGGATGCCCGAGCGCGATGCGGAGGTCACCGTGCTGCGGCTGCACGCCGGCGGGTTCTCGCCGCGTGCGCTCACCGGCGTCGAGCCGACCGTCACGGCGGATGAGATCCGCGCCGCTCAGGATGCCGCGGCCCGCGTCGAGGTCACCGACGAGGTGCTCGGGTACGTCGTCGACCTCGCCCGCGCCACCCGCCAGTCGCCGTCCGTGCTGCTGGGCGCGAGCCCGCGCGCGTCGACCGCGCTGCTGGCCGCCGCGAAGGCCTGGGCCTGGCTGAACGGTTCATCGGCGGTCACCCCGGATCACGTGCAGACGATGCTGGTGCCGGTGTGGCGGCACCGGCTGCAGCTGCGTCCGGATGCCGAGATGGAGGGCGTGTCGGCGGATGCTGTGCTCGCCTCGGTGATCCAGCAGACGCGGGTGCCGATCTAAGTGTTCGTCTCCGGTCGCCTCGCCCTGCTCATCGGACTCGGGGTCGTCCCGGTCGTGGCTCTCGCCATGGCCGGTGTCCCGGTGTGGGTCGCGGTCGCGGGCTGGCTGGTGCTGTGCGGCATCCTGCTGGCGATCGACGTTGCGCTCGCGGCGAGCGCGCGGCAGATCACGTTGACCAGGCGGGTGCCGGCGCGTGCGCGCATGGATGAGCCGATCGACGCCTCGGTCGCCCTGCACAATCACGGTGCGCGCACGCTGCACGCGCTGGTCCGCGACGCCTGGCAGCCGACCGCGGGGGCGAGCGCCGAACGGCTGAGCATCGTGGTGCCGCCAGATGAGCGACGCCGCGTGACGATTCCTCTGCTTCCGCGGCGCCGGGGCGAGCTCGTGAGCGAGTTCGTCTTCGTCCGCTCCCGCGGTCCGCTGGGGCTCGGCGGGCGGCAGGCACGGCACGACGTGCGGGGCGCCATCCGGGTACTGCCGGCGTTCGCCTCGCGCAAGCATCTGCCCTCCCGCCTGGCCAGGCTGCGCGAGCTGGACGGCAACACCAGCATCCAGGTGCGCGGCCAGGGCACCGAGTTCGATTCCCTGCGCGAATACGTGCGGGGCGACGACGTGCGCTCGATCGACTGGCGCGCGACGGCACGCGCCGGCACCACGATGCTGCGCACCTGGCGTCCGGAGCGCGACAGGCACGTCGTCATCGTCATCGACACGGGACGGACCGCGGCCGCTCGCGTCGGCGACGGCACACGACTGGATGCCGCGCTCGAGGCGTCGTTGCTGCTGGCTGCTCTCGCGTCACGCGCCGGCGACCACGTGCACCTGCTGATGTACGACCGGGTCGTGCGGGGACGGGTGACCGGTGTCGACGGGCCGGGACTGCTGCAAGCGATCACCGATGCGATGGCGCCGGTGCACGCGCGCCTGGTCGACACGGACTGGGGCGGAGCGTTCGCCGCGATCCGCACGCTGACGACGCGCCCCTCACTGGTCGTCGTGCTCACCGCCCAGGATGCCGCGGAGTCCGCGCGCAGCTTCCTCGGCGCATTCCCGAACCCATCGCGCGCCACGACGGTGCTGGTGGGATCGGTGACCGATGACGCGGTCGGGACGCTGGCGACGAAGCGCGATTCCCGCGAGGACATCTATCTCGCCGCAGCAGCCGAGCGCACGCTGCGTGATGCGGAGAATGTGGCCGACGCCATCCGCCGCGCGGGCGGCGAGGCGATCGCCGCCGATCCGGAGAGTCTGCCGCCGAAGATCGCCGACCGATACCTCGAGCTGAAGGCGGCCGGGCGGCTGTAGATCCGATCTAGACCTGACCGATTCCTTTTTGTGAATGATTCAGAAAAAGGGTAGGCTCGATGCCATGACCACCGCCGCGCCCCCCGAAGCCACCGAGCGCCTGCGCGCCGCTGGCCTGCGCGTCACGGTGCAGCGCGTCGCGGTTCTCGAAGCCCTCGCCGTCCACCCGCACGCATCGGCGGACACCGTGTTCTCCTCCCTGCGCGAGACGCTGAGCGGCCTGGCACTGCCCACCGTCCACGGCATCCTCGGCGACCTCACGGGCGCCGGCATCGTTCGCCGGGTGAGCCTGCCCGACGCCGGCAGCGCGCTCTACGAGGTGCAGGACGAGTTCGACAACCACCACCATCTGCAGTGCGTCGAGTGCGGCCGCGTCGAAGACGTCGCCTGCGCCACCGGCGAAGCACCCTGCCTGCATCCGTCCCACGACCACGGGATGCGGATCATCGAAGCCTCTGTGACCTACCGAGCCATCTGCTCCGATTGCGAAAGGAACAAGTGAAATGACAGACAACGCTTTCACTACCACCCAGACTGGAACCCCGGTCGCCAGCGATGCACACTCGCTGACCTCCGGTCCCGACGGCATCACCGCCCTCCACGACCGCTACCTGGTCGAGAAGCTCGCCTCCTTCAACCGCGAGCGCGTGCCGGAGCGCAACCCGCACGCCAAGGGCGGCGGAGCGTTCGGTGAGTTCGTCGTCACCGAGGACGTCTCGCAGTACACCCGCGCTTCCGTCTTCCAGCCCGGCGCGAAGAGCGAGACGCTGATCCGCTTCTCCTCGGTCGCCGGCGAGCAGGGCTCCCCCGACACCTGGCGCGACGTCCGCGGCTTCTCGCTGCGCTTCTACACCACCGAGGGCAACCTCGACATCGTCGGCAACAACACCCCGACGTTCTTCCTGCGCGACGGCATGAAGTTCCCCGACTTCATCCACTCGCAGAAGCGCCTGACCGGCTCCGGCCTGCGCGACGCCGACATGCAGTGGGACTTCTGGACCCTCTCCCCCGAGTCGGCCCACCAGGTCAGCTACGTCATGGGCGACCGCGGCCTGCCGCGCTCGTGGCGTCACATGAACGGCTACGGCTCGCACACCTACCAGTGGGTCAACGAGGCCGGTGAGCGCTTCTGGGTGCAGTACCACTTCCTGACTCAGCAGGGCGTCGAGCCGATGTTCGCCGACGAGGCCGAGCGCATCGCCGGTGAGGACGCCGACTACTACCGCCGCGACCTGTACGAGGCGATCGAGCGTGGAGAGAACCCGTCCTGGGACGTCTACGTCCAGGTCATGCCCTACGAAGAGGCCAAGACCTACCGCTTCAACCCGTTCGACCTGACCAAGACCTGGTCGAAGAAGGACTACCCGCGCATCAAGGTCGGCACGTTCACGCTGAACCGCAACCCGCAGAACTTCTTCGCCGAGATCGAGCAGGCTGCCTTCTCGCCCGGCAACCAGGTTCCCGGGACCGGCATCTCGCCCGACAAGATGCTGATGGCCCGCGTGTTCTCCTACCCGGACGCGCAGCGCTACCGCATCGGCACGAACTACAACCAGCTGCCGGTCAACCAGCCGCACGCCGCCCACACGAGCAACTACATGCACGAGGGCAACATGCAGTACCACTACAACACCGCAGAGCACCGGGTCTACACCCCGAACTCGTACGGTGTCGCCGGCGGCCCGCAGGCCGACCCGCAGCGCGGTGTCGAGGCGAGCTGGGAGAACGACGGCGCACTCGTGCGCTCGGCTGCGACCCTGCACTCGGAGGACGACGACTTCGGCCAGGCTCGCACGCTGATCAACGACGTCTTCAGCGCCGAAGAGCGCCAGCGCTTCGTCGAGACCCTCACCGGTCAGTACAACGCGCTGACGGTTCCCGCCATCCAGGAGCGCTTCTTCTGGTACTGGGGCCAGGTCGACCAGCAGCTCGCGGACGACGTCCGTGCTCTGGCAGGTCTCCCCGTCGGCGAGCCGGAGCCGGTCGGAGTCGGCGACTGATCGCCTGACGAACATTCCCGCGTGGGGTCGGATGCTTCGGCATCCGACCCCACTATCATGTGCGGTGAATTCGATCGCTTCGAATCGAACCGACGAGAGGGAATCCCATGAGCGAAACGCTCGCCGAAGCCGCGGCTCCGGTCCCATCCACTGGCGCAAAACTCACCGCTGAGGCGCTCGGCACCTTCCTGCTGGTCCTCGGCGGCGTCGGCACCGCGCTGTTCGCGTCCAACCACTTCACCGACCCGGGCTCAGGCTCGGCCGTCTACGTGGCGGTCGCACTCGCGTTCGGCCTGACGGTCGTCGTGGGCGCATACGCCTTCGGCCCCGTCTCCGGCGGCCACTTCAACCCCGCCGTCACGCTCGGGGTCGCGGCCGCAGGCCGGCTCCCGTGGCGTGAGGTACCCGGCTACATCATCTCGCAGGTCGTCGGCGGCGTGGTCGCCAGCACGATCCTCGTGCTCATCGGATTGTTCGGTCCGGACGGCTGGCTCACCGGTGCTCAGGATGCCGGCTTCGCCAGCAACGGCTGGGGCGAGCACTCCCCCGGCGGCTTCGGTATGTGGGCCGCCATCATCGTCGAGATCGTCCTGACGGCGATGTTCCTGTTCGTGATCCTCGGCACGACGCACAAGCTGCGCCCCACGCCCTTCGCCGGCCTCGCGATCGGTCTCACGCTGACCCTCATCCACCTGATCAGCATCCCGGTCGACAACACGTCGGTGAATCCGGCCCGCTCGATCGCGGCGGCCGTCTACGGCGGGGTCGGCCCGCTGTCGCAGCTGTGGGTGTTCATCGTGTTCCCGATCGTCGGGGCGATGATCGCCGGCCTGGCGTACAAGACGCTGCTGGACGGTACGCAGAAGTTCTGATCAACCCGCGGTGAGCTGCGGGGTGCCGGCTTCGTACTCGAGGAGGTCCCCGCGCTCACCGCGACGGTACGCGCGACCGCCGACCAGCAGCATGTAGACGAGGAAGACCGCGAGCGCCGCACCGCCGATCCCGATCTTCACGGGCCACGGCAACGACCAGCCGGTGACGAATCCTTCGACGAGGCCTGACAGGAACAGCGCGAACACGAGTCCTATCGCGACGGTCGCCAGCGCTCTGCCCTCCTGGGCGAGCGCAGCGCCTCGGATGCGATGCCCCGGTGCGACCCACGCCCAGAACAGGTGCAGGCCGGCTGCGGCGGCGACGAAGATGCTGGTCAGCTCGAGCATCCCGTGCGGCAGGATGTAAAGCACCATGACGTCCAGGCGATCGTGCGCGGCCATCACGGCGGCGGAGACGCCGAGCCCGAAGGCGTTCTGCACGATCACGTAGACGGGCCAGATGCCCGTCACCCCGAACAGCACGCACTGCGCGGCGATCCAGGCGTTGTTGGTCCAGACCATTCCGGCGAAGACTGCCGCCGGGTTCTCGGTGTAGTACTCGGTGAAGCTCTCGTCGGCGTACTGCTGGAGGAAATCGGCGGGCCCGAGCGTCGCCACCAGCGCAGGGTCGGAGGCTATCCACGCGCCGACACCGGCCGTGATCGCGATGAACACGAGCGCGATCACCAGCGTCGTCCAGCGCAGCCGGTACAGTGCTGCAGGCAGCTGATCGGCGAAGAACCGCGCGATCTGCGTGAGGATGCTGTCGGAAGCACCCGTCAGACGCAGCCGCGCCTTCGACAGCACGGACGACACGTACGCCCCCTGCGGCGAGTCGCCCACCGAGGTCTTCAGCTCGGCGAGATCCGCGGATGCCGCGCGGTACCGCACGATCAGCTCGTCGACACCGTCGCCGTCCAGACGCGACCGGCTGAGTTCGCCGAGGCGATCCCATTCCGCGCGGCGCGCATCGGCGAGAGCATCGGCATCCACCTGATTTACTGTACTCATGTCCACGCCGATCGACACCGCCGACGAGGTGCTCTCCGGCGAAGCGGTCGCCATCGATGTGCAGCCGCTCGGGTTCTTCATGCGCGCGCTCGGCGCCCTGATCGACATGATCGTCGGGTGGGTGCTGTTCCTGCTGTTCCTGTGGCTGCGGACGTGGCTGCTGTTCGCCGGCATCGTCGACACCTCGATCGACGGCATCCTCAGCATCGCGGCGATGGTGGTGTGCTTCGTCGTCGTGCCGATCGTCGTCGAGCTCGCCCTCCGCGGACGCAGTCTCGGCAAGCTCGCCGTGGGCGGGCGGATCGTGCGCCTCGACGGCGGGGCGGCCGGGTTCCGGCATGCGTTCATCCGCGCCCTGATCGGCGTGCTGGAGATCTACATGACCTTCGGTGCGGTGGCGATGCTGTCGGGCGCCTTCACCGCGCGCTCCCAGCGACTGGGCGACCTGGTGGCGGGCACTTACAGTCAGCGGGTGCGCACCCCGAAACTCGTCCCGCTCGCCGCTGTGATGCCGCCTGCGCTGGCAGGCTGGGCGCAGATCGCGGATGTGGCGCGGATGCCGGACCGTCTCGCCCGGCGCATCTCGCAGTTCCTGCAGCACGCCGCACGCATGTCGCCGCCGGCACGGGCTCGGGTCGCGCAGGACCTGGTGGCGGAGTCCGCCGTCTACATCTCACCCCAGCCCGCGGCGCACCCCGAGCAGCTACTGATCGCGATCACCGTGCTGCGACGTCAGCGCGAGCGTCGGGCGCTGGCGATCGCGGACGCGAGAGCCGAGCGGCTCACCGGACGCCGCGTCGGCGTGTAGCCCTCAGGCCCGCAGCGCCTCGTGCCGGACGACGATCCATCCGGCGGGGACCGAGAGTCGGTCCGCGTGCTGCGCGCACAGATCATGCGCGTGCGGGTGATCCGTGCCGCCGAGCGGCCCGAGAGCCGCCATCTGATCGCCGTAATCGAACGTCAGCGTCGCCACGGCCTCGCGTGCGCAGGTCACCTTAGAGCAGAGTCTTCCGTCCATCTCTGTCAGCGTAGGCCGCAGCGCCAGCCACACCCGGATGCCGCGCGGAGCACCTAGACTTTCGTCATGCCCCGTCGCCGTACCGAACGCGCCGCTGCGCCCCGTCGTGGCGCACGACACGGCCGCCACGGGCGTCTCGGACGCAGTGAGGTCGTGCGGCCTCCCCTGCCGCCGCTGGACGGCCGCATCGATCGCTTCGACGTGACCATCGGCACGGCAGTGGAATTCCTGCGCGGCACTTGGCCGGAGCTCGAGGAAGTGCGCTTCGAGATCGGCGGGCTGCCGCAGAAGGCGGATGCCGACGGCATCCCTCGCTGGCGCATCGACCGCGACGAACGCCGCATCGTGCTGTTCCGGATTCCGATCGAGCGTCTGCTCCCGCCCGGCCACGACGACGGCATCCATCGCCGGATCGCGATCGAGAGCGCCGTCTTCCGCGCGGCGGCGGAGTACGTGGGCAAGGACCCGTGGGAGTTCGGCCCCGACGGGCCCTGACGCTTCGAACGGCTCAGCGAGCGAAGGATCAGGGGTAGACGATGATCGGCGGCTGCGCCGCGGTGCCCGGCGAGAGCGGCCAGCCGGCCAGCTCATCCGTACCGGAGAGCGTCACCGCCGCCTGGATCTGCTGATCCGTCGAGAGCGAGTACGCGGTGTCGGCCGAGACATCCGCGACTGCGTCGCCATGAGCGGGGACGAAGATCTCTTCGCCGTCGCCGCCGTCGGCGGGTGTCAGCGTCACCTTCGCGTCGGCGTCCTGCGTGTTCACGAGGTGGAGGCGGGGGCCCGGGCCGTTCGGCACCGCCACGAGGATCTCGCCGCGAATGGCCTCCGCCGCAGGAGTCCACGCGAAGTCGCTGCCTGGCCCGACCCCGGTCGTCTGCCTGACGGCACCGACGAGCGGCGCGTCCGCGTCGATCTCGATGCTGTAGACACCGGCGTCCAGCCCGTCGACGCTCACCTCCGTGGGGGTGGTCGCTTCGAGCGGCACGTTGAACTGCTGCACCTCGGCGCCGCCGGAGCGCACGGTGATGCGCGCTCTGGTCGCCTGATCGGTCGCCATCAGGCGCATGACGGTGAGTCCGGTGTCCTCGCTCTTGCTCACGACCTGGACGCCGGCGAACGACAGTTCGCTCCTGGGCGCAGGGGCGCTGTCCTGCAGGTCGATGCCGGATGGGTCGAGGGTTCGGATCAGCGACGACTGCAGGACGGCTCTGACCGGCGCACCCGCGGCCGTGATCCGGACGATAGGCTCCTGGGCGCCCGCCGCGATCGAGGCGAGCGGCACGGACAGCTGCGTGCCGGCGGGGATCAGCGTGGTCGTCGCGGTCTGGTCGATTCCGTACACGACGAGGGTCGCGGTGGCGGTGACGTCACCGGGGTTGGACAGGATGATCAGGTCGTTGGTGCCGGTCTGCACTGTGCCGCCGACGAGCCAGGACTCGGTGCGCGTCTCACGGCACGGAGCTGCGGCGAGCCCGGAGAGATCGGTCGACTCGAGGGAGATCGATTCGGCCGCCGCGATCAGCGCCGCTTCGCCGCGTTCGGCGCTGCCCACCAGACGCTGGGGACCGGGGGTGTCGGGGAGGTCGGCGGAGACGAGTTCGGAACTCTCGCGGGGCCCGCTGCTGTCCACCGTGAAGTCGGGGGTGCCGGCCGATACCTGCTGCGCCGCATTCTCGGCGTTTCGGCCCACCGCGCGGAAGTCGCCGGTGCACACCAGGGTCGTATCTCCCGGGGTCGGAGTCACGGCGACCTGCGCGGGCTCGCGTGCGATCTCCGGCCATGGCAGCGCGACGGCGGCCGAGACGCCCAGGACGCACCCCACGACGACGGCGACTCCGACCAGCAGCCGGGCTCCGGTCGCGACGACCCGGACCGCACGATTCTGAGTCATCGGTCCTTCTCCTGATCGTCGGCGTTCTCTTCGGGTGGCAGGTCAGAGGCGTTCTGCTCCGGCTCGTCGGGCTGGTCCTGTTCCGGTGGCTCGATCGCGTCGTCGTGCTCCGGGGCCTCACCGGCGTCGCCGTCTTCTTCCGGCTCTTCGTCTTCTGCCGGCTCTTCGTCTTCTGCCGGCTCTTCGTCCTCGGCCTGCTCTTCGTCCTCGGCCGGCTCTTCGTCCTCAGTCGGCTCTTCGTCCTCGCCGTGCACGATCGGATGCTCCGTGCGGGATGGGAGCACGATCGGCTCCTCCGGCGAGCGACCGACGATGCGTGACTGAGCACGCGCGGCGCGACGGGACGCCCTCGTGGGGATCGCAAGCAGAAGTGCCGCGAACAGCACGATGAGGATCACGGTCGTGACCGTGTGTCCCGTACCCGCCTGCGCGCTGGTGAGTTCCGCACGCTCGCGGGGCTCCGCATTCAGCCGCCACAGCACGCCCTTGTCGGTCTCCCCGACCTTCACGAAGCCCGCGCGCTGATCCAGCGCCGTGACGGCTTCGATGCGGAACGCGCGTGCGACGTCGGATTCGTCGCCGTCGACCTGATCCAGCAGTACGAAGTGGATGCCGAGGGCGGCGAGCTCGCTGGGCGCATCGAAGGTGCGCGCCGAGAGCAGATCGACGGCGAGTGCGCTGGCGTCGGTGCCGGGCGGCTCTGTCGCGGTGCTCTGCAGGGTGGTCTGTGCCCCGAGCGTCGCGGATGCTCCCCACACGACCTCGACCGCGAGACCGCCGTCATTCTGCGGCGTGAGGACGAGCGTGGAGATCTCGCGGTCGCCGCGCGCCTCGGCGGCGACATAGGCGGGAAGGGTGCTGTCGGGTCCGTTGGTGAGCACCGCGCGCTCGGCATGCAGTGCTGTCAGCGCGGGAACCGCGCAGACCGCGAGCGACAGTCCTGCGACGGTGACGGCCGCGACGCGCAGCCCCGGCATGGTGATCGCCGTATCGAGCGTCACGATGGCCGCGCCGACCAGTCCCACCCAGGCAAGACTGAGCCCGGTGCCGGGCCAGATCTCGACCGGCACTCCCTGTGCGAAGGTGACGATCACGCCGACGGCCATGAAGGCGGTCGCGAGACCGGTCATGGCCACGCCGAGAAGGGTGATGCCGGCGCCCCAGCGCGGCGCGACCGCCGCGGCGAGAGCGAGCAGGGCGACGGGCACGATCAGCAGCGGCGCCCACGCGGCGACAGCGGGGCCGAAGACATCGGCCCAGCCTGCGAGGTCGGCCGTCGGGAATCCGGATGCCAGCAGGAGGCGCCCCATGGCGTCGGCAGCGACCTGGGGCCCGGCCCACGGGAATCCCGGATCGGCGAAGACGGCCCAGAGGTCGCCGCGCTGGACCTGCCTCAGGATCAGCGGTGCGAAGACCGCGGCCGTCGGGACGAGCAGCCACAGCAGTCGAACGGCGCCGTGGAACCAGGCGCGCGAGAGGACGACGATCAGAGCGAGCAGCCACAGCAGCGCGATGGCGGGCGCGAGCGACGGCGCGCACGCCAGCACCGCGGCGAGGATGATGGATGCCGCCCCCGCGGCGCCCCAGGACCGGTGGGCCACGACGGCCGCGTGGAACAGCCAGGGCAGCAGCAGGTGCAGCAGCACCGCGGCCGGACGCCCCTCGATCAGGGCGGTGAGGAAGGTCGGCGCGAGGGCCCAGGCGACGCCGCCGAAGATGCGCAGGCCACCGCGGTCGGTGAGGCGCGTGGCGGCGAACCAGCCGCCCAGAACGGCGAGCGGAAGCGCCGCCAGCCAGAGCAGCACCATGGCGAACGAGGGCGCTGCCGGCCACATCGATCCGATCACGGCGATCACGCCGGCGAACGGGTCGGCGGGGCCGATCAGGTCGATGCCGAGGCCGCGCTGCCCCCAGGCGGCGTCCTCCCACAGTGCTGCGACGGTGTCGCGCAGCGGAAGCAGCGCGCCTCCGCCGATCGCGGGCCACGCGAGCAGGGACGTGAAGGCCGCAGCGCTGACGACGAGCGCGCCGAGGACGGCCCAGGCACCGCCGCCGGAGAAGAAGTTGAGCTCGCTGACCGCCCCGCCCTCGCTGCCGTGACCGTCATCGAGCCGGCGGCGCAGCTGTCCGCGAGTGATGCGCAGCGGTGCGATGCTCGCCCATGACGCTGTCCGCAAAGCGCGGATGCCGCGCCGAGACCGGGCCACCCCGCCGAACTTCACCATCTCCGCGAAGGCTGCTCCCCATTCGGGGAGGACGGCGGCAGGGCGCTTGCCGATCAGGTGCACGATCGTGCGCCACAGTGCCAGCGGCAGCAGGGTCAGCCAGTGCAGCGGGACCACCGGTGCCGGCGCGTAGGCGAGGCGGCGATGCAGTTGAGCGACACGCGTGACGTACGCCCGCTGCGCCGCGCCCTGTGGCAGCGCCGCGGGGCCGTCCGGGCTCACGGAGATGCGTGCGTTCGGGGCGAGGGCGACGCGGCCGCCGCCCAGTCGCGCGCGCACGCCCAGGTCGAGGCCTTCGTCGGCTCCTGCGAGTGCGGGGTCGGGAAGGAGGCGCTCGCGCACTTCGCCGCGGACGAGCATTCCGCGGATGTCCGCGCCGAGCGCGTCGTCGCGCCCGTCGTGCTGATTCTGGTCGAGCTCCCCCGCGACGAGGTCGACGGAACGGCCGAGCCTCGTCATGGTCACTCCGAGCGAGACGAGCTCTCTCTCGTTGTCGACGTCGACGAGCTTGGGCGCGGCGATCGCCGCGGATGGAGATCGTTCGAGTGCCCCGGCGAGCTGGGCGAGCGCGTGCGGGTGCGGCGCGGAGTCCTGCGCGAGCAGCCATACGGCCGCCCCCTCGGCGACGCGGGGCATCGCCAGCCTCACGGCCGCGGCGAACGACGTGCTGCTGCGAGCCTCGATGATGCCCTCGACGATGCGTGCGACGGCGTCGCTCTCCCTGGCGGCGGTGCCGTCCCCGCAGACGACCAGAGTGACGGCGTCGGGGCGCTGAGTCTGCAGCGTCAGCGCATCGAGTGTTCGCAGCAGTTGCGCACGAGATGAAGGGCCTGGACGCGCGACGATGATGGCATGGACTCGGGTTGGCATGGCCTGGTCAGCCTATGCTCTGGGTCCGCTCGCCGTCGTCAGCGCACTCGGCGTGGCCGGGAAGCTATGCGAGCCGTCAGCCCGCGGCCTGGCGCTTGAGCTTGCGACGCTCGCGCTCGCTGAGCCCGCCCCAGATGCCGAAACGCTCGTCGTTGTTGAGCGCGTACTCCAGGCATTCACCGCGGACATCGCACGACGAGCAGATGCGCTTGGCATCGCGGGTGGAGCCGCCCTTCTCGGGGAAGAACGCCTCAGGGTCGGTCTGAGAGCAGAGCGCATCGGTCTGCCACGCGAGCGCGGTGTCTTCGTCATGATCGGGTCGCCTGACCCCGGGAACCCCGAGATTGACCGGATCGACAAACCAGTTCTCGGGAACGTCGGAACGGTAACCCGTCATATCGTTCTCCTTGCCCTTATATTGCCCCCCGCTGGGCCGTGCATCACTAATTACACCCGTGTCATTCGATCCGGTCAAGTCGCAGATCGTAAACCCTCAAGCGGATATTGAAAGTTCACGGCGTGTCATCGGCGTGTCGCGTCAGATCGCTTTGCGCGAGCGCCATCGCGATCAGGTGAAGTGGACGCGTGGCTGGGGGTGGTCGACGAAGACCCGACCGTGCGGGCTGGTCCATTCGATACGCCCGCCGGGGAGTTGTCGGGCGCGCCACCTGTGCTTCGAGTCGACGTCGGGATGTTTGAGGGAGTGGTGCCGTCGGCACAGATGACCGAGGTTGCCGCATGCGGTCACGCCGCCCCTGCTGTATTCCTCGGTGTGGTCGAGATCGCAGCGCAAAACCGATGCCGCACACCCTGGGAACCGGCACCGCCCATCACGGGCGCGCAGATACCGGCGCATCTCGGCCGTCGGCCGGTACCGGTCGGTCGCCGTGACCATCCCGGAGCACTCGTCGATATACAACCGATCCCATCCGGGAGACAGTCCGGCGATCTCACGGATGAGATCCGCATCGACCGGGCCGCATCCGGCCAGGTCGGCCGGAGCATCCGACGCTCCGGCGAGTACCGCAGCGGGAAGCGTGACCTGCACCCGTCCCCTGATCGCCTCAGCACCGGATGCGGCGACGCTCTCGGCCGCCGCGGCGAGCAGCAGGTCGATCATGACGTCGACCCGAGCCTGATCCATCGTCCGGGGGTCATCGTGCGGGGCATCCGCCAGCGACTCGCCGTCCGCGCCGAGCCCGTCGGGCCCGAGCACGAGCTCTTCCGGGATGAGGTCCTCGTCCTCGATCGTCGCCGGGTGCTTCTCGACCTCGCCGAGTACCGGGGTGCGCTCAGAAGAGTGCGGATCCTTCGCCAACCGGGCCAGCTGACTCGCACGATCCATCGCCGCGTGCGCGAGCACCGACGAGGTGAGGATGTGTATCAGGGCCGAACCGTCGTCGAAGTCATCGATCCATGCCGCCCGGTGGTCATGCGCTGCCTTGCGCTGCTCCTCGAACTTCACATCACCATGCTTTGCCGCCAGCATCCGCGTCACCGAACGGACACGGTTCGGACTCTCCCCCGACGCATAATCGACCGCGGCGAGCTCGTAGGCGAACCGCTTCTCCTGGTCATCGATCCTGGCGCCGGCGTCCGTGATGATGCGCGCATGCGTCGGGCTGATCCGCGCATCCTGAAGCGCCTGGAACGTCACCGGGAACTCCGACACCAGCACATGCGCGTTCCACATCGCTGACTCCATGGTCCGTGACGAGATACGCCCGGCCGCGCTGTACTCGGCGGTCAGAGAACGAATCGGGATGTCACGCATGTCGTCAGCGCCGACGCGCGACTCCCGCTCATCCAGCGCCTCGCCGAACGCCGCGCACAGCAACTCGGCCTCACGCGCATGCAACCGCGCCTTCTCGGCCTGAAGTTCCAGCCACTCGGACATGCGTCGCTCAGCCCTGTCAGGCGGAGCTGAGGCTGTCAACGTTGGCATGCATCCAGTTTAGAACATATGAACGAACCTTGTCAAGAGGTGCTTCGAAGCTTTATTCGACGACTGATCCCGGCTGCGCCACGAAAGCCTCTCCCCTTCCGGAGAGGACCAGCTGCGTCTCGTCCGCCGTGGCGAAGACCGCTTTGCCGACGGGGAGCGCTCGTGCGACGGCATCCGCACCTTCGATGCTCACGTCTCCGCCTGTGCCCAGCACGATCGTCGGCCCCGCCGCGTCGATCGTGACCGGCGTCCCGTCGAGCGCGACGCGGCGCAGCGCGAAGTCGGTCACCTCGACCGGATACGACGTCACCGATCCCGAGTCCGCCGGGCGAAGCACCGGCACGGTTCCAGGGGTCGTGTCGAGCACGGACAGCAGCTCCGGCACGTCGATGTGCTTGGGCGTGAGGCCTCCGCGCAGGACGTTGTCGCTCGCGGCCATGATCTCCACGCCCAGCCCCGAGACGTAGGCATGCAGAAGTCCTGCGCGCAGGAAGATGCCCTCACCGCGGCGCAGGACGATGAAGTTCATCAGCAGAGCCACCACGACACCCGGATCCCCTGGGTTGCGCTCCGCGATCGCCCGCACGGCATCCAGCTCGGCGGCGAACTCATCCGAGGTCGCACTCGAAACCGCGGCGATGATCTCGTCGACCTCCGGCTGGGCGGTTCCCGAGAGCAGCCAGGCGATGGCGTCGCGCAGCACGTCGCCTTCGCCGCTCAGGCGCTCGCGCAGCGCCGTGACGCCGCGCGACGATCCGAGCGCTTCGATCAGCCGCAGGCTGTCGGCCACCGGTCGGAGGCCACCGAGCGCCTCGAAGCGATCGCTGAGGGCGACGATCAGCTCGGGCTTGTGATTGGCGTCCCGGTAGTTGCGGTGCGGATCGTCGCTCGCGAGTCCGGCCTCGCGAGCCCAGCCGTCGCGTGCCTGTGCGACGGTGGGGTGCACCTGGATCGAGAGCGGGTCTGCGGCGGCGAGCAGCTTCAGCAGGTACGGGAGCGTGCCGCCGGTCACGGCATCCAGCGTCGTGCCGTCCTCGACGTCGGCGGGGTCCCCGGGGTGGTCGCCGAACCAGACCTCGGCCTCCGGGGCGCCCGACGGTTCTCGCCCCTCCAATGCGGCGAGAAGAGTGGGAGATCCCCAGGCGTAGTCACGGGGGGCGTTCGACAGGCTCAGCAGCATGGGCCCAGCGTACCGATGCCCTGCGACAGCCCCTGTCCGGCATGTCCGCAGCGGGACAGGGGTATGCGGGGCTCCGCGCGGTAGCCTGATTCCGATGGCGCAGTACACGAAGCATCCCGTGGCAGCCCCGCCCACCGCGCCGGAGCGCGAGTCGACGGGGCATCTGCTGCTGCGCGGTTATGCGACCCTGGTGCTGTTCGCCGTCTTCGCGCACTCTGCCGTGTACAACCTGGTGGGGCCGTACGGCGCGGGTGCCGTGATGGTCGTCTTCCTGCTCGCGGCCCTGGGAATCGGCATCCCCCTGATCGCGAAGAACCAGCCGCAGCCGTTCGCATGGCGACGCCTGCCGTGGGCGGCGCTCGGGTACGTCGTGCTCGCGCTGGTCTCGGTGGCGTGGTCGCAGTGGCGACTGCCCACCCTGATCACCTGGACGCTCCTCGGCGCGGTGACCGTGAACGCGCTGCTGCTCGCCCACGCACTGAGCTGGCATGAGATCGTGCGCTCGCTCGCCGCGGCCTTCAAATGGATCGTCGGGCTGTCGCTCGCGCTGGAACTGCTGGTCGCCGTGGTGCTCCAGCATCCGCTGCTGCCGAACTTCGTGACACTCCCCGTAGGGGATGTCGATCCGCACTGGTACTGGGTTCGCGAGAACCTCCTCGACGGCGGCCGCATCCAGGGCATCGTCGGAAACTCGAACATGCTCGCGATCATCTGCCTGTTCGCGATCATCACGTTCGGCATCCAGATCGCGATGCGTGCGCGCTGGCGCGTCACACATGCACTCTGGACACTGCTCGCGGCGTATCTGATGTTCCGCGCGTCGTCGGCGACCGCGTACCTGTGCGCCCTCGCCGCGGCCGTCGTGCTTCTGGTGGCCATCCTCATCCGGCGCACGCGCACCCCGGGCGGGAGGACACGCATCTATGCGATCTGCGGCGGGATCGTCGCCGTGGCCATCGTCGCGCTCGTCGTCTTCAGGGAGCCGCTGTTCACCGCGCTGGGTCGCGGGGCCGATCTCACGGGCCGCACCGACCTCGTCTGGACCAAGGTGCTGGAGCGTGCCGCGCAGCATCCGATCTTCGGCAACGGCTTCTCGAGCCCCTGGATCCCGACCGATCCCGCGTTCGACCAATGGATCGTCGACCACGGGATCACGGTGTTCCACGCCCACAACATGTGGCTCGACGTGCTCATGCAGCTCGGGGTGCTCGGTGTCGTCCTGATGGCCGCCGCATACCTCAGCCTGCTGTGGCGGTCGTGGTTCTTCGCTGCTGATCGCCCGCGCTGGGATCTGCGTGCCGACCGCCCCTACTCGCCGCTGACCCTGCTGCCCGCCCTGTTCACCGTCGTCCTGCTCGTCCAGGGACTCGCCGAGTCGACGCCGATCATGCTCTGGGGCTGGATGCTGCTGGTGCTGTTCTCATTCAAGATCAAGGCCGTGCCGCTGATCGGCGTGGGGCTCAGCGAGAAAGCCCGCGTCACCGATCGCGGCCGCGAGGCTCGGCGCATCCCGTGACCACCTCCCAGGCTCGCCTCAGCCGGCTGCTCGGCTCCGTCGAGATGGCGCGCGCCTACACGCTCACCGCACTCGGCGCCACGTTCGGCTCCTTCGCGATCGAGCGGATGACGTCGGCCATGACGTTCGCGACGATCATCATGATCCTCGGCATCCTGGGCGTCGCGATCCTGTTCGTGCGACGCGAGGAACTCTCGCTGCTGCGCATCGCGCCGACGTCGCTGCTGATGTTCCTGCTGCTCGCGCTGATCAGCATCCTGTGGACGACGGACAGGGCCGATACGTTCACGGGCTGGCTCTGGCTGCTGGGCTTCGCGCTGCTGGCGATCACGATCGGACACATCCGCGACACGCTCCAGACCGTGCGGGCGATCGGCGACACGCTTCGCGTCATGCTCGCCCTGTCGCTCGGGGTCGAGATCCTGTCCGGCATCCTGCTGGACGTTCCGATCCTGTTCCTCGACGTGGAGGGGAACCTGGCGATCGGCGGTCCGATCCAGGGCCTGTTCGGCACCCGCAACATGCTCGGGTTCATCGCCGTCATCGCACTGATCACGTTCGTGATCGAGTGGCGCACGCAGTCGCTGGCCGCTCCCATCGCCATTCCCTCGATCGGGCTGGCAGGTTTCCTCGCGCTCCTGTCGGCGTCGCCGACCGTGCTCGTGCTCGCCTTCGCCGTCGGCGTCGTGACGCTGGCCCTCACCATCGTGCGCCATACACCGTCCCGGCGCCGCAACTTCGTGCAGTGGATGCTGGGAGCGCTGGTCGCCGCGGCACTCGGGGTGGCCTTCGTGTTTCGGCACCAGATCATCGCGTGGATGGGCGCGGGCTCCGACTTCTCCACCCGCGCGGACCTGTGGAACCAGATCCTCGATTTCGTGGCGGTCAAGCCGCTCCAGGGCTGGGGCTGGTTCGGGCCGTGGCAGCGCGGTGAGTACCCCTTCACGTACATCAACTATCTGCTGGACGACCGTCACGAGACGGCGCTGAACGCATACTTCGACGTGCTGCTGCAGCTCGGGATCGTCGGCCTGCTGCTGTTCCTCCTGCTGGGCGGAGTCGCGCTGGTCCGGTCGTGGCTCGTGGCGAGCGCACGGCGATCCGTGGTCTACGCGTGGACGCCGCTCGTGCTGGTGACCCTCGCGGTCGACTCGATGTTCGAGAGCTTCACGCTCGCCGGCGCCGGCTGGTTCATGCTCGTGCTGTGCGCGCTGCGCGCCGGGCAGTCGCGTTCGTGGCGGGAGAGCATCGATGCGGCCAACACCGGTGTCATCCCGACGCTGCGCGCGCAGGAGTGACCGGGGATCCACATGTGCGGCAGGTAGGCTGTCCGGGTGTCACACGTCCTTCAGAATGTCGTCTTCCCCCTCGATCGCGACCCTGATCTGCTCCCGCTGTATGCCGATCCCGAAACATGGTCGGTCATCGATGAGAAGCCGGTGCGCGTCTCGAACCGCGCTCAGCTCGGCAACATCCTCGGGCGCCATCGCGCCCGGATCGTCTCCGGTCGCCGCGTCTCACTCGGCACGTACTTCAACGCGTTCCCCGCGTCGTACTGGCAGCACTGGACCAGCGTGCGGCAGGTGCGGCTCACGGTGCGTACGACTGGGCCGGCGACGATCCTCGTGTATCGCTCCAACGGTTCTGGAGTGCGGCAGCGCGTCGACACGCGTGAGGTGACGGGCGAGGCGACCACGGCCTTCGATCTCGAGCTGACGCAGTACAGCGACGGCGGCTGGATCTGGTTCGACGTCGTCGCCGAAGACAAGCAGGCAGTGCTCGAGGGCGCCCAGTGGACGACCGAGCAGGAACCGGCCCGTACCGGCAAGGCGTCGCTCGGCATCACCACGTACAACAAGCCCGACTACTGCGTCGAGACGCTGCAGGCCTTGGCGGCATCTCCCGACGCGCTCGAGTTCGTCGACCGCATCTTCCTCGTGGATCAGGGCACGCAGCTCGTGGCCGATCAGGACGGCTATGGCGAGGTCGCCGAAGCGCTCGGTGACACGCTGCAGGTGATCCGTCAGCCCAACCTCGGCGGTTCCGGCGGGTTCGCCCGGGCGATGCACGAGACGCTTCAGCGCCCGGAGAGCGACTTCGTCCAGCTGCTGGACGACGACGTGCGACTGGAGCCGGAGTCGCTGCGTCGCTCGATCGTGTTCGGTCAGTATGCGACGTCGCCCGTCCTCGTCGGCGGTCACATGTTCGACCTGCTCGACCGGCCCAAACTGCACGGCTGGGCCGAGGTCGTGGACGAGTCGCCGTTCATGTGGCGCAATCTATATCAGGACGAGATGCCGCACGACTTCGGTGCATCGAACCTCCGTCAGTCGACACTGTTGCACATGCGCATGGATGCCGACTACAACGGCTGGTGGATGTGCCTGATCCCGCTGGATGCGATCCGCGAGGTCGGTCTCTCCCTCCCTGCCTTCATCAAGTGGGACGATGCGGAGTTCTGCCTGCGCGCCGGCGAAGCCGGCTTCCCGACGGTCTCCATGCCGGGGGTCGCACTCTGGCACGTTTCCTGGGTGAACAAGGACGACACCATCGACTGGCAGGCGTACTTCCACGCCCGCAACCGGATCGTCGCAGGGCTGCTGCACTCGAACGCACTGCGTGGCGGGCGACTGATCAGACACAGCCGTCGTGCGGACCTGAAGCACCTGATGATGATGCAGTACTACCCCGTCGAATTGCGTGCGCGGGCACTGCGCGATGTGCTGTCCGGTCCTGCTCACATGGCGAAGAACATCAGTACGGCCATGCCCGACGCACGCGCCTTGGCCGCGGTCTATCCGGAGACGGTCGTTCACCGCGACCCTTCGGCGGTGCTCCATTCGCGCTTCGGACGCCGGGTGTACAAGCAGACGTCCCGACACGAGTTCGACAGCCCGAGCGGTCTGAAGCTGCGCTGGTTCACGCTCGTGACTCTCATCGCCCACTGGGTGCACAAGCCGGATCCGGCGAACGTCGAACGGCCCGAGGTCGAGTTCGGCAAGGAGGACGCTCACTGGTGGCGCGTACCCTCGTTCGACAGCGCGCTCGTCAGCGCGGCCGACGGCTCCGGCAAGAACATCTACACGCGCGATCGCAAGAAGTATCGCCGGATGCTGCGCGACACGCTGCGACTCCACGCCGAACTGCAGCGGCGGTGGCCCGAACTGCAGCGTCGGTATCGTCAGGCGCTGCCTGAAATGGTCTCGCCCGAATCCTGGCAGAAGATCTTCGAGGAGCAGGCATGACCGCGGTGTTCGATCCGGCCTCAGCGGCGATCGTCATCGTCACGTTCAACCGTTCGCACCTGCTCTCCGGACTGCTCGCGAGCATCAGCGCGATGGATCCCAAGCCGGGCCGCGTCGTCATCATCGACAACGCATCGGCCGACGACACCACCGACGTCGTGGAGTCGTTCCGCGACGGCATCGGCACGGAGATCGTGTACCGCAGGCTCGAGACGAACACCGGCGGATCCGGCGGATTCAGCGAGGGTATGCGCACGGCATACGAGCTCGGCAGCGAGTGGATCTGGATGATGGACGACGACGTCGAGGTCATCCCCGACGGCCTCGCGAAGATGGGCAAATGGACCCCTCGCTTCAAGAGCATCCAGGGCCGACGCTACGACTACGACGGCAGCGAGTTCTACTGGCAGTACCGGATCGCCGAGCGCATGGGCATCCCGATTCCGTTCGCGCCGGCCGGATTCGACGAATCCGGCTTCAAGGAGATGAACAGCGGATGCTTCGAGGGCATGTTCATCCACCGCTCGATAGTGGCGCAGATCGGGCTGCCCGACCCTCGCTTCTTCATCTACTGGGATGACCAGATGTACGGCTGGCTCGCGTCGCGCCTCACGACGGCGGTGATCGTGAACGAGTTCGTCCTGCGCCGCACTCGCGAGATCAAGCAGTGGGACATGGGAGTGCGCCACATGAACGCGTCCAGCAACGCATACCGGTACTACATCATGCGCAATCGGGCGTTCATCAAGCACTACTACCGTGTGCATGGTGTCTACAACCCGGTGCTCTTCGGCCTCGGCACCACGGCGACGTTCTTCAAAGAACTCATCCGACTCGTGTTCGTCGAGAGAACCGTGCGGGGCACCAGTAATCTGTTCCGAGGCATCCGCGATGGCGGCAAGGCCGCCCGCGATCGTAGCTGGCGACCCATGCCGGCATTGGAGCAGTGATGAGCGACGAACAGCAGCCGCGACCCGAATGGATCTTCCCCGAGGAGAAGAAGAGCAACAAGGGGCGGATCTGGCTGATCGTCGGGCTCTCGGCGCTCGCCCTGGCGATCATCGGCGTTCTGCTGTTCTTCCTGATCCCGCGAGACGGCGAGCCCGCACCGACGACGAGTCCGAGCGCGTCCGCGACGACGACACCCACCTCCACGCCGAGCCCGACAGCGACCGCGACGTCCGCGCCGACTCCGACCACGGAGCCCGCGCCGACCCAGCCGCCGGTGCCTGACCCCGACCTCGACACATTCAGGGGGCAGGTCCAGCCGCGACTGGATGACGCCACTCGAGGCTTGCAGCTGGTCAAGGACAACATGGATCTGGGCGCGCAGATCGTCGACTCGCTGCAGAACGACGCAGCCGCGTTGTCGGACACACCGGCGCCCAGCTCGATCTCCGACGATTGGAGTGACGCGGTGTCGCAGTATGCCTCGAAGCTCGGCGAGCTCCGCGCCGCGTACGACAACGGCACGGACCTCCAAGCGCCTCTGGACGCCGCAGGTAGCGCGTTGCAGAAGGTGCGCGCCCTGGTCGGGCTCTGAGCCGCTACCTCGTGCCGGAGTCGGCGTTGTAGCGGTCCAGCACCTCGTTGATCCCGGCATCCAGCACGAGCGAGCCCTTGTTGAGATAGAGACCGCGCTTGCAGAACCGGCGCAGGTCTCGCTCGTTGTGGCTGACGAAGAACAGCGTGCGACCCTCGGCGAGCAGCTCGTCGATGCGCTGGTAGCACTTGTCGCGGAAGGCCTTGTCCCCGACGGCGAGCACCTCGTCGACGAGGAGGATCGGCTCGTTGAGCTGCGACACGACAGAGAAGGCCAGGCGCACCTTCATCCCGTTGGAGAGGTGCTTGTACGGGGTCTCCTGGAACTCTTCGAGCTCGGCGAAGGCGATCATGTCGTCGTAGCGACTGGCGACCTCCGCTTTCGACATCCCATGCAGCCCGGCCGTCAGGCGAACGTTCTCACGGACGGTGAGGTCGCCGACGAAGCCGCCGGTCAATTCGATCAGCGGTGCGACTCCCCCGTTGACGGCCACTGATCCCTCGTCCGGCAGCAGCACCCCGGCGACCAGCCGAAGCAGTGTCGACTTGCCCTGCCCGTTACGCCCGACGACTCCGATCGACTCCCCCGGCTGCACAGTGAAGGAGACGTCTCGCAGCGCCCAGAACTCGCCGGGACGGCTGCGCCTGGACGCGCCGGCGAACATGTCCTTGAAACTGCGGCGCCCTCGTCTGTTGCGCCGAAAATGGACGCCGAGTCCCTGGACTTCGATCGCTGCTTCCTGCATCACAGCTCCTTCAGAACCGGGCGCTCGAGGGCGCGGAACACCCACCAGCCCAGGGCGAAGATCATGAGACTCATGGCGACGCCGATGAGCACCGTCCACGTGTGCCATTGATCGGGGAAGAACGCCATGCGGTAGAGGGTGAAGATGCCGGCGAGCGGATTGAAGGCACCGATCGTCTCGAACGGGCCCGGCAGATCCGAGACGCTGTAGATGATCGGCGTCGCGTAGAAGAGCGCGCGCAGGATGAGACCGGTGGTGCGTTCGAGATCCGCGTACAGAGCGCACAGCGGCGCGACCAGCATCCCGAGGCCGGTGAGCAGGATCACTTGCACGACGACCGCCACGGGGAACCAGAGGATGCCCCAGCCGAAGTGCGCGCCAGGCGAGAAGATCGCGAAGAGCGCCAGCACCGGCAGGGAGAAGAGGAACTCCATGCCCTTGCTCAGCACGATGCGGTTGACCCAGATCGAGCGCGGGATGTTCGTCGACCGCACCAGGCGAGAATCCTTCTTGAACGCCTTGGTGAAGTCGGAGACCGAGGAGTTGAACCACACCCAGGGCAGCAGCGCGCTGATCAGGAAGACGATGTAGGGCTGCTCACCGATACGGTCGCGCTGGAACACCTGGGTGAAGACGAACCAGTAGATCGCGCTCATGACCAGCGGGTCGAGTACCGACCAGAGGTAGCCGAGGAAGCTCGTCGCGTAGCGGACCTTGAGGTCGCGGGCTGAGAGCAGCCACAACGAATGCAGATACCGCCGGGGCGTTCCCGGCGCCCCGACAGCAGCGTGACTCACGGTTCCGAGTCTAGGAGAGGGAGTTGTTCCACATCGACAGCGCCGAGCCGATGGCCATGTGCATGTCGAGGTACTGGTACGTGCCCAGACGCCCGCCGAAGTGGACGTCCTTCTCACCCTTCTGCAGTTCGCGATAGGCGAGCAGGCCCTCACGGTCGGCGGGGGTGTTCACCGGGTAGTACGGTTCGTCGCTCTTCTCCGCGAAGCGGGAGAACTCGCGCATGATGACCGTCTTGTCCGTCGGATAGAGGTCCTTGCGCTCGGGGTGGAAGTGCTTGAACTCATGGATGCGCGTGAACGGGATGTCCATGTCGGGGTAGTTCATGACGGGTGTGCCCTGGAAGTCGCCGATGTTCAGCACCTCCTGCTCGAAGTCGAGCGTGCGCCAGCTGAGTTCGCCCTCTGCGTAGTCGAAGTAGCGGTCGACGGGGCCGGTGTAGACGATCGGGACC
Source organism: Microbacterium aerolatum (assembly GCF_007988825.1). Classification (GTDB taxonomy): domain Bacteria; phylum Actinomycetota; class Actinomycetes; order Actinomycetales; family Microbacteriaceae; genus Microbacterium; species Microbacterium aerolatum. Next base: position 145,721 of record NZ_BJUW01000001.1, on the reverse strand, counting down.
TGACCGACGAGCGTCTTGCGGTTCAACGGCTGGGACTCGTCGAAGAAGTCGACGTTCAGCTTCACCTCGATGTTCGGATGCTCCGCCATCCGCTCGAGCCACGCGGTGTAGCCGTCGGTCGGCAGGCCCTCCCAGGTGTCGTTGAAGTAGCGGTTGTCGTAGTTGTAGCGAACAGGGAGGCGACTGACGATGTCACCGGACAGCTTGTGCGGGTCGGTCTGCCACTGCTTCGCCGTGTAGTCGCGGAAGAACGCCTCGAACAGCGGTCGCCCGACGAGGGCGATGCCCTTCTCCTCGAAGTTCTGCGCGGACTTGACGTCGAACTCGCCGGCCTGCTCCTTGATGAGCGCGCGCGCCTCGTCGGGCGAGTACGCCGCCTGGAAGAACTGGTTGATCGTGCCCAGGTTCACCGGCATCGGATACACGACGCTCTTGTGGTTCGTGTAGACGCGGTGGACGTAGTTCGTGAAGGTCGTGAAACGGTTGACGTACTCCCACACCGTCGGGTTCGAGGTGTGGAACAGGTGCGCACCGTAGCAGTGGACCTCGATGCCGGTCTCCGGCTCGGCCTCGCTGTAGGCGTTTCCGCCGATGTGGGGGCGGCGCTCGATGACGGTGACCTTGCGGCCGGCATCTGCGGCACGCTCGGCGATGGTGAGGCCGAAGAAACCCGAGCCTACGACGAGAAGATCCATCAGGCGGCCGTCCCGACGACGATGCGGGGCGTTCCGGCCCAGAGGGCGGCGTCGGAGGCGTTGCGCCCATCGACGAGGAGCTTCACACCGGGGAGGTCTGCCGGGGTGAGGGTCTTGTAGTCCGCGTGGTCGGTCTGCAGGATGACCAGGTCAGCGTCGCCGCCGATCTCATACGGTTCGAACCCGAGTCCGCGTAGTTCCTCGTCGGTGTAGAGCGGGTCGTGCACGACGACCTGCGCTCCACGATCCGTCAGCGCCTTCACGGTCGGGAACACACCGGAGAACGCGGTCTCCTTCACCCCGCCCCGGTACGCGGCGCCCAGGACGACTGCCTTCTGACCGGACAGGTCGCCGAGGATGCCCTCGGCCTGCGCGACCAGACGCTCGGGCATCGACGCGTTCAGCTGTCGGGCGACCCGCACGATGTCCGCATCAGGATCGGTGGAAAGGTACAGGCGCGGGTAGACCGGGATGCAGTGACCGCCGACGGCGATGCCGGGACGGTGAATGTGACTGTAGGGCTGCGAGTTGCACGCTTCGATGACCTTGTAGACATCGATGCCGTGTGAGGCGGCGAACAGACCGAACTGGTTGGCCAGACCGATGTTCACATCCCGGTAGGTCGTCTCAGCCAACTTCGCCATCTCTGACGCCTCGGTCGAGCCGAGGTCCCACACTCCATTGGGCTGGGCAAGGTCCGGACGCTCATCGAACTGCAGCACGGCCTCGTAGAACTCGCGCGCACGGCGGTTTCCCTCGTCTGAGAGCGCACCGATCAGCTTCGGGTACTTGCGCAGGTCCGCGAACACCCGACCGGTCAGGACCCGCTCCGGCGAGTATGCGAGGAAGAAATCCTCCCCCTCCTTCAGCCCGGAGCCCTCTTCCAGCATCGGCTTCCACCGGTTACGAGTCGTGCCCACCGGCAGTGTGGTCTCGTAGGACACCAGCGTGCCAGGGGTGAGGTGCTCGGACAGCGAACGCGTCGCCGCATCCATGTACTTGAAGTCCGGCTCCCACGTCTCGTCATTCACGAACACCGGGGCGACCAGCACCACGGCATCCGCACCGGGGATCGCGTCCGCGTAATCCGTGGTCGCACGAAGGCGGCGGGCCGGGATCAGCTCGGCAAGCTTCTCCTGCAGATGCGCTTCACCCGGGAATGGCTCAACGCCGGCGTTGATCGTGTCAACAGCCCGCTGATTCACATCCACACCGACCACATCATGACCGGAGTCAGCGAACTGGACGGCGAGGGGAAGCCCGATCTTTCCGAGGGCGACAACGGCAATACGCATGAAAACCAGTCTACGGGGCGAGGATCCCCCTCGACGCTCAGGTTCGCTCTCAGTCCCCAGCGGCCCGGATCAGTTCCTGGATCACGCGCTCCGCCGCGTGGCCGTCACCGTACGGTGCGGCATCGGTCTCGTTCGGGTGCGGGCGGGTCACCGCCGCGGCGATCTCCTCCGCGCTGTTGGCCAGCACGTTCCATCCCAGCTGAATCGTCTCCACCCACTCGGTCTCAGTCCGAACCGTGGTGCATGGAACGCCGAGCAGGAATGCTTCCTTCTGCAAACCGCCCGAGTCGGTGACAACACCCGCGCTCGAAAGTGCTGCGGCGATCAAGTCCGCATAGGCCAACGGCGCGCGGGCGACGAGAGAACCCTGCGTGAGTTCGATGCCGTGCGACGCCGCTTTCGCCACCACGCGCGGGTGCGCGAGGAGCACGACAGGCTTATCCAGACCCGCCAGGCCCGCCGCCACCTCTCGCAGCCGGGCAGGGTCGTCGGTGTTCTCAGCCCTATGGATCGTCGCGAGATAGTATTCCCCGCTCCCGAGGCCCAACTCCCCCAGAAGCACCGAAGGCGCGCCCGCGACCTGGTCGCGCACCTCGAAGAGCACATCGGTCATGACATCACCCACGAGCACCGTACGGGCAGCCAAGCCCTCAGTGGCGAGGTGGTCAACGGCGACCTGGGTGGGAGCGAGCAGCAGGTCCGACGCGTGGTCCGTCATGACGCGGTTGTGCTCTTCAGGCATCCGACGATTGAAGCTACGCAAGCCGGCTTCGAGATGCGCGACCGGGATGTGCATCTTTACCGCGCTCAGCGCCGCCGCGACGGTGGAGTTCGTGTCGCCGTAGACGAGAACCCAGTCCGGACGGTGCTCATCGAACACCGCGTCGAGTGCCGCAAGCATGGCACCGGTCTGGACTCCGTGGGAGCCGCTGCCGACGCCGAGGTGCACGTCGGGAGCGCCGATGCCGAGGTCCTCGAAGAAGACGTCGGAAAGCATCGGGTCGTAGTGCTGTCCGGTATGCACGATGACATGTTCCACCCCAGCGGCAAGCGCCGCCTTGTGGATAGGAGCGAGTTTGACGAACTGGGGACGGGCGCCCACGACACTGACGATCTTCACGGAACCACAGTCTATGCGGCGTGCACGCGCAGGCCTGGCCTCTAGAATGAGGGACTATGGTCAGCGCACCCGTGCACGCTACGGGCACACCCCGGTTGGATTCCCTGACCAGCCTCCGGTGGTGGGCCGCTCTCGCCGTATTCTTCTTCCACGTGCGCAACATTGTGCCGCTTCCGGGCGTCGTCGGCGAACTCGCCCGTTACGGCAACTTCGGCGTTGCATTCTTCTTCATTCTGTCCGGCTTCGTCTTGACTTGGTCCTGGCAGCCGTCCGTCGGGATCGGGACCTTCTATTGGCGCCGTTTCGCAAGGATCTACCCCCTGCATATAGTGACGCTTCTCGCGGCGATCCCGGTCTTCTACAGCTTGTCCCCCAACCCTGCGCAGAGCTGGGTCAAGCCGATGGACGTCGCGGTGCTCGTTTTGAGCCAGAACAACTTCGTCGCGCGCCGCATCAGTCGACGCGCGATCGTGAACGATGCCAGCGCTCGGGTACGAACCGGACAGGAGATCAAGTGACCGACGACCGACGACCGCACCTGCTGTACGTGGCGTGGGGGTACCCCCCATCCCGCGGAAGCGGCGTGTATCGCGCATGGGCAACGGCGAACGCATTCGCTGCGGCAGGGTGGGACGTGACCGTGCTCACCGTGCCGCGCGAGGTCTTCGAGATGTCTACTGGCGTCGATCTCACGCTCGAGGCCCGCGTCGACCCGTCGATCAGGATAGTCCGTATTCCGTTCCACTCGGGCGCCTTCACCAATGACCTCCGCGACTGGTCATGGTTGCGGGCACACGCGCCCGAGGTTTGGAACGTCCTTCAAGCCCGGAGGGAGCAACGCTCCTTTCCTGAGCGCGCCTACGGCGGTTGGCGCCCCGCGTTGGAGGAAGCGGCGGTCCGAATTCATCGTGATCATCCTGTTGATCTGACGATTGGCACTGCGAACCCCAACGTGGACTTCGTGCCCGGATACATACTGAGCACCGAATTCGGCGTACCAGCGGTCATGGACCACCGAGATGCGTGGTCGGTCGATATCTATTCGGGACGACGAACTGTCGATCCAGGTAGTCGCGCGGGCGCCTGGGAGCGCAAGCTGATCGGTGACGCGGCAGAGGTATGGTTTGTGAATCAGCCGATCAGGGATTGGTACGCGCAGCAGTATCCCGATGCCGCTGCACGCTTCCTGGTCGTCGAGAACGGCTACGACGAGGAATTGGTGTTCCCTCCGCGGTCCCGGCCGGATGGAGAAGGTCTCACCTTCGGGTACATAGGTACGATCTCAGCCGCCGTACCGATGCAGGAGCTGGTCTCGGGCTGGGCGCTTGCCAGACGGCGAAGCGCGCTGGTTCGGGCTGCTCGCATGGATCTCTACGGCTACCTCAACCATCTCGGCGTCCCCGGCGCGAATATGGTGCGCTCGATGGATGAATTCGCCGAGAACGGGATCCGCTATCTCGGGCCGGTCGGCCGCGGGGAGATCGCACGGACTTATGCAACCTTTGATGCTCTTGTGCTGACGTTTGGCGCAGGACGGTTCATCACAGGCGGCAAGGTCTACGAGTACGCGTCAACCGGACTTCCCATCATCTCGGTCCACGACCCCGAGAATGAGACCTCGCGCACCCTCGCTGAGTATCCCGGGTGGCGCGGGGTCTCGGCCATGACGGCAGAAGCGATCGCTGACGCCTTCATCGCTACCGCCGAAGACGCGCAAAAACGTTCGGAGGCCGATCAACGCGACGCGCGTGCGTTCGCTGCGCGGTACTCCCGCACAGCACAGTTGGCACCGCGGATCCAATCCTGGACTTCGCGCGTCAACACTCAACCGCGTGATGCGAGGGGAACCCGATGATTGTTGTCCTTCTCAGCCCATCCGGCTCATTCGCCGCAGCGATCGATTCTCTGCCCCTAGACGACGAGAACGACACCACCATTCTGATCACCGCATTGAAAAGTGATTTCTCACAAGACGCAACCGAGATTCTCTTGGGACAGCGGGCTCTCGGAGCGACAGGTCGGTGGATTTCAATACTCGAACGATCGGTCATCGGCCGCAATCTCCTGCGCGTCCTACCGATCGATGGCGGGTACCGATTCGCCGCTCGTGCACGCCGAAACCCGGAGTTTCGGACTGCGATCGCACGCGCGGACCTCGTCGTCGCATTGGAGCGCGATGCCGTGCTGGCGTCATGGATTGGATTGCGGCGCTGGGCACCATCGAACGCTCGCGGTGTGTTCGGGCTTGCGCCCGCCCGCGCGTTACTCACGAGCGGGCGTGGAGCGTGGTCAAGGACCTGAGCATCAGGACGCGCCCTGCGCAATGAGCCGCGCAATCACTCCGTGTTCAACCGCAACATCGGATTCCGATGAAAGGAGTTCGGCGACGTCGTCGGTTTTCTGCTTGAACCGGCGCACATCGTCGGTGGACAGCCGTCGGATCGCATCAGCAAGGTCTTCGGCCGTGTAGCCATCCGCGATCACGCCGAGGTCGTGCTCGCGGATAAGCCGATCGGTCTCGACCGACGGGCCGAAGACGAAGCCGAGCCGCCCCTGAACGAAATCGAAGAACTTGTTCGGAAGCATGAGTCGGTGATTCGGAGTATGCGGCGGCAGCAGATAGACGCCCAGATCGTAAGAATTGAGCGTCTTCGGTAGCTCAGTCGGGGAGACCGCCGGATGCAGCGCCGTGCGCGGGCTGGCCTCGATGCGCTCGTTGAGTTTGCGCCAGTACTGCTCTGCTTGGCGCGACGGGATCAGGTACAGATCGAGCGTGTAGCCGTCGCCGAGCAGGTCGACAGCATCGATGATCGCTTCGATGTTTCGTCCCGGCACCGCTCCCCCGCTGTGAACCAGGCGAATGCACTCCGGCGCCACCAGCGATGGCGACAGGTCCGGCAGATAGGCGATCGCGTTGCGTACGATCTCGGTCGGGACACCGTACTGCTCCTCATACAACGCGGCGATCGACGCGTTTACGGTCGTGGCCGCGTCGACCTCGGGAAGGTAGGTGCGGCACACCCAATTCATAAAGGGGGCGACGAGCAGACGCCACGAGAGTACGTGCGAACGTTCTGCTGGCGCCCACTCATGCAGGTCGCACCAAATACGTGGAGAACCGTGGACAAGTACTGCCAGTGGGAGCGCCCGCGCCTCGTTCGCCACGACGATGTCGAACTCGCGGGTTCCGAGCGCCGCGCGCGCGGCCTTCACCGCCGGCGCATCCAACGCGACCGACCGAAACCGGCGTAACGCGAGCTTGAGGACTCCGGGGATCGTTTGGGGAAGCGAAGGTAGCGCTCGGTCGATCTCGATGTGATCAACGGCAGCATCCGGGCGTTCGCCGTATGAGAGCGTCGTGACGTCCCCGTGGCCGGTGAGAACCTCGAGCTGGCGCAGGACACGCGCGTCCGAGCGGATATCGGAGAAGGAGATGCAGAGGATCCGCGGGCGCGGGGTGTCGGTCACAGTTCAACTCCAGGGGGATGTCGATGGGTCGGCGAAGCGGTTGAAAAAGTTTCACAGACATCAGGAACGTTATCAGCGCGTTCCGGACGACCGGTCTTGGCCGGACAAGAGGAAATCTGCCAGCACATGCGCAGAGTACTTGCCGTCGTGCACTAGGTCCACGAAGGCAACCCCAGCGTGGGCCTTCGAGACCCATTCGTGCGGATTGTCGATGATCTGGCGGATGCGGACACCGACCTCGTTGAACCGAGTCTCAACGATCGGCAGCTCGGCTCCGGTTTCGCGCTGCACCGCAGCGCGAACATCATCATGAACGTGACCGAGGACCAGCCGCCCTGCAGCCATCGCCTCGCATGCCGCCACACCGTAGTCCCCGAGACGGAACTGATCCAACACGATATCCGCCTCTCCGTAGACCGCTGGCATACGGTGAGCGGGTATACCCTCCAACCTGCGATACACGATGAGGCCCTCTGCCTCGAGCCCGGTAAGTTGTGTGTCGATCTGCGCGTCGCCTTTGAGCGGAGTACTACTCGGAACATAGGCGACGACGGGAACGCCAGCGGCGAGAGGCACTCGCGCACTGTGCCACTTCGCCGGCTCCACCACGACCGGCAACCATCGGGACCGCGGAACGTCGAGCAACCCGGGCGTGGAAACGAACACGGGAAACTGCGATTCCTCGACCATGCGTCTCGTCGCGCGAGCATTCTCCTCGAGGCGTTGTGTTGATTCAGGCGGATAAGAGCCCCTCGCTCCAAACGGCGAATCACGTTCCCACTGCGCGTGAGCACTCGGCAACCGGATATCAGATCCGTGCCACACCAGCGCAATATCGACTCCGCTCTCTGCGGTGCGCCTAGCCACCTCGAGTGGACTGTTTGCCGGATCAGTGCCGAACAGGAACCGGCCGGACTCCAGCAGCACGTGTGAAAAACCCGACTCGACTGCACGCCGCTGACGACGCTGCCACCCTGCCGCGAAGAGGTAAGCGCCCTCAGGTACGGAGACGTCGGATGGAAAGCCGAATCGAGCTGTGGCCGCGTTGGACGTGGTGAGGTTGACGGCTCGCACCCCAGAAACTCGCTCCGCCGCACGTGCCCAGAGATAGCCCTGGCCGGCAGAGTTGACGGGCTCAACGAACAGCCGGATCTCGGAGTCCGGCGCGGTGGCGACCGGCAGCGCCCCGTCCCAGCCCAGTGAGCCGGGCAGGATTCGCCCAAGCACGTGATCGGGGAACAGCCCGAGCATGGCGCGTACTGCGCGGATCGTCTTGGTGCGCAGTGTCATCGTCTCGTTGTCTTCACGCGAGGCCTGCGAGTCGTGCCTGATGAGCGAACGCGGGATTCTCCGCCACGACCTGATCGAAAGTGCCCTGCGCCGCAACCGTGCCGTCCTGCATGAAGAGGATCTGATCAGAATCGCGGATCGTGCTGAGGCGATGCGCGACCGCGATCACCGTGACGTCGCCTCGCAGATCACGGATCGCATCGGCCACGTCCGCTTCAGTCTTGGTATCGAGAGCGCTCGTAGCCTCGTCGAGCACCAGGACGAGCGGGTCGTTGTAGAGCGCGCGGGCGATCCCCAGACGCTGTCGCTGCCCACCTGACAGGCTTATCCCGCGCTCTCCCACTCGGGTCTCGAGGCCCTCGGCTCGCGTCTCGATCACGCTCCAGAGCTGGGCTCGACGCGCCGCATCCTCGACGCGTACGCGATCGAAGTCTGCCCCCCACGACAGCGCGATGTTCTGTGCGATGGTCCCATCGAAGAGGGTGACCTCCTGCGGCACGTATCCGACGTGGCTGCGCCACGCGCCGAGCACGTCCTCAAGCGGTCGACCATCGACCCGGATCGCACCGGCTGTCGGGGTAAGCAGGCCCAACAGGAGATCGACGAGCGTCGATTTGCCTGCTCCGGATGCGCCGGCGATACCCACGGTGCTTCCCAGGGGGATTCGCACCGACACCTCCTGCACGGCGGGCACGTCACTGCCGGGGAAGACGAACCCAACTCCATCGAGATCCAGAACCTTAGGCTCGCTGGGCAACGGCTCCTTGCCGAGCACCTCCCGGCCGGCGAGAAACCGCTTAGACGCCTCGATATCGGCGATCACGGTATCAACGTACGGGGCCGACGTGATGGTGCGCGTGATCACCGACTGGAAACCGGTGAGCGAAGGCACCAGACGGAATCCGGCGATTCCGAACAGTGCGACGGCAGAAATGGTTGCTGCCATGTCCCCGTTGTTCGTGAGGAACGCCGCGCCGCCAACAACGATGAAGCCGCCAATGATCGCCGCGTCGAAGATGAATCGCGGCACGGCAGAGAGGAAGCTCGAGTTAGCACGCGCCTGCGCGGTACGTGCCCTGGTCTGCCCAACAATTTCGCTGACCTCGCCCGCCTTGTCGCGGAGCGTGATCTCCTTCAGCGACGCAACCATGCCGGAGATCAGCGCTGCGACACGCAGCGAGGAATCTCGCGCTACGCGGGCGGCCTGACGAGTTTTACCGCTCAGCACGAAGTACTGCAGCATCGCGATGCCGCCGAGGTACACGATGGTGACGAGCGCGGTGAGCGGCTGTGAGACGACGATTACGACGAAGACTCCGACGGATGTCACTACGAGACCGGGGAGCGTGGTGACCGGCAGGAGGAATCCCGCGATGACACTGGCGATGCCGGTGTCTGACATCTGCACGATCTGGGCGCTGTTGCGCGAAATCCGATCCGTCCACGAGGAGCGGATGTACGCGCCGAACAGCTCCTGCCCGACCGACAGCTCGTACGACGCGAACCGACGCGTCGCAATCCACTGGAGCCACACGTTCGCAGCGGACTTTGCGACAACGACCGCGGCGAGCACGAGGATCAGCCACAGGATCTGATCCTGCGGGATCGATCCGATCAGCGGGAGGCTCGCCCCGGTACCTGCCACCGTGCTGGCGAGTGCCAGCGCGAGCAGCATCAGCGCCACGACATCGACGATCGCTAGCAGTGCCGAGACGATGCCGAAAATGATGAGGAACGTCCGCGCCGACGAGGGCAGAAACGGCAATAGTCGGCGGAGCGTCCGAGAGATGTGCAGCATGGGTCTCAGATCACGACGGAATCGCCCGCGCGGGCCGATTGGAGTGCGGCTTCGACGACGGTGAGGGTGCGTTGACCTTGTTCCATGGTGACGACGTCGGTGTCCTGTCCGAGGACGGCGTCGCGGAAGTTCTCGTGTTCGACGCGAAGGGGTTCGCGCTTCGCGAACGCGTACCGGGTGACGTCGCCTTCGGAGACGCCACGGAACGAGGAGACGGATTCCCATTCCAAGGGGATGGTGCCGTTGGCGTAGAAGGTCAGATCGCCCGTTCCGGTGTCGGCGACGAACGCCCCCTTCTCCCCCGTGACGACCGTGACACGCTCCTTCATTGGGGAGAGCCAGTTGACGATGTTGTTCACGATCACCCCGGACTTCGTCCGTCCGGTGATGGTGATCATGTCCTCGTACTCGCGTCCGGACTTGAACGCGGTCTGCGCAAACACCCGCTCATAATCGGACTGGACTACCCAGGCGGTGAGGTCCACATCGTGGGAAGCGAGGTCTTTCGCGACACCGACGTCAGCGATCCGGGCTGGGAAGGTGCCCTGCCGGCGCGTCGCGACCTGATACACCGCCCCCAACTCGCCGGCTTCGATGCGGCGGCGTGCTTCCTGTAACGCCGGGTTGAACCGTTCGATATGCCCGACCGCACCGACCAGCCCGGCAGCAGCGAACGCGTCGACCATCCGCTGCCCGGCCTCGAGCGTGTGCGCGATGGGCTTTTCGACCAGGGTGTGCACCCCGGCGGCGGCCAGCTTCAACGCGGCGTCCTCATGGAACCGGGTCGGCACCGCCACGACCGCGATGTCGATCCCCGCCCCGATCAGCGCATCAATATCGGGGAGGATCTGCAGGTCGCCGGCGACGGCGTGCGGGTCTCCGCCCGGGTCGGCGATCGCGACCAGCTCCACACCGTCCAGCTCCCGCAGCACCCGGGCGTGGTGACGGCCCATCATCCCGACACCGAGCAGTCCGGCGCGCAGCACCTCGGCCATCAGGCGCCCGCTCCCGCGACGATGTTCACGGCAGTGACGATCCGTTCCAGATCGTGCTGGGACAGCGACGGGTGCACCGGGAGCGACGCGACCTCACGGGCGGCGCGTTCGGTCTCGGGCAGATCCAGCCCCGGCGCGAAGTGAGTCAACGAGGGGAGACGGTGATTCGGGATCGGGTAATACACCCCGGCACCGACCTGATGTTCGCTCTTGAGCGCGGCGACGAACCCGTCCCGATCTTCCGGCACACGGATCGTGTACTGGTGATACACATGCACCGCTCCCTCGGCAACCGGCGGCACCACAACACCCTCCAGGTTCGCGTCCAGGAATGCCGCATTCGCCTGCCGCTGCGCGGTCCACGCGTCGACCTTCGTCAACTGCACACGCCCGATCGCGGCATGAATGTCCGTCATCCGGGCGTTGAACCCGATCACCTCGTTCTCGTACTGCCGCTCCATGCCCTGATTACGCAGCAACCGCACCCGACGGGCGATCTCTTCCGTCGCGGTGGTGACCATGCCGCCCTCACCGCTCGTCATGTTCTTCGTCGGATACAGGCTGAACATCGCGAACTCGCCGAATGAGCCGACCGGTCGACCGTCGAGGGACGCACCGTGCGCCTGCGCGGCGTCTTCGTACAGTGCCACGCCCCGCGCAGCGGCGAGGGCCTCCAGCTCCCGCATCCGCGCCGGGTGCCCATACAGGTGCACCGGCAGGATGCCCTTCGTCGACGGGGTGATCGCCGCAGCTACCGCCTCGGGATCCAGGCTGAACGTCTCCGGCTCAATATCGACGAACACCGGTGTCGCACCGGTCAACGCGACAGAGTTCCCCGTCGCGGCGAACGTGAACGACGGAACAATGACCTCATCCCCCGCCCCCACACCCGCCGCTAACAAACCCAAATGCAGCCCGGCCGTACCCGAATTCACCGCAACAGACGGACGACCCGGCACGAAATGCGCCGAGAACTCGGTCTCAAACGCCGCAACCTCCGGGCCCTGCGCCACCATCCCGCTGCGCATCACACGGTCAACCGCCTCACGCTCCTCATCACCAATGATCGGCTTAGCGGGGGCAATGAACTCACTCACACGGTCTCCTTGCTCAGAGTGCCTGCAGATTCGATGTACCGATCGCCCGTGATCGGGCAGACCCAGACGTTTGGTGTTTCATCGGGTGTCAGGGGGACGCCTGCTTCGCCGACCCACCCGATGCGCCGGGCCGGAACGCCCACGACCAACGCGTGTGCGGGGACATTCTTCACGACGACAGCGCCCGCAGCGACCGTCGCCCATGCACCGATCGTCACCGGCGCAACGCAAGTGGCACGCGCACCGATCGATGCACCTCGCTCGATCGTCACGCCGACCGGTTCCCAATCGTGGGCGCTCTTCAGCGTGCCGTCCGCGTTGATGGCGCGCGGGTAGGTGTCGTTGGTGAGCACTACGGCAGGGCCGATGAATACGCCGTCGGCGAGCTTCGCTGGTTCGTACACAAGCGCGTAGTTCTGCACTTTGCAGTTGTCGCCCATCGTGACGCCGGTACCAACGTAAGCGCCGCGTCCAACGATGCAGTTCTGCCCCATCTGCACGCCTTCACGCACCTGCGCGAGATGCCAAATTGAGGAGCCGTCGCCGATGACGGCATCGGGCGAAACATCAGCGGAATCAACGATCCGCACGCGGGAATTCTCAGTCACTGGATCGGCTTTCTGGCTCCGAGTCGAGGTCGGCGGAACCGGAGACCAGCTTAGTCGCCCACTCGCCGGTTGCCTGAGCGATCGCCGCGACCGCACGATCGGCGACGGCGTGGAGTGAGACGTGAGCGCGTGCCCAGGATGCACGTTCAGGCCGGAGCCGCATGCATGTCCCGTTGGCCTCCTCCGCCAGCAGGTCCAGCATGCCGGCGGCGACCGCGTCAACGTCGAACGTCACGGCTCGTCCAAGTCCGCCGTCGCGCACCAAGCGCGCGCCCGTAGCCGGACCGGCGAACAGCACCGGAGTGCCAACAGCGGCCGCAGCGTACGTCTTCGTCGGCCGAGCGAAGTCATAGCCGATTCCGGGCACGATGCTCACCAGCGATGCCGCTGCTCCGCGGATCCAGCGCGCCGACAGCTGCGGACTGACGACTCCGCCAAAGTCGACCCGCCCCGGCAGGATGTCCTCCGCGATTCGCCGGAGACTCGCTTCGACGACTCCTTGGCCAAAGAACTTAAGGCGGACATCAGGGTAGTCGGCCGCGATCCTGGCGAACGCGTGGATGAAGATCTCCGGCTGTTGCCACTCCGACATCGTCCCGGTGTAAATCAGGTAGCGCCCCGCGTCGGCAATCGGCTCCACGTCCGGCGAGAAGATATCTGTGTCAATGCCGTTGCCTACAGTGGCGATGCGCGCCGGATCTGCGTCGAGCACCAGTAGTCGTTCAGTCACCTCGTCCGATACCGAGATGACTGTGCGTGCGCGTCGGAGCACAGCCCGCTCGATCATACGCATAACGCTCACCACGAATCGCGGCGCACCCATCGAAATGACCCCGTCGGTCCAGACATCGGCGGCGTAGTACGCGAACGGACGGCGCCGCAATGCGCTCGCGATCCCGACGACAAGACCCGTCGTCGGCGGCGATTCCGCCACAGCGACGTCGTAGCGGGTGAAGAGCATGCGCAGAAGAAGCGGAGCGTCGAAGCTCAGGTACTGGACGTAGCCGCGCACATTGCCGCCGGAGTCGCGAAGCACTGGCCAACGTCGCACATCGACGTCCCGCTCATTCTGTCCCGCCGGCGCGTGCGCGGGTGGCACCGTGGTGAGAACCCGCACCGAGGCACCCGCTCTGGCGAGCGCACGGCCCAGCGCTCCCAGCCGGAACGATCCGGCGCTCACCTCGGGCGGATACAAGCGAGAGGCGATAAGGAGCCGGGGCGCGGTCACGGGACCTCCTCGTCGCCTTCGTCGCGAGCGGCGGCTTCCGTCACGCAGCGCTCCAACTCCACAAGACGGCGCTCATGGAACGCTGCGCGCTCGGCGAGCGTACGCAACTTCTCCTCCACGCGAGTGAGCTCTGCGCCGTACTGGAGGCTCACGAGGAACAGCAATCCGATGGCCACGAAGAACACTAGGTTCGCGGGCACCTCGACCCGCAGAAGGCGCGCAGCAGCGGTAAGAAGCTGCGGGAACACTGCGATGACGAGGGCGAGGATGCCACCGACGAACCACCAGACGGCGTGTCGCTCGCGGAGCGTGCCACGCCGCATGAGTTCGACAATGGCGATGAGCGCGAGCACCGCGGCGACAATCCCGAAGGCATACGTGACAGCGTTCACTGTGAAACTCCCTGCGCATGCTGACGCGGTCGCATCATGGCGAGCAAGAATGCTGCGATCGCGCGTGTTAGGTAGATCGCTGCTTTGACCGGCCGGTGTGACGGCTCCCCGCCCTGACGCGGCCGCATTGCGACCGGGAGCTGCAGGATCCGTAATCCCGCGCGCGCACCGATCACAAGCGCCTCGATCGTGTCACCGAGGTACTCGGCTGGATAGGTTCGAGCGAATAGCTCCACAGCGCGTGGGCCCGCAGCCTTAAACCCGCTCGTAACGTCGGTGAGCGGCGTTCGCGCTACTCGCGTGAGCACCCGGGCGAGGATCCGCATCGCCCACCGTCGTGGTCCGCGGACACCGTAGTCACCGACACCGGCAAATCGTGCTCCAATGACGATATCGGCTTCACCGAGAAGCTTGATGAGCCCGGGGATCGCTCCCGGATCGTGCTGCCCATCGGCATCCACCTGCACGACGACATCAAAGCCGTGATCGCGCGCGAATCGGAATCCAGCTCGCATCGCTCCCCCGACGCCGATGTTGAACGGCAATGTGAGCACGTCGGCCCCCGCCTCGCGCGCTCGAGATCCAGTCCGGTCCGTCGAGCCGTCATCGATTACGAGGCAGCGAGCCCCGGGGAGCGCTGAGCTGACGTCACGGACGACGTCCGCGACGGAATCCTCTTCGTTCAACGCCGGCACGACGACGAGAACGGATCGATCAACCTGGCGCATCGACTGAGATCCTACCGACCTTCGCTCAGAGGTCACCGCGCGCACGCCGTGATACGCCAGAGAGACGCGGCACCCTCGCGCGCAACCAACTCGAATCCGTCCTGCCCATCGAAGTCAGTCATTCCCGGCGCGGGGTACTTCCCCGGTCCAACGCCGCTCGGACCGAAATCCAAGACATACGCCGGGTCGCCGTACACCTCTAGAGCCTCGCAGACGGAGTCCTCCTGCCCTGCCTCGCGAAGACGTTCCGCAATCTCCGCCCACGCGTCGGATTTGGGCGGAGACCATGTACGGGGGTAAACATCGAGGCCGCTCAGAACATACCCGAATCCCGCTCCGGTCGAGGGGTTCCCAAGGACGCGCTGGTCTTCATCGACAAGGTCGGGCAACTCTTCCAGAAGTGCACGTTCGTCGGGATTAAGGTAGGCATCAGAAGCGGCGAGGTAGCGTGACTCGCGGTCGAACGTCGCCTCCAGGAACGCCGGCATGGCGACTCCACGGAAGCACACGATGACGATCATGACGACCACGGACGCACACAGCCCCGCCAACGCAACGGCGAAAGCGCGCTCCTTCCTGCCAAAACGACGTGCGAAAAAATGAATGAGGGCATCCAGTCCCAGCGCGGCAAGCGGTATTGCAGCGATCGGAGCGAGTGCGGCGATCCGATACGGATCCGCGTACCAAGCGCCCAAGATGCTCTCCCGGACAAATGCGTTCCCTACCGCGGCAACCAGCACGTACAGCAGGGAGATGCCAGCCCAAGACACGGCGAACCAGCGCAGCTCACGTCGCCGGATGGTGACAGCGAGACCGACGAGCATCAGCACGCTGATGGCGAGGGCAATCGGCATCCGCACCTGACCGTTGAGGAGCACATCGAAGAGAGCCTCGAACTTGTTCCGGAAAGGCGGCCAGTGCGATCCAGAAGTGCCTCGGGCGAGGTAGACCCAAACGAGCGTGAGAACAACCCATGCTGCTGTGACGATCATGAGTGCTCGGGCTATGCCAAGCATCTCAGCATGCTTGACTACGGCGTACGACAACCACACGACGCTCATCGCAGCCCACGGCAGGAAGGCCGCCGGCTGTGCGAGCAGGAGCGCAGCCGCCGCGACGAGCGTGAATAGGCCGAGACGCACCCACCCCTCCCAACGGGCGCTCTCACGTACCCACGACGAACCTGAAACGACCATTGCCAGAGCCGCTGGCACAAGTGCTGTCGACAGCGCGTTCGGAAACAGCACACCCCATTGGAACATCAGCAAGGGAAACGCTTGCAGAGCGCTGGCGAGGACCGCCGCATACCCAGCTACGACATCGGATCGGAACACACTGCGGGCGAGCCACGCGATCCCGAGCGGCCAGATGACGGCCCCGATCACTACGGTGAAGATGTTGGCGGCCACGGGAATGCTCACACCGGTCGCCATGACGATGAGGGCAGTCACACCGTGCCAGGCAGCGGGGTAGAAACTTCGCCCACCGATGACGGCGTTCACGTGCATTGATGAAGCGTCAGTGGTCTCGAGAATGTAGCGGACCGCGTTCATATGGAACACCGCGTCGTTGGTCTGCGAGATTCCGTCTGGGTCGCTGATATAGGAGATCAGGCGCCATCCTGCGAACAACGCTCCTAAGAAGAGCCCGAACACGAGCACCCAACGCAAGTCCGCGCTCTCGGTCGGAGCTGGTCCGAGCATCCGGCCGACGAGCCACGCGACCGCTACGAAGACCAGCATCGCGAGAACCCACGTCAACGGCGACCAAGGCAAGCCCACCTGACCGAACACCAACGCCGCGATCGCCGTCGCTGCGATGCTGAAAACTGGAGCGAAGGCGCCGAGCGCCAGTCCCCGCAGGCCTGCGCCGAAGAGCGCCAAGAGACCTGGGGCGGATACAACGAGCCCGGCTACCACCAGGGCCGGCGTCTGTGCCAGCCAGTCGACAATCACGCGTCCACCAGCGCGATTGCGCCCGCGATGTCACCGTCATAAATGAGCTCGCCCTTGTTGATCACGACTCCGCGGCTGCACAGCTCGCGGATCATGTCCATGTCGTGACTGACCACGATGAGTGTTTTCCCCTGCGCGATGAGCTCCTCGAACTTCAGCCGACATTTCTCGCGGAACGGTGCATCGCCGACCGAGAGGATCTCGTCGACGAGCAAGACATCGAGCTCGACGTGGATAGCGACGGAGAAAGCCAGCCGCATGAACATGCCGGACGAATAGTGCTTTACTTCCTGATCGATGAACGCCTCGATCTCGCTGAACGCGACGATCTCGTCATACCGTGCCTCGATCTCATGCTTCTTCATACCCAGGATCGCAGCGTTGAGGAAGACGTTCTCGCGGCCGGACAGCTCGGGATGGAACCCCGCCCCGACCTCGATGAGACCGGCGACCCGCCCTCTTGTGAGCACCTGCCCTTCGTCCGGCTCCATTACACCTGAGACGAGCTTGAGCAGTGTCGACTTCCCAGATCCGTTGAATCCGAGGATCGCCAGAGACTCTCCCTCGCCAACTACCAGATCGATGCCCTTTAGCGCCTCGAACTCGCTCGTGAGCTTGCGCCGCTTCATCCACGACACGACCGTGTCCTTCAGGGAAAAAGCGTGATTCAACGTGAATCGTTTGCGCACGCCGTCGATGATGACGCTGGGTCTGATCGCCGTCTGCTCACTCATAGGTCTTGTGCAAACCTTCCTTCCAATCGCCGGAAAACCATCTGTCCGAGCAGCAGAGTGGCGGCGGCGATGAGGAACGTCCAAAGGGTGTTCCACGCGAGCCCAGGCGGCAAGTCCATCAATTGTGCTCCTGCATAGCCGGACGCCGAGGTCATCCCCTCGGTCGCCGGGCGCCAGAACGCGTAGTGGAAAAGTTCCACGCCCTGCGTGATGGGGTTCAACAGGTATATCTCGACTAGCCATTGTGGCCAGCCGAGCGTCTCGACGACGGCATCCTGCACTTGGGTCCACGAATAGAGCACCGGCGATGCCCACGTCGCAAGCAGGAGCATCAGTTCGACGATGTTCTCCGCGTCTCGGAAGCGGACGTTGATGGCACCGAAGAACAGCCCGAGCCCAAGCGAGAAGGTCATCACGATCAGCATGCCAGCGAGAATCGCCAAAACGGAGACGATTGTCACGTGCGTGATCCACCCCAGGAGAAGGCAGACGATCAGCAGAAGTCCCACCTGAGGGAGGAAGTGGACGAACGCGACGACTACCGCCGACACGGCGAAGAGCTGACGCGGAAGGAACACCTTGCGTACGAGGGGCGCATTCCCGACTATGGACGTCGTGGCGTTCTTGAATCCTTCTGTGAAGAGGTTAATCACCACGATCCCGGAAAACAGGTAGACCGCGTAATTCGGGATGCCGCGATCGAGGTTCATGAAAAGCCCCAGTACGACCCAGAAGACCAGGAACTGGGCGGCTGGCCGCACATAGGACCATGTCCACCCCAGCACAGAGTTGCGGTAGCGGGTCGTCACACCGGTGCGCACGAGCAGGTTCAACAGATACCGCCAGCGGATCACATCGATGAGACCGCGGCTCTTGCCGGGGGTGTCGAAGTGACTGCGCGGGATGGCGGCGAATATTTCTCGGGTGTCAGTCACGGGCCCACTCATTCAGCGCGCGACAACAGACGCCGTCGCGGGATCAGTCCATTGTAGGTCAGCGATCCTGAAACCCTGGCATGCGGACCGTGTCTTCCCTCTCTCCTCACTCGACCACCCGCTCGTGGTGCCGCTCAACAAGCCATCGGGTGTATGTGCCGACCGCGTCCGGTGCCCAGATCCGAGGATCCGACACGGCGGCCATCTCCTGACCACCGACCAGCGTCTGCAGACGCGTTGCCGTCTCTTCCACCTCGGTTACTCTTGGCCCGAATGCATCGCCGATCACAGTCTCTGCGAAAGCACTTTCGCGTGGAATCACTTCGCATCCGAACGCGCGGGCTTCGAAAAGCACGGTACTCGCCTCGCCGATGACAACGGCCGTGCGTTTCAGCGACTCGTAGACATCGGGCTCGGTGTCGATTGTAATTCCCGGCGTCGAGGAGAGCCTCGGGTAGCGTCGCGCCGATTCGGCGCGTTCGCCAGGATGCGGCCGAAAGGCGATCGCCCAATCGGCGCCGACGGCGTGATGAAGGTCGACGACGAATGCATCGGTGCGCGCGGGATCGGTACGCGACGAAACCACGAGAATCTGCTTCGGACGTGTCGTCTCGGCCGAAGCAGCCTGACGCTCGAGGTGTGGCTTCCCGATCGCTGTCACACGTCCGGGGTGACGGATCGACTCGGACCAGTACTCGCCGAAAGTCAAAAGCTCGTCAGGAAGCGCGCGGCGTAGCGACGGATCCTCGAAGACTCGTCCGAAGTTGTACGCGGCGTGGGAGGGCCCGATCCAGCCGTGTTGCGGCTCCACCACGTACGCGCCGGCATCCTTCATCAATCCCAAGGATTCACCGTTGTATGTGTATGAACCGTTGTCGTAGAACACCAGACTGGGCCGCATCCGATCCAGCATCCGGTGTAGTTCATCAAGTTGAAACGGTCGGAGCTTCTCGTTGCGAAGCGCACGCTGGCCGATTGCCGCGAAAGCGTCATCCGGCTGATCGAGTCGCCTTGCGTATTCAGCAAGGAGCGAATGCACTGCTGTCTCATACCCCGGGGCGATGGTCGTGCCTCTCTCCCGCCATCGTGAGCGCGCAGTCGCAGGCTCCATGGTGAGAGTTGGTCGGAATGCGGGCCGGCCGACTGAAGACGGCAGCGGGAGAAGCTGCACCACAACCGCGTCGCTGGTCGCTTCTGCGAAGTCGTCGACGAGCCAATTGCGAGCACGTCCCTGAGTCGCGGACAGAGTGACGCCGGAAACATAAAAACACACGTCGTGGGATGTCGCGCGCCGAACCGCATCCCATCGACTGGGCAGATATCCACGGGCGACGCGTTTCGCCTCGCCCCATCGGGACCAAGTAGCAGTCGAGGCGACCGCCACGCTACCCGTCTGCTGCTGCGAGAGTGCCCACGCTATCTGCACACGAACTTGCGCCCAGAATGGAACGGTCGTGCCGGGCAATATCTCCAGCAGCGCGTCAGGAGCTTCATTCTCCAGATCAAGGATGGCGCGCACTGCGGCGGATGTGCGAGCCTCGAGATCTCTCGAGTCCTCACTCACAGGTCATCTCGCGTTCCCATCAGCCATTCGACGATGCGGAAGTCGAACTCGCTGTCCACGTCGGTGGAGCGCTCCGCAGGCATCTCGTACAGAATCGTCGACGGGAAGAAGACGACCTGGCCCTCAAGGAGCGAGTCACGTCGCCAGACGTAGATCGAACCGTTCATGTCGAAGCAGCGAGGTGCATCCTGACGTCGGAGCACAGCATCGTCAGGTTTCTTGCTGACGGCAACCGTGCCATCTGGCTGTTCTTCAACAAGGTTGAAGTAGGGATTGCGTCGAGCCTCAGCCCCCGTGATGAGAGATTCGGCATCGGACTCCTCGAACATCTCGACCGCGGTTCGGATGTCGTCCACAGTGCGCAACGGGCTGGTGGCGTCGAGATCGACGCAGACGTCGAAACTCAGACCCAGTCTCTGCTCCGTCATCCTCACCGCGTGCGCGATGGCGGGCACCTTCCCGGCAGTGTCGCTCGCCATCTCCGCGGGGCGATGCACGATTCCCGTGGCGCCGAATTCAGGGGCCAGGGCGAGAATCTCCTCGGAGTCGCTCGAGACAACGACCTCATCGAAGAGACCAGTGGCGACGGCCTGCGCGACCGAATGCCCGAACAGCGGCTTCCCCGCGACGACTCGCAGGTTCTTCCTCGGGACGCCTTTCGATCCGCCTCTCACAGTGATCGTGCAGATCCTCATCGTGTGCTCCGTTCCCACGCCAGTCTGGCGCGCTCCAGGTCCTCAGGGCGACCGACGTCTATCCATTCCTCATGGATCTCGAACGCCGTGACAAGGCGGTCGCTCTCCATCATGCGCGCAAGAAGGGTCGGCATATCGCAGTACTCGTCCTTTGCCAGCAGCGTCAGCGCCGCGGGATCGAGCACATAGATACCTGCACTGACCAGTTCACTGTGGTAGGGCTTCTCCGCGAGACCGGTCACACGATGACCTTCGCGTCGGATCACCCCGAAGGGGATCTCGAATCCATACTCCCGTGCTCCGATCGTCGCGGCGGCTTGGGAGCTCTCATGCACAGCAAGCATCCTCCGCAGGTCGACGTCCGTCAACAGATCCGAATTCATCACCACGAAGGGACGTTCGACTTCGCCCCGAAGCTGCGCCATCGCACCGGCTGTCCCGAGCGGTGTGGACTCATGCAGATAAGTGATCTCCAGGCCACGTTCGCTGCCGTCACCGAGATGCTCCTCGATGAGATGTCCGAGATGGTTCACTGACACATGAACGCGTCGGAAACCTTGATCGTGCAGACGGCTCAGGATGATGTCGATCATGGGCACGTCGCCCAGGGGCACGAGCGGTTTCGGAATGTCCTTCGTGATCGGATAGAGCCGTTGACCTCGACCCCCGGCCATCAGAACGACTGGCGTGGGTAGCGGAGTTGCGATCCGTTCCCCTTCTCCGATGACGTCGATGATATGGCCGTCATCGACGACCGCGACGACGCGGATGCCTCGCCGTGCCTTCAGGTCATCGACCGATTCCTGGCTGGCTGTCGGCAGAACCGTCGCCGGATTCGGGTTCATCACCCGTTCCACGCGATCGTCCAAACCGATCCCGCGGAGGAGGCCTCTGCGGATGTCGCCGTCACTGACCGCACCCACCAGCTTCCCCGCTGCATCCTCGACGAACACGACTTGCAGCCGGCTGCGGTCGAGCTGCGCGAGGGAGTCGCGGATGCTGGTGCTCGGGCTCACGGACAGATCAGAGTGCGCAGTCATCGTCGTCCTTCCCGCCTAGATCGGATCTGGCGTGCAGGCACACCGACGACGGTGACGTCTGCAGGCACGTCATCGATGACGACAGCGCCGGCCCCGATGACGCCCCGGGCGGCAACGGAAACGCTTTGAATCACTCGTGCGCCAAGCCCGACATGTACACCTTCGCCAAGGTGAACGGCACCGGCCAACACTGCTCCGGGAGCAATGTGGGAGTGCGCGCCCACCACTACGTCATGTTCGACGACGGCGCCCGAATTGACGATGGCGTCGTCGCCGATCGCCGCACCGGCGTTCACGATTGCGCCAGCGAATACCTGCACGCCGGCGCCCAGGGCAGCGCTGGGATCAACGAATGCCCGAGGATGGATCACTCGGGCAGCGCTGAAGCCGAGTGTGGTGACTCGATCGTAGAGTGCGCTCCGGGCCTTGGTCGATGCGGTCGACCCTAGGCCGTTCACGATCTGCACCTCGCGAGGGTTCAGTTGCATGAGCACGTCGTCATCGCCGAGATAGGGACAGTCCCGGGAAAGGTCGCCGCTCCGCGGGGCAAGATATCCTTGGACGCCGCGGCCTTGCAACGTCAGCGCTGCAAGGAGCGAGCGCGCATGCCCGCCTCCCCCGAGCAGGACCAACTCAGTCATCGATGAGCTCACCCCGGTGGTACGACCGGGACGCCGGACCGCCGACGACCTGCCAGTAATCGAACGTGGTCCGACCGGTCGCCGGTCGGAAGCACGCCACATCGGCGTCGGTGACCACCGCACCTTCCGGAATGTCGCGCACGGCGACAATGCTCCGCCGCACGACGTCGCGATTGCGTTCTTCGACCGGCTGGCACCGCTTCTCTGCAGACCCGAGCATCGCTGGGACTCGACGGAGATCGCTGACATAGGCGCGCAACCCGTCGGGATCGAGTGAGGCGGCGTGGTCAGGGCCGTCTGCGTTGACGTCGAACGTGAAGTGCTTCTCGACCACTGTCGCGCCGAGGCCCACGGCCAGGGCTGAGGCGAGTGAGCCGAGCGAATGATCGGAGTAGCCGACCCGGTGCCCGAATGTTTCGGCGATGGTCTGCATGGCACGGAGGTTCAGGTGCCCGTCAGCTGCGGGGTACTCCGTCGTGCAATGCAAGATTGTCACGTGGGCCGAGAAATCGACGAACGCATCCCTCTGATCCCACGCGTTCGCGAGCACTTCCTCCGTGAGTCGGGCGCCCGCCGGAAGCGCTTGGTGCGCCTGGGAGACGCCGGCAGCGATGAACCGCAGCGCTCGCTCGATCTCAGACATCTCCGCCATCCCGGTGGACAGAATCACCGGCAGTCCGGTGCGCCCCGCGGCCACCAATAGCGGCGCGAAGGTGAGGTCGCCCGACGCGATCTTCACGATCGGGATCCCGAGCTCGCCGACGAGGAAGTTCAGCCCTGCGACATCGAACGCTGTGGAGAGGAAACCGATGCCACGACCGTCGCAGTGTCCGCGGAGAGCCCGAAACTCAACATGCGACAGCTCAAGCTGCCGGAGTAGGTCGTGCTGAGAGCGGTTGTCGTCCTCGGACACGCGCTGGTAGTCAGCCAACGCCGCACTCTCTAGGGCAAGAGCATCTGCCGAGAATGTCTGGAACTTCACCGCGTCGGCTCCGGCTGCCGCCGCGAGGTCCACGAGTTCCTTGGCCGTGTCGAGCGAACCGTTGTGGTTGACGCCGGCCTCAGCGATGACGAACACCTGATCATTCATGGGCGGACTCCTCTTCGAGGTCGTGGAACGACTTGCGGGGCGGGCGCGGGATGACCGCATCGCGCAGTGTGGCGGCTGTGCGCGCGGCGAATCCGGGAGCGCCGAAGATACTGGTGCCGGATCGTTTCGCTGTCCAGCTGATCGCGGTGCGCACCGCGGCGGCAATCGTGTCACGCTCAGGCGTAGGGACGGTAACCGTGTCGGCCAGTGGACGGCCCTTCTGCCGATCGCCGATGAGCACCGAGGGGACGCCCAGCACGGGCGCCTCGAGCACCGTGCTGGAAGAGTTGCCGACGACGACGGCGACAGCGGACATTGCGCTCAGATAGCCGAGCTGTCCGAACGACTCCACGAAGTCCACGCGGTCCGGATGAGACGTCGTAAATGCCGCGATACGGGCGCGCACGTCCGCCGTTCCAATGTCGGAGTTCGAACCGGTTATGACGAGGTGCAGTCCTTCGACCCCCAAAAGTCCAGCCAGCAGCTCCTCGACGAGCTGCTCAGGTCGGGCGACGTCCATCGCTGCGGGGTGGAACGTCACCAGCGCCGTCGGCATCGGCAACCGGATGTCGAAACGCTGCTCCACCGCTGTCCGAGAGAGCAGTTCGAGCGAGTCCAGTGCGTCGACGATCGGTGCGCCATGGAAGTACACCCGCTCCGGGTCCTCCCCCAGTTGGATCACCCGTCGGCGATGATCGGGAGTGGATGCGAAGTGCAAGTACGACATCTTCGTGAGCGAATGGCGTAACGCGTCGTCCATCGCCCCCTCTGTGACCTCGCCGCCGTGGATGTGTGCGATCGGGATCGACAGGATGGTCGCAGCAGTGGCCGCGGCGAATGCTTCGAGCCGGTCTCCCAGGACCACAAGCACATCCGGGGAGATCTCGGCGAGCGCGCGAGCGTAGCCCGGCACAGCTCGTCCGACATCCGCCGCGACCGAGAGCCGATCATCGTCGCCAGACCAGATCGGTACGGTGGCACTGAGAGCGAACCCGTCGTTCTCGATCTCGGTACTGGTTCGTCCGAACTCGTCCACCAGATGTGTCCCCGTCGCGATCAGCCTCAGCTCGAGCGCGGGGTCAGCGTCGATCTCACGGATCAACCCACGCAGCAGACCGTAGTCCGCCCGCGTCCCGGTCAGGACTGCAACGGTCCTCATGCGGCCGCCAGCCCAGGCGTGCTCGGGATGCACACCGTGCTCTCATACAGCGCATCGGCAACAGGTGTCGCGGAGTGCGGAAGGTTCCGGTACGGCGCCTGTCGGTGTAGCAGGTTCCAGAACGGACGGCACTGAAGCCCTGCGTCATTGGTCGCCTCCAGTACGGCATTCCGCGCAACGATCCCCCCGTCGATGCGCACAGCGCATAGCCAGTAGTTGCTCGTGGTCCCCGCGGGCTCGGAGAGAAAGCGCACTCCACGCACGTCGGCGAACGCCGTGATGTAGCCGTCAGCCAAGGCTCGCTTCTTCTCAAGGAAGTCCGGGAGACGTTCCAACTGAGCGACGCCCAGTGCGGCGTTGAGATTGGGCATTCGGTAGTTGTAAGCGACTTCGTCGTGCTCGAACTCCCAGCGGTGCGGGAGCTTCGCCGTCGTCGTGAGGTGCTTGGCGTGCCAGGCGAGTTCGTCGTCTTCGGTGAGGATCATCCCGCCACCGCCCGTGGTGAGGATCTTGTTCCCATTGAAGCTCATGATCCCGAGGCGTCCGAACGTTCCGGTGTGAACGCCGTCAACACGACTGCCCAATGACTCCGCCGCGTCTTCGACCACGGGCACACCGTACTCGTCGGCGAGCGCAACGAGCTCAGCGATGCGCATCGGATGACCCAGCGCGTGCATCGGGACGATGGCTGCGATTCGACGCCCCGTCGCGGAGTCGATCGGCCCATCCGGGCCCCGGCGCGCAGCGCGCAGCACCGTCGCAACAGCGTCCACCGAGAGGCCCAATGTCTCCTCGTCGCTGTCGACGAAGTACGGCACGGCGCCGGTGTGCGCCACCGCGTTCGCGGTCGCCACGAATGACAGCGTGGGGACGATCACCTCATCGCCAGACCGCACGCCGACGAGCTCGAGGGCAACCTGCAGCGCGGACGTGCCGTTCGACACGGCGACCGCGTGCGCAGCGCCAGTGAACTCCGCAATACCCTGCTCGAAGTCCGTGACGAACATCCCGACGCTCGACACGAAAGTGGAGTCCAGACATTCGAGAACGCGCGCCTTTTCGCGCTCGCCGATGCTCGGCACGTGGAGCCCCACGAACGGGTCGTCACCGACGACCCCACGGATCAGCTGGACGATGTCTGCTTCAGTACTCATACGACGTACGCGTCGGTGCGGTATCGAGCGAGGTTCGTGGAGTCGGTGAACCACTGCGCCGTCTCGCGAAGTCCTTCGCGGAATCCGTCATCGCCGTCGTAGCGAGGTGTCCAGCCGAGGATCTCACGGGCCTTGGTGTTGTCAGAGAAAAGGCGCTCGACCTCAGAGTTCGCCGGGCGCAGACGAGCGGGGTCTTCCGTGGCGTTAGCCTCGATCCCCATCGCTTCGGTGATGAGCTCGAATGTTCGAGCGATCGATACCTCGAACCCGACGCCAAGGTTGATGACTTCGCCCACGCCCGCCGTGCTGTTGAGCGCGGCAATGAATCCGGACACCGTGTCGGGCACGTAGGTGAAGTCACGTGTGGGCGTGAGCGCGCCGAGTTGGATCTCTCGCTTGCCCGCAGCGAGCTGGCTAATGATCGTCGGGATCACGGCCCGAGCGGACTGGCGCGGCCCAAACGTGTTGAACGGGCGGACCGTCACAGTGGGAAGACCGAACGACGTGTGGAAGGAATTCACCATCTGGTCGGCGGCGATCTTCGAGGCCGAGTACGGCGATTGGCCTTGGAGCGGGTGCCCCTCGTCCATCGGTACGTATCTGGCCGTGCCGTACACCTCGCTGGTAGAGGTGTGGATGAATCGCGACACGTCGGCCGCGCGCGCCGCGTTGAGCAGGTTCACCGTGCCCTGGATGTTCGTCTGCACATATAGATCTGGCGCGGCGTACGAGTACGGGATCGCAATCAGTGCCGCGAGATGGAGTACAGCATCCCGGTCGCGGACAGCGGACATCATCAACGCAGGGTCGCGCACGTCACCCGGGAGAAACTCGATTTCCGACGCGACCTCCGGATCGATGCCATCGAGCCAACCACGCGAATCGAACGAGTTGTACAGCACCAGCGCTCGGACTTCGTGTCCGTCACGTACGAGCTGCTCCGCGAGGTGTGATCCGATGAATCCGTCAGCGCCTGTGAGCAGTACCTTCATACGTTCCAGTCTACCGGCCACGTGAGTCTCGAACCTCAAGGGAGCTCCGTCCATCCGTCTGCCCTGAGGAACGTCGGATAGAGTTACGCGCATGTTCATTGCCCATCGCGTACGGTTGAGCAACCTGGACTATCTACGGGGCGCAGCGGCCCTCGGGATCATGCTGTACCACTACACATCATGGACCTTCGGTCCTTCAGGAGCCGACACAGCCCTTGGTCGAATCGGCATCTATGGTGTCGCGGTGTTCTACGTCCTGAGCGGGCTCACGATGTTCCACGTGTATTCCGAGCGGCTCAACGACGGCGCTGGCATCCGCACATTCTTCATCCGCCGATTTTTCCGGATATTCCCGCTGCTGGTTCTCGTGACCGTCGTGACTCTCATTCTTCAGGCGAACTGGCCGGGATGGCGCGTGCTTCTCCTGAATATCAGCGGACTCTTCGGTTTCGTCGATTGGGACGGGTACATCGCGCTCGGCGCTTGGTCAATCGGTAATGAACTCGTTTTCTATGCGTTCCTGCCGCTCGTGGCACTCAGCGCGCGCAGACGCTCCTCGTTCGCCGTGTGCGTCGTCGCCTTTGTGTCACTCGGTGCATACTTCGCTTTCTTCGGGCTTGATCCGTCAAGACCGCTTTCCGAGCAGTGGGGCACCTACGTAAACCCGCTCAATCAGGCGTTCCTGTTTGTGGCGGGGTTCGCCATAGGGAAGTTGCTCCGCGACGTCGCCATACCTCGAAGAGTGCTCCTCGCGGCACTTGTCACTGTCGTCGCCCTGTTCATACTCTGGCCGACGGGACCTGAGCAGATCAGCCTCGTCACGGGACCCAATCGCATCGCCTTCTCGATGCTGTGCGTGCTTCTTTGCGCGATCGCCTACAAGATGATGGTCCCGCTTCCACCGACGTTGGACAGGCCGTTGTCTACACTTGGCGAAGCAAGCTATTCGGTTTACTTGCTGCATCCAATCCTCTTCACTCTCACCGGTTTTTTAGTCGGTGGCTCAAAGGCTCCAGTCCTCACCGCAGTTCTCGCGATCGTGCTTACGATCGTCGCGAGTGTGCTCTGCTACAGATTGTATGAGCGACCGGTGTCGAACTTGGCCAGGAGGCTTACACCAGTTCACTGAGCGTCCGTGCAACTAGCGAACGTCTGGTGGCGCCCGATGAGTGCAGATGCGAAGACAGAAGACGTCACTGCTGGCGTGTGCGGATGACTTCGGACGCGCATAGAGGGCTGGTATGCCATGACAATCGCACCGTGGACGCCCCGTCACCAGGGTACCCCGCACACGAGCCGCCGCGCGTGATCGCGCAGGACAAGGCCGCCTTGATCGGCGAACACGGGCCTGGCGATCTCGCCAACCACCTTCCGTCGCGACGCATCGCGCAGCAGGCGGTTTGATTGCGATCCAGTGGGCGTCAAGCGGTGGTGGCGCCGCGCGTCAGTGTCAGTACTAGCGGACGTGCCTGATGTGACCGAAGGATCTCAAGGGTTCCTCATTAACCAACAGGGTTCATCGCCGCCCAGCCATTGCCGATGTGCGACCGCGCCCGGAACTGTCCGCTGCCCGTCCCCGGGTACAGGTACATGAGTCCAGAAGGAAGGGTCGCGATCAGGTCTGCAGCTCCATCGCCGTTGAAATCGCCCGGGGTGAAGACGTTGCTGAACGCGCCCCACCCGTTGCCGATCTGCCTCGGTACACCCCACTTCGATCCCCCGTCGATCGGATACAGACGAAGCGTCCCGTCCGACATTCGCGCGATCACGTCTCCTCGACCGTCGCCATCGAAGTCGCCCGCATAGAACACCGGGTCGGCGGTGCCCCATCCATTCCCGACCTGTACAGGTGCGCCGATCCAGGCGCCCTTGCCACTACCGCGGTACAGGTACATCGCTCCGGCTCTGTCGACGGCGAGCGTGTCAACGATTCGGTCACCATCGAAGTCCATTCCGCCGAGCACATGGACGAAGCCACTCCAGCCGTGACCGATGCGCACGGGGGCAGCGAAGCCGCCGCCGACTGCACCCCTGTAAAGGTAGAAATTGCCTGCGGCATCGATGCGACCGAAATCCGACGTCCCGGAGCGATCGAAGTCTCCGAGTTGCACGATGGTGTCCCCGGCACCCCATCCGTTGCCGATCTTGCTTCGGCTGGTGAACCCCCCCGTGCCTGACCCTCCGTAGATGAAAGCCTCACCGTTGCTCGCCGCTGCGACGATATCCACGCCGCCCGCGCCGTTCACGTTGCCGATACCTGCCGGCGGCACCGGAGGTGCCGTGATCTTGAGACCACCGGACGACTTCGCCACCATGGTCTGCCAGCCGGAACCGACTGCGCCGACCTTGGCTAGGCCGCCGCCTCCGGTGCCCTTGTACAGTACGAGTCCGCCGTCGGCACCGTGCGCAAGGAGGTCAGCACGCCCGTCTCCGTTGAAATCTCCGGGAATGAAGATGTCTGACATAGACGACCATCCGTTGCCGATCTGGACGCTTCTCCCCCAACTCCCCTTGCCAGTGCCCGGATAGAGGTACAGCTTTCCCTTGCCGTCTCTGGCCACGATGTCGGACGTGCCATTACCGTCGAAATCGACTCCGCCGAGGATGGTGGTCATCGTCGACCACCCGACTCCGACCAGCGTCGGCGGTGCGAAGCCGCCCAAGCCGTTGCCTGCTCGCAGATGGAGCTGTCCGCTCGCCGTAAGCGAGAAGACATCTTCCACGCCGTCCTTGTTGAAGTCGCCTGCGGGAATCACATCGATGACGCCGCTCCAGTCCCCGGGCAGCGCGGTCGGCGCGCCAAGGGCGGTGCCTGCTCCGCCGGGTACCAGGCGCGGCTGTCCCTTCGCGTCGACGGCGACGAAATCCCGTCGCATGTCGCCAGTCAGGTCCCCGATACTGAAGAACCGCGAAAGCGCCCCCAGCCCGCTCGTCAGCTTCACCCGCGAAGCCCAGTTACTCTTCGCGTAGGCGTACGCCCAGACTGTCCCGCTGGTATCTGCAGCAACGACGTAGTTCGTCGAGTTGAGGTCTACCAACGGCGATACCGTGACCGCGGGAGCCGCCGGCTTCTGCGTCGACCCGAACCAGTCCGTGAAGTAGTTGTAGAAGTTGCGGTTCCCGTAGCTGGAGCAGGTGTCTCCTTCGCCGTAGTTGGCACGGAGTGCTGCAGCATTGGGCTGGTACGGCGTGTAGTAGTACAGCGCGGATGTCGCCTTGTTCGCCACGTGCACAGCGCCCGTGCCGCAGCGGTCACGGTCCGGGTGGTACTGGATCTGCCAGGTGTTCCCCGGTGCGTACCAGTTGAACCAGCGACCCTCCATGTACATCTGCATCTGACGAGCCGCACCGTAGATCTGGTGGAAGAACCCGATGTAGCCAGGGTCGCAAGGTGCCGTGTCAGGGCATCCCTGTCCGAGGGCGATGTTGTAGCGCCACGCGCTGGGCCACACGTGCGTGACAAGACCCTGCTCCTTCTGGAGCATGACGATCAGCACCTGCGGGTTGATGTCACACGACTGCGCGACACGGTAGATGATGCGCGCGGCGCTCTCATTCGCCGCGCCGGTGTATCCATCGCAGTACGCATCGGCCACACGGTTGACCGACGTGATCTTGAAGTCCTTGAGGCAGACGTAGGGCTTGCCGTCCTCGTCCTTGCCCACGACGCACTTCGACACCTTCGAGTTGAAGAAGGACTGGATCTGCGCCTCGGTCATCGTGCTCTTGTTCGTGAACACGGCGTCGCTGATGATGTTTCCGGCGTTGAAGCCGGCGAGCGACGTCTTGGCGATGCTGCTCTTCGCGGGATCGCTGAGAGAACGCGCCTGACTCGTCGACGCGCTGACGGATGCGGATGCCGTCGCCAGTTCGAACGGTGCGACAGTGCCCACCACGACAGCTGTCACTGCGATGAAGACAGCCAGGAATCGGGGCACCCGGAGCACGTTTCGGGAGCGTGCGACACGACGAGACATGTGACTAGTGTGACGGAAGTTACGCGATGATGCCACTGAGGCTCATAAAAACGCATAGGAAATCGGCGTGTCGTGATGATTAACAGGCTGCGCGCAGGCTCGACGCGCGCTAAAGATCGGCGTGCAGCGCCCAGACCCGCTCGGCCGAACTCGCCCATGAGAACGCCTTCGCCCGGTCCGCGGCCAACACACCCAGGCGCTGCGCCGCACCGCCAAGGGCTTCGGTGACCGCATCCGTCAGATCATCGATCGTCACCAGAACGCCGCCCTCGGCGATCGTGTCGCGATGCATCCCG
The DNA here is from genome assembly GCF_007988825.1 of Microbacterium aerolatum. Lineage (GTDB taxonomy): Bacteria > Actinomycetota > Actinomycetes > Actinomycetales > Microbacteriaceae > Microbacterium > Microbacterium aerolatum. The sequence goes on along the minus strand of NZ_BJUW01000001.1, from coordinate 114,775 downwards.
CTGTCCACCGCCACGATCGGCGCCCCCACTGCGAGCGCTTCCATCGCCCGCCACGGCCACGCCGCAAGGGTGTTGGTGGCGACGAAGGCGGATGCTCCGGCGAGGACCGCCGCGCGGTCTTCCGCGGGGAGCACGCCGCGCACATGCGCTCGTCGCTCGGGGAGCCCTGCCGCCGCGGCGAGGTCTGCCAATTGCGGTTCGGTGCCATCGGCGGCATCCATCACCACCGCATCGACGTCGGCGGCTGAGGCCGCCCGGAATCCGTGCTCGAGCCGCTCCTGCGACCCGGACAGCACGATATAGCGGTCCGGCAGTGAAAGCGTGCGGCGGCGCCCCACGCCGTCGACTGGAGCGACGAAACCGCTGGGAGGCGCCCCGGCGATCACCCGCACCCGGTCACCGAGCTTGGCGAACTCGGCGATCCGCTCGGCCATCGCGTGAGTGGGCACGATCACGGCATCCGCATGCTTCGCCGCACGGCGCAGCATGCCTCGCTGCCATGCCACTGTCGACTTCGGCAGAGTCTGCGGAGCCTCCCAGGCGTTCAGATCCCACACAGTGACGGCGATCTGGTGATTGTCGTGGAGCCTGTCGTGCTTGACGAGCGGCGCCATCAGCGACGGCGCGTGAATTAGCCCCGCACCGACTCCAGGCGCGAGCCCGATCTGCCACGATGCCGCAAGCTCCCGGCGCCCGAGAGGCAGCTTGCGCACCTCGTCGATGCCCTCGATGTCGACGTCAGCGCCTGACGGCACGATCGCGTCCACAGTGCAGTCCCTCGGAGCCGTCGCGATCAGCCCCGCCGTCAGGTCGCGTGCAGCTCTGGCCTGATCCGCGTCGACGACCGTCGAGGCCTGGTCGAGGACGACGCGCAGCTGGGCTCCCATATCGAAAGGATAACCTCGCACATCGGGAAACCCGTGATAGCCCCACCCGTGCTTGAATGCAGCTGTGAGCGACGGACGCCTGCCGGTTCGACGACGCTGGATCGGGTGGACGATCGCAGCGGTGACGACGCTGCTCCTGTTCGCGGTCGGATGGGTCGTGGTCCGCGGCGTCGCCGCCGCATCCGAGCTTCAGAACGTCAAGTCCTCGTCGTCGCAGCTGCGCTCGGCGATCGCCGACGGCGACATCGAGCGCGCCGAGCGCATCGCACCGCGAATCGCCGGCCATACCGGTCAGGCGCGTGACCTCACCTCCGATGTCGTCTGGCGCGGCTTCGAGTTCATCCCCTGGCTGGGCGCCAACTTCACGGCGATGCGCGAGATCGCCGAGATCGCCGACGATGTCGCGTCGGATGCCGTCATCCCGGTGCTGGACGTGGCACGCAGCATCGATCTCGGCGGTCTCGGCCTGAGCGGCTCCCGCATCGACCTCACCCCGTTCGCGGCGGTGCAGGTTCCGCTCGCCGATGCGGACGAGGTCCTCAGCGCCGCCGATACCCGGGCACTGCAGATCGACGCCGACGCCGCCCTCCCCCCGCTCGCGGATGCCGTCCGCGAGATGCGCGACGTCGTCACCGAGGCGGCGACCATCGTCGGCGCCCTGCACGGCGCATCCGTCCTGCTCCCGCCCATGCTCGGCGCAGACGGGCCACGCACCTACGTCGTCGCCATGCAGAACAACGCCGAGCTGCGCTCCGAGGGCGGCATCATCGGCTCCCTCGCCCTTATCCGGGCTGACGGAGGACACATCAGCGTGGTGCGTCAGGCGTCGACTGCCGATCTCCCGCGCCTCGACGAACCGCTCGCCGTCACCGATTCGAGCGCGGCGCTCTTCGGCGAGGGCCCCGGCCGCCACATCCAGAACGTCACCAGCATCCCCGATTTCACCGAGGCCGCTCCCCTGATCGCCCAGCGCTGGGAGCAGCAGTTCAGCCAGCCGGTCGACGGTGTCGTCGCCGTCGACACAGTCGTGGCGGCCCACCTGCTCGGCCCGGCCGGGGCCGTCACGTTCGGGCCGTTCACCGCGGATGCCGACACGATCGTCCCGATCCTGCTGTCGGAGGTCTACGCCACGGTCTCGGATCCCATCGAGCAGGATGCCGTGTTCGCCCAGGCCGCCAACGCACTCTTCTCGGTCGCTCTGTCCGGCAACGACCCGAAGCAGCTGATTTCCTCACTGGCGGCGGCGGCCGGTGAGAACCGCATCCGCATCTGGAGCGCTCATGAGGACGAGCAAGGGCGGCTCGCGGCATCCACGCTCGGCGGAGCCCTTCCCACTGACGGCGCCCGCGGCCCCCACGTCGGCGTGCTCCTGAACGACATCACCGGCGGCAAGATGGACTTCTACGCCGACGCCGACATCAACACCGCCGTGGGCGTGTGCCACGGCACCCCGACCACGCAGGTACGAGTGACGTGGAAGAGCGACGCCCCGCTCGACGCCGAGCAGACACTCTCGACACACGTGACAGGCGGCAGCGGCGGAGACATCCGCACACTGATCGCCATCTACGGGCCGGAGGGCGCCACCATCGAGTCGGTCGACGGAGGCACGAGCGACGAGGGCGTGCAGACCGCGCTGCTCGGCACCAGGAGCGTCGTCCAGCACGAGTTGCTGCTCTCCCCCGGCGACTCCGCCAGCATCGCTGTGACGTTCGTCGGCGAGGGCGCAGGCGACCATCGCACGCACCTGCAGCACACCCCCATGATCGAGGCGCCTGACACGACACGCACCGAGCTCACCTGCGATTAGTGGCGGATCCCGGCGCGGGAGGGTAACCTCAGCTCACTGGGGAATATCGGGCTCTGCCATCCTGCTTTGGGGGCAGGAGGAGTCCGCGCAGTCGAGCGCAGGGGTGTGCTCGAGTGCGATTCCGCGTGCATCTCTCTGGGGGAGAATCATGCTGAAGAAATTGGTCTCATTGACCCTTGCCACCGGCGTGCTCGTGCTCGCCGCGCCCGTCGCCGCGTCGGCCTCACCGCCGAGCGCCGTCGACTCCTACGCGAAGCCGCCCGAAGTCACGATCGACCAGCCGGTGATCGAGACCTGCGAGACATCGACGATCGCATTCCGCACCGGCTACTTCCTGCCGGACGAGGACGTGGCGGTCGAGGTCGCTGGAGCGAACGCCGCACGCGCGACGTACTCCGGCGAGGTCGCCGACGGAGCGGGCGCTCTCGCGCTGTCGTTCCGGCCGCCGGCCGACGGCGAGGGTCGCTACTCGGTCGCGCTCTCCGGCTCACGGTCGTACACGGCTCTGATCACTGTGAAGAAGGCCGACGCGACGACGACCTGCGGCCTCGCGCGCACCGGTGGCGGAGTCGAACCGTGGATGCTCGGCACGGGTGTGCTGACGCTGGCAGCCGGCGGTGTGCTCGTCGCGGCCTCGGTACGTCGTCGCCGGACTCACTGAGACCGGCGAGCGCGCCGGTCGCCGGGCTACGGCGTCGGTGCCGGCGTGGCCGTCGGCGGGTGCAGTGTCTTCTGCGCGAGATCGCGGACGAAGGCGTAGTCGGGCTCGTGCTCGTCGACGCCGTTCTCGGGCACCAGCTCGATCGAGGTGACCGGGAGCTCCTTCGCCTTCAGCATCAGGTCGAAGAATTCCGGCAGCTTGTCCCGCGGCAGGTCCGTGTCGACGAGCACATTGCCGGCGCTTGCGATGTCGTTGAACCTGGTCAGGATGTTCTGCGGCGTGAACTGGTCGAGGATCGCGACCTGCAGTTGGCGCTGGCGCTCCATACGGTCCCAGTCGCTCGTGGTGTACCGCGAGCGGGCGTACCACTGCGCGGTGTCGCCGTTCATGTGCTGCTGTCCCGGCTCGATCCAGCCGATCGCCCACTCGTTGACGTCCGTGCCGCTCCAGCCCTCCGGCGGGCCACCCTTGGGCAGGCGCTCCGTGACGTTGATGTCGACCCCGCCGAGCGCGTCGATCATCGCGGCGAAGCCGTTCATGTCGATGAAGATGTAGTACGGGATCTGGATTCCGAGAATGCCCTCCGCGGCATCCTTGGTCGCCTCGATGCCCGGCGCCGAGCCGTTCGCCGCGGCGTCGGGGTAGAGCTCGGTCCCGTCGTCGTCACGACACACCTCAGCGGCGTAGCGGACATGATTCATCCACCGGTTCCAGCCGCAGGTGGACGATTGATGCCCCTCGAAACCGTCCGGATACAGCGCCTGCATCGGGCTGCCGTCGCTGAACGGGGCATGCGGCAACTCACGCGGGATGCCGAAGATCGTCACCGCCCCCGTCTCCGCGTTCACCGAGACCACCGAGATGCTGTCGAATCGCATCGAGTCGCGTCCGTCACCGCTGTCGGCACCGAGAAGCAGGATGTTGTAGTAGCCGTCGCTCGGTTCGACGCTCGGGCCGCTCTGCCCGAAGATGTCGCCGAGGGCGCCGCGGCCAGACGCAGCCATCGTGGAAGCCTGCACCGCTCCACCGCCGACCAGTGCGAGCACGAGAAGCGATGCGATCGGAATCGCCCACCGCGAGATCGGCGGCACCTTCACGAGCCGGACCAACCGCAGCGTGTCGATGGTCAGCACCAGCCACAGCACCGGATACGCGATCAGAAGGATCTGGACGAGGGTGAGCACTCCCCACGACAGCGGACCGCTGATGAGCCACACCAGCGCCTGCCGTGCGAAAAGAGCGAGAGCGCCGGCCGCGATGAGCAGCAGCCATCCGACCAGCGTCGCACCGAGACCGAATCGCCCCAGCTTCCGGTTGCGTCCGGCGAGGATCTGCGCAGAACCGGGAACCAGCACGTTCATCGCGACCAGCCACCATCCTCGCCTGCCCATGAAAGCGGGATCGGTGGCGTCCGGGTTGCGCAGCGGCCGCGGCTCGATCAGCCGGCGGCCCGCGCCTGCCGTCGCGCGAGGTGCGGCAATGGTCACAGGGAGTCCTTCAGCCGCTCGTTCTTCTCGGCGACCTGAGCCTCAAGCGTCTTCGCGTAGTCCTCGACGCGGTCCGCGATCGCGTCGTCGCCCGTTCCGAGGATGCGCGCCGCGAGGATGCCTGCATTGCGCGCGCCGCCGATCGACACGGTGGCGACCGGGATGCCGGCGGGCATCTGCACGATCGACAGCAGCGAGTCCATGCCGTCGAGGTACGCGAGGGGCACCGGAACACCGATGACGGGGAGCGGCGTCATCGATGCCAGCATCCCTGGCAGGTGCGCTGCGCCGCCGGCGCCGGCGATGATGACCCGGATGCCGCGTGCACGCGCTTCGCGCGCATAGGACATGAGCTTGTCCGGCGTGCGGTGGGCGGAGACCACCTCCACCTCGTGCGGGATGCCGAAGTCGGCGAGCGCCTGGGAGGCGTCGCTCATCACACGCCAGTCGGAGTCGGATCCCATCACGACGCCGACGACGGGCACGCTCGAAGAGTGCAGTGGCTCAGTCACCAACCCAGGGTACGGTCTGGTTCCCGGAGTTCCGCTGAACGGCGCGCTCTGTTCGGGTCTTGAACTGGTCGAACTGTCACGCGAAATGCGCTGCGGCGGCACGCGCCGTGTAGACGACGTCATCGAGGTCATCGCCCGCGGCGTTCACATGCCCGACCTTGCGCCCGGGGCGCGCGTCCTTGCCGTAGGTGTGGATCTTGGCATCCGGATGTTCGGACATGGCCGCCTCGAACCGATCCTCGAACGCGCCATCTGCGGGACCGCCGAGGATGTTCACCATCGCCGCCCAGCGAGCACGCGGCGTCGGATCACCCAGCGGCAGATCGGAGACCGCCCGCAGGTGCTGCTCGAACTGGCCCGTCACGGCACCGTCCTGGCTCCAATGGCCGCTGTTGTGCGGGCGCATCGCCAGTTCGTTGACGAGCACGCGCTCGTCGTCCGTCTCGAAGAGCTCGACGGCCAGCATCCCGGTGACGCCGAGGCCTTCGGCGATCTGACGGCCGATGCCTTCTGCCACCCGCATGAGCCGCTCGGCCGCGCCCGGCGCCGGGGCGAACACCTCGGCGCACACGCCGTCGCGCTGCACGGTCTCCACGACCGGGTAGGCCGTGATCTGTCCGCTCGGCCGGCGCGCGACCTGCTGGGCGAGCTCGCGCCGGAACGACACCAGCTCCTCGACGAGCAGCGACTCGTCCTCCGCCGTCTGCGCGAACCAGTCGGCCGCATCCTCGGCTGCGCGCACGACGCGCACGCCCTTGCCGTCATAACCGCCGCGCGGCGTCTTCACGACGGCCCGCCCGCCGTGGTCGTCGAGGAACGCCTGGAGCTCATCGGCGTTCGCGATCGGTGCCCAATCCGGCTGAGGTACGCCGAGCTCGGCCAGGCGGGCGCGCATGACCAGCTTGTCCTGCGCGTACTGCAGGGCGTCGGGGCCCGGGTGCACCGCGACTCCGTCGGCCACGAGGGCTCGCAGGACGTCCTGCGGCACATGCTCGTGGTCGAACGTGACGACGTCGACGTCCTTCGCGAAGGCGCGGACGGTGTCGAGATCGCGGTAGTCGCCCACCGCCGTCGCAGCCAGCTGGGCCGACATGCCCTCCGATTCGGCAAGTACGCGGATGTCGAGCCCGAGCTCGACCGCCGGAGCGATCATCATCCGAGCCAGCTGTCCGCCGCCGATCACGCCAACGCGCAACGCCATGAGAATCTCCGTTCGTCGCGTCCATTCTTCCGCATCGGTGGGGACGCTTCGACCGGGCGCTGCTCGCCCGTCCTGCAGGTCAGTCGACAGGGTCGGTGTCGCCCATCGTCTGGGCGTCGCGGTGCGCCAGGATCTGGTTGACCTCGATCTGGTCGGCGAGCGCCTCGTTCACGAGCGCGACGTTCGGGATGTTGACCAGCTGCAGAGGCGAATCCATGCCGTTGGAGAGCGTGATCGTCCCCGCGCCCCACATGCGCTGCAGGATGCCGCGGCGCACGCCGATCGTATAGCCGCGCACGTGCGACATCTCGCGCCGCTGACGAGCTCCGAGACCACGGTGAACGATCACGCGGCGCGTGGTCACCGTGTAGGTGCGAGACGCCCAGATGAGGTACGGAACGACCACACCGAGCACCAACAGCACGGCAGCGGCGGCGATCAGCATCCAGTTCTCGTACCCGCCGGGCAGGTTGTCGTAGAAGTACGCCGTCGCCCCGAAGATCGCGATCATCAGCAACGCCGACCAGAACAGCCCGCGCGCGTGGCCGTGGAAGCGCGCGATGAGCAGCTCTTCGGCTGGCGCTCCCGGCGGCGGCATCATGGGCCGGCCGCCGAGCGTCGTGGGCTGAGTCATGCCTCCATTGTGCCCGGCACCGCCGACATCTCCGGTCGTGTGACGGCGTGTCCAGCGGCCGCGAGCGTCAGCTCAGCCGCGCGTGCACCACGTCGCCGGCTGCGACGAGACGCTCCTCGCCGTCGCTGCGCACGCACAGACGCCCGTCGGGCTCGAGGCGAACGGCCTCGCCACGGAGGATGTCGCCGTCCGGGAGCGCGACCTCGACGGTCTTTCCGAGGGTCGTGCACCGTGCGGACACCGCGGCGTGCACGCCGCTGCGATCCGTGTCTCCCCATGACCGCAGAGCGGAGAGCAGGCCGTCGAGCCGGCGGAGGTAGTCGGCGACGAGCCGGTCCGCATCGCACGTCCTCCCCAGCAGCGCGAACGAAGTGGCCGTCGGCACCGGGAGCTGCGCCGCGGTCATCGCGGTGTTCACGCCGGAGCCGAGCACGATCGCAGAGCCGGTGGATTCGGCGAGGATGCCGCAGATCTTGCGGCCGTCGACGAGCACGTCGTTGGGCCATTTCACACCGATCTCATGCCCCGGGAGCTGCACGGTCACGGCATCCGCCATGGCCAGGCCCGCCACGAGCGGGATCCAGCCGATCGCCTCCGGCTGCGATGGCAGCTCGCGCAACAGCACCGAGATCGCCAGGGCCGAGCCGGCCGGCGTCTCCCAGGACCGGTCCAGCCGGCCACGACCGGCGGTCTGGTTCTCGGTCAGCAGCACGGACAGATGCGGCCAGGCGTCGGCGTCGGCCGACAGCAGCCGCATGGCGGCGTTCGTCGACGCCGATTCGGCGAGCACCTCGAACCGGGATGCGACGGCCTCGGCCTGGGGGAAGTCCATGTCGCCAGTCTACGAACCCGTCGCGGCCGGCGTCAGGGCCACCGGATCAGAGCTCGTCGTCCTTGGCCTCTTCATCGTCGTCATCCTCATCGTGTGAGACGGCACCGATCTCACGCTGACGCCACTCGTCCCACTCCCCCATGAGCCGCTCGACGGCCGCGTGGAACTTCGCCGTCGCCACGCCCGGCGTGGTGTCGCCGAAGTAGTGCTGCACCCACATCCGCAGCTTCGCGATGGCCTGCTCGTCGGCGCGCACTCGGTCGACCTCGGAGACGATGTCGGCCGCGGCATCCGCCGTCAACCACTCGCAGTCGGAGAGGTACCCGCCGGTGTCGATCGAGGCGCGCTCATCCATCGGGCGCGTGATCATCAGCGGCTTGCCCGATGCGAGACGGTCGTAGACCATCGCCGAGATGTCGACGATCGCGACATCCGCTGCCGAGAGCTGCCAGCCCAGCTCGGGGCCGTCATCGAAGATGTGCCGCGCGGCGGCATCGGCCTGGTTCGCCTCGGCGATCGCCGCGACGATCCGCCGGTGCGCGGCGCCGTACTCGTCGTCGATGACCCCGCTGCGCGGGTGCGGCCGGTAGATCACCCGGTGCCGCCCGGTCGCCAGCAGCGCCCCTACGAGAGTCTCGCCGTGCGTCGCGATCGATCCGTAGTACGCGCTGGGACGGTCGCCCTCCCAGGTGGGCGCGTACAGCACGACGGTGCGCTCGTCGGGCGTGTACGGCAGGATGCCGGAGTAGTGATCCGCCTGCGGGCGGCCGATCTCGATCGTGCTGTTGTCCACGTCGTAGTCCCACAGCGTCCGGTTCAGCCGGTCACGCGCCGCCTGACCCGCCACGAACGCGTAGTCGTACGCCTTGTACTGGTTCGTGGTCATGTACATCTTGTCGGACTCGCCGTGGTTGATGAACACATGCCAGCGGCGGCCGTAGCGGAACATCTGGAAGTTGCGCGTGTTCTGATTCACGTACAGGACGACGCGGATGTCCTGCCGGGAGATGAAGCGCTCGAGGTCGCGCACTGTGGGCACGAACGCCACCGGCGGAGAGTCCTCTTCGAGCAGCTTCTCGGCACCTCCGGCGTTGCGCGCGAGCACCACGACGGGCCACAGCTTCTGCAACTCGGCGAGCGGCCGGTACCACTGGCGCATCTGGTACATGTTGACGGCCCCGTCGGCGAAGTACACCGCGACCTTGTAGTGGTCTTCCGGGTGCGGAGCCAGCGTCGCGAGGTGTCGACGGACACGCTGCACGGCCTTCCGCGAGCGCAGGGCCTTCCGCAGCAGCCGATAGGCCTTCTTCAGATCGCTGACACCACTCACCTCTCAAGAGTACGCATGGTCGCTCAGCGCACCATGACATGATCGACGGGTGGAAGAGCACGATTCGACAACACCTCGGTCAGGGGTGTCGTTCATCATGCCCGTACTCAACGAGCGCGCTTATCTCGAGCACGCCGTCGCCTCGGTACTGGCGCAGGAGCTGCAGGGTCCGAGCGAGCTCGTGCTCGCCCTGGGCCCGTCGACCGACGGCACGACCGACCTCGCCCAGCGCCTTGCAGCCGAGGACGACCGGATCCGTCTCGTCGCGAACCCGGCAGCGCACATCCCGGTGGGGCTGAATGCCGCGATCCGCGCCAGTCGCTATCCCACGATCGTCCGCGTCGACGCGCATTCCGAGCTCGCCCCAGGGTACGCGCAGCGGGCGCTGGCGACGCTGGAGCGCACCGGCGCCGCGAACGTCGGCGGCGTCATGCGCGCTGACGGCCGCACACCGTTCCAGCGGGCGGTGGCGCGAGCGTACAACTCCCCCATCGGTCTCGGCGGCGGGGCGTACCACGGCACCACGCATGAGGGTGAAGCGGAGTCCGCCTATCTCGGCGTGATGCGGCGGACAGTGCTCGAAGAGGTCGGGCTGTTCGACGAGACGATCAGGCGCGGCGAGGACTGGGAACTCAATCTGCGCATCCGGCAGGCCGGCCACAAGGTGTGGCTCGATCCGCAGCTGTCCGTCACCTACTGGCCGCGCGAGAGCTGGTGGCGGCTGGCGCGGCAGTTCCGGGCGACGGGCGCGTGGCGCGGCGAGCTCGTCCGGCGCTACGGGCGCAGCAACGGCCTGCGGTTCTTCGCACCGCCGGCGCTGGTGCTGAACGTCATCCTCGCCGTGATCGTCGGCGTTCTGCAGGTAGCGCGCGTGCTGGGCGGGCTGGCATCGCTCGTGGCTTCCATCGTCTACCTGCCGCTGATCGCGTACGCGATGCTCGTCGCGGCCATGGCGCTGCGGCCGGGCGACGGACGCACGCCGCGCGAGCGCCTGTGGACGCTCGCGGTGCTGCCGACCATGCACCTGGCCTGGGGATACGGGTTCATCGGCGGGGTGCTGCGAGGCGCGCGCGACACCGTGGACGCCTCGCGTCTCGGGACGCGCAACACACCGCTGCCGTAGGGAATCGTTTCGACTCGCTGACGCTCGCTCAACGCGTTTCGTCTCCGGCGGCTCCGCCGCCTCCGCTCAACGACCCGCAGAAATGTATCCGAGGTCGAGGATGCGGGAGACCACGCGCTCGGCGGCGTGACCGTCGTCGTGGCCGTTGAACTGCCGCTGCCACGCCGCATACCGCTCGGCGAACCGGCCGGGCACCGAGTCGTCGAGCACGGCGGCCACGAGCTCGTCCTGCGAACCCACCAGCGGTCCGGGCGCGCGCTCGGCGAGATCGAAGTAGAACCCGCGCAGCTGCCCCCGGTAGTGCTCGAGGTCGGGGACGAGGAAGAACATCGGCTTGCCGGTGACGCTGAAGTCGAACATCACCGAGGAGTAGTCCGTGATCAGCGCGTCCGCTGCGAGCAGTAGCTGGGTGGTGTCGGGGAATCCCGTGACATCGATCACCCGCGCACCGGTGTGATCCTTGCCCGGCCGAAGGGTGCGCGAGTGCCCGCGCACCAGCACGACGGCATCCGCCTGCTCGGCGAGAAGCTGGGGGTCGACGAAATCGACGATCTCGCTGCGGTCATCGCGCCAGGTCGGTGCATACAGCAGCACGCTCTCCTCCGGGCCGATGCCGAGCGCCTTCCGGGTCGCCGCGCCGTCGCCGGTGAGCAACGCGTCGTTGCGCGGATAGCCGTCGGTCCAGATCGGCTTGCCGAAGAAGGCGTACGCCTTCTTGAGGATGCGCTCGGCGTAGAGGTTCTGGGCGAGCAGCACATCCCACCGGCGGGATTCCTTGACCACGGCCGCCATTCGTCTCGGATCGAATCCGGGGCGATGCAGCGCGAGGCGCTTGAGCGGCGTGCCGTGCCAGGTCTGCACCACCCGCTGGCCCGCCTTGCGCGCGAATCTGCGCCGCAGCCAGTCGTTCACGATCAGCAGACGTGCCGCTCCCCTGGCCCGCCACCACTCCGGGCTGCCCTCGACGACGGCGATCGCTCCGTCCGGAACCGGCACCGACAGGTCGACGACGCTCCAGTACCGCGTGACGCCCGGCGCGCGCGCGGCGAGCTCGCGATCGATCGCCCTGGGGTTGCACCCTGCGCTCTGGCCGTAGAAGCTCTCGAAGAACACGGCGTTCTCATCGCCGCCGGGCTGCGCGACGTAGCGCTCCTCGAGCGCCGACTGCCCCTCGCCGGTCTCGTGGATCGGATCCAGCGGAGGCGCGATATCGACGTGCGCGCCCTTCAGCGAGATCCGAAGTCCTGGCAGCAGCTGCGAGTCCGACGCGACGCCGCTGAGATCCGCGCCGTCGATGTCCAGCTCGTATGCACCGGACGGCAGCGGCAGCTCCGGGCCGCCCCAGCGCGCCAGCCGCAGCGGAAACGTCGCCTTCCAGGTCTTGCCGCCGCCGGTGATCCGCGCGGAGACGCGCGCGCGGGGCCCCGCGAGCGTCGCCTCTGAGGGCTTCGAACCCGTGCCGGCGATGACCAGGCTCTCGGTCTGCTCATCGATGCGGGCGGTCGTCATCCTGCTCCTCTCGGCGCGGGGATCCCCCGCGCGCGTATCTCCCGGTACACGCGCCGGGTGTTCTCCCCGTCACGGTGCGCGTGCATCCGTGCGCTGAGCGTACGGGATTCCGCCGCCCGCGCCGCGAGCGCGGCCTCATCCATCAGGAGGCCGTCCAGCCGATCCAGCAGCCCGCTCCAGTCACGCGCCGGATTCTCTCCGGCGACGTCCTCAAAGCGTCCGTAGAAGCCGCGCGTCCGGGCGTACTCATCGGCGTCCGGCGCGAGATACAGCACCGGCATCCCCAGAAGCCCGACGTCGTACGCCATCGAGGAGTAGTCCGTGATCAGCACGTCGATCCCCGGCAGCGCCGGCGTGACGTCGCCAACGATGTCGGAGCCCAGCATCCTGATGCGTGTGCTCGGCAACGGAGACCGGTACGCGCCTGCGCCGAGCGGATGCGAGCGCACGAACAGCACCGCATCCCGCTGCTCCAGAAGGGCGACGATGCGCACCCACTCCTGCGCGGTCGGCACGGCGGGGTCGTCGTCGCCATCGCGCCAGGTCGGTGCGTAAAGCACCCGGCGAGCGCCTTCCGGCAGCGCGCTGGTCGCCTCCTCCAGCAGAGCGGATGCCGCGGACCGGCGTTCCTCGGCGGTGCCCGCTGACAGCACGTCGACCCGCGGTTCGCCGGTCACGACGACCTTCCCGTCCCCGAGGGCGAAGGCGGATTCCAGCCGGCCGCGAGAGCGCTCGGATGCGGCGGGCATCAACCTGATGCGCTGCGCGGTGGCGCGATACAGCAGTTCGACAAGGCGGCGCAGCAGTCGCGCGCCCGGAACATTCGGCACCTGGGTCGTCGCCGGTGAATCGAGCCCGATGCGCTTGAGCGGGATGCCGTGCCACAGCTGCACGATGAACGCTCCGGAGGCGGCGTAGCGGTTCACGTCACCCTGCCCGTGCGTCACGACCAGTACTCCTGCACGTGCGGTGGCCCACCATCCGCGCAGCGACTGCTTGCGGATCGTGGGGATGCCGAGCGCGGCGGCATCCCCACGCTCACCATCGGAGGCCGCGAGCCAGACGGCGTCGTGTCCCTCGGCCGCGGCCACACGCCACAGCGCGAGTGCGCCGTCGCCGACGCCGGCGCCGCAGCCGAACACCCAGCGGGTGCCGCGCGGTACGAGGAGCGTTCCTATGCGTCCGGCGGCATACAACGGGATCCGCAGCAGTTTCGCCGCGTTGCCGGAGCCGAAGGAGAAGGACGCCACCCCGCGAGCCTATCGCGGGGTGGCGTCCTTCTCTGGGAGGGGTTCAGCTCAGAGATCGAGCTCGCCGAGGGTCACGGACGTCTCGAACGTCTCACCGCCGCGCACGTAGGTGACGGTCGCTTCGCTGCCGGCGGCCACGGCCCGCACCTGCGCCGTGAGGTCGGTCGCCCCGGTGATCGGCAGGCCGTTGAACTGCGTGACGATGTCGCCGCTCTTGAGGCCGCCTTCGGCTGCTGCGCCGCCGCCGGTCGTTTCGACGATCACCGCACCGGCCACCTCAGCGCTCTCGACCGATGTGGCATCCTGCACGGTCGCGCCCAGCAGGCCGTGAGTGGCCGAGCCGTTCTCGATGATCTCGTCCGACACCCGCTTGGCGATGTTCGACGGGATCGAGAAGCCGACGCCGATGGAGCCGGACTCCTCCGAGCTGCCGGCGGTCGCGATCGCGACGTTGATGCCGATGAGCCTGCCTTCGCTGTCGACGAGGGCGCCGCCGGAGTTGCCGGGGTTGATCGCGGCATCCGTCTGGATGACCGAGATCGAGATCGACTGGCTGGCGCTCTGCGGCTCGGTGCCGGGCAGATCGAACTGGAACGGGCTGCCGCCCTGGTCGCCCTGATCCTGCGGTGCGTCCTCGGCTGCCGAGTCCGGCAGCGCGGACGAGGCGATCTGGATGCTGCGGTTCAGCGCACTGACGATGCCAGTGGTGACCGAGTTCGACAGGCCGAGCGGGGCGCCGACGGCCACCGCGGTGGAGCCGACGTTGAGTTCTGACGAGTCGGCGAACTCGATCGGTGTCAGATCCGTCGCACCTTCGAGCTTGATGACGGCCAGGTCGTAGATCGGATCGGTGCCGACGATCTCCGCGTTGTAGATGTGGCCGTCTGAGGTCGTGACGCGGATCGTCGGGTCGCCCTCGGCGCCGCCGAGGGTGACGACGTGCGTGTTCGTGAGCACGTAGCCGTCATCGCTCAGGACGACGCCCGAGCCGCTGCCCGATTCGCTGGATCCGGCGGCCTGGATGGTGACCACGGACGGGAGCACCTCGGTCGCGATGGCCGTGGTCTCGTTGACCGATCCCGGGTTGTTGACGGTGATGGCCGACGGCCCCGTCGCGCTGCTGCCGACCGGCTGCGCCCAGAGGGTGCTGCCGAGGTAGCTGCCGCCGAGGCCGGCAGCGCCGCCGACGAGGGATGCCGCGACGATGAGCGCGGCGACCTTTCCGGCGCCGAACGACTTCTTGTCCTTGGTCTTCGTCGCGATAGGCGTGACGGGCGCGTTCTGCTCGTGGGAGCCCGTCGCGTAGGGGGTGACGGGAACCGTGTGCGCGTGCGGGTCGGCCGGCGTCGGGATGCCGAAGGCGGCCCCGTGCGTGGCGCTGCCGGTCGGTGCCGGGTGCTGCGGCTCGGTCCAGCCGGGCTGCTGCCCGGTCGAAGAGGACTGCTGCGGCGTCGCGGAGGGCGACGTGAACGCGGCGGGCATGTCGTGGCCGGAACCCGAGCCCGGGGCCTGCGGCGCAGGCTGCTCGGGAGACGAGGGCTGGTCGGGGGTGTTGTTGTGGTTCATGTCTGCTCCTTCATCAACGCCATTTCAGAGTGCCGCCTGTAGCTGTGCGTTCGATATGGGCAGGGTGAGTGCTGCCTATGCCCTTAGCCTGGTTTGCATGAGTGCTATTCCCGGCGCCTGGCGGCGCACTGCGGCAGGGGCGGGCCTGCTCTCCTCGGATGGCGTCGTCGCCCCCACCATCTTCGCAGAGATGTCCGCGGCGGCGGCGCGAACCGGCGCGATCAATCTGGGGCAGGGGTTCCCGGACGAGGACGGCCCCGTCGAGGTGCTGGAGGCGGCGCGTGATGCCATCGCGCAGGGTGTGAACCAGTACCCGCCCGGTCGAGGATTCCCGGATCTGCTCGCGGCGATCAGCGAGCATCAGCGCCGGTTCTACGGTCTCGAGGTCGACCCCGAGACCTCGGTCATCGCCACGGCCGGCGCCACCGAGACGCTGACGGCGACGCTGCTGGCGCTGATCGACTCGCCGGACGACGAGGTCGTCGTCTTCGAGCCGTACTACGACTCGTATGCCGCCGCTGTGGCGCTCGCCGGTGCGCGGTTGCGCACCGTCCCGTTGCGTCTGCCGGATTTTCAGCCGGATCTCGAGGTGCTCGCGGCATCCGTCACCGACCGCACCCGCATCATCCTCGTCAACGATCCGCACAACCCGACCGGCGTCGTCTTCGCGCCGGAGGTGCAGGCGGAGATCGTGCGGCTCGCCGACCGGCACGACGCCATCATCGTCACCGACGAGGTGTACGAGCACCTGACGTTCACCGGTCCGCATGTGCCTCTGGCGACGCTGCCGGGTGCCGCTGAGCGGACGCTGACGATCTCATCGGGCGGAAAGACGTTCTCGACGACCGGGTGGAAGATCGGGTGGATCCACGGACCGGCCGATCTGATCACGGCGGTCCTGACGGTGAAGCAGTACCTCACGTACGTGAACGGTTCGGCCTTCCAGCCCGCGATCGCCGTGGGACTGCGGATGCCGGATTCGTTCTTCGCGAATGCCGCCGCCGTCATGGAGCACAAGCACGAGATCCTCGGTGCGGGGCTGCGCTCCGCCGGGTTGGACGTCATCGCCCCGCAGGGCGGATACTTCACCGTCGCCGATGCCACGCCGCTGGGAGGCGCGGATGCCGCCGCCTTCTGCCGTGCGATGCCGGAAAAGGCCGGGGTCGTCGCGATCCCACTGACCGCGTTCGTCAGCCCCGCGAATCGGGGCGACTATGCCGGACTCGTGCGCTTCGCAGCCTGCAAGCGCGTCGAGGTGCTCGAGGAGGCCGCCGCGCGGCTGGCTGCCGCGAGCTTCTGACGCGCATGGCCGGTAGGTGGCCCGTGTTGCCGCTCGCCGGCACTGGAAGCGGCAGAAGGCGACACCTCCCGCGCAACTGGGGGCGTTCCCGGCCAGGGAGGTGGCCCGAGTTGCCGCTCGCGGGCACTGGAAGCGGCAGAAGGCGACACCTCGTCAGCGGGGCGCGACCGCGTAGCGGCGCAGCCGCAGCACGGGGTTGACCTCGCGCACCCTGGCGACGGCATCCGCGCTGAGCTCCGCGACTGCGATGTCCTCCCCTGTCCCGACGCCCGCGATGACCACACCCTGCGGGTCGATGATCTGCGAATGGCCGACGCCGATCGGCGTCGGGTGGTCGGCGGCCACGACGTACACCGTGTTCTCGATCGCACGCGCGGCGAGCAGCGTCGTCCAGTGGTGCTCCTTCAGCGGTCCGCGCACCCACTCGGCAGGCACGACGATGACGTCGGCTCCGGCATCGACGAGCGTGCGGGCGACCTCGGGGAAACGCAGGTCGTAGCAGGTCATCATCGCGACGCGCAGTCCGTCGATGTCGACGGTCTGCGGCTCGTCGAGCGCACCCGCCTCGATCCAGTCGGACTCTGTCTGCCCGAACGCGTCGTACAGGTGCTGCTTCCGGTACACGGCGCGCAGGCCCGTGGCATCGACCGCGGCGAGCGTGTTGCGTACGCGCTCCCCCGCCGTCTCCACGAGGCCCGCGATGATCGTCACGTCGTGAGCGGATGCCGCGTCCTGCAGCGCCTGGACGAACTGGCCATCGAGCGTCTCGGCGTTCTCGGCGAGCGAGGCGTCCATCGGATCGACGAAGTAGCTGGAGTACTCGGGGAAGACCACCAGTCGCGCACCGCGCGCCGCCGCATCAGCGGTGAACTCGGCGATCCGTGCGCGATTGTCCGGGCGCGAGGCCGTGGGACGGAACTGGCAGATGGCGACAGTCGAGGACATGTCCCCCATCCTCCCGCATCCCCGCCCGTGGCGCCCGGCACTCAGAACGCGTGCTAAGCTTTAAGACGTGCCGCGGGGTGGAGCAGTTCGGTAGCTCGCCGGGCTCATAACCCGGAGGTCGTAGGTTCAAATCCTGCCCCCGCAACGAGAATGCGACACAGTGAAGGACCCGAGATCATCATGATCTCGGGTCCTTCACCATTTACGCCGGCCCGCGCCGCTCACATCACGCGACCATCACCGGGCCGCGACACCCGGAGCCAGCGATGGCCATAGGCGAGGACCTCCAGTTCGACCCTGCCGCCGGGACCCAGCGCCATGTGCGACGGCTCGAAGAGATCCACGAGGGTCGTCCCGTCCGGCTCGTCGCCCACCTGAAAAACGGTGGTCACCGGCACCTCGGCGAAATTATGGAGAGCGATGACGCGGCCGACGTCAGCGGAGACCGAGTGCGCGAGAAGTGAATCGGCGGGCTGATCGATCACCTCGAGACTGCCCCAGCCCAGCTCCGGAGAGATCCGGTAACGCGACGTGAGAGCGCGGATGAAGTAGAGCAGCGATTCCTGGTCCTCGAGCTGTGCGGCGACGTTGATGTGAGCAGGTGCATACCCGTCCGACGGTGGCCGGGACACGAGTCTGCTCGGCGAGGCGTCCGAGAATCCACCGTTGCGGTCTGCGGACCACTGCATCGGGGTCCGTACGGCTTCGCGCCCGGAGACATCGCTGTTCTCTCCCATGCCGATCTCCTCACCGTAGAACAGCACGGGAGTCCCTGGCAGAGTGAAGAGCAGGCTGTAGGCCATGCGGATCCGGCGCGGATCGCCGTCGAGCATCGGCGGGAGCCGACGTGTGATCCCTCGCCCGAACACGCGTTGCCGCTCGTCCGGTGCGAACGCGTCGAACACCTCTTGCCGCTCCCTGTCGTCGAGCTTGTCGAGGGTCAGTTCGTCGTGGTTGCGCAGGAAGTTCGCCCACTGCACTTCCGTTCCGAGCGAGGGGCGTGCGCGCAGTGCCGCGATGAGAGGGGCGGGATCCTTGCGGACGAACGAGAGATACAGCGCCTGCATCCCGACGAAGTCGAACTGCATCGTGAGTTCATCACCGCCGACGCCTCCGAAGTACTGCACCTGTTCGTCGTACGGCAGGTTCACTTCGCCGAGCAGGATCGCCTCGCTCGAACGACGCTGCAGGAACCGGCGAATGTCGCGCAGCAGATCGTGCGGTTCAGGGATGCCGGCTCCCTCGGGGATCTCCAGGAGGAACGGCACCGCGTCGACGCGGAAGCCGGAGATGCCCAGCTGCAGCCAGAACCCGATGACCTTTGCAATCTCGTCACGCACGCGGGGGTTGGCGATGTTCAGATCGGGCTGGTGCTCGTAGAAGCTGTGCTGGTACCACTGCCCTGATTTCTCGTCTTTGCCCCAGATGCCATCGGCCTGACCGGGGAAGACCGCGTTCTTCTGGCCCTTCGGAGGCGGATCATCGCGCCAGACGTAGTAGTCCCGGTACGGAGAGTTGACGCTGCGTTTGGCTGCGAGGAACCACGGGTGCCGGTCGGACGTGTGATTGATGACGAGATCGACGATCACCCTCATGCCGCGATCGCGAGCCGTGCGAATCACCTCGACGAGGTCGCCGTGACTGCCCAGACGGGGATCGATGCCGTAGAAGTCGCTGACGTCGTAGCCGTCGTCGCGATCCGGGGTCGGATAGAACGGCATCAGCCACAGACACGTCACGCCCAGTTGCGAGAGGTAGTCGATCCGCTGAGCCAGGCCCTGCAGGTCTCCGACACCGTCGCCGTTCGAATCGAGGAAGGTCTCGACATCGAGGCAGTAGACCACTGCGGTCTTCCACCAGAGGTCGCTGGTGTCGGTGATCTTCACAGTCGCTCCTTCAGCGCGGGAATCAGCTCGGTTGCCGAGGCGTCCAGGAAACGGGATTGGTCGGTGCCCACGTGGTGCAGATACACCCGATCGAACCCGATCTCCACCAGCTCAGCGATGCGGGCAGCCAGTGAGGCGGCGTCGTGGTCGACCAGGACGGCGCCTCGCAGGTTCTCGTCATCGAGTCCGGCCACTGCCGCCTCGAAGTCCTCGGGTTGCTCGAGGTCCCAGGTGACCGGCGGCGAGAGCAGACCGTTGACCCATTGCTCCCGGGCGATGGAGAACGCCGTTTCGTCGTTCTCCGCCAAGCTGATGTGCACCTGAAGAATGCAGGGTCCCGTGCCTCCTGCGGCACGATAGCCGTCGACGACCAGGCGCAATGCTTCTGGCTCCTGAGCGACCGTCGCAAGACCATCTGCCCACGCCGCTGCCCACGCCGCAGTCTCAGCGCTCACCGCGGTTGCGAACAGCGGAGGCGGCTTCGCCGGCAGGGTCCATACGCGGGCGCGGTGCACCCGCACCAGACCGTCTTGGTCGACCTCTTCACCGTTCATCAGGCGGCGGATGACGTCGACGCTCTCCCGCAGTCGCTCGTTTCGGAAGTGTTTTGCGGGCCAGCCGTCGCCCGTCACGTGCTCGTTGATCGCCTCACCACTCCCCATCGCAGCCCAGAAACGCCCGGGGAACATCTCCTCCAACGTGGAGAACGCTTGAGCGATGATCGCGGGGTGATAGCGCTGCCCTGGTGCATTGACCATCCCGATCGAGAATCGGGTGCGCGCGAGAGCAGCGGCGATCCAACTCAACGCGAAGCCCGAATGGCCTTGCGCCCGGGTCCAAGGCGCGAGGTGATCTGAGCACATCGCTCCGTCGAACCCAGCGCGCTCGGCTCCGATGACGGCATCGAGGAGCACGCTCGGTGCGATCTGCTCGTGCGAGGCATGAAAACCGATGAACACCATGCGCCGAGTCTTCCAAGGAACGACGCTCTCCGGGAGAGGTGGACACCGCATCACGGGTCTGGAAAAATGCACCGCCTCGCGCAGCGCCGTGTCACAGAAATGGCGGGCCGCGCGAACGCGAACCCGCCACTTCTGTGACATCTGCCGGCCTGGCCGGCGCCGCTCACTCCCCGGCGGCTGCGGCCTCCAGCTCGAGCAGTTCGGTGACGGCCGCCGTCAGCCGGTCGTCGGCCTCGGCGAACGCGGTGAGGTCGCCGGCCTTCAGAGCTGTCTCGCGGTCAGTCAGCGCCTGCTGCGCTGCAGCCAGCGCCGCCTGGTAAGCGTCGGTCTCAGTGCCGGTACCGGGCTCCTCGGTGCCGGGATCGGTGCCGCCCTCCTCGGGCGGGGTACCGTCGCCCGGGTCGGTGGGCTCCACTTCCTCGTCGCCGCCGCTCGCACCCGAGTCGCCGCCGAAGATCGAGTCGAGCGCCTCGGTGAGAGTGTCCTCGAACGCGACGCTGTCGCCGAAGGTGACGAGCACCTTCTGCAGCAACGGAAGCTGGGTGCCCTCGGACGACTGCACGTACACGGGCTGCACGTAGAGCAGACCCCCACCGACCGGAAGGGTGAGCAGGTTGCCGTACTTCACCTGAGACTCACCCTGCTGGAGCAGGTTGAGCTCTCGCACGACCGCCGGGTCGGAGTTGAACGTGTTCTGCACCTGGCCCGGGCCGGGCACCGTCGTGTCGGCATCGATCTCGAGCAGCCTCAGTTGGCCGTAGCCCTCAGCCTTCTCACCTGCGGTGGCACCGGCATCCGAGTCCACGGCGAGATAGCCCATGAGCACGTTCCGGCTGGTCGTGCCCTGCGCAGACGCCGGAATGAACGTCGAGAACATCGAGAACCGCGGCGAATCCTGACCGGGCATCTGCATCGACAGGTAGTACGGCGGCTGCAGCTGGTTCTCGTTGCGCGGATCGTTGGGCGTCTGCCAACGGTTGTCCTGCTGCGCGAAGGAAGAGGCAGTGTCGACGTGGTACACGCCGAGGATCTCGCGCTGCACCTTGAACAGGTCGGTCGGGTAGCGCACGTGGCTCATCAGATCCGCGGACATGTCGCTGATCGGCTTCAGCGTCGACGGGAAGACGTTCTGCCAGGCCTTGAGGATCGGGTCCTGCTCGTCCCAGGCGTACAGCGTCACCGAGCCGTCGTAGGCGTCGACCGTGGCCTTGACCGAGTTGCGGATGTAGTTGATGTCGTCGATCGCGAAGTTCGGCGAGGCCGTGTTGGAGTCGGCGATCGCGTCGGACAGGCTCACGCTCGTCGAGTACGGGTACGTGGAGCTGGTCGTGTAGCCGTCGACGACCCAGACCATCCGGCCGTCCACGACGGTCGGGTACGGGTCGCTGTCGAGCTCGAGGTACGGCGCAGCCTTCTGCACGCGCTCCTTCGGGTCGCGGTCGTAGAGGATCTGCGAGTCGGAGTTGACCAGATCGGAGAACAGGATCTCCGCCTCCTGGAACTTCAGCGCGTACAGCAGCTTGTTGAAGGTGTTGCCGATGCGCGGTCCGCCGTCGCCGGAGAACGTGGTCTTCGTCTCGCTGGCGCCGTCCTCACCGCGCGGGTAGTCGATCTCGACCGGGTCGGTGCCCTCCGGAGCCCCGACGATCGAGTACAGCGGGGAGCCTTCGCCGAAGTACACGCGGGGCTGGAAGTCCTCGGACTCGCTGAGGAAGCCCGCGGTGGGGATGCCGCGCTCGAGGAACACCGGCTCGCCCTCGCTGGTGCGCTGGTTGCCGGCAGCGACCACGAGCCCGTAGCCGTGCGTGTACACCGCGGTGCGGTTGTTCCAGTTGTTGCTGTCGCCCAGGCGGTTGACGTCGAGTTCACGAACCGCGACGACCGTGTCCTGCGTCGAGCCGTCGATCTCGTAGCGGTCGACGTCGAGCGTGTCCTGGAACTGGTAGTAACCGCGGAACTGTTCGAGCTGCTGCACGGTCGGGCTGATGATGCTCGGGTCGAGGATGCGGATGGATGCCGTGGTCTCGGCGTCGTCGCGGAGCTGGCCGGCGGCCGCGTCGGTCTCCGCCTTGAACGGCGTGACCTCGAGATCGGCGATGTTGTACGCCTCTTTGGTTCCGTCGATGTTGCGCTGATAGAACTCGGCCTGGAAGCTGTTCTGGTTCGGCCGCACCTGGAAGGTGTCGACCACCCACGGGTAGCCGACGCCGACGACGAGGGACGCCACGATCAGCAGCGCGGTCGCCGCCAGAGGGAAGCGCCAGCGGCCGATCACCGCCGTGACGAAGAACAGGATGGCGACCAGTGCCGCGAGGATCGCGAGGATCGCCATGCCGGGGATCGTGGCGTTCACGCCGGTGTAGGCGGCGCCGGTGATGCGATCCTCCTCGGCGACGAGCGTCTTGTAGCGGTCGAGCCAGAGACTCACGGCCTGCACGAGCAGGTAGAGGCCGGCGAGGACGGCGAGCTGGATGCGGGCGGCCTTCGAGATACGCAGCTCGCCCTGACCGATGCGCACCGAGCCGTACAGGTACGACACCAGTGCGGTGACGATGAGGCAGAGCAGGAGGACAGCCGAGACGAACGCGAGCAGGATCGAGTAGAACGGCATCGCGAACAGGTAGAAGCCGGTGTCCATGCCGAACTCCGGGTCGGCGACGCCGGTGGATCCGCCATTGAACCAGAGCCACACGGTCTCCCAGTTCCCCGCGGACGCGAAGCCCGCGAAGATGCCGAAGAAGATCGGCATGCCCCACATCGCCAGGCGGCGCAGCGGCTCGATGACCTCCTGGTACCTGTCGAGCTGAGAGCTCAGCCGCACATAGACCGGACGCAGCCGGTAGGCCAGTTGGATCACGATGAACAGCGGCACAGCCATGCCGAGGAATCCGACGACGAACATCGCCGACGCGGCGAGCCACTGCGTCGTGAGGACGCCGGCGAACCCGAGCTGGTCGAACCAGAGGAAGTCGGTGTACAGCGAGGCGAAGACGAAGAACGCCGCTACGAGCGCGGCGATGATCACCAACGAGATCGTCAGAATTCGTCGAGAGGTGCGAGGCGTGGCCGGGTTCGGCGCCGAGGTCGTGGTCACCTGACCATCCTATGCACGCTCCCTATGTGCGGGCCGCGTGCATGGTGACGCTCAGGTCACGATGCCGCGCATGCGGGCAGCTGCTCGACGTCGCCGCCGTTCGCGATCACCTCGAGGGCATCGAGCGACTCCTCGAGCGTCGCGGTGCTGATCACCTGCAGTCCATCCGGGATGTGGCCGACGACCTCGGCGCAGTTGGAGGACGGCGCGAGGAAGTAATCCGCACCGGCATCGCGAGCGCCGTAGAGCTTCTGGCGGATGCCGCCGATCGGGCCGACCGCCCCGGTGGCGTCGATCGTCCCGGTTCCGGCGATGTCGTTGCCGCCGGTGAGCTCCCCCGGCGTCAGCTCGTCGACGATGCCGAGGGCGAACATCATGCCGGCGCTCGGTCCGCCGACATTGTCGAGCTGGATCGTGACGTCGATCGGGAAGTCGTACTCGGTCGTGAGCGTGATGCCGATCAGCCAGGTGTCGACGCCGCTCACCTCCTCGCGCTCCGGCGTGATCTCGACCTGCTGTTCCTCGCCGTCGCGCAGGACGGTGAGGTCGACGGCGTCCCCCTCTGCATCCTGGATGGCGGCGCGCAGCTCGCTGGCGCTGGTCAGCTCGACGCCGTCGATGGCCTCGACGACATCGCCCTCCTCGAGGAGCCCATCGGCGGGCGACCCCTCCACAGCGGAGACGACCTGAACTTCCGCCCCGGTGTCGAAACCGAGTTCGTGAAGTGCGGCGGCCGTCGCCTCGTGCTGAGAGTCGACCATCAGCATGGCGTTGCGCTCGTCGCGCTCCTCGGTGCTCACTCCCTCGGGGAACACGGAATCGAGCGGGACGACGGCACGCGAGGAATCCATCCAGGCGAGCGCGAGCTCGAACCACGACGGGGTGCGCTCGCGATTGCCGACGACCTGAACCGTGGTCAGGTTGAGGCTCCCGCTGGTCTCGAAGGTCTCCGCGCCGTCGATCTCGATGAGCGGCACCTGCTCGCCGTCGCCGCTCGCGGCGGTGCCGAGCGTGTCATAGACCGGCCCTGGGCGCTGGATCACGTACGGGGTCGGAAGGAAGGTCAGCACCACCAGCGCGACGAGCGCGACGACCAGCGCCCACACTCCGAGCCCGATCCTCACAGGGCGGGATTGAGACACGTTTCCTCCGTCGTTCGCGACCGGCGTACAGCGATCTGCTCGCGTCGGGGGTGCGCGCAGAAACCTGCAACTAGCGTAGATGGCACGGCTAGCGACCTGCTGAGAGGCGACCGACATGGCAGACAACGATCCGAACCCGGAAGACTTCCAGGAGTTCCTGCGACGGATGATGTCCGGCGCGGGTGCCGGCGACTTCGACCTCGATGCGCTGCAGAACGCGCTCGGCGGGGCAGACGGCATCCAGCTCGACCCCGCGATGATGGCCGCGCTCTCCCAACAGCTGCAGAACGTGTTCGGCGGCGACCCTTGGGAGAACACGCTGCGGCAGGCGCTGCACATCGCCAACCGCGAGGGCCAGGGCATCACCGACGGGTCGCGGCACTCGCTCGTCGACGCCTTCGCGCTGGCGAACCTCTGGCTGGGCGAGGCGACCACGATCTCGGAGCTCTCCGACAGTCCGCAGGCGATGACCCGCGGCGAATGGGTCGAGAAGACCCTGCCGGTGTGGAAGGACATCGCCGGCCCCGTCTCGACGAGCATCGCCGACGCGCTCACGAGCGCCCTCGACACCCAGGTGCCAGAGGACATGCGCGATGCGATCCAGGGTGCGGGCAAGCTCATGCGGGGCCTGGGCGCCTCGGTGTTCGCCGCGCAGTTCGGACAGGTGCTCGGCAACCTGTCGCTCGAGGTCGTCTCCGGTGGCGACGTCGGCATCCCCGTGCTCCCGGCAGGAACAGCCGCGGTGATCCCGCAGAACATCACCGCGTTCGGCGAGGGCCTGGAGATCCCCGAGGATCAGATCACCCTCTACCTGGCGACCCGCGAACTCGCTTACGCACGCCTGTACCGGCACGCGAAGTGGCTGCACCTGCAGGTGATGTCGCAGATCACCGACTTCGCCCGCGGCGTGACCGTCGATGTGGACGCGCTCGAGGACGTCGCCAGCCGGCTCGACCCCTCGAACCCCGAAGAGCTGCGCGCGGCGATCGAGGGCGGCGCTCTGCTTCCGGCGCAGACCGACGCCCAGCGCGAATCGCTCGGCCGCCTGGAGAACATCGTCGCCATGATCGACGGCTGGGTGGATGTCGTGACCAGTGAGGCCACCTCGCGACTGCCCGATGGCGTGCGACTGGCCGAGGCAGCCCGCCGTCGCCGTGCCGTCGGCGGACCGGCGGAGGACGCGCTCGGCGCGCTCGTCGGCCTGAAGCTGCGGCCCCGGCGGATGCGCGAGGCCGCCGAGATGTGGCGCAAGGTGACGGATGCCGTCGGCGTGGCCGCCCGTGACTCGCTGTGGGACTATCCCGACCTGCTGCCCACGGCAGCCGACATCGACGACCCGAGCGCTCTCATCGACCGCCTGCAGGCCCGCTCCCGCGGCGAGGAGCCCGTTGCCGACGAGTTCGACGAGGCGCTGGCGCGTCTCCTCGACGGCGACGACTTCGCAGTCGGGAAGGGCGACGAGCCGGGTGACGACGGCGCGAGCCGGGAAGACGGCGAAGAGGACGGCGGCAGCGCTTCCGGCGAGGGCGAGAAGCCGGTCTGAGCCACCCGGGACGACTCGTCCTGCACTTCGGCGAACCCTCCGGAGTTGTCCACTGATCAGCCTTCCGCGTCCCCTGACCCGCGGCGACTGAGCAGAATCGGGGCATGCCTCCGATCACCCCGACCACGCTGACCCGCATCGACCCGGCGTTCCCCATGTTGTGGCGCGACGTCGACACCGTGCAGTTCGGATTGGACGGGCAATTCGGCCTGGACGGCCAGCACCGCCAGGACAGGCCGGATGGAGTCCTGCGGGTGTCGCTGTCGGAACCGTGGGTCGAACCTCTCCTCCAGGCCATGCGCGACGGCTTCCGCCGCAGCGCGTTCGACGTGGTCGCGCACGGCGTCGGCGCCCCGCGCGAAGCCGCCCGCGACCTGCTGCAGCTCCTGGACCCCGTGCTGCGCACGGACCTGCCCCCGCTCCCCGCGATCTGGATCGAGAGCGTCAACATCGCCGACTCGCGCGTAGAGGCGCGCATGGAGCTCGCCCTGCGAGACGAGGGGTTCACGGTCGCGGGAAGGGCGGCTCGCGGCACCGTCGGCGTGGTGCTCGTTCACGGCGCGGCATCCGCTCATCAGCTGGCCCGCTACCTGCACGACGATCTCGCCCACGTGCCGGTCGCCTTCGAGCCCGGTGCCACCACCGTCGGTCCGTTGATCGTGCCGGGGCTCACCCCGTGCCTGTCATGCCGCGACGAGCACGAGAGGCGACGGGATCCGGCGTGGCCGAGCATGCACGCACAGCTGATTGGCGCAGACGGCGGGCGCATCACCGCCGCCCGCACGGCCGAGGCGGCCGGGCTGATCGCACGCCTGCTCGGCGAGGACGACGGCGCGAAGCACGCGAAGTCGGTGCGGGTCAGCCTCGACGGCCGCCGCGCGTGGCGCGAGGTGACGTTTCACGAAGAATGCCGGTGCCGCGAGCAGTCGTTCCGATCTCTTCCAGGAACCGGGACGGCCGGCGCTCCCCTCGCCCCGCAGACCGAGACCACGACAGCTCCAGCGTTCTTGCGGCGCGCGTGATGCCGACATAGGCGAGCCGGCGCTCCTCGTCGATCGCGTCTAAGCCGGTGGCGTAGGAGATCGGCAGAGCACCCTCCGCACATCCGGTCAGCAGCACGTGCGGCCACTCCAGCCCCTTGGCCGCGTGCAGAGTCGACAGGGTGACCGTCTGCATGGTCGGCTCGTGCTGGTCCTTCGCTCGGGCCATCAGCATGTCGCTGAACGTCCGCAGAGTGATGTCGTCCGGCGCCTCCTCCGCAAGCCGCAGGATCGCGCGCCGCGCCTCCCAGCCGTCCCGCTGCGCGCCACCCGCCGCCGGCGGTTCGTCGGTGAGACCCATCTCGCGCAGCACGCGCCGCACGTTCGGAAGGAAGCCGCGCTCGGTCGGTGCGACGGAGGCGCCGCGGAGCGCCAGCACCGCCTGACGCACCTCCGGCATGTCGAAGAAGCGCTTGCCGCCCAGCACGCTCGCCGCGACGCCGGCTTCGGCGAGCGCCTGCTGGATCGTCGCGGACTGCGCGTGCGCGCGGTAGAGGACGGCGATCTCCGACGGCACGGCTCCGGTCTTGATGCGCGCCGTGATCGACGCGGCGATGCCCGCCGCCTCCTCCGTCTCGCTGTCGTACACCGTGAGTGTCGGCCCCTCGGCGGTCGGGGCCTCCCGCACCGGGACGAGCTCGAGAGCCCCCGGCCGTCCCTTCATGAGGGCGTTGGCTGCGGCGAGGATCGGCGGCTGCGAGCGGTAGTTCGTCTCCAGCTTCACGACTGTGGCGTCCGGATACCGGCGTCCGAACTCCAGCAGGTAGCGCTGGTCGGCACCCGCGAACGAGTAGATCGTCTGGCTCGCGTCGCCGACGACGCAGATGTCGCGCCGGTCGCCGAGCCATAGCTCCAGAAGACGGTTCTGCAGCGGGGAGACGTCCTGGAACTCGTCGACCGTGAAATGGCGGTACTGCTCGTGCACGGATGCCGCGACACGGGGTTCGGCCTCCAGCATCCCCGCGCACGCCAGCAGCACATCCTCGAAGTCGAGCTGGCGCCGGTCATCCTTGAGCACCTCGTACCCGCGCTGCAGATCGGCGAGCTGCTCGGCGCTCACACGGCCGACGGCCTTGCCGAGCGCCGCGTGCTGTTCGATGGACAGCATCGAGACCTTGCGCCACTCGATCTCGCTCGCGACGTCGCGCAGGGTCGCGGTGTCCAGCCGCAGGCGCAGCTGTTCTGCCGCCTGTCCGAGCACGCGCACCTTGTTGTCGATGATCGAGGGCGCGGGAGAACCGGCCAGCGTCGGCCAGAAGAAGTTCAGCTGCGCCAGAGCGGCGGCGTGGAAGGTGCGGGCGGCGACCCCTTCGATCCCGAGCATGCGCAGTCGGCCTCGGAGCTCCCCGGCCGCCTTCGAGGTGAAGGTGACCGCCATCACCCTGCTCGGGGAGTACGCACCGGTGTCGACGCCGTGTGCGATGCGGTGCGTGATCACACGGGTCTTGCCTGTGCCGGCGCCGGCCAGAACCGCGACAGGGCCGCGCAGCACGGATGCCGCCTCCCGCTGCCGTTCATCGAGCGCGTCGAGCGCGCTCACTCGCGCTCCTCGCACCATGCCTGGATGAGCGTCCTGGCGATGGATGCCGGACCGGGCAGGCCGACCGGCCCGTCGCCGTTCAGGGCGCTGCGGATCTCGTCGCGGGTGAACCAGCGCACGTCGATGATCTCCTCGCCGTCCGGGCGCGCTGGGCGCTCGTCGGATGCTGTCGCCCTGAACCCGATCATCAGCGAGCGCGGATACGGCCACGGCTGCGATGAGACGTAGCGGACGTCGTCGAGGAGGACGCCGGCCTCCTCCTCGATTTCACGGTGCACCGTGGTCTCCAGCGACTCCCCCGCTTCGACGAATCCGGCGAAACACGAGTACATCCGCCCGCGCCAGTTCGCGTTGGCCCCCAGCAGCAGTCGTTCGCCGTCGGCGCTCTCCACCGCGACGATGACGGCGGGGTCCGTGCGGGGAAAGATGTCTTGCGCGCAGGTCTCGCACCGGCGGGACCAGCCGCCCTGCCGCAGCGTGGTCTCCGCGCCGCACGCCTGGCAGAACCGTGCATCGCGGAGCCAGGAGGCGAGGGTCACGGCGGCGACGAGGAGTTCGGTGCTCTCGCCATCCAGCATGCCGCCGGTGTCGCGCACCCCGAGCCAGGTCTCGGCGGGGGCCGCATCGATCGAATCGGGCTCGGCCCCGACCGCGGCCAGCAGCAGCCGGCCGCCGTCGCTGTGCCGTCCGAGCAGACCCCAGTCGGCATCTTCGTCGACCTCGGCAGGCGTGACGGTCACGAGTGCGCCGTCCTGGATCCGCGCACGTCCGTCGCGCACGACGATGACACGGGCATCTGCCGAGGAGCGCAGCCCGTCGAGGACGTCCTGCTCATCGCGGAGGTGTCCCGTCCGGTCGAACAGAGCGCGCTGAACGGTCATCGACTCCCTCTCTCGCAGGCGTGGCGTAGGCGGAACCGCGCCCGAACAGACCTACCCTTGGGGTCATGGCACGGTCTCCCTTTACTCTAGCGGCGGCGGTCACAGCCGCACTGCCCGGGGCGGAGGTCGTGGGAGCGCGACCCCTCACCGCAGACGGCGACGGACGCTTCGACTCCGCCGTCGTCACTCTCGCCGACGGCCGCGAGCTCGCGATCCGCGTCGGCGACGACGACGAGACTTCCAGAGAACTCGCTGCGGAGGCGCTCGCCCTGCGCGCACTCACGGCCGGCGCGCGCGCGATGCTGCCGTTCCGGGCGCCGGAGTACGTCGGTGAGACCCGCCTCGCCGATGGACGCGCGCTGGTGACGGAGCTGCTGCCCGGCTTCCAGATCGAGGCGGCGCACGTGCCTCGCGGTCGCGGGGCCGCGTCATCGGTGGGTGCATCGATCGCCGCAGTGCATTCGCTGCCGGCATCCGTGGTCCGCGGTGCGGGTCTGACCGCCAGAAGCGCGGAAGAGGTGCGGGCCGAGATCCGCCGACTGGTCGACCGCGCTGCGGCGACCGGGCGTGTTCCCGCGCGACTCACCGTCCGCTGGCGCGAGGCCGTCGAGGACGACGATCTGTGGCGGTTCGAATCGGCGGTGACGCTCGGCGGAGCTAAGGCGACGTCGTTCGTGTTCGAGGACGATCCGGAGCGGGGCCCGGAGGTGGTGGGCGTGGTCGACTGGCACGCGCTCTCGATCGGCGATCCCGCCGTCGACCTGGCGTGGCTCTCATCCGCACCGGATGCCGCAGGCGACGTGCACGCCTCGTACGCCGAGAGCTCGGACCGGGCACCGGATGCCGCGCTGGCCGTGCGGGCGCGGATGCTGGCAGAGCTGGAGTTCGCCCGCTGGCTGGTGCACGGCGAGGTGCTGCGCCGCACGGACATCGTCGACGACGCCGCAGCGCTGCTCGAGGCTCTCGCCGACGGCCTGCGCGAGAACGATCTGTCGGTGATCGCCGCACGCGGCGAAGGCGTCGATTCGGCGCTGGACGCCCTGGACCGCGTGCCGGAGACAGCCGCCGCCGGCATCGACACCTCGATGCACACCGACGCGTACAACCCGAGCGATCTGCTGCCGGAGGAGATCGCGGACGCCCCGGCCGGCGATGCGACCGAGGATCTGAGCGACGTCGCAGCGGCATGGGGCGAGGACTCGGGCCCTTCGACCGGCTCAGGGACCGAGTCCTCCGAGTCTTCGTTCGCTGAGCCTGTCGAAGCGGCGAAGACGGAACCCTCCGACGATTCGGATCCGGCAGACGAGGCTCAGCGCGCTGCGCGGGCCGCGCTCCACCGCTGGACCAACTCCTCCTCCGAGTAGACCCGGTCGCCCCGGATGATGAGATCGTCCGCGACGTAGTACAGCGCGACGTCGATCTCATCGAGCGGGACCCCGAATCGACGGTGGTAGGCGAGGCGGTACAGCGCCAGCTGCAGCATCCGCTCGTCCTGCTCTGCCGCGCTGCGCGGCGCGCGCCCGGTCTTCCAGTCGACGATCTCGATCCGGCCGCCGCGATCCTCACGTCGGTACACGGCGTCGAGCTTGCAGATCATGATGTGCCCGTCACCGGATTCAGCGCCCGAACCGGATTCAGCGCCCGCGCCGAGGGCGAAGTCGATCTCGATCTCGACGGCGATGGGCCGGAGCCCCGCCCATTCGCTGGCTTCGAAGATCTCGCGAAGCTTCTGGAGGTCGGCGTCATCAGCGGCCGAGACGCCCGACTGCTCCGGCTGCTCGTCGTCGCTGTCCCACAGCGCGGCGTCGGCGCTCGGGCCGGCGCCGACGAGCCCCGAACGATGTTCGACCCAGGCGTGGAACAGCGTGCCCAGCCGGGTCTGCCGGTACGGGCGCTCCGGCATCGGCCGAGCGAGCGCGCGCACCGTGCCGTCGAAGTCGGTGACGTAGTCCTTGAACTTCGAAGCCGGAACCCGGGTCGGGGGCGCCACGACCGCGCCGCGCTGACGTTCGGCGCGCTCGGCGAGCAGCCGCTCGAGCTGCGGCGAGGCGGTCTGCTCGGTCGCGAGCGCCGACTGCACGGCGGCAGCGGCGGCCTCGACCTTGCCGCGGCGCGTCCCGAGAGGATCGAGCGGCCACACCGTGGTCTTGCCCTCGCCCTCGTACGGGTTCTCATCGGGGTCCACCTCGCCGATCGCCTCCGCACCGAGGATCTCGATGGCCTCGAGCAGGAACGGGCCGGCTTTGCGGGGCTTCTTCTGACCTGCCCAGTGCGCACCGGTCAGGAGCAGGTCGGTGCGGGCGCGGGTCACGGCGACGTAGGCGAGGCGACGCTCCTCCTGCTGCTGATACTCGCGGTAGGCGTCCTTGAACACCGTTATCGCGCCAGGGGCGGTCTTGCTCTTGCTGGTGAGCGAAGCCACACCGGCTTTGAGGCGCTTGGCGGGATCGGGTTCATCGTCGATCGGCGGGGACCAGGAGAATCTCGGCAGTGCGCCACTGTCGCCGCGCAGCGCGAACGGCAGCACACCGAATCCGAACCAGCCGGAGGTGTCGCTCGGCCGGGAGGGAAGCTCGTCGTCGACCATGCGCGCCACGGCCACGGCATCCCACTCGAGCCCCTTGGAGCCGTGGATCGTCAGCAGCTGCACGACGCCGGGCTCCGGCGGCTCAGGGCGCGGCATGAGCTCGTCGGTGCTCTCGGCCTTCTCGAGCCAGGCGAGCAGGCTCCCGATGCTGCCGCGTTCGTCGGCGGCGAGGAACGTGCGGACCTCGTCGGTGAACGCGCGCAGCTGGGTTGCCGCGACGCGCGCCGGCCCACGCGTCTCGTTCGCGGCGAGTTCGATGTCGAGTCTCAGTTCGGTCTCGATGAGCCGGATGAGCTCGGGGATCGGCTGCGCGGCCGCACGCCTCAGCCTTTCGAGCATCTCGCCCGCCGCGCGGATGCGGGCGCGGCCGTCCGGGGTGATCTGCTCGAGGAGGCGGTAGTCGTCGCGCAGCCCGCGGACGACGTCGACGGCATCCACGATCGAGACCGCCTCATCCGCTCCGCGTGAGGCGCGGATGCGGGCGCGGAGGTCTTCGGGCAGAGGGAGCAGCCCGCTGTCCCGCTTGGCGAGCTCGCCGGCGAGACCGTACAGGGCCCCCAGGTCGGCCACACCGACGCCGAAACGGGGTCCTGAGAGCAGCCGGATGAGTGCGGAGCCGGCGCCGGGGTCGTGGATCACTCGCAGCGCAGCGACGACGTCGACGACCTCCGGCGTCGCGAGCAGACCCCCGAGTCCCAGGATGCGATGCGGCACGCCGCGGGCGGCGAGCGCCTCGGCGAAGGTCTGCATGTGACGCTTCGAGCGGAACAGGATCGCCCCGGTATGAGGTTTGCCCGTGTCACGGTGAGCGCCACGGCGCTCGACGAACCAGTCGGCGACCTCGGCCGCCTCGTCGTGCACGGTCATCGGGTAGCGAACTTCGACGTTACCTGCCCCCGCGCCCGGCCGCGGCTCGAGCGGCGGAACATCGAGTCCCGGTCGCTGCAGCGGCTGGAGCACGCGGTTGGCGACGCCGAGGATCGCGCTGTCGTTGCGCCAGCTCGTCATCAGGCTGTAGGTGTGCGACGGCTGCTGATCGGCGAACGTCCGCGCGAAGGCATACAGGTTGTCCGCGCTCGCGCCGCGCCAGCCGTAGATCGACTGGTGCGGGTCGCCGACGGCCATGACGGCGGAGTCCCGGAAGACCGCAGAGAGGAACTGCGTCTGGATGACAGAGGTGTCCTGGTACTCGTCGAGCAGCACGACGCGGTGCTGCTCGACGAGAGCGGCACGCACGTCGGGCGAGGACTCGATGATGTCGAACGCGCCGCTGACCTGATCGGCGAAGTCGAGTACCCCGCGGCGCTGCTTCTCGGAGATGTATTCGCGCACGAGCGCTGCGAGGGTCGGGAGGGCGCGCAGATTGTCTGCGACCTTGGCGACGTCGGCGTTGCTGCGGTAGGGCTCGAAGGAGGTCGCGTGCTCGAGGGCGATCCGCTCCGCTCGTGCGAGGTCGGCGCGATGGTCGAGCGCTTCGCCGGCAAGGCGCTGCACGGCGTCGACCACGGTGGCGACGGAGAGATCGATGTCCTCCAGCTGCGGCAGGTCGGCGCGGAGCACGACCTCGCGTGCCAGCATCCACGACGCCGCCTGGCTCAGCATCGCGACGTCAGGGTCGCGTCCGATCCGGGAGGCGTGCTCGCGCACGATCGAGTCGGCGAAGGCGTTGTAGGTGGACACCCGTGGCCGGATGAGCATCTCCTCCGCCGTGCGCGGGGCGGCGGCATCCCAGCCGGTGTCGTGGTGCGCGGCCAGTTCGTCGAGCACGTGCGCCCGCACGATGTGCCGGTGTGCGGCATCCGCTGCGTCGATCGGAGCCAGCGCGCCGGAGCGGACTATCGCCGGGATGTGCGGGAGCAGCCCGCGGCGGCCGAATTCATCGATCACGGCGAGACGCGCGCCGATCCGCTCGGCCAGCTCACCGGCGGCTTTGCGCGTGAATGTGAGGCCGAGGATCTCGTCGCGGCGCACGTGGCCGTTCGCGACCAGCCACACCACGCGCCCTGACATCGTCTCGGTCTTGCCGCTGCCGGCACCGGCGACCACCAGGGCCGGGGTCGGGGGCGCCTCGATCACGCGCTGCTGAGCTGACGTGGGCGCGGGCTGCCCGAGGGCGGCGGCGACGTCGAGAGCTGACAGTCCCGGCCCTGCGTCGCTCCACGCGGCGGTCACGCGCTCACCGCCGGCACGGTGTGGATGCGACAGGGCTGCACGCGCCACTGCACGTCGGCGCAGTGCGCCTCGACGTGGGCGGTGAAGCTGCCGGCGGACATGCCTCGCGCCGCGCCGGCGAGCCGGTTCAGGAAGCGCGTGCGCCCCTCGCCCTCGAGCGTGTGCTGATGCGCGACCCGGTACTGGCTGCCCGACAGCGTCTTCGAGACGATGAGAAGTCGCGCACCGGTCAGAGCTGCGGGATCGGCGCCCTCGATGAGGCCCTGTTCCACGGCGATCTGGTAGGCCGCGAGCTGTGCGTGCTCCTCGACCTTCCCGTCGGACTCCGGTTCGTACTTGCCGGTCTTCAGGTCCACGACCACGACGCACTCCCCCTCGGCTCCCTGTCCCATCTGCGCCGCTCCCCTGCCCCGCGCGACCGCGTGCTCGCCCGCGCCGCTCGGGTACGCCTCGACGCGGTCGATGAATCCGCGCACGACGGCCCGCCCGGGCCCGCTCGCCTCCTCGCCGATGAACACGGCCGGCATCGCGGCGGGGTCTGTGGCCGCATCCTGATCGGCCACCTCCACGGCGAAGCGGAACTCGACCTCGCTGGCGAGCACGCGGCCGCCGTCACGGGCGACCTCGCCGAGGTAGGCATGCAGCCGTTCGACGTACATGTCGGCCCTGCGGCGTTCCTTCCGACTGATCCACTCGGTCTCGAAATCGAGCTCTCCCCAGTGCTCGGCGACGATCGCCCGCATCTCGTCGAGATCGCCCCCTGGAACCTTCTCCATGGCCTCGTGGATGATCGTCCCGATCCCCGCCGAAGGCGGAAGCACAGTGTCACCGCCCAGCGCCGAGATCGCCCAGTGCAGCTCGCACTCCTCGAAGGACTCCATCCGGGAAGGCGACACCCGGGCGGCCTCGAGGGCGAGATCGTGCAGCGGCGCGTCGGTGGAGGGGGCGATCGTGCCGTACCACTCGCTCGGGTCGGCACCGGGGACTCCCTCTCGTGCGAGGACGGCGAGCTGGCCGGCCGCTTCGGCGTGCGAGCCCGGGTCCGGCGCGCTCGTCAGCGTCCGGCGGTGGCGTGCGACGAGCCCGCGCAGCGTCAGCGGATGCTCGGCGGCCGGGTGATCGGCAGCCGGCGGCGGCTCGGGGAGGAACGTGAAGAACGGGCTGGGGCTCGAGTCGTCATCGTCGACGGCAGACACCAGGATGCGCGACCGCGCACGTGAGACCGCGCGCACGAACAGCCTCAGTTCGTCGTGCAGCGCGTCTCGTCGCCGGTCGAGCACCCCCGGGTTCGTGACGGGGACGCCGGTGCGCGCTGCGGTGACAGCATCGGCCAGCCGCCAGGTCTCGAGCAGTCCGCCGCGCAGGCGCGTGTTCGGCCAGACGCCGTCCTGCACGCCGGCGACGATGACAGCTTCGAACTGCGTTCCCAGCGCTGTGGCGGGAGTGAGCAGGGTGACGAGCCCGGGACGATCCGGCGTCGACAGCGAGTCCTCCGGCACCTCGCTGTCGAGGATGTCGCGGACGAAGGTCTCGGGATCCTCGTTCGGTGTGCGCTCGACGAACCGCTTGGCGGCGTCGAACAGCGCGACCAGCGCGTCGAGGTTCCGCGCGATCTCGCCACCGCCGGGGTTGCCCGCGATCTCCTGCCAGTGCCGGGCGAGCTTCCCGCCGTCGAGCGCGCGGGCGGCGTCCCAGATCCGCCAGAGGAGTTCGTGGATCGTCTCGTGCGCGGCCGCGGCGGCCGTTCCGGCGAGCGTGGCGGCGAAACGTGCCGCGATGCGGGCCTCCGGGGCATCGATGAAGGCGAACTGCGCGGGGAACTCCAGCGCCTGACGCAGCAGCTCGGACGCCGGAGTCGCTCCCCCGTCGGCGAGCTCGACATGCCGCAGCCGGGCGCGCAGGCGCCTGAGCCCGACGGCATCCAGGCCTCCGAACGGTGACCGGAGCGCGTCGACGAGATCCTCCGGCGTGCGCTCGGCGGCGGGTTGCAGAGCGAGCCGCACGATGCCGACGATGTCGCGCACGATGCGCTCGCTGCCCAGCGGCCGCTGCACCCCGGCGGCGCGGGTGGGCACCTCACGCGCCGCGAGCTCGGTCTCGAGCGTGGCGACCTGGCGCGTGTCGTGCGCGATGACCGCCATGTCGCTCCACGGGATGCCGTGGCTGAGGTGCCAGTCGCGGAGGGTGCCGGCGATGCGGTCGATCTCTTCGTACGGCGAGGATGCCAGGAACGCCTGCACCGCCGGATCGGGTGTCTCCGGGTCGGGTCCAGGCGCGCGGCGATGCTCGACGCGGCCGGCGACGCCGATCGCCTGGGTAACGGTGCGGGTCAGGCTCGTGAGCGCGGGAGACTGCCGATGCGCGGTGTCGAGCACGAACACCTCGCCCAGAAGGTTCGAGAGCTCGTGGAACAGCTGCGGGCTCGCTCCGCGGAACGCGCCGGACGAGATGTCGGGATCGCCGAACGCGATCACGGCGATGCCTCGGTCGCGCAGAGCGCGCACCAGCGTGATGCCGCCCCTGGTGATCTCCTGCGCGTCGTCGATCAGCACTACCCGGAGCGCTGCGAGCGGCCCGAGCGGCGCGGCATCCGCATCTCGCATGATCGCCGCGGCCTCGCTGAGGAGATCTGCGGCGTCGCGGTACGCCGTGCGCATGCCGGCCAGCACTGCGCGGTACTCGTCGATGAAGGAGCCCGCGGCGGCCCAGACCGGGCGCTCCGACCGCTGCAGTTCGGCGGGCAGCACGCCCAGCTCGGTGCACTCGGCGAGGAAGGCTCGCAGCTCGGAGCGGAAATCCTTCGACGCGCGCACGCTGGTCGACAGGGTCGCCGGCCAGCGGCTGAGCATGCCGGCTGCCTCGTCATCGGCGTCACCGGCCAGCAGATCGGCGATGATGCGGTCCTGATCGGCGCCGGTGAGCAGCGCCGGCGGCTCCTCTCCGGCGTGCACCATCGCACCGCGGACGATCTGGAAGGCGAACGAGCCGATCGATCGGGCGAGCGGTCCAGGTGTCGCCTGCCCGATGCGCACGCCGATCCGGTCGCGCAGGGCAGTCGCCGCCTGCCTGTTCGGGGTGAGCACCAGCAGCTCTTCCGGCGCCAGCGCATGATCGCTCAGAAGGGACACGACGCGGTCGATCAGTGTGCGGGTCTTGCCCGTGCCCGGAGCACCGATGACGACGCCGGATGCCGCGGCTGGGGCGTCGACGACGGCTCTCTGCGCAGCATCCTGTGTCATGTCATCCACGCTATCCGCCACCGGCGACACGACCGGCCAGCGCCGACCCATCGCCGGCCTTGTGCGCCCATGGCGAAACGCAGCCCGCGGCCCGATCCGCCGTCGTGCCCGCGAGGTAGAGTCGTGTCAGTCCCCGAATCTTCAAGGAGCACGCGTGGAAATCCGCATCGGCATCATCAACACCGGCCGCGAGCTGAACTTCGAGACCGCCACAGGGGCGGAAGAGGTCCGCACCCAGGTCGCCTCGGCGCTCGAGCAGAACGCGGCGCACGTGAGCTTCACCGATGTGAAGGGCAACTCCTACATCGTCCCGACCGCGAACCTCGCCTACGTCGAGCTGGGCACAGAGGAGTCGCGTCGCGTCGGCTTCGTCGCCTGACCCGATGTACATCCTTCTCGCGCTGATCGCAGCGTGCGCTCTTGGCATCGGCGTGCACTATCTGCTGCCGCACCGCGACCTGCGCGGCGTCGTCGTCGTCCCGGCGACGGCGACCGCGGCTTCGGCGATCATCTACACGGTGATGCAGTGGGCGGGCGTCGGCGAGGGCAGCGGCTGGCTGTGGCTGGCGGCGATCGTCGGCGCGCTGCTGCTGGCCGCCATCGCGGGCTTCGCGCTCACGGCATCCCGTCGCCGTTCGGATGCCGCGAAGCGCGCGGCGCTCGGCATCTGAACCGCGCTTACGCGGCCAATCCCATCGCGTCCATGCGGCGCGCGTGCGCGCCCATGAGCTCGGTGTAGACCGGTTCGACGCGGTCGCCGTCTTCGGCGAGGCGCTCGGTGCGCAGCGCCTGGCGCGCGACGAGCAGCGTGTCGCCGACGAGTCGGCGTGCCCACATCGACAGCAGTGAGCGCCATTCGCCGTCGCTCTCGATCGTGTGCCTCAGGATCGTCACGATCTGACCGGTGTCGTCGTCCTCGCTGAGGATGTCGGCGACGCGTGCGCCGGTCTCGCCGTAGCTCGACGCCAGCGCGAGATAGAAGTCGTCCAGCATCCCCGCCGTGATGTACACCGCGAGGAGCGTCTCGCGCGGGCGCAGCCCGATCGTCTTGCGGCGGAACGCATCGAGATGCTCCTGGAACGGGAGCATGATCTCCGTCGGGTCCTCGCCCTGCTCACGGATGATCTCGAGGATGCCGCGGTGCTTGCTGAGCGCCGCGCCCGCCGCCCGCGCCAGCGCTTCCTTCTCGTCGAGCTCCGGCGTCGCGCGGATCAGCCGGGTGAGCGTCTCGAAATAGCCGAGCTGCAGGTACGCGGCCTGACCGAGGAACCGGTTCAGCTCGGGTGCCAGCTCGGCGAAGTCGACGCGCATCGCGTCGCCCAGTTCTCCGCGACTGCGCAGAGAAAGGGTGCGCCGGGGCTTGTCTCGCTGCCAGAACCACTTCACCACGGGATCAGACTACCCGCGCGCATCGAATCCTCGCCCGGAACCTCTCCTCGGGTAGGCTGGGTTCGTCCTGCCGTTGGAGCAGGACGCCGCGCCTGTGGCACATGAGACGGCGTGGATCCATGACGTGGTGGCCTCGTCTTCAGACGGCCGCCGGACAGGCAACGGAACAAGTGACTTCTTTCGCTGATCTCGGTATCGATCAGGACATCGTCGACGCACTCGCCGCAAAGGGCATCGTCGACGCGTTCCCCATCCAGGAGCAGACCATTCCCCTCGGCCTTCCCGGCCAGGACATCATCGGCCAGGCCAAGACCGGCACGGGCAAGACCTTCGGCTTCGGCATCCCCGTCGTCCAGCGTCTCGGCAAGGACCCTGAGCCCGGGGTCAAGGCGCTCATCGTCGTACCGACCCGTGAGCTCGCGGTGCAGGTGTACGAGGACATCGACCTGCTCACCAGCAACCGCTCCACCAGCGTCGTCGCCATCTACGGCGGCAAGGCGTACGAGGGCCAGATCGATCAGCTCAAGGCCGGCGCGCAGATCGTCGTCGGCACCCCCGGCCGCCTGATCGACCTCGCCGGCCAGCGCCTCCTCGACCTGTCGAACGCGACCGAGGTCGTCCTCGACGAGGCCGACAAGATGCTCGACCTCGGGTTCCTCGCCGACATCGAGAAGATCTTCCAGAAGGTGCCGGCCGTGCGCCACACCCAGCTGTTCTCCGCGACCATGCCCGGCCCGATCGTCGCGCTCGCGCGCCGGTTCATGTCGAACCCCATCCACATCCGCGCCAACGACCCCGATGAGGGCCTGACGCAGGCGAACATCAAGCACCTCGTCTACCGCGCGCACTCGCTCGACAAGGACGAGGTGATCGCCCGCATCCTGCAGGCCGAGGGCCGCGGCAAGACCGTCATCTTCACGCGCACCAAGCGTGCGGCGCAGAAGCTCGTCGACGAGCTCGGCGACCGCGGCTTCAACGTCGGCGGCGTGCACGGCGACATGGGCCAGGAGCAGCGCGAGCGCTCGATGGCCGCGTTCAAGGCCGGCAAGAGGGACGTTCTGGTCGCCACCGACGTCGCGGCCCGCGGGATCGACGTCGATGACGTCACGCACGTGATCAACCACACGATCCCGGACGAGGAGAAGACGTACCTGCACCGCGCCGGCCGCACCGGCCGCGCCGGCAAGACCGGCATCGCCGTCACGTTCGTCGACTGGGAGGACCTGCACAAGTGGGCCCTCATCAACCGCGCACTCGAGTTCGGTCAGCCCGAACCCGTCGAGACGTACTCGTCCAGCCCGCACCTGTACACCGACCTCGACATCCCCGAGGGCACCAAGGGCCGTCTCACCACGGCGCCGAAGGCCGAGAAGCCGGCATCCGAGCGTCGTCAGCGTCAACCGCAGAAGGCCGCGGAGGCCGCAGCGGAGGGTACCGACGAGGGCACCACGCGTCGTCGCCGCCGCCGCCGTCGCGGCTCGAGCGGGGACAAGGTCGGATCCACGTTCGTCGAGGGAACCGACGCGCCCGCATCGGGTGGATCGGATGCCGCTCCCGCTGTCGACCGTGACGCCGAAGGCGCTGGAACCCACGACGGGGATGCCACCAGCGAGCACCGCGACGGCAAGCCCGCCCCGCAGCGCCGTCGCCGTCGTCGCCGCTCCGGTGGCGCAGCGCCCGCCGGCGCCTGAGCCGCAGCGCGAGCGTTCGTCACGGGTAGCGGGGCGCCGTCCCCGACGCCTGCGAGATGATCCGCGCGACCATCTCCTCCGACGTCGTGTTCTCGCCGGGCAGGTTGGGCTTGCCCGCACCGTGGTAGTCGCTCGAGCCGGTCACGATGAGGTCGTGTTGCGCGGCGAGCTGCCGCAGCGTGCGCTTGCCGGACTCGGTGTTCTCGCGATGATCGATCTCGAGGCCGCCGAGGCCGGCGGCGATGAGCTCCTCGATGTAGGCGAGCGGCATCATCCGGTCACGCCCAGAGGTGACGGGATGGGCGATCACCGCCACTCCCCCTGCCTGGGTGATGAGCCGCACGGCGGTGAGCGGGTCCGGTGCATAGTGCGGCTCGTAATAGCCCTCGCGCGGGTGCAGGATGCCGTCGAACGCCTCGGACCGGTCGCGGACGATGCCACGGGCGACCAGCGCGTCGGCGATGTGCGGCCTTCCGACCGTGGCATCCGTCGTGGTCTGCTCCAGCACATCCGCCCAGCTGAGCGCATAGTCGCGACCGATGTTGCGCACGATCCGCTCGGCACGGCCGACCCGGTCGTCGCGGATGCGGCCGGTCTCTGCGCGCAGCGCCGCGTCCTCGGGATCGAACAGATATCCGAGCACGTGGACGCTGCGCCACTGGTGCTTGGCGGACAGCTCCATGCCCGGGATGAACGTCATGCCGAGGGCCGCCGCCGCGTGTCCCGCCTCGTCCCAGCCGGTCGTGCGATCGTGGTCGGTGAGTGCGACCGTACGGATGCCGTGGGCGTGCGCCTGGCGCACCACCTGACCCGGATTCTCGGTGCCGTCGGAGTGGTTGGAGTGCAGGTGCAGGTCGGCGGGCCCGGCGAAGGTCTGCACATCGGTCATGCCTCGACACTACTGCCGCCAGAACACAGCGGCACGGAAGCGTCGCGGCAGGCGATTCACAGCGTGCGCATCTAGGCTCGAAGGGATGTTTCGTCTGCTGGGAGTCCTCGTCACCGTGCTGTTCGCGATCGCGTCAGCGGTCGTGGTGTGGCCGCAGTTCTTCCAGCTCGAGCAGACCTACCCCTTCGCGCAGCTCGTCGCCGTGCGCGGCCTCGTCCTCGCCGCTTTCCTGGCGATCGCGCTCCTCTCGCTGCTGCTGCTGTTGGCACGGCCGCTGCGCGGGTTCGCGGCATCCATCCTCATCGTCGCGCTGCTCGCGGCCGCAGCGACCGGTGCGATCGGCGCGATGCGCGGATTCGGCACCGGAACACTGCCGGAGAAGACCGATGCGAGCGTGCGCGTGCTGACCTGGAACACCGCGGGAGAGGCAGTCGCGGCCGAAACGGTCGCCGATGCCGTCCTCGCCCAGCAGGCCGATGTCGTGACGCTGCCCGAGACCGCCGAGTCGGTCGGCGAGCGCATCGCCGTCATGCTGCGCGAGCAGGGTCAGCCGATGTGGGTCCACCACGTGCGGTTCGGCGATGTCGAGAACGGGCCGCAGGCGTGGGAGACCACGATCCTCATCTCGCCCGAACTCGGCGACTACTCGGTGATCGCGTCATCGGAGGACGGCAGCAGCAACACCAGCTCGGTGCCCAGCGCCGTCGTGATGCCGCTCAGCGGTACGGGCCCCACGATCGTCGCGGTGCACGCGGTCGCACCGCGCATCGAGGCGATGGAGCACTGGCAGTCGGATCTGAAGTGGATCGCGGACCAGTGCCCGGAGGGCGATTTCATCCTGGCCGGTGACTTCAACGCGACCCTCGACCACATGGCGGGACTCGGCACCGGCGGCGGCGACATGGGCTACTGCCGCGATGCGGCCTCGCGCACCGGAACAGGGGTCACCGGCACCTGGCCGGCGTCGTACCCCGAGATCCTCGGCGCGCCGATCGACCATGTGATGGCGAGTCAGAACTGGGAGCCGACCGGCTCGCTCGTCCTGGACGCCTCAGGCTCCGACCATCGCGCGCTAGTCGTGCAGCTCGACCCCACCGGCTGACCGGCTTCAGTCACGGATGCTCGCCCCGAACCGTTCGGTCGCGACGGCGACGCCCGCGAGCTTCGCCTCGGTCGCCTCTGCCGCTGTGAGCGTACGATCGGATGCCCGGAAGCGCAGCGCGAACGTCAGGCTCTTGGACCCCTCGTCGATGCCCGCTCCGCGGTAGTCGTCGACCAGGCGCACGGACTCCAGCAGGTCTCCGGCGCCCTCTGTGAGGGCCGCCTGCAACTCCGCTGCGGTCACCGCAGCAGGGACCACGAGCGAGACGTCCTGCGTGGCCGCGGTGTTGCGCGACAGCGACGCCGCCACGACCCTGTCGCCGGCCGCGGACAGCACGGCATCCAGATCGAGCTCGAGCACGACCGCACGACCCGGCAGGTCGGCCTCAGCTGACACACTCGGGTGCAGCTCGCCGACGTAGCCGACCTCGCGACCGTCGACGGAGAGCACACCCGCGCGTCCGGGGTGCAGTGCTGCCCGCTGCGTCTGGGCCACGTCGATCGTGACGCCCGCGGCGGCACCGATCACGCGCACGGCGTCGAGCGCTTCGCTGAGGCCGTAGGCTTCGGCGTTGCGTCCCGGCTGACGCGGCGTCACGTTGCCGGTGAAGAGTGCTGCGAGGAACCGCGGCTGCGGCGGGATCGACGCGTTCAGCTCGGCGAGCTTCTCATCCGAGGGGCGCTCGCCCAGCGGCGGCACGTCGACAGTGCCGTAGGACACTCGCGGCTCGGGCAGGAACACGGCGCCGATCTCGAAGATCGCCAGGTCCGTCAGACCGCGCGCGATGTTGCGGTGCGCGGTCGGCAGCAGAGTGGGGATCAACGAGCGTCGCAAGAACGGCGACTGGCCGTCGAGTGGGTTGGCGAGCTTGATGCTCGGCAGCTGCTCCCCCGTCGCCGAACCGTGCAGGTCATTGAGTGCATCCGTCGTGAACGGGAACGTCGGGGTCTCGACGAGACCCGCGGACGCCAGCGCGTTCGCGACCCGGCGACGACCCAGCTGCAGCGGGGTGAGGCCGCGTCCTGCCGGCGGCACCGGCAGGATCGACGGGATGCGGTCGAGGCCGTGGATGCGCGCGACCTCTTCGGCCAGCGTCCACTTGTCGGTGAGGTCGGGGCGCCAGCTCGGCGGGATGACCTGCCAGCCTCCGGCGGTCTCGGTGACCTCGGCGCCGATCGTCTCGAGTGCGCCGACGATCTCCTCGTCGGTGTAGTCCACACCGATCAGGT
Source organism: Microbacterium aerolatum (assembly GCF_007988825.1). Classification (GTDB taxonomy): domain Bacteria; phylum Actinomycetota; class Actinomycetes; order Actinomycetales; family Microbacteriaceae; genus Microbacterium; species Microbacterium aerolatum. Next base: position 71,342 of record NZ_BJUW01000001.1, on the reverse strand, counting down.
TCGGCACGAACTCTGCGGGCAGGTCGATCCCGGCGATCTCGACGTCGGAGTACAGTGCGCCGCCGAGCTCGGTGTCGAGCGTGCCGCCGGCGAGCTCAACCATCAGGTCGGCCACGCGACGAGCCGCCACGAACGGGATCAGCGGGTCGACGCCGCGCTCGAAGCGCTTGGACGCCTCGCTGGGCAGCTTGTGCCGGCGCGCGGTGCGCGCGATCGAGATCGGGTCGAAGTTCGCCGCCTCGATCAGTACGTTGCGGGTGGCATCCGTCATCTCGGTGGTGCCGCCGCCCATGACCCCGGCGAGGCCGATCGGGCCGGATTCGTCGGTGATCAGCAGGTCCTCGTCGTGGAGCGTGCGCTCCTGGCCGTCGAGCGTCGTGAGCTTCTCGCCCTTCGCCGCGCGGCGCACCGTGATGCCGCCGGAAAGCGCGTCGAGGTCGTAGCCGTGGATCGGGTTTCCGAGCTCGAGCATCACATAGTTGGTGATGTCGATGAGGATGCCGAGCGAGCGGATGCCGGCCAGCGACAGCCGCGCCACCATCCACGGCGGGGTCGGACGCGACGGGTCGACATCGCGCACGACGCGCACGACGAACTCCTGCACTGCCTTGTTGTCGCGGATCGGCTCGGCGTCGACGGCGAGCGGGAAGCCGCTGCCCGGTTGGACGTCGGACCACTCGTGCTCGGCAGGGTCGCGGAAGTCCGCACCGGTGGCGTGCGCGTATTCGCGGGCGACGCCGCGGATCGAGAAGGCGTAGCCGCGGTCGGGTGTGACGTTGATCTCGACGGCCTGGTCGTCGAGGCCGAGCAGCGCGATGGCATCCGTGCCGACGGGGGCGTCGACGCCGATCGTGGAGAGGATCAGGATACCGTCGTGCTCATCGCCCAACCCCAGCTCGCGCGCCGAGGCGATCATGCCGTCGGAGACGTGGCCGTAGGTCTTGCGCGCCGCGATCGGGAAGGGCCCCGGCAGCACCGAACCGGGAAGTGTTGCGACGATCTTGTCGCCGACGGCGAAGTTCGATGCGCCGCAGACGATGCCGCGGACGCCGCCGTGCTCCTCGCCCACGTCGACCTGGCACCAGCGGATGGTCTTGCCGTTCTTCTGCGGCTCCTCATCGAAGGAGAGCACCTGACCGACGACGACGGGGCCGGAGAGCTCGAAGCCGTGCAGCTCCTCCTCTTCGAAGCCGACGGACACGAGTGACGCGAAGACGTCCTCTGCCGTGGCATCCGCTGCCATGTCGACGTACTCACGCAACCACGAAAGCGGGACGCGCATCACACCACCATCCCGAACTGCTCGCTGAATCGGATATCGCCCTCGGCCATGTCGCGCATGTCCTGAACGTCGCTGCGGAACATGAGCCCGCGCTCGACGCCGATGCCGAAGGCGAAGCCGCTGTACTCCTCCGGGTCGATGCCCGCCGCGCGCAGCACGTTCGGGTTGACCACTCCGCAGCCGCCCCACTCGATCCAGCGCGCGCCGCCCTTGAAGGTCGGATGCCACAGGTCGAACTCGGCGGACGGCTCGGTGAAGGGGAAGAAGTTGGTGCGCAGGCGCGTCTTCGCCTCGGCGCCGAAGAGCTGGCGGGCGAGGTGATCGAGCGTGCCCTTGAGGTGCGCCATGGTGATGCCCTTGTCGACGACGAGACCCTCGACCTGGGTGAACACCGGCAGGTGGGTGGCGTCGTACTCATCGGTGCGGAACACGCGGCCGGGCGAGACGATGTAGATCGGCACGTCGCGGTCGAGCATGGTGCGCATCTGCACGGGGCTCGTCTGCGTGCGCATCACCAGGTGACGGCTGGTCGGGTCGACGTAGAACGTGTCCTGCATCTGACGCGCAGGGTGGTCGGGGTCGAGGTTGAGGGCGTCGAAGTTGTACCACTCGTGCTCGAGCTCGGGGCCTTCGGCCACCTCCCAGCCCATGCTGACGAAGATGTCCGAGATCTCCTCCTGCAGCAGGGGAAGCGGATGCCGGGCGCCCACGCGCGTGCGGGTCGAGACGGCCGTGATGTCGACGCGCTCGGCCTCGAGGCGCGCGGCGGTCTCGGCCTCCGCGAGCTCGGCCTCCTTGGCGTCGAGCGCCTTGGTGACCTGGCCGCGGCCCTGGCCGATGAGCTTGCCGAAGGTCGCCTTGTGTTCGGGCGCCACCTGGCGCATCGAGGCGTTGAGGACGGCCAGCGGCGATCCTTCCGCGACGTGCGCGGCGCGAGCGGCCTTCAGCTCGGCTGTGGTCGCGGCGGCACCGATCGCTTCGAGAGCTGCGGCGACGGCGGATTCCACCGCCTCGGGCGTGATTTCTGGGGCGTCAGACACAAGACATGAGTCTACCGGCGCGCGATGCGCCGGCTGTTCGCATCAGTCCGCCTTGGGCGGCTTCTGCGCGGCGATGAGCTCGGTGTTCGTGCCGTCGTGCATGACCGCGGCGTTGTCGGCCTCCAGCGCCTTCACCTTCGGCGAGCGGCGCGTCTTGATCTCCGCCCACTTGGCGATGCCGGAGAGGATCAGACACATGATGATGTAGATGCCTCCGATGACGAGCGCCGACTGCAGGATCGGGCGTCCGGGCTGGGAGCTGAGCAGCTTGGCGTAGTACAGCAGCTCCTGATAGGTGATGATGAACCCGAGCGCGGTGTCCTTCATCACGACGACGAGCTGTGCGACGATGACCGGAAGCATGGCGCGCACGGCCTGCGGAAGCAGGATCAGCCTCATGACACCGCTCTTGCGCAGACCGATGGCGTAGCCCGCTTCTCCCTGACCGCGGGGCAGCGATTCGATGCCGGCGCGCAGCGCCTCGGCGAGGACGGATCCGTTGTAGGCCATCAGGGCGAGAACCACGGCCCAGTAGGGGTCGACCTTCATTCCGAGAGTCGGCAGACCGTAGTACAGGATCATCATGAGCACGAGCACAGGGATGGCTCGGAAGACCTCGGTGATCACGGTCACCGGCACTCGCACCCAGGCGTGGTCGGACATGCGTCCGATGGCGAGCACGAACCCGAGTGCGAGGCTCAGCACGGCCGCCAGCGCGAAGGCGCGCAGGGTGTTCAGCAGCATCTGCCCGATCGAGGACCACACCGCGGTGTAGGTGAAGACGTTCCACTTCGAGGCGCTGAACTGGTTCGTGATCGAGAGCCGCCAGACGAGGAACGCGATCACCGCGATGACGACGACGACCGTCGCGATCGCGAGGATCATATTGCGACGACGGGCCCGGGGGCCGGGGACGTCGAAGAGCACAGACGTCATCGTGCGATCCTCCATCGGTTCTCAAGAGTTCGCTGCAGCCAAGTCAGCAGCATGACGAGGGCGACGAAGATGACCGCGACCCAGAGCAGGACCTCCATGGGGCTCCCCTGACGAGTGTGCGAGTTGGAGATCGTCGACTGCAGCTGCGGAAGCACCGCGATGGAGAACCCGGCAGCGACCGTGGTGTTCTTCAGCAGCGCGATGAACACGCTCATCATCGGCGGCACCACCGATCGGAACGCCTGGGGCAGCACGACCTGCGTCATCACCTGTCCGAAGGGGAGTCCGATGGCTCTGGCTGCTTCGGCCTGGCCGACCGGCACGGTGTTGATGCCTGCGCGCAGGGTTTCGGCGACGTACGTCGCGGTGTACACCCCGATCGCCAGGATGCCGAGCACGGTGTTCGACAGGGTCGGCAGCGCGAGCGCGCTGTATCCGAATACGAAGAAGAAGAACACGAGCGTGAGCGGAGTATTGCGCACGAGGGTGACGTACGCGGTTCCGACCGCGCGCGCGACCGGAACCGGCGACACCCGCATCGCTCCCACGATGGTGCCGAGCACCAGCGCGATGATGCCTCCGAAGAAGAACACCAGCAGGGTGTAGGTGATGCCCTCGCCCCAGAGGTCGAGGTTGCCGAAGATGGCGTCCACGCGCCCTCCCCTTCTCAGATATCAGGTGAGGGACGGCCACTGGGGCCGCCCCTCATCATCCGATCGTCAGTCGACGGCCGGCTGCTCGACCTCGATGCCGGACTGGCCGAGCGTCGCGTCGAAGATCGCCTGCCAGGTGTCGCCGCCATCGGTGAACAGGGTGTTGATGTGATCCAGCAGGGCGGTGTCGCCCTTCGGGATGCCGACGCCGTAGCGCTCCTCGGTGAACAGACCGTCGAGAACCTTGAGCTCGTCGGGGTTCTGCGCCGCGTAACCGATCAGGATCGCAGCGTCCGTCGTGACCGCGTCCACCTTGCCGCTGATCAGGTCCTCGACGCACTGCGAGTAGATGTCGTACTCCGCGGTCTTGATCTCGGGGAAGTTGTCCTTGATGTTCTGGATCGGCGTCGACCCGGTGGCCGAGCAGACGGTCATCCCGTTGAAGTCCGAGACGTCGTTCACCTCGGTCATCTCGCTGTCCGCGCCGACCAGGAAGCCCTGCCCCGTGACGAAGTAGGGGCCTGCGAAGTCGATCTGCTCCTTGCGGGAGTCGGTGATCGAGTACGTTCCGACGTAGTAGTCGATGTCGCCGTTCACGAGCGCCTGCTCGCGGTTCGCGGATGCGATCGGCTCGTAGGTGATGTCGCCCTCTTCGAAGCCGAGGGATGCGGCGATCCAGCGCGCGATCTCGATGTCGAAGCCGCTGCGCTCCCCCGTGGTGACGTCGAGGTAACCGAGGTTGGGCTGGTCCTCCTTGACACCGATGATCGGCCCGCCGCGCTCGACCATGGCGTCGAAAGTCGGGCTGCCCTCGAGCTGGAAGTCCGTCGCCACCTCGTATGCGGGCGCGTCGCCCTCTTCGCCGCCGTCGCCGCCGGGCGTCGTCGGGCTGCCGCTGTTGCAGGCGGTGAGGGCGAGCAGCGCGGTCGCCGCGATCCCGATTCCCGCCAGTGTCCGTGTGCGTCGCATGAGCGTCTCCTTCTTGTGCTGTGTGTGAGAGAAAGGTCAGTGGGTGAGGAGCTTCGAGAGGAAGTCCTTGGCGCGGTCGCTCTTCGGATTGGTGAAGAACTCCTCGGGTGTCGCCTCTTCGACGATCCTGCCGTCGGCCATGAAGACGACGCGGTTCGCAGCCTTGCGGGCGAAGCCCATCTCGTGGGTGACGACGATCATCGTCATGCCCTCCTTGGCGAGCTGCACCATGACGTCGAGGACCTCGTTGATCATCTCGGGGTCGAGCGCGCTGGTCGGCTCGTCGAAGAGCATGACCTTGGGCTGCATCGCGAGCGCGCGGGCGATAGCGACGCGCTGCTGCTGGCCGCCGGAGAGCTGCGCAGGCAGCTTCGACGCCTGTTGTGCGACGCCGACGCGTTCGAGCAGCGTCATCGCCTCCTTGTCGGCATCCGCCTTCTTCATGCCTCGGACCTTGATGGGTCCGAGCGTCACGTTCTCGAGGATCGTGAGGTGGGCGAACAGGTTGAACGACTGGAAGACCATTCCGACGTCGGCGCGCAGGTGGGCGAGTTCCTTGCCCTCGGCCGGGAGTTCCTTGCCGTCGATCTTGATCGTGCCGCTGGTGATCGTCTCGAGCCGGTTGATGGTGCGGCAGAGCGTCGACTTGCCCGAGCCAGACGGCCCGATCACGACGACCACCTCGCCCCTGTTCACCGTGAGGTCGATGTCGGTCAGGGCCTGGAACTCGCCGTAGTGCTTCTGAACGTTCTCCACCACGACAAGGGGTGCGCCAGTCTCGGTCATGTCCCAACATTAGAAGGACAGCAGCCCCGGAGCCAGCACATCCTGTCGCGGGTTACACAGTTGTAACCGAGGGAGGCGATGTCACCGGCCGTCGACGGCGCGCTGGGTGAAGGCGCTCTCGTACAGGCAGACGCTCGCGGCGGTGGCGAGGTTGAGGGATTCCGCGCGGCCGAAGATCGGCAGCTTCAGCACGTGGTCCGCGAGATCCAGGGAGCTCTGCTCGAGCCCGTGCGCCTCGTTGCCGAACAGCCAGGCGGTGGGCCCCGAGAGCACGCCTTCGGCGCGTGCCTGCAGAAGGTCATCGCCCTTGACGTCTGCGGCGAGCACGGTGATCTCCGCCTCGTGCGCGCGTCGCACGACGTCTTCCAGGTCACCTCCGACGGAGACCGGCAGGTGGAACAGCGAACCCGTCGTCGAGCGGACCACCTTGGGGTTGTACGGGTCGACTGTGCGGCCGGTGAGGACGACGGCATCCGCGCCCGCGGCGTCCGCGGCTCTGATGATCGTTCCGAGGTTGCCGGGGTCGCGCACCTCCTCGCAGATTGCGATGAGACGCGGGGATGCCGCGAAGATGTCCCGCACGGAGGTCGGGATCTGGCGCGCGACGGCTATGACGCCCTGCGGGGTGACCGTGTCGGCCATGGCGCCCAGCACGTACTCCGTGACGAACTCGACCTCCACGTCGTGCTCGGCGGCGGCAGTACGCAGATCGGGATGCTTCTCCCAGCCTGCGGGGGTCGCGAACAGTTCGACGACGGCGTCCGGGCGGTACGACAGTGCCTCGCGTACGGCCTGCGGCCCCTCGAGGAGGAACAGCCCGGTGTCCGTCCGCGCACTGCGCTTGGTCAGCTTCGCGACGGCTCTGACACGCGGCGACCGCGGATTCTCCAGCACGGCTTCAGTCTAGAGGGATACCCGCGCGGATCCTGGAGCGCGTTCACCCGCTCTTCATCATTCGGCGATCACGCAGTCTGCCGCAATAGAGTCCCGGTGTGCCGTCCATGTCGCATCGATCAGCAGCCAGGCGACGGATCGTTCTCGCCGTCCTCGCCGCGGTCACCGTCGCAGGAGGACTCTGCGTGCATCGGTTCGGTTCCGGCGATCTCGGCGACATGGCCGGCGACGCGCTCTACGCGGCCCTCGTCTACCTGGTGTTCGCCTTCCTGCTTCCACGGCGTGCGCGCTCGCTGTGTGCGGCGCTTGCGATCATCGTGTGCACGGTGATCGAGTTCCTGCAGCTCACCGACGTGCCGGCGACGCTCGCCGAGCTCTTCCCGCCCGCAGCGCTCGTGCTGGGAGCGCACTTCGACCGGCGCGATCTTCTCGTCTATGCGTTCGCGGTCGTCTGCGCGATGCTGCTGGACGTGGTGGTCTCTCGGGCTCTGCGTCGCCGCGCTGCGCAACAGCCGTGAGAATACAGGAACGGGCGCTCCCCCGAGGGAGAGCGCCCGTTCCGTGAAGGATGCTTACGCAGCCGACTTCGGTGCGTTGACGTCCGAAGGCAGCGCCTTCTTGGCCGTCTCGACCAGCGACGTGAAGGTCGCCGGCTCGTTCACCGCGAGCTCGGCGAGCATGCGGCGGTCGACCTGCACGCCTGCAAGGCCCAGGCCCTGGATGAAGCGGTTGTACGTGATGCCGTTCTGGCGGGCAGCGGCGTTGATGCGCTGGATCCAGAGGCGGCGGAAGTCGCCCTTGCGCTTGCGACGGTCACGGTACGAGTAGACCAGCGAGTGGATGACCTGCTCTTTGGCCTTGCGGTAGAGGCGCGAACGCTGACCGCGGTAACCGGAGGCGCGCTCAAGGATGACGCGACGCTTCTTGTGGGCGTTTACCGCCCGCTTGACTCTTGCCATTTTCCTGTGTTCCTATTCGTGCGTTCGGGCGCTCAGCCGCGGCCGAGGAGCTTGTTGGCGACCTTGGAGTCGGCCTTCGACAGCACCTGGTCCTGGTTGAGGCGACGGGTGCGGCGGCTCGACTTGTGCTCGAGGTTGTGGCGCATCCCGGCCTGCTGCTTCTTCAGCTTGCCGCTTCCAGTGAGCTTGAAGCGCTTCTTAGCACCCGAGTGGGTCTTCTGCTTCGGCATCTTCTCTTCCTTCGTATGGCGCCTTCTCAGGCGACGTTGTCAACCCGCATCGCGGGAGTGTGTGGGGCGGATCACTCCGCGTCGGCAGCCTCCGGCTCGTCACTCTTCGAGTCACGAGCGGCCTGCTTGTTGGCGGCGCGCACAGCGTTCTGCTCTGCCTTCGCCTCGGACTTGTTCTTCAGGGGTGCGACGACCATGACCATGTTGCGACCGTCGATGGTCGGGTTCGACTCGACGACGCCGAGCTCTGCGACATCTTCGGCGAACTTGCGCAGCAGACGCACGCCCTGCTCGGGACGCGACTGCTCACGACCACGGAACAGGATCATGGCCTTGACCTTGTCGCCGGCCTTGAGGAAGCCCTCGGCGCGCTTCAGCTTGGTCGTGTAGTCGTGTGCTTCGATCTTCAGTCGGAAGCGGACTTCCTTGAGAATCGTGTTCGCCTGGTTGCGGCGAGCTTCCTTCGCCTTCTGGGCAGCCTCGTACTTGAACTTGCCGTAGTCCATGATCTTGACCACGGGGGGCTTCGAGTTGGGGGCAACCTCGACGAGGTCGAGGTCGGCTTCCTGCGCGAGGCGGAGCGCGACCTGAATGGCGACGACGCCGATCTGCTCACCCGCGGGGCCGACGAGGCGGACCTCGGGGACGCGGATGCGCTCATTGGTACGGGGATCGCTGATGCGGAACTCCTTAGACGATGGGATTCGGCCACTGCAACGCTTTTGCGTCACACCGTGAAATCGGAGTCGCCATCCCACCCGCCGACATTCAGACATCGGCTTCGCACCCTGATCATCGGACATCGTCCGATCTACCGGCGTGAACCGGCGGAGTGCAAGACCCGGTAGCCTGGAACGGCAAGCGCGGGTGGGAAGTGAATCCTCTTTCGATCCGGGGCATTACGCTCCGGAGCCCGCCAAAGTCTAACAGAAGGCAAGGCGAAGTGACGATTCCTGGTCCCGATCATGTCCACGACGAGCGCAACGAGCGCTGGCAGCAGCAGGAGGAGGCCGCGTCGTCGGCCACCCGAGACATCGCGGACGTTCCGGCCGTCGAGGTGATCACCACAACCGCCGTGCATCTGATGAGCGCGGCGGCCGTGAAGCTCGGCCTCGCCGACGATCCCGATTCGCAGCTGGACCTCGACGAGGCGCGCAAGCTCATCAACTCCCTCGCCGGTCTCATCACCGCCGGCGCTCCCGAGATCAGCGACATGCACGCGCGCTCGCTGCGCGACGGACTGCGTTCCCTGCAGCTGGCTTTCCGCGAAGCATCTGCCATCCCCGACCCGATCGGCAAGGGGCCGGGCGAGAAGTGGACCGGGCCGGTCAACTAGTCTCCGCGTTTCCGGGCTCGCGCCTGCGCGCTCCGCGACGCCGACTCTCTCGCAGAGCAGGGGACCCGCCCGCTACGCGGGCACCCTGATGCTCGTTCGCCCGGCGTCGCTGCGCGCTCCGGCGCGTGCCCTCTGCCGCCGGGCCGTTGACCGCGGCGAGAGCGGAGCTAGGAGGCGCGGCGGAGTTTGACCGTCAAGGAGTCGGCGAGCACCGCGATGCGGTCGTCGGCGGCCCAGCGCTGAGCGAGGCGTTGGAGCACGGCGTCGAGCACGTCGCGCTCGAGACCGTCCACGAGCTCCAGGATGACGATCAGTTCCGGTCCGCGCAGGCGCGCATCCGGGTCGCCTGCTGCGACCGCGATGTCGATCACCGACAGTTCGTGGGCGATGCTCACCTGCAGGGCGGTGAACACCTCGGGCGAGAGGAAGCTCGGCTCCCAGCGCTCGCCCTGCGCGATCGCCCAGACGGCGGGGCGCCGGATGACGAACTCGGTGTCACTCGTCGGATCCAGCACGATCAGGTCGGTCTGCTCAGACGTGGCGGACAGGGCCACACGCACCGACTCGACCGGGATCGGGCGAGCCTTCGGGTCCCACTTCTGCATCGCCTCGACCGACGAGAACACCGGCTGCACCGTGCGTCCGTCAGGAGCGGCGACCGTGACGATCGACAGCTCCTGCGTCTTGTCGACTGCGAGTCCGGTCGGTCCCACGCCCTCGTCGCCCTTCTCGGCGATGAGCGGGATCAGCACACGGGCGGAGCGGAAGGCATCCACGACCTCGGTCTGACTGCCCTCCCCCGCGCGGAAGCGCAGCAGGGCGGCGAGCAGCCCGGGGTCCGCAGAGCCGTCGTCGGCGGAGTGCGGGTTCGACCCGAAGCTGCGTCCCTCCCACGGGACTCCAGCCGAATCGCCGGCTCCGCCTGCAGGGCCGGAGCCTCCGTGGTCGCCGTGGTCGCAGGCGTCGTCAGTCGCCGGCGACATCCAGCGCCTCAGCCAGCGTGAACGCGCCGGCGTAGAGTGCCTTGCCGACGATCGCGCCCTCGACGCCGAGCGGCACGAGCTCGCGGAGCGCGATGATGTCGTCGAGGCTGGAGATGCCGCCGGAGGCGACCACCGGCTTGGGGGTGCGAGAGGTGATCTCGCGCAGCAGCTCGAGGTTCGGGCCGCGCAGGGTGCCGTCCTTGGTCACGTCGGTGACGACGTAGCGGCTGCAGCCGGCATCCTCGAGCCGGGCGAGCACCTCCCAGAGGTCGCCGCCCTCCTTCGTCCAGCCGCGCGCGGCGAGCGTCGTACCGCGCACGTCGAGTCCCACGGCGACTGCCTCGCCGAAACGGCTGATCACGTCGGCGGCCCACTCCGGGTTCTCGAGGGCTGCGGTGCCGAGGTTGATCCTGGCCGCTCCGCTCTCCATCGCCGCCTCGAGGCTGGCGTCGTCACGGATGCCGCCGGAGAGTTCGATGTTGATGTCGCGGTGCTGCTTGATGACCTTGCGCAGGATCGCCGTGTTGCTGCCGCGTCCGAAGGCCGCGTCGAGGTCGACGAGGTGGATCCACTCCGCACCCTGGTCAGCCCACTCCCCTGCGGCCGCAAGCGGGTCGCCGTAGCTGGTCTCTGAACCCGCCTCGCCCTGGGTCAGGCGTACCGCCTTGCCGCCGGCGACATCGACCGCCGGGAGAAGGGTGAGCTTGGGGGTGGACGCGAAGTCGTTCATGTCATCCTCGGGTGGGTGGAGTGCGCCGAGAGCGGGCACGAGACCCGACACTAGTCCGCCTTGGGGCAGGGTTCAAAACGTCGTGGTCATCAAAGACTTTCGACCCAGTTCCGCAGCAGGCGGATGCCGGCATCACCCGACTTCTCGGGGTGGAACTGGGTGGCCGACAGCGGACCGTTCTCGACCGCCGAGAGGAACGGCTCGCCATAGGTGGTCCAGGTGAGCTTCGGCTCGGGGAAGGGCGGGATGACGTCGAGCTCCCAGCTCTGCGCCGCGAACGAGTGCACGAAGTAGAAGCGCTCTTCCTCGATGCCGCGGAACAGCACGCTGCCCTCGTCGGGCGTCACGGTGTTCCAGCCCATGTGCGGCAGCACGGGTGCGTTCAGCTCCATGACCGTGCCCGGCCATTCCGCGAGACCGTCGACGTTCTGTCCGCGCTCGACACCGTGCGAGAACAGCACCTGCATGCCGACGCACACGCCCAGCACCGGTCGCCCGCCGGCGAGACGCCGGTCGATGATCTCGTCGCCTCCCTTGGCGAGGAGCGCCTCGCGCACGGCGGCGAATGCGCCGACGCCAGGGACCAGCAGGCCGTCGGCCTCGAGCGCCTCGTCCCGGTCGCCGGAGAGCTTCGCGTCAGCACCGGCGGCGATCAGAGCCTTGACCGCGGAGTGGACGTTGCCCGATCCGTAGTCGTAGACGACGACCTTGCGGGTCACAGCGCCCCCTTGGTGGACGGGATGCCGTCGACGAGCGGATCGACGGCCTTCGCCTGGCGGAACGCCCGTGCGAACGCCTTGAACTCGGCCTCGGCGATGTGGTGCGGGTCGCGCCCGCCGAGCACGCGGACGTGCACGGTGAGCCCGGCGTTGAAGGCGATCGCCTCGAACGCGTGGCGCACCAGGGACCCGGTGAAGTGGCCGCCGATCAGGTGGTGCTCGAATCCTTCGGGCTCGCCGGTGTGCACGAGGTAGGGCCGGCCGCTGATGTCGACGACGGCCTGTGCGAGCGCCTCGTCGAGCGGAACCAGCGCATCCCCGTACCGCGAGATGCCGGACTTGTCGCCGAGCGCCTCGAGAATCGCCTGGCCGAGCACGATCGAGACGTCCTCGACCGTGTGGTGGGCGTCGATGTGCGTGTCGCCCGATGCCCGTACGGTCAGGTCGGTCAGCGAGTGCTTCGCGAACGCGGTCAGCATGTGATCGAAGAAGGGAACGGACGTGTCGCTCCGGCTCTGACCCGTGCCATCGAGGTTCAGCTCGAGCTCGACGGTCGACTCGGAGGTGCTGCGGGTGCGCGAGGCGGTGCGGGAAGCGCTCATGATGCCGATCCTATCGAGGCGAGTGCGTCCAGGAACGCCGTGGTCTCGGCTTCCGTTCCGGCTGTGACGCGCAGGTGGCCAGGGATGCCGACATCGCGCACCAGGATGCCGCGCTCGTACAGCGCTTCGAATGTCGCGTGAGGATCGGCCACTCCGCCGAACAGCACGAAGTTCGACCAGGACTCGTGCGGCTGATAGCCGAGAGCCTCGAGTGTCGCCGTGATGCGATCGCGCTGTTCGATGATCTCGTCGACCATGCCGAGCATGATGTCGGAGTTGCGCAGCGCCGCGATGGCGGCCGCCTGCGTCAGTGCGCTGAGGTGGTACGGCAGTCGCACCAGACGCAGCGCGTCGATGAAGGCCGGATCGGCCGCGAGGTAGCCGACGCGCGCGCCGGCGAAGGCGAAGGCCTTGCTCATCGTGCGCGAGACGGCCAGGCGCGGACGCCCGTCCAGCAGCGTGAGGGCGGATGCCGCATCCCTCGGTGCGAACTCCTGATAGGCCTCGTCGACGACGACGATGCCGCGAGCGGCTTCGTAGACGGCCTCGACGACGTCGAGACCGAGCGGCGTGCCGGTCGGGTTGTTCGGTGAGCAGAGCAGGACGATATCGGGATCGGCGCGTTCGACCTGTGCGGCGGCCTCCTCCGCGGTGATCGTGTAGTCGGGTTCGCGCTCACCGGCGATCCATCGCGCGCCCGTCCCCTGAGCGATCAGCGGGTACATCGAATACGTGGGTCCGAACCCGAACACTGTGCGGCCTGGCCCGCCGAATGCCTGCATGATGTGCTGCAGCACCTCGTTGGAGCCGTTGCCCGCCCAGATCTGCTCAGCCTCGAGCCCGTGGCCGAGATAGGAGGCGAAGCCCTCGCGCAGGGTGCTGAACTCACGGTCGGGGTAGCGGTTCACGCCGCGGAGCGCGACGGCGATGTCGTCGAGGATGTCGCTGGCGACCTCGTCGGGAACAGCATGCGTGTTCTCGTTGACGTTGAGCGCAACCGGGAGGGGTGCCTGCGGTGCGCCGTAAGGTGTGAGCCCGCGAAGATCGTCGCGGAGGGGTAAGTCGCCGAGGGAAGCAATCACCCTTCCCATGATAACGGCGGGATCAGTGTGCGTACTCGGCGGGGATCGCCAGCTGCTGCCCCACCTGGAGCGAGCCGGTTCCCAGAGCATTGAGACGCTCGATGTCGCCGATCACCGCGCGCGGGTCTGCCGTCGGAGCAAGCGACTCTGCGATCGACCACAGCGTGTCGCCGGGCAGGACGGTCACGGTCTCGAAGCTGGCCGTGGCGACCTCGTCGCCCGATGCCATCGCGTCGCCTCCGCTGATCGCGGCGAAGGCGATGCCGCCGGCAAGAGGCAGCGCGGCGAGAGCGACCAGCACGCGTCGGCCGCGGGAGGTCAGTCGAAGCCGGGTCGCGGGGCGAACGGGGCGGACTACCGGGGCGATGCTGATGGTGCTCATGGGGATTCTCCTCTGCCTCTTTGGCGTAGCGTTCGCATTCACCACTCGGCCGGGAGCGGCGAATGCGAAGCTACGTACCGAATGTATCTTCGAATTCGAACATCTGTCAAGACTTATTCGAAACAGAACCGAAGATTGCGCCCGACACGCTCGAACAGATCTTCCGAATCGGGGTGTTTCTCGGATACGGTTTCGATAACGCCACCCCACCACGGGCCACCGACATTCGAAGAGCAGCCCCGGAATCGCGCACGAAGGAGCACCAATGAGCGACAACTCCGCCACCGAGGTCGAGGCGCCTCGCACTCGTCGGCGCAAGAGCCTCAGCCCGAAGCAGCTGGCGATCCTCGAGGTCATCCAGACCTCGATCGCCAAGTACGGCTATCCGCCGAGCATGCGCGAGATCGGCGACGCGGTCGGGCTGAAGTCGCTCTCCAGCGTCACTCACCAGCTCGGCCAGCTCGAGCTCAGCGGCTACCTGCGACGCGACCCGGGCAAGACCCGTGCCATGGAGGTCCTCATCGACCTGCCGGGCGCGAGCGGCGAGAACCCTGCCGACTCCGCCACTCCGGTCGGCGACGCGGCGATGGTGCCGCTGGTCGGTCAGATCGCCGCTGGTGTCCCGATCACGGCGGACCAGCAGGTCGAGGAGATCTTCCCGCTCCCGCGTCAGCTCGTCGGCAAGGGCGAGCTGTTCATGCTCAAGGTGTCCGGAGAATCGATGATCGACGCCGCGATCTGCGACGGCGACTGGGTTGTGGTCCGCACGCAGAACACCGCAGAGAACGGCGAGATCGTCGCGGCCATGCTCGACGGGGAAGCCACAGTGAAGACGTTCCGCCAGCGCGACGGCCACACCTGGCTGCTCCCCCGCAACACCTCGTTCGAACCGATCCTCGGCGACGACGCCGTCGTGCTCGGCAAGGTCGTCGCGGTGCTCCGCGCGGTCTGAGCCACACCCTTCGACAACGCAGAAACCGCCCTTCCCGGAGATCCGGAAGGGCGGTTTCTGCGTTGTCGGCGGCGTCAGACCGCGACGTTCACGTCCTCGCGCACCCGACGGGTCGCATCGACGATGTTCCGCAGGGATGCCGTCGTCTCGTCGTAGCCTCGGGTCTTCAGGCCGCAGTCCGGGTTGACCCACAGCTGCCGCGTGGGGATTTCCAGGGCCGCACGGCGCAGCAGTGCCTCGATCTCGTCGACCGCGGGCACCCGCGGCGAGTGGATGTCGTACACGCCGGGTCCGATGCCGTGGTCGAACCCGACCTCGGCGACGTCGGCCACGACCTCCATCCGGCTCCGCGCTGCCTCGATCGAGGTGACGTCCGCATCCAGTGCCCTGATGGCGTCGATGACGACGCCGAACTCCGAGTAACACAGATGAGTGTGCACCTGTGTGCCGACGGCGGCGCCACCCGTGGCTAGCCGGAAGGATGCCACCGACCAGTCCAGGTAAGCGGCCTGGTCTCCCTGCTTCAGCGGCAGCAGTTCGCGCAGCGCCGGCTCATCGACCTGGATGATCGCGATTCCGGCATCCTCCAGGTCGCCGATCTCGTCCCGCAGGGCGAGGGCGACCTGGTTCGCCGTCTCCCCCAGCGGCTGATCGTCGCGCACGAACGACCACGCCAGGATCGTCACCGGACCGGTGAGCATGCCCTTGACGTGCTTGTCGGTCTTCGACTGCGCGTACCTCGACCAGTCGACCGTGATCGGCGCAGGCCGCGACACATCGCCCCAGAGGATCGAAGGACGCGTCGCGCGCGAGCCGTACGACTGCACCCAGCCGTGCTCGGTCACCGCGAATCCGTCGAGATTCTCGGCGAAGTACTGCACCATGTCGTTGCGTTCCGGTTCCCCGTGGACGAGGACGTCGAGACCGAGTTCCTCCTGCAGTCCGATGACCGCGTCGATCTCGCTCCGAAGGAACGCCTCGTACTCATCGCGCGGGAGCTCGCCCCTCGTGAACCGGGCACGCGCACGGCGGATGTCCCCGGTCTGCGGAAACGAGCCGATCGTGGTCAGCGGCAGCGCCGGCAGCTGCAGCGCCTCCTGCTGCGCCGCCTCGCGCTCGGCGTACGGCGCGCGTGCGAAGTCGGCGTCGCCGAGCTCTCGCGTACGCACCGTGCCGTCGCTGACGCCCGGCGCGCTCCGGCGGTCGGACAGAGCCGCGGTCGCGGCATCCAGCTCGCTTCGAATGGCCTCACGACCCTCGGCGATTCCGCGGGCCAACGCGACGACCTGCTCGACCTTCTGATCGGCGAAAGCGAGCCACGACACCAGCCGCGGATCCAGTGCGGACTCCTCGGTCACATCGTGCGGGACGTGCAGGAGCGAAGTGGACGTGGATGCCGAGACGGATGCCGCGCCCAGCCGTCCCAGTGCCTCGAGCTTCTCGAACGCTGCGGAGAGGTCGCCTCGCCAGATGTTGTGGCCGTCGATCGCCCCGCCCACGAGCACCTTGCCCTCGAGCCCCTCAGCAGCATCAGGCACCGTGCCGCGCACGAGGTCAACGGCGATGCCCTCGATCGGCGCTGCCGCCAATACCGCGAACGTTGCGCCCAGCGACGCGTACGGCGCGGCCACGAGGATCGCGGGACGGTCGGTCGCGCCACCGATGATGTCCAGGGCGCGAGTCGCGGCATCCGCCAGCTGCTGCGTCGATGCGGGCAGGGATTCGCTGACGAGGGCCGGTTCGTCCAACTGCACCCACTCGGCGCCGGCTGCGCGCAGGCGTGCCAGCAGCGCGACGTACACGGGTACTAGGTCGTCGAGACGGGAGAGCGGGTCGAAGCCCTCCGGTGCGGCATCCGACGCTTTCGCCAGGGCGAGCAGGGTGACCGGACCGACGATGACAGGACGCGTCACGAACCCGGCGGCCACGGCCTCCTCGACCTCGCGGACGAGCCGGTCGCTGGAGAGCGAGAACGTCGTCTCCGGCCCGATCTCCGGCACGAGGTAGTGGTAGTTCGAGTCGAACCACTTGGTCATCTCCAGCGGCGCGCGGTCGCCCTCCCCACGGGCGATCGTGAAGTACGCCGGGAGGCCGATCGAGCCGTCCGCCGAACGCAGGTCGTCGAAGCGCTCCGGGATCGCGCCGACCGTGACGGCGGCGTCGAGCACCTGGTCGTAGAACGAGAACGACTCCGGGATCGCGGAGTCCGCACGTCCCAGACCGAGTGCGACGAGGCGCTCCCGTGTGGTGGCGCGCAGCTCGGCTGCGGTCTGTTCGAGGGCTGCCAGGTCGGAGCGGCCAGACCAGAACGCCTCGACGGCCTTCTTGAGCTCGCGGCGACGACCGATGCGCGGGTAGCCGAGGATGGTCCCCTGAGGGAGTGCAGTCATGGTGTGTTCCTTTCGGGATGGATCTACGAACGCAACGCGGGCAGGAGGCCCGCCTCGGCGAGGACGGTGAGCACGGTGTCGTGCTGGTTGAACGCGTACAGGTGCACGCCGGGGGCACCGGCTGCCACGACCTCCCTGGTGAGACGAGCGGCCCACTCGATGCCGATCTCACGTCGTCCCTCGGCTGTCGGCTCGATCTCCAGTGCGATGGCGAGTTCGCTCGGCAGGTCCTCCCCCGTGAGCTCGAGTACGCGCGCGAGCCGCGCCGGCGATGTGATCGGCATGATGCCGGGGAGGATCGGGATCGTCACCCCGGCCGCACGGGCGCGCTCGACGAACGCGGAGTAGTCGTCCGGGTGGAAGAACAGCTGTGTGATCGCGAAGGTCGCGCCGGCCGCCTGCTTGGCCAGAAGCGCCTCGACATCCTGCGTGCGGTGCGTCGCGCGCGGGTGCCCTTTCGGGAAGGCGGCGACGGCGATGTTGACGTGGCGGCGGCTGGTGATGCGCGCGGCGCCCGGAAGCCCGGGTATCGGCGTTTCCTCGTACGGCGCGCACTCGGCCTGCACACGACCGATCAGCTGCACGAGCTGCGCCGAGGTCTCCAGGTCGCCCAGGAACGGCTCGGTCTGGCCGGCAGGCGGATCGCCCCGAAGGGCGAGAAAGCTGAGGATGCCGGCATCCAGGAACTCGCGGATGAGCGCGGCGGCCCCGGCGTAGGTGTTGCCGACGCAGGTGAGATGCGCGAGCGGTTCGACGTAGGTGTTCTCGCGGATGAATCGGAGCACCTCGAGCGAGCGACCGCCCGTCGATCCTCCCGCGCCGTAGGTGACCGAGATGAAGTCGGGGCCGGCATCCGCGAGTCGGCGGATGGTCTCGTGCAGCGCGTCCTCGCCCGAGGCGGAGCGCGGCGGATACAGCTCGAAGGAGAAGGGCACGCGCGAGCTGTCGAGCGTCGCGGACTCGGGTGGCATCTCTCTCCTGACAAGTGGGCTGGCCACGACGCTAGAGCGCGCGTGCATCGGCCGCACCATCTGTGACCGCATGTGTACCCGTGTGACGTCGTGTGTCGGACGGCGCGCATAGGCTCGAGTCATGCCTCAGCCGTACGGAACCTCGCCCTATGGAACATGGCCCTCGCCGTTCGCCGCCGCCGACATCGCGTCCTCCGCGCCACGCATTGACGGCGCCCGGTTCGTCGGCGTCGAGGTCTGGTGGGGCGAGTCGGTGCCGGCAGAGGGCGGTCGCGTCACCGTGCGGAGCTCCTCCGGCGACGTGCTGCTGCCGGAACCGTGGAGCGCGCGCTCTCGCGTGCACGAGTACGGTGGCGGAGCGTGGACTGCGGATGACGATGGGACGCTGTTCTTCGTCGACGCCGGCGATCAGCGGGTGTACCGGATGCCGCGCGGCGGCGAACCCGTCGCTCTGACTGCGCCGGGGCCGAACCACGGCGGCCTGCGGCAGCAGCACGGGCGCCTGTTCGCCGTCCGGGAGGATCTCACCGTCGAGCCGCATCGGCGATCGATCGTCGAGATCCCCACCGGCGGCGGCGACGCGAGCGTGATCGTCGCGACGTCCGGCTTCGTCGCACATCCCGCCCTCTCCCCCGACGGCGAACGCATCGCCTGGGTGCAGTGGAGCGACCGGCACATGCCGTGGCAGCTCGCACAGCTGCACGTGGCCGCTCTCGGCGGGGACACGATCGCGTCCACTCCGACTCGCGCGGCGCTGCAGCCGGAGTGGCTGAGCGACACAGAACTCGTGTACGCCGACGACCAGGACGGACGATGGCAGCTGCAGCGGATCGTCCTGGACGGGCTCGATCGTGTGTCCGAGGCCGACGCGCTGACATCCACCGACGCCGACACCGGCTACGGGCTGTGGGTGCTCGGCAACCGCTGGTACCAGCCGCTCGCCGACGGCCGCATCGTCGCGGTCCGCACGAACGGCTCGGACGAGGTCGTGGTGATCGGCCCTGGTGAGGCGATGCGGACTCTCGATGTCCCCGCCACCGCCCACGTCAGCGTCGACGACACCCGCGGCACGCGAGTCCTGCTGTCGGGCGGAGGCACGGGCGTCAGTGCCGGGCTCTGGAACGTGGACGTCGACTCGGGTGCGGTCACTCGCGTTCGCGGCGGAACCCCCGCGGACCCTGCGTGGATGCCGCCCGCGGCTCAGCTCACGATCGACGGCGCCCATGGACCGGTGCACGCTTTCGACTACGCACCGGCGAATCCCGACTCGTCCGCCCCCGAAGGGGAGCTGCCGCCGTACATCGTGTTCGTCCACGGCGGGCCGACCGCCCACGTCGCCGGCGCAGCATCGGCAGCCATCGCCTTCTACACGAGTCGCGGCATCGGCGTGCTCGACGTCAATTACGGCGGATCGACCGGGTACGGCCGCGAGTACCGCGAGCGACTCGACGGGCAGTGGGGCGTCGTCGACGTCGACGACGTGCTCGCCGCCGCGCGCGGCCTGGCGGAATCCGGTCGCGCCGACCCCGCACGGATCGCGATCCGCGGCGGATCGGCAGGAGGCTGGACCGTGCTGTCGGCTCTGGTCCGTGGCGGAGTGTTCGCCGCTGGCATCAGCCGATACGGCGTGACCGACCTGCGGATGCTGGCGCAGGACTCGCACGACTTCGAGAAGCACTACATCGACGGGCTCGTCGGACCGCTGCCCGAAGCCGAGCAGGTGTACATCGATCGCTCGCCGCTCACGCACGTGGAGCGGATCGACGTGCCGGTCCTGCTGCTGCAGGGCGAGGACGACCGGGTCGTGCCGCCGTCGCAGTCAGAGGCGATCCGCGACGCGCTGGCGGCACGCGGCATCCCGCACGAATACGTGCTGTATCCGGGTGAGGGCCACGGCTTCCGCCGGGCGGAGACGATCGTCGACGCGCTGGAGCGGGAACTGGCGTTCCTCGGCCGTGCGTTCGGCTTCACTTCGACTCGCTGAAGCTCGCTCAGTACAAGCACACCGTCGGAGTAGGCGCTACTCCCCCACGCGGTTGCGCAGACGCATAGCGCGCTCGGCCTCGCGGGTGTCCTGACGCTCGCGGAGCGTCTGGCGCTTGTCGTACTCGCGCTTGCCCTTCGCCAGGGCGATCTCGACCTTCGCGCGCCCGTCGAGGAAGTAGAGCTTGAGCGGCACGAGCGTGTAGCCGCCGGCCGAGACGGCGTGCTCGAGCTTGTGGATCTCCTCGCGGTGCATCAGGAGTTTGCGGATGCGCTTGGCGGAGTGGTTGGTCCAGTGTCCCTGCGAGTACTCCGGGATGTGCACGGAATCGAGGAAGATCTCGTTTCCCTTGATGAAGGCGTACCCGTCCGACAGGTTCGCGCGTCCCTGGCGCAGCGACTTCACCTCGGTGCCGGTGAGCACCATCCCCGCCTCGTACGACTTCTCGATGTTGTAGTCGTGACGGGCGCGACGATTGGTCGCGATGACCTTCTCCCCGCGTTCCCTTGGCATGTCTGTCTCCTGTGCATCCTGTCGTACGGCCAGCCCTCCACCCTACCCTTCGACAGGCTCAGGGACCGACACGACTTAGGTACGCAGCCAGCGACGGATCGCGAAGCCGGCCGAGAGTGCGGCGAGGACGACGCCGATCGCGATGAGGATCGGCACGACGACGAAGGCGTCCTGCATGCTCACCCACGTGGTGATAAACGGCACGCGCCCCTTGAGGTAGCCGTCGACGCCGAAGTGCATGCCGAGGATCACCGCGCCGCTCGCGAGCGCGGACCCGAGGAATGCGGCGAACACGCCCTCGAGCACGAACGGCGTCTGGATGAAGCGGTTCGATGCGCCCACCAAGCGCATGATCCCGATCTCCTTGCGGCGCGCATACGCCGACAGACGGATGGTCGTCGCGATCAGGAGCACCGCGGCGATGAGCATGAGCACGGCGATGCCGACGGCGATGTAGGTGGCGACCGTCAGCGCCGAGAACAGCGGGTCCAGGTACTGGAGCTGATCGCGCACCTCCTCGACGCCGGCGACACCGGAGAACGCCTCGACGATGACCTGGGACTGCGTCGGGTCCTTGAGCGTGACGTAGAAGCTCTCCGACATCTGCTCCTCGGTGAGGACGCTCGCCTGCTCGCCGAGCAGATCGGTGATGTTGGCGTACGCCTCTTCCTTGGTCTCGAACCGCAGATTGCTGATCAGCGAGCCCAGCGCGTCGCCCTCGAGCTCGCCCTTGACCTGATCGCGCTGGTCCTCGGTGGCCGCGCCGTCGAGACAGGTCTCGGCCGTCGAGACGGTGGAGCACATCGAGACCGACACCTGAGCGCGCTCGGTCCAGTAGCCGCGCATCGTGCTGATCTGCCCCTGCATGAGGATCGCAGCGCCGACGAAGGTCAGTGAGACGAAGGTCACGAGCACGACGGAGATCACCATCGAGATGTTGCGACGAAGGCCTCCGAGGGCCTCCATCAGGATCAGTCCCACCCTCACGAGGTCGGCCCCACTTCCTCGTCGTCATCGGCCGCGGACAGTCCGAGACGATCGGCGACGCCGAGCTCGGCGACATCGACCTCGGGCAGGAGGACCGGATGAGTGCGAGGAGTGGCCGGCTCCGCCGGCGGTTGCGCGTCTCGTGCGGCCTTCATCGACGCGATCATGTCGGCGGTGAGCGGCTGGAGCGACTCGGTCTGCCGCTGCACCTCCTGCACGGCCGTGAGCGCGGCCGTCGCGGCGGCTCCCCGCTCCTGCTCGGGAGCCAGTTGCGGGATCATCGAACGATCGCCGTAGCCGCCGTGCGTCTCGTCGCGCACCATCTCGCCGTTCTTGAGTTCGATGACCCGGCGCTGCATCTGGTCGACGAAGGCCGCCTCGTGCGTCGCCATCAGCACCGTGGTACCGCCGGCGTTGATACGCGCGAGCAGCTGCATGATATCGACCGAGGTCGCGGGGTCGAGGTTTCCGGTGGGCTCATCGGCGAGCAGCACCTGCGGGCGGTTCACGAGCGCCCGCGCGATCGCGACGCGCTGCTGCTCACCGCCGGACAGCTCGTGCGGCATCCGCTTCTCTTTGCCCTCGAGGCCCACCAGGGCGAGGGCCTCCGGAACGGCCTGCTGCACGAAGCCGCGCGAGGAGCCCGTCACCTGAAGCGTGAACGCGACATTCTGGAACACCGTCTTGGACGACAGCAGCCGGAAGTCCTGGAAGACCGAGCCGATGTGGCGGCGGAAATACGGCACCTTCCGGTTCGCGAGCGATCGCAGGTCGCGTCCGAGGACGGCGACGCGACCGGTGGTGGGCACATCTTCGCGGAGAATCAGCCGGAGACAGGAGGACTTTCCCGACCCGGATGCCCCGACGAGGAAGACGAATTCGCCCCGCTGGACTTCGAAGTCGACACCGGCGAGAGCCGGCCTCTTCGTGCCGCGGTAGCGCTTGGTGACGTTTTCGAACCGAATCATGGCCTTATGAGCCTAAGCGCGGGTTCGCGCCTGGCCGCGAGCGACACCCGGAGGGTGTCAGTCCTCGTCGGGGCGCTTGCGCCAGCGGATGCCGGCCGAGATGAAGTCGTCGAGATCGCCGTCGAACACCGCTGCCGGGTTGCCGGACTCATGGCCGGTGCGGAGGTCCTTCACCAGCTGCTGGCCGTACAGGAAGTAGGAGCGCATCTGGTCGCCCCAGCTCGCGGTGATGTTGCCCGCGAGCTCCTTCTTCTTCGCAGCCTCTTCCTCCTTCTGCAGCAGCAGCAGGCGGGTCTGCAGAACGCGCATGGCGGCGGCGCGGTTCTGGATCTGCGACTTCTCGTTCTGCATCGACACGACGATGCCGGTGGGAAGGTGCGTCAGGCGCACGGCGGAGTCGGTCGTGTTGACCGACTGCCCGCCGGGGCCGGAGGAGCGGAAGACGTCGACCCGGATGTCGTTCTCGGGGATGTCTACCTCGGTGGCCTCTTCCATCAGCGGGATGACCTCGACGGCGGCAAAGCTCGTCTGGCGCTTGTCGGCGGAACCGAACGGGCTGATGCGTGCCAGGCGGTGGGTGCCGGCCTCGACCGAGAGCGTGCCGAAGGCATACGGCGCGTCGATCTCGAAGGTCGCGGACTTGATGCCGGCGCCCTCCGCATAGGACGTGTCCATCACCTTGACGGGATACTTGTGCTGCTCGGCCCAGCGCAGATACATGCGCATGAGCATCTCGGCGAAATCGGTCGCGTCGTCGCCACCGGCACCGGAGCGGATCGTGATGATCGCGCTTCGGTCATCGTACTCGCCATCGAGCAGCGTCTGGACCTCGAGCTGGCTCAGCACGTCGGTGAGGGCGGCGAGCTCGGCGCGCGCTTCGGCAGCGGAGTCCTCGTCCTCCATCTCGTTGGCGAGGTCGATCAGGACCTCGAGGTCGTCGAGACGCTGGCCGATGTCGTTCACGCGCTTGAGCTCGGCTTGCTTGTGGCTGAGTGCGCTGGTGACCTTCTGCGCCTTCTCCGGGTCGTCCCAGAGATCGGGTGCGCCGGCCTCTTCGCTGAGCCGGGCGATGTCCGTCTGGAGTCGCGTGATGTCGACGACCTCGCTGATGTCGCCGTATGTGTGCCTGAGCGCCTGAATTTCGGCGGAGAGATCGAGTTCGAGCATGACGACTCAGCCTATCGCGGATCGGCTGATAGATGCGGCCGGGAAAGGCCGAGGGAGATCCGGAGTAGCGTGGCGGGAGTGAGCAGTGCGTCGACGGTCCTGAGACAGTTCGGGCCGATGGTCTACCTGCCCACCATCCTCTTCTCGATGGGCGAGGGCGCGGTCATCCCGCTGATCCCGGTCATAGCGGCGAACATGGGCGCCGACGTCGCGGCGGCAGCGCTGGTCGCCTCCGCCCTCGTCATCGGTCAGCTGTGCGGCAATCTGCCCGCCGGCTGGGCGGTCGCACGGATCGGCGAGCGATTCACGATGGTGATCGCCGGCGTCATCTCGATGATCGCCGTCGTCGGCATGGTTCTGGCGCCGGTGATCGCCGTGTTCGCGGCATCCGTCTTCCTGCTCGGGTTCTGCGCGGCGGCCTTCGGGCTCGCGCGCCACGCGTTCATGACGACACGCGTGCCGTTGGAGTTCCGCGCCCGCTCTCTGTCGCTGCTGGGCGGGAGTTTCCGCCTCGGCATCTTCGTCGGTCCGTTCGTCACCGCCGCCCTGCTGCAGGTCTTCGGCGACGAGCACGCCGCGACCTGGTTCTTCCTGGGCTGCCTCGTCGTCATGGTGCTGCTGGTGCTGTTCGGTCCCGACCCGGAGAAGACCAATCCCCCGGTCGTGAACCACTCCCCGCTCGCCGAGGACTCCGGCGAGGCCGTGAGCGGATCGATCCCCACGTTCGAACGGGTCGGGATCTTCCGCACGATGTGGCGCTTCCGCGGTGTGCTGCGACGGCTCGGGCTGGCCGCGGCATCCCTCTCGGCAGTGCGCTCCGCACGTCAGGTGGTCCTGCCGCTGTGGGGCGTCTCGCTCGGACTCGACGCGCAGACCATCGCGCTCGTCGTCGGCGTCTCCGGCGCCATCGACTTCGCGCTGTTCTACGCCAGCGGTCAGGTCATGGACCGCTTCGGCAGGCTCTGGGCGGCGATGCCGGCGATGGTGCTGATGGGCACCGGGTTCCTCGTACTCTCGGTCACCCACGACGGCGAGGCGGCCGTGCTGTGGTTCGGGATGCTCGCGGCGGTGCTCGGTGTCGGGAACGGCCTCTCCAGCGGCATCCTGCTCACACTCGGCGCCGACGTCGCACCGGCGCAGGACCCGGCACCGTTCCTGGGGTCGTGGCGAACGCTGACGGATGCCGGCGGCGCCGCAGCTCCCCTCATCGTCTCCGGCGTGACAGCGATCGCCTCGCTGTCAGTGGCATCGGCTGTGGTGGGCGTGATCGGCCTGCTGGGGGCGACGGGGTTCATCCGCTGGATCCCGCGGTTCAGTCCGCGCCGCAGCCCCGGCGACTGACGGCCACCGCGCTCAGCGGAGCGCGGTGCGGCTGGTCGCCGTCGCCTCGAGATCGACGCCCGCTGGCACGAAGGCGGAGACGAGCGGCGGATGCCATCGGGTCGTGACGGTCACCTGAGCGGAGACTCCGTCTGGCGCGGATGCCGACACCAGCCGGGCACCTGACGCCATCGCCGAGACGATCGCGGCGGCCTGATTCTGCACGCCGTCGTCGGTCAGTTCGGCGCGCACGCCATCGCCCTCCACGACGAGAGTGAATCCATCGGCTCCGGCGAGCGCCGCGGCATCCGCCAGAGAATCCAGACGCTTCTGGGCGATGTACAGGTCGGTGGCGCACGTGCAGACGAAGACCACCGCGATGGCCAGCACGACATAGCCCAGAAGAAGCGGAAGGATGCTGCCCTCGTCATCGCGGCGCACGTGACCGATCATCCCGCGCCCCACAGCCGGGAGACCTTCTGAGCGGCAGCGGCCTGCAGGGGGATCTGCGTGGCGCGATCGAGGCCGAAGATCTCGGGGACGAACGGCAGCGACACGTGAGTGCTGACGGTGATGATCACCGTCGCCCCGGCGGATGGGCACTCGCTTCCGGCCGGAGTGCAGGTCATGGAGACATCGACGTTCTCGGCATCCATGCCGTACTCCTCGATCACGCTGGCCAGCACCGCATCCCCGCGCTCGGCGGCGGCCCCCGCATCCTCGGCCTGACCGATCACCCGAGCAGTGTGCCGAGCTGCGGCCTCCGCACCGAGGAGCGTCTCCTGCACAGAGCCGAGCGTGATCACGAGGTAGGCCAGCGGTACGAGCAGGATCACACCGACCGTGATGAACTCCAGCGCGGCCGAGCCCTCGTCATTCCTCGCCCAGCGATTCCATCGGCGCATCCGCATCCACCTCCAGCGCGTACGGGATCCCGAGCAGTCCGATGATCGGCAGGGTGGCGCGGACCGTCACCACAGCCGTCGGATATCCGAGCCGGTCGCTCTGCGTGACCGCGACGTCGCCGGCGAACGAGTCTCCGACGGCTCTGCTGATCGCCAGCCGGGTCCGATCGGCGCCGTCCTCCAGCGCCGTGTCGGCCAGCGCCGCATAGTGGGCGCCTTCGACGGCGGCATCATGGACGACGTTGCGCACGTACACGGCGAAACCCAGCTGAAGGACGGCGAGGGTGAGCGTGGTCAGCAGTGCACCGACGAGGACGAAGTCCACCGGACTCGACCCGCGATCGTCGCCTGCCCGCCCGCGCATGTCAGAGTCCGGACACCCTCGATATGGCCTGTTCGAACAGCCCGGTCAGCGCGGGGCCGGCCACGGCCCAGATCACGACCACGAGTCCTGCGGTCATCAGCGTCACGAGAACCCAGCCAGGGACATCTCCGGTGTCGTCGTCGACGAACTCTCGCGCATCTGCGGTGAGGCCGTCCCACCAGCTTCGTAGTCGCTTCATGATCAATCCTTTCTTCGGTACGGTCGGTCGATTCGGTCAGCCCAGCCCGAGCTGCAGGATGAACATTCCCGGGAAGACGGCAAAGAGTACGGACAACGGCAGGATCAGGAAGACCAGCGGCAGCATCATGAGGATCTCGCGGCGGCCGGCCTGTTCGATCAGCGAGCGCTTGGCGTCCTCACGCGCGTCGGCCGCCTGCGCGTGGAGCACGGCCGCGAGCGGCGCTCCGTGCTCGAGCGCGGCGGTGATCTGGTCCACGGCGCGAGACAGCCCTGGCTGTCGAAGCCGCGAAGCCATCTCACCCAGCGCGTCCGCCAGCGGCGATCCGGTGCCGACAGCGAGCACGACCTGGCGCAGTTCCTCGGTGAGCTCGCCCGAACCGATCGCGGCGACGCGCCGCAACGCGTCGAGGAAGCCCTCCCCTGCCGACAGGCACAGAGCGAGGAACTCCAGGGTCGTCGGCAGCTCGTCACTGAGGCGCGCGAGGCGCGCTTTCACGCGAGTGCTGAGTACGACGTCGACGGCCATGGCCGCGCCGACCCCCAGCAGCACCGGCAGTACGGCTCCCGGCGGTGTCATGCGCCCGGTGATGGCGAGGATGATGACCAGCACGCTGCCCACTGCGAATCCGCCGAGCGCCCAGCCCAGCTGTCGCGCGCGGAACGCGGCGGGTTCATCATCTGTTCCAGCCTGCGCGAGGCGCAGCGCCAGCGCATCGTTGTCGCCGAGGCCGCCCAGCATTCGCACGCGCACGCGCTGCCACAACGAAGAGGCATCGACCGGGAGCACACCCGGATCGGGCAGGATTCCCGACGGCAGCGCGGCGTCCTCCACCGCGTCACGGATGTACGGGGCGATGCGCGCGGTCAACGATGCCGCCCGCCACCGCGGTGCCGTCGCGAGAATGCATATGATGCCGGCGCCGAACAGACCGCCCAGCAGGATCGCGATCGCGGCATCCGTCGCCAGCGTCACGCGAACCACCGCCGCGGCTCGGGAAGGCGGCCGATGCGGACCATGATGCGGAATGCGATCACCGAGACGATCACGCCGCCGATGATCACCATGACGCCCTCCGGGCTCGCGTACGCCTGGGCGCCCTCAGGGCGAAGCGCGAGCAGCGCGAGGATCACCCAGGGTGCGACCACGCCCAGCACGGCCGCCCCGCGGATCCAGGACTGCTTGGCCTCGATCTCTCCCCGCAGCGTCGCGTCTGCCCGCACCGATGAGGAGAGCGCGCGCAGCACGCCGGTGAGCTCGGTGCCGCCGACCTGGCGCGCCATCTTCAGGGCCTCGATGATCCGGTCGGCGATCGGATCGGCGAGCGTGGTCTTGAGCCTGTCGATACTGGTCTCGAACCGTCCGGTGGCGCGAAGATCGCGGGCGAAGACGACGAACGCCGGGCGCACGGCCGCGGGCGCCGAATCGGCCAGACTCGCGACGGCATCCGGAAGGGAGAGCCCGACCCTGATCGCCGCCACGAGCAGATCACACACGTCCGGCCACATCTGACGCCTGGCCTTGAGAAGGCGCAGCCGCCGCGCGCGCAGGAAAGCGATCGGCGCGGCGCCGGCGGCTAGCGCGGCGAGCACTGCCAGCACCGGGATGCCGGTGATCAGCCACGCGACTGCGGCGGCGAGAAGCGCGAGGACGAGCATCACGGCGATCACCCTGTGCCGCTCGACGGATGCGAGACCCGCCTCGTCCATGAGCCGGGTGAGCCGGTCGTCGCGACGCTCCTGGCGCTCGACACGCTCGCGCGCCGGCCACAGCCATGGCGATGCGCACAGCAGGAGTCCTGCCGCGAGCGCCGCTCCCAGCAGCAGCGTCATGTGCGCGGCTCCGCACGGTACACCGGGCGGGTGATGATGCGCCCTTCGACGATCTCGCCGGTCGGGGCGATGATCTCTTCCACGAACCGGTTGCCCGCCGCGTCGCGGGCGCAGTGCACGACGAGCGACACGGAGGCGGCGAGCGCCGGCGCGATGAAGGACCGATCGATGTTGCGACCGGCCAGCAGCGGCAGGATGGTGAGCTTCTCCAGCGCCTCGACCGCCGAGTTCGCGTGCACGGTTCCAGCGCCAGGGACGCCCGTGTTCAGCGCGAGCACGAGATCGAGCGCCTCGGCATCGCGCACCTCGCCGACGACCAGCCGATCGGGGCGCATGCGCAGCGCCTCCTTCACGAGCCTGCGCAGCGTGATCTCCCCGGTGCCCTCGAGGCTCGCCTGCCTGCCCTGAAGCGCGACGAGGTCTGGGCCGTCCACCGCGAGCTCGAACGTCTCCTCCACCGTGACGATGCGCTGCGCGTCGGCGCAGGACGCCAGCAGCGCTCCGAGCAGAGTAGTCTTGCCCGCGTGCGTCGCGCCGGACACGATGACGCTCATCCCGTCGCGCATCGCGCGGCGCAGCATCCCGGCGACCTCCTCGGGCATCGAGCCGAGCGTGACCAGCGCGTCCAGCGTGCGGTACCCCGGCAGGAACTTCCTGATGTTGACCGCCCAGGAGCCCCGCACGACATCCGCGATCGCGACGTGCAGGCGCGACCCGTCGGGAAGCGACGCATCGACGAAGGGCTGGCTGATGTCGACGCGGCGACCGGTGGCCTGCAGCATCCGCTCGACGAGGTCGCGCACCATGGCATCCGTCAGTGCGAGCGGGATCCGTTCGGAGACGCCGTCGCGCGCGATGAACACGCGGTCGGGGCCGTTCAGCCAGATCTCCTCGATGCTGGGGTCATCCAGAAGCGGCTGCAGCGCGCCGAATCCGCTGACCGACGCCAGCACGTCCCGCACGCAGGCTGACTCGTCGTCGATCATCGTGTCGCCGCGCGAAAGCGCGAGGTCGTTGTGCCGTCTCACCTCGGCCTGGGCGATCCGGCGCGCTTCGTCGGGAGCGAGCGTCGGATCGGTGCGCTCGGCGCGCAGCCGTTGCCGCACGCGCTCGGCGACGAGGAGGGACGGCTGGCTCACCCCGGCATCCTCGCAAGAATCCGGAACGGACCTCGGAAGTTATCCACAGCCGAGTTCGGGGTTCCCGTAATCGTGGCACTGGAATCCCGTGCTGTCACGCAAGCGGGCGCGCATCTAGACTGAATGCGCCGGCGGGAGTGGTGGAATTGGCAGACACGCAGGATTTAGGTTCCTGTGCCTCACGGCGTGTGGGTTCAAGTCCCACCTTCCGCACTGACGACAGCACCATCTGGCCATTTCTGTTCGACAGGAAACCATGCATCACATCGCACTCATCCCCTGGCTCGACCCCGAGGTGATCATCGGCGCGGCCGGCCCCTGGGCGCTTCTGGTGGTGTGCTTCATCGTCTTCGCCGAGACCGGGCTCCTGGTCGGCTTCCTGCTCCCCGGCGACACCCTGCTCGTGATCTCCGGTCTCCTGACGCACACCAGCGACGTGTTCGGCGTGAACATCTGGATGGTGTCGCTGCTGATCGCCCTCGCCGCGTTCGTCGGAGGCGAGGTCGGCTACCTGATCGGCCACAAAGGCGGCCCGGCCGTGTTCGAGCGCAAGGAATCAGGGCTGTTCAGCCGCAAGAACGTCGAGCGCACGAACGCGTTCTTCGAACGCTACGGCGGTCTCACCGTGATCCTCGCGCGCTTCGTCCCCATCGTCCGCACGTTCGCTCCGGTGGCCGCGGGCGTCGGTCATATGCCGTGGAAGAGATACAGCCTCTACAACTTCCTCGGAGCCGTGCTGTGGGGCTTCGGGCTGACGATGCTCGGTTACCTGATCGCCTTCATCCCGTGGGTCGCGCACCTGGTGACCGAGTACATCGACATCATCCTGCTCGCCGCGGTGGGCGGTACCGCGCTCATCACCCTCTGGCACTACTTCTCCGAGCGTCACAAGGTGAAGAAGGCGCTCGCCGCCGGTGGCGACCCCGAAACGGATGCTGCCGAGGCCGACGAACTCACCCTCGATCGCGAAGTGTTCGAGCGGGCGCCCGACGTCGATGGCGACGGCAAGCATTAGCCATCGGGTGCCGTCTCACCCGGCATCCTTCTTCTTCGCCCGCGACTTCTCCACGCTCGCCTTGAGCGCCTCCATAAGGTCGATGACCTCGCCGCCCTTGCCCTCGGCTTCGCCCTCTTCGGCGAAGGTCTCGGCGACGTCGAACGTGTCCCCTGCTTCGATCTTCGCGTCGATGAGGGTGCGGAGCTCCTTCTGGTACTCGTCCACGAACGATTCGGGGTCGAAGTCGCTGGCGTAGCTGTCGACCAGGCTCGCGGAGAGTTCGAGCTCCTTCTTGGAGATCTTCACGTCTTCGTCGAGGGACTCGAAGGATGCCTCGCGCACCTCGTCGGCCCACAGCAGCGTCTGCAGCACCAGCACGTCTCCTCGCACGCGGAGAGCGGCGAGCCTGGTCTTCTGCCGAAGGGTGAAGCGCACGATCGCGGTGCGGTCGGTCTGCTCGAGCGTCTTGCGCAGCAGCACGTACGCCTTCGGCGATTTCGAATCCGGCTCCAGATAGTAGGCCTTATCGAGCGTCAGAAGATCGACCTGCTCGCTCGGCACGAACTCGACGACGTCGATCTCCCGGCTGCGCTCTGCAGGCAGCGCGTCGAGGTCGTCCTTGGTGAGCACCACCATCTGCCCGTCGTCCTCGTAGGCGCGGTCGATGTTGGAGTACGCGATCACCTGACCGCAGATCTCGCAGGTGCGCTTGTAACGGATGCGCCCGCCGTCCTCATCGTGCACCTGGTGCAGCGGCACATCGTGATCCTCGGTGGCGGAGTACACCTTCACCGGCACGTTCACCAGCCCGAACGTCAGGGCACCCTTCCAGATCGACCTCATGCCACCAGTAGACACCGCAAGGGCCATCGAGCGACAGGGGGTTGCCGTTACTCTGGCGACATGCCAGCAGCAGCACAGATGGTCGAGGTCGGCGGCAGGCGTCTGCGCGTGACGAACCTCGACAAGGTGCTGTACCCCGAGACCGGAACGACCAAGGGCGAGGTGATCGCCTATTACACCCGGGTCGCCCCGCGGATGCTGCCGCTGCTCGCCGATCGTCCCGTGACGCGCAAACGCTGGGTCGAGGGCGTGGGAACGTCGGATGCTCCGGGCGAGGCGTTCTTCGCGAAGCAGCTGGAGCGCGGTGCACCGGAGTGGGTGCGCCGCCTGCCGATCGAGCACTCCGGCGGCGCGAAGGAGTATCCGATCGTCGATGACCTGCCCACCCTCGTGTGGATGGCACAGGTCGCCAGCATCGAGCTGCACGTGCCGCAGTGGCGATTCGGACCTGACGGCGAACGCCGCAATCCCGACCGGCTCGTGCTCGACCTCGATCCAGGTCCCGGTGCCGATCTAGCGCTGTGCGCGCACGTGGCCAGACTCGCACGCGAGATCCTCGGCGACATCGGATTGGACCCTGTACCGGTCACGAGCGGCAGCAAGGGCATCCATCTGTACGCCCGACTCGACGGCAAGCAGACCAGCGACCAGGCCTCCGCGATCGCCCGCGAGCTCGCCCGAGCCATCGAGACCGACCACCCGGACATCGCCACCGGCACCATGTCGAAATCGGTGCGCGGCGGCAAGGTCTTCATCGACTGGAGCCAGAACAACGGCTCGAAGACCACGATCTCGCCGTACTCCCTGCGCGGCAGGCTCCAGCCGACGGCGGCCGCGCCGCGCACGTGGGATGAGCTCGACGATCCCGAACTGCGTCACCTCTCCTTCGACGAGGTCGCCGCCCGCGTCGAGGAAGGCCTCGACCCGTTCGCGGACTTCATGCCGTCATCCGCCGATACCGCACTCGCTTCGTACCGCGCCAAACGAGACGCGGCCAAGACGCCGGAGCCCGTCCCGGAACGGACGTCCGTCTCAGCGGCCGGCGCGCTTCCCCGCTTCGTCATCCAGGAGCACCACGCCAGCCGGCTGCATTTCGATCTGCGCATCGAGCACGACGGGGTGCTGGTGAGCTGGGCGGTGCCGAAGGGTGTGCCGGAGTCCCCCGCGCGCAACCGCCTGGCGGTGATGACCGAACCGCACCCGCTGGAGTACCTCACGTTCCACGGAGAGATCCCGCGCGGGGAGTACGGCGCCGGCACCATGACGATCTGGGATACCGGAACCGTCGAGCTCGAGAAGTGGCGAGACGATGAGGTCATCGGCACGTTCACCGGCGCGGGCCCTCTCGGCCGCGCCCGGCTGGCGCTGATCCGCACCGAGGGCTCCGGCGAGAAGTCGTCCTGGCTGCTGCACCGCATGAAGGATCAGCAGCAGTCGCATCCGGCACCCGCGCGTCGCGCTCCTGCACCGGCAGATCCCCGCGCCGCGGACGCGGCCGCCGAACCCACCGCCGTGACCGACGACGACACGGCCACCACCGACGGCGCGATGCGCCCGATGCTCGCCGAGTCGGGCACCCCCGGGCTTGCGCGTGCACTGCGCGACCCGTGGAGCGAGATCAAATGGGACGGCATCCGTGCCCTCGGCACCTGGCGGGACGGCCGCCTGCGTCTGCATGCGCGCAGCGGCACCGACATCACGGCTCGCTATCCCGAGCTCACCGCCGACGGCGCCCCGCACTTCGCCGCAGGAGAGGCGATCGTCGACGGCGAGATCATCGCACTGGATTCCTCGGGGCGTCCGAGCTTCGGACGGCTCCAGCGCCGCATGCACCTCACCAAGGCGCGCGAGATCGAGCGCGAAGTCGTGCGTACTCCGATCGCGTACCACCTGTTCGATCTGCTCCGCCTCGACGGCCACGACCTCACCGGCATGCCGCTGCGGGACCGCCGCACTCTGCTCGAGACGCTCGGCGAGAGCGCAGACCGCCCGGTGGTCGTTCCCCCGGTCTTCGACGATCTGGATGCGGCGATGGAGACCAGCCGAGCCCTCGAGCTCGAGGGCGTGGTGGTCAAGGCATCCGGATCGAGGTATCGCCCCGGCATCCGCTCGGGTGACTGGCTGAAGATCAAGCACACCCGCACTCAGGAGGTCGCGATCGCCGGCATCCGCCCCGGCAGGGGCAACCGCGCGGGGACGTTCGGCTCCCTGCTCCTCGGGGTGCCGGATGCCGACGGGACGCTCCGCTACGTCGGCAGAGTCGGATCGGGCTTCGACGACCGGATGCTGCGCGACCTGCTCGCGCGGCTCGAACCGCTGCGCACCGACGAGAACCCGCTGGAGGGCGTGCCAGCCCCGGATGCGCGCGACGCGCTGTGGGTGCTCCCCGAGCTGGTCGGGGAAGTCGAGTTCAGCGAATGGACCTCGGACGGCTCGTTGCGTCATCCGCGCTGGCGCGGGCTGCGCCCCGACAAGTCGGTCGCGGACATCGTCGTCGAGTGATTCCGACAGGGCCGAGCGCTCAGTGCTGCGTCGACGTCTGCTGGTACACCGCCAACCGCACGCCGTGAGCGGTTCGGAGGTAGGTGCTCGCCATCATCGCCTCGAACGGCTCGGCATCCGCCGTGCGTGACGCGACACCGCGGTACACCAGGACCGCCGCATCCGCTCCGATCTGGATCAGACGGGGCTCCTCGATCCGGTAGTCATCCCACACGGGTGCCGCGGCGAGCGCCTCGACCACCTGATGGCGGGTCATCACCGAACCGTTGGCGAGGATCATCACGCCGTCCGCTGTCATCAGGTCGCCGTAGACCTGCGCCCCCGATCCGTCGCACAGCGATTGCCACCCGTGAATCTCGATCTGCAGAAGCTCTTCGATATCCATGTGACCACGATACGAAGCCCTGCGCCCCGTTCACCAGGGCCCTCGCGCGAATCTAGGCGTGGCTCTCGGTGCACTCCGCCTGGCCGTCGGGCTCGAGCTGGAATGTGGAGTGCGCGACGTCGAAGTGGTCGGTGAGGCATCCCTGCAGCTTCTCGAGGAGCGCGCCGGTGCGTCCCTCTGCGAACACCGCCGGGTCGACGCCGACATGCGCGGTGAACACCGGAGCGCCACGGGTGAGCTGCCACACGTGCACGTCGTGCACGCTGGTCACGCCGTCGAAGCCGAGCAGATGGTCGCGGATCTCGCTGACGTGCGTGTCCTTCGGTGCCGATTCGGCGAGCACCGAGAACACCTCGCGCAGCAGCGTGATCGCGCGTGGGATGATCATGACGGCGATGAACAGCGACGCGATGGCATCCGCCGGCATCCATCCGGTCACGACGATGACGATGGCGGCGACGATCACCGCGGCCGAGCCGATCATGTCGCCGAGTACCTCGAGGTACGCGCCGCGCACGTTGATGTTCGTCTTCTGCGCCGAGCTCAGCAGCCACATCGCGATGGCGTTCGCGAGAAGACCGACGATGGCCACGAGCAGCATGAGAGGTCCTGCGACCTCGGTGTCGGCGGGCTCGACCAGGCGGCGTACGCCCTCGATCCCAACGCTGACCGACAGCACGATGAGGATGATCGCGTTGACCAGTGCCCCCAGCACCTCGGCCCGCTGATACCCGAAGGTGCGGCGGTCATCGGCGGGACGCGCGGCGACGGCGGTCGCGATGAGGGCGATCACGAGCGCAGACGCGTCCGTGAACATGTGCGCGGCGTCGGCCAGCAGAGCGAGCGACCCGGTGAGGATCGCACCAACGACCTGCACCACCATGATTGTCGCGGTCAGGCACAGCGAGATCGTCAGCAGTCGGCGGCTGCCAGCCCCTCGAATCCCGTGCGCATGATCGTGCATGCTTCCAGGCTACGAGTGAAAGCGGCCGTCAGAGGCCATTTCCACCTGTCGGGAAGGGTAACGATTCTCAGTAGCGCCCTGCGACGACGACCCGCGGCGTCGGCCGCGCGATGCGGTATTCATTCGGTCGGCTCTGATCGCCCTTGACCGACCGAAATCATCCAGCATGTGCGGGCCGCGCCGCGCGCGAGAGCTAGAGCGTCTTCAGAAGAGGAACGAACGCCT
This sequence comes from Microbacterium aerolatum, assembly GCF_007988825.1. Classification (GTDB taxonomy): domain Bacteria; phylum Actinomycetota; class Actinomycetes; order Actinomycetales; family Microbacteriaceae; genus Microbacterium; species Microbacterium aerolatum. The sequence continues at coordinate 36,152 of NZ_BJUW01000001.1, read as the reverse complement.
CGAACGCCCGCGCGCGGTGCGACTGCGACTGCTTCTCGTCGTTCGACAGCTCCGCTGAGGTGCGCTCGGCACCGTCGGGCTGGCCGTCGGGGATGAAGATCGGGTCGTATCCGAAGCCGTTCGCGCCGGCTGGAGACAGCGCCACACGTCCCGGCCACACCCCGGCCACCGTCTGCTCGGTACCATCCGGCGTGACCAGCGCGATCGTCGAGACGAACTGTGCGGCGCGGTGGGGGTCGGCGATGTCGGCGAGCTGATCCAGCAGCAGCTCGAGGTTGGCCGTGGCATCCTTCTTCTGCCCCGCCCAGTAGGCGGAGAAGATGCCCGGCGAACCGCCGAGCACGTCGACGCAGATTCCCGAATCGTCGGCGAACGCCGCGAGTCCGGTGTGGGCAGCGGCGGCGCGCGCCTTGATCAGCGCGTTCTCCGCGAACGTGACGCCGTCCTCGACCGGCTCAGGACCGTCGTAACCGACGACCTCGAGGTCGGGGCGAGTCATCGCTACGATCTGCTGGAACTCCGCGACCTTGTGCGGGTTGTGCGTGGCGAGGACGACCCTCATCGCTCGGCCGCCAGGGCGGCGAGCTGCAGCTCCTTCAGATCCGCGCAGCCTGCGACACCGAGGTCGAGCAGCGCGTCGAGCTCGCGCTTGTCGAACGGCGCTCCCTCGGCCGTCCCCTGCACTTCGACGAAGAGGCCGCGGCCGGTGACGACGATGTTCATGTCGGTCTCGGCACGCACGTCCTCGACGTACGGCAGGTCGAGCATCGGCTCGCCGTCGATGATGCCGACTGAAACGGCTGCCACGGAGTCGATCAGCGGGGTGGCGTTCTTTCCGATGAACTTCTTCTCACGGCCCCACTCGATCGCGTCGGCGAGCGCGACGTACGCGCCCGTGATCGCGGCGGTGCGGGTGCCGCCGTCCGCCTGCAGCACGTCGCAGTCGATGACGATGGTGTTCTCGCCGAGCGCCTTGGTGTCGACGACAGCGCGCAGCGCACGGCCGATCAGGCGGGAGATCTCATGCGTGCGACCACCGATGCGCCCCTTGACGCTCTCGCGGTCGTTGCGGCTGTTCGTCGCCCGCGGCAGCATCGCGTACTCCGCGGTCACCCAGCCCTTGCCCTTGCCGGTGAGCCAGCGCGGGACGCCGTTGGTGAAGGATGCCGTGCACAGCACCTTCGTGCCGCCGAAGCTGATCAGCGCCGACCCCTCGGCGTTCGCGCTCCAGCCGCGCTCGATCGTGATCTCACGGAGCTGATCGGTGGCGCGGCCGTCCGCGCGGACGATGTCAGACATGGGTTCCCTTCGGGTCGGATGCCGTGTTGTCGGCGAGTTCGGAAAGATCCGGAAGCGTGATTACGCCGGTCTGCACGTGCTGCACGTCACGCACCTCGGCGCCCATGAGCCGGTTAGCCAGCGCCGTGAACTCCTCGGTGGACTCCCCCGTGGCCTCATAGACGTAGGTGGCCCTGGCGTCAGGCGGAGCGAGCAGGTCGCCGCGCGTCAGTTGCCGATACACATCGCCGGCGGTCTCGTCGTCGCTGGAGACCAGCGAGACGCCCTCCCCCATCACGTAGCTGATCGCGCCGCGCAGGAACGGGTAGTGCGTGCATCCGAGTACGAGCGTGTCGACATCGGCCTCGCGCAACGGTGCGAGGTACTCCTCCGCGGTCTCGAGGACCTCGCGGGTTCCGGTCACGCCGGCCTCGACGAACTCGACGAAGCGCGGGCACGCCGCAGTGAAGACCTCGAGCTGCTCGTTGACCTCGAGCATGTCCTGGTAGGCGCGCGATCCGATCGTGCCGACCGTGCCGATGACGCCGACCCGGCCGTTGCGAGTGGTCGAGACGGCACGGCGGACGGCCGGTCCGATGACTTCGACGACCGGCACGTCGTAGCGCTCGCGCGCGTCGCGCAGCATCGCGGCGGATGCCGTGTTGCACGCGATGACGAGCATCTTCACGCCCTGGTCGACGAGGGTGTCGAGTACTTCGAGCGAGTACCGCCGGACGTCGGCGATCGGCTTGGGACCGTAAGGCGAGTGGAGCGAGTCTCCGATGTAGACGAAGGATTCCCTCGGCAGCTGGGCGCGGATCGCGCGTGCCACGGTGAGTCCGCCGACACCGGAGTCGAAGATGCCGATCGGTGCCGCGTTCATGACTCACCAGCCTACCCTTCCCGGTCATCGAGACTGTCGAAATGCCGAGGGAGCCCGACAGTAAGCTGAGCGCATGACCTCGTCGACGGCGCTGCTCACCGACCGCTACGAACTCACCATGCTGGCCGCGGCACTGCGCGACGGCACAGCCGCACGACCGAGCGTGTTCGAGCTCTTCGCCCGCCGTCTCTCCGGTGGCCGCCGGTTCGGTGTCGTCGCCGGCACGGGCCGTCTGCTGTCGCTGCTGCGCGACTTCCGGTTCGGCGAGGACGAGCTGCGTTTCCTTCGCGACAACCACGTGGTGGATGCCGAGACGCTGACGTATCTGGAGAACTACCGGTTCACCGGATCGATCCACGGTTACCGCGAGGGTGAGCTGTACTTCCCCGGCTCCCCCATCCTCACCGTCGAGGGTTCCTTCGCCGACGCCGTCGTGCTCGAGACGATCGCCCTGAGCGTGATGAACCACGACTCCGCCGTCGCGACCGCCGCATCACGGATGAGCATCGCCGCCGGCGAGCGCCCACTGTCCGAGATGGGCTCGCGGCGTGCCGCCGAGATGTCGGCGGTTGCCGCGGCGCGGGCCGCCTACATCGCCGGCTTCGGCGCGACGAGCAACCTCGAGGCCGGCCGCCGGTGGGACATCCCGACGATGGGCACCGCCGCGCACTCGTGGACGCTGCTGCACGAGACCGAGGAGGACGCCTTCCGGGCGCAGATCGACAGTCTCGGCGTCGACACCACGCTGCTGGTGGACACCTACGACATCCGCGAGGGCGTCGCCACCGCCATCCGTGTCGCAGGCACGGACCTCGGCGGCGTGCGCCTGGACTCCGGAGACCTCCCGACCGTGGCGGCGGCCGTGCGCGAGCACCTCGACGAGCTGGGCGCCCGGAACACGAAGATCACCGTCACGAGCGACCTCGACGAATACGCGATCGCGGCGCTTGCGGCATCCCCCGTCGACTTCTACGGCGTCGGCACCTCCGTCGTCACCGGTTCCGGGTATCCGACGGCAGGCATGGTCTACAAGCTCGTAGCTCGGCAGGATGCCGGCGGCGGCTGGGTCGCGGTCGCGAAGGCCTCCACCGACAAGGGCTCAAAGGGCGGCCGGAAGGCCGCGTTCCGCACGCTGCGCGATGGTGTCGCGACAGCGGAGACGGTCGTCGTCTCCGACGGATTCGAAGAGCTGGGGACCGCCGCCGAGCACCCCGGCTCCCGGCCACTGCAGGTCACGCTCGTCGACGGCGGCGAGATCGACAGCTCATACGAGGGTGCGGCCGGCACGGCATCCGCGCGCGAGCATCACCTGCACGTGCGGGAGGAGCTCCCGGTTCGCGCGCTCGCGCTGAGCAAGTCGGATCCTGCGATCCCGACTCTTTTCGTCGATGCCCCGCAGGGTCCGACCGGTCCCTGAGCCTGTCGAAGGGTCGTCGATCAGGAGTGACGGCCGTCAGCCGACCATCGACTCGTAGATCTCCTTGCAGGTCGGGCAGATCGGAAACTTCTCCGGGTCGCGCCCCGGGGTCCATTTCTTGCCGCACAGGGCACGCACCGGCTTGCCGGTGATCGCGGACTCGAGGATCTTGTCCTTCTTCACGTAGTGCGAGAAGCGCTCGTGGTCGCCAGGCTCGACATTCTCTTCCTTGAGAAGTTCTTCCAGTTCACGATCAAGCGTTGCCACGCCGCCCTGATCGGGGCTGTCCAGCGGAGTACTCATGCGCTGAGTCTATCCGCCCGCTGGGCCCCGCGGGGCGGTGTCAGGCCGTCTCGACGAACTCCATCAGGCGCGCCCCACCGCGGTCGTAGACGCGTCCGCCGATGACCAGGCCGAGAGCGAGAACGACGAGCCCTGTGCCGATGCCGACCCAGAAGGTGGCCGGGTTGTAGGAGTCGTCCTCGATGACCGTCATGACGAACAGCCAGATCGTCGGTGCGCTCAGCACGAGCGCGCTGATGAATGCGATGGCGGGCGCGTATCCCCCGCGGGATGCCGAACGCTGCGGCTGCTGGAACGGGCTGTCCCCCGGACGAGAGACCGCGTACGGCGAGGTCACCGAGATGACGCTGGACACGCCAAGACCCCCGAGGAACAGGCTCGCGGTGAGACCGATCATCGGCATCAGCAGATACCAGCTCTCGACCATCGCCAGAGTCAGCGGGATCGCCACGGCCAGCGTGGGGACGGCGACCAGGCAGATCGGGATGAGCCGGCCGGCGCGGTCGGCGACTCCGCGCACTCCGCTGGCGACGTGTACCCACAGCGCCGTCGAGTCATACGCCACGTCGTTGTGCGGCAACCACCCGAAGAACAGCGCCATGACGGGGACGGGCACGAGGGCGGCGATATAGAGAGGCACGCCGGCCACGAGCAGAGGGAAGACGGTGAGGATGCCGGCGATCGGGACGATCACGAAGTTCACGATGTACCGGCGGTCGCGCAGCCAGTACACCAGGCTGCGCGAGGCGATCGCACCGAAAGCGTTCGGCGGCAGCAGACCGAACCAACCGAGGCCCGACCTCTCGCGGGAGGTCGCCGGACGGTCGGTGCTCGTGAGCAGGCGTCGCACCAGCCACGACCAACCTCCCCACAACGCGAGCACGGTGAACAGCGCGACGAGCCCACTCGCCCACGCGCCGGCGGAATCGCTTCCCGCCACGGAGAGCGCGAACGCGGGTACCGCCGCGAACGGCGTGAGCCCGATCGCCGCGGTGGCCGATGCCACAGCCTCCGGTACCCGGCCATCCCATTCCAGGGAAGCGAGGAACACGGCGACCGGGAAGGCGACGACGACGACGAGGAGGACGAAAAGCGCCGTGAGCTCGCGAGACCGGCGCTCGGGCAGGAGCAGGGCGCTGGTCGCCATGCCGACGCGCGCCGCGATGTTCGACGAGATGACGCCGATCACTCCCACGAGCACGGCGATCGCCGTGGGCGTGCCCAGCTCGATGAGCACGATGACCACGCAAACGGCGACGGCGATGAGCGCGAACGACGGCACGCTCACCAGGCCGCCGATCGCGAGGATCCACGGCATGTGCGGCACGTCGACGCCGAAAACCCCGAAGCGGCGGGGATCGAGCTGATCGACCGTGCCGGTGAGGATCGGACCGACGAGGAATCCGAGCAGGGAGGCCGCTCCGCCGAGCACAAGCACCGTGCGCGCGACGGCCAGCGGTGCGTCGGCGAGGCTGAGGACGGCGGTGCACACGGCGACGGTCGCGGCGGCGAGCGCCAAAAGGCCCACCACGGTGCGCACGACCCGGTCGCCCCGCAGGGCGCCGAGCATCAGCGCGAGCCTCAGTCGGAGAACGTGTGCAACCATTCGAGCCCCTCCACCTCGCCGGTTCCGCCTGCGAGTTCGATGAAACGGGATTCGAGTGTCTGTCCGGCGCGCACCTCATCGACCGTGCCCTCGGCGAGCACGTCTCCGCCGACGATGATCGCGACGCGAGAGCACACCCGCTCCACGAGGTCCATGCCGTGGCTGGACAGGATCACGGTGCCGCCGTGGGAGACGTAGGCGCGGAGGATGTCGAGGATGACTGCAGAGGAGACGGGGTCGACCGACTCGAACGGCTCGTCGAGCACGAGCACGCGCGGGGAGTGGATCATGGCGCCGGCGAGCATGATCTTCTTCGTCATGCCGGCCGAGTAGTCGGAGACGACGCGGAGGGCCGCGTCGCCGAGGTCGAAGGCGCGCATGAGGTCCGCCGAGCGCTTCTCGATGACCTCGGCGGAGAGCCCGCGCAGCAGTCCGTAGTAGTGCAGCAGCTGGCGACCGGTGAGCCGGTCGAAGGTGCGCAGACGGTCGGGAAGGACACCCATGACGCGCTTGGCGGCGAGGGAATTCTTCTGCTGATCGATCCCGCAGATCTGCACCTCACCAGCCGTCGCGCGCAGGAGCCCGGCGAGGATCGAGAGGGTCGTCGTCTTACCGGCGCCGTTCGGGCCGACGATGCCGTAGAACGACCCCGCCGGGACCGTGAGGTCGATGCCGTTCACCGCGCGGTGGTCGCCGAATTCCTTGACCAGTCCCCGCACGACGATCGCGTCGGTCGCCGTTGCCGCCGGAACGTCGGTGACGACGGCCTCGGTCGCAGCTTCGATGCCGGGTTCTGGCTCGAGTTCGGACTCCGGCTCGGGTTCCGCGCGTGGCTCGTCGTCGGAGATCGCTTCCGCCGCGACGACGGATTCCGGCTCTGCGACAAGCTCGGCATCGACTGCCGGCTCCGCCTCGGCGACGGGCTCGACGACCGGCGCAGGATCGGCGGTCTGTTCTGCATCGCCTGCCGACTCGGGTTCGGGCTCCGTCTCAGGCCCGGACTCAGACTCAGGCTCAGCGATCAGGCCGAGGTCAGCGAGCACCTCGGGTTCCACGACGGTCTCTGCGGTCGGGGCCGCGTCTTCCGCGGCGACCAGCGGCTTGGGGCGCGAGGGTGCGGTTGCCGCGGCATCCCGTGCCTCGACAATTGCTGCCTTCTCCTGCTCGGCCTTCGCGGCCTTCTCCTGCTCCTTCGCGGCCTTGGCCGCGGCGGCCTTCGCGGCCTTGGTCGCTGCCGCCTTCGCCGCCGCTGTCTTGGCCGCGGCGGTCTTCTGCGCCGTGGTCTTCGAGGCGGTGCTCTTCGCCGTGGTCTTCGCGACGGCCGTGCGAGACGCCGCCGTCTTCGCGGCCGCCGTCTTCGAGGCGGTGCTCTTTGCCGCTGCCGTCTTCTTCGCCTCGGTGGCCTTCGCGGCCTCGGTCTTCGCCGCCGCGGCCTTCGCGGTCGTCGCCTTCGCAGCGGTGGTGCGCGTCGTCGTCTTCTTCGTCGCGGGCTTGGACGGGCGCGCCACCACGGCCTTCACCGCAGCGGACTTCGTAGAGGCCGCCTTCTTCGACGCCCTGGCGCCAGGCGCGTCAGCGGGCTCTTCGGCGTGGTCGTCCAAGGATGCAGTCACCGTCCTACGGTATCAACGGGAGTGGACTTTCTCCTGGGCGCGCGCAACAATCGGCACAGGGTGGCACACCGGATTCCTCGACCTGTGGATCCCGTGTGTACCTGATCACGAAATGGCAACGTCGCGGGCTTACCCCGAGGCTTCCCAGGGGGCATGGCTACCATGAACTCGGCACGAAGAAGTGTCTGGTCGGTGAACCGGCCGTGAACACAGATTCTTTTTAGGAGTATTCGTGACTCTTCAGACCGTCATCCTGGCCGCCGGCATGGGCTCGCGCCTCGGCCGTGCGCTTCCGAAGCCGCTGACCCAGCTCGGCGACGGCCGCACGATCATGCAGCAGCAGCACGAGAACATCCGTGCCGCCTTCGGCCGCGAGGCCCGCATCACCGCTGTCGTGGGCTATCGCGCCGAGACGATCATCGAGGCGTTCCCGCACGTCAACTACGTGCACAACGAGCGCTACGACGAGACCAACACGTCCAAGAGCCTGCTGCGCGCGCTCGGCGCGACCGGTAAGGGCGGCGTGCTCTGGATGAACGGCGACGTTGTCTTCGATCCGCGCATCCTCGGCCGCGCGATCGAGTACATCGAGCGCGACCAGTCCTTCGTCACCGTCAACACCTCGAAGGTGAGCGATGAAGAGGTCAAGTACACCGTCACCGCCGAGGGCTTCATCAAGGAGCTGTCCAAGACGGTCAAGGGCGGCCTCGGTGAGGCTGTCGGCATCAACTACATCTCGTCCACGCACAAGAAGGCGTTCATGCGCCAGCTGCAGCGCGTCGACGATCAGGACTACTTCGAGCGCGGCCTCGAGCTCGCGATCGCCGAGGACGCCCTGCTCCTCGAGCCGATGGACGTCTCGGACCTGTACGCGGTCGAGGTCGACTTCGCCGAAGACCTCGAGCGGGCGAACCTGTACGTCTGACCCTTCGGCCTCCGAGCCGGTCTACGCATTGAGAGCCCGATCCCGCCCAGGGGTCGGGCTCTCTGCGTTCTCCCGGATGCGGAATCTAGGATCGTCGTGATGGCGAAGAAGGTGCACAAGATCCACTCCCTCCCGGACGACTCCGCCTGGGACAAGGGAGTGCCGCCTGTCGGCTCCGACGAGCATCCGCTCACCGTTCGTGGCCTCGACAAGGTTCTGGCCATCCAGCGTCCGCTGGTGCTCGCGCACATCCGCAGCATCCGTCTGCGCAATCCGAATGCCGCACCCGACCAGCTCGTACGCATCCTGGAGCGCCGGTATCTGGCCGCCGTCACGACCGGAGGCGCCGCCGTGGGTGCGACCGCCGTCGTGCCCGGCATCGGAACCGGGGTGACGCTGGCGCTGTCGGGCATCGAGACCCTCGGGTTCCTGGAGTCCACGGCACTGTTCGCGCAGTCGCTCGCCGAGGTGCACGGCATCGCGGTGGAGAATCCGGATCGCGCACGAGCCCTGGTCATGACGCTGATGCTGGGCAAGGAGGGCGTCGATCTCGTCGGGCAACTCGCGACGCAGGTGGCGGGAAAGGGATCGAGCCGCTCGTCGTACTGGGGCGAGATGGTGACGAAATCACTCCCCCGCGCGGCCGTCGGGCCGGTCGTCGACCAACTGAAGACCCGGTTCGTCAAGCATTTCGCCGCGGCCGGCGGTGCGTCATTCGTCGGCAAGGCCATGCCGTTCGGCATCGGTGCCGCGATCGGCGGCGCGGGAAACCACCTACTCGGGCGCCGCGTGCTGACGACGTCTCGTCGCGCCTTCGGCATCGCTCCGGCGGTGCTTCCGCCCGACCTGGAACCGGTGGACGGCACGCAGAAGCTCGAGATGCGGATGCTGCGCGGCGCCCGCTACGCCGGAACCGCCGTCGCAGGAGCCGCCGGTTCGGTCGCTCGCGGCGCCGGCTGGGTCGGGCACAAGCTGGGCGAGGCGACGCACGTGCGACGCAAGGATCGCGAGCTGGACTCACCCTCCACAGACACGGATTCCTGACACTTCTCCCCTTTTCGTGGGGAGGCCGCCGTCTGCCAGTGTCGGGCGTCGGCGGCCGTTCCTACCGTGGCCCGCATGCTGCGTCTCATCGATCCGTCCGACACCCCTCCGCCCGTCGCGTATCGCGTGCCGTGGTTCGTCCGCCGCACGGATCCCAGCCATCCCGTCGTGATCAACGGCAGTGCGGAGAGTGCCGACTTCGTGCGGGTATTCCGCGACGATCGACCCGATGAGGGTACGCAGCTGTGGGGCCAGGTACTGCCGACGGAGGACATCGAGCTGTGCCTGTGCGCCGCCGACATCGACGACGTGGTCGTCACCCTCGCCTGGTTCCGGCCGACCGACGGACTCGAGTACGTCTGGAGGTTTGTCGTGTGAGCCTGCGCTCAGTAAGGGGCGTCCCGGCCGGTGGCCGGGACGCCCCTGCTCGTCGGCGAACTCAGCTGAACTGGTTCATCGTGTTGTCCTTGCCACCGGCCTTGAGCGCGGCGTCGCCGGCGAAGTACTCCTTGTGGTTGTCGCCGATGTCGCTGCCGGCCATGTTCTGGTGCTTGACCGTCGCGATGCCCTCACGGATCTCGCGCCGCTGGACGCCCTGCACGTAGGCGAGCATGCCCTCGTCTCCGAAGTAGCCCTTGGCGAGATCATCGGTCGAGAGCGCAGCCGTGTGGTAGGTCGGCAGCGTGATGAGGTGATGGAAGATCCCGGCCTGGGCGGAGCCGTCACGCTGGAAGGAGCGGATCATGTCGTCGGCGACCTGCGCGAGCTCGGTGCCGTCGTAGTCGACGCTCATGAGCTCTGCCCGGTCGTAGGCCGAGACGTCCCTGCCCTCCGCCACGAACCGGTCGTAGGCCTGCTGGCGGAAGTTGAGTGTCCAGTTGAAGGACGGGCTGTTGTTGTAGACGAGCTTGGCGTTCGGGATGACCTTGCGCACCTCGTTCATCATCCCCGCGATCTGCGCGACGTGCGGCTTCTCGGTCTCGATCCACAGCAGGTCGGCGCCGTTGCGCAGCGACGTGATGCTGTCGAGCACGCAGCGCGCCTCACCCGTGCCGGCACGGAACCGATACAGGTTGCTCGCCAGACGCTTCGGGCGCAGGAGCTTGCCGTCGCGCTTGATGACGACGTCGCCGTTGCCCAGCTCGTCCTCCGAGATCTCCTCGACGTCGAGGAACGAGTTGTACTGGTCGCCCAGGTCACCGGGTTCGTGCGTCACGGCGAGCTTCTGCGTGAGTCCCGCGCCGAGCGAGTCCGTGCGCGCGACGATCACGCCGTTGTCCACGCCGAGCTCGAGGAACGCGTACCGGACGGCCGTGAGCTTGGCGATGAAGTCTTCATGCGGAACCGTGACCTTGCCGTCCTGGTGTCCGCACTGCTTCTCGTCCGAGACCTGGTTCTCGATCTGGATGGCGCACGCCCCCGCCTCGATCATCTTCTTGGCCAGCAGGTAGGTCGCTTCGGGGTTGCCGAACCCGGCATCGATGTCGGCGATGATCGGCACGACGTGGGTCTCGTAGTTGTCGATCTGCGACTGGATGAACTCCACCGCCGTCTCGTCGCCCGCCACACGGGCGTCATCGAGCTCGGTGAACAGCAGGTCGAGTTCGCGGGCATCGGCCTGACGCAGGAACGTGTAGAGCTCCTCGATGAGCGCGGGCACCGACGTCTTCTCGTGCATCGACTGATCGGGCAGCGGCCCGAACTCCGAGCGCAGCGCGGCGACCATCCAGCCCGAGAGGTAGAGGTAGCGCTTGTTCGTCGTCTTCAGGTGCTTCTTGATCGAGATGAGCTTCTGCTGGCCGATGAATCCGTGCCACACCCCGAGCGACTGCGTGTAGAGCGAGGAGTCCGCGTCGTACTCTGTCATGTCGCGGCGCATGATGTCGGCGGTGTACTGGGCGATCTCCAGTCCCGTCCTGAAGCGATTCTGTGCCCGCATTCGGGCGACGTGCTCGGGGTTGATCGCATCCCAGCTGGAACCGTTGCGCTCCTTGAGAGCCTGAACGGCGTCGATGTCGTCTTGGTAGGCAGTCATGTTGTGTCCTTTGCGGTGGTGGCTGAGTCGCATTGCCTCCACCATGCGCCAAGAAAAGGGCGTCTTCCCGACATTCCCTCGTAGAAGATCTGCCGATCTTCTACGAACTGGAATATAGCCTGTCCCGCTGACTCGTTCGAACCGCCAAAGGAACCGGCTCTCCGTTGTGCGAGGCATCCAACGCCACGCGTCGCGCCGCTACTAGTGTGGAATCCGTGACGGACACGCCTGACCTCTCCACGACCGCCGGCAAGATCGCCGACCTTCGCTCCCGCTTCGATGAAGCGGTCACAGAGCCCGAGAAGATCGCGCAGGAGAAGCAGCACGCCAAGGGCAAGATGACCGCCCGCGAGCGCATCGAACTGCTCGTCGATCCCGGCAGCTTCGTCGAGTTCGACGAGTACGTCCGCCACCGCACCACGGCGTTCGGAATGGACCGCAACCGCCCGTACGGCGACTCGGTCGTCACCGGGATCGGCACGATCCACGGGCGCACCGTCGCGGTCTACTCGCAGGACTTCACGACCTTCGGCGGCTCGCTCGGCGAGGTCTCCGGCGACAAGATCATCAAGATCATGGAGTTCGCGCTGCAGGGCGGCATGCCGATCATCGGCATCCTCGACTCGGGCGGCGCCCGCATCCAGGAGGGCGTGCTCGCCCTCAGCAAGTACGGCGAGATCTTCCGCCTGAACACCCGCTCCTCGGGCGTCATCCCGCAGATCTCGATCATCATGGGCCCGGCAGCCGGCGGCGCCGTCTACGGCCCCGCGCTCACCGACTTCGTCATCATGGTCGACAAGACGAGCCAGATGTTCGTCACCGGCCCCGACGTCATCAAGACCGTCACCGGCGAGGACGTCGGCATGGAGGAGCTCGGCGGCGCCCTCACGCACAACACCCGCTCGGGCGTCGCGCACTACCTCGCCGACGACGAGGACGATGCGATCGACTACGCGCGCACCCTGCTCGGCTTCCTGCCGGACAACAACATGGCCGAGATCCCCGGCTACGAGTCCGATTTCGAGTGGGAGACGACGGATGCCGATCGCACCCTGAACGCGATCATCCCGGACTCCGCGAACCAGCCCTACGACATCCACACCGTCATCGACCACGTGATCGACGACGACTTCCTCGAGGTGCAGCCGCTCTTCGCCCCGAACATCGTCATCGGCTTCGGACGTGTCGAGGGCCGCTCGGTCGGCATCATCGCCAACCAGCCCTCGCAGATGGCCGGCACCCTGAACATCGAGGCGGGCGAGAAGGCCAGCCGTTTCGTGCGCTTCTGCGACGCCTTCTCGGTCCCGATCGTCACCCTCGTCGACGTGCCGGGCTACCTGCCGGGCACCGACCAGGAATGGACCGGTGTCATCCGCCGCGGCGCGAAGCTCATCTACGCCTACGCCGAGGCCACCGTGCCGCTGGTCACCGTGATCCTGCGCAAGGCCTACGGCGGCGCGTACATCGTCATGGGCTCCAAGCAGCTCGGCGCCGACGTCAACCTCGCGTGGCCGACCGCCGAGATCGCCGTCATGGGAGGTCAGGGTGCGGTGAACATCCTGTACCGCAACGAGATCCGCAAGGCCGAGGAGAACGGCGAGGATGTCGCCGCGGTCCGCACTCGCCTGGCCAACGAGTACACCTACAGCGTGACGTCGCCGTTCCTGGCGGCAGAGCGCGGCGAGATCGACGGTGTCATCGAGCCCGCGAACACGCGCGTGTCCATCGCCAAGGCGCTGCGTTCGCTGCGCGGCAAGCGCGCAGAGCTGCCCCCGAAGAAGCACGGGAACATCCCGCTGTGACCGAGGAGCAGCCCGCCCCCGGACTTCGCGTCGTCCGCGGCACGGCGAACGAGGAGGAACTCGCTGCCCTCATCGCCGTGGTCACCGACGCGTACGAGCGCGAGGCCGCGGATGCCGTCGCCGAGGAGCCGAGCGTGTCGGCGTGGCAGCGGACCCAGCGGCCGATGCGCAAGCCGCTGCGCCGCGACATCCCGTGGGGGCGATTCTCGGGCTGAGTCGGCCGTTGAGGCTCGGCGTCTGAGGTTTCGACTCGCCATCGGCTCGCTCAACCCGTTTCGTCTCGCTCCGCTCGCTCAACGACCCGCAGAAGGAGTCCGCGGGGAGAGGAGTGGCCCCAGCGGGGAACGTAAGCGCGGGTCGTTGAGCGGAGGCGGCGAAGCCGACGGAGACGAAACGGGCTGAGCGAGCGCAGCGAGACGAAGCCTGCCGTCAGCGAGACCCGCGCGCGCCGAGGAAGCGGAGCGTGACGATCTGGAACGGACGCAGCGTCAGGGCGACGCTCTCGCCTGACGCGGACGTGACCGCAGCGGCATCCACTTCGCGCTCCAGCAGATCCGTCTCGATCACGTCATCGAACGCGAACGAGGCCGCCAGCCTCGCCTGAGCCCTACCGCCGTGCGCCTCGTACAGCCGCACGATCACGTCACCGCCACGATCCTCCGCGAGCTTGACGGCCTCGACCACCACTGCACCCGACGACATTGTCACGAGCGGCTCCACAGGACCCGCGCCGACCACCTGACGCGCGGGCAGGTTCAGCCGGTAGCCCTCGCGCACGGCATCCGCGATCGACGAATCAGGGCGGATGCTGACCCGGAACGTATGCTCGCCCTGATCCGCCTCCGGGTCCGGGTACAACGGCGCCCGCAGCAGGGACAGGCGCACGTTCGTGACCGTCCCGCCGCCCTCTCGAGGCCCGCGCGTGATGTCGTGCCCGTACGTGGAGTCGTTCGCGACCGCGACGCCGAACCCGGCCTCGCCCACGTGCACCCACCGGTGCGCGACCGTCTCGAAGCGCGCCATGTCCCACGACGTGTTGGCGTGCGTCGGACGCTGCACGTGGCCGAACTGGATCTCCGAGCTCGCACGATCCGCGTGCACGTCGAGCGGGAACGCGAGTTTCAGCAGCTTCTGCCGCTCGTGCCAGTCCACAGCCGTCTCGATCTCGAGGGCGCGCGAACCCGCCCCGAGCGTCAAAGTCTGCGTGATCCGCGTTGCCCCCCGGCTGCGGACCACGCAGACGACTGCGGCGGTGGGATGGGGGACGTGGTCGATAGAGTCCACGTCGGTCAGGTCGATGACATGACGACGGTAGTGCTCATCGATGTCCCACGCGTCCCACCGCGTCGGTGTATCGCGATGCAGCTGCAGGAGGTTGCCCTTCTGCCCCGGTGCGATCACTTCGCGTCCTGTCGCGCGGACGACGAGAGAACTCACCAGCCCCATCTCGTCGAGTTGCACCGACAGGTGCTCGTTGCGCAGTTCGAACCCGCGCCGTGTGCGATTCACGGTGGCGGGACTCTCCGAGACCGGCGTGACGGCGGAGATGCTCATCGCCGCCGCACCGCACTGCTCATACGGGCCCGCGTTCGCCGCGAGTGCGCTCGCCCCCTCGCCTGCGAGCTCTCCGAGCGCACGGGTCGTGAGCTGCTCGACCGCCGCGAGCACCTCGTCATAGCGCCGCTCAGCCTCACGATGCACCCAGCCGATCGAGCTGCCGGGAAGGATGTCGTGGAACTGCTGCAGCAGCACCGTCTCCCAGAGCGACTCGAGCTCGTCGTACGGGTACGCGGCGCCGCGCAGCGCGGCAGCCGTCGCCCACAGCTCCGCCTCGCGCAGAGCGTGCTCGCTTCGGCGGTTGCCGCGCTTGGTGCGTGCCTGCGATGTGTACGTGCCGCGATGGAACTCGAGGTACATCTCCCCCGACCACACCGGCGGATGCTCGTACTCCGCCTCGGCGGCCTCGAAGAACTGCGCGGGGCTCGACAGCGTGACCGCCGGCGATCCCTCGAGCGAGCGCAGTCGTTGCGCCGCGGCGAGCATCTCGCGGTTCGGGCCACCGCCGCCGTCGCCGTGCCCGAACGGCACGAGCGAGGTGTTCGCGGCGCCCTTCTCGGCGTACTGCCGCTCGGCGCGGGCGAGTTCCGCGCCGGACAACTGCGCACTGTAGGTGTCCACGGGCGGGAAGTGCGTGAAGATCCGCGTCCCGTCGATGCCCTCCCACAGGAACGTGTGATGCGGCATGCGATTCGTCTCGTTCCACGACATCTTCTGCGTCAGCATCCAGCGCGACCCGGCAGCGCGCGCGATCTGCGGCAGCGCCGCGGAGTACCCGAACGAGTCGGGCAGCCAGACATCCAGCGGCTCGACGCCGAACTCGGCCATGAAGAAGCGCTTGCCGAGGACGAACTGTCGCGCCAGCGCCTCACCACCCGGCATGTTCGTGTCGGACTCGACCCACATCCCGCCCGCCGGGGCGAACCGGCCGGATGCCACGGCCTCCCGCACCCGCGAGAACAGCTCCGGCTGGTACTTCTTGAGCCAGGCGTACTGCTGAGCGGACGACGCCGCGAAAACGAAGTCGGTCTCCTGCTGCAGCGACAGCACGTTCGAGAACGTCCGCGCCACCTTTCGCTGCGTCTCGCGCACCGGCCACAGCCAGGCCGAATCGATGTGGGCGTGCCCCACGGCGTGCGCGCGGTGCGCCGAGGCGGATGCCGGGCTGGCGAGCACGCCGGCGAGTTCGGCCCGCGCGTCCGAGGCCGTGCCTGCGACGTCGTCGGGATCGGCCGCGTCGACCATGCGCTCGAGGGCCCGCAGGATCTCTGCGCGTCGCGGCGCGGTCTCGGGCAGCTCCATCATGAGCTCGGACAGCACGATGGCGTCCTGCAGGAGTTCCCAGACCTCGAGGTTCCTGACGGCGATGTCGGCCTGCCGGAATTCGTACATCGGCTCGTCGCCTGCGGTGTCGAGCGCCCCGAGCGGCGTAGGCCGGAAGGTGCGGAAACCGTCGGCGACGTCGGGGTTCGCCGCGGCCTCGAGGTAGAGCTCGAACTCCTCGCCCGGCGCCCCTTCGAGCGGCACATGCGCATTGCGCGGCTCGACGGCCTTGACGATCGAACCGTCACGCCGATAGACGGTGCCCTCGGCCTGGAATCCCGGCTCTGACGCGTTGAATCCGAGATCGAACAGCAGTTCGGCGCCGGGTGCGTCCGGTACCGTTCCCCGCAGCCTCAGCCACGTCGTCCCCCACGGCCTCCCCCATTTCGTCCCCACGGCGAAATGCTCGTAGACCTGACCTACAGCTTCGGTGAACGGTACCGGCTCCCCCGGCACTTCCCAACTCGCCAATACCGCTGGCGTGAGGTCCCCGTGCACATTCGGTCGCAGCCGTTCGTCGATGAAGCGTCGAACTCGGGCTTCAATCAGTACGGCTGTGTCGTGCATGCGCCATGGGACTCCAACATCGGGTTGCAGATAGTCAATCGATTGGATTTACCCTTGTCAAGACCTCTCACCCTCAGGAATCGAGGAAGAGAGCGGATGCTCGAGGCGAGAGCACCTCGTCCAGCACCACGCATCCCGCACCGACCGCGCCGACGTCGTCACCGACGACGGTGCCGACGACCGGCAGGTCGCGCACGGCTCGGGTGGCGCTCTGCCGATCAAGCAGCCGCGGCAGCAGTGCGAGGTGGCGTGCGCTGACGCGCGACCAGAACGGCCCGCCCAGGACCACCCGGTCGACGTCCAGCATGTTCGTGAGCACGGAGATCAGCACGGACAGGTGCTGCACCGATTCATCGAGCACCGCGCGTGCGGCTTGATCACCGTCGTTCGCGAGATCGCACAGGGCGCTGTATCGCTCGTCGACGGCTTCGGGGTCGCTGCCCACCCTGTCGTCGGCGAACACCCCCGCCCGCTCGGCGTGCTCCACGATCGCCTGAGGCGTGCACACGACTTCGACGCAGCCGCGCTTCCCGCATGCGCATTCGGGCCCGTCCGGGTCGACGATGATGTGCCCCACCTCGCCGACGTTGCGCGAGACCCCTCGTACGACCTCGCCGTCGAGCACTAGTGCCGCGCCGATTCCGATGCCGAGATACGCGAACAGGAACGAGCCGTCCGGCGGCACATCCCCGGTCCACAGTTCTGCTGCGGCGGCCGCTGTGGTGTCCTTCTCGAGCGTCACGCGGAACCCGGTCGCCTCGGCGAGCGCATCGCGCAGCGGCACCCGATGCCAGGAATGGAGCTTCGGCGGATCGATGACCGTGCCCCGAGCAGCATCGAGCGGCCCCGGTGTCGCCACGCCGATACCGGTGACGAGGTCGCGGGACACACCGGAACGGTCGATGAGTTTCTCGATGGCGTCGGCCATAGCGGCGATGATGTGACGCGCGTCACTGGCAGGTGTGCGACGGGCACGTCGCCCCACGACGTTGCCGGCAAGATCGAGCAGGACGAACGTCATCACCGCCGGGTCGAGGTGCACACCGATCGAGAACCGGCTGCCCGCGTTCAGCCGCAGCGTCGTGCGCGGCTTGCCCGGGCCCTGGATCGTCCGTCCCGCCTCCTCCACGATGCCGTCGTCGAGAAGCCGGCGGGTGATGTTCGTCACGGTCTGCGCGGAGAGGCCGGTGGCATCTACGAGTTCTGTCCGGCTCAAGCCCTCGCGGGAGCGGCGGATCGCCTCGAGGATGACGGACTGGTTGAAGTCCCCCATCTTCGGAAGATTGGTACCCCGGCGACGCAGATCCACGGCTCCATCATGGCGCATTCACGCGAATCCGTGTCCCCCGAAATACCTACAGACAAACATCTTGCGGCTCGGTCAGACTGTAGTCGACGCTTCGCGTTCGATCGGTCTCTCTGCCCCAGGGTAGGCAGACGGTGATCGATCTCCGGCGGTGGGTTTTCGGGTAACTTCACCGCACTGGCGAGGGGCGGGCGGCTTCGCCGCCCCTCGCCCTCTCTCACTTCGCGGCATCCGCCTCACGAGGGATCACGTGCCACAGCCCTACGGCATCCTCATCAGAGGAATCTCCGGCACCCGTCCGCCCGACCACCGTGACGGCAGCATGCGCATCCCTGGCCGCACGGATGATGATCCGCTCGGCATCCGCGCTCGCGAGCACGTCGGCCAGCTCATCCCGGATCTGATCCCGACGCTCCTCGTCGAGCTCGTCGAGGCCCCCCTCGTCGAACACCGTGACCGCGCTGCCGCGCAGCCGCACCTCGCGGATCGCACCGCGTACCGCGTCGTTGAGCAGGCTGGCACCGCGCAGCTCATCCCGAAGCCGGCCCTCCGCCATGCGCGCGTCCTGTCGCTCCTCGTCCGTGAGGCGGCCGTGCGCGGCCACGGTCCTGGCGAGCACCGGGCCTGCCGAGGCGAGCGCGTACTGCACGCGCAGCCGGCGTTCCCGCTGACGCACGAGCTGGATGGCGTGCCAGGAGGATACCGCGCGCTGGATGCCGGCGAGGTGCTCGGTGTCGTGCACAGCGCGGTCCCAGAACAGCACGAGCAGCTGGGCGACCACGGCCCACATGATCGATCCGACCAGTCCGAGCTCCAGCGCGACGAACAGACCGAGGTAGGCCGACGACGAGATGACGAGGGCGGCGAGCACCACCCAGCCGATCACCGGTCGACGGCGGACGATGCACGTCACCGAGAGCACGCCGATCGCGCCGATGTACCAGGTCGCGAAGGGGGCGGTGCGGTGCAGCGGCATCAGTGAGGCGTTGACCATGAACGGGATGGCGAGGCTCGCGGCGACGGCGATGACGCCCCACCACAGGGGCATCCGCAAGCCGTCCGGCGTCTCGATCAGTACCGTGGTGACGACGATTGCCAGATAGAGGAGGATCGCCGCGACCATCAGCAGCGGTGCGATCGGCTGCACGGTCCACCAGATCGCCCTGGCCGCGAAGTAGATGGCGAAGCCCACGGCGAGAGCGGTGGCCACGCCGCGCACGGAGCGGTTCATGTGCGCTCCCATCCGAGAACGACCCTGGTGCCCGTCGAGTCGGAGTCGATCGTCGCGTGTCCGGCGACGGCCGCCATCCGGGCGAGGATCGAAGCTCGGATGCCGAGGCGGTCCTCCCCGATCGTCGCCATGTCGAACCCGGGGCCGGTGTCGATCACGGTGACTGTGACGCCCTCATCCCCGTTCCCCTCCGCGACGATGTGCAGCCCTCTGCCCTGGGCATGGGCGATCGCGTTGCCGATCGCCTGTCGCGCCGCGAGCACGATGGCCCGCGCCGCCTTGCCCGGAATGAGACCGGCGGAGCCGCGTTCTTCGACGATCGCGTCAGCGCCGAGCTCGGACAGCGCCCTGCGCAACTCGGCGACGATGAGCGCAGTGCCGACCGGGTCGTCGCTGCCCTCCTGTGCGACCGCTGCCTCGGTGTTCGCCAACCGGGTGAGCGCTTCTCTGGCCATCGCGACCGCGAGGTCCCTCGCCCTGTCCGAGTCGGCGCGCTCCGCGGCCAGCAGCGCAGCCAGCACGCTGTCGTGCATGAGCGCGGCCATCGCGACCCGCTCCTCTTCGGCCGCCGCGGCCGCCGCCGCCGAGGCATAGGAGGCGACGGCCTTCCCACGGGCATCGTCGACGCCGGCGGCGACGGAGCGGAACATCCAGCCCAGCGCGATGATGACGAGACCCAGGATGATGGTGAACGACACATCGAATGCCGTGGTCGTCCAGAACGTGGCGGTGAATTCCCCCTCCACCAGGCGCACGTAGCCGTAGACCAGCGGAACCCCGAGGGCCCAGACCAGCTGAGCCCAGATCGGGAACGCCAGCAGCGCGGCGACGACGCCGACGTTGACGAGGAAGAAGATCCACGGCTGGTTCTCCTTCGCGCCGTCGGACTCGAGCACGAACGGCCACGTGGCGAGTGCCACCACGTAGACGATCGCGAAGGCCCCGCCCGTCACACGCACACCGCGTCCGATGGCGCATGCGATCAGCATCCCGACCAACGGCACGTAGACGACCACCAGCAGCAGGATCTGCACGCCGGAGGTGCGGTCGGTCATGCCTCCGATCGCGGAGATGAGCGCCTGAGCGCCGAGAATCGCGGAACCGATCGCCACGACGGTGGCGAGGATGCGCTCCATCCGCTTTCCGGTGAAGCGCTCGAACGCGGTGTCCGCGGTCCCCGGTGAGGGGATCCGCCCCCAGGCCTCGCGCAGCGCGGCGTCAGCCGACACTCGTCGCCCCGTCTGGGGAGACGATGCCGTCCTCCATGGCGCGGCGGAGCAGATCGACCTTCGTGGGCGCGGGGCGGCCCACCTCGACGTACTTCACCCGCACGCGCGTGATGTTCTCCTTGGCGGTGGAGTACGCCACCCCGAGCCGCTCTGCGACAGCCTTGAGCGGAAGGCCCGCCGCGTAAAGGCGCAGCACGTCGCGTTCCCGCACCGACAGCTGCGCGTCGGCGAACTCCCGGTCGCCCTCGACGGCGCTGGCCCACTCCACGTTGTTGAGCGCGTCGCCGCGCGCGACGGTGCGGATCGCGTCGACCACATCATCCAGGGCGGAGGATTTGCTCACCACTCCGGCGGCGCCGGCGGCGAGTGCCTCGCGCACCGCAGCAGGACGGTCGGCGACGCTGTGGATGACCACGCTCGCGCCGTCCGCCACGAGCGCGGTCACGTTCTCGGTGACGGTGGTCCCGTCACCCAGTGTCAGATCGAGCACCACGACATCCGCGGGCCGCGATCCGGGCGTCGCCCGCCAGTCGAGGTAGGAGCCGACCGTGCTGCCGGAGAAGACGACCGTTCCCTCGCCGGCGCGCTCGCAGGCGAGCTCCAGTCCCAGCCGGACGGACTCGTGGTCGTCGATGAACGCGACAGTGCTCATGCGCTCAGCCTATCGATCTGCTGAGCGTTCAACGGGTCAGCAGCGCGACGGCCTCGATGTGGTGCGAGTGCGGGAACAGGTCGAACGCCTGGAGGGACTCCACTTCCCAGCCCAGTCCGCGGAAGGTCCCGAGGTCGCGCGCCAGGGCGACCGGGTCGCAGGCCACGTAGACGACGGCATCCGGCGTGAGGGCATGGACGCCTTCTACCACTGCGCGCCCGGCGCCGGCGCGCGGCGGGTCCAGAACGACGGCTCCGGCCCGCGCACCGTCCGGGAGCCCCGCGAGATAGCGGTCGACGCGCGCCGTCACGGCGGTCGCGTCCAGATCGGCGAGATTCTCCTGCGCGTGGGCGGTCGCGGCACGGCTGGACTCGACCGTGACGATGTCGGTCGCGCCCGCCGCCGCGAGCGAGGATGCCAGCAGCCCGACGCCGCCGTAGAGATCCAGGTGCGTGGCGTTCGGATCGACCCGGCCGGAGAGCGCCGCGCGCACCGCCGAGTCCAGAGTGGATGCCGCGTGCGGATGGACCTGCCAGAAGCCGTCGGCATCCACCCGGAACGAGCGCTCGCCGACCCGCTCGGAGATCACGCGTGCCGCAGGACGCTTGCCGCGCTCCGGGCGACGCAGCACGTGCACCTCGCCGTCCGCCGACTCGACCAGATCGATGCGTCCCTGCTTGGCGTTGCGCAGCGACAGCCCCTCAGCGGCGACTCGCGGCCTGGCGAGCGGCAGCGACCGGACCGGGATCACGCGGTGGCTGCGGGCGGCGTAGGGGCCGACGACGCCCTCGGCGTCGACGTGCAGCGAGACGCGCGTGCGCCACCCGGTGCCGTCGGTGTCGTCGACGGCGGCGACCTCTGGTGTCTGAATGCCACCGCCGGCGAACTTCTCGAGCGCCTCGCCGAGCACCTGGCGCTTCAGAACGCGCTGGTGGTCGAGGTCGATGTGGCCCAGGTCCGCGCCGCCGGCCCGATCGTCCGGGTCCAGGGAGACATCCGCCTCCGGCCACACGTGCGGGCGGCGGTGCGGGGAGGCATCCAGCACCTCGACGGTCTCGGCGCGCCAGAACGAGGCCTTCGCGTCGTCGGTGACTCGCGCGCGCACGCGCTCACCCGGAATGGCATCCGAGACGAACACGACTCGGCCCTCATGACGGGCGATGAACGTGCCGCCGTGTGCGATGCCGGTGATGTCGAGGTCGAGCAGGTCAGGTGCGGAGGAGGCCATCCTTCCAGGATACGGTTCGCGCGACGATACGGTGGTGCTCATGCAGGTCTGTCTCGCCTCCACGTCGCCCGCCCGTCTCATGCTGCTCCGGCAGGCCGGAATCGAGCCGCTCACCCGCGCCCCCGAGACGGATGAGGATGCCGTGGCCGCGCAGGCTGCCGCCGAGCGCGGCGTCGAGTTGCCGCCGGACGAGCTCGTGCTGCTGCTCGCCCGAGCCAAGGCCGCCGATGTCGCCCTGCGGCTCGCGGAACAGGAACCGACCTTCGACGGCATCGTGATCGGGGGCGATTCGATGTTCGCCCTCGACGGACAGGTCTACGGCAAGCCGTACACCGCTGAGGCCGCCACCGCGCGCTGGCGCGGCATGCGGGGCGCGACCGGCATCCTGCATTCGGGCCACTCCGTCTTCCGGGTCCAGCCGGGGCACGAGCCGCGCGAGGCGACGGCGGTGGCCGCGGCATCCGTGACCTTCGCAGACGACATCACCGATGAGGAGATCGCCGCATACGTCGCCAGCGGCGAGCCGCTGCACGTCGCAGGCGCGTTCACGGTCGACAGCCTCGGCGGGGCGTTCATCACGCGCGTCGACGGCGATCCGTCCACGGTCGTCGGCATGTCGTTGTCGACCATCCGCCGCCTGGCGCGCGAACTGGGCGTGTCGTGGACGAACCTCTGGTCGTAGACATCCCGCCACGTTTTCAAGGATTTCTTGTGGAGAGTGCTCAAAAAGATCGGCCTTGATCTCGCTAGGCTGGCACTCATGCCAATCGAGAAGGTGCTCATCGCCAACCGCGGTGAGATCGCCGTACGCATCATCCGCGCCGCTCGCGATTCGGGAATCTCCTCCGTCGCCGTCTACGCCGACCAGGACCGTGACGCACTGCACACGCGCCTAGCGGACGAGGCATACGCTCTCGGCGGCGAGACGAGCGCGACCACCTACCTGCAGATCGAGAAGATCCTCTCGATCGCCCGCCGCTCCGGCGCCGATGCCGTGCATCCCGGCTACGGCTTCCTCGCCGAGAACGCCGACTTCGCCCGCGCCGTGATCGGCGCAGGCATCACCTGGATCGGCCCCTCCCCCGAGGCCATCGAGTCGCTCGGCGACAAGGTCACCGCCCGCCACGTCGCCGAGAAGGTCGGCGCCCCGCTGGCACCCGGTACCCCCGGGCCGGTCGAGTCGGCCGACGAGGTCATCGCTTTCGCTGAGGAGCACGGCCTGCCGATCGCGATCAAGGCCGCATACGGCGGAGGCGGACGAGGCCTGAAGGTCGCCCGCGAACTCGACGAGGTCGCCGAGTCGTTCGAGTCGGCCACCCGTGAAGCGGTCGCGGCCTTCGGCCGCGGCGAGTGCTTCGTGGAGAAGTACCTCGACAAGCCGCGTCACGTCGAGACGCAGTGCCTGGCGGATGCCGAGGGCAACGTCGTCGTCATCTCCACGCGCGACTGCTCGCTGCAGCGCCGCCACCAGAAGCTCGTCGAAGAGGCGCCGGCACCGTTCCTGACCGATGAGCAGAACGAGCTGCTGTATTCGGCGTCCAAGGCCATCCTCAAGGAGGTCGGCTACGTCGGCGCCGGCACCTGCGAGTTCCTCATCGGCGCAGACGGCACCGTCTCGTTCCTCGAGGTGAACACCCGTCTGCAGGTCGAGCACCCGGTCTCCGAAGAGGTCACCGGCATCGATCTGGTGCGCGAGCAGTTCCGCATCGCCGCAGGCGGCACCATCGACTACGACGACCCGACCCCGAGCGGCCACTCGTTCGAGTTCCGCATCAACGGCGAGGACCCGGGTCGCGGGTTCCTCCCCCAACCCGGCCCCATCCACGTCTTCAAGACGTTCGGAGGCCCCGGCATCCGGCTCGACTCCGGCGTCACCGCCGGCGACTCGGTCTCCGGCGCGTTCGACTCGCTGCTGGCGAAGATCATCGTCACCGGCAAGAACCGCGACGAGGCGCTGGAACGGGCCCGTCGGGCGCTCGACGAGTTCGAGGTCGCCGGTCTCCCGACCGTGCTGCCGTTCCACCGCAAGGTGGTGCGGGATGCCGCCTTCACCGCCGAGAACGGCGAGTTCGGCGTCTACACGCGCTGGATCGAGACCGAGTTCGACAACGACATCCCCGCCTGGGACGGCGAGCTGGATGCACCGGCCCCCGCCGAGAGCCGTCACACGGTCGTC
Source organism: Microbacterium aerolatum (assembly GCF_007988825.1). Taxonomy (GTDB): domain Bacteria; phylum Actinomycetota; class Actinomycetes; order Actinomycetales; family Microbacteriaceae; genus Microbacterium; species Microbacterium aerolatum. The sequence goes on along the minus strand of NZ_BJUW01000001.1, from coordinate 11,977 downwards.
GTCGAGGTCGCGGGCAAGCGCCTCGAGGTGAGTCTGCCCGACCGCGTCACCGTCGCTGCCGGCACCGCCGGGCGACCCGCCGCCGTTCCGCCGTCCCGCCGCAGCCACGCCATGACCGCCTCCGCCGGAGCATCCGGCGACGCGGTGAAGTCGCCGATGCAGGCCACCGTCGTCAAGATCGCCGTCGAGGAGGGCCAGCAGGTCGTCAAGGGCGATCTGGTCGTCGTCCTCGAGGCGATGAAGATGGAGCAGCCGATGCAGGCCCACAAGGACGGCGTGATCGGCAACGTCAACGCCGCGGCCGGCACCACTGTCGCCGCGGGCCATCAGCTGCTGACGATCTCCTGACTCGAACACCGGACGCTTCGACAAGCTCAGCGGCCGGCCTCAGCCCTCAGGCGGAGCGGACCCTGAGCCCGTAAGCGACCTATCCACAGTTCCGCTCCCCGCGGCATCCGCTCGTACTCGATCGCGCACACTGGGCGTATGCCCTGGATGTATATCGTCGAGTGCTCCGACGGCACGTTCTATACCGGCAGCACGGTCGAGGACGCTGAGGCCCGAACCTGGGCGCACAACAACCTCGATGAGAAGGCCGCCAACTACACGCGGAAGCGACGACCAGTGCGGCTGGTCTGCGCTGAGGAGTACGAGCGGATCGAGGAGGCCTTCGCACGGGAGAAGCAAGTCCAGGGGTGGTCGCGTCGTAAGAAGCAGGCCCTGATCGATGAACGCTGGGACGACTTGCCGGAGCTCTCACGGACTGCCACAGAGCGGCCGGACGCACAGAGCGGACCCTGAGCCTGTCGAAGGGGACGCGAACCACGCAGACCAGCCGGACGCTTCGACAAGCTCAGCGACCGGCTTCAGCCCTCACCCACAGAGCGGACCCTGAGCCTGTCGAAGGGGAAGCGACCGGGCTCGCTCGAAGCGGGCGGTCGTCTCAGCTGATGTTCACGAGGTGCATGGCGCGCGAGGCATCCGTGATGCTCGAGGACAGCGACGGATAGGCGGCGAACACGCGCGAGACCTGATCGACGGTCAGGCGCCGCTCGACCGCGACGGCGATCGGATAGATCAGCTCCGAGGCCTTCGGCGCGACGATCACGCCGCCGATGACGGTGCCTGAACCCTTGCGCGCGATGATCTTCACGAAGCCGTCCTTGATGCCCATCATCTTCGCGCGCGGGTTCGCGGACAGCGGCAGCTTGTAGACGAGGCCGTCGGCCGCACCGTCCTCGACGTCCTTCTCGCCCAGGCCCACCGTCGCTATCTCGGGAGCGGTGAAGATGTTCGAGGTGATCTTCACCTTCTCCAGCGGGATGACGATGTCGCCGAGTGCGTGGAACACCGCGGTGCGGCCCTGCATGGATGCGACCGATGCCAGCGGGAAGAAGTTCGTGCAGTCACCGACGGCGTAGACGTTGGGCACCGAGGTGCGCGCGACCTTGTTCACCCGGATATGACCGGCCTCGGTCAGTTCGACTCCGACATCCTCCAGGCCGATGTCGGCGGTGTTCGGGATCGACCCGACCGCCATCAGGCAGTGGCTGCCCTCGACCGTGCGGCCGTCGGAGAGCGTGACCAGCACGCCGTTCTCAGTGCGCTCGACCGTGTTCGCGCGGGACTTCGAGAGCACCGTCATCCCGCCGCGTTTGAAGACCTTCTCGAGCACGCGTGCAGCATCCTGGTCCTCACCGGGGAGCACCTGGTCACGGCTGGAGATCAGGGTGACCTTTGCGCCGAGGTTCATATAGGCCGACGCGAACTCTGCACCCGTGACGCCGGAGCCGACCACGATGAGGTGCTCGGGCAGCGCCTTCATGTCGTACAGCTGCGTCCAGGTGAGGATGCGCTCGCCGTCGGGCTTCGCAGTGTCGAGTTCGCGCGGCGAGGCGCCGACCGAGACCACGATGGTGTCGGCCTCCACGCGATCGAAGTCGGTGCCGCCGGGGCCGGTCGAGACGACGATCGCGTTCGGCCCCTCGAGCCGCCCATGGCCGGAGAGGATGCGCACGCCGGACTCCAGCAGCGTCGAGCGCATGTCCTCCGACTGCTGGCCGGCGAGCGCCAGCAGGCGCTTGTTGACCGCGGCGAGGTTGATCGCGATCTCGGGCTTGAGCGGCTTGCCCTTATCGCCCTTGGCGTAGAACTGCACCCCGAGGTCGCTGGCCTCCGCGATGGCGACGGCGGCGTCCGCCGTGGCGATCAGGCTCTTCGACGGCACGACGTCGGTCAGCACGGCCGATCCGCCCACCCCGACCCGCTCCACGAGTGTCACCTCGGCGCCGAGCTGAGCGGCGGCGAGCGCCGCCTCGTAGCCGCCGGGACCGCCGCCGAGGACGGCGACGTGCTGAGTGCGCTCAAAGGGAGTCGAAGACATGGGTTCCATTCTTCCGCAATCCTCACGCACTTGCCGCCGCCTTCCTTAGAGTGGATCCATGACCGACATTCATGACAATCCCCTCGACGCTCCGAACGCAGACCCGTTCGAGATCGCAGCCCGAGCCGCCGCGGACATCGCGCGGCTCACCGGCGTCGAGAAGCACGACATCGCCCTCACGCTCGGCAGCGGCTGGGGCAAGGCGGCCGAACTCATCGGCGAGACCGTCGCCACGATCCCCGCCACCGAGGTCACCGGATTCTCCAAGCCCGCCCTCGAGGGCCACGTCGGGACCCTCCGCAGCATCCGCACCCCCGGCGGCAGGAACGTGCTCGTCATCGGAGCGCGCACGCACTACTACGAGGGCCACGGCGTTCGCCGCGTCGTGCACAGCGTCCGCACCGCGGCGGCCACGGGAGCCTCGATCATGGTGCTCACCAACGGCGCCGGCGGCATCCGCGAGACCTGGCAGCCCGGCCAGCCGGTGCTGATCAGCGACCACCTCAACCTCACCGCCGACTCCCCGCTCGAGGGCGCGAAGTTCGTCGACCTCACCGACCTGTACTCGCAGCGCCTGCGCGACATCGCTCACACCGTCGACCCCTCGCTCGACGAGGGGGTGTACACCCAGTTCCGCGGTCCGCACTACGAGACCCCCGCCGAGGTGCAGATGGCGAAGGCCATCGGCGGGCACATCGTCGGCATGTCGACCGCGCTCGAGGCCATTGCCGCCCGCGAGGCCGGCATGGAGATCCTCGGCTTCTCGCTGATCACCAACCTCGCCGCAGGCATCCAGAAGACGCCGCTCAGCCACGGTGAGGTCATCGAGGCGGGCAAGGCGGCGGAGCCAGTGATCTCGGCGCTGCTCGCCCGCGTGGTGGAGGCGCTGTGAGCGTCGAGGAGAGGCTCGAGACCGCGCGCGCCTGGCTGCGTCAGGACCCGGATGCCGAGACCCGCGACGAGCTCGCCGGCCTCATCACGCGTGCCGCCTCGGGGGACGCCGCGGCCATCGCCGACCTCGACGACCGCTTCGGCACCCGGCTCGCCTTCGGCACGGCGGGTCTTCGCGGCGCGCTGGGAGCCGGCAGCAACCGGATGAACCGCGTGCTCGTCTCTCAGGCCGCCGCCGGCTTCGCCGCCTACCTGCTCGAACGCTCCGGCGGCCAGACGCCGACGGTCGTCGTCGGCTACGACGGCAGGCGCAACTCGCGCCGGTTCGCGCTGGACTCCGCCGAGCTGTTCGCCGGTGCAGGGCTTCGCGCGATCCTGCTCCCCCGCCTGCTGCCGACGCCGGTGCTGGCCTTCGCCGTGCGTCACCTGGGTGCAGATGCCGGGGTCATGGTGACCGCGAGCCACAACCCGCCGAACGACAACGGCTACAAGGTGTACCTCGGCGGAGCGGAGGAGGGATCGCAGATCGTCGCCCCCGCAGACGCGGAGATCGCCGCGCACATCCAGCGCACGGCGGATGCCGGTGACATCGCCGCGCTCCCCCGCTCGAGCGGGTACGAGGTCGCCGGCGAGGACATCGTGGATGCCTACGTCGCCGCCACCGCGGCCGTCGCGCCGGCGCCGGAGTCCGCGCGCGGCCTCACCTGGGTGTACACCGCGATGCACGGCGTCGGGTGGGAGACGCTCGCCCGGATCCTCGATGCCGCCGGTTACCCGCGCCCGAAGACGGTGTTCGAGCAGTTGAACCCCGACCCCACCTTCCGCACGGTCGCGTTCCCCAACCCCGAGGAGCCCGGCGCGATGGACCTTGCGTTCGCCGCCGGTCGCCGGACCCGCGCCGACTTCATCCTCGCCAACGACCCGGATGCCGACCGCCTGGCCGTCGCGATCCCCGACGAGTCCGCCGAGGGCGGTTGGCGCCGACTGAGCGGCAACGAGATCGGTCTGCTGCTCGGAGCCCGCGCGGCCCGCGCCGCCGAGGGCACAGCCGGGGCGTCGCTGGCGTGCTCGCTCGTCTCCTCCCCTGGGCTCGGCGTGATCGCCGCGCACCACGGCCTCGACTTCCACGAGACGCTGACCGGCTTCAAGTGGATCTCGCGCGCCCCCGGCATGGTGTTCGGGTACGAGGAGGCGCTCGGCTACCTCGTGAACCCGGAGACCGTCCGCGACAAGGACGGCATCTCCGCGGCCATCGCGGTGCTGGGGCTCGCCGCCGAAGCCCGCGAACGCGACGAGACGCTCGCGAGTCTGCTCGCCGACCTCGGTGAGACCTATGGCCACTTCGCGAGCGGGCAGGTCTCGGTCCGGGTCGACGATCTCTCGATCATCGGCAAGGTGATGCTGGCTCTGCGGACGCTTCCGCCGACCAGGATCGGTGCTGTCGCCGTCGAGTCCGTCGAGGACCTGCTGCAGGCCGGAGCCGGCCAGCCGTCCGGTGACGTGCTGCGCTACCGGCTCGCCGACGGCTCGCGCGTCATCGTCCGCCCCAGCGGCACGGAGCCGAAGCTCAAGGTCTATCTCGACGCGCAGGCTTCGTCCGCCGCGGACGCGACCGGCGTCGTCGCGGCGCTCGAGGACGGCGTCCGAGCTCTGCTCGAGGAGCGCTCCTGACGCTTCTTATCGTCGGGATCGCGGCATCCGTCGCGGGGGTGATCCAGCGCGTCACCGGCCTCGCGTTCGTGCTCGTGCTGATCGGCCCGATCGTGCTCGTGTACGGCGCGGTCGAAGGGGTGACCCTCGCGGTGCTGCTCGCGGTGATCGCCTCGGCGTTCGCCCTGCCATCCGCCTGGCAGCACGTGGACTGGCCCCGAACGCTGTGGCTTCTCGGTGCCGGCCTGCTCGCTGCGCCGTTCGGGGCGCTGATGACACGCCTGCTGCCTGAACCGGCGCTGTTGTTCGTGATCGCGGCCATGGCGATCGTCGCCCTTCTCGGACCTCGCCTGAGCAGCCCGGCGGCCGCGCTGCTCCGTGGTCGGCGAGGCGCGATCGTGGCGGGAGCGGCGGCCGGCTTCATGCACAGCTCCAGCGGGCTGTCCGGACCTGCACTTGCCGCCTACGCGGTCAGCGACCGCTGGGAGCAGCGCCGGTTCGCGGCGAGCGCTCAGGTGATCTTCCTCGGCTACGGGCTCGTATCAGTGGCCCTGCGAGGTCTGCCGGCGTCGCCGACCTGGGAGGTGGTGGTGCTGGGCGCGTGCACCGCAGCCGGCATCGTCGGCGGCGCGCTGCTCGTGCGGGTCGTCCCGGTGGCGCTGGCCCGCGCGGTGATGCTGTGGTGCGCGTGGATCGGAGCGCTGGTCGTGCTGGTGCGAGCGATCCTGGCCGTCACGGCGTGAGCGTCGGTAGCATCTGTCGAAGAGGAGGCGTCGATGCCGATCAGACATGTGGTCGTCAGCGCTCGGGATGGCATGCATGCCAGGCCGGTCGCCGAGCTGGCGCGCCTCGCGCTCGACCATGCGCAGCCGATCACGCTGACCACGGCGACCGGAGTCACGGTCGACGCCGGCAGCGTCCTCGCCGTGATGGACCTCGCACTGAGCGCGGGTGATGAGGTCAGACTCGAGACGCCGGCGTCAGCGTCGGCCGACCAAGTGCTCGACGAGCTCGTGGCCGTGCTCGACCCGCGGGCCTGACCGTCCGTCGTCGAGGCGGCTCAGCCGTCGATCACTGCGACGAGCTCGTCGAGGAACGCCTCGAACGTGGTGCCTCGACGGACGATCCGCTGCACGCTGTCGCGTTCGCTGAACACCTCGACCAGCTGCTCGAACACGGTCTGGAACGCCGTCCGGTCGCTCTCGCTGAACGCGGCGAGCGCGACGACCTGCACGCGTCCGTCGCCCCATGCGACGGACCCGTCCGCGACCCCGATGGCGATGGCGGTGCGTTCGGCGGTCATCTGCAGCGCGTGGGGCACGGCGAGCGCGTCGGTGAACGCCGTCGACGACATCCGTTCCCTGGTGATGGTGTTCTCCACGTAGTCGTCGCCGATCATGCCGGACGCCGTCAGCATCCCGCCGAGGCGGCGGATGATCGCCTCGGCGCCCTCATCGGGCAGCGGATGCAGGTACGCGTCCGCGGAGAAGTAGCGGGAGAGCTCTTCGCGCAGCCGGTTCAGCCGCCGGGCACGGCGCAGGCGCGCAGCGGTCTGCGACACCCGCTCGATGTCGGCGTCCGTGAGGAACGGCTGGATGCGCACGTAGCGATCGCCGCTCGCGCCCGGATCAATGGTCGTGAGAACCAGGTCGGTGTCGATGCTCCCCCAGTCGGGATCCACGGTGGTGACGACGCCCGTCACTTCGACCGATGAGCCCAGCGATCGGTCGACGCTGGAGCGCAGCAGCTCGTGAAGCTCGTAATAGCCGGGGCAGACGATCGTGGCCGTGAGGATCGACTCGGCCTTGCGGCTGCGCTCGAGCCGACCGCCGATGTGCATGGCGATGTACGCGATCTCATCGTCGTGGATGGGCGCACCGAGCCGGTCGTGCAGACCGCTGGCGATCGACACGGCGACCTCGAAGATCATCGGGTACGACGACTTCAGCGAGCGGGTGAGCGGATTGCGGGTCCAGGCCTGCTCGTCGGCGCGGCGCAGCAGGTTCTGCACGTGCAGCGCGAGGCGCAGGATGAACTTCTCGTCGACGAGATCGACCTGGTAGTCGGCGGCGGCCTGCACGATCTCCGTGCGCACCGCGGTCTCGATCGCGGGATCCACTCCGCTGCGCACCGCGTCGGCGGCGGCATCCTGGCCCGGAGCGATCGCGCGCGTCAGCACCAGCGTCGCCAGGTGGACGCTGTCGCCCTCTCCGAGGGTGACGCCGAAGTGCTCGGACGCCAGGTCGCGGATCACCGCGCCGAGCTTCGGGATCTCCTCCCAGGTTCCGGCGACGGGCGTCTCCAGCGCACGGCCGGCCGAGACCCGGTCGGCGGCGATCGCGATGTGCAGCAGCACGTCCGAGATCGCCATCTCGTTGACGTAGTACCCGAGTCCGCCGAGCTCGCGCACCAGCGCCGTCTTGAACGGGCCGACGGCATGCGCGGCGACGGCGGTGCCGGTCAGTGCCCGCCGGATGCTTTCGGGGTGGAACGAGCCGGCATCCATCTCGTCGTGGGCGAGCCTGCTGAGCAGGCGCCGCTGGGCGACCTCCGCCCCGCGCAGGCGCACGATCTCGCGGTCGCGCTCCAGCCGTAGATCCATGCCGTCGAGCAGCCCGCGGACCCTTGCGAGATCGGATTCCAGCGTCGCCTCGCTGACGTGCATGCGGTCGGCGGTCTCGTAGACGTCGATGCCGTCGGTGGCATCCAGCAGCATCCGAACGACCGTGTGCAGGCGGTCGCGCGGTGCGGAGTCTCCGGTGACCCGCGCCCGCAGCGCGTCATGGGCCCCGGGGCCCGCCCGGTAACCGGCCGGCCCGGACTCGACGGCATCGGTCTCCGGCGTCCTGGCGTTCAGCGCCGCGACATACGAGCGGATGCTGCGCGGCGTCACGCCCAGCAGGTCGGCGAGGCTCGCCGCGGTGGCCCACTCGTCCTGCCGGAGCAGGGTCTGCAGGAGCCGGTCCTGGCGCTGTCGCGACATGCATCCCATGATGCCAGCACGTGCGCTCGGCGGGCGGGAAGCGCAGGTTCCGCAGGGGCGGAAAGGAACGTGGTGGCACCCCTCTCAGGCTTTTCCCAGAATGGAGGAAGCCTGAGCAGGCGCGTAGAAGAGGTGGCATCGATGAGGATCCTGGTGGTGTGCGGCGCGGGCGCGTCGAGCACCTTCGTGGCGCAGCGTCTGCGACAGGCCGCCACTGCCGCCGGCCGCGACTGGCAGACTTCCGCCGGCACCGAACGCACGATCCCGTCGTCGTTCGCCGATCTCGTGCTGATCGGCCCGCATCTGGCCGACCGCGTGGACGCGATCCGCGCGTCGACATCCGCCCGTGTGGCGGTCCTCCCCGACGATGTCTTCGGCGACCGCGACGGCACGCGAACCCTCACGATCGCCGAGACCGCGCTGACTGATTCCCCGTCCACTGCGAAAGGAACATCATGACCGAGATCTCCCGCACCGTCCGCATCGGCTCCTCCCACGGGCTGCACGCCCGCCCGGCGAAGCTGTTCGCGCAGGCGGCGAAGGATGCCGGCATCCCGGTGACCATCGCGAAGGACTCCGGCAAGCCGGTCAACGCCGCCAGCATCCTCGGCGTCATCGCGCTCGCCGTCGAGCACGGCGACTACGTGACACTCACGGCCGACGGCGACGGCGCTGAGGGCGTGCTGGACACGCTGACCGAGCTGCTCACGACAGACCACGACCAGGAGCCTGCCTGATGACCGAGCTGCGCGGCGTCGGCATCGGGCAGGGCGTCGCCCAGGGCCCGGTCGTGCGGATGGCAGAGGCGCTCCCCGCACCCGAGAAGACACCGAGCGCCGTCGGAGCAGATGCCGAGCGCACCCGCGCCAGGGAGGCCGTCGCGGCGGTCGCCGCTGAACTGCAGCAGCGCGCCGAGACCGCCGGCGGCTCCGCCCAGGAGGTGCTGGAGGCCCAGGCGATGATCGCCGAGGACCCGACCCTGCAGGACGAGGTGGACACCCGCATCGACGACGGCAGCACAGCAGAGTGGGCCGTGCACGATGCCTTCGCGGGCTTCCGCGCGACCCTCGAAGCCGTCGGCGGCTACCTCGGCGAGCGCGCCGCCGACCTAGACGACATCGCCCAGCGTGTCCTCGCGCGCCTGCGCGGGGTCGACGCTCCAGGCGTCCCCGACCCCGGTCACCCGTTCGTGCTGGTCGCGCGCGACCTCGCGCCCGCCGACACGGCGCTGCTGAACCTCGAGCAGGTGCTCGCCCTGATCACCACCGACGGCGGACCCACCTCGCACACGGCGATCCTCGCCAGGGAGAAGGGCATCGTCGCGATCGTCGGCGCGGTGGAGGCGACGACGCTCGCGAACGGCACCACAGTGATCGTGGATGCCGCCGCGGGCACGGTCACCACCGACCCGTCCGCCGCGCAGCTCGAGCGCGCCGAGGCGCGGGCCGCCGCCCGTGCCGCGGCGGTCGACGCGCCGCCCTCCCCCGGTTCCCTCGCCGACGGCACGGCTATCGCCCTCCTCGCCAACCTCGGCAAGCCCGCCGACGCGGCCGAGGCAGTCGCCAGGGGTGCCGAGGGCGTTGGGCTGTTCCGCACCGAGTTCCTGTTCCTCTCCGCCTCCCAGGCGCCGACGGTCGCCGAGCAGAGCGCGACTTACCGCGAACTGCTGGCCGCGTTCGGTGACAAGAAGGTCGTCGTGCGGATGCTGGATGCCGGCGCCGACAAGCCGCTGGCCTTCCTCAACGACGCACACGAAGAGAACCCCGCGCTGGGCCTCCGGGGCCTGCGGTCGCTGCGCGCCAGCGAGGACATCCTCCGTGAGCAGCTCACGGCGCTCGCCGAGGCGGATGCCGCAACGAACGCCGACCTGTGGGTCATGGCCCCCATGGTCACCACAGTCGAGGAGACGAAGTACTTCACCGATCTCGCCCGCGAGTACGGGCTGAAGACGGCAGGAGTCATGGTCGAGGTCCCCGCTAGCGCGCTGCTCGCCGACCGGGTGCTCGCACACGCCGACTTCGCCTCGATCGGCACGAACGACCTCACGCAGTACACGATGGCCGCCGACCGCATGCTCGGCTCGGTCGCCGGATTCCAGGACCCGTGGCACCCCGCGGTGCTGCGCCTGGTCGGCGAGGTCGGCGCCGCCGGCGCTCGCACGGGCAAGCCGGTGGGCGTCTGCGGCGAGGCCGCCGCTGACCCGCTGCTCGCCCTGGTCCTCGTGGGCCTCGGCGCAACAAGCCTGTCGATGGCTCCGTCGGCACTCGCCGACGTCAGACTCGCGCTCTCCGAGCGCACCCTCGACGAGGCACGGAGCCTAGCAGAGGTCGCACTGGCGGCGGACGACGCCGCCGGTGCCCGCAACGCCGTGGCAGAAGCCGCCGCGGCCCTACCCTCCCACCAGAAAGAGACGACATCATGACGACGACGTCAACCGCCGCCCGGAAACCGGGTGGTCTCAGAGTCGGAGTGCAGAGGTTCGGCACCTTCCTCTCCGGAATGATCATGCCGAACATCGCTGCATTCATCGCATGGGGATTCATCACCATGCTCTTCATCCCCGCCGGGTTCTTCGGCGCGGACAGCCCGTTCGGCTGGCACTGGGCGCCGGTCGCCGAGATCATCGGCGGCGGCGGCGATTCCGGCGTCATCCTGTGGCAGGGCGCCATGACCGCTGTGGCCGAGGGCGATGGCGGAAACATCCTCGCCTATGTCGGACTCGTGGGCCCCATGGTCACCTACCTGCTGCCGCTGCTCATCGCGAACACCGGTGGACGCATGGTCTACGGCGAGCGCGGCGGCGTCGTCGCCACGATCGCCACCATGGGCGTCATCGTCGGCACCAACATCCCGATGTTCCTCGGTGCGATGATCATGGGCCCGCTCGCGGCCTGGATCACCAAGCAGATGGACAAGCTCTGGGACGGCAAGATCAGGGCCGGCTTCGAGATGCTGGTGAACAACTTCTCCGCAGGCATCCTGGGCATGATCCTCGCCATCGCGGGCTTCTTCGCCTTCGGTCCGGTCATGCTCGGCATCAGCACCGTTCTCGGTGCGGCCGTCGACTGGCTGGTGTCGCTGCAGCTGCTGCCGCTGGTGTCGATCATCGTCGAGCCCGCGAAGGTGCTGTTCCTGAACAACGCCATCAACCACGGCGTCTTCACCCCGCTCGGCATCGAGCAGGCGACGGAGACCGGCAAGTCGATCCTGTTCCTCATCGAGGCGAACCCCGGCCCCGGCCTCGGCCTGCTGATGGCGTTCACGTTCTTCGGCGTCGGCGCAGCGAAGGCATCCGCTCCTGGTGCTGCGATCATCCAGTTCTTCGGTGGCATCCACGAGATCTACTTCCCCTACGCGCTGAGCAAGCCGATCACCATCCTCGCCCTCATCGCGGGTGGCGCCTCCGGTGTGACGACGAACATGCTGCTGGGCGGTGGACTCGCCTTCCCGGCTGCTCCAGGAAGCATCATCGCCGTCACCGCGGCCGCCATCGGCCCCGGCGTATGGAACCTGGTGGTCGTCTACCTGTCGGTGATCATCGCCGCCGTGGTGACGTTCCTGATCACCGCGGTCATCCTGCGGGCATCGCGCAAGCGCGACCTGGCTGCCGAGTCCGACACGTTCGGCGCCGCCATCGCGCAGACCGAGGCGAACAAGGGCAAGAAGTCCGAGCACCTTTCGAACCTCGCCGCGAGCGCCGGTGCGACGGGCGCAGCGGGCACGACGGCCACGGCCGTCGCCACCGCACCCATCCAGAACATCGTGTTCGCGTGCGACGCCGGCATGGGGTCGTCGGCGATGGGCGCGAGCGTGCTGCGCAACAAGCTGAAGAAGGCCGGAATCGAGGACGTCAAGGTCACCAACCAGGCCATCGCGAACCTCGACGGCACAGCCGACCTGGTGATCACGCAGCAGCAACTGACGGATCGCGCGAAGAGCAAGTCCCCGGACTCGCTGCACGTATCGGTCGACAACTTCATGAATGCGCCGCAGTATGAAGAGGTCGTCGAGATGGTGCGCGAGCAGAAGGAATCCGGCGAGTAATCCCATGCGGCGGGGGGGGGGGGGGC